>NZ_QNVY02000009.1 GCF_003314435.2 Flavobacterium petrolei | reverse complement strand
TTTTGAAGTATTATGGAAATAATAAGGGTGTTTTCTATACCCTTTGATATAGTGAGTTGTAAATCTCCTGTAATGCCTATTTGCGCTATCTGATTGAAAAAATTTGCATTCATCGTTTTAAAAATTTTAATTGTTGTTTAATCCTTCTTTTATTGTTGTCAGCTTCTCGTACATATCTGTCCAGTAGGCGTTCTGCTTTTTGTCATAATCGGAGTAGCTTTCATTCTCATGCCTGTATTTTTTATACCGTTTGGTTATACGGATTGCTTCGTTAAGGTTTGTTACTTCAATAGGGCAACCGTTTAAATCTATTACTTTCATTTTCTGCTATTTAAAGGTAACCACCCGTAGGCGGTCACCTGTGGTTAAACATTCGGATTAATTGAAATTGAATACATCTGAACCGATTTTCTCGAAAGAAGTACACAATTCAAATGCTTTCTGTGATTTGATTTGAGCTGTTCCACCCATTACAATACTTTGTGACTTGGCTTCATCATCTTTGTAATTGCGTACATTCTGATAGTAGCCTGTCACGGCATTGTACGCCCCGAACAATGTGCCTTTGGTGGTATCCATTTGTTGAGTGTCGCTTGTCATAGCGTATGCAAAGGCATCTTGCACCACATTTTTGAACACGGTGGAAACTTCATCTTCCGCACCCTTTTTAAGCAAATCCAATGTTTCCCTGTTCGGGCAAAGAGCTAATTGGATTAGTTTTTTTACTTCTTGGTCAGTCACCTTTACTTTAGCCCACTGATTGAATATTCCTTCTAACTGGTTGCTTAAGGTATCCGCCAAGCCCATAACTTTGTGGGCATTTTCCAAATGCTGTTTTGCTCCCGAAGTATGTTTGATGCGTACCACGTTGCTCATCGAACGAAGCGAGGCGTTAAGGGTATTTTGGCAAACAATACGGATAGGGGTGAAGGCTGCTGTTATGCTTCCACTGCCATCGTGTGAAGTGGTTAGGAAAATGTACTTTTCCGTTACATCATCGCCATTTCCTACACGGATATAATCGGGCAGTTTTGCGGTGATAAAGATGCGTTCCCCTTGTCCCAATGCTCCCGCGGTTTCGTACAATATTCCTTGTGAACCACCTACAATAGCATCAAAGAAATTGAAAGCTTCACAGTTTTGTACGATGTGATAGTCTTTGCCTACCACCCCCAATACTGCATTGTTATCCGTACGTATATTGGCAAAATAGTTAGGGACTTCCAATTCGTTACTTCCAATCTCGATACTGTCAGCCGTTTGGATAATACCCGAACCTTTGGTAAATAGAGGACTTTTAACGACTTCGTAATCTAACCCTGCAAATTTTATAGCATCCTCGCTTGTTGGGTATTGCTCTACAATTTGCCCTAGTCCGTGCCACGCTTTTTCCTTTACGCTAAAGAATGAATAACGTCCTGTTTCGCTGTTAAAATTGATATTATGTGCCATGATTTTAAATTTTAAATTGTTTAAATTATTTAGGTGCTCGTTGTTAAAATGGTAGATCGTCCTTTGTATCGTCATTGTTGTTTCCTGTAGGAGCCTGTACCGCTTCGGCTTTTTTACCGCCCCCGTGAAGTTTGATTTGCGAGGTGTTGAAGTTCAGTCCTGCGTGCGGTTGTCCGTCACTGCCTGTCCACGCTCTTGCGCTCACTTTGCCTGTCAGTTCTACCACCGTACCTTTTGTGAGTATCTGCGCTACTTTTGGACTAAGCCAATAGGCGCAGTCGAAATACGTTGTCTGCTCTATGCGCTCGCCTGCTTTGTTTTTATAGCTGTCGTTGATGGCTACCGAAAAGTTCACTACTGTTTTGCTGTTCGACACGTTGCGTACCTGCGCATCCGCTGTCACTCTTCCTGTGATGTTCATAATTTCTACGATTTTTAGTGATTAATTTTTTTTGAAATTTTATTCGGCAATGAGAGGAGGTGCTGTTTTGTTTCATCAAATCCATTTGTAATATTTTATTTCTCATTGCTGACATTTTTTTTATTCGTCTAAAGAGCCGGAGTATGCTATGTTTCGTTTCATGAGCATAAAAAGGTGAGTGTTTAGCAATAGCAAGGCTTTGATAAAAAATACAACCCGGATGGGTGGAGATTTTTTATCAAATCTGAAAGATTCGGCCTTGCTACTGCGTTAAGAACACGGAGTTACCTTTGCTCTTGAAATGGGACAAAAGCATACTGGTTATTGAATTTAAAAATGAAGGGGAAGCAATGATTTACCAGATAAGTATGAAAGATTAAACTATGCATCCTGCCCGATAGACAAATAGTTTTGGAAGACGCTTTTAAACATTCCAGGGATTTTGGATGCGAAAAAGATTATGTAATGGGAAGATTGTTTTCAAGAAGTCGCATCAATCCTGATGTGGGTATCTTGATCAAGATGTACAATATCTTTCCTTCAATTATGTTTTAATTTCGTAGTTTTGTATACCTTACTAACTGATTTATGGGTGAACACGACGAAAAGGCTGCCGAAAAACCATTGAAAATCATGGTTGCTTCAACCGTACTCAACTCTCAAGATATTGTGGAGCAGGTCTGCAGTACATTAAGTACCTACGGATATCAAGTTATGAACTCACATTTCAAAACCATACCGACTAATCCTAAGATATCTAACCTTCAAAACTGCCTTAATGCCGTTGAGGCAAGTGATTTGGTGTTTGGAATTATTACTCCCAGATATGGTGCAGTCATTGCCGGAGATTTGTCTATCACGCATCAGGAAATGAGAAGGGCTATCGAACTGGAAAAGCCTAGATGGTTTGTTTCACACCGTGATATTTATGTTGCAAGGGAGTTATTGAAACAATATATGTATTTACCAGGGCCTGCCCCGCAGGCAGCCAATCCTGATTTTGTATTCAAGAGGACAGGAGTTCTAGATGATATAAGGTTGGTACATCAGTATAATGATATAATTCGCAATGAAATAGATCCGGACAAGCGTACCGGACATTGGGTTGATGAATACTATCGCCTGGCAGACATTTTGAAGGTTGTTGAAACCCAGTTTAAAGATATAGATAGAGTTCGTGCTATCGTAGAAGCAATGAAACCATAGAAATGAGAGAAGAAGACCAATTACATAGTTTATTAAAGGAAGGCGAAAGTGATCAGATGGAATTCAAAAGTTCCATTGACAAGATGGCTATTGGTAAAGCTATCTGTAGTTTCTTGAATGCCAAAGGCGGGCGGATATTGGTAGGCGTAGATGATTTAGGACAAGTACGAGACATTCCTAATGCCATTGAACATGTGGAGAGGCTGAAGATTTTCCTGCTTTCTGAAATTGTTCCGGAGGCACCGATAACCATCAGCAATGAGCCGATAGATGACAAGCAGATTATTTTGCTTAAAGTCTATAAAGGATCCAAGCAGCCTTATATTTTTGACGGGAACATTTATTACAGGGAGGGAAAGGAAACTAAAAGGGCCACTTCCAACCAGATTTCGGAACTTATCCATGGCAGGCAAAAATCTGAAATTCATTGGGAGCGCAGTCCTGCTATAAATGTAGAATTGGAAGATTTAGACCAAAAACTTATTCGCTCAACTATTGAGGAATCAAGAAGAAACCACCGAGGTAATTTTGAATCAGACGATCTGCTGGATTTCCTGTCCTATTATGGTCTTTATGAGAATGGCTATTTTAGCAATGCCTGTGTAGTATTATTTGCAAAGAACCCATCAAAATTTATTCCCCAGGTACGTGTCCGCTTAACAGAGTATGGCGATTCTAAAACCAATAATTCGTTGTTAAGAGATGAAGTTATGGAAGGCAACCTGTTCGATACGCAGGACAGGCTTGAACGCTACATAAGCAATTTGGGAGTGAGAAGCGTATTTGCATCCAACCAATGGAAACGGGTGGATTTCAAATTTCCAATCAAGGCCTTGCAGGAAGGCGTTATAAATGCTTTAATGCACAGAGACTACAGCAATCAATCCAGCAGTGCTGCCATCAGTATTTATCCGGATAAAATTATTATATCAAATAGCGGGCATCTGCCAGGAGACCTTAAGGTCAGCGAACTTAAGAAAAGCCATACATCACATCCGGTCAATCCAGATATTGCCCATATTGTTTTTCTCAGGGGATTAATTGATAAGTTAGGAAGAGGTACTTTGAAAGTGATCGAAGAATGCCACAAAGAAGGTCTTAAAGATCCTGTATGGAAAGATGCAGGTGATGGTGTTACACTTACCTTTAATGGACCAAAAGCATTACCTTATAAAAGAATGGCAAGAGATGATGATTTTAGAGATGATTTAAATGATGGTATAGATGAGGGTTTAAGTGATGGTATAAATAAGCTTTTAGATGCTGCGGTAAATGATGGTTTAATTGATGGTATAAGTGATGGTATTAGAAGCGAGCTAATGAAGATCGTATCTTTATTAAGAGATAATGAAGGATTGAATGCAAATGGTATTATAGATGTGATGGATAAATCCAAGCCAACTGTTGAAAGATATTTAAGTATTGCTAAGAGTGCTGGAATAGTAGAGTTTAAGGGATCAAGAAGAACAGGAGGTTATTACCTGACAGATACGGTTAAGCATGTCATCAAATAGAATAGAAACTAAAGCAATAAGTTTTATTACCATTATTAAGTTCCATTATTGTAGTAATACAAGAGTACAAACTAATGGTATAATTATATTCATTTATCAGGATAGCTAGTTATTTCCTTTTAGCAATGATGGTTTAAATGATGGTTTAAAGTTTAGTCTGCTTAAGGCTAAAAGCATACTATAACAATTACATTTATTATAATTCCTAAACTAAGATCAATTTCACAACTATCGCATGGGTTACAATTTAATTTCAGGAACAAGTCAGCGCTTCTATCATACAATTGAAAGTGATTTAGATGCTATTACCACATCTCCGACACGTGAAGGAATTTTTAAAAATCTGTCTCAAATAGGTTATGATAAGTTTCCGGAATTTATCCTTGATATATTAGTAAAAGTTGAAGGCCATACTGCAGTTGATGTAACTGATGGCCAAGGTGATGAGAAACAAGATATTCTTACTACTAATACTAAGGGAGAAAGATGTATAACACAGTGCAAGCATACAGGGAATTATCAATCTCATTATAATGGCAATGACTTAGATACATTAGTCGTAGCGTCTATGAGAAAAGACTGCCAGCAAGGTATTTTTGTAACAAATGCGGATCTAACGCCTCAAGGAAAGAAATACATTAATGATGAAGAATATAACAGAGGAATCAAAAGTCCGGAAGATTTTCGAGACATAAGTTACTGGAATGGGTTTAAAATCTGGGAGAAAATAAAGAACAATAAGGATATATTGAATAAATGGTTTAGCGACCTCGGGCAAGTTCATTCTCTGCGCAGTTTTAAATTTGATCTTACCGTGCAGGAATTCCCATATGATGACCGTGATGAAGGCGAATCGTTTAATAATATTATCTCTAAGCTTAAAAGTAAAAAATGGGTTAAGGAAGTTGAAGAAGGATTGGTCTATAGAGGCAATTTTTCATCGAGATACGAAGTGCATTTTAAAAGATGGTTTCAATTCACAGGTGGCCTTGATATTAACTTTATTCCTCCAGGCAATAATTTAGATTTTATAAACAAAGCATTATATGCATTAACTATTGAGGTAAAAATAAAATCAGATAAAAATTATTCTCCATCAATTATACGCCAGGATATAGTAAATAAAATAGCAAAAGAAATTTTGCCAATATCACAGCCGGGTAAAACGTGGTGGCATATCACCACCAGCAAGATTAAAAGTTTTATATATATTCATGACATTCAGGAGCCACGTGAAATTGACCTGACTTCCTCTTTAACATTTATAAGTACTGAAAACGGAAAAGTTTTCCCTGAGCTAAAGTACTGCACCGATCTTAAAGGTAAATTTAAAACTATAAATGTTGATGAGGATATTGTAATGGTGCATCGCAACTCGGGAATTTCAGTTATTCCATACTTTGAACAAAAGATTGATCCGGTTCAACAGTACGACAACCAGATTATACAACAACGACAGCTTGCGGAAATTGCATCTTATAATTTCTTTGCAGTAAAAAATATTGATTCGTCTTATTTAATGAGGGTAAGAAGATTGCTAGATCATCATTGGGTGGCTTTGCAGATGGATGATGACACAATCATTTGGGCCGTAGACCCCGATACAGACCCTGAAAAAATTGACCTTATTCATGGCAGAGTTGAAACACTGGGTGTTAGTATTTTACGAATTCCGCCAGAAGAAATCCCAAAAATCCTGAAAAACATACAAAAAGATCTGTCTCCCAGCACGTGGATGTACACACCAGATATTGATTCTATAAGTTTTCCAATTTTGCTGGAGAAGAGAATATTTTGGCTTTCAAAGGAATTCTCTTTAGCAAAAGAAATTGATGTTGAAATGGCAATGGAGCTATTAAAATATAAATATACCTATGAATCCAGAAATGGATTTGATAATATGGTAACTGATCAAATGGCAACACATTCGACTGAACTAAAATCCTTATTGCTTGACATCCTGAATATTCGAGGAAACAAAATGTTAGATTTAGGATTTTCTAAAAGTACAATTACCCTGTATATGCGATTTCGTGAAATTGGATTGGAATCTGCGGACGTATTGGCTGCAAAATACATTAAGGAATTTCAAAAGGTCATGGATGAAATTCAACTATTGTAGTAACTAAATAAGAGATATTTATTAGCATTGGTTTTTATAAGGCACTAAAATGGAAATAGTAAAATCATATACAATACAGAGAAACAAGGAAATGACTTACCCTGAATCAGTTAAGGAATTAGATTTAATAACTAAGGACGCTAGCCAAAGATCCCAATGATATAAAACTCAGGTCCTGCATGACCATGTTTTCAGAAGTTGAAAATATCAATCCAGTATTTCAGGAAGTTCTTAACCGATACTATAAATGATATCCGAGATGAGCAAACAATATGTTTCGTTAATAAAATTTAGGAATGGCAATAAACTGGAACAATATACGTCCGTTAAATAACAGCCTCAATGATGGCTTTGAAGAATTGGTATGCCAGCTGGCTTCACGAGAAATCGTAGTCGGTAAGGATAAATTTTGGAGGATGGGCAAACCTGATGCTGGAAAAGAATGCTACTGGATTTTAGAAAATGGCGATTTACACATGTGGCAGGCAAAGTTTTTTACAACAAGTTTCTCGGCTACCCAATGGACAGAAATTGATAAGTCGGTCATTACGGCTATTGATAATCATCTGAATCTTAAAAAATACTGTATAGCTATACCTATCGACATGCCGGACGGCAAGGTCAAAGGAAAAAAGTCAATGCTGGATAAATGGAAGTCAAAGACCCAGGAATGGATTGATTATGCCAAAACAAAAGGTATCTACCTTACATTTGATTTTTGGGGCAGTTCCGAACTTATCACAAGGCTTTCCAAAAAGGAAAATGAAGGAATAAAATATTTCTGGTTCAATCAGGAGGAATTTCTTGATACATGGTTCAACTATAAAAATCAGGAAAGCACAACCGCTTTGGGAGCAAGATATACCAAAGATTTGAATGTCGAATTGCCGATAGCCAAACTTTTTGATGGTATTGCCAGAGATGAAAATTTTAAAAAGCAATCAGATGAACGCTATGCTGAGTTTATAGAAAAGTACCGCGACATCAGGATTACTACTGACAATGCAATTATCAAAGAAAACCTTGAAATATTAGATGTAATTATCAATAAAGCAAAAGAGGATTATAAAGAAATAGATTTTGACGGACAAGCAAATTTGGGTTTTGATAATATTATTGAAAGTTTGGAAGCAGCATACGATCCAACAGAGAAAGTACTGAGAGATTTTTATGCCATGAGGTCGGAAAAAGAAAAAAAACCTGAACCTCACGCTTACACCCGTCCCTTCGCAACAGAAGTTAATGCTGTCGGAAAGTTCATTTCTGCAATAGGTGATTACAAAGATTTTTTAACAGGCGACACAGTGTTTCTTGCTAACCATCCCTACCTGTTGTTGGTGGGAGAAGCTGGAATCGGAAAATCTCACTTATTTGCTGACGTCGTAAAAACGAGAAGTGAAAAACAGCAGAAAAGCCTTTTCCTTCTTGGGGAAAATTTTTCTAATAGAGATTTGCCGTGGACACAAATCCTGCGCAATCAGTTAAGAATTAACGGAATTGATGAGCTCGTATTTTTAAGTGCGCTTAATGCTCAGGCCGAAAGTGCTCAAACGAGAACTGTAATTTTTATAGATGCCATAAACGAAGGAGAGGGTGTATCAATATGGCCTAATCGTTTGAAGTCATTCATAGACTCGGTGAAATCATTTCCGTGGCTTGGCCTTGTGCTGAGTTTGCGTTCTTCGTATGAGCGATTAATGGCACCTGATGCACAATTTGACGAATCTGTCATTCTTAAAGTCAAGCACGAAGGATTTGCTAACTATGAATATGAAGCAACTAAACGGTTTTTCGATTTCTACGGTATCATCGAGCCAGGAACACCGATATTGAATCCTGAATTTCACAATCCACTATTCTTGAAATTGTTCTGCAAATCAATCCAGGCAAAAGGATTAACACAAATACCCGCCGGTGTGGACGGCATTACTTCCATAATAGAATTTTACCTGGACAGCATCAATACTAAGCTTTCTGCGGCTACCGAGCTGCATTATGATGAAAGTAAAAAATTGGTACACAAGGCAGTCAGTGCAGTATTGTCTCAGATGGTCGATGCAGATCAGGAGTTTCTTTCCTATGATAATGCCACTACGACAATTGATTCCATTTTTTCAGGCAATTGTTATAAGCCTGAGCCATTCTTAAAAAAACTGCTTTCCGAAGGTGTTTTTAATAAAGATCTCAGATGGTCGGATGATGGTAAACAGTTTGAAGTAATATATTTTGCCTACCAAAGGTTTCAGGACCATCTTACAGTTTCAATGCTTTTGGATAAACATTTGGATATGGAAAACCCGAAAGACTCCTTTGAAAAAGGCAAGCTTCATGAATTGCTCAAAGACGACGTGGCGTGCTGGAAAAATCAAAACTTGATTGAGGCTTTCGCAATACAGCTTCCTGAAAGGACAGGAAGAGAAATATTTGAGCTCGCCGAACATGCAAAATCATTTTATCAGATAGCGGATGCTTTTTTAAATTCCCTGATATGGCGAAAACCTGAAAGTATCGGCGATGCTGCTAAAGATTTTGTGAATGATGTCATCGCTCACGATGAGGAATTATTCCATAGGTTTTTAGGTACTGTGATATCAGCATCAATGAAACCGGAATTTTATTTTAATGCGGAAAGCTTGCACAACTTTTTAAGTGGCTTTACGATGGCAGATAGAGATGAAACCTGGACAATTTATCTTCAGGATAAATATGGCGACAACAGCAGTACAAATGCTGTAAACCGTTTAATAGATTGGGCTTGGAAAGATGACGTTAAATCACATGTATCCGATAACGTAATGTTGTTAGCCTGCACGACTCTCGCATGGTTTTTATGTAGCCCCAATCGTTACCTTCGGGACGCTACGACAAAAGCATTAATCTGTTTACTTGAAAATCGTGTGCATTTGATTCCTCGCCTTTTGGAGAAGTTTAAAGATGTCAACGATTCCTATATATTTGAAAGACTGTATGCCGTTGCCTACGGATGCGTATTAAGATCGGGAAAGAGTCAGTCGTTGATGGAATTGTGCAACTATATCTATGACAACATTTTCAACAAGGATATGGTGATACCCAACATCTTGCTGCGGGACTATGCCAGGGGTGTGATTGAATTTGCATTACACGAACATTTAGAATTAGATTTCGAAATCACTAAAGTCAGGCCTCCGTATAAAAGCCAGCGGCTTCCAGTGAAATTTCCTTCCAACAAAGAAATTGATGATAAGTTTGAGCCCGATGGTGAAGAAGGACACTACGGTAAAGGTCAATGGGGTTCTACGGCAATATTTAGATCTATGACTACCGAGTACGGCAGAAAGACTGGCGGTTACGGTGACTTCGGTCGATATGTATTCCAAAGTGCTCTGAGCAATTGGAAAATAGATTATGATGGATTAAGCAATTATGCTGTCGAGAGAATTTTCGAATTGGGCTATGATCCCAAAATATTTAGTGAATTTGACAGCAGACAGGGATCAGGAAGAGACGGTGGTCATAACGAGCGGATGGGGAAAAAATACCAATGGATCGTGTTTAATGAATTGTTAGCAAGGGTATCGGACCAGTGTGAGCTTTTAGATGAATCCGAATGGGATGAAAAAGGGAAAACACTTCCATACGATGGACCGTGGTACCCAAATGTAAGAGACATTGACCCAACTATGATAATCAAAGAAACCAAGGCCGAACGTTATAAGAAATACACGCCCAATTGGTGGTTCAATACTAATTTCAATTCATATGCTTCACCAATAAAGGATTGGCTTATAGGGACAGATAATTTGCCTGTACCATCAGATATACTGGAAGTTGCGGATTCTGATGGAAAGAAGTGGCTATGGCTTGATATAGATTTAAGTTGGACGGAACCGGAAACCCTTGGCGAAGATAAATATGGAAGTGCCCGAAAAAAACTTTCTTATTGGATATCAAGTTATCTTGTCCGCCGGAGCGATCTTGTAAACATCGAAAAGAACTTTAAAGGTGATTTTTTCCGCAGTGACTTACCGGAAATCAGAACAATGACACATGTTTTTTCCAGGGAATATTATTGGTCTGCAGCTTTTGCGTTTCATAATAAACCCTATTATAGTGGCGAGGATTGGATTGAAGTCTACAGCAGAAAAAACAGTAAGCTTATCGGAGAATTCCACCGCACCAGCGAATATTTTTTATGGGAGGAAGAATACGACTGTTCTAAAAGCGATTCGATTTATTATCACAAGCCTGTTCAAAAAATTAAGGAAGGGCTTGAAATGAAATTTTCCAAGAATGAAGGAGAGTTTGTAGATGGCAATGACGAGCTTGTTTGTTTTGATCCCTCTGTTAATAATAAAAGCCTTACTGGATTACTAGTAAGGAAAGACAAGTTGATCGAATGGCTGGAAAAGGAAGACCTTGCCTTGCTCTGGAATGTCAAGGGCGAAAAACAAGTACTTGGCAACTGGCATTGGAAAAAAGGTGAGTATTTGGGACAACTTCAAATATCAGGATTGTACAAATTAGAGAATCATGAAATAAATGGAAAGCTGGGATTTCTAAAAGCTAGGTAAAGTATTAAAAGAATAGCTGTTCTTAAATGAGATATTAATTACGAAATGATTAGGCCTCAATTATTATTGCTAAATACCGAGAAGATCTTTACCAATTGCAAAAGTGTCTGTTAACATAATCAAATGGTATTTTTTCCTGTTCAAGTCTCCAATTGTTTATTTTTAGGAGATTGTAAAGTTCATTTTCGTTTTCTGTCAGATTAAGTGTTGTTGTGTCAGTAGCAGGCTTACCGGAATCATTTTCAAAGAATTTTTCAAATGTTGTCTTGTCCATTAAAACACTTTTCGTATGCCTGAAGTGCTTTCTAAATCTGGACAGAATTTCAAATCCATGAGTATCAATGTCACCCCAGTAAAGAACAGTTATGTCGTTTAACCATTTGGCGTCTTGAATATTTGTAATTGCATTTCCTTGTCCAAAGATTGCAATGGTTTTATCCATTTTGGGCAATGTTAATGTTGTATATAATGTCGTCTTATTTTCAACTATAAGAACCTGTTTTAAAGGAAGTCTAAGGTTTACAAATTGGCTGACAGGGATAGCAATATCATCAAGGTTTGAAAAATAAGTCTGGCTTATTTTTTTGTCCAAAACCTTAAACCTGACCAGTGGTTCACGAAACTTTAAATTGAAGCGTTTTTCAAAATCTCTTTCGTTAAGGTTTATATGATTTTGAATAATTATATCAAGCATTTCCGTAATAATACTTTGATTGGATTCAACAAACTTAGTGTGAACATTCACTGGCAGTTCTCTTATAAAAAGATTTGGCTTAGGATAATTTTTGAAATAGTTGCAAACCTTTAATATGCTTTCCCATTTGCCTTGATTCTGAATTATTTTCGTTGGATTTTTAATTATCCAATCCTTTAATTCAGGAAAATGTGAGTGGATCAATTGCCAGTTATTAACGAAAATATCAACTTCCTTTTCCTTTCCTAAGAATTTTAAAAAGTCCTTTTCTGAATCAAAGTAAATAATTGTTGGAAGGCTTTGCATTCCTATTGTTTTTGTCTTTACTGTTTGATACTCTATTGTAAAGCCAAAGCCTTTTTTTTCTTTTGACTGGCTTGCTAATGCCAGTATTTCGTTATGAAATTCGCTAATTGATGTTTTGCTATAAGTTTTGTCACCCGGAATAACAATTCTTGAGAACGGAATTGCCTGAACCACTGATTGCAGAAAAGAAAAATATTTCCTTTCAGCCTTTGTTTTTATTTCGTTGGGACTTATCATTTATTGATGAAATTATTTCGTTCTTCTTTGAATTGCTCAATTGGCATATCATAAAGCCAAGAGTATTTTTCATCTTTTCTTTCTACAAAATGGACAAATGAAATTGCATCTTCAACAATGTGAATATTGTCACTTGGAGTTACAACTAAAAGTTGTAGATGGAGCTGTTTACAAAGAGTAATAAGATAACGGGCCTTGTCTTCATCCTGTGCCTTGAATGCTTCATCAATCGCAATAAATCGGAAGGAATTTGTTTGTAATCCTTCTTTTGTAAGTCCAAATTGATAAGCAATAGCAGAACCCAAAATAGTATAAGTCAATTGTGCCTTTTCACCACCAGAAAGCTGCCCCATATTTTCATAGGTTTTGAATTTCTGATTAGTTTCCTTGTAAAATTCTTCTGCTTTGTAGCTATACCATGAACGAACTTCCATTACCTCCTGTCGCCATTTCTCATTTTCCAGTTTGGTAATTAATGGTTCAATGTTGGTATAAAAGTGATTTTTTTTCCCATCAATTGTCGCTTCTATTTCTTTGAAATTTGGAATTGCCTTGTAGAGCAAATCACGAAAATCATCAACTAACTGATTTTTTCTTCTTTGTGAAATAAGTTGGATATATGTAATTGGGGAATTTTTGAAATCAATTCCTTTCAGCGATTCATTTAATAGGCGAATATTTTCCTTGATGGAATCTGACCAGTTTTCAAAAAACATTCTGAAATCACCTATTTTCCTTAAAATGGTATCCTGTAAATATTCATTAAATTTCTTTTCAAACCTGGGCAGATCGTCAGCTATCAATTTTTGATAAAATGTTTGATATTCTCCAAGCAAATCAATATTATTAGAATCAGGCAATCTGTTGACATCTGAACGCCAATCCTTGTATTTATCAGTAATCTCAATTGGTGGATTTTTAAATTCACTAATCAACTTAATTGCCTTTCGTTCATTACTTTCATTTGAATTTTCTAATTCTTTAAGTTTAGATGCATTGTTTTTTTGAAATTCCGTCTGCTTGACTTTTATATCTGCAAAATCAATGTTTGATAACTCTAAATTCAATATTTCAAATTCCGAAGTATCTTTAGTACCGATTGAATCAAGTAGTTTTTTATTGAACTCTAAGTCTCTTATTATTTCTTTAATTACAATTTCTTCTAACTGAAATATTTCTTTGTTTTTATTTTTAATGTCTGCATCGGTCAATAATGCTAATGCATCTCTAACTTTTGTCAGTTGCTCTTGCAGTGATTTAACCCTGTCATTTGTAACTTCCAATTTTTTCTTTGCATCTTCCTTTTCCTGAATTTGGTTAGCATAAGTTTGCCAATCAATGTCATCATATTTGGTGTAGGTAGAGAATATGCTAAAACAATCATCCTTTAAATTTCCAAGTTCTTTAATTAGGCCATATATACTTGCTATGTCTTTTTTATTCGTTACTTGCGAGGATTGAATTTCGATTAGGTTCTTTTTCAGATTGGAGATTTTTTCCTTATTATCCCAGCCTAAAACATAATTTTCTCTTTTTGAAATGTGCGGTCTGTCGTCTTTTTCGTGTTTTCCTTTTCCGAATTTGACTAATCCTTCTTTTGTGATTGCCCTCTCATCATAACGATTGAATTCTGATAAATCATTTACACAAGAATAATTATATTGATTCGCTATAATATCCTCAAGCCAAGGTGTGTACAGGTTTTTCTCTTTGAATTCGATTTTATTTACTAAGCTATTTTGCGAAATACTCTTTACTGTGAAGCTATCCAATGATGTAAAGCCTCGATACCGTTGGTAAACTATTCTACCATTAAGGTTTGTTTTTTTCACATACTCATTCACTTTTGAATAGTATTTGTCGGGAACAATTAAACGTAAAGCAAAATTGTGCAAAATCTTTTCAATAGATAGTTCCCATTCTTTTTCATCTTCTCGCACCTTAATAAGCTCTCCTATGAAAGGTACTTCTTCTTTAGTTGCTCCAACATAAGCAATAATATTTTCTCGAATCTCTGCTTCCTTACCTGAAATGTTGTTTTTGTTTTTTTGAAGTGCTTGAATCGTAGCAACAATTTCATCGCTTTGCAGTACCAAACTGGAAAAACCGGTCAAATTGACCAACCTATTCCAGTGCAAATTGACCACCAGTTTCGGAGCAAACTGACCACCACTTTACAGTTCAAATTGACCACCTGATTTTGGGGTAAAATTGAGCATTAAAAACTACTGACTTTTTCATGTTGTTAGCACCATACATTCGTTAAAAAAATACGGATTATGGCAAATAAAATAACAGACATGAGTAAAATTAGAAAAGCAATTAAATTCTACTGTAACGGGAAAAGTAAGTTATTCATAAGTAAGTACTTATCTCTTTCTAGAAATACGGTAAAGAAGTATATTTCTTTATTTGAAGTGCTAGGATTAAGTTTTGAAGTAATTAACGAAAAAACAGATGCCGAGTTAGAACTTTTGTTTTCACACACTACCGTGGAATCAATCAGTCCCAAACTGCAGCTTCTTTATGATTTTTTTCCTAAAATGGAACGCGAACTAAAAAAAGTTGGCGTTACCATACAGCACATGTGGGAGCAATATATTGTCCTAAATCCTAATGGTTACCGAAGCTCGCAATTTGGACATCATTATAAAATATGGAGCAAACGAGTCAATCCAGTGATGCACATGAATCACAAAGCGGGTGATAAAATGTATGTGGATTATGCTGGAAAAACACTCTCCATCATTGATAAAGACACGGGAGAAATTAAAGAAGTACAATTTTTTGTAGCCATATTAGGAGCCAGTCAATACACCTATGCCGAAGCTTCCATGAGCCAACAAAAGGAAGATTTTGTTACATCGGTAGAAAATGCTATGCGTTTTTTTGAAGGTACTCCTGCGGCAATTGTTCCGGATAATTTAAAATCTGCAGTGATAAAAAGCAGTCGTTTTGAACCCACCATTAATGAAACCTTGGCTGATTTAGCCGAACATTACCAAACTACAATCTTGCCTGCCAGGGCTTATAAACCCCGAGACAAATCATTGGTTGAAGGAGCTGTTAAGATCTTGTATCGAAGGATTTATGTAAATCTAAAAGAAACTAAATTCTTTTCTCTGGAAGAATTAAACCAGCAAATATGGGATTTATTGGATGCTCATAACAGTCGAAAACTCACAGGACGTCCGTACTCTCGGATAGAATTATTTTTAGAAGATGAACAACAAAAACTAAGTCCATTACCACAAGAACGTTTTGAAATCAAATACCAATCCTTTGCAACAGTAATGCAAAATGGGCATGTTCAATTAAGTCAGGACAAAAATTACTATAGCGTTCCGTATCAATATGTCAAGAAAAAAGCGAAACTATTGTATACCAAATCAACGGTAGAGATCTATCACAAATACAATCGAATAGCCATCCATCCAAGGAATTACAAACCTTATATCTATACCACAATCCCGGAACATATGGCTAGCACGCATCAATTTGTAGCTCAGTGGAGTGCTGCCCGCTTCATTGATTGGGCCAGTAGTATTGACGAGTCAGTAGCAGAATATATTATGCAAATAATTGAAAGTAGAAACCATCCTGAACAGGCTTATAAAAGTTGTTTGGGAATATTAAACTTCGAGAAAAAGGTAGGGAAAGAGCGATTAATAAATGCCTGTAAGCGGGCACTTGATTTTAAAATTTACAATTTTAAGACCATTCAAAATATTTTAGAAAACAACTTAGATCATATCGAATTTGAACAAGAACCTGAGCAGGAACTTCCAATTCACGCTAACATAAGAGGAAAACAGTATTATAATTAAATTAAAACACAGTAATCATGAATGAATCCACAGTAACAAAAATGAAACAAATGAAGCTTTACGGCATGCACAATGCTTTTAAAACAGCCATTGAAAGCGGAAAAACAGACCATTACACGCTCGATCAGTTTGTATCGATGCTTATTGATGCCGAATGGGATGAAAGGCACAATCGGCGTATTGCCCGCAGTATCACCAACGCCCGATTCCATTACAAATCAAATATTGAAAGTATCAATTTTGACCAAACCCGTAATCTGGATCGAAATACCATACTGCGTCTGGCAGAATGTGAATTTGTCGAAAAAAATGAAAACATTTTAATAACGGGAAGCACTGGTGTAGGCAAAAGTTATTTAGGCACAGCATTAGGTTATCAAGCCTGTATCCAAGGTTTTAAAGTAAGTTATTTTAATACTTCGAAGCTGTTTGCTAAATTAAAAATGGCCAAAGCAGATGGTTCTTACCTGAGAGAATTGGCCAAAATAGAACGGCAAGATGTTATTATATTAGACGATTTTGGACTCCAAGCTTTGGATAGCAGTAACCGAATTACCCTTTTAGAGATCATTGAAGACAGGCATAATAACGGTTCTATCATTGTAACCTCACAAATCCCAGTGCAAGGCTGGTATGACATCATTGGAGAAAAAACCATAGCTGATGCAATTTTGGATAGGCTGATACATCAATCTCATCGACTCGAATTACATGGAGAATCTATGAGAAAAAAAAGAGGGATAAACAAAGGATAATATTTAAGTATATTTGAACACTAATTAACAGATGAAAAAGAGTAGTTTTTAATGAAAAATGGGGTGGTCATTTTGCCCCGGAATTGGGTGGTCATTTTGAATTGGAATCAGGTGCTCACTTTAAATTGGAATTGGGTGGTCAATATCACTGGAATTTGCACCTTATCTGATAAATCTCCCTCTGGATGTATTTCTATTTCTTCTACTGGTAAATGATCTGGAAGCTTGGCTCTTCCTGGATGCTTTTTCTTTTCACGGGAATACGTAATCTCTTGTTTGATTACTGCTTCTTGTTCTTCTAGAACATCTTGTTCTACATCTAAAGGTAAAGTAGTTTGAGAAGGGTCTTCAAAACGCTCGCGTTTCTGTCCAAACTGCATGCGTCTAAGTAAATCAACTAAACGCTGTAAGTCGTCTACTTTTGTCTCTAAACCCGTTACTTTCGATTCTAAACCCGTGCTTTTTTCTTTCTCTTTGAAGAGGTCATTCTCGTGCTTGGAAATAGCTTTGGATTGCTTTTTTAAAAGTTCCAAAAGGTCTTGTTTTGATAAGTTTTCTAAGTTCATTTCCATGCCGTAAATATAAGCAAAACACCAGTATTTACAAAGGATTTACAGGTGAAATCTACATAGAAAACCGCCTTTTTTTACTGCTTTTTATAATATGAATTCCTTCTATCATTAACACTAAATCGCTCCAACTAATTCGAAGATCATTAGTATTAACCATTGCAAAAGTTCCTTCTTCTAAGCGCTTGTGATATAGCACAAAACCACCTGCTTCCCAATGAAGCAGTTTGATCTGATTCTTTTTACGATTAACAAAAATAAAGACTTCTCCACTATGAGCTACCCGTCCTAGTTCATTAGTCACAATACCACACAAGCCGTCAAAACTTTTCCTCATATCGCAAACTTGAGGATATAGCAAAAAAGTATGAGAACTGCTCAGGCTAAACATTAATACAGGTTTACTAAAGAGAAGATTTCTTTAAGATCGGTGTTCTGAACTTTCAGTATGACACCATTGGGATAGACTATTTCATACCGACTCTTCAGATCAATACTTGGATTGGCGAGCTCAATAAATCCACCAGCTAAATCGTCTTGCTGTTTACTTATTCGCACCCAATAGCTAAAAGTGCCTAATTTGATTCCGGATTTATCACAAAATGTTTGTTGACTAATACCGCTTTGTTTCCAAGCTTCCACTTGAGATAACATATATTCTTTTTTGTCCATCTTATTATTCTTTTGGACAAAACTACTGTGTTACATCAGCTCATGAAATATGTGCTTGCTCGGGCGGATACAAGCATTGGATAGTCACAACCGAATTACCCTTTTGGAGATCATTGAAGACAGGCATAATAATGGTTCTATAATTGTAACATCACAAATCCCAGTGCAAGGTTGGTATGATATAATTGGCGAAAAAACTATAGCTGATGCAATTTTGGATAGACTTATACATCAATCTCACCGACTCGAATTACATGGGGAATCTATGAGAAAAAAAAGAGGCATAAACAAAGGATAATATTTTAAGTATATTTGAATACTAATTAACAGATGAAAAAGAGCAGTTTTTAATGAAAAATTGGGGTGGTCAGTTTGCTCCGGAATTGGATGGTCATTTTGAATTGGAATCAGGTGGTCACTTTAAATTGGAATTGGGTGGTCAATATCACTGGAATTTGCACAATAAAATCGATTTCACTTTTCTTAACCAGTACATTTGCAGTTCTTAAAAATTTTGACGAATGTTTTCCCGATGGAAAGACATAATGGTGAGAAACTCCATTGCTTTCTACGAGACCTCCATTTCTTATAAAAATATTTGCCAAACCTTGATTAATTATTTCTTTAAAATTATCTTTTAAGAACTTATCTTTCCTTGAAAAATTAAAAGTTGATTTCTCATAAGATACATAAAAAATATTTTCGATAAGATAGTGCTCTTCTACTTTTGGAATGCTTTTGAATATTTTGTCAATATTATCTTTTATAAGCATTTCTGGAGATATGCTGGTAGAACAGTGAATAAAGACAAGAGCATTTGTTTGATAAAAATCTCTAAAATGCTCCGATAACATATTTTTTAAAGAATTAAAATCAAACTCAATGCTAGGATTAAAAATAATGGTAGCATTTTTATATTTTTTATCTTCAATATTTGAATTGTAAATGTAAAACTTCCCCATTAGTTACTGCTTTTAAAAGGATATAATATACTTATGTAAGAACCTTGAGATTTAATGACATTTTCGTTATTGAAATTGTTATCATTCCAGTCATCTAGTTTTAATTTATCTAGTTGTTGTATGTCAATAGGCTCATAATTGTCTTTAATTAGATCTCTATAAACGGAGTATTTGTCAGTAGATATACGAACGAACCCCTTTTGATTTAGAATACCTAATATTCTATCTAATCCAATACCTTTTTTTGTTTTAAGATTTGAAGTCGAAGAAGTTTGATTTTTTACAAGACACTTTTTAATTATTTCCAAATCACTTAAGTTGTTTTTTTGATGAAATCTATCTATAAATCCAATTCCAGAATCAAAAACGAGAATTTCCAAATAGTATATTTGATTTTGTTCATTGAGACAGTTATCCAAAATGAAAGCATGTTTAAAAAAAGGTTGTATGGGTGTATGTTCAAATTCTTCAATTAGCTTATCACTATTATTTATATGAAAGCGGAAGTATACACCTCGAATACTTGATGGTACATCAATCAGATTAGAATCTGTTTTCCCCCATTCATAAGTATTTTTTGCTAATTCATAAACTATTGCTCCAATATCTTCAATAATGCTTTCAATTTCAATTTTATTATTTTTGTTGAAGGTTAAAACATTATTGTTGAAAATTTTCTTAATACTATTGGTTATTTGTTCTTCATCATCATTAAATCCTTTAGGATTTTCCAATAGCCTTATTAAGCCTTTATTTTTTGAAAGATGATCAGTATTAGTTAGTAGATATTTATTCCCCTTTATTCTTGATAGGGAGTTCATTTTTATAAAGAAATCATTTTGTTTATCTCTTAATATAGTCTTAATATCTGAGTTGTTTTTATCAATAAAATTTGATGTATTCCATAATAATGAAATTATTGGATAAGCATATTCTTGGTCATACAAAGAGTCTAAATTCTCATTTTCAATATCAATTTTTAATGTTTTAATAGGAGTTCTACTATTTAAGGTAATAGTAAATTTTAATAAATCAGCTAATAGTCCAAAAGTATATTTATTAATAGAATTTGGAATTATTAGAGTTATTTCATTCAGATTTTGTTGATTTATATATTTTCTATATAAATCGTTAATTCTGCTCGGTGTGATACTTTTAGGAATTATTATTTCAATCATTGAATTTCCTTATTAAAACTGTTTGCAAATTTCTAATAACAAACATACTAAAATTGTAAGGACAAATATAAACCAAAGCGGCGTTCTTTTGCTTCTCCTATGTTTGTATAATATAATTTAAGTGAAGAAGGGCGAGAGCAGATTTTGCTTTAAATAGCCTTACGGTATATTCAAGAAAAGAGACTGCCTCCTCTTCTTTTACCTTTTAGAATCTGAACAGAATGTAAGGAATACATCCCTATTTGAGGTTGTATAGCCAGTATATCCACTCAGGAGAAAAGATGAAAAAAGGTTATCACTTACCTAAACCAAATAAAATGAAGGTATTATTAAAACAAACAGTCGGAATTGATGTTGCGCAAAGGGAATTAGTTGTGTCACTTGGTCGGATGGATGAGCAGATCAGTGTTGAAGTTTATGCTTACAAAGTATTTCCCAATACTAAAAAAGGGTTTTCGAGTCTTGTATTGTGGGTTAATAAGCAAACATTAACCACAACGGAAGTACGTTACGTAATGGAAGCAACAGGGGTTTACCATGAATCGTTAGCCTATTATCTATGCAGTGTTCAAAAACAAGTCAGTATCGTTTTACCAAACAAGATTAGTAATTATGTGAGAACACTTGATATAAGAACGATTACTGACAAGAGTGCTTCACAAGCAATTGCAAGATTTGGTTTGGAAAGGCAATTGGAAGTTTGGCACCCTCCTCTAAAAATATTCAATGATTTAAGGCAGCTTTGTCGGGAACGTGAGCAGTTGGTACAGGAACGTACCATGTTAAAAAATCAGTTGCATGCTGAACGTACCTCTGCAACATCAAGTGAAAAGTCAGTTAAAAGAACAAACAAAAGAATAGCCTTGATTGATACGCAGGAAAAGGAGATACGAGAAGAAATTGCTAAACTCATCAAAAAAGATGAGGTATTAGCAGAAAAGATGAAAATAATATCTTCTATACCCGGAGTTGGAAATTTGACTGCCGTGACCATTATCGCTGAAACCAACGGTTTCGAACTCATAAAGAATAAAAGGCAACTGGTCAGTTATGCGGGATTAGATGTAAGAGAAAAGACATCTGGGACATCCGTAAAATCCAAACCCCGTATATCCAAGCGAGGTAATCGGAATTTAAGGAAAGTCATGCACTTTCCGGCACTGGCTGCGATTAGAACCGATGAAAGGTTCAGAGATATCTTTTTAAGATTGGTTTCAAGGCATGGCATTAAAATGAAAGCTATCGTTGCCATCCAAAGAAAAATATTAGAATTGACTTTTATCCTCTGGAAAAACAATTCTTTTTATAACCCGGAATATGCATATCAAATTTTGCCGACCGTAGAAATAGTTATATAAAAATGTGAGTTGAAATACTTATAGTTAAGTCATCACTCCACATAAATTACTAGGAAAGGGTAATAGTTTATTTACTATTATCTATAGATACTATTGCCTTTTTTTACCTATGAAAGCCTGCTATGTAACAATATTGAAAGCATAATGATACGATTAAAATTGATATAAGAGATAGCCTAGGAGCGCGCCACCCAACACAATAAATGCACTGTTGATTGTTTTGAATTTAAAAACGACAACTACACTAATCAGCGCTATGCTGATTGTCTTCCAATCGATAATGGTTTCTTTGCCCATTGTAAAACAAACAGCAATAATAATGGCAACAGAGGCTATATTTACAGCATCCAGCGAAGCAGACAGGCTCTTAGAATTTCGCATTTTTTTCATCAGAGGCTTAAGCAATGCCACCAATACAAACGATGGAAGAAAAATAGCAATTGTTGAAATAACAGCACCAGATAGTCCATTGATTTGATAACCAATAAATGTAACTGATGAAAAAACAGGTCCTGGCGTGAACTGCCCAACTGCAATAGCATCCATCAATTGCTGTCGGGTAAGTAAGCCGTTTGCTACCAATTCTGTATCTAAAAAAGCGAACAGAACATAACCGCTTCCGTAGAGAACAGCACCTATTTTTAAAAATATCCAAAATAATCTGGCGTTTGTTTCTGAAAGTAAGTGCCCGTTTGCAATTTGAAAAAAAAGAACTGGAACAAAACTTTGCAGCGTACTGTTTTTATAATTTTGAATATAAAACAAACCCAATGCGAACAGGCCTGCGCCAAACATTAAATAGATTTCGCTGATTCCCAGTAAAGACAGAAACAATACAGCGATGCCTATAAATGCTAATACAATTGACTTGATCGATTTTTTGGCTAATGGAAAAATTGCCCCGATAATGATGGCTATAATTGCTGGCTTTATACCGTAAATAAACGGCTGTATTTCGGGTAATTGTCCGTATTGCCTGTACAGCCAAGCAAAAATACCAGTAATAAAAACCGCCGGCAAAATAAAACACATGCCTGCAACGAGCAGCCCTTTCCAACCCCCTTTGTCGTACCCAATGTGTATCGCCATTTCAGTACTATTGGGTCCTGGAATAAGATTGGTAGCTCCCAATAAATCTAAAAAATGCTGTTCGCTCAACCATTTTCTTTTGGCGACAACTTCCCGCTGCATCATTGCAATATGTGCTGCCGGACCTCCAAAACCGATGAATCCCAGTTTGAGAAAGAGTTGAGCAATTTTTTTTATCGGTATTTTCCCCTCCATTACAACTATTTTACTTCAAGTTCATCTATAAGATTCAAGGTATCCGGATTATATACTTTCATCGTAATTCTCTTTCCGTTTACATAAAAAAGGCACAAAGCATTTTCCACACTAAAAGACTGGGTAAACTTGCTCCATGGCAATACCTCTTGTGCATAATAGGGCGCACCTGCTGCACCATTATTAATTTGATAGATTGAACGAGATACATTCAATTTTTTACTAGGATAATCTGCGGGATAAATAGGAACCTCTTGTGTTAATTTCAACCAGTTGTAATTATGCTCATCACCGGTAAGTATCGCAACAGTTTTTTTACTTTCATTAATTAGAATATCTAAGTATTCGTCCCTTCTTTCAATAATTCCTTTTTCAACTGGTTTCCCACCAATCCACGGACGCTTTGTGTTATCACCACTGTACCACATATCGTCCTTACTGTGCCCTCCGTTAGGAAATGCAGGGGTATGCTGAGTAATAAAAATATGGTCTATGTCTTTGTCATTTTCAAGCTTTTGAATGGTTGCCCTTAACCAATCAAGTTGGTTGTCCATTATATAACCGTGCAGCCCACCGCTTGTTGCAGTTTCTTTGCTTAAAGAAGGAGCGTACCAATAATTACTATTGAGTACAACCATGGCTGTATTTCCATATGTGTAATAAAAAACATTTTCTGCATAAGGTGGAAAATCTATCCGTTTTTTATCAGGGTCATACTTGTTGTCATCCTCACTTATAAGCCCGCTAATAGGATTTACAAATGCTTCTGCAAAAACAGTCTCTGCTGACTCTGTCTCAAAAGGAAATCTATCAATAAAACCCTTGTTTTTTCCGCTTTCATCTTCAAAGACATATCCCAGTGCTTCGTGATTGCCCATACCAACATTAAATGGCATATAATGCCAAAAAGGTTCAATGGATTTTTTCCAGTTTGTGTATTGCAGGTGTTGTTCTTCTTTACTGCTAAGATAGCCATTAATCATGTCGCCAGTAAACTGAACAAAAGCGGCATTTTCTTTATAAGCAAGGGCAGCTATTTTTTTCATAATATAAGCATTTGCCCCATATGCTTTTCTTTCACCACCACCCGTTGCGTGGCGGCTGTCGCTGGTATATCCGAAAATAAAACTTTGTCTGCTGCCTTTTTTTAGTGCTGTCGTAACATGGTACGACTGGGAAAGTAGACCGTAGGTTACTTTGTACTGGTATTTTTGATTGGATTTTAAACTATTTATTTGCCATTCATGATGCGTTTTAGGAACATTATCCTTATATATTCTGCCATCAATTTCTACTTGGGCCTGTACAGGCAATGTAGTTTTACACCAAATCACAACACTGGTATCTGTAAGGTTACTTACAAATGGGCCTTCATAAACTGCCGGCAGCACTTCAAAAGGACCTGTTCCGCTTAGAGAAACAACTCCATCAAATAAAATCATCCCATTATTATCAGTTACCCTATAGCCAAGGGTTAAAAATCCATTTTCTTTCCAACCTACAAAATCATATGGATATTTGAATGCGTCTGCCATATTGATTTCAGCTTTTCCTTCTATGAGTGCTTGTGTAAAACGGTATACCGGAAGCGGATGTGGTGCTTTTCCATAAGGTATTAACCCATAGGTAACAGATCCTTTCAAATTTCCGAAGTCCAGAATCACGCCAGAACTTGTACCAGTTGGTTTGCCCAAGAGCCTTTGAGTGCTATATTGAGTCTCTGCATCAGTGGCAAAATATTTTTTCTCGTTCTCTTCGAAATACAGATGATTATCCTTATCATAATGAATATTGGAATAGGAAGCTGGGATTTCCGTCTGTTGTGCAAATGTGGAAACTGACAAAAAAAGCAACGAAAGTATATATGTAGTTTTCATAAAAATATATTTACGAATAAATTTGAATTCTGTTAAAAGTATAATTAGTGACTATTTCTATCACTCGATATTATTTTGTCAATACTCCAGTGTCCCGCTCCTTTTATCAAAAGAAATACACTTCCTAAAAGCATTGCCCAATCAGTCCTGCTCCCGTGAAGTAATTCCCAGAAGCCATCATTTGCCAATACTTCGGCTTTGGTAGTTGTGAAAGCAACAAGCATAATTATGATTAACGGAATACTGGCTAAACGAGTCAGCAGACCCACTAAAAGTAAAATCCCACATAGGATTTCGAAAAAACCAACAAAACTTCCCAAAAAATCAGCTGATGGAAAACCGATTTTTTCAAAGCGGCCAGCACCACGAATGGCTGGAAATAAAAATTTTTGAACTCCTTCGGAAAAGAAAACTGCACCAACAATCAAGCGGATTATAATTGTGGTTTTTGAGTTGTCGGTAGTAATGATTTTTTTGAACATATTAAGCGAACTTTTTTATTATAATCGGATTATACAAATTGTAAATTCGGGCCACAAGCAAAGCAATAGGAATACTCAGAACGGCCGGAACAACAATATCTGCTGGATAATGCACTCCAAGATAAACCCTGCTTAGACTGACAAATGCTGCCCAGGGGATAAGAACAAAAGGCAGCCATTTCAGTTTGTCCCTTGCTACCAGCGTCAGGTAGAATGCCAACGAAAACACATTGGCTGCATGGGATGATATGAAACCAAACTTTCCACCTCTGTAATTATTAACTATGTGAAGCTTATCTATTAAATCAGGGTTGTGGCTCGGTCGTAATCTTTCAAATATTGGCTTGAATATTCCTGAAGCTAACTGGTCACTTATAGTGATCAGTAAAACTATCAGCAATATCATAAAAATCGCATCTTTTCGATATTTCCATATCAACAGCAATAACAAAAATCCATAAAAAGGGAGCCATGTGTATTTTTCACTAGCAAACCACATTACATTATCCCAAAACTCACTATGGCTGCCATTTAGCCAAAGCAGGATTTCTATATCTAATTGTTTTATATACTCTATCATTATCTTCTTATTGGTGATTGTCTTTCTGTTGGAGTTTTTACAGTAAAAAATGGAACTCTTTCCATTGCATGGCAACTTATGCAGCTATTGGTAAGCACTTGAAAATTCCTGTTGAACACAGCGGTGTCTCTTTTTGCAAGAGCTTTTTTCATTTCTGGAAGAGTTACATCCAGAAAATGTTTTGCCGATTTCGAACGTTTAGGTCTCCGCTCCAATCCATTTTCGATTGCTTTTTGTATTTTCTCTAATTGATAATCCGCATATTCCCAATTTTCATCCTGTCCCGCCCAAAACAATTCCTGGTAGCGATAGCCAGTTTCGACCATTGTGTTATCAAAACCCCGAAACTGATTTTCTATGATTTCCAGTTTCTCCTGTTCCGTGCCTTTTATCCATTTGCCTTGTACTGTTTCTGTTTTTTGGTTACAGGCAGGAAAGAGCGTTAACGATAGCAGAATTAAAAAATACCTCATGACATCCCTGTTTTTAGTTTGTCTTACAAACTTCATACAATGAATTGTATAATGGTGGTATATTTGAAAATAATACGGTAGCTCTTAAAGACTGCGAAATACCTGCGGTGTAGAACCTGTATGGCGTTTGAAATATTTTATAAAGTGAGAAGTGTCATTAAAGTTTAAAGTATACGCTACCTCTGAAACATTATTATCAGTATACAGCAATAATCTTTTTGCCTCACTAATCATGTATTCTGCTATAACATCTGCCGCTGGCTGATTAAGCTCTTTTCTACAGATAGCATTTAGATTTTGGGGCGTCGTGTTTAATTGCCCGGCATAGTAAGCAACATTATTTTTTAAATCATCTGTCTCATTGAGAAGCTCCCTAAATAACAAGATAGTGTTGTTGGTCTTATGTTTATTGACCGGAAAAGATGCAGGAATACTAATGATTTTTGCCAATAATGCTTTTAGTATCCCTTCTGTCACGCTGAAATCTTTTTCATCAATAAGCAACTGAAATAATATTGATATGGAATTGTTCTGTTCCAGATGAAGGCAGCTCAATGCACTTACCTGAGACAAGATTCTTTTCAGCGATCTATCCAGTGATCTATCAACAAATCCTTTTTTCAAGAGCAATACATAACCTTCAGGTACTGAGTCAATATCCCAATGATGTACCTGTTCTTTTCGTACAAAAAATACAGTTGGCGGTATTATAGGGAATTGTGTATAATCAATAGTATGCGTACCGCTTCCTTGCGACAGATATATAATTTCAAAATAACTATTGTGTTTATGCGGTTCAGTTTTGCGGATGTCTTTTCTGAATGGTGAAACTTTTATCAGTTCCTTCATTTCAATTTTATTCTTTATTTGTATTGATTTTTTCAATCGTTCTTTCTTTTAAAACTGCAAAACACAAAATTCTGAACTGTGTCAAAAGGAGTCTTGTGATCTATTGTAAAACATTCTATTTTTTCAAAGTGTTTCAGAAAACGGCTTACTAGTGTACTTTCGGAATATTGTTGGATCTCAATACCACTGCATTTTTTAGGACCTTGTTCTGAAAAAGTACCGATAACCATAATTCCATTTTTGGAAACTGCATTGGCAGCAGTTTGTATATAATTGTCAATCTCTTTATCAGCTGTCAGAAAATGAAACGCAGCCCTGTCGTGCCAAAAGTCGTATTGCTCTTTTGGTTGAAAATCCGAAGCATCTGCAACAATCCATTTTATATTTGCAGATTTATTTCCCAGCCTTTGTTTCGCTCTTTCAATAGCTGAAGCGGATATATCAAGAATGGTAATATTTACGAAGCCTAAATCAAGCAGATGGTCAACAAGAAAGCTGTCTCCTGCACCAATATCTATAATTTTTGCACTTTTAGGCAGATCAAATTCTTTGATAAGCGCTAGTGAAGTTTCAGGTGTAGGCTGATACCAGCTTACCTCTTCCAATGATTTGGTCTGGTATATATTTTCCCAGTGATTTTTTCTATCTTGTAATGGCATCGCTTTCTATTTTTAATTCTTTATAACATACAAATTTAACTTATACTTTTTTTATCTTGTCTCTCTTTCATTCATAAACTTACCCTTGTAGTGCCAATAGGAAATAACTTAAATCTTTAAGTTAATACCCCTCCCTTAACATGTGTGCATAACTGTCTGGCAGGTCGCTTTGTTCAATCGCTTGGGCTGCCTTTTCAATATCGTATTGAACTCTGATAAACTCGACCTTGATGCCTTCTTTTTTAGAGAAATCGGCGCTTTTATTAATAGTAATTACTGCATAACAGCATTTCGGATTTCCATCTTTAGGCTTTCCCACTGATCCTGCGTTAACAGCATGGAAATAGCGACCTTTTTTATTGGGATTTTCCAAAACACGATGATATGGTTTGTGCGAATGTCCGCATATAATTATATCAGCATCAGCGTCAAGAAAAATAGCAGTAAATTTCTTTTCGTCTTTATCTTCAAGCAAATACTCCGTATTACTATTCGGGCTGCCATGTACCATGAGTATCTTTATTTTTTTATCAGCTGTCTGATATTCCAATTTTATATGGGCTGGCAGAGCGGAAAGATAACTGATTTGTTCTTTGCCGACAATTTGATATGCATAACTCCCGGAATCTTTCGATCCATCATTATGTATATCGACAGCTTTAACGTCATGGTTTCCGGCCAGGGTAGGAATATGCCTTTTGCGTATTTCATTTATCACAGCATTTGGCCATATATTGTAACCTACCAGATCACCTAAACAATAAACAGCGTCAATTTTCTGTTCATCGATGCTCTCCAAGGTTTGTTCCAGTGCCGGAAAATTAGCGTGAATATCCGAAAGTATTGCAATTCTCATATTTACTGTTAAGAAAATTATCAGCTGTTAAACACTTTTTGAATAATACTTTTTTCTAAACCAAAAGGCTACATTGACTAAGGCAATGAGTGCAGGGACTTCTACCAATGGACCAATAACGCCAGCAAATGCCTGACCGCTGTTGATCCCAAATACGCCAATCGCTACCGCAATGGCAAGTTCAAAATTGTTACCTGTAGCAGTAAAGGCTATTGCCGTTGCTTTTGAATAATCAGCCCCAAAATATTTGCCGACAAAAAAACTAATGATGAACATTAAAGTAAAGTAAATCACTAAAGGAATTGCAATTCGAACAACATCCATAGGAATTTGAACAATCAGTTCTCCTTTAAGGCTGAACATAACGATGATTGTAAAAAGTAATGACAGGAGTGTAATAGGCGAAATAAAAGGTACATATTTAGTTTCAAACCATTCTGTTCCTTTTAATGCAATAAGAGCATATCGGCTAATGATGCCAAGTGCAAAAGGAATTCCCAAATATATCCCGACACTTTCTGCAATCTGACCAATGCTGATATTTACCTCAAATCCGTCATAACCAAAATACGGAGGAAGAATAGTTATAAAGATATAAGCGTATACGCTGTAAAGCAGAACTTGAAAGATACTATTTAATGCAATAAGCCCGGCAGCATATTCCCTGTTTCCATCTGCAAGGTCATTCCAGACTACTACCATGGCTATACAGCGTGCCAAGCCGATAAGAATGACACCGATCATATATTCCGGATAGCCATTTAAAAGAAGTAAGGCCAGTGAAAACATTAAAATTGGCCCAACAATCCAGTTTAAAAATAGCGATGCCCCTAATATCTTAGTGTTTTTGAAAACCTGTCCCATCTGCTCGTATTTCACTTTTGCCAAAGGCGGATACATCATTAGAATAAGCCCAACAGCCAGAGGAATATTAGTTGTTCCGCTGGAAAAAGAATTGATGAAATTACCGCTTGAGGGGATAAAATAGCCTATTGCTACGCCAAGAGCCATCGCCAGAAAAATCCACAGCGTTAAAAATCTGTCTAAAAAACTTAATTTCTTTCGCCCTGAGGCAGGTGCACAGTTATTTGCTGCCATTTTTATTGTTTGATTTTTGAGAATACATAAAACATTTCAGTTCCGATTTGCAGGCTGCGTTCCTGATATATTTGCTTTTGCTGTGGCGTTCCATCAGATACTTTTGGATCTTCAAAAGTAACAGGGATACGCTTTTCGGCACCTGCAATAAATGGGCATCCGCCATCCGCCTGAGAACAGGTCATTATAGCTGCAAACTCACTTTCAGGATTAAAATCATCATCATAGGTTTTAGAAAACCCGATAACAGGAAGTTCATTTGCAGAAAACTTAATTGAATATACGGGGTTTTTGCCTTCTGAAATAGCTTTAACTTTAAATCCAGAGTACTGTAAAGTTTCGGCTACCATAGGGAATAAGGCAGTAGCTTCAGTACCTCCCGAATAACATGAAACATTTTTTATATTATAGTATGCTGCTGCAGTCTGAGCCCAGACCTGAGACAAATGGCTTCTTCTGGAATTATGTGTGCAGATCAGGTTCAATCTGATTTCCTGCCTGATATTTACCTTACTTTGAATAAAATCAACCAGAGGCTGAAGAACACTTTTACGCTCTTCAGAAATTTGTTTAAAATCGAATGTTTTAATAGTATTCTCTATTTCAGTATATAACATTATCTTGATTGGTATGATGGTTTATTAATATTAAAAAATTAACAGCAGCCTGCGCCAGGTGTACATGAATTGGTATTGTCAACATTTAGCTGTGATACGTTTGCCGTGGATTTATCGGACGGGATTCCACATTGATCCTGAGCCAGACATGCTGTCTGTTTGTTTAATAAAATGAATTTTTCACCATTAAATTCCAAGTCATATTTACCTATGGTAATGTCCTGATATTCCACTTCAATATCAGCATCTTCAATGCCTAGTTTTTCCTCAGACAATTTGATAATGCTCAATAATTTTCCCGGTTTTAGACGGTGCTGATAATCGTCAGCATTCCATAATTGAAAATTGACAACTTTTTCATTTCGGATTACTCCGCCACAGTCAATAAAGTTTTTAATAATCTGTCCCACTTCTGTAACATGGAAGTGTTCGGGAACAAATGTTCCGTTCTCTAATTGAAATTCAACATTGTCTAATGTTGGCAGGATTTCTTTGATTTCTGATAATTTCATAATAGTTAATTTTTAAATATGATAAAATGGATAATACATAATGTTATATAGCAATATAACGATAATTAAATGTAAAAAAATGTCTTTAACAGCATTGGTTTACTTTAACAGCTTGATTGAAAAAAGCATTAAATTCCTCTTGAAATTGATTCCATACCTTCTCTTCAATGCAGTAGCAAACCGACTTCCCTTCAATTGAACCTTGAATGATTCCGATACTTTTTAATTCTTTTAAATGTTGCGAAATAGTTGCCTGTGCTAATCCTAACTCCTCCACTAAATCATTACAGATACATTTTTCCTGATTTATAATATATTGAAGTATTGCAATTCTGGCAGGATGACCTAAAACTTTAAGAAGTGATGCAAACTTGTTTTGATCATCTGTATACATGTCTGTTTTAGTAATTCCCATAGTGCTTTATTTTATATTGCAATATTACGATATTAATTTAGAAAAAAGAATTAAACAATTATATTTTTAAAAGAATTAATAAAAATGGTTAAAACAATTTGGATTATAACACAGAATCTTTTCTTTGGTCGCCCATGTGGAAAGAAAAGAAGTCCCCTAAAATAACGGAAGGGATAATGAATATCCCTTAGAAAATAGGACGCAACCTGTTTGATAAAATGTGAAGTGAGGACGCTTGAGTGGATGCATTTTGGCAAAGTGGTTGCACCGATTTGGCACAAAAAGACTGTCCCGACCATAGGAGGGAGTGTCTTTTTGCCGCCTGATTTCGGTTATCAAGCGACTTTTATGGGGTGGGTACGAAAGTCTTTCAGATTATGAAAAAAGCCTCTGTACGGTGTCATACCGTATCGAAATAAGCTCCATAAAAGCGAACAACCCATTTGGGTTAAAGAGGAATTGATAAACAAATCCTGTTTCTCCAGTGCTTCCGCTAAACTGCAACTTGGTGTGTCGTCCTTTTGTTCGGACTGCTTCAACAATTCTCCAAATTCTTCCGTAATCATTGGCAGGCTTGCCACTGTTTCGTATTTCTCCGAATCGGGTTGGTGAATATTTCCTATGGTAGATAGTAACACTTGTCCTGTATACTGGCTGTTACCAAAATCCAACCAATATTTCGGTTCGTCCCTGTGGTGTCTGCGGTTGCATATTTCTTTCAGTATTTCAGCAACTCCAAACCTCGCCTGTACATTGTCCATGCAGGTTATGTAAATAGTTGCCTGTGCTTCTTCGGGTATTCTGCCCAAAATGTCCTTCTCAAACTTTGCGGTTTCGGCTTTCCAATTTGTCCCTGAAAAGCGGTTTGCACGGTTGATGAGTGCAACGGACTTGTACAACCCTGTTTCACTTTCTGCAAAACGCTGTCTTCCTAAATTAGCATTGGTCACAATATCATCATCCCATAAGCGGACACTTAACCCTGCGTGTCCCAATTCAATTAAGCTATGGTTCATTTCCATTAAAGCGGTCAAAACTTTTGAGCCTGTACCGCCTGCACCGATTAGGTTTACTGTAATGGGATTGGTAGGGCTTATCAGATAATTGTCTGTAAAATGTACTTTTAGTTTCTCGGTATTCATCACAAAAGATTTTTAAGGGTTTTGTTGTTCTTTTTTAATACATCTTTAGGAAAGGCTTCGCTTGTTTCAATCAGCTTTTTCCAAAGGCTTACGCAATTTCCTTTTATGGGATTTTGTTTTCCTAATAAATGGCTGAAATAGCTATTGAAAAAGTAGTCTTCCCAAGCAGTTGTAAATTCCTCTACGGAAGCGGAATTTTTAATGTCTATACTTACAGTTCCCATACATACTTTACCATCTTCATAAATGTTGAAGAAAGGAGCAAAATACAAAGGTGTATTTTCTTTTGGTCTTCTGTCAGTAGTAAGAGCAAATACGGCAAGGCTGTTTTTACTAGCATACCAAAGCATTGACGGTACAGACGCTTTGCCGTTGGGCATGCCCAAGCCGTTTACAAAATACAATTGCTGTTC
>NZ_QNVY02000008.1 GCF_003314435.2 Flavobacterium petrolei | reverse complement strand
CGTTTGTAACGGTTCAATGCCGTAATGCTCTGTAAGTTGGGAAAGGGACTTGTAAAAATCCCTTTGCGTTTTTGCTGTTTTCTTACAATCCTGTGTGGATTGTGTTGTTTTCAGTTTAGGCAGAAACGCACACTTTAGAAAACCATTGGTAGCATGGCTATCGGTACAGATTTTTGTTTGTCTTTCCGTACTTCGTTTGTGTCTTTGGCTCTTTGCATCCATTGTGAGAACTCGCCCAATTGTCGGTGCAGTTGCCGTTGTGTTTTCTGTTCGGGTATGCTGATAGTTCCCGCTAGGATATTGCGTTGCATAGTTCATTGTTTTTGATTTTTGGTTTAACCTTTTGTTCCCATTACGCTCTCTAATTTGTATTCTATCCTATCATCACGGATAATGGGGGCAGATATTTTTGCGGTGGTTAGTATGGGATATGTATTGGCGTAAAAATTCAATACCGCTTCCACACTCCAACGTGGTTCGGGGTCGGTCAGTGTGATGTCCTGTCCTTTGTCTTTAAGTATAAATACTCGTTCTAACTGTGTTGCTAATAACATAACTGTTGGATTTTGCGTTAAACGGTAGGTTGTTCTATCGCAAACAGACCTGTTGAAGAAAATTGGTTTGATAGTTCCGATTTACGTTTGCTTATCTCGTCTGCCTTTTCGGAATAGTCGTTAATTTCGGGTACTTTTATCCACGCTTCACGGAATTTGCCCTCTTTTTCCAATTCGTCTGCCTTTACCATACCGTCTTTAAACTTCTTGTCTTTGGCTTCCTGTTCTTTCTTTTGTGTGTCGGATTTTTCCTTTTCCATTGCCGATTGCTTTTTGGCTACTTCCAATTGCTTCATAAAGGCTTCCATATTTACCATTAAACCCGAAGCGGTTTGCAAAGGCGTTGTTATCTGCTGAAAAAATCCCTCGTCCAATTCTTCTGCCGTTCCCCGCAGATTAAGCGGTGGTATCAGTTGTTTCGCATTATCTCCACATTGCTCATTTTGAAGTATTATGGAAACAATAAGGGTGTTTTCTATACCCTTTGATATAGTGAGTTGTAAATCTCCTGTAATGCCTATTTGCGCTATCTGATTGAAAAAATTTGCATTCATCGTTTTAAAAATTTAATTGTTGTTTAATCCTTCTTTTATTGTTGTCAGCTTCTCGTACATATCTGTCCAATAGACGTTCTGCTTTTTGTCATAATCGGAGTAGCTTTCATCCTTGTGTCTGTACTTTTTATACCGTTTGGTTATTCGGATTGCTTCGTTGAGGTCTGTTACTTCAATAGGGCAACCGTTTAAGTCTGTTACTTTCATTTTCTGCTATTTAAAGGCAACCACCCGTAGGCGGTCACCTGTGGTTATACATTCAGATTAATTGAAATTGAATACATCTGAACCGATTTTATCGAAAGAAGTGCATAATTCAAATGCTTTCTGTGATTTGATTTGAGCTGTTCCACCCATTACAATACTTTGTAACTTGGCTTCATCATCTTTGTAATTGCGTACATTCTGATAGTAGCCTGTCACAGCATTGTACGCCCCGAACAATGTGCCTTTGGTGGTATCCATTTGTTGAGTGTCGCTTGTCATAGCGTATGCAAAGGCATCTTGCACAACATTTTTGAACACGGTGGAAACTTCATCTTCCGCACCCTTTTTAAGCAAATCCAATGTTTCCTTGTTCGGGCAAAGAGCCAATTGGATTAGTTTTTTTACTTCTTGGTCAGTCACCTTTACTTTAGCCCACTGGTTGAATATTCCTTCTAACTGGTTGCTTAAGGTATCCGCTAATCCCATAACCTTGTGGGCATTTTCCAAATGCTGTTTTGCTCCCGAAGTATGTTTGATGCGTACCACGTTGCTCATCGAACGAAGCGAGGCGTTAAGGGTATTTTGGCAAACAATACGGATAGGGGTGAAGGCTGCTGTTATGCTTCCACTGCCATCGTGTGAAGTGGTCAGGAAAATGTACTTTTCCGTTACATCATCGCCATTTCCTACTCGGATATAATCTGGCAGTTTGGCGGTGATAAAGATGCGTTCCCCTTGTCCCAATGCTCCTGCGGTTTCGTATAATATTCCTTGTGAACCACCTACAATAGCATCAAAGAAATTGAATGCTTCACGGTTTTGTACGATGTGATAGTCTTTACCAACCACGCCCAATACGGCATTGTTATCGGCACGGATATTGGCATAATAGGATGGTACTTCCAATTCGCTACTGCCTATTTCAATACCGTTTGTGGTTTCGATGATGCCCGAACCTTTGGTATATAGTGGTGTTTTAATGACTTCATAATCTAATCCTGCGTGCTTGATTGCTTCTTCGCTTGTAGGGTATTGCTCTACGACTTGCCCTAAGCCGTGCCACGCTTTTTCTTTTACGCTAAAGAATGAATAACGTCCTGTTGTGCTGTTGAAATTGATATTATGTGCCATGATAAAATGATTTTAAAAGTTTAAAAATTGTTTAGATACTTGTTATTAAAATGGGAGGTCGTCCTTTTCCTTGCTATTGTTGGTCCCTGTGGGAGTTTGTACCGTTTCGGATTTTTTGCCACCCCCGTGCAGTTTGATTTGCGAGGTATTGAAATTCAGCCCTGCGTGTGCTTCTCCGTCACTGCCCGTCCACGCCCTTGCACTTACTCTGCCTGTGAGTTCTACGACAGTACCTTTTGTAAGTATCTTGGCAACGTTAGGACTAAGCCAGTATGCGCAGTCGAAGTATGTTGTCTGCTCTACGCGTTCGCCAGATTTATTTCGGTAGCTGTCGTTGATGGCTACTGAAAAGTTTACTACCTGTTTGCTGTTTGACACATTGCGTACCTGCGCATCCGCTGTCACTCTTCCAATGATGTTCATGATTTCTACGATTTTTAGTGAATTACTTTTTTTTGAAATTTTATTCGGCAATGAGAGGAGGTGCTGTTTTGTTTCATCAAATCCATTTGTAATATTTTATTTCTCATTGCTGACATTTTTTTTATTCGTCTAAAGAGCCGGAGTATGCTATGTTTCGTTTCATGAGCATAAAAAGGTGAGTGTTTAGCAATAGCAAGGCTTTGATAAAAAATACAACCTGGATGGGTGGAGATTTTTTATCAAATCTGAAGGACCAGGCCTTGCTATTGCGTTAAGAACACGGAGTTACCTTTGCTCCTGAAATAAGACAAAAGCATACTGGTTTTTGAATACAAAAATGAAGGGGAAGCAACGAAGAGATTGGTAAATGGTTCTAATGATCAGAAAATTTCATCAATATGACAAAATCTATAAATCGATGTTTAAGATTTTTTTTTTAAAACTGCTGCCGAGGGAGTTATTGATTGATAATATTAGATGTAGTTACAGCACAAATAGTTGGTGCTGCTGTTGTTGGTGCTGCTAAATAATTATATAGTTGTTCACCAATATCAAGTGTTCACGTTTTCGTGAACGTAAGTATAAAGTGAACAAGATGAATGAGCAGTACATTATACAGAATGCAATACACAATCTTCTCAATGATGAAATACGAGCTGAATGGAGAAGTACCAACTGATGATTTCATTGATGGAAAGCTAACGCTTCACATGAAATATCATCCAGGTTGTATTAAATGTAGAAGTTAAAAAAGAACTACGTGGTATGCATCTTAATTTTATAGAGAATAAGGCACGCAACATTCAATTATACTTTAAATAACGACCCTCTTGGTACAAAATTTGAACCTTTTATTAGAAGATTTAAAGATTTTAAATGAATTAGATAGTATTTTTTTTACTGTTCTAGTTGCGGGAATTGTACTCTAACCTGTGACCTCCGGGTTATGAGTCCGGCGAGCTGCCTATTGCTCTATCCCGCGATGTGCGTTTGTATTTTCAATAAAATTCTTAGTAGCCCTAACGGGACAATTCTCGAATCATTTTGTTAGTGATTTGACTAAATTGAATATCGTTTGAATTAAACTAAACATACTATTTCATTATAAGATCATAGAAGTTTGTTTCTACTTTTGAAACAGGCATTCCAGTAGAGTCCAGAACCCTTTTTTTAGCCCTTTATTATATAGTACTTCAGAAACGTCGTAGAAAAAAGGTCACCTATAGATGCACGAGATAAAAAAAGTTCACTGGTTCTTATTTTAATTTAATTTCTTTCAATTGTATTGCTGAATTTTTTTGAACTGTTTTAATGGCTTGATCTGCACTATTAACATGAGTAATTAATAGTTCTCTTTCTAACTTTAATTTTTCATTTAGATAATTATATTTTATTTCAAAGTCAGCAAAAATTTCACTCCAAGTTTTTGCATAAACTTTTATCCTCCCATCATCTAAATGCATAATTAATGAACGGGTTCCATGAGGTTTATTTGTAATTATTTGATTCTGAATAAAATTAGTCGTGTCAAATTTATTTCCAATAAGATAAAATTCCCAGGACATATTTGGCGCATTGAACTCTGGCTGTTTTTGAATTAATTCCAAATAATTATAAACTTGACTATATTGGCTGTTTCCAAGATTTATTTGGGGATGTTTAAGCTCAATAACTATATTCTCAATTCTATGCAATAACGTATTTTGCCTGCAGGCAAAAATATCCATTTCTTTAAGCCTATGCGGATGATCTATTTCTACAGCGGTATCCTTATCGGTTAAGAGGTTAATGTATCTTCTTAAAGCTTCTTCAAATTTAGGTTCAGCGGCAGTTACTAAATGATATTGTTCTCCAAAAATCCAATAATGGCTTTCAATTAATTTTTGTAAGTGATCGACCTCATTGGCTTTCAGATCCTTATTATAAACTAACTCTTTGAGAATATTGATTGTTTCATATCTATCCTGAATTAACTTTAGTGTCTCAATAACCCTGTTTAGTTTTGTGGTCTTGAAAATTTTTGCAAGATCTTCTCTTTCTTTTGTTGAAAGGTCAAGGATTTCATCAAGTACTTTAAATATATCCTCTCTTTCGTTAGAATCAAGTAACAAGTCAAGAAACCGAACAAATGTTTTTTTTTGATTAATGTTTAGGCTGGTAAATAATTTGGGCTGAATTTCATATAGACTTTTTAGTGTTTCAATTAAATCTTCTTTTTTGAATCTTTCTTCCCATTCTGTTTTGTAGTTCGGAAGAATGCCAGTTTCTTCATAATTCTCAATAAGTTTATCTGCAAACTGCCTTAGGAAAGGTTTTCTTTTATCTCTTAATACCTGATTAATTACCTTTATAAGATAACGATATTCAGACGAAGATTTAGCTTTTCCAAATAATTTGCCCTGCGTTTCGTATTCGGAACTATTAAAATCAAAATCATTAAAATATTCACTTTGTATATAAACGCTGTGAAAGAATTCATCTCCTTTTTTATTCAGTGTTGTATGATCTTTGTAAACCTCATTCTCTTTATCATTTAAAAAATAATATTTTGAATATTCCTGATGCAATGATTCTTTCCATTGAATAAATTTAATTTTGAATACTGTTTCCTCGCCTGATTTACTATCTGAATAGCTAATGGAAATTTTTTCATCTCTTTCAGCTATATTGAACTCATAGTCTAAAGGGATATTATTTATTTTAATTTGAAATTTTTTATGTTTATTTAATTCTAAAAACCAACAAAACTCCCTGATTAAAAAAGGAATAATTATTTTATCCATTTCATTTTCAGAAATCTGAATATTAGTAAAAGTGACTATAGTTCCGGGAAAGTCAGCTTCATTTTCAACTTTTTCTGCTTTATAATCCGTAAGCTCATTACTATTGATTATTATGGTATTAGTTTCAAACTTTTTTCCATTCAAAAAAGTTGTCAACCATTTTGCACTATGAGCAAAAGTGAAAAAAGTTAACCTGCCGACTCCATTCTTTCCATGCATAGCCGATGTATGTTTAGGAGCAGAAACTTTTATGGCTTTTTCAGATTCATAAAAAGGTTTAAATTTTGTATTTAATTTACTATGATTGATACCATATCCATTGTCTATTATTTCCAAATATTCCAGTGATCCAAAGTTGCTTACGGTATAATTTATATTGACAGAGTTTGCTTTAGCGTCAAACCCATTCCAAATATATTCCGCAATAGAACTTGCAGTATCATAATTACTAAGAATCTTTTTTATTCCGTTAGAAGTTACATTTACATTTCCTGCCATAATTTAACTCGTTTATACTTTTGATTTAATTCTAGTATTATTGCACATTCAATTTTTTTTCCGCTTTTAAGAATTAGATATGCAGTCAAAAGCAGAGTAATCGTAAAGGTAGTTTTTTTCCTGATTAAGCATAAGCTTATTTATTGTCCAGTATTTTATTGACAAAAAGTTTATGTGAATTTATTCAAGTGACCAATTAGAGGATACGGAGTGTTATAAGTCTCGAAGGATGAGGAAGTGCAAGCGGAACTATTATGAACCTGTAACATACAGCGGGCAATATCTTGGTTGCCCTTTTAGTCCGTTTCGAATGGAAATATTATGTTTTACTTTATTAAAAAGAACAGGTATTTTTAGACAGGACTTATTTTTATAGTAAAGAATTAATTTCCCATTTAAAATCTGCAATTATGGAAAACCGTAAAAGAAATCAAATACCATTTTGTATGTTTGGTATTAATTGAGGCAATTTATCAATCAATATCTTAAAAATGTATATCTCTAATATTAAAATTCAAGGATTTAGAAATTTCGTAAATAATGAAATAGAATTTAACGAAGGCGTAAATGTAATTATAGGTCATAATAATGCAGGAAAGTCAAGTTTGATTAAAGCCATTGGCTTAATTATAAATGGAGATGCAAGCAGGCGCCTAGAAATTGATGATTTTTCAAAAAGTACATCTTTAATTGCGTTGCAGACAGATCCTCCAAAAGTTATAATTACCCTAACAATCTTGCAGAGTCCTGAAGAAGATTTAAATAGTGATGATTTAGTTACAGTTGCAAATTGGTTAACAAAGTTGGATGAGCCATATGAAGCCCAGTTAACGTATACTTTTTATCTTCCAATTGACAAACAGGCAGACTATATTTCTGAACTGAGCAACTGCACTACCAAAGATGAAGCATGGTTAATAATTAAACATCAATATTTAAGATTTTATACTTATAAAATATTTGGTGGAAACCCTGCATTACAAATAGTTGCAGATAGTGAGTCACTTCAGAAATTTGATTTTCAGTTTCTTAATGCTATTCGAGATGTTGAGAGAGATATGTTTACAGGAAGGAACACCATGCTGAGAGATGTTTTAGATTTTTTCATGGATTATGAAATTAAATCTGCGGATGAATCTGTAAAATCTTCAACTCAAAAATATCAGGAAATAAAGCAATTAAAATCTGATTTTACATCTAAAGCAGGTGTCTTGATTAATGAATTACAATCAAGAATGAAAGCTGGAAAAGATCATATTTTATCTTATGCTAAACAGACAGGAGCTACTTTTAATAATGCTGAACCAGATTTTGATGGGACTATTTCTGATGTGGATATGTATTCTGCGCTTAAACTTATTATCGGTTACAGTGGGCTTGATATTAAAATTCCCGCAACTCACAATGGTTTAGGATATAATAACCTTATTTTTATGTCGCTATTGCTTGCAAAAATGCAGGTGAATTCCGATGGTAAATATTTAGGTTCCAATGCAAAAGTTTTTCCCGTGCTTGCTATTGAAGAGCCTGAAGCGCATTTGCACCCCGCTATGCAATACAAATTCTTAAAATTTTTAAAAGAAAATAAAGAAGATAGAAAAGTAAGACAGATTTTTGTAACAACTCATTCAACCCAAATTACATCTGCTGTTTCTCTTGATGAGATTATCTGTCTTCATAATGAGAATGGGACAATTAATGTAGGTTACCCTGGGAAAACATTTCCTGACACAGCAGCAGGTAAAAAATCTAAAGCATATGTGCAGCGTTTTTTAGATGCTACCAGATCAGATATGCTGTTTGCTCAAAAGGTCATTTTTGTTGAAGGATTAGCAGAACAAGTTTTATTACCAACTTTGGCAAAATATTGTGCCATTGAAATGGAAGACTATCATATAGCAGTCATTCCCGTTGGTGGCAGATTTTTTGATCATTTTCTTCCCTTGTTTGATAAAAATAAACCATTTACAATTCATAAGAAAGTTGTCTGCCTAAAAGATAGGGATCCAGAACGAAAATTAAAAACCGGAGGTAGTTTCACAAGTTGTTATCCTTTTCAATTCAATCAGGAACCCGCTCTTTATGATTATAAAGACCACGTGACAGATAAAATTACTGAGTATTCTGCACATCCGAATATTCGTTTTTATGGACAAAATCATAGAAAAGGAAAGACATTTGAATATGAGCTTTTATTAAATAATATTGGTACGGATATTCTTATTACGGAATATATGACTAACAGGAGTGAACTTTGTACACTAATAGATTTTCACAAAGCTAAAAAATTACCGGTCGATTTTTTCGAAGAAATTCATAAAAGTGATTCTAAAACTAAATTTATGGAAGCAATTGAGGCTATAACTGATCCGAGCTGGACAGACGAAGATAAAACACAAGCAATCGTTGCGTACAGATATTTGGCATCTATTGGTAAAGGTGAGAATGCTCTTGAACTGGCAAATGTATTAGAAGAAAATTTGAAACTGCCTCATATTGCACCAGCGGAAGATCCAACAACAAGCATAAGAACTTCATTTGTTGTTCCTCAATATATTTTTGATTCAATTACATGGGTATGTCAGTAATAACTATTAGTTCAGGAGATTTGATTCCAATTGAAAAGCATTTTAGAATTTCTGCAGGTCCAGGAGCAGGTAAAACTTATTGGCTAGTCAATCATATCGAAAATGTTCTTCAAAATTCCAATAGATTGGGATGTTACAAGAAAATAGCTTGTATAACTTATACTAATATTGCAGTTGAGACTATTGTTAAAAGAATGGATTTTATAGCAGATCGAGTTGAAGTTTCAACAATTCATGGTTTTATTTACGCAAATATAATCAAGCCCTATATGAGTTTCATTGCTGCGGATTACGAATTCGATGTTTTGAGAATGGATGGGCATGACGAGCATTTTATAAGCAGAAAAAAAATTGTTGAATGGCTAAACAATCATCCAAATAGCAGTCGTTTTGCAGCACCGTATAATTTGCAACAGCTTACCAGGCTTGATCACAATATTTCAGCATTAGGGAAATGGCTGTCTTCTATTGCTTATACTTTAAATGGAATCAATATTGAACTGTCAATTGATAATTCGAAGGCATTTTATATGGATGGTGAAGTTCGAAGAAATATAGGTGTAACCACATGCCTGAATAAATTGCTACCAGGTCTTTTGGAGTATAAAAAACTTTTTTGGAAAAATGGTGTCCTGCATCATGATGATGTGCTATATTTTGGATATATTTTACTACAGAAGTATCCTTTCATAGTAAGGGTCTTAAGATCAAAGTTTCCTTATTTTTTTATTGATGAGTTTCAGGATACCAGCCCAATTCAGGCTGCTATACTAAAAATTATCGGTGAATCTGAAACAATTGTAGGTATAATAGGTGACAAGGCACAGTCAATTTATAGTTTTCAAGGCGCAGACCCTAATTATTTTACCTGTTTTAGTTTACCATCGATTCAAGATTATCTTATAGCTGATAACAGAAGAAGCAGTATTGAAATTATAAATGTTTTAAATCATATTAGAACCGATATAGTTCAGAATCCAATTCGTGCGGCTAATGGTGAAAGAGTTATTATGTATGTAGGTGATATCAACACTTCACTGGATTTGGCCAGAGAAAAATCTGATGGTAATCTAACCGTTTTATCTAGAGATAATATTACTTCTAATGCGCTAAAAAGGCAAATGAATTCTTCTTTGCCATTAGCAGATCTTATTTCTTCCTTAAGTAATATAGATGAGAGAATAAGAAGAAGTACTGTCATATCGAGTTTAACCGCTATTGAACTTGCACAGCAAAAAAAGTTTAAGGAAGCAATAAAAGAAATGGAGAAGAATTTTAGAGGAATCAAGGATAAACACGAACGAAAAAAGATAGCTCTCAGTAAGATTTGTTTTTTGACATCTTTGTATTTAGATTATAAATCAGTGCCACTCTTTAACTTCTATGAATTAATAAAAGAACATGTAAAAACAGACATGGTCAAACTTACCAGAGGGGCTGCACGCCAATTTTATGACAGTACAACTTATGAACAACTTGCAGTATGCATCAAATTAGCAGATGATGATTCTCCAAGCAGAACTATTCATAAATCAAAAGGTGATGAATTTGATAATGTTTTAGTGGTACTACGAAAGGAAGCAGATTTAAAATTTTTGCTCCAGCCTCCACTTTTAAGCGAAGAACAGAGAGTTTTTTACGTAGCTGTAAGTAGAGCAAAAAATAAACTTTCCATATATTCACCAACTCTGTCAGCGGATGAAGAGGACAAAATTAAACATCTTATGGAGGTCATCAGAATTCCTTAATGTCTAATTAAAATTTTAACTCCTTTAAATATAAAATATGGACGATAATAATACTGATGAATGGATTCATTTTGCCAAGCAGGGATTAGACTGGTTAATAAAAAAAATGGGGCAAGAGGAGTGGTATCGAAGAAGACAAAACGTAGCAGATTATTTTCATCAAATTAAGATAATAAACCAAAGAAAAGGAGGCATACATCAAGGAGATTTAAGTAATGAGTTTTCGCCTATAGCAGTATATAATGATTGGATGACATGGTACATGTATCTGATGGAATCAGTTTTTGAACGACAAGGTTGTGATGATCCATTTCAATCTTCACGAATATATCCTTTTTTTGTTACAATTGGAAGAGATGTTGATGCCTTAGAGGGTATGAAAGGTATTGAGGAAAAGCTAAAAATAATGTTTAATGAAAAACAAAATAAACCTGATTCTACCTTATATGAATTGGCTGTAGCTTTATTGTATCATAGAAATGGCTGGTCTGTTGAATTTCTGCCAGAGAATATAAAGAGAAAAACTCCAGATTTACAAATTACTAAAAATAGGCAGAAATATTGGGTGGAGTGTAAACGTGTAGCAAAAGTGCCGGACTACGCAGAGGAGGAAAGATTAGAGTGGCAAAAAAGACTTTTTCACCTTATGAATGCAATGCGAATGGTTGGTCGTCCAGCTTTTTCAGAGATAATTTTTAAAGTACCTATAGATCAAGTTAAGGAACATGTGCTGGCATCAGCGTATTTACACTACATTAATGGGGATTTTTCTCAGGATGGTGCTTTTTTTTCTACTGAAGAATTGGATTTTAAGATGACATGGTTAAACTTAGAGGCAATTAATGAGGAACTCAAAGCGAGTTCCGTAAAACCAAACTCGCCATTTATGATTAAACTAGTCACAGGGGAATATCATATGGACGGAAATTATACTCTAGCACTTAATCCATCACTTATTGAAAGTGTAAATCCTGATAATAAACTTTATGTATTAAATGATTTTTATGCAGGAATTCATTCAGCCTATGCTGCAAAATGGGAATGTATTGCAGAAGAATCTATAGACAGGAAGGCTAGTAATTTAAGAAGAAAATTGATTCAGGCTGTGAACCAAATCCCGCAAGAAGGGAAAGGTATCATACATATTGGCTATGAGACGGTAACTGGGTCCGAAGTAGAGATACGTCGTGAGGAGAAAATAAAAAAAATGATAGGTGAATTTGATTTTCGACCTAAAGATATTGTTAGCTTATATTTAAATTCAATGCAGTTCTTAACTGATGTAAATAGGATAGATTGGGAAGAGACAACAATTCGGTATGAACAGTCTCCTGGTAATATTCTAACAAATTTACTACTATTTGATGTTCCTGATACTATAGCAAGTGATTCCGTGCATTGGAGAGAGAATTAAAATTAACTAACATAAATAAAGAAATACACTATGATTTTTAAAAATTCAATTTAAATAAGAAAGATTTTAAATTTATTGATCGACAGATTTTAAGAATTTTAACTATAAAACGAGAGGAAAAAGAAGTAGGTAATATTTCCTATTATAGAAAAAATAATTCAGAAACTAAGGATGTTTTTGATAAAAACTTATTAAATATTTTTTTGGATAAATACCCACAATCCACAGTAGAACTAATTGCTATAGATACTGATTCGATGAAAAAAAGTTACGAAGATGTTATAATTAGAAAATACAAAATACAACCAGTTATAATTCATTTTATTCAGGAAGTAGGATTGCCTAATCAATTATTTGGAAATGCAGGTGAAGTTTTCCAAAGTAAAAAAACAAATTTCAATATTAATATTGCTACTACTCGTGAGGAATTTTTAAAAGATTTGGAGAATAGATATGAAGTTTTAATTCCTGCTAATGTTGAGAATGAAGCCCTTCTGGATTCTTTTATACCACTGTAGATTGCCATATAATAGAATTTAAAAGATCTAAGATTTGACCAAAGACGCACACAAACTGGCTCTTTAAGCTTGGATTATAATAAAATAGAATTCTTAGAGCAGTTCAAAGTATTGTTTATGAATCAAGCTTACAAGACACTTGGAATTTACGAAATCTCTTCTGGAGGAATTGCTGGAACTGTTGTAGATCTTAGATTTATATTATCAGCAGTTCTTAAGGCAAATGCTATATCTCTGATGATGATTCACAATCATCCTTCAGGAAAGTTCACAATCATTATTGGCAAAACTATTGATTAATTTATTATATTTGCATGATAGGCTAATTTACACGCAACAATATAAGCTAATTTAAGCACAACGCAATAGGCTAATTTATGTGCGACACAATAGGCTAATTACGATGCGAAACTGGTAAGCTTTTGTTTTTAAAAAATAGTAGGTAAATAATTCAAAAAAAAAAGAATAAATGGCGACACCTGGAGAAAAATTGGCGGCATCCCTTCAGACACTTCGTAATTTTCAGGAAGATCAGAATATTGTCGCAATAAAATCATCGGAAATAAACAGGACTCATAGAGAGCGTCTGATAAAAAATGGCTTCTTGAAGGAAGTATCCAGAGGTTGGTACATTGTGTCAAATCCCCACGAAACCGTAGGTGACACTACTTCATGGTATACATCTTATTGGCAATTCTGCTCACGTTATCTCAAGGATAAATATGGAGAAGCCTACTGCATTTCAGCTGATCAGTCTCTCATGATACATGCAGGAAATAGAACTGTACCTACACAGTTGATTATCCGTGCATTGCAAGCTTCAAACAAAGTCATACCATTGTTGTATAATACGTCATTACTGGAAATGAAGTCACCACTTCCATATATGGCCGATATTGTGGAGATAAATGGTATCAGAATGTTACCACTGCACTCCGCTTTGATAAACTGCTCTATAGCAATGTTCGAAAGGAATGCGGTCGATGTACGGGCCGCGTTGGCACTGGTTCAGGATGCATCCGAAATTCTCGGCTCACTTCTCGAAGGCTCACATTCAGTAGTAGCCGGAAGGTTAGCCGGTGCGTTTCGAAATATCGGACGAGACCGTATCGCTGATGACATTTTGAAAACAATGAAAGCCGCTGATTACAATGTACGCGAAACAGATCCTTTCCAAAGTAAATCTCCTGTTGCTCTATCATTCAGAGAAAGATCACCCTATGCAAACCGTATCAAGCTGATGTGGGATGAATGGCGAAAAGTTGTTATAAAGTATTTTCCCGATGAACCAGGTCTTCCAAAAGACAAAGAAAAATACCTTGAAGCTGTAGAACAGATTTATGTCACCGATGCCTATCATTCCCTTTCTATCGAAAGATATGTGGTATCGGTAGAGTTGATTGAAAAAGTCCGCATTGGCGATTGGGACATCAAGGGGAATGAAAATGATAGAAACCACAGGAATGCAATGGCAGCAAGAGGTTACTGGCAGGCTACACAAGCTGTAAAGAAAAGTCTCGGTAAAATTTTAGAAGGCGACAATGCAGGAAAAGTAGCTGACGATGACCATAGAGATTGGTATCAGGAATTATTTGCGCCCAGTGTGGCAGTCGGAATTTTAAAAGCTTCGGATTTGGCAGGATACAGAACCAATCAGGTCTATATTTCTAATTCTCTGCACGTACCTCTAAACAGAGATGCTCTGAGAGATGCAATGCCCACGCTTTTTGAATTACTCGAAAACGAAACCAGTGCCGCAGTACGTGCAGTGCTAGGGCACTTTATATTTGTGTACATACATCCCTATATGGACGGCAATGGTAGGATGGCAAGATTCCTAATGAATGTGATGCTGGCCTCGGGAGGATTCCCTTGGACTGTTATTCCTGTTCAAGAACGTGATCCTTACATGGCAGCTCTAGAAAGCGCAAGTGTGAGAGGTGATATAGAGCCCTTTACAATATTTCTTTCAAAACTGGTAAGTGAAAGCTTAAAGGGAAAACCAGTCGCAAGAATATAAATAGTTATGCGTCATTGCAGATAATCAAGCTCTCATTTTGAGGGCTTTTTACGCTATGATATTAAGGGTAACAGGTCCTAAACCCAAAAAATAATTATGGTGATTTCTGGAAAAGTTGTTCAAATAAGTAATCCATGGTTCAGTTATTACGTGAAAATTAATGCATCAAAATAAAATCTGCCTTTGACTTAAATCGACTGAAAAAGCCGCCTTAAGTCAAAGCCAAGGATTATTTTTTTATCAGTATTAATAACTTTACTTTATTTAAATGAAATTTTATTAGTTGTTTCTCTTTTTTTCTCGTCGATGATTTTTGTATATATCTGCGTTGTCTTTATGTTTTTGTGCCCCAACATTTTCGATACCGTAAAAATGTCGGTACCTGCCGCCATCTGTAATGTTGCATACGTATGACGAAAGCAATGAAATGTAATATGTTTCTCAATTGATGCGTCGTTAACCCAAATAGGTAGCAGCCGGTCTACATCCCATTTTTTTAAATCATAAAAGACTCTCTTATATTGATCCACTTTTTCACCTAAAAACTCGAATGCTTCCTGGGATATAGGAAGGGTTACTGGTCTATCAGTTTTCTGCTGTTTAAATCTTATGTAATATCCTTCACTTTTACTGTGCTGTACTTCTTCCCATGTAAGTTTTGATATATCGGAATAGCGCATGCCTGTGAGCAGAGAAAAAAGACTGACACGTTTGAGAATTTCCTTTTTACAAGGAGTTTTAAATAGCCTTACAGCTTCTTCCATGGTTAGAAAATTCCTTTGAGACTCTTGTTCCTTTATGCTTTCAATTGCAGCATTGACATCGGTCTGCAGCAATCCTTTTTTGTATGCTTTTCGAAGAGTAGCTTTGATCTTATTGAAATAAGTTAAAGCTGTATTCTGAGCTAAAAACTTACCCTTTTTCCTGATACATTTTGCCTTTAAGAGATACTCCCTAAAATCTTCTATAACAGTCACATCGATATCCTGTATCAGTATATCCTCATTCTTAAGAAAATTTTCAAAGTGGATAATGGCATAAGTCCAGATATCACCGTTATTACCCGTTTTATGCTCTGCAACAAGCTTGATATACTGCAGAAATGATTTTTCGCCAATCTCTTTAAGACGAAGTTGCTCCAGCTCAAAAGGATTGTAGATCTGCGGCTTATTTACTTCATTAAACCTATTTGCACAGATAATTTCAGCTTTATATAGATTCTCGGAATTCAAAGCCTTTTCAATAGCACTTTTTGGTTTTGGAACCAAAAATAAACTTAAATACTCCCTGCGGGAAAATTTACGGGCTTTAGTGTTATATATCGGAGGAAAAAAATCAAGATATAATGTGATCCTACCACTTGGAAGGGTTCTTTTTCTTAGCGTAACGTTTATATTTTTCATCTCTCCCCAACATTAAAAATTATATCAATATCCTGTTTGGCTACACAGGTGAATTTTCCAACGGAATATTTTACTATACCCTGCCGTTGAATCAATAGATAGAGTGCCCCCGAAGAAATATTGTACTTCTGCTGAATTTCCGTTATTGTATAGCAATTATCAAAACCAGGAAATTGCTGTCCAGTTTTCAAGGTTACATCCTGTACAGGAATTGCAAAAAAAGCTTCAAGATCGCATCGTCGGATAACGGTTCGTTTGCCAAACTTTGCAATGTCCAGCTGTCCATTGTTAACTAACCTGTAGATAGTACTTCTGCTGATTCCAAAAAGCAGGATTGCCTGTGTAATTTTTAAAAACTCCAACGGTTTTATTTTTTCCAAATCTGTATTTAAAAGCTGAACGATCTCGTTATTGCTTTTTTCTACTTTTCCTTTGCGTACAAGTGATTTATAGCCTCTACTGTTGCAAATGGGTGAACAATACCGCGTTCGCGTTGTTCTGGCTGTGAACTGTTTTTTACAGTGCTCACAAATTCTGATAACCTCAATGTTAGAACTCATAATGTGACTAATTTTTTGTCCCATTGTGTCTATGTGTCTCTCTGTGTGTCATCATTTCGCCAAAAAAAATTCCGATGAGGAAAATTATTTTCGTGGTACAATAATGGTACAAAAAGGAACAAACTATCTGTAAATAAAGCTAAATAAACAGAAAGAAGAATCCCAGTTAAAATGCCGTTTTATGACATTTTAACTGGGATTCTTTGTTTTATTTTGTGATGTTTTGTAAGATTTATTTTCCGATGCAGAAATTAGCGAAAATATTCCCCAACAATTCATCATTAGTTACCTGTCCAGTAATCATTCCAAACTGATACAAAGCTTCCCTAATATCTAATGCCATTAAATCACTTGACAAATTAGTCTCTAGACCAAATTTTACTTTTTGAATTTCATTAAGAGCTTTTAATAAAGAATCGTAATGTCTAGTATTAGTTACGATTGTTTCATTGTTTCGCAATGCTCCTGTATTGACAAATGAAAGTAATTGATGCTTTAACTCCTCAACACCTAATTTTTCTTTTGCAGAAATTAGTAAGATTTCTGGAATTTCTGATTTCAAATCTCCAATTTCACTTTCCTCGAGTTTGTCTGCTTTGTTACCAATGATTACAAGCGGTTTCAACGGAAATTGGTTTTTAATTTTTTCCAGTTCTACTTTTAACTTTAAACCTGATACTTTGAACTCGGAACTGTCAAACAGAAAAATGACAACCTGCGCTTGTTCAATTTTTTCAAAAGTCTTACGAATCCCGATGCTTTCCACCACATCTTCCGTTTCGCGGATTCCGGCGGTGTCTATGAATCTAAAACCGATTCCGCCAATCACCAATTCGTCTTCAATCGTGTCGCGCGTTGTTCCGGCAATTTCCGAAACAATGGCACGCTCTTCATTCAATAAAGCATTCAAAAGTGTCGATTTCCCTACATTAGGTTCACCGACAATAGCCACAGGAATTCCGTTTTTAATCACATTTCCTACTGCAAAGGAATCAATTAATCGTTTTAGGACAAATTCAATTCGATTCAGTAATTCGTGAAATTGGGTTCGGTCAGCAAATTCTACATCTTCTTCGGCAAAATCTAATTCGAGTTCAATCAGTGAGGCAAAATTCAATAATTCTTCCCTTAGTTTAGCTATTTCATTTGAGAAACCACCACGCATTTGTTGCATTGCAATTTGGTGTGAAGCTTCATTATCGGATGAAATTAAATCGGCAACTGCTTCTGCTTGGGACAAATCCAGTTTTCCGTTTAAAAATGCTCTCAACGTAAATTCGCCAGCATCAGCCATTCGACAGCCTTTTCGAAGCAACAATTGAATGATTTGTTGTTGTATATAAGTAGAACCGTGACACGAAATTTCAATCGTGTTTTCGCCGGTATAGGAATTTGGTCCTTTGAAAATAGATACCAGAACTTCATCCAAAGTTTTGGAGCCATCCATAATATGCCCTAAATGTAAGGTATGCGTTTTTTGGGTTGTTAATTCTTTGTTTTTGATGGATTTAAAAACAGAATTTCCAATAGTAATGGCATCTTGGCCGGAAATCCTAATTACGGCTATAGCTCCAGCTCCCGAAGGAGTTGCTAGTGCCACTATGGAATCTTGAGGTATCATATTTAAATTCAATTTGATGCAAAAGTAAGCAAAATAGACATGGCTTCAAGACTCGCTTATTAAACCATTAACTTTATTTTTTGTTAAAAATTAGCCAAACTGATAATTATCATTCTATTTTGTTTTTTGTTTTGTAAATTTATATAAATAATTGATTTGCAATAATTTAAATGTGTTATGAAAAAAATTCTATTTCCTACCGACTTTTCTGAAGTGTCTAAAAATGCGTTTATTTACGCATTGAAATTGGCAGAATCCATTAACGCTGAAATAGTTACGATGCATGTTTACCAATTGCCGCAAGCCAATTATGTTAATGTTACGGAGTATTTACATGAAATTTATGATGTAACGGAACTCAGTAATTTTGAGAATTACAAAGATGAAGTTCCTATTTTAAGAAAAATTGCGGAAGTAAATAATTTAGGTCATATCAAAATAAGTCATGTTTTGATTTTGGGAAATTTGGTTGCAGAAATAAAAAAAATAACCGAGAATGAAAATTTCGATTTCGTAGTAATGGGAACCAAAGGCGCCACGGGTCTTAAAGAAACTTTTTTCGGCACTATAGCCACAAAAGTAATGAATGATGTCAAAGCATCAGTTTTGGCAATACCGGAGCACTGTAAATACCATCCTATCGAAAAAATACTGTTCATTACGCAATACAAACCGGAGGATACGGGGTCTTTTGTAAGAGTTCTTTCTTTATCCAAAATATTTCAAGCACAAATTGATTGCCTTCGTGTAGCGTCTCCGCATCATGAAGTTAAAGACGACAGCAGAGAAGATTGGAAGGTATTAGTAGAAAATAATGAAGTTACATTTCACTCCATCAAAGGAGAAGATGTAGAAGGAATTATTTTAAATTTTATCGATTTGCATAAAATTAATTTGATAGCAATGCATGTGTATCATAGAAATTTCTTTGAGAAACTTTTTGAAATTAGTCTTTCAAAAAAATTAGCATTTCACATCAATGTACCGATTCTGGCAATTCATGAATAAAATTAATTTCGATTTGAATACTCGAAAAATTCTCAATATTTATTAGTAAATGAATCCTTTAAAAGCATAATACAAATGAAAAAAATTCTCTTTCCAACCGACTTTTCTACAGTAGCTACAAATGCTTTTGTACATGCTTTAGAATTTGCAAAAATAGTTCACGGGGAACTTGTTTTATTGCACACTTTTGAACTGCCAATTTATGACAATCAGTTTTTCCCTGAAAATTACGCGGTCATTTATGATTCATTAGAGTTAGCGCAATTTGATATGTTTAAAGAGGAAATCCCAAAATTGCGGGCTATAGCCGAAGAGCGTCATTTAGATAAAATAAAGATGTCTCATAGGCTCATGGATGGGGATTTGCTCCATAATATTAAAAAATGTATCAAAGAAGATAAAATAGATTTTGTCATAATGGGAACTTCCGGAGCCACGGGATGGGATGCTTTTTTTATGGGCACCAATACAGGTTCTGTAATTTCAGGAATAGACATTCCTATGTTGTGTGTTCCAATAGAAGCAAAATTCAAGAAAATAGAAATTATCGGATTCACAACTCGTTTTAGAACCAAAGATAAAAAAGCCTTAAAAATGGTGTTGGATATTGCCAAAAAAACGAAAGCAAAAGTAAAGTGCTTGTATGTAAAAACCAGTGATTCTGATGTCTCTAAAGATACAGTTGCTAAATGGGAAGACGAATTTATTAATGAACCTATTGAATTTTTTGTCATCAACAGCGACGAAGTCAAAGAAACTATTCTGGATTTTATAATGTATAAAGAAGTTGATGTCCTGACAATGCTTACATATAAAAGAGGTTTTTTTGAAGGGATTTTCAAACCTAGTTTAACAAAAAAAATTGCAACGAATTTTGATATTCCAATTTTAGCGATTCATATTGATTGATTCAGTTATAATTCAATTGAAATGTTGATTTCTATGTAGTGTGGCATCGCCATTGCCTTTTAATTTAGACCTCAAAGTAATCTATTTCGTTATATTTGCAATTCATCAAATTGAATTATGGAAATATACAAAGCAAAAAAGATTCGCTTTTCAACGGCATTAACTGCAATCAATAAAAAGTACAATAGTATAAGTATTTTAAGACTTTTTACTATTGTACTTTTTTTGGTTTCTATTTATTATTATATCAAAAATAGCGAAGTTATTCTAATAGCTGCCGCGATTTTTCTTTTTGGACTATTCGTTATATTGATGCGAATTCATTCTAAATTAGTTTTCGAAAAACAAGTTAATCAAGCCTTATTCGATATTAATGATAACGAAATTTCCTATTTGAAAAGAAATAAAATCCCTTTCGAAAATGGACAGGAATTCAATGATTTTCACCATCCGTATGCCTATGATTTAGATATTTTTGGCGAACATTCCTTGTTCCAAAACTTGAATAGAACCGCTACTTTTATTGGTAAAAAAACATTTGCAAACCAATTGTTATCCATTTTACCAAATGATGAAATTACCAGAAATCATCAAGCGGTAAAAGAATTAACTGAAAAATTAGATTGGCGTCAAGAATTTTTGGCTTTCGCCAAAGTAGGCAAGGACACTCAATCAAACTATGAGACGTTGCTCAAGTGGAGCACATTCAATAGTGCGCCGTTGTCTAAAACGAGTGTTTTTATTTCTTATTTTTCACCGCTTCTTTTTCTGGGAGTTCTGATTGCTTATTTAGTGACTTCTAATACTTTTTTTGCTTCTGTTTTGTCGTATTTGTTTATTATTAATTTAATGATTTTAGGACGTTTTATGAAGCGAATCCAAGCTGAAGTAGCTAATTCTACCAACATTGATAAAACTATTCATCAATATAGTTTGCTGTTGCAAAAAATTGAAAACGAATCTTTTCAATCAGAAAAGTTAATCGATTTACAGCAAAAACTAATGTTCAAAAAAGAAAATGCCAGCGTTCATTTGAAGCAATTGGCAGGTTTGTTTTCGAATATGGACAGCATTAGTAATTTGGTTACAGCTATCGTTTTCAATGGAACCTTTTTGTTTAATTTGCACGTTTTAAAATCATTAATTCAATGGAAAAAAGACCATAACGAAGCATTAGAAAATTGGCTGGAAGTTATTGGAGAATTCGAAATGTTGAACAGTTTGGCTAATTTTTCTTATAACAATCCCGAATTTGTATATCCAACCTTGAACACGAATTTTGAAATAGATTTCAAAGATTTAAGTCATCCTTTATTAAATGAAAAAACCAGAATAGGAAATGATGTGCGTTTTCATCCCGAATCGTTTATGATTTTAACAGGTTCAAATATGTCCGGTAAAAGTACTTTTCTAAGAAGTTTAGGAATCAACATGGTTTTGTCAGGAATGGGTTCGCCAGTTTGTGCCAGTCAGGCGAATGTGCATCCGTTACCAGTTTTAGTTTCCATGAGATTATCGGATTCGTTGTCCGATAGTGAATCGTATTTCTTTGCCGAAATAAAGCGCTTAAAGCAAATCATGGACGAATTAGAAAATAGACCCGCCTTTGTTTTATTGGACGAAATATTACGCGGAACAAATTCAGATGATAAGCGCAATGGAACAATTGAAGTGGTCAAAAAAGTGATTGGCAAAAAAGCCGTTGGAGCTATAGCTACCCATGATATTGAAGTTTGCCTGACCACAAATGAATATCCGAATATATTAACTAATAAATGTTTTGAAGTGGAGATTATCAATAATGAACTCCATTTTGATTACAAACTGCGTGACGGAATTTGTAAAAATAGAAGCGCTACTTTCCTGATGAAAAAAATGGGAGTGATTTAGTTTGGAATGTTAGACTTCTTTGATTTTAGACTAGTTAGATTTAAATGCTCATTTTGTCGTTGCGAGGAACGAAGCAAACCACTGGTATCAGTAATCATTGTAATCATTTAAACGGAATACCAAAGAGATTCCTCCCACCGCGGAATGACAAAAAGAGAAATGAATAAAAGCAAAAAACCGTCTCGATAAATCGGGACGGTTTTTTAATATAAAAATGGTTTGGTTAATAGCGTATTTGTTATGCAATAGTAAGTATTATATTTCAATTTTAAAAATCAAAATATAACAATTTAAAAATATAATGTTAACTGTTCAGCATTACCGGCATTACAAGCATCGTAACCGTTTCACCTTCTTCTAATCCGTCAACGGGAGTTAGGATTCCGGCTCTGTTTGGTAATGACATTTCAAGCATAATCATATCTGATTGCAAGTTAGTCAACATTTCAGTCAAGAAACGAGAATTATACCCTATTTGCATATCATCACCTTGATAATCACATGTCAATCTTTCTTCCGCCTTGTTTGAGTAGTCAATATCTTCAGCAGAAACATTCAATTCAGCACCAGCGATTTTCAAACGAATTTGGTGCGTTGTTTTATTCGAAAAGATGGCAACACGACGTACAGAACTCAAAAATTGAGAACGGTCAATCATCAATTTATTTGGATTCTCTTTTGGAATTACCGCTTCGTAATTTGGATATTTTCCATCAATCAAACGACACATTAAAACATAATTGTCAAAAGAAAAAGTAGCATTCGAATCGTTATATTCAATTTTCACTTCTGCATCTGAAGTTCCAAGAATATTTTTTAAGATGTTCAAAGGTTTCTTTGGCATAATGAAATCAGCTACTTGAGAAGCCGTTACATCCGTACGCGCATATTTTACTAATTTGTGAGCATCAGTTGCTACAAATGTTAATCCTTGTGGCGAAAACTGGAAGAATACACCAGACATTACCGGACGTAAATCATCATTTCCGGCAGCAAATATTGTTTTGCTTATGGCTGTTGCCAAAACATCAGCAGGAACAAGTGTTACAGATGGATCGTCTAAGTTAACCGATTTCGGAAATTCATCTCCAGGAGCATAAGCCAAAGCATATTTTCCAGAATTAGAACTGATTTCAATCGTACTGTTTTCTTCAACCGTAAAAGTTAAGGGTTGTTCCGGGAATGTTTTAAGGATTTCCAAAAGCAATTTTGCAGGGACAGCAACGCTTCCTTTACTTTCTGAATCAATTCCTAAAGTAGCTGACATAGTTGTCTCTAAATCAGAAGCAGAAACCGTTAGCACATTATGGTCTAAATCAAATAAAAAGTTATCTAAAATAGGCAAAGTATTACTGCTGTTGATAACGTTACCTAAAACTTGTAATTGTTTCAATAAGTACGAACTCGATACTATAAATTTCATCTGTTTTGTTTTATTTTTTAAGGTATTTCTTTAATATCCGAAATACGATACATTTTACAAATATATCGTAAACTATTCTAGTTTGGAAACTTTTTTATTAACATCTATTTGCTGTATTTTCTTTTACGAAGGAAAGTAAATGCGACTCCAAAAAGCACCAAAATAAGAATTGGAAGCCCGATAGTTAGGATTTGTGTTCGGGTATAGTTTTCATAAACTTTTTCTTTATCCAATAAAGGTAAATCAAGATCTTTGCTTCGAATGTTAATAAGTCCCGTGTCATCTAATAGATAGTTCACACAATTTATCAGGAAGTCTTTATTATCATACAAATTACCAGACCTTTGGTCATAACCCAATTCTACCGGTTGAAAGTTTTTATCCAATTGGTTTTTTATCAAATCCCCATCCGAAACCACAATCATTTTGTTCTCTTTTCCTCCCGCTTGAAATGTTTTTTGTTCAAATGGTAGCACTCTATTTTCAAACATGGAATGAAACGAACCTTCTAATAAAACTGAAAGTGGAATTTTCCCTTTGTTCAAGTAATCGTTTGGCGAAGTTTCTTCGGCAACGATATTCAGGTTTATTTCTGAAGGAGTTCCTATTTTCTTTGAATATTGCGAGGATTCCAAAAGAATGGTTTTCTTTATTCCGTTTTTCAAAGTGTCAATAGGATTCGCAAAATCAAATTTGATTCCACCTAAATTTTTCACAATCGGATGCAAACTGTTTGGATACACTTGAGGTGCAAACTTCCAATTGAATTCCTGAAATTGAGTCGCACTTCCTTGTTCACCTGTGGCCAGTTTTATAGGACTTCCTTGTTCGTCTTTTACTAAATCAGGATTGATTCGGATGCCGTATTTAAAGAACATATCATTTAAATTCAGATCTTTTGGATAGGCCAAAGTGGCTCCAGATGAATCGTATAAACTATCCATTTCTGCCGTAACTTGGTCAATCAACCACAATGTTTTTCCGCCATTGATGATAAATTGATCTAAGACTTGTTTCTCAGCGTCAGTAAATGTTTCGGTAGGTTTAGCGATAACTGCCAAGTCATATTTTTCTAAAGCTTCTAAACTTCCAATAGGGTTTTTGGCAACAGAGTCTAAAGTAAATGGACCAATAAAATAACTTTCACGCACTTGCAAAAGAAATTTAGCCATCAAAACATCTTGCAATTCACCGTTTCCTTTGATAACAGCAATTTTCTTTTGTTTGGCTTTAGTAATCTTATTCAACCCTTCGGCAATGGAGTATTCTAAATGCTGCACAGATCCAATTACTTTTTGGGTAGTTGAAGCTCCCATAATATTTTTCAACAATGGAATATTTACTTCCTTGTTGTCATAAACGGCAATCGCCCAAGGAAAAACCATCGCTTGAGATTGCTTTCCTTTGTTGTCAACGGTTATGTTTATTGGCGTAAGCCCTTTTCGATATAACTCTTTAATATTGTCCATGCTGGCGTCTTCGTTTTCCAAAGGATCTACGAATTCAAAAATGATATTTTTGTTGTACGCCTGAAATTCTTCCAGTAATTGTTTCGTTTCTTGCTGTAAACGTTTGAATTCGGCAGGTAAATCGCCTTGCATATAAACTTTTATGGACAACGGGTTTTGAACTTGCTTGATGATATTCAAAGAAGTAGGGGAAAGTGTGTATCTTTTATCTTTGGTTAAATCAAAACGATGAAAAAAGGAACTTCCTATCACATTCGCAAGCACTACAATAGCAAGGATAATCAATACTGATTTTAGGTTATTTTTCTTAGAAGTAGTCATTACGATTTGAAAGATTTTAGATTGTAAACAGTAAAGGAAAGAAAGACAACGGTTATGCTTGTAAAATAAAGGATATCTCTTGTGTCTAATACGCCGCGGCTCATGCTTTTGAAATGATCTTGCATTCCTAATGATGAGATTATGGAAGATACATTTGGAACAACAGATGCTAATCCTTCAAAACCAAAATAGAAGAAAAAACATAAAAATACTGCAACAATAAAAGCTACAATCTGGTTATCAGATAGCGTTGAAGTAAATATTCCGATGGCTGAATATGCTGCAATCAGGAATAATAATCCAAAATAGGAACCAATCGTGCTTCCCATATCGAGATTACCTTCCGGCATTCCTAAATTGGAAATAACAGCTACATATATGAATGTTGGAATAATTGCCATAACAATTAAAAGCAAAGCACCAAGGAATTTCCCGTTTACAATTTGCCAAATACTCAGTGGTTTTGTCAGTAATAATTCTAATGTTCCTTGTTTTTTTTCATCCGAAAAACTGCGCATTGTTACCGCAGGAATCAAGAATATCAAAATCCAGGGTGCCAAGGTAAAAAATGGAGTCAAATCAGAAAAACCGGTATTTAGAATGTTATAATCTCCTTCGAAAACCCAAAGAAACAGTCCATTTATAATTAGAAAAATTGCAATTACTAAGTAACCTATAGGCGAACCGAAAAAGGATTTTATTTCTCGTAATACTATTGATTTCATTTATTTTTTTGTTTAAAGTTTCAAATGTTTAAGGTTTAAAGTTCCCAATCCAACAACTTTAAACCTTAAACTTTAAACTATTTTTTATTCTAAACTTACTAATTTATCCACACTCCACGCTTCTGGTTTGTCGTTGAATAATTTCTTGGTGAATGTCCAAACATCATAAAAAAGTTCAGAATTTCTGTAGTTTTCTAAATCAGCTTCAGTTTCCCAATAGCTGTAAGTGAAGAAAATACTTTTGTTATTTTTATCCTGATACAATTCTAAAAAACGATTTCCGGGCGCATTTCGTATTTTATTTTTCATCAACTCAAAGTTTTCCAAAAATGCAGGAATATGTTCCTCGTGAAAACTCAATTTTACTATTCGTACAAACATTGTTTTTTTGTTTAACGTTTAAAGCTACTCAACTTTAAACGAATTTTATAATAATAACATCCCTATAATTTAATCCCAGTAAACTATTTGCAGAACCCACTTTAGAAGGATTGCTTCTAAAAATAGCAATTTCAAGAAAACCGGCTTCGTTGAAAATCGCTAATTTTTCGCCCTCATATGATTTGATAGGATATTTATCAGAATTTGCAATGGCAGAATAGTTAGGCAAAATGGTTTTGATATTTTTAGTTTTCAACACAATTTCATACGGTCTTCCTTTGGCAACTTCGATAAAATACTTTTTAGAAATATTAGTAATTACATTTCCAAAATGGTCAATATAAATCACGTGTCCTTTCAACGAATTTCCATCAGCGGAAAGAACAGCTTGTAAGTCGGTGACTTGTTTAATCGTGTTTATTTCTTTACCAATGACGTTCATTAAACCACCTTTGGCAAGATGGCAGGCTACTTTTACAAACACATCCAGATCCGCTGCGTCACTGGGTAAACGATCGTGAATATTAATCGCCACGATTTTTTGCGGGACAATTTTTTGCGAAAGCATGCTTAAAATACCATTATCGGCGGCAATAAAATAATGATCGTTCCATTGCATCACAATATGTTGGTTTTCCTTATTGTGTTCCATATCCACACCAATAAGGTGAACAGTTCCTTTTGGGAAGCTTGAATACGAAGCGCTAATAATGTAACTTGCTTCTACCGTGTTGAATGGGTCAATTTCATGTGAAATGTCAATGATTTTAGCTTCGGAATACTCAGATAAAATTTTCCCTTTCAACGCACCTACAAAGTGGTCTTTCAAGCCATAATCGGAAGTAAGGGTAATTATTGACATAAATTTGTTTATAACTATTGGTGTTTTGTAAACCTAATTTTCATTAAATTTGAGAAACGCAAAGCTAATAATAGTAAATTCAAAAAAGCAAAAAACAAAAGACAAATTCAAATTAATACAACATTTATTGGCTTTGATACAAAATTTATTAATTCACTCATTTTAATTTAAAAACAACAGCATTTGAACGAAAGAATAATCGAGCTCATAGACATCGCTCCAAAAGACTTTTGGGGCGCTCAAGACACTCATCTTGAAACAATTAAAAAATATTATCCAAAATTGAAAATTGTCGCTCGGGGAACAACTTTAAAAGCTTTTGGAGAAAAAGAAGTTTTAGACGAATTTGAAAAACGGTTTCAACGATTAATGGTGCACTTTTCGAGGTACAATAACATTGATAACAATGTAATTGAGCGCGTTATCCTTGGCGATGTTCAGGAAGATAGAAAATTTCCAGGACAGGATAAAATATTAGTGCATGGAGTAGGCGGGAAAATCATTAAAGCTATGACTCCTAATCAGCAATTGTTGGTGGATACCATGGAAAAGAATGATATGGTTTTTGCCGTTGGACCAGCTGGAACCGGAAAAACATATACAGGTGTAGCCATGGCTATAAAAGCGCTGAAAGAAAAACAAGTTAAACGTATAATATTGACTAGACCAGCGGTAGAAGCAGGGGAGAACCTAGGTTTTTTACCAGGAGATATGAAGGAAAAACTAGATCCGTATATGCAACCTTTATATGACGCGTTGCGCGATATGTTGCCTAATGAAAAACTGGAAGATTATATTCTAAAAGGAGTTATCCAAATTGCGCCTTTGGCATTTATGCGAGGTAGAACATTGGATAATGCTTTTGTAATTTTGGATGAAGCCCAAAATACTACACATTCCCAAATGAAAATGTTTCTTACCCGTATGGGGAAAAGTGCTAAATTTATGATTACTGGTGATCCAGGTCAGGTCGATTTACCACGAAGAACCATTTCCGGACTCAAAGAAGCCTTATTGGTTTTGAAAGATATTGATGGAATCGGAATCATTTATCTGGATGACAAAGACATTGTACGACACCGATTAGTCAAAAAAGTAATTGATGCTTATAAAATGATTGAGAATAACGATTAGGAAATAAATAAAATTTTTTGGAGCGGAAAGCAAGTTCATTTACAGTAGAGAATGGATTTCCTTTCCGCTTTATTATTTAAAAAAAAGCTACCAGTTTATCCGTAAAGCTTTAAATAAAATCCGATTGATTCCTTTTGTATGTCTTAAAAATGCAATAAATTTGGAATTAATAAAATCTCAGTTAAAAAAAATGATTTTAAAAGAAAAAATTAAAGTAGTTATCAGTGATTTAGACGGAACGTTACTCAATTCAGATCACAAAATATCCCAATACACCAAAACTGTTTTTCAAGAACTCCACAATCAAAATTATTTAATTATTGTAGCAACTGGTCGTCATCACTTGGATGCAATGCCTTTGGTTGAGGGTTTAGGATGCCCAGTTTATTTAGTTACTTCAAATGGAGCACGTATACATTCTCCTGAAAAAGAACTTCTATTCTCTTTCGATATAAAAAGCGACGACATAAAATCAATATTAAATTTAGATATTGACCCTGAGATTACGACCGTTTTATTCAAAGAAAATGTTTGGCAAACCAATAAAATAAATGAAAAATTAAATAGTTTTCAGGCAGAATTGAATTACATGCCTGAAATTGTTGATTTCGATACTTTAGATGATGTCAGCGGAATAAAATTATTTTTCACACACGAAAAACACTCCAAATTAATTGAATTAAGAGACCGAATTTTAGAGAATCATACTGAACTTTTTAGTCACGCGTTTAGTTTGCCTTTTTGTTTGGAATTTATGGACAAGTCCGTAGATAAAAGTGTCGCAATTGCAAAAATTCTGGAAAAAGAGAATTTTGTTTTCGAACAAACTATTTCTTTTGGTGATGGCTATAATGATGAAAATATGCTTAAATCCTCTGGTAAAGCTTTGGTGATGGGAAATGCTCCTGAAAGCTTGAAAAATAAACTTTCCCATTTAGAAGTCATTTTGACTAATGATAATGAAGGAGTTGCGAAATATATAGCTCAGGAATTATTGAATAATTAATTTTTTTAATCTAAGATATTTCTCATTTAAAAATTAAACACAAACCAAATGAATAAAAAACTAATCCTTATTATCTGTATTTTGTTTTCCATAACAATGCAAAGTCAAACGCTAAAACTAGAAGAAATCATGAAAGGCAACGCTTTCATTGGCGCTCAACCAGAGAATGAAAGATGGTCTTTAGATGGACAGAAAGTTTATTTTGATTGGAATCCAAATAATGAATTGGGTACCAGTACTTATTTTTGGAAAAATGGATTGTCAAAACCTGAATTGGCATCACCATATGAAGCCGCTTTTTCAAAATTTGATTTCAAAAAAACAACGAATCCGGATTTGTATTACTACATTGATAAAGGAAGACTGTTTTTGTATTCCTTGAAAAGTAAAACCTCCAAAAAATTGTACCAACAAAGCAGCCCAATTGCTAATTTACAAATGGGTGCTGTTGCAGGAATGTTGTATTTCAGACAAAATGAAAATCTTTTTCAATTTAATACGAATGAAGGCTCTATTATTCAAATCACCAACTTTCGTAAAGGAAAATCAGAAGAGAAAGCCTCTGACAAAGAATCTTTTTTGAAAAGCCAACAGGAGGAATTGTTTCAATTTGTCAGAGATCAGGAAGCACTAAAAAAATGGAATTTGGCAAAATCGAAAACTACAAAATCTGATTTTCCAAAACCTTATTATTATGGGAAAAATACTTTTGGAAGCTTAAAAGTTGATCCAAAAGGAAATTTCGCCACCTTTAGATTAATAGAGGATTCAGAACGCAAGAGTGAAAAAATGGAACTTTTCATAACTGCTAATGGCTACAATGAAATTGAAGATACTAAGGAGAAAGTTTCAGTAGATAATTTGTTGGCAACCAAATTCGGGATTTACAACATCGCCAAAGATTCTGTTTATTTCATGAATTTTTCATCGTTGAGTCACATTCAGGATGTTCCTAAATATTTTGAGTCCTATGAAAAATCAAAAACTGCAGCAAAAAAGGACAAACTAATTGTAGTTCAGGAACCTGTTTACAATGAAAATGGTTCTTATGCAATTGCTGAAATTAGAAGTCAGGATAACAAAGACCGATGGATTGTCAGTTTAAATCTTGAGATAGGAACCTTTCAGGAATTAGACCATCAACATGATGAAGCTTGGATTGGCGGACCTGGAATTCCCTCCAATTCTTACGGGAGAGGAACGCTTGGATTTTTGGGAGATAATGAAACCGTTTATTTCCAATCCGAAGAAACGGGTTATTCTCATTTGTATACCTATAATTTAAAATCAAAAAAGAAAACACAACTGACCAAAGGAAATTGGGAAGTGCGCAATGTGAATTTGTCAAAAGATAAAAAGTATTTTTATTTATCCACAACAACGACACACCCGGGAAACAGAAATTTTTATAAATTGGAAGTGGCAGATCCTGTTTTACAACCTATTTTAACTAAAGATGGCGCTCATGAAGTGAGTTTGTCTCCCGACGAAAGTTCCTTATTGGTTCGTTATTCGTATAAAAATAAACCTTGGGAATTGTATGTAGCGCCTAATAAACAGAATACCAACTTAAATCAGATAACGACTTCAACATCGGAAAGTTTCAAAGGATATTCTTGGCGTGAACCGGAAGTAATCACTTTCAAAGCTCAGGATGGAACTCCGGTAAATGCCAGATTGTACAAGCCACAAACTGCAAATACTAACAAAGCTGCAATCTTGTTTGTTCATGGTGCCGGTTATTTGCAAAACGCACATAACTACTGGAGTACATACCATAGAGAATACATGTTTCATAATTTATTGGTCGATTTAGGTTATACTGTTTTAGATATTGATTATAGAGGAAGCGATGGATACGGACGTGATTTTAGAACAGGTATTTACCGTTTTATGGGCGGAAAAGATTTAACAGATCAAATTGATGGCAAAAAATATCTAGTCGAAAATTACGGAATTGATGCGTCAAAAGTTGGGATTTATGGTGGTTCTTATGGAGGTTTCATAACGTTGATGGGAATGCTGACTACTCCAAAGGAGTTTGCTTCGGGTGCTGCATTACGTTCCGTAACGGATTGGGCGCATTACAATCATGGCTACACCGGAAACATTCTTAATTTTCCCGAAACGGATCCGGATGCCTACAAAAAAAGTTCTCCCATCTATTTTGCGGATAATTTACAAGGGGATTTATTGATGCTTCATGGAATGGTTGATGACAATGTAGAATACAAAGATATTGTTCGTTTGTCTCAACGTTTTATCGAATTAGGTAAGAAAAAATGGAGTTTAGCAAGTTTCCCGGTGGAAGCACATGGATTTAAAGAAACCTATTCTTGGGTAGATGAGTACAGCCGAATCTTAAATTTATTCAACGATACGTTGCTTAAAAAATAATTGTAGAGATGAAAATAAAATGCAAGAGTTCCGTTCTTTTCTTTGCGAAACTCTATGAAATAGTTTTAAATTTGCAGGAACTAAAAATAAACACACACAACTAGTATAATGAGCAACACCATCACAACTACTGATTTTAATTTTCCAAACCAGAAATCTGTTTACCGCGGTAAAGTAAGAGAAGTGTATAATATCAATAATGAACTTTTGGTTATGGTAGCTACAGACAGGCTTTCAGCTTTTGATGTAGTTCTGCCAAAAGGAATTCCATATAAAGGTCAAATTCTAAACCAGATAGCAACTAAATTCATGGAGTTGACTGAGGATATTGTTCCTAACTGGTTAATTGCAACTCCTGATCCTAATGTTGCGGTGGGGTATTTGTGCGAGCCTTTCAAAGTAGAAATGGTGATTCGTGGATATCTTTCAGGTCATGCTGCTCGTGAATACGCTCTTGGCAAAAGAGAAATTTGCGGCGTGAAAATGCCAGATTATTTGAAAGAAAATGATAAATTCCCAGAAGCTATTATTACGCCGACAACCAAAGCGGATAATGGAGAACATGATGCTGATATTTCTCGTGAGGATATTTTATCGAAAGGAATCGTTTCTGAAGAAGACTACCTTGTTTTAGAAAAATTCACAAGAGATTTGTTTCAAAGAGGAACTGAAATTGCTGCTAGTCGTGGTTTGATTTTGGTGGATACCAAATATGAATTTGGTAAAACTAAAGAAGGTGTAATTGTCTTGATTGACGAAATTCACACACCGGATTCTTCTCGTTATTTTTACGCGGAAGGTTATCAAGAAAGACAAAATAAAGGTGAAGAACAAAAACAATTATCGAAAGAGTTTGTTCGTCGTTGGTTAATCGAAAATGGTTTTCAAGGTCTGGAAGGGCAACAAATTCCAAATATGACTGACGAATACATAGAAACCGTTTCTGAAAGATATATTGAATTATACGAAAATATCTTAGGAGAGAAATTTGTAAAAGCAGACATCAGTAATATAGATGAAAGAATAGAGAAAAATGTTTTAGAATATCTAGCGAACAGATAGAACCATTTCTATAAAAAAATAAAAACCGCAATTCATAATTTTGAATTGCGGTTTTTTTTATTTTTTAAATGATGATTCATAACAAGTAATCCATTCATCCATTGATATTTTTTGCACGAGTTCAGCAATTAAATCAAAAGGGATTTGGTCCATCTTCTTAAATCGGATGCAACTTTTTCCCATGTCTAATTTTTGTTTGCTGTGTTTTGGGTATTCGGAGACAAACCAATTCAGTAATTCGGGTTTAGCATAAATTCCCATGTGGTAAAGCGCAATGAAATTTTTTTGAGAAGCGATGTTAATAAAGGGCAACGGGAGTTTTGGTTCGCAATGATAGCCGCCAGGATAAATAGAATGTGGCACTACATAACCAATCATTCCGTAGGACATTTGTTCAACAAATCCTTTTGGAATATTTTCAAGAATAGTTTCTCGGAGTTTTGTAAAAGCTATTTTTCTTTCCAGTGGAATTTCTTCTAAATACGCTTCTATTGATGTGGCGGTTGATTGCATTTTTATGAATTGTATGAGTAAAGTTAACAAAAAAACCGCAATTCATAATTTGAACTGCGGTTTTTTAGCCCCGATTACTTCACCTTGCTTCTACTTTCAGCGGAGTTCATTGAACTTCGTTTGAAGAGGAAATCCCACGCTTTTTTAGCGTGGATTGAAACGGATAGCGGGTTTAGCTCCTAAAACTATTTGAAATAAGAAAATGTTTCTTCGTTTTCTAACTTCAATAGGGTTTCGTAAATTAATTTAATCACGTTTTCAACGTCATCACGATGTACCATTTCAACCGTGGTATGCATATAACGCAACGGCAAAGATATCAAAGCTGAAGCTACGCCGCCATTACTATATGCAAAAGCATCGGTATCTGTGCCGGTAACGCGTGAAGAAGCCAATCTTTGGAAAGGAATTTCTTTTGCCATAGCAGTTTCTAAAATCAATTCTCTCAAATTATTTTGAACTGCAGGTGCATAAGTAACTACAGGACCTTTACCAATTTTTGTATCTCCTTCAATTTTCTTTTCGATCATTGGAGTAGTGGAGTCATGACAAACATCAGTTACAATGGCTACATTGGGTTTGATAGTTTTAGTAATCATTTCAGCACCACGAAGACCTACTTCTTCCTGAACCGAATTAGTAATATACAATCCAAAAGGAAGTTTTATTTTGTTTTCGTGAAGCAACCGAGCCACTTCGGCAATCATAAATCCACCCATACGGTTGTCAATCGCGCGACAAACAAATTTGTTTTCGTTCAAAATCATAAATTCATCAGGATATGTAATTACACAACCTACATGAACACCCATTTTATCTACCTGTTCTTTAGTTTCACAACCAATATCAATGAATAGATTGTCAACTTTTGCCACTTCTTCTTTTCCTCTATTGCGGGTATGAATAGCCGGCCAGCCAAAAACACCTTTTACAATTCCTGCTTTAGTATGAATGTTAACACGTTTTGAAGGTGCAATTTGGTGATCTGAACCACCATTTCTAATCACATAGATTAATCCATCATCAGTAATATAATTGACATACCATGAAATTTCGTCAGCATGACCTTCAATCACTACCTTATAAGGTGCATCTGGATTTATGATTCCAACTGCAGAACCATAAGTGTCCGTTATAAAAGTATCTACATAAGGTTTCAGGTATTCCATCCATAATTTCTGCCCGCCACTTTCATAACCTGTGGGTGACGCATTATTAAGGTAATTTTCTAAAAACTCAAGTGATGACTTGTTTAATATTGATTTAGTACTCATAAAATTATTTTTTTGCTAAATTATAAATTTGGCATTACAGTTGTATATATAATGTATAATTTTGGCAATTAAAATTTCCTGTATGAAGCTAATCAAATTTCTGTTGTTTTTTATATGTACCGTTATGACTGTTAGTGCTCAGGTAATACCTCAGGATACTACAAAGATGGGATATGAATTAGGAGAAGATGAATTTATTCTTGGTGACACCATTCAACTACCAGAAGTGTTGATATATAAGGGGAAAACGGATCCCGAAGCAAGAAAGCAATTTTTACTGCTACAAAGTCGTGTTTATAAAACCTATCCTTATGCAAAGCTAGCGTCTGAGAGATTGTCGAACTTAAATAGAGGAATGGCTAACCTTAAAACAAATAAAGAGAAAAAAAGATACTTTAAAATAGTTGAAAGTTATTTGAGCGACGAGTTTGAAGCTAAACTTAAAAAGCTTTCCCGTAAACAAGGTCAAATATTGGTAAAGCTAATACACCGTCAAACTGGCACCACAACTTATGAATTAGTAAAAAGTCTCAAAAGTGGCTGGAAAGCATTTTGGTCGAATACTGCAGCAAGTATGTTTGATATTAATTTAAAAACAAAGTATGCGCCTTTTGATGTTAATGAAGACTACCTGATAGAAACTATATTAGTACGGGCATTTGATTCCGGAAGATTGCAAAACCAGAATCCTGCAAAACCCGTTGATTATACCAATCTAACTGATTCCTGGGAGTCCAGAGCTGAAAGTCTAAAGAAATAAAATTCATCAGTGCGTTCCTCATTATATAAAGAAAGGCGGTTATCCAAAAAAGATAGTCGCCTTTCTTTATATAATGAGTCGGGCTATTCGCTTCAAGTCCTCGTCTCGTCCGAAAAGACGAGACTGCGGGCTATTCGCTTCTATCCCTAACGCGGGTTTAGAATAATTAAGATATCCAGTTCAATCAGGAGGATAAGAACTCACGCCAACCCAAAATCCGGTTACCTTATATATAGGAGAAATTAGAAAAGCTTCGTCCTATATAAGGTAAAGGATAAAGTCATTTTACTACTTCAGCTTTGTTTCTCCATAGAAAACAGCCAAGATAAGCTGTTTTTAGGATTAGATGTGTAGTGCTGAAGCAGGAAACAGGGAACAAATGATGAATAGAACAAGATTGTTTGGGTAAGGCAAGACCGTTGTTAAACGGTTTAAGGCTATAGAAACGCTCATTTATGTTCGATAAAGCCAACCTTTGTTTTGAACAGGTCTTTAAAGTTAAAAAACTTTGACATTCAAAAACCATGTTTTCAGCAGTTTAAAGATAAAGTTAAGAAAAGAGTAAAAAAAAGGTTTAAAAAAGCTTGAATAACGCAATAAAGGTGCTAGTTTTGCACCCGCAATGACGCAGAGGTTCTTTTAAATACTGGCAAGTAAAGTTAATCAAAGTAGAAAATTTATTTTCAAAAAAAGATTAAAAAAGCTTGTGAG
>NZ_QNVY02000007.1 GCF_003314435.2 Flavobacterium petrolei | reverse complement strand
TTATAACCTCTTAAGGTGGTTATTGCGGCGGGGCTCACCTCTTCCCATCCCGAACAGAGTAGTTAAGCCCGCCTGCGCAGATGGTACTGCAGTTATGTGGGAGAGTATGTCGTCGCCTTTCTTTGAAGAATCCTCATCATTCAATTGATGAGGATTTTTTTTTGTTGGTAAGAAGTGATAATCATTGCCTCGGCTAGTCACTTTTCTTTTCTTATTAGAATTTTTTGTGTATGGTAAAAGGTTTATGGATAATTTTTAGTTTATTGAGTATTATAATTCTTCTTTTTCTCATTTCTACAAGTTTTATACTGGTATTATTTCTCCTTTTATAATATTTTTCAAACAAAACCGATTTTAAATAGCTATAAAACTATCCATGTATAGCTTACTAATTTTTGCATAAATATTTTTAATGAAGTTAAGAATGGATTAATTTATTATCCTTAGGTGTTTGTTCGGAGTTTGATTAAAGTTTAAGTTGTATTTTTGTTTTAATTATAAAAGTATAATATGAAAAGAATTATTTTGTTTTTGACATTTGTTATGTCTTTAAACTCAGAAGCGCAACAACGCCCCAAATTAGTGGTTGGTATAGTGGTAGATCAAATGAAAATGGAATATTTATATCGTTTTTCAGATGATTTGTCTGAGAATGGCTTTAAAAGATTGATGAATAATGGATATACTTTTCACAATATGCACTATAATTATGTGCCTACTTATACGGCGCCTGGTCATGCAAGTATTTATACAGGAACGACTCCATCAACCCATGGAATAGTAGGAAATGATTGGTTCAATAAAGCTATTGGAAAAGCTATGTACTGTACGGATGACGCATCTGTAAAAACAGTAGGTGACGGTACAGAAAAAGAAGGAGCAATGTCTCCGAAAAACTTGCTAAGTACGACTATAACTGATGAGTTGCGTATGGCAACAAACTTTAAAGGGAAAGTAATCGGATTAAGTATTAAAGATCGTGGTGCAATTTTACCGGCGGGTCATTTTGCTAATTGGGCATTTTGGTTTAGTAAAACTGGTTCTTTCATTTCAAGTACTTTTTATGGTTCAGCATTGCCTAATTGGGTAACGGAGTTTAATCAAGAAAAGAGATACATGAATTATATTAATAAAGGTTGGGATTTATTGAAGCCCATATCTACTTATAATGAAAGTCTTGCTGATGATAATCCGTATGAAGGGAAATTAGATAAAGCTAACGCTCCGGTTTTCCCATATGATTTAAAAAAAATATATAAAGAAAAGGGAGCTGATGTTTTAAGAACTACACCTTTTGGGAATGATATATTGGCTGAATTAGCCATGAAAGCAATAGAAAAAGAGGATTTAGGGAAAGATGAAATTACTGATTTTCTTACCGTTAGTTTTTCTTCCACTGATTATGTAGGACATACTTTTGGACCTCGTTCTATGGAGTTACAGGATACTTATTTGCGTTTAGATCAAACTATAGCTCAGTTTTTAAACTATTTGGACAAGACCGTTGGAAAGGATAATTATTTGCTTTTTCTTACTGCTGATCACGCCGGAGCTGAAAATCCTAATTATTTAAAAGATAATAAATACAATGTTAAAAATATTCCTTCCAAAGATATTGTTGAGGCATTAAAAAAACATTCAAACGAAACATTTGGTTCAGATTTGATATTAGATTATTCTAACTTTAATATTTTCTTCAACAAAGAAATTATAAAACAAAAAGGTTTAGAATTAACTAAAGTTAAACAAAGTTTCAAAGAGTTTTTAATGACACAAGAACACGTTAAAAGAGTGTATACCGAAGAGGAAATTTTAGCATCTTCTGGCGACGATTATTTCTTAAGTTTTATTTCTAAAGGTTATGATCCTAAACAAAATGGAGACATTGTAATACTTGATAAAACGGGTTATATGGAATATCAAGCCACAGGAACTACACATGGTTCACCTAATAGTTATGATACACACGTTCCGTTACTTTTTTATGGATGGCATGTTCCAAAAGGAGAATTACACACTAAAAAATACATCACTCAAATAGCACCAACGCTTTCTCAAATGTTGAAAATTCCATTTCCCAATGGAACTGAATCTGAAGTTTTGGAAACGCTTTTAGAGAAAAAATAAAGGATTTAAAATCTTTTTAGATGAAAAAAAACTCCTCTCTTTTTAATAAGATTGGAGTTTTTTAATTTTATGGTTGTTTCTAAAATTTATTTTCTACTTCAGCAGCCTCTAGCATTAAATAATGCAAGTCGGTGTTTTTTATGAAAGGTTTTAGTAAATCACTTCCGGGTCCGTACATGGCTAACTCACTATAATCTGCAGAGTGATCCATACTGATCCAACCTACTGAATTGTGTTTCTTTTGAATGTCAGCCAGTACTTTGAAAGGTAAATGTTTTGGATTATAGAGCCCTTCCTCTAATTTTATATTCGAATAAAAATTCAAAATTTCTTTTGCCTCATCTTCTTTTAAAATAGTTTTGTTGGCATATTCAATTCTTTCAATTACTTGTGATACAGATGTTTCTTGACCAATTCCATTTAAAATCCAGTCGTTAGTTTGTCTGTAATTTTGGATCGAATCAAAATTTTCATTAGCATCTTTTCCATAGATAATTCCTGGATTTGCATTTCCATGATCTGTTGTGATAATGACTAATGTATTTTTATCTTTTTCAGCAAAATCAATAGCAACTTTTACGGCTTCATCATGAGCTACTTGATCATAAAGTAATCCAGCGATGTCATTGCCATGTGCTGCCCAGTCTACTTTTCCTGCTTCAACTTGCAGTACAAAACCATTAGGATGATCTTTCATTTTAACAATGGCACGTTCCGTCATTTCAGCTAGAGTTGGAATAGTTCCAGTTAGTTCTTTACTGCTTTCTCTGTCTTTGGAATAGGGTAGGCCGTCGTTATAAAAAACCCCAAGTATTGGTTTACTGTTATCGCAGGCCAACATTTCACTTTTATTTTTTACAACAGAAAATCCATTTTTTGAAAATTCGTGATACATATCACGTTTGTCTTTACGGCCGTCACTGGAGAAATAGTTATTTCCGCCACCCATCATGATATCAAACTTCAAGTTAAGATACATTTCAGCAATACTTTCCTGACTGTTTCTACTTTTTGAAGCAATACAAAAACCCGCAGGTGTGGCATGTGTTATAGGAACAGTCGTAACACATCCTGCCATTTTTCCTGATTTTTTGAATTTTTGCCATATTGGAATGTATTCTTCTCCGTTTACGCCTACATTTAGGGAGCCATTTTTGACACGAAACCCACCTCCCCAAGAAGAACTTGCTGCAGCGGAATCTGTAACAATTGATGATGCTGATGCCATGTCCATCAATGCTCGTGTTACTTTGTTATCTTTATACAATTGGATCCAATGACTCCCTATACCTGTTTTTCTATTCAAATAGATGTCAGCCATATTTAGTGTACCAATGCTCATTCCGTCACTAACGATTACAATTATATTTTTTGCTTTTTTATTTTTTTTTAAAGTGTCAAAATCTAACTCGTTCGCATTACCTTCAAAGGGATTTAAGAGTGAAGCACCAATAGCAAATAAAGAACCGTTCTTGAAAAATTTCCGTCTATTCATTCGTTTGAGTTTTTTTATAAGAATTTCAAAAGTAAAGAAACTCTTTTACTGAATATGTTAAGGATTGATTATTTTTTGGAATAAAATAATTTTACGAAGAGATTGGTTTTGGTATTTAAAAAATAATCCCATTTACGGTCGCAAATGGGATTATTTAGTTTATTCTGTTGTTACAGCAACTGGTAACGGAATTTGATTTTTAAGTAAATCTTCAAAGGTTTCATGTGCTCTGATTAAATGCCCTTCACCATTCATCCATAAAACTTCGGCGGGCTTGTATCTCGAGTTATAATTGGAAGCCATGGAGAAGCAATAAGCTCCTGCATTTCTAAAAGATAAAATATCACCTTCTTTTATTTCTGCAATTTTTCTATTATTAGCAAAAGTATCAGTTTCGCAAATATATCCTACTACGGAGTAAAAGCGTTCTTTCCCTTTTGGATGAGATATATTTTCGATATGATGTTGTGAACCATAAAACATTGGTCTAATCAAATGATTAAAACCGCTGTCTATTCCCGCAAAAACTGTTGAAGTTGTTTGTTTAACGACATTTACTTTAGCTAAAAAGAATCCTGCTTCACTTACTAAAAATTTCCCTGGTTCAAATATTAAGGTTAATTCTTTTCCGTATTCGGTACAAAAAGCATTGAATCTTTTTGATAGTTTTTTACCTAATTCTTCAATATCAGTTTCAATATCGTCTTTTTTATAAGGCACTTTAAATCCACTTCCGAAGTCTAGGAATTCAAGGTTTTTGAAGTTTCTGGCGGCATCAAATAATATTTCAGCAGCATACAAAAATACTTCGATATCCAAAATGTCAGAACCTGTGTGCATATGAATACCCACAATGTTCATTTTTGTATTTTCAACAATGCGAACCAAATGAGGTAATTGGTGAACAGAAATACCAAATTTACTATCGATATGACCAACAGATATATTTGCATTTCCACCAGCCATTACGTGCGGATTTATTCGGATGCATACTGGAACATTTGGGTATTTTGTACCAAATTGCTCTAATATGGATAAATTATCGATATTGATTTGAACTCCCATGGCTGAAACTTCTTCAATTTCTTCAAGAGAAACACCATTTGGAGTGTAAAATATTTTTTCGGGGTCGTAGCCAGCATGAAGTCCCAATAATACTTCTTGAATGGAAACAGTATCTAATCCTGATCCCATTTCTTTTAATAACTGAAGTATAGCAACATTCGACAAAGCCTTCATTGCATAATTGATGCGCAACTTTTCTACCTTTGAAAAAGCTTTAGTTAATCTATTGTATTGAGATTGTATTTTTTCGGCATCATAAACGTATAATGGACTGCCAAATTGTTCTGCTAATTGTACTAAGTCTTTTGATTGCATGATTATTAATTTTGAGCAAATTTATTACTCTTTATTTAGTCCCACAAGTTAATGAACGAATTCTAACAAATTCTAACAAAAAGTTATAAATTAAACATTTATTTGAAATTTTTTAAAAAAAATAACCCTTGACAAAATTTTTCTGTCAAGGGTTATGTAATGCTATCAAGAACTACAAGTTGGGTAAATCGCCATTTCCTTTAGTTGGTAAATTGGTATAACCCATTAAATATTTATCGACTTCTCTGGCAGCTTCACGACCCTCAGATATTGCCCAAACAATTAATGATTGTCCTCTTCGCATGTCGCCCGCAGTAAAAACATGAGGAACATTCGTTTGATAATTGGTTGCTTTATAATTGCTTCTCATATCAATTTCTAATCCTAATTGATCACTTAATGTTTTCTCTGGTCCTGTAAATCCAAGTGCTAATAAAGCTAAATCACAAGGCCATATTTTTTCTGAACCTTCTTTTTCTATCAATTCAGGTTTTTGCCCAGGTGTCATTTTCCAAGCCACTTCAACAGTTTTTAAACCTACGAGTTCTCCTTTTTCATTAGAAATGAATTCTTTGGTGTTGATTAACCAGTTTCTATTACAACCTTCTTCATGTGAAGAGGAAGTTTTTAATTGCAATGGCCAAAATGGCCAAGGAGTAGTTTCACTTCTTCCAACTGGTGGTTTTGGTAAAATCTCAAAATTAGTAACCGATTTAGCTCCGTGTCTGTTTGAAGTTCCCACACAATCAGAACCAGTATCTCCACCACCAATAACAATCACATCTTTACCGGTCGCCATTATTTGATCAGCAACTACCTCACCATATAGTGATTTTGTTTGTTGTGTCAAGAAAGTCATCGCTTGAACAACTCCCTTACTTTCTATTCCTTTGGTTGGTAAGCTTCGTCTTTCTGTTGCGCCACCACATAATACTATAGAATCAAAAGTGTTCAATTCTTCAATACTATAGTTTACGCCAACATTTACATTCGTTTTAAAAGTAATTCCTTCAGCTTCTAAAACAGCAACGCGTCTGTCTATAATTCCTTTTTCTAATTTGAAATTTGGAATTCCGTAACGTAATAATCCACCAATGGCATTGTCTCTTTCAAAAACAGTAACAGAATGTCCAGCACGATTTAATTGTTGTGCAGCAGCCAAACCTGCAGGACCAGAACCTATTACAGCTACAGTTTTCCCTGTTCTGACTTCTGGTGTTTGTGGTTTGATCCAACCTTCAGCAAAACCTCTTTCTATAATATTTTTTTCAATATTTTCGATAGCTACAGGCTCGCTAATAATTCCTAACACACATGATTTTTCACATGGAGCTGGGCATAAACGACCAGTAAATTCTGGAAAATTATTGGTTGATTGTAGTATTTTCAAGGCACTTTCCCATTCTTCCTGATGCACCATGTCATTAAAATCTGGTATCAAATTTCCTAATGGACAAGCACTGTGACAAAAAGGAATACCACAATCCATACATCTGGATCCTTGTTCTTTGATTTTATCTTTAGGTATTGTAATTGTGAATTCATTGTAATTTGAAACACGTTCTTCAACAACTATATTACTTTCGTCAGTTCTATTATATTCTTTAAATCCTCCTATCTTTCCCATAACTATAGTGCTAGTAGTTCTTCAATTTGTTTTTCTTCGGCTAATCTTTGCAATGCTTTTTTGTAATCTGTTGGCATTACTTTGATAAAATGGCCGCGTTGGTTTTCCCAATCTTCTAAAATTCTTTTTGCTAAAGGGCTGTTGGTATACATTGAATGATTTTTTATCAAACGTCTCAGTTTAGTAAAGTCATCATCTTCCAATGTTTCAAAAGCAACCATTTCCATATTACATAAGGTAGCGTCGAATTTTTTATTTGGATCAAAAACATACGCAATACCACCACTCATTCCAGCTGCAAAATTTCTTCCTGTTTTCCCTAAAACTACAACAGTTCCTCCAGTCATATATTCGCAACCATGATCTCCAATCCCTTCTACAACGGCTGTTGCTCCAGAATTTCTCACACAAAAACGTTCTCCGGCCATACCATTTATATACGCTTCACCAGTGATTGCTCCATAAAGTGCCACGTTACCAATGATGATATTTTCTTCTGGTTTGAATGTTGCAGTAGGAGGGACTTTGATAATCAATTTACCACCTGAAAGCCCTTTTCCTAGATAATCATTACAGTTTCCATGAATTTTGAATGATAAACCATTAGTTGCAAAAGCACCAAAACTTTGTCCTGCTGATCCTGTAAAATCGACTAATATGGTGTCCTCAGGTAAACCTTGAGCACCATATATTTTTGAAATTTCATTACTCAATATAGCGCCAACGGAACGATCTGTATTTTTGATATCAAAAGTAACTCTTGTTTTTTCTTTTCTATAAATAGAAGGAATAGCTGCTTTTATAATTTCAAAATCAAGTACATGGTCTAAAGCGTGGTCTTGTGTAGTAGTATTATGATTTGGAACTTCTTTAGCTTTTTCTGGCTTATATAAAATTGTAGATAAATCTAATCCACTTGCTTTATAATGCTTAATGGCTTTATTGACATTCAATTTTTGAGATTGTCCTACCATTTCTTTTAATGTTCTAAATCCAAGTTGTGCCATGATTTCTCTCAACTCTTCAGCAATAAAATACATGAAGTTGATGATGTGTTCCGGCGTTCCTTTGAAATTTTTTCTCAATTCAGGATCTTGCGTTGCAATACCAACTGGACAGGTATTCAAGTGACATGCTCTCATCATGATACAACCAGATGCTACTAAAGGCGCTGTTGCAAAACCAAATTCTTCAGCTCCAAGTAATGCAGCAATAGCGACATCACGACCAGTTTTCAATTGTCCGTCACATTCTAAAACTACGCGACTTCTTAAATCATTTAAGATTAATGTTTGTTGCGCTTCGGCAAGTCCAAGTTCCCAAGGAATACCCGTATGTTGTAGTGAAGTTAACGGCGCTGCTCCGGTTCCTCCGTCGTATCCTGAAATCAAAATCACGTCGGCTTTTGCTTTAGCAACACCTGCAGCTATTGTTCCAACACCTACTTCAGAAACTAATTTTACATTAATTCTAGCTTCACGATTGGCATTTTTTAAATCAAAAATTAACTGTGATAAATCTTCAATAGAGTAAATATCGTGGTGTGGCGGCGGTGAAATTAATCCAACGTAAGGTGTTGAATTCCTAACTTCAGCAATCCAAGGCACTACTTTTTCTCCAGGTAATTGTCCACCTTCTCCAGGTTTTGCACCCTGAGCCATTTTTATTTGAATCTCTTTGGCATTGGTCAAATAGTTTATAGAAACTCCAAATCTTCCAGAAGCAACTTGCTTTATAGCACTATTTCTAGAATCTCCATTTAAGTCTTTTTGGAAACGCTTTGGATCTTCTCCACCTTCTCCAGAATTACTTTTTCCACCAATTCTGTTCATGGCAATCGCCAGATTTTCATGAGCTTCCTGACTTATGGAGCCATATGACATGGCACCAGTTTTGAATTTTTTTACAATTTCAGTCCATGGTTCCACTTCGTCAATTGAAATAGGATCTAAGTTATTAAATTCAAATAAACCTCTAATAGTCATCAAGTTTTCACTTTGATCATTGACCATTTTGGCATATTCCTTATAACTTTCAGGGCTATTTAGACGGACTGCTTGTTGTAATTTAGAGATCGTTGTTGGGTTAAACATGTGTTTTTCCCCATTTCTTCTCCATCGGTAAATTCCTCCAATTTCTAAAGGCAATAAATTACTGACTTTTGAATTTGGAAATGCTTTTTGGTATCGTTTCTTGATTTCTTTTTCGACTTCCATCAGACCAATTCCTTCAATTCGGGAAGGAGTGTAAGGGAAATATTTAGAAGTGAATGTTTTATTTAATCCTAAAATTTCAAAAATTTGTGCCGCTCTGTATGAATGTAAGGTCGAGATACCAATTTTATTCATGATTTTCAGAATCCCTTTTGCAATAGCTTTGTTATAATTTTTGATGGCATAATCCGCTTTTACACCAGTGATGAAACCTTCGTTTACTTGGTTGTGAATTATTTCATTCACCATGTAAGGATTGATTGCGCTGGCTCCATAACCAAATAATAAGGCAAAATGATGTGGTTCTCGAGGTTCTGCGGATTCAATTATGATTCCAAATTTAGAACGAACTTTTAAAATGTTAAGCGAATGATGAATGTAAGAACACGCCAGTAAAATTGGTATTGGAGCCATTTTTTCACTCACACCTCTGTCAGAAATAATTACAATATTGCAACCTTCAGTAACTGCTTTGAAAGTTGCTTGTACGGCTCTTTCTAAAGCGCGTTCTAATCCGTTTACTCCTTTTTCTATATCATATAATGTAGAAATAGTGACTGATTTGAAATCAGCATGATCAATGTTTCTTATTTTATCTAAATCCTCGTTTGAAATCACTGGATTTTGAATTTTTAGTTTCTTACAATGTTTGGGAACAATGTCAAAAATATTATAATCGCCACCAATTGCTAAACTGATATCCGTGATAATTTCTTCGCGGATACCATCCAATGGTGGATTGGTAACCTGAGCAAACAACTGCTTGAAATAGTTGTATAAGAGCTGTGGTTGATCTGATAAAACTGCTAACGGAGTGTCATTTCCCATAGAGCTTAATGCTTCTGCACCTTGAGCTCCCATAGGGTTTATGATTGTTTTTAAATCCTCTAAAGTGTATCCAAAGAGTCTTTGTCTTGTTTCAAAATCTATGTTTTCTACTGGAATTGGATTATCCGTATATGGTATTTGAGCCAATTGTACTAAATTTTCATCCAACCATTGTTGGTAAGGACGTTTGGTAACAATAGCATTTTTGATTTCGTCATCTTCAATAATTCGCCCTTCGTTCATGTCCACAAGGAACATTTTTCCGGGTTCTAAACGACCATGTTGTATCACATCTTCTGGTTTGATGTCAAGAACACCAATTTCTGAAGACATAATTACGAAACCACTTTTAGTCAATGTATACCGGGAAGGACGCAATCCATTTCTATCCAATAAAGCACCAATAACGTTTCCATCAGTAAAAGGAATAGAAGCTGGACCATCCCAAGGCTCCATGATGCAAGCGTTGTACTCGTAAAACGCTTTTTTGTCGGCTGACATCGTTTGGTGTTTTTCCCAAGCTTCAGGAACCACCATCATCATGGCTTCCGGCAAAGAACGACCGGTCATCAATAACAGTTCAATTACCATATCCATTGAAGCGGAATCTGATTTTCCTTCTAAAATAATTGGAAATAATTTTTTGATATCATCACCAAAAACATCACTTTTCATCAATTCTTCACGAGCACGCATACGGCTAATATTACCACGAAGTGTATTGATTTCACCATTGTGACACATATAACGAAAAGGTTGCGCTAATTCCCAAGATGGGAATGTATTGGTAGAAAATCGTTGGTGAACTAACGCTAATCGGGTTACTAAGTCGTCATCCAATAAATCCGTATAATACCTGCTGATGTCTTCTGGCATCAACAAACCTTTATATATTATAGTCGTCGTCGAGAAACTGGAAAAATAAAACATATGACTTTCTGAAATTCTTGAATTTCGAATCACGTGTTCTGATATTTTTCTCGCTGCAAATAATTTAGCGTTAAATTGTTGTTCCGTAAGGTCCAAACCATTTTTACCTACAAATACCTGTTTTACTGTTGGTTCTTTCTCGCCGGCTATTCGTCCTAAATTTGTTGCGTCAACCGGAACGTCTCTCCATCCTAATATTTCTAGATTTTGATCGCGTATCGAAGTTTCAAAAGTGGTTTTACAAAAAACAACTTGGTTTTTACTTTTTGGCATAAAAACCATTCCTACTGCATACTCCTTAGTTTCCGGGATTTCAAATTCACAAACTTTCTTAAAAAAATCATGTGGGATATCAAATAGTATTCCTGCTCCATCTCCAGTTCTGCCATCTGAACTTACAGCGCCCCGGTGTTCTAATTTGATTAGAATATCCAGTGCTTTGTGTATAATATCATTTGACTTAATTCCATTTAAATTACAAATGAATCCTGCTCCGCAATTGTCGTGTTCAAATTCGGGCAAATAAAGGCCTTGTTCTTTAACTTTCATGCTTAATTTTTTTTTACAAAATTAAAGATTTAGTAACATATAATAGGCTTAAAAGTTAAAAGCCCCTTGTTTTTACAGTTCTAACAGAAAAAGGTTAAATAAATCTCAATAATGATATTTAAACACTTCCGATTTGATTTTTCGATAAAAAGAAAATGTAAATGGGTAAAGGAAAGCACTGTTTTTGAAAGAAATACTTTGCCAATGAATTTTGCCAAATAATTATAACAAATTTGTAATTAATTTTTATATTTTTTTAAAATTGCAGTAGGTTCTGTTTTTGTTTAAAATATCTCTATTTTGACCTATATTTAATTAAAAAAAAAATAACAGTTAAGTTTAATTTTGCTATTTTTGTGGCACTTTTATTCTGAAAGAAATTCAGAAGCCAGACAAATTCTATATTATGAACATACACGAATATCAAGGAAAAGAGATTTTAGCTAGCTACGGAGTTCGCATTCAGCGCGGAATCGTTGCTAATAGCCCAGTAGAAGCGGTTGCAGCTGCAAAACAATTAACTGCCGAAACTGGTACAAGTTGGTATGTTGTAAAAGCCCAGGTTCATGCAGGTGGACGTGGAAAAGGTGGTGGAGTTAAACTTGCCAAAAATTTACAACAAGTTGAAGAGATTTCAGAGCAAATCATCGGAATGCAATTGATTACACCTCAAACTTCTGCTGAAGGTAAAAAAGTACACAAAGTTTTAATCGCTGAAGATGTATATTATCCTGGTGAAAGTGAAACTTCTGAGTTTTATGTTTCTGTTTTATTAAATAGAGCTACAGGTCGTAACATGATTATGTATTCTACTGAAGGTGGAATGGATATTGAAGAAGTTGCGGAACACACTCCTCATTTAATTTTTACTGAAGAAGTTGATCCTTCTGTTGGATTACAAGGTTTTCAAGCAAGAAGAATTGCTTTTAACTTAGGTCTTTCTGGAAATGCATTTAAAGAAATGGTGAAATTCATCGATTCTTTATACAATGCTTATATTGGATCTGATGCATCGATGTTTGAAATCAACCCGGTTTTAAAAACATCTGACAATAAAATTATGGCTGTAGATGCTAAAGTAAATATCGATGATAATGCTTTATACAGACAAAAGAAATATGCTGATATGCGTGACATTCGTGAGGAAAACCCAATCGAAGTGGAAGCAAAAGAAGTAGGATTAAACTATGTAGATCTTGACGGTACAGTAGGATGTATGGTTAACGGAGCTGGTCTAGCAATGGCAACCATGGATTTAATTAAGTATGCTGGTTTTGAGCCTGCTAACTTTCTTGACGTAGGAGGAACTGCCGATGCAAAACGTGTTGAAACTGCTTTCCGTATTATCTTAAAAGATCAAAACGTAAAAGCTATTTTGATTAATATTTTTGGTGGAATCGTTCGTTGTGACCGTGTGGCACAAGGAGTAGTTGATGCTTACAAAAATATGGGTGATGCAATTAAAGTGCCAATCATTGTTCGTTTACAAGGTACAAATGCAGCTATCGCAAAAGAATTAATTGATAATTCAGGAATGCCAATTTTATCAGCTGTTGAATTTCAAGAAGCAGCGGATCAAGTAAAAGCAGCACTTTCTTAATTAGAAAAAATGTTATATATTGAAAATCCTGTTTGCTAAGCGAACAGGATTTTTTTTTGGAAAAAAATAAATTTTGTGATTGAACAAATCACAATAATAATTGAAATTGCAAAGTTTTCTGACTCACAACAATTATCTTTGTTTTTAACTTTTTTAGTTATTATGAAACTCCAGATACAAAATAATTTTACTGCTGAATTGCCTGCTGATCAAAGTGAAATAAATACTCCAAGACAGGTTCAGCAATCAACATATTCGTATGTATTACCCAAAAAACCTTCAAATCCTTCCTTGATTCATGCTTCAATTGAAGTAGCTAATGCTATTGGTCTTTCTCAGGAAGATATACTTTCAACTGATTTTTTAAATACTTTTTCCGGGAATACTGTTTATCCGGAGACAAAACCTTTTGCCTTGTGTTATGCTGGTCATCAATTTGGGAATTGGGCGGGGCAATTAGGAGATGGTCGCGCCATCAATCTTACTGAAGTAGTTCATGAAAATAAGACATATACACTACAGCTAAAAGGAGCAGGGCCAACACCATATTCCAGAACTGCAGATGGTTTTGCCGTATTGCGTTCTTCCATTCGTGAGCATTTATGTTCCGAAGCGATGCATTATTTGGGAGTTCCTACTACACGTTCACTTTCGCTAATGCTTTCTGGCGATCAAGTATTGCGTGATGTTTTGTACAATGGAAATCCTGCGTACGAAAAAGGCGCTATCGTTTGCAGGGTGGCTCCGTCTTTTATCCGTTTTGGTAGTTTTGAATTATTTGCTTCGCGTGAAGATCATGTTAATCTCAAATTATTGACAGATTATACTATAAAGCATCATTTCCCTCATATTCAAGTTGAAGGAGTCGAAAAATATCTGGCGTTTTTTCAAGAAGTTACTCAAACAACGCTGAATATGATTGTGCACTGGCAACGCGTAGGTTTTGTTCATGGTGTTATGAATACTGATAATATGTCCATTCACGGTATTACCATTGATTATGGACCTTATGGTTGGTTAGAAGATTATAATTCTGGCTGGACGCCAAATACAACAGACATCCAACATAAAAGATACCGTTTTGGCAATCAACCTGAAATTGCGCTGTGGAATCTGTATCAATTGGCGAATGCGTTGTATCCTTTAATTAAGGAAGCGAAACCATTGGAAACTATTTTAGATGCTTTTAGTGCGGATTATGAAAAAGAGTATTTGAATATGATGCAAAATAAGCTTGGTTTGAAAATCAAAAAAGAACAAGATATTATTTTGATTCAAAGTTTGACACAATTGCTTGAAAAGCTAGAAACGGATATGACTATTTTCTTTAGAAATTTAAGTAATGTAACTAAAACAGATTCAGCAGAAACAGCTTTCAATTCCATAAAAGATGCTTTTTATAATGAAAAGGATTTGGATGAAACAATCTTGAAAGAATGGCATAATTGGTTGGAGAAGTACAGCATTAGAATCAATCAAGAAACACTTTCAGATTCTGAAAGAAAAGACAAAATGAATAAAGTAAATCCAAAATATGTATTGCGAAATTACATGTCGCAATTGTGTATTGATGACGCAGATAAAGGAGATTATTCTTTGCTAAACGAGTTATTTGAAATGCTTAAAAATCCATATGACGAGCAGCCGAATTTTCAAAAGTGGTTTGCCAAAAGACCCGATTGGGCCAAAGATAAAGTAGGATGTTCGATGTTAAGCTGTAGTTCTTAAAGTCTTTTTATGGAAAATTACTTTTAATTGTATATCAAAATCCTGAACTCTCATTCAGGATTTTGATATTGTATTAGTTTCCAATTTCTTGAATCACATCCGATTCATATATTTTGAAACCTGTATCGTTTTTTTGTGCAATTTTCAAAAGTGCGTTAGCTACTGTTTTACCTTCAATGGGTTTGTACTTTTTCAAGTTTCCAAGGAATAAGAAGGAAAGTGTTTTCATGAAAAACGCACCAACTTTTTCTCCCAATCTAAATTCAGTTCGGTTTCCCAAAAGAAGTGAAGGTTGCAATACAGCAACGCTTTCGAAATTACAATCTTTAAGAAAATCTTGAATTTCTCCTTTTGTTTTCAAATAGAAATTTCCAGAATTTGCATCAGCGCTAAGAGAGGAAATAATCAAGTATTTTTGAACTTTATTCTGCAAAGCAAAAGCCGCAAACTGTCGAGGATATTCAAAATCTACTTTTCTAAAAGCTTTTTTACTTCCCGCTTTTTTGATTGTTGTACCAATAGTACAAAAGAAATCATCACCAACGACTAATTCTTTATAGGTATCCGGCTTGTCAAAATCAATGATGTGTTGCGTCAATTTTGGATGCTTTATTCCTGTATCTCTTTTTACGAAAGTGATTACTTTAGCGTAATGTGAACTTTCCAAAAGTAAATTCAATAATTCTGAGCCTATTAAACCGGTGCTGCCAATAATTAATGCCGTTTTCACAGTTATGATTTTTTATTTTTGCCGAAATTAAATTTCACTTTCTCCACAACTTGAACTTTTGGAGTTCCTTTTGAGAATTGTTTTTTGAACGGTTTCTTAGCAGCAGGTTTCGATTTTGATGGACTTTCATCGCCTCTTGATCTTTCTTCGTCTCTTGGATTTGCTTTGAATTCTGCTCTTTCCGAAGCTCCTTCTTTTACAGGAATTTGAGCTTTGTGTTTCGCTAAAACATCATTTGGATTTTTTGGATTTTCTTTCGTTCCACGCAAGTGAATTACTAGTGCATTTAGGAAGTTGCGCAACACTTGGTCACCACATTCCATATAATTTTCATGTTTTTCATCACGGAAAAAAGCACCTAATTCTGATTTAGTGATTCTAAAATCTACTAATTCTAATATTTCAACTATTTGATCGTCACGTAGCATTAACGCTACACGAAGTTTTTTAAAGATATCGTTATTTGTCATCATATTCTAATTTTTTACAAAGGTACGGTTTAAAAGCAATTGGAGCACAATTTTAGATTCAGAATTGGTTTTGGTTCAGAATGTGAATTATGGTATCCAAATCTTCTTTTTTATGATTGGCAGTAATTACAATTCTGTTTAAATCTTTAGTGTCTGTCGCGTATTTAAAATTGGTTACAATAATTTTATTCGCCGTGAAAATTTCATTTATTCCTTCGATTTCCTGATAAATGAGCGGATATTCATGATCAAAAAGGACTGCTTTGTTTTTAATTAAATGAGCATTAATGTAGTATAAATTGTCCTTTAATTTCAGATGCTGTTGCAAATAAATCGATGTTGCATCAGCCATGGTTTGCACAAACGCAGCATTCATTCCAGCGCTAGAGACGAAAGTGTCGTGAGTTGACATATTATTAATAAACTCAGAATCGCTTGCAATTACGCCACCTGTCACTCCAAAGGCTTTCCCTAAAGAGGACACCATAATTTTTCTTTTAATATTGGGAAGATTGATTGTCGAAAAAATTCCGCAACCATTTCTACCCAAAATTCCAAGTGAATGTGATTCGTCGATAACCAAAGTGATTTCTTTATTAGACGGAATAGAATTTAGAATCGTAAAATCGACCGGTTGTACATGAAAAGAAGGAACCGAATCCGTTAGAATCGTAATTTTTTCAGTTCTATTATCCAACAAACGAGGATTTAATTTTTCTCCGATAAAAACTGGTAAGCTATTTGGCACTTTGATGGCGGCGTGCGTATCCGGAAAATGAAAAAATAAATCGGTTTCAGGAGTTAATGTTTCAATAACTAATTTCCCCGCTAGCATGCCAGAAGAAACCGTAAGTGCTGCATTTGCTTTTATGAAATCGGCTAAAAATCGTTCTCCATCTTCATATGCGCTTAGTTGGATATTGGCACTTCTGGAACTTCCATAAGCTGTTCCCCAGCGCAAAATATTTTTGATAAGCAGTTTTTGAAATTCGGGATGTGTTGGTAAACCTAAATAAGCTGTTCCTCCAAAATAAAGATATTTTTCATTGTCGATTTCAATTGTTCGATCGGGAAATTGGTTGACTTTCATTTAAAATCAAATTAAAGTTACACCGGTTCCGTTTAAGTCAGAATAGTTTATTTTTCCAAAATTAATTTTCACTCCTGTGGCAATATCTTCAGCCAAAAGCAATGCACCGTCCATATCTACATAATCCAGTTGTGGCAATAAATGTGCAATGGCTGATATTCCAACAGTCGATTCGGTCATGCAACCCACCATCGTTTTCAAACCTAATCTCTTAGCTTCCTGAATCATTCGTCTTCCGGGCGTTAAGCCACCACATTTTACTAATTTGACATTTACACCATGAAAATGATTATGGCATTTCGCTACATCTTCTTCAATAATGCAACTTTCGTCAGCTATAATCGGTAAAACCGAGTGTTTAAAAACTTCTTTGTGTCCTTCCCAATTATCGGCTTTCATAGGTTGTTCCAAGAATTCTACACCTAATTTTTTCAATTCCACAGCATTATTTATGGTTTCTTCAATGCCCCAACCGCAATTGGCGTCAATTCTAAAAATGGCATCCGTATGTTTTCGAAGTTCTTTGACAATGGCAATATCTTCTTTGGTTCCCAATTTTATTTTATATATCGGCCAAGGCAGTTCCTTCATTTTTGCCACCATTTTTTCGATGGATGCAATTCCAATCGTGTAATCTGTCAATGGATTTTTGTCGGTGGTATAATTCCACAATTCGTATAATTTCTTTCCTTTTTTGCGCGCATATAAATCATTGTATGCCATATCCAAAGCGCATAGCGCAAACATATCGTGTTTTAAATACGGGTGTATTTTTGCCCAGAAATCTTCAGGAGTTTCATTTGTAGTGGTTTCGATTATAATCCGAATTTTTTCTAAATCCTGCATCATTACCGGAACGGTTGTCTTGTAATACGGATTGGAAGTTGCTTCGCCAAAACCGGAATAACCATCACTTTTTAATTCCACAATCAAAGAAGGCTGAGAGTCAATCGATTCTCTCGAAATCGTGAATGTATGTTTTAATTTGAGCTCGTATTCTCTTAAGATTATTTCCATTTGGGGTTTAATTTTACTATTTGTTGTGTTTGTTTGAAACTGGATTTTTTAGAAACCAAGCCATAAAATTGCATCGACAAAACCGTCGCGCCATAATTTTTCATTGTGCTTTCCGTCTTTTACAATTGTTTTTTTATTTAAATTAAGGCAGTAACATCGATTAGAATTCAGTAAATATTCCATTTTGTTCAAATCCGAAACCATATCGTCACTTTCAGCATCGCCACACATAAAATATATTTTAGATTTTATCTTTTTGGATTTTTCTGTCAGCGTGTAAATGTCTTTGGTAAACCAAAACGAAGGCGAAAAAACACCTGCTTTTCCAAAAATTGTGGGGTATTTTAAAACCGCATAATAGGAAGTCAAACCTCCCAATGAGCTTCCCATGATGATAGTATTTTTCTTTTTAGTTTTTGTACGATACGTTTTGTCTATCTGTGGTTTCAATGTTTTCACGATAAATTCTAAATAGCTATCTGCTTTTCCTCCACCGTATTTTTCGTTTTTAAAAGGCGTTAATTCATCGATTCTTTTGTCGTTTCCATGTTCGATTCCAACAACAATAACTTGCGCTTTTAGACTGTCTAGTTTTTCATCCACATTCCATTCTCCCGAATAGGATGTTTTAGCATCAAACAAATTTTGCGCATCATGCATATAAATTACGGAGAATTTCTTTTTTGAAGTTAAATAATTTTCGGGCAAATAAATCCAAATTTTCTTTGTGGTTTGAAGTTGCGGCGCTTCAATAGTAAAAGTAGAAACTTGTTTGGAATCCGTGCTCTTCTTTGTCTCTTCGCCTTGAGCCGTAATTTTTACGATGGTAAAAAAGAAGAGAAGAAGTAGGAACTTTAGTCGATTCATTATTAGTTTTTGTGTTTTGATTTAAAAACAATATTTTAGCTAAAAATAATAATTTGATGAATACATTCGAAGAAAAGAGGAGTTTACTTTTAGAGATGATTGCTTTTTCTACCGTTGACGGGCATTTGCATAAAAGAGAATATGAATTTTTGGTAATTGTAGCCAAAGAATTGAGTTTTGATCTTGATGTTTTTAATGATTTTTTTCATCAGGAATTACCTTTATTGCCTATTAAATCTGAATTTCAACGGGTGCAGCAATTTTATAGACTGGCTCTATTGATGTATTGTGACGGAGTTTTACATGAAAAAGAAGCTGTTGCAATCCAACAAATAGCACTTGAAATGGGACTTAATCCCGTAGCTACAAAACGAATTCTTAAACTGATGAATGAAGCGCCTAATACAATTATTGATGCTGAAATTTTACTTAATGTTTTTCAGGAGCAACATAATTAATTGTTCATTTTTATTGATGTATTTACCTTTTGAAAGACATTTTTACACCAAAACTAGTCTGTAAATCAGGAGCATTATCCAGTCTAAGATCTTCTCTTAGAGACACAAAATAGGAGAATTGCTTAACAGAGTAAGTACAAATAAAATTCCAGCCTTCTAAACTTTCATACAAGTGTGAGAAAGTTTGTTGCCAATGCGTTTTAATTCTTTCTCCAGTTAAAATAATGTAGTCAAAATCTTTCTTCTTGTTGTAGGATGTCTGAAAAGCATAATTGATTCCGTATGAAATCGAATTTTTGTTTCTAAGTTTTCTTTTGTAATCAATAAGCCCGTCAAAACTATACAGAAAAGTTTGATTGCTTATGTTTACTCTGTCGCCAAATTGAATAAATCGTTGTCTCAATGCGCCAGCACTTACGCCAATACTTAAAATATTTTTTTCTCTCACAACAATCTTTTTTATTACCGATGAAGAAATTCCGATGTCAGCCACTGGATTATATTTCGAAATATTGATTCCTAAATGAGTTCCGAAATTCAAGTATATTTTATGGCTTTTGTTCATTTCTAATTGCGGATAGTAAAAATAATTTATCTCAATTCCCGGAATACGGAAGTCGCCATTATTCATTGTGATTAAATTATTGTTTTCGTCTCGATAAGAAATTTTCGCTTGGTTTAATCCATAATATCGTCTTGAGAAAGGATCTTCTCCACCGGCAATAGTACTGTGAAACCACTCAATAGATTCATCAGACGTAAACACTGAAAAGGGATATTTTCCTTTGTCTAATGAAAATGCACGAACGCCGAAATTAAGTTCATGATGCCCAGTTAAAGGCAAGGAAAATGTGAATTTATAAGATCGGATCACTCCGTCGGCGATGAATTCTTTGGTTTGTGCAGGAGCAGTATTAAGGTCAAATTTAAATTCACGTTCATGCCAAGGAAAACTTGCAGCGTATTCTCGATCTGTTGGGTTTGTTAACTCGTATGATTTTACATAAGGCAACATCACATTTCCATTTGAAATGTCTAATGAAAAGGAAAATTTCTCAGGAGAGCGAACTTTGAAATTATGGTTTATTCGCGAAATGTAAATTCCCAGCGGGTGATTGGACAGCAGATTTGGTTTTATGATATCGGAATTGTTTTCTATTTCAAAGGTCATGATTTCCTCGTTTGAGGATTGCGCTGAAGCAAATGAAATTAGTCCGAATAAAACAAAAATGAGTAAGCGATATTTCATTTGAATGCGTGAATTTTCAGGAAACAATCAGAAAATAATTACACTCAAATTTAAAGAACTTTACTGGATTTAAAAGTTTTTAGATTAAAAAAATGAAAGAAAAGTCACTTAAAATCAAAAAATATTTTGTGTTGACATTAATATCTCGTTTTGAAAATTATTTAGGTCAGTTGGCCTTGCAGTCTTTTAATATCATCTCGTAATTTGGCGGCTTGCATAAAATCCAATTCTTTTGCCGCTTTCTCCATTGATTTGCGTTTTTCCCGAATGAGTTTTTCAATTTCAGGTTTTGGTAAATACAGATTTTCAGGTTCTGCAGCAGTGTCTAAAGTTAAGCCTAACTCATAATCGACCAAAGGATTTTTAGTAAAGGCACTCTCTATTTTTTTGTTTAATGCCTGTGGAGTCTGGTTGTTTTCGGTGTTATAATTGATTTGTTTGGTTCTGCGATAGTTGGTTTCATCAATGGTTTTTTGCATGCTCGCCGTAATTTTATCAGCATACATAATTGCTTTTCCGTTCAGGTTTCTTGCTGCACGACCAATTGTTTGCGTAAGCGAACGATGGCTTCGTAAAAAACCTTCTTTGTCGGCATCTAAAATTGCCACCAAAGAAACTTCGGGTAAATCCAAACCTTCACGAAGTAAATTCACACCAATTAATACATCAAAAATTCCTTTTCGTAAATCTTGCATGATTTCTATTCGTTCCAATGTATCTACTTCAGAGTGAATGTAACGACAACGAATATTAACTTTGGTTAAATATTTGGCTAATTCTTCCGCCATTCTTTTGGTTAAAGTCGTCACTAAAACACGCTCGTCAATTTCTGCCCGAACTTGAATTTCTTCAATTAAATCATCGATTTGGTTTAAACTTGGTCGGATTTCAATGATAGGATCTAATAATCCTGTTGGACGAATCACTTGTTCCACAACAACGCCTTCCGTTTTTTGTAATTCGTAATCCGCTGGTGTTGCCGAAACATAAATTACCTGATTTTGCATGGCTTCAAATTCTTCAAACTTCAAAGGACGATTGTCCATTGCAGCGGGAAGTCGGAAACCATATTCTACTAAATTTTCTTTACGGCTTCGGTCTCCGCCATACATCGCACTAACTTGCGAAAGTGTTACGTGACTTTCGTCTACCACCATTAAATAATCTTTAGGGAAATAATCGAGTAAACAGAATGGTCTGGTTCCAGGCAAACGACCATCCAGATAACGGGAATAATTTTCAATTCCGGAGCAGTAACCAAGTTCACGAATCATCTCCAAATCAAAATTGGTTCGTTCTTCCAGTCGTTTTGCTTCTAAATGTTTTCCAATTTCCTTGAAATAATCGACTTGTTTTACTAAATCCTGTTGGATTTCCCAAATGGCACCTTGCAAGACATCTGGAGAAGTCACGAACATGTTGGCGGGATAAATCGTCAGCTTGTCAAATTTTTCAAGAACCTGAGAATTCTTGGTGTCAAAACTTTCAATTTCTTCTATTTCATCGCCAAAGAAATGAACTCTGTAGGCTTCATCTGCATAACTTGGGTACACATCAACTGTATCTCCTTTTATCCTGAAACTTCCTGGATTAAAATCGGCTTCCGTTCTGGAATATAAACTTTGCACCAATTGATGCAATAATTTCGTACGCGAAATAATTTGTCCTTTCTCAATTGGAATTAAGTTTTTCTGAAATTCGATAGGGTTTCCAATACCGTACAAACAAGAAACAGATGCTACTACCAAAATATCTCTTCGTCCGGAAAGCAACGAAGCAGTGGTTGACATTCGCATTTTTTCCAGTTCCTCATTGATGGATAAATCCTTTTCGATGAAAACGCCGGTTACGGGCATAAAAGCTTCCGGTTGGTAATAATCGTAATAGGACACGAAATATTCCACGGCATTATTCGGGAAAAACTGCTTGAATTCCGAGTATAATTGTGCTGCCAACGTTTTGTTGTGTGCCAAAACTAAGGTTGGTCTTTGTACTTCCTGAATCACATTGGCCACCGTAAATGTTTTTCCGGATCCGGTAACTCCTAATAAAGTTTGGAATTTATCACCATCAATAATCCCTTGAGTCAATTTTTCAATTGCTTGTGGTTGGTCGCCTTTCGGTTGGTAATCGGATACTACTTGAAAATTCATTTGTATTAAGGGGCAAAGATTTAGAGTTGCAAAGGTACAACGTTTGGATTCTTTTTTTTCCAAAGTTTAAGCCAAAAAAAAACCATCCCGATTTGACAGGATGGTTTCATTTTACAAATAATAATTCTTAGAAACTGAAGCTTAATCGAGCAAAAACGAAACGACCGTTTTGACCAAATTGGGATACGTTTCTGGAATATACAAATTGATTTGCGTTTGATAAATCGATAGTAGCCGGAGCAGCTGTGTAATCAATAGCCCCTGAAACTAATCTTGGACGAATTGCGGTTTGTGTACCAAGATTTGCATCTGGATAAATATCAAAAATATTATTGGCACCAATAACAATTTTGGCAGCTTCGGTAATTTTGAAACCTACGGATAAATCAGTAATGATTTTTGCTCCCCAAATTGGGTGCTCAATTTCCACTGCCTGACCATTAATTATAGCGCCTTCAACTCTTCCGTCTCCATTTACATCGGCAGTATTTGGATCTGTCACTTTACCGAAATAAACATTTCTCAAGAAGAAATCGAATTTTTTGTATGTTACAGAGTTTGTTAAATTAGCTTTTACTCTAGGGATAGCTTCTTGTAAATAGATTCTAGACATTTCAGAATAATATCTATTAATTTGGCCGGCAGCTTCTAACACTGGAGACGCTTTAATTTCTCCTACTCTGTAAGTTTCAGAAAATGTTCCTGATAAGTCGGTTTTCAAAGAAACGTTGTTTCCAAAACTTGTTTTATGACTTATTACAACATCAATTCCTTTTGATTCAGTATCAATTGCGTTTGCAAAGAAAGTCGCTGCAGTAGCGCCAGCTGTATCAAATAATCCATTCAAAATTGCATTTGGAGTTCCTGCTGCAGGAGTTCCGCCGGGTCTTGAAAATTGATCGGTAAGCACCACTCTGTCATCAATTTTAACAATATAAGCATCTGCTGTCAAAGTTAAATTAGCCGTTGGAATTTTAGCAGTAAATCCAATACTGGCACTTTGAGATTCCTCTTGTTTCAATTTAGGAATTCCTAATAATTGTGCTGCTTGCGAATCATTACTGAAAGTTCCAACTTCAAAAGGTACACCACCTACAAATTGTGTAGCGGTTGAATTAAAATAGATTTGGTGTAATGATGGCGCTCTGAATCCAGTTGAAACTGCACCACGTAAGTTGATATTATCCGTTATTTTATAACGGGACGCTATTTTAAAATTAGTTGTGTTTCCAAAATCAGAATAGTTCTCAAAACGAACCGCTCCGTTTACCAACCATTTATCCGTAACGTCTAATTCTAAATCAGTATACACCGCAACACTGTTACGGTCTTTGTCAATTGCATTTGCAGGTCTGAAACCTGGGAAAACTTGTGATCCATTTGGTCTTGCAGCACCAAAAAAATCAGTAACTCTAATATTTGAAGCTGTTGTTGCTGTAACAACTCCTCCATTGATATCATATAAATTATAGGATTCTGGTTGACCCGCATTTATAGAGAAGTTCTCATGACGGTATTCTGCGCCAAAAGCAACGTTCAAACCTTCTAAAACATCAAATTTTCTGTTCATGTCAAAGTTTGTTGTGTTTTGGGCGAAAGCCAAACCACCAGCGTCAAATTCAGTAGGAGAATTTTCTCTTAAAGAAGCATTTACTGTATTTTCAACACCATAATCAAAAGCATTTCTTCCGAAAGTATTACTTAAATCAAAATTCCAGTTTTCGAAGATAAGACCTCTTAAACCAGCTGCCACAGAGACATCGTTGATTGTAGAATGTATTTCCGGTAAAAATCCGTTTGGATATAATCCTGTATATGATCTGGCTTGATTTGGTCTTCTGTAGAAACCTGCAGCTTCTCCTTCTCTGAAACTTGTTCCCCCGAAGGCATAGGCTTCTAATTTATCATTGATTGGGTAAGCAGCATTCAAGAAGAATTGGGCACTTTTTAAAGAAGATTGTCCCACTCTCATATTGAAATTTTTTCTTTCAAGACTTCTATATGCTAATTCGCCTGCTGTAGCATCAAAATTTAATGCTGTTTGCATTTGAGAAATAGTAGTGGCGCCAAGTATTGCAGTTTGCTGTGCACCTGTGAAATAAGATACACCTGGAGCATACTGTTTTATTGTAGTAAGGATTTGAGCTGTATTTGGTGTATTTGTAATATTTCCAAAAAGTCCATTGATATTAGTCCCTGCCTCAGCTGCTCTTTGCTCTACTGCATTGTAGGCGTTAAATAAAGTTCCTGTAACTTCTTTTGCTCTGCTGGTTGCATCTCTAAGTTGCAAGCTAGCGGTTGCGTTAATAAAACTTTTTTCTTTACCAAGGCTTGTTCCGTAATTTAAATCCAATTGGTAATTTCCACCATCAAAACCGCCATCATGGTCATTAGCGCCTTTTGAAAGATTTCCTCCACCAAAAATGTTAACGTCTAATTTGTTCGTGTTCTTCTTTACATTAATATTGATTACACCAGCAATAGCATCTGAACCATATTGCGCGGAAGCTCCGTCTCTCAAGACTTCGATTTTTTCGATTGCAAAAGCTGGAATAGCATTTAAATCCGTTCCTACTGATCCTCTACCCGGAGATCCATTAATATTTACCAATGAAGAAGTATGTCTTCTTTTTCCATTTATTAAAACCAATACTTGATCCGGTCCTAAACCTCTTAACTGCGCCGGGTCAATGTGATCTGTTCCATCAGCAACTGTTTGCGTATTTGAGGTAAACGATGGGGCAACCATGTTTAAAATCTGATTTAAGTTAACTTGTGCTCCCTGAGAAGCAATTTCTTTCATAGAAATCACATCAATAGGCACTGCAGATTCTGTTACGGTTCTGGTTGGATTGCGGGAACCAATTACGACAACATCTTGAAGTGTTTCACCACTTCCCGTTAAAGTAACATTTAATGTTGTTCCTGTTACAGCAACCGATTTAGTCTCTAAACCAACATAAGAGAATTGTAAAACGTCACCAATTTCAGCACTTATGCTATAAGTTCCATCGATATCAGTAGTGGTACCTTTCGTAGTTCCTTTTACAAGAATCGTTACGCCGGGTAAAGTTGCTTTCGATTCATCAGTCACTACACCTGAGACTTTAATTGTCTGAGCTGTTATACCTGCTGAAAAAATTAACGTTAGAATAAATAATAGTTTTTTCATTTTGGTTGTTTAAAGTTAGAACCGTAAAAATACTACTTAATTAACGTTAATTTTTTTTTAGTTGTTGTAATGTTCGATAAATAACAAATAAGCTAAATTTTATCTATAATTTTAATCAATCGTAATATTTTAAATTATTTTCTACAAAAATTTAAAAATATTGCTCTATTATAAAGGCTTCTATTGGTTTTTTTTAGAACAAATAGTTTCTCAGGCAGAGTATAAATCATAGTTTCCCAATCTTTTTGTTTCTTTTATTGAAGTTAAAAGACTTTTTAGATGTTAATTCATCAAAAAAAAATCAATATATCTATCTCGTTTTTTGATGTTTTAATCTTTCTTAAGTTAGAGAAGATAAGGAAAATTAAATCATTAAAGTATTCATTTATCAGCAATAAGCTGATAAATGAATACTTTAATGACAAATGGTACACATCTAAATTTTGTCGAAATATCTTATTTTTTAGCTCCAAAAATAGTTGAGTCGGTTTCAAGTGTTCATTTAATTTAGAGTTATCGTTTTTTACCTGTTTTTAAAGTGTTTTTGGAATGATCACATATGAGTTTGGTTATTACCACTAATTTATTTTAAAGATTTTGAGCATATAATTGAAAAAGAATAAACTAGTATAATCAAACCAGCTAAAAATAATAAAGCAACTCAAATTGAGCTGCTTTATCTTTCCAAAATTCAAATTAAAACTAAAAATTCTTATCTATAATTTTGTTTCGTTATAAAAAAGAAGATTACTAACACTACTGCTATAATCAACATCTTAGAAATTGATGCTTGAAATAGAGTTGTATTATTGAGTTTATCTTCTCTTCTTTCCTTTATAAGATTAAAAATCACTATGGGAATAATTATTGTTATTAAGAAATACATAAAATATCTCGCATATTCATTTCCATATACTTCTGATATGGCTAGATGTGTCAAGAGACCTAAAAAGATAGCAATATTTCCTGGTGTAATGTGCTTTTTTATCATATTTTTATAAGTATTAAGATTAATTTATTCTTTCAACAAATTTACCATTAGAATCCGTTTTTCAACAACTATTACATTACAGTTGTGCTATTCGGTTTAGTAATACAAGCAATATCAAAAATGTAGAAAGTAAATGAAAACTATTCCATCCGTCACTTTTTTGCTTTTTTTTAGTTGTTTTTTTTATATAATTGATCCATAAATACGCATTAAAAAGTAATGCTAACGCGCAGAAGCAAATGGTTATGATATTCCAATTAATACTATTTTTTTTTTAGATTGATTTAAAAGAAAAGTTTAAGCCAAGTATGTAGTTACCAAACATAAAAAAAGCAGGCTATTTTTATAGAGCCTGCTTTAATGAAAAAATTATTATAATTTATTGAAACGCATAAGTAGTTAATCTAAAATTACTAGATGCGCTTGTGAAAGTATAAATAGTATTAGAAAAAGCGATTTTAAATAATTCTCTTTTTACATACAATCCTTTAGTATCTAGAAGTTCTTTATCTATATTTTTCAAAAGTGTAGGTTCAGCGATAATTGCGCCTAAATTATTTTCCCAAGATACATGATTTAATATCATCGTTTTATTTACTGGATCTTCCGTTACTGTCACATTATGATATATAGTTGTTTTACCTCCGTTAAATCTATATTCAATATAACTACCAAAAGCTGGGTTATTGAAAGTAAATTGAACTCTACTAAGTTTTTGAGTAGAAGATAATTGTGCATTTACTTGGTTTAAGAGCGTATTACATAATAATGAATTAGATGGAGCAGTTGCTAAATTTGCCGCAATGTAAGCAAACGCAGTTGCAGGATTTCCTTTACCTTCTATAAGAATTTTATAATCATCAGTTAATACCAAGGGTTTATTGCTATACTTGATTGAGGCAGTTACGCCTGCCGTTCCAGTAGCATTAAAATTACCAGTTGTTGCATCGTACGTGAACTCAGAAAGTTTTTGTGTTCCAACTTTTACAGCGGGACTCACTATAATTCCGGTAGGGGTGTAAGCGATTCCCATGTTGTAGCTTACACTTGAACCAGTTTCAATTGAATTTGCAATTGCAAATCTACTAGGTTGAGTAAAATTAAAATCAAATTGACTGATTTTAGCGCCATCATTAGTTTCTAATAATCGAAATAAAGGTCTTGTTGATGCTCCAACTACATTAGGAATCATTGCTCTATTTAGCGCCAAGTTTGTCCAGTCTTGAGCGGTTGCTTTTACAAAACGCAGTTCCTCGAAACTTCTATTGGTTTTAAAAATGATTTGTCCATTGTCTTGTCCGTAATACAAAAATTGGAAGTCGCCTTTATATCCTTTTCCACGTAAAGAGGCAACTGGAAAATTATTTGAATCCGATAAAAGATGTATTTTGTTTTTTGTTGTAAAAACAAGACTTACAGTACTCCCTAGTTCAATACCGTATTCACTTTTATATATTGCTGTATCATTATCAAAGTCTGAGGCCATATCCACTGAGCCACTTTTAAACTTGAATAAGTGGGTAAAGCCACCTAATTGGGTAGTGTCTGTAAAATAAACTGCTTTCCATCCAAATTCAGATGATTCTAATAAATCATTCAGTTCTTTTTTTTGCGCATTTAATCTTTCTGTAGGCGTTTGATCAAAAATGGGATCTACATCTTCCTTGTTGTCACATGAAGCCAATTGCATTGCTAGTACTGCAATGAATAGGTATTTGAGTATGTTTTTTAATTTCATGATATTTAATTTATTTTAAATATGAATTACAGAATATTTTTTTTAAAATAATTATTCCTTTAGTTAATTAGCCATTAATTACTGCTAAAGTATTTTTTTCAGCTTGATCTCTAAGTTTATAAAAATCAATGTTATAAGCATCTTTAAAATATTTTACTATGACAGCTTCCTTTGCCTTTATGTCAGCTTTTGCTTTTACACTTGTTATTCCTGCTAAGATAGCATCGTATTCAGCTTTTGAATTTACTAACATAGTAGAGGCCATTTCTGCAAAATCTTCATTTATGTTTGATCTGGCATAATCAGTAATAAAACCTTCCTCTCTTGCTACTGTTGTTGAAGTAGCATACCAGTTTGATGTGTATCCAGTAGGAGTAATTTTTGATAATGTTTTTTCATCAAAAGGTTTATATTGATTCAGGATATGAATGTATTCATGTTGAATAGTATGAACAAAACGTTTTACATTATCGCGATTTTTTTTATCTACTAAATCCGTTTCAAATAAAGTGATTCTTTGACCACCTTCTGCTAGTCCCAGTGTAATAGTCCCAGTAGTATTTAAATTTCGACCACCAACCAGTACAAATTCTCTTGGTGCTATTTTTTTAACAAAATCAGCACCTGCGATAGTTGAATAACTTTGCAACCAAATTTTTTGTACAATTTCAAGTGCAGGTTGTACTTGTGCTTGTATGGGTGGATATAAAAAACGATTGTTGTCTACCACATTTTGGTCCCATTTGTATTGGACTTTAATATTGTACGTGTTTACATAGTTAGTTTCAATCCATTTGTCTAATGTAGACATAGCAGGTGTTGAAACGTCTAACTGGCTTTCTTTTAAGGCTTCTTCGCCCGAACATGCGCCTAATAATACTATCGCAGAGAAAAGGATTATTTTTTTGTATTGAGTTTTTAATTTCATATTGTTGACCTTATAGATTAATTAATTAACGAGGGTTTTTTTCTAAACCTGTGTTAGAAACATGTAATGGAATTTGTATTGCCTTACGTTTGTCATCTTTCAACAAAACATTATCTGGTTGGTTATACGATTTGTGTGTGATTTTCAAAGCAAAACGTTTAATATCAATCCATCTCAAACCTTCATGTATAAATTCTCTTCTTCGTAGCTCAGCTATAGCTTTAATATAAGATTTTTGTACAGAAGTCAAATTGTAAAAAGGAGTGTATTCATCATCTACAGCTGGATATTTAGTAACTATTTTTAATTCTGTAACTTTATCAGTAGATGCATTATAGGCTTTGATACGTTTTGAGATAAAATATTCTAATTCCTCATTAGCGGTAGCTATTTGATTTGTCATCACGTGGGCTTCGATTCTGTTTAAATAGTATTCATCATTACTTAGCAATACTATTGCATCATAAGGCTGTCCTATTCCAGCATTAGCATTAGTAATTCTAAAATATTCAGTAAATTTAGGAACAAAAATTGTTATTTGACCATTGTATGATAATGGTCTGTATAACCATTCTTTGTTGAATAAATTAGCGCCATTTCCAAACAATATATCTCTATCTGCACCAGTTAATTGGAATCTATTAGAATAAAAACTTCTAGAGTATACAGATGATACTGAAGCTATTAATAGGTTTGTAGATTCACTTTCTTGCGAGTATTTTCTTTGACCAGTATTAAAATCTACATCTAGATAGGATTGATAATCTCTTAATTGCCCTTCTGGCTTGTTTCCTAACTCATCAGATACTTCAATAACTTTATTCCAATCTCCTTTTATCAAATAAAATCGGCTAGCAAAAGCTTTTGCAGCTGCTTTATTAAAATGAAATTTAGGTAACTTGTAGTCGCTGTTAACATATTTTAGTCCTTCTTCAAGATCTTTTTCAATAAAATTAAAAACTTCTGCAACAGTATTACGAGTGTATTTCTTAACAAGAACCTCTTCTGGCTCTAGTACATATGGAATACCTAAATCAGTCGTAGCAGTTGAAGGATTATATCTTTGCGACCAAAAACTAACTAACATAAAGTGTGAATATGCTCTAGCCAATAAAGCTTCTCCTTTTTGAGGATTTAAGTTGGCTGGATTTCCTAGTTTATTGATTGCGTCTAAAGCTTGGTTAGCATGCGCAATTGCCGAATAACATGCGTCCCAGTAATCAGAAGGAGAATCCTGTTGGATATCTTCTTGCATTTCCCAGTTATAGTTTTGACTATTTTTATTTGTAGTCAGTGTAAGATCCCCACTATCAAAAACATTGTCAGTCATTGTTTCTGCAAACTCCATGTAGTTTGCATTTGGATAGGCATTTACCAGTAGTTCAGAAATTTTTTCTGGAGTATCAAGTTGGGTTCTGTTGTCAGGAATCTCCGAAAGGAAATCGTCACAACTGCTGCTAACTGTAAGTACAATTAGTAATAAAGTGGTTATTTTAAAAGTTCTCATATTTATTTTATTAAAATGATACGTTGATAGCGAATGTATATTGACTTGTTATAGGAAGTGAAACTCCTCCTGATCTGAAGAATTCTGGATCCTGCCCATTTAATTTTTTGTCAGAATAGATTAAAAGTGGATTGGTGCTAATTGCTTTTAAATTAAAAGTATTAAGTCCTAGTTTTTTCTTTAGATCTTTTGGAAATTCATAAGAGATTGATACGTTTTTCAATCGTACAAATGATCCATCAGCAACTCTTTCATCAGAGAAATTATAAGCATTATAAGCTCTTGTCAAATCTCTTGATTCAGCAGCATAATTTGCAATTAATCTTTTATCTGCAATAACGGGAATATTTGTAAATGCTTCGTCTCCTGGATTTATCCAACGGTTTGTAAATTCTTTTGTGAATACTGTTAAATCATCATATTGATCAGAATAGATAGGGTTTAAACGCACTTTGTTACCGCCAGCAGCAACTATGAATACATTTAAAGACCAGTTTTCATAAGTAAATGTATTTGATAAACCAGCTGACTTGTTTGGTTCGATTGAACCTTCATATTTCAAGTATTTTGTAACATTTTCTGAATCTTGAAAGTTAGCTCCAGCAATGTTATCTTCCTCACCGTCAGCCATAACAAACGTAGGTAATCCTTGATTGTTTAATCCTTTAAATTGGTAAGAGTACAATGCATTTCTAGGATGGCCTACTGTGTTCCCGCCTGTTCCATCAACAAGTCCTAATACACTTGGATTATTTTGTAATTTTACAATTTCTTGATTGTATACAGAGAAATTGAAAGTTGTTGACCATTTTAATTTTGTATTGTTGAGGTTTTTAGTTGTTAATGACAATTCAATACCTTTTGTTTCCATGTCAGCGTTGTTTCCTTGCTTGATTTTTTGTCCTCCAATACCTGAAGTTGTAACAAAATCAACTAAATCAAAAGCTTTACGGCTATAAACATCTGTGGTAAATTGAACGCGATTGTCAAATAAGCCTAAATCCAAACCAATGTTAGTTTCAAATTGTTTTTCCCATGTTAAATCACCATTTTGTAATTCATCGATATTTAAACCGGATTCTCTATCCCCTAAATTTAAACGATTAGTGATAAAACTTTTATAAATAGCTAATGAGTTAGTTGCTGGTCCAGCTGTAGCAGTCAAACCGTATGAACCTCTTAAACTTAGATTAGTGATAGTATTTGCATTTTTCATGAAGTCTTCCTCCATAATATTCCATTTACTACTTACTGTATAGGTAGGTAACCATCTAGATGAACCGCTTCTTCCTTGTCTATTAGATCCATCATAACGACCGGTAACTGATCCAGTATAACGACGATCATATGTATAACCAACTTTTCCAAAGAAACCAACAGTTCTTTCTCTTTCTTCATTAAATCCAAAATAGGATTCTCCACCATTAATTAATTTTTCTAAAAGGCGAGGGTCTGTAAAAGCAGTTAAACCTTTGTCATATTGTAAACCAAATGCAGTAAAGTTATCACTACTCCTGTCAACAGATCTTAATTCCTGACCAAATAATCCTTCTAATTCGTGCTTGTCTTGGAATGTGTTTTTATAGCTAAAACTATTTCTAATATTATAAGAAGTCAATTCATTAGAAAATTTTCTTAAAATACCACCATTTGGAAGTACAGCCACTTTTGGAGCGGTTAGGTTATCTGGATCTTGGTATAAAAAGATATTTTGATCTCTAACAATTGTAGTTTCTTGTGCATTATAAGCACCTACAATATTTGAGTTCTCTAATATGTTGTGTTCTCTTGTAGTATTTGCATAACGTGCATTAGCCGTAAGGTTGTACGTTAAATTAGGATTGATTTTATACGCTAAGTCAGCTTGAAAACGGATGTCCTTAACTTTGATTTCCATATAGTTATTTTCAAGCTCATTAAGAATGTTTATAGGAGCCCAGTTATTTCGGTAGTATTCTAGGTTTCCATTATCATCATAAGGTCTTAAAGCTCTATTTGTATTTAATACATAATTAAATGGATTGATATCAAAATCTCTGGTTGTACTACCACTTACTCCATCTTTAAGACTGTCATAACTTCCAGGAGCTCCCTGATCTCTTATTGATGCTTGGGTTGAAAGTGTTAAATTAAGTTTGTCATTGATAAAGAAAGTATTCTTTATGTTAGAAGTAAGCTGGCTTACATTATCTGCCAAAGTCCATCCCGGATCTGAATAATAACCTAAAGAAGCATAAAATGTATTGTTTTTACCACCACCTGAAAAACTTAGAGAATGATTTTGAGTAATAGAAGGTCTAAATAAGGCTTTAAACCAATCGGTGTTTGCAAGTTCATATTTTCTTAAAAAAGTATTTCTACTCGGAGTATCGTTTTTTACACCAAATGTTCCTGAAGTTTGATCATAGGTGTTTATTGCATTTGCAAGAATATTGTATACTCCTCCATAACGACCTTGGGCAGTTGAAGGTAAATCAAGAAAACCTTTAGCTTCAATTTCTTTAAGAACACTCATGGTCTCCTGAGAATTCAAAATGTCGTACTGATTATATGTTGGGACGTTTCTTACAGTTTGTTCCAGTGAATAAGTAACACTTAATGGAGATTCTCTTCTACCTTGTTTAGTCGTAACTACAACTACACCATTCAAAGATCGCGAACCATAGATTGATGTAGCAGAAGCATCTTTCAAAATTTCAATACTCAAAACATCATTTGCATTCAATCCTGCTATTGATGAACTTAACAATGTCTCTGAATTTCCAGAAGCTAAATCAGCAAAAGAGAGGTTGACGATGTCTTCTTGAACAATACCATCAATTACCCATAAAGGTTTTGTATCACCAAAAATTGAAGAGGAACCACGTACAGTAATTTTAGGAGCTGCACCAAAAGATCCAGTAACATTTTGTACCGTCACACCAGCTGCTTTTCCTTCAATCATTCTACTGATATCAATGACTCCTTCTACTTTTAAATCTTTTTCAGATATTTTACTTATCGCACCGGTAAAAGTACGTTTTGAAGTTTTTTCATATCCTGTTGTAATAACAACTTCATTCAATTTTTGTCCAACTTCATTTAAAACAATAGTAAGTGGTGTATTTCCAGTAGTTACTTCTAAGGTCTCCATGCCAACGTAAGAAACAATTAATTTAGTTGCGTTTTGTGGCATATCGATAACGAAATTACCATCAAAATCGGTTAGAACAGCTATTTTGCTTCCTTTTACCATAACAGTAGCCCCAGGTAAAGGATTGCCTTTTTCATCAATTACTTTACCTCTAACAATTGTGGCTGCTAATAAACTTTCAAAAAGGGGAGTTTGATCCTCTATTGCGGAAAATCCTTCAATTTGATTATTCTTTTTTTGTAATACAATTTGATTGCTTACTTCGGAAAAGGTAATGTTAAATGGTTTTAAAATTCGATTCAGTATACTTGATAATTTTTCATCAATGGCGTCGATACTTACTTTTTTATTTTGTTGAGTAATTCGAGAATTATATGAAAACTTAATATTCGATGACTTTTGAAGCATCGACAAAGCATCGTCTAAACTGATGTTAGTAACTTCAATGGTCACTTTTGTATCTAATTTCCTTTGTCCTTTCACGCTATTGGCTAACGTTACACTTGAAAATACAAGTGCTAAGACTAATTGAAATAAAGTTATTTTCATAATTCGAAAGAGTAATCGTTGTTTGACAACAGGTTTTTTCATAATTTTGGGTTGTTTTGATAAATATTATTTATGGGTATTTTAAGAAACAGTACAAAATGCACTTTTCAGAGTGTACTTTGCTTTATTTATGGCGTCGAAATTGTTACAGCATTTTCGGCGCTTTTTTTAATTGTATTTTTTTTACATAGGCAATTTCACATTAGTTGCAACCATCAGAGGTAATGATGATTTGGTTTCCATTCATTTCATAACTGGTTTCATTTCCAATACTCTTACAAATAATCTTTAACTTTTCAGGTAACGGTTGGTCATTTAAGGATGTTGTAAGATGGCAATTTTTTAATTTTTCTACCGGAAAATCAATTTTAATTAAATAAGCTTGCTCGATAGTTTTGAATATTTGGCTAATTGGAATATCTGTGAATTCAAAACTTAATTGTTCAATATTACCCTCGTTTTGTATCAAATTTTTGTCTAGTGTAATGTCTGTTATTTTATTGAAAATCATTTTTTTACGTATAAATCTAAGGGCCTGATTGGGAAGTAAAACAATTTCTTTTTCTTTAGAATCTTTAATTAATTGACTCGACTTAACTTTTACCTTACCTGTACGAACAATAACTTCAACATTTGGTTGATCATTATACGCTTTTATTCTAAAACTTGTACCCACGACCTTAGTAACGATTTCATTTGCATAAACTAAAAATGGTTTTTTTGGGTTTTTACTTATTTCAAAAAATCCTTCACCTGATAGGTATACTTTTCGTTCATTTCCAGTAAATATTTTTGGATAACTCAACTTGCTGTCAGGTTTTAATAAAACGGAACTACCGTCAGATAAAGTTATGATTTGCGCCTTATTTGAGTTGTTAGTTTGCTCCACAAGACCTTCCCGATTTTCATTAATGAGTTCGTTGTAGGTGATGATGTTACTTTCAGGAACATAAAGACTGTTGTAGAACCAAGTTGATAAAAGAGCAAAAAGTAAAACAGCAGCAGCTATATTTACGCTATACTTTTTCAAAAGTTTTACTATACGAATTGTAGGATCTTCTTGCTTTTCTTTTTTATCAATTTTTGCCCAAGTGCTTTGTAATGCAGTTTTAATAACGATAGGCGATAGCAATGTTTCATTTACTTTCATAGCTAATATCCATAACCTAGCTTCCTCAACTAATTTTGCGCGTTTAGGATTTTCTAAGGTCCATTCTTCCCAACCTTGTTGGTCGTTTTTGAATCGAATCCATCTTTGGAATGATTCATTGGCTAAAAAATCCTCTATTTCTGTATAATTGTTTCGTTCTAGCATCAAAAAAGTGTTACAGATACATAGAGGACGGTTTTGTTAATATATACTCACTAAATTATGATTTTTTTTTGAGTTTGTTTAAAAAAACTAAAAAAGACTTGATGATAGTAAGAAAATAAGCGAAAGGTCTCCCTTCCATTCTTTACGAAGATTCAATACAGCACGATATAACAAATTGTTTGCTGATTGATAATTGACTTGGAGCATATCGGCAATTTGTTCAACACTAAGGCCCTGATGATAGCGAAGATACAAGGCTTCTTTTTGCCGAGCAGGTAAATTATTTAATAGCTCATTGAGATGTGAAACTTTCTCTTTCGTTACTTCATCAGAAATTAGTTGATGCTCAACAGAGAAATCAAAGAGAAATTCAATCGAGTCTATTGAAGTAGTTTTGCGAAAAATATGGTCCCGCTCTTGCAAACGAGCGATTCGCTTGCGAATACTTGATAGTAGATATGCTTTTACCACAACCGTATCATTTAGCGACTGTCTGTAAACCCAAACATCCGTAAATACATCTTGCACACAATCTTGTACTTTTTCAGGAAAAGGAGACAACGAATTTCCATACCGTACCAAATGTCCGTAGTATTTTTCAAAAAGTAATGAAAAAGCCTTTTCGTCACCCTCTTTTAGATTCCTCCAAAGAACAATGTCATCAAGAGTATCGATATATAATGTTTGACTTTTCATAATTTAGTGAGGATAGTTTAATTCTTTTCCGTGCAAATTGGTTGAAACACAATTCAATTGAGATTTTTATTAAAATATTTTTGACAAGAGCTGTACGAGTTAGCAAAAAAAAATTCAACATTCATCTGCGATAAATTGATGTTTAGAAAACTTTTTTCATTATCAGGGATGTTTAATTTAATAAACAGTCAAATTTTTTTTAACATTTTACTTAATTTTAACTTTATTATTTCGGGATTCATTCTTTCCGCTATTCTCATTTGCAATATTTTTGAAGGTCTGTTGCTAATGTTATTAATGCCTTTTTTTGCTAATTAGATCAACTTTTTAAATACTCAAAAACCTCCCGTTCTTTTACCTTATTAATACTAATCTTGCTAAACTTCTAAACGGAATTTTTTTATGTCCTAATTAAGTTTTTTGAATGCTTAACTTTATGGTATAAATTATTTAAACTCATATATTTCCAGAAGCAAAGAGAATGATTGTAGGATTAAATTCCTGTTTTTAATCTAATCTGAAGCAAATTTAAAATTGAATTGACGCCTTAATAATTTAATGTTTTATTAACAAACATAAGCAATTATATGTTAAAAATTATTCCTAATGGCTTAAAAACATAGAGAAATGCAACAATTTATGAATAGATGCATTTTTTTTTCGGTAAAATAAATTTTTAGAAGTTTAATTACTGATTTAATAATAGAAGTTTTTAAGGACTTCATTTTAAATGCATAATAGGAAAAAGTAGAGCTACAGATAGTTTTTCCCGACTATCAAGAATGATTGGTGGGATTCAATACTTAAACAAAATAGGAGTTTTTATTCGAATTTCCAGGCCTTTTGTTGTGCTGCACTCAGGAAAGTCCAAGCTACAATTCGGCTTGTTTTTTGGCCTTGAGCCATATCAATCGTTTTAATTTCGACAGCACTTACTTTGTTTAATGTTTTGTAAAGACTAGAAAGATTCTCTTTTTTTGACACCAAAGTGGTAAACCATAAACACTGCATCGGATATTTAGCACTTTCGTAAATCATTTGGGTAACAAAACCCAATTCTCCGCCTTCACACCACAATTCAGCGTTATGACCACCAAAATTTAAAACAGGTTTAGTTACTTTGCTCTTGGCGCTTCGAGATTCTAAATTATTGATTTTTCGAACCGAACTTTTCGTAGCTTCATCTTGTGAGGAATGAAAAGGAGGATTGCAAATAGTAAACGTAAATTTATCTTCGGGAGTGATTATGTTTTTGAAAATAAAACGCGATTCTGTCTGCTGTTGTAAACTGATGGCATCAATCAGTTTTGGGTTTTCTTCAATGATGGCGCTGCAGTTTTCAATTGCTTTTAAGTCAATATCGGTTCCTACAAAACTCCATCCGTAAGCTGAATTACCAATTATAGGATAAATACAATTTGCACCCACACCTATATCTAAACCCTGAACGGCTTCCCCTTCAGGAACGATTCCGTTATTACCTGAGGCTAATAAATCTGCTATATAATGAATGTAATCCGCTCTTCCCGGGATGGGCGGACAAAGATAATTTTTAGGAATATCCCAGTTTTGTATGTCATAATGGGATAACAATAATGCTTTGTTAAGCGACTTTACCGCATCGGGATTACTAAAATCAATGGTTTCTTCTAAAGCGTCGGGATTGTGCTTATTAGTAGAAATAAAAGGCTTTAATTCAGGAGATTTTTGAATTAGTTCCTCAAAATTATATCCAAATCTATCCAGATTTCTGGAATGTAAATTAGTCTTTTCGGTAATCGTTTTCGCTTTCATTTTCTTTATTTCGATGCAAATATAGTCATAACTATTTTGTAAAAGCGTTAAGAAGACTTTAAGCAATAAACAGATGGAAAATAAATCATAAAATTAGAACGTTGCGTTTTTTCCGAAACATAAAAACGGTTACTTTTATAAAAAATACTATCAGAATGACCTTTATGCCCGCTTCATTTCATTTCAAAAAGAGATACATAGTTTACAGTTTGATGTTTTTGTATATCGTAATTTGTCAATCTTGTATGACGATGCGTTTTTCAAATAAAGAAACAACAAAATTTTTTGGTGCATCTAAAACAGAATTTCAGGATAAAACAATTGCTTTTGAAGGCTATAAAATACATTATGTAGCAACGGGAAATGTGCAAAACCCGACTTTGTTTTTTGTGCATGGCTCGCCTGGTAGTTGGAATGCCTTCAAAGAATATCTTCAGGATACTTTGTTGCTTAAAAAATACCGAATGGTTGCTATTGACCGACCGGGTTTTGGATTCAGTGATTTTGGGGATGCTCAAAATTTAAAGGTACAATCTCAAAGAATAGCTGAGTTTATCAAAAAAATAGATAACAAAAAGCCGCTAATTTTAGTAGGACATTCCGTTGGCGGGCCAGTTGTAGCTCAGTTAGCTGTAAATAATCCGTCTTGGTACAAACGATTGGTGATACTGGCAGGATCATTAGACCCGAAAGCTGAAAACCCAGAGAAATGGAGAACTGTTATCATGGCTTCTCCTTTGCGTTATTTAATTCCCGGAGCATTAAGGCCTTCTAATGATGAGTTGTGGTGGCTCAAACAAGATTTGGTGGACTTAGAGCCAGAGCTGAAAAAGATTACTTGCGATGTTACCATTATCCATGGAACAAAAGATGCTTTGGTACCGTACAGTAATGTTGCCTTTATGCAAAAAAAGTTTGTCAATGCTAAATCAATCGACACAATATCGATTAAAGAAGCGAATCATTTTATTCCTTGGAGTCATTATGAGATTGTGAGAAATGCTTTGTTGACTATTCAATAAATTTTAATCCAAACATTCCATCATCAATAAATCACCTTCTTCATGTTCTATTGTTACGATTCCGTCTTTGATGACGTGATTGCTGCTTCCGGTTCTGTAACCAATGGTTAAACTGTCATCTTTCAACGGATAAAATAAATTATCGGAATGAATTCCAGTCACGTGACCGATTGGAATTAATGAAATAGGAGTGTTCGCCGTGTACCATTTTTCGAATTTCTTAGGCAATAAAAACACTTTCGAGTGATCGTCCAGAATAACAATCTTCAATAGATCTCTGTATCGTGTGATGTTGGTCAGATTGGTAATCGTATGATCGGCTCTACGTCCGGTTGCCCAAACGACGTTTACGGCAGGAATTTTTCTTTCGATTAAATAGTCAAAAGCCTTCTCTAAATCGGTTTTGTTTTGATCCGGCGTATGAATGATTTCTATGGGATATTGTGACGTTTTATAAATTTCAGGATCAAATCCTCTATCGAAATCTCCTAAAAGGACGTCGACTTTGATGTCTAATTCCATAACACGCACCATAGCCGAATCTAATACGACAACAAGCGGCGACCATTCCAATAATTGACCCAATAGTTCTGGATTGCAGGAAGCGCCATTGGCAATGATTAAAGCAGGTTCTTGGTCGTCGCGGACGATATGGTGTGAAGACATAATGAAGTATTAATTATAAATTGTGACGTAAAAGTAAATAAAAGTTCTTGTTTTATCTCTCACGTACTAGCCCGGATGGCAATGAAAACCAAAACAGGTTGTAAACTTTAGTTTTGCGGCAGTAGAACAGCGACCAAAGGAAGCTCCTTATACGGACTGGAAAACTGTTTAGAACCTGTTTTAGTTGTAATGAACAGCTGGATTAGCTCCAAATTATTCAATAATGTAATTTCTAACATCGACTTCGCTTAGGGAGAAATAGCCTAATGGATAATTTGCTGAATCAGTGGTATTGATGATATTTCCTCTTACGGTTGCTGGCGGTGATTGAAATGGTCCGCCACCACTATTTCCTGCAATACTTACCAAAACACTCATGTAATTGTAGTATGCTTTTGAAATTCCGTAGTGCGTTACTTCAATTTTATCGTCTTTTTTTAATTCGTCATTTTGAGAGATGCTGAAGAATTCATTTCCGTTGAAAAACTCATCCTGGTCTACATAAAAGTTTGATTTTACCTGGTTTGAATATACATATTTGTAAAGATAATAATTGGTTTCTCCCGCCGGATCTTGATAGAATGTCTTAATTTCAATGTCGGTTCCAGTGAAACCACCTTGATTGTTTTGAGCAATTTTTGTGATTGGCGTAACGGGTTTCAATGTTTCGGTAGCGGTGTAGGTATTGCCATTGCTGATGACTGTCAGTGTATAGGTTTCGTTGATTACCGGTATAAAAGTAGTACATGTATATTCGCCAGTACTCGCAATTTCGGAAAAATTAAAAACTACATTAGCGCTATTTTTTATGGAAACTGTGGCTCCGGAAACTTTTGGAATTTCTGTGTTGTAAAAACCGGTTGTAGTGGTTAGTTTTATTCTCTGTTGATTTCCGGTCGTTCCTTTTTTCCAATTGATAGCTGCTTCAATAACCAGTTTTGGTGCTGCATTATCTAAATCTACTTCGATAACATCTTCACAACTCGCCGAAAAAATAGCGATTAAAAGTACCAGATATAGTGTTATTTTTTTCATGATTTTATTTTTTATTTTGTGCTATTAATCGATGCTGCCTTTAAAACTTAAAGTTATAACTCACTGCTGGAACTACACCAAAAATCGAAGTTTTTACAGCTTCATTGCTTCCGGTATCTGTATTTTGTCTGAAATTGATGGAAGCCGCATTTTTCCGATTGTATAAATTATAGATACTAAAAACCCATTCGCCTTTCCATTCCCTATTTTTGTTTTTTGTTGGAGTCAAAGTAGCGGCAATATCTAAGTGATGGTAAGACGGAAGACGATTTTCATTTCTCAATCCGTAACTGGGAACATTGATTCCTAAGTAGTCATATTGCCCAACAGGATACGTTACTGGCTGTCCGGTTTGCAGGGCAAAATTAGCTCCAAAAGACCATTTCTCATTCAAATTATACGATGTGGTTACAGCAACATTATGCAATTTGTCGTATACTGAATTATACCATTGACCATTGTTGATTCCAGTTTCTACTGAAGTTCTTCCTGGAGTTTGTTGCTCGGATTTTGATAATGTATAGGAAATCCAGCCATTAAATTTTCCTTCGTTTTTTCGGAACATGATTTCTAAACCGTACGATCGTAATTGGCCGTTCAGGATTATTTGCTCGATGGCTTTATTGGCAATCAAATCAGCGCCGTCAATATAATCCAATCGGTTTTGTACTTCTTTGTAATAGGTTTCTACTTCAAGAGAATACATGTCATCGTTGAAGTTTTTAAAGTAACCCAAAGCAACCTGATCCGCAATTTGTGGTTTTATAAAACTATCACTTGGCGTCCAGATATCAAGCGGAGTAGGCGATGAGGTATTTGAAATCAGTTGTAAATACTGCACCATTCTGTTATAACTCGCTTTTATAGACTGCTCGTCATTGATTTGGTAGGCCAAAGAAAAACGCGGTTCCAAATAATTATAGCTTTTCATGACTTTATTTCTGTCGTAAAATTTAGTGCCTATTGGAGTTGCTTTTTCATAAATCTGTAAAGTGGAATTGAACGTGACAGGATTATTGTCGGCATAAATATTCACGGTAGATTGTCCTAAACGGTAAAACATACTGTAACGAAGTCCATAAGAAAGCGCTATTCTATCGGAGATTTCGTGATCAGCGTTAATGTAAACTGCAGGTTCAAAAGCATATTTTTTATCCAATTGAGCAAAATTGATACCGGAGTTCTCATCAGATGGTTTGATGGTTCCCGGATTAAACTCGTAGTAAATTCCGTTTATCCCGTAATTTAATTTGAATTTATCCGAAATATAATTCTTGAAATCGTATTTAATATTGTAGTTTCTAATGCCGGAATCCCATTTGAAACCCACAAAATCTAGGTCCAAACCGTAATAATAATCACTGTAAATAAGTGATAAATTCGAAAACAACTTTTCAGAAAACAGGTGATTCCAACGCAAGTTTAAAGTCGCATTTCCATAAATATTGGTAAAACTTTTATTCAGACTGAAAACATCACGACCAAAATAACCCGATAAATAAAGACTGTTGTTAGTATCCAATTTATAACTCAACTTGGTATTCAAATCATAAAAATAAGCAGAGTTGTTTTTTTGTTCTTCGGAAAGTTTTAGGAATAAATGCGCGTAGGAACTTCTACCGCCAATAAGGAACGATCCTTTGTCTTTTACCAATGGTCCTTCGGCCAAAATGCGGCTGGAAATCAATCCGATTCCGCCATTAACATGAAAACTTTTGCTATTACCGTCCTTTTGATAAATATCTAAAACAGAAGACGCTCTTCCGCCGTAGCGAGCCGGAATTCCGCCTTTGTATAATTTTAAATCTTTGATTGCATCCGGATTAAAAACAGAGAAAAATCCAAAAACATGCGAGGAATTAAAAATAGTCGCTTCGTCCAATAAAATTAAATTCTGATCCGCTCCGCCACCACGAACATTGAAACCGGAGGCGCCTTCGCCAGCATTTGTAACTCCGGGAAGTAACAAAATAGATTTTAAAACATCCACTTCACCCAGCACAACTGGCATTTTTTTGATAGCTGAAATGGAGAGTTTATTTACGCTCATTTCTGGTTTTTTGATGTCTATTTTTGTTTTATTATCAGTAATGATGACTTCTTGTAAAGCGGTTTCATTACTGAATAAATTAAAATTGTTTTTTATATTTTGGTTTAGAGATATCGATTCGGAAATGGTTAGATAACCCAAATAACTTATTTGAACCGTATAATTTCCTTTTGGTATCGTAATGGAGTAAAATCCGTATTCATTGGTGGTTACGCCAGTTTTTAACTCTGGAATCACGACGTTGACACCTATTAAAGTTTCATTGCTGTTGGCGTCAATAATAGTTCCGCTTAGTGTAAATTTCTCTTGCCCGAAAGAGGAGAGCGCGGACAGTAATACAACTAAAAAGGTAATAATTTTCTTTGGAGTCATTGTTTAAATTTTATCGAAATGAAAAAACGCAAAGTACAATAAATTGAATAGCAATTGTCATATAACAAGTGTTAAGGTATTGCTAATATAAAAAAAAGACAACCGTTTCGGGTTGTCTTTTAAATATAGTTAATAACTTGATTAAGCGATTTTTGCCAATATAGTATTGAAAGTTTCGCTAGGACGCATTGCTTTGCTTGTTGCTTCAGGATTTGGTTGGTAATGTCCACCAATGTCTTGAGGTTTTCCTTGAGCTGCAATCAATTCGGCATTAATTTTCGCTTCGTTTGCTGCAAATTCTGCTGCAATAGGAGTGAAGATAGCTTTTAAAGCAGGCTCTTTATCTTGCGCTGCCAAAGCTTCCGCCCAGTACATTGCTAAGTAAAAATGAGAACCTCGGTTATCAATTCCTCCTAGTTTACGCGCTGGAGATTTATCAGTTGCTAAGAATTTCTCCGTTGCAACATCAAGAGTTTCTGCTAAAACAATAGCTTTAGAATTGTTTAAAGTTTGTCCTAAATGTTCCAATGACGCACCCAAAGCCAAGAACTCACCAAGAGAATCCCAACGTAAATAACCTTCAGCCGTAAATTGCTCCACGTGTTTAGGAGCTGATCCACCTGCACCAGTTTCAAATAAACCACCGCCGTTCATTAATGGAACAATAGATAGCATTTTTGCTGATGTTCCCACTTCTAAAATTGGGAATAAGTCGGTTAAGTAATCACGTAATACGTTTCCTGTTACAGAAATAGTGTCTAATCCTTTGATTATTCGTTCCAATGTGAAGTTTGTAGCTTCAATAGGATTCAAGATTTGGATATCTAAACCAGTTGTATCATGATCTTTTAAATATCTAGTAACTTTTTCTATAAGTTCTCTATCGTGTGCTCTATTATTATCCAACCAGAAAATAGCAGGAGTATTAGATAAACGTGCTCTGTTTACAGCTAATTTAACCCAGTCTTGAATCGGAGCATCTTTTGCCTGACACATTCTGAAAATATCTTTTGCTTCAACAGCTTGTTCCATCAAAACGTTTCCGTTTGTATCTACCACACGCACTACACCGTCAGCAGTCATTTGGAATGTTTTGTCATGAGAACCATATTCTTCTGCTTTTTGAGCCATCAAACCTACATTAGGAACACTTCCCATGGTTGTTGGGTCAAAAGCACCATGTTTTTTACAAAAATCAATAGTTGCTGTATAAACACCTGCATAACATCTGTCCGGTATCATGGCTACAGTATCTTGTAGTTTACCTTCTTTATTGTACATCTGTCCTGAAGTACGGATCATTGCTGGCATAGAAGCATCTACAATCACATCCGAAGGAACATGAAGATTTGTTATTCCTTTTTCAGAATTTACCATGGCTAATGCCGGACCATTTTCAATTGCTTGGTTTAATGCCGCTTCTACTTCAGCTTGCATCGGATGTCCTGCAATTTTTGCATATACATCACCCAAACCATTTCTGGTGTCAATGTTCAATTCATTAAATAAGGCAGCGTATTTCTCGAAAACAGCTGCAAAATATACTTCTACAATTGCTCCAAAAATAATTGGATCTGAAACTTTCATCATTGTCGCTTTCAGGTGAACTGAAAGTAGTACGTTTAATTTTTTTGCTTCAGCAATTGTTTTGGCAACAAAAGCTTTTAAGGCGTTCAGATTCATTACTGAACTATCAATTATTTCGCCCACTTTTAGTGGAGTACTTGCTTTTAAAACGGTAGTTGAACCATCTTTAGCTACGAATTCGATTTTTACATCGGTTGCGTCAGCAACAGTAACTGATTTTTCACTTCCGTAAAAATCACCACTTTCCATAAAAGCTACGTGTGTTTTTGAGTCAGCAGACCAAGCTCCCATAGAGTGTGGGTTTGCTTTAGCGTAATTTTTTACTGCTTTTGGTGCTCTACGATCAGAATTTCCTTCACGTAAAACAGGATTCACTGCTGAACCTAATATTTTTGAGTATTTAGCTTTGATAGCTGTTTCCGCTTCGTTTTGTGGCTCTTCAGGGAAGTTTGGTAAATTATAGCCATGAGATTGTAATTCAGCAATAGCAGATTTTAATTGAGGAACTGACGCCGATACATTTGGTAATTTTATGATATTAGCCTCTGGAGTTGTTGCTAAAGTTCCAAGTTCTAGTAAAGCATCTCCTGTTTTTTGATCTTCGGATAAGAACTCCGGGAAATTTGCTAAAATTCTTCCGGCTAAAGAAATGTCTCTAGTTTCAATTTCAATGTCAGAAGTTGATGTAAATGCTTGTACAATAGGTAAAAATGAATATGTTGCCAATAAAGGCGCCTCATCAGTAAGTGTGTAAAAAATTTTTGATTTCTGTGTCATTTTTTTATTTTTATAATCGAATCAAGTTAAATGTAGCTTACATAAGGTATTTCACTTAAAATAAGGCGGACAAATATATGAAAATCAGATGTAATAGAAGGTGGATTTTGCACAGAAAAATACGAATTTTAAGATTACTAACTTGTTATTCTTATATTGTTAGTTTTAGGGGTTCAATAATCCTAAATTATTAATTTATAAGGAAAATAGTAAACAAAAAAAAGTCCCAACACTGTTGGGACTTTTATAGTAAAGAGATATTTGACTATCTTCTTTTGTCTTTAATCTTAGCTTTTTTACCAGTAAGTTCTCTGAAGTAGAAAATTCTAGCTCTACGAACTGCACCTTTTTTGTTGATTTCAATTTTTTGTAAAGCTGGTAAGTTTACTGGGAAGATACGCTCTACTCCAATAGCACCTGACATTTTACGAATTGTGAAAGTTTCTGTATTAGCAGAACCTCTTCTTTGAATAACAACTCCTTTAAAAAACTGTGTTCTAGTTTTTTCACCCTCTCTAATTTCGTAGTAAACGGTGATAGTATCTCCAGCTGCAAAAACTGGGAATTCTTTTCTTGTTACGAATTCGTCTTGAACGAATTTCATTAAATCTGCCATGATATTTTTTAATTATGGGTTGCATTAAATCAACATTCACGGATCTCGCCAGAGGTTAAACTAATGTGGGCGCAAAAGTAGATAAAAAAGTTTAAAGTTTAAAGTTTTTCTTGTTTAAAGTTTAGAAGTTCTTGAATACCAACTTTAAACAAGAAAAACTTTAAACTTTAAACAAACTTTTAATCTTCAAGCAAATCCGGTCTTCTATTCTTTGTGTGTTCGTAGGCCATATCCTCACGCCATTTATCAATTTTGGCAAAATTCCCGCTGGTCAAAACCTCCGGAACTTTCCATCCGTTGTAATCCGCAGGGCGAGTGTAAATAGGTCCCGACAATAATCCATCCTGAAAACTATCCGTCAGTGCTGAGGTTTCGTCACTCAAAACGCCAGGAATCAGTCGGATCAAGGCATCCGATAATACCAAAGCTCCTAACTCACCACCAGACAAAACATAATCACCAATAGAGATTTCTTTCGTGATAAAATGGTCGCGTACGCGTTGATCCACACCTTTATAATGTCCGCAAAGGATAATAATATTCTCATACATTGACATCGTATTCGCCATTTTCTGATTCAGGGTTTCCCCGTCTGGCGACATATAAATGATTTCGTCGTAGGTTCTTTCGCTTTTCAAATGCGTAATGCAGGCATCAATAGGTTGTACCGTCATTACCATACCAGCACCACCGCCATAAGGATAATCATCCACACTTTTCTGTCTGTTGGTCGTATAGTCCCGCAGATTATGAAAATGAACTTCCACCAATCCTTTGTCAATAGCACGTTTCATAATCGAAGCCTCAAACGGACTTCGCAATAATTCTGGGAGAACAGTAACAATATCAATGCGCATAATTTCTTTTATAAGTTTCAATCCCGAGGATTCGGGAGCAAAGGTACAAAGATGCTGAGGTTTTCAAATAACCAAATACCCAATTCAACGATTAAACTTTTCTTCAGGAGCTATTTCCAGCTTTACACGCTATCTTTTCTTGCTTAAAGAAATCAAGAAAAGGATGTTGTTTCAATCTGGGCTAGGGTTTAGTTGAATTAAAACTTTTTACTTATTATAAAGACTTTGCGAGATAGCACCACTAACAAAACTGCTATGACTGATGTAGAGGTTTGTTTTGTTTTAGCAAATCCTAAAGTATTCTAAATTGTATTGATTTACAACTTTTTATTTCTGAATTTTGATATTCAATGAAAGATGATGAAAAATAAAATTCGAGTTTTAGGAAGTATATCACTGCTCTCTGCAAGTCTGTTGATTATGAATTCCTGCAGCTCTATACCTAAGGGCGCTATGGTAATTCAAGATTTTGAAAAAGATAAATACTTAGGCAACTGGTACGAAATTGCACGGCTAGATTTTATTTTTGAAAAAAATTTGAACAATACAACAGCAGAATATTCATTAAACGAGAATGGAACCATAAAGGTGGTAAATAGAGGGTATAATTACATAAAGAACAATTATGTAGCATCAACAGGTAAAGTGAAGTTTGCAGGTGATTCAAAGGAAGGAAAATTAAAAGTTTCTTTTTTTGGACCATTTTATTCGGGATACAACATTATTGGACTTGATTCAGACTATAAATATGCTTTGGTTGCAGGGAAAAGTCTGAAGTATTTGTGGTTGCTTTCGCGGGATAAAACAATGCCACAAGAGGTAAAAGAAGCGTATTTAAAAACGGCGAAAGATCTTGGTTACAATACTTCCGAACTCATTTGGGTAAAACACGATTAGTTTCTACAAATAGAAGAGTGAATTATTTACAGTCTTTTTTTGCCAAAATGGCTCAGCACAATCACTAAAAAATGGTCTTCAATTAAGTGAATCGATTTAATGAGAATTTTCAAATTGTCTAATTTAATTCGTAAATTTGCGCTTTAACAAAAATTAAAAAAAATGGAAAACGGAATATATGCTAAATTCAACACCACAAAAGGTGCTATTTTAGTAAAACTAACACACGATTTGACTCCTGGAACTGTTGGGAACTTCGTAGGATTGGCTGAAGGAAACTTGGAAAACAAAGTAAAACCGCAAGGGGTTAAATTTTATGACGGGTTAAAATTCCACAGAGTAATTCCTAACTTTATGATTCAAGGTGGTTGTCCGCAAGGAACTGGAACTGGAGATCCAGGATATAAATTTGATGATGAATTTCACCCAAGTTTGAAACACAATCGTCCGGGCGTTTTGGCAATGGCCAACTCAGGACCTGGAACCAACGGTTCTCAATTTTACATCACGCATATTCCAACGGATTGGTTGGATAACAAACATACTGTTTTTGGCCATGTTGTCGAAGGTCAGGATGTGGTAGATGCTGTAGAGCAAGGAGATGTTTTAGAGTCTTTGGAAATCATCAGAGAAGGTGAAGAAGCTAAAAATTGGAATGCAATTGAAGCTTTCATCACTTTTAAAGGATCTCGTAACAAACGTGATGCAGCTCTTAAAGCAGAAGTGGAAGCAGCTATGGAAAAATTAGCAGCTGGTTTTGAAAAAACAGAAAGTGGTTTGCGTTACCAATTTATCCAAAGAGGTGAAGGTAAAAAAGCAGAAAGCGGAAAAACAGTGTCTGTTCATTATGAAGGTTCATTAGAGAACGGTAAAGTTTTTGATTCATCGTATCCAAGAAAAAAACCAATCGAATTCAGATTGGGTCAAGGTCAGGTTATCGAAGGTTGGGATGAAGGAATTGCGTTGTTGCGAGTAGGTGACAAAGCACGTTTCGTGATTCCATCGGATTTAGGATATGGATCTCGTGGTGCAGGAGGAGCAATTCCACCTAACGCTACTTTGATTTTTGATGTAGAATTAATGGAAGTTAAATAGTTTAAACTATTCAAAGTCCTTATAAAATTAAAAAACCCAAAACGTAAGTTTTGGGTTTTTTTGTGGATTAAATTAAAGCTGTAGCCATTTTAAAATAAAATGTGCTACTTACTTATGAATTTAAAAATTCAACTAAATCTTTGTTTAATTTATCTTTTTCAATGTAAAATAACCCGTGTGGTGCTCCTTCATAGACGATAAATTTATTATCCGGAATTAATTTCGCAGCAATTTCAGACGTAATTTCAATGGGAACAGTTTTGTCTTCATCCCCATGAATAATCAAGGTAGGAACATTTACAGATGCCATTTCTGAGCGAAAATCGGTTGTTGAAAATGATACGGCACATTCCAAAGTTGCACGAGGTGACGCAAAAGAACACAACATTCTATAATAATCCAATAATGGAGTACTGATTGGCTTACTGATGAAACTCACGCCGAAAAATGTTTTTCCAAAATTATCCAGAAAACCAATTCGGTCGGCTTTAATTTGTTCCGCCATTCCGTCGTATTTCTCTTGTGGAACTCCGTTTGGATTTGAATCTGTTTGTAATTGAAAAGGGGTTACCGATGCAATAAGAACCGCCTTTGAAATTCCTTTACCACCATGACGACTGAAATAACGAACTACTTCTCCGCCACCCATCGAAAATCCAACGAGCGCTGCATCATCTAAATCTAAATGTTCAATAATGGCTTTCAAATCGTCAGCCAAAGTATTGTAATCATAGCCATCCCAAGGTTGTGATGATTTCCCAAAACCTCTACGGTCATAGGTAATAACTCTACAGTTATTCTGTATTAAAGCATCAATTTGGTATTCCCACATTTCATTCGATAATGGCCAACCATGAATAAGAATTACGGGTTTTCCTTGACCATAATCTTTCACGTATAATTTTACGTTAGGCGCTGTCTCAATGTACAAGTCTATACCAGAATTACTTTCTTTGCGCATTTTGCTGTCATTCATTTGACTCATTTCCATAATAATTACTATTTAAAAGATGAATTTTAGTATTCGCCTTTTGTAAAATTATAACTATTTCACACAGAAAGTTTTACAGAATTAGTTTAAATAGTTGTAACTTTATTTGTTTTTGAAAATAAAAAGGGAGGGTTTTTGCTTAACGAAAAAAAACACCTTCATAAAATGAGGTGTTTAAAAAAGGTTATAATTAGTCGTTTGCAGTATTAGTTACGGTAATTATTTTTAAATTTTTAATGCCGGCAGGCAATTGCCATTCCACTTCGTCATTTTCTTTAAATCCAATTATAGCTACGGATAAAGGAGCCAAAATAGAAACTTTTCCATCTTTTATATTGGATTGTGAAGGCATAACAATTTGAATATTCATTTGCTGTTTTGTCTTGATGTCTTTGACTGTTACATGAGAATTCATTCGAATAATTGACTCGTCAAGAACACCTTCTTTTTTGATGATTGCGCGATCTAATTCTTGTGTAAGTAAGGCAATCTCTCTAATATTTGTGCTGTCTTTTGCATTTTTTACTAATTTGCGAAGAATGTTATAATCGGTAATTGTTAAAACTGGAATTGGTTTCATATCGATTTAATTTAAGTTTATTTTTTCGGTTTTAGCTTTATTTTTAAAATCATTAAAAAATAGTGATGTAAAACTTTCATTCGTTTTATGGTCAATTCTGCGGTAAAAAACATCTGGAGTAATAGCTTTTGGAGAATCAAATCCACAAGCTCCAATGAATTCGGCAAAAGCTTTTAGTGTGTTGTTGTGAAAATGAGCAACGCGAACACTTTTTTCGGTAATATCTAATCCTTTGTATAATGCTTTATCTTGGGTTGCAATACCTACAGGACATTTACCACTGTCGCATTGCAACGCTTGAATACAACCTAATGCAAACATCATTCCTCGTGCGCTGTAACATGCATCGGCACCAAGTGAAATCGCTTTGGCGATATCAAAACCAGTAATGATTTTTCCAGAAGCCATAATTTTAATTTGATCTCTGAGTTCAAATTGTTGCAAGGTTTTGGAAACAAAAATCAAAGCATCCGAAAGTGCCATTCCCATATAATCAATAAATTCTAAAGGTGCTGCTCCAGTTCCTCCCTCTGCTCCGTCAACGGTTATAAAATCAGGTATAATTCCTGTTTCTTTCATGGCTTTAATGATGTCAATAAATTCATCTTGGCGACCAATACAAATTTTGAATCCAACAGGTTTTCCATTTGACAAGTGTCTTAATCTCTTCAAAAAAAGCAATAATTCAGTGCTATTTGAAAAAGCAGTGTGTCCCGCAGGAGAATGTACTGCAATGTGAGGCTGGATATTTCTAATTTTAGCAATTTCAGGCGTGTTTTTTTCACCGGGTAATAATCCTCCATGCCCGGGTTTTGCTCCTTGCGAGAGTTTCAACTCAATCATTTTAACTTGTGGAAAGTTGGCTTTTTCTGTAAATAATTCTTCCGAAAAAGTACCATCATCTTTTCTGCATCCAAAATATCCTGTTCCGATTTGCCAAATTAAATCACCGCCTTCTAAGTGAAAATCGCTGATTCCTCCTTCGCCTGTGTTATGCGCAAATCCACCTTTTTGAGCTCCTTTATTCAAAGAAGAAATAGCAGTTTTGCTCAATGCGCCATAACTCATGGCGCTAATGTTATAAATACTGGCGCTATACGGTTGCAAACACTTGCTGTTGCCTACTGTGGTCCTGAAAAATTGTTTGTCGGCTCTTTTTGGATAAATAGAATGCGCCGCCCATTCATAACCAATTCTGTTTGGATCATCCTGCATTCCGAAAGAGATAGTTTGCTTTACATTTTTGGCTCTTTGATAAACGATTGTGCGTTGTCTGCGATTAAATGGCTTTCCGTCTAATTCGCCTTCAAAAAAATATTGACGCATTTCCGGACGAAAAGATTCTAGGAAATACCTGAATCGACCCACAATTGGGTAATTTTTTTTAACGGTATGCTTGGATTGAAAAGTATCTGAAATTAGTAAATAGACTAATAAAAGTGGAACAGCCAAAAATAAATAATCAAGATAATCGAAATAAATTAATACACTGCTGATTACTAGAAACGAAAGGGTAGACGCCCAAATAATTTGGTGCGCTGCTAATTTTTTTAAAAACATGTTTTAAAATTATATTGAATTTTAAAAAGAGAACTTTTAAAATTTCAGATTAAATAAATGGTGTAAAGAAAAACCTTCGTCTCGAAGTAGTAGTTTGTTGTTATATAGACGAAGGTCTAATCAACAAAGGCTTTTGAATGCGAAAACTTAGCACCAAGCACGAAAATCTCTTTAAAAAGAGAGGTGCAAGTTGGTGTTGTATTTGGAAAGATTTTCATGAAAATTAAATTTCGCACTGCAAAAATACACTCATTTTTTTTAGTTCTAAGACGTTTAACGTGTATTTAACACGTCAGATTAGTTTAGGATTGCTTTCAATTAGTAAATATCTTCTTATAATGAGTAGTTTTTTATTTTGTAAAATGTAACTTTATAATTCGAAATTAAATCAAAATTAAATCAAAATTAGATGGAACTGACTTGGACTGAATTTGAAAGAGTAGAAATGCGTGTGGGAACCATTTTAGAAATAAATGATTTTCCTGAAGCAAGAAAACCAGCGTACCAATTAACGATTGATTTTGGAACCAAAATCGGAATCCGAAAAACATCGGCGCAAATAACCAAACGTTATCAGAAAGAAGATTTACTCAACCGCCAAATCGTAGCGGTAATCAATTTTCCTAAAAAACAAATTGGGAAATTCATGAGCGAATGCTTGGTTTTGGGTGCAGTAGGGGAAGAAGGAGATGTGATTTTATTGGCGCCCGATTTTAAAATTGAAAATGGATTGCAAATAGGGTGATTTATGACTCTAAAGTACTGACTCTTTTTACCTCTAAGGTCTCATATTTATTGTGAATAGCTAAGATTATAACGCCAAACAATACTGCAGCTACAATAAGTATTGCATTCAAAACTCCTTCTGTGCCAAAAGAAAGCTTTATTAATATTGTTGATATGATAAAACCTGAATTGCGAATGACTCTATTGAATTTATCTGAAAGGAAGAAGGAAAACAATAGTAAAAGCACTTCAATTAAAATCAGAATTGTAAAAAAATCAGCAAAGAAAATTTTATTAATGTCTTTAATTTTAACAACGATTTGCGTAATTGAAAAGAAATTTTCGTAAATCCAGTGGGCTAAACTGTATATTGAAAGCACCAAAAATATAGGGATGAGCCCGATAGCAAAAATATTTTTTAGCTTTATGAATGAATTGATGTCCAACGTTTTTTGGAGTTTAGACTGATTAATTTCATTTTTTTTGTTGAGGTTGTAAAAGATAAATATTAAAAAGAACAATATTATTGTAGACACAATGTCAAAGGTAAAATTCACATTAGCTTTCGAATCAAACCAATTAGAGTTTAATTCTAATTTGGTTAAGTCTTTAAAAATTCTTCGGATGATAATTAGAGTGATAATTTCATATTGTTTGCCAATATAGATAGTTGTCGATTTAGGAAGATAATAGACTAATAGGTAAACTTCATAAATCAAAATAAAGGAGAATGGAGTGTAAATTGCAGATATTGGATTACTTAATAATTTGGAATAATCATTGATCAAAATAATTTTAAGGTCAACTAAGGCAATGATTGCTAAATGCAATAAAAAACTTATTATTGCTAACGAAACAAAGAAAATTTCAGCTCTTTTTTTAGTTTTTTCAGATAAAAGTGCGGCGTATAAAAAACTAAATAATGAATTGGCTTCTTTCATGTGTTGTCAGTAATTTTAAATGCTTTTCGTTCGGTTTAATTGCTATTTTACGATAATTTGTCAGAGGTTCAAATAATTTTAAATAAAGTCTCAAAAAAGATGAGATTAAGCCCTGAAAATTTCTATTAAAAAAGGCTCTCACTACCTTTTAGCTCTGCGTTAATCCACAAAAATATTTGAACGTAGATTTTCATTATTGTAAGTATTGGATAAATGTAATTAAATAACATGTAAAATTATCTGGAAAACAATCTTTTAACTTCCGTTTAAAGAGGAGAATTGCATGAATTTCGGTAATAGTTAAGCTCAGATTTGATGCTGAAATTTTTAAATAGTTAATTTACTATTTGGAAAGAATAAATTTATTAGCACGAATTTGTGGCTTATTTTCGCTAGAAAGCAAGGAAGTTAGTTATTCCATTTAAATTAAAAACGTACTGACATTGTATAATAATGAATGCTAATTTCTTTGTTAAGCTGTTTATAACACACTATTTTTTAAATTACTCCCGGAATTAGCGGTCGTAATGTGATTTACAATTTAAAATCAGTTTTTATTTAAAAAATTCGTACCATTAGTATTAAAAAATAATACATTTTAATTTTCAATTGGAAGATTTTCCAGTTGTCCCCATTCTGTCCAAGAACCATCGTAGACGGATTTGGGATTTTTACCAATCAATTCATAAGCAATTAAATCGATGCAGGCAGTAACTCCGGAACCACAAGTAAATATTAGAGGTCTGCTGTCAGTTTTCAGAATTTTGACTAATTCTTCTTTTGGTAAAAATTTGCCGTTTCTTAAAAGTTGTGTGTATGGCATATTTAGGGAGCCGGGAATATGGCCACTTCGCAATCCGGGTCTGGGTTCACTGCCAATTCCTTTAAATCGGTTTTCCGTACGAGCATCAATCAGAACCGAGTCTTTAGTTTGTATGTTTTCTAAAATTTGTTCTTTGCTTTTGACCAATTCTGGATCAAATTTGGCTTCAAAATTCCCAATAGTATAGTTTAGAATTTCCGGTATTGGTTCAACGGGATACTTTTGACTAATCCATTCCGGTAGACCGCCATCCAGAACAGCAACATTTTGATGTCCCATTACTTTAAACAACCACCATGCTCTTGGACTGGAATAAACGCCCAGATTGTCATAAATTACAACGATACTATTCTTGTTAATCCCTAGTTTTCTGGCTTCAAATTCAAACTGTTCAGGATTAGGAATCGTGTTGGGTAAAGGATTATTGGTATCGCTAAACGTGTTTTTTATATCAAAAAAACGAGCGCCTTTGATGTGAATATTTTCAAGATCTGTTTCTATATTGGATTGCTTCTCTTTGAAACTGGCATCGAGGAGTATTAAGTTTGGATCTTTTAGATTTGCTTGAAGCCATGCTGTACTTACGATTGGTTCTGTCATTTTAGTTGTTTCTACTGTTTAGTGAAATGTACAAAAAAAGTCCAAAAATCAAATGACTTTTGGACTTTTTTATTGGTAAGTAAGTAACTAAAAATTAAATATCATCAAATTCTATATCTGTAAAAGTTGATGTTTGCGGTATAATTTCATCATCTGATTTTTCAGATGCATATTCTTTTTTGAAATCTTTTTGGTGTCTTTCTGAGATTACTTCTTCGCCTTTGTGGTTCAAAACGTAAGATGTCATTTCTCCTAAAATTTCTGCGAAAGCAGCGAAATCTTCTTTGTATAAATAAATTTTATGCTTTTTGAAATGGAAAGATCCATCCTCTTCGGTAAATTTCTTACTTTCTGTAATGGTAATGTAATAATCATCTGCTTTTGTCGCTCTCACATCAAAGAAATAGGTTCTTCTTCCAGCTCTTAAAACTTTAGAAAAAATCTCTTCTTTTTCTAACATGTCATGTTCTCTCATAATCCTTTCTATCAATTTATGGTTGTTAACTAGTACCCAAAAATCTATAAAAAATATGTATTATACAACAATTATAGCATTTCTTTTTCTGAAAGTTGTTTCAAATACAAAGCCGCATAATACCCTTCTTGATTTATCAATTGATTATGAGAACCTTGTTGGATGATTTGTCCTTTATCAATAATTATAATTCTATCAGCATTTTTAGCTGATGACACACGGTGGCTTACAATTATAGTTGTTTTGTCTTTACAAATTTCGTGCAGGTTATTCAATATCGCTTCTTCTGTCTCCGTATCAACGGCCGACAAACAATCATCAAAAAGTAAAATAGGAGGATTCTTAATAATGGCTCTGGCAATGGAAACTCTTTGTTTTTGACCTCCGGAAAGTGTAATTCCTCTTTCACCCAACACAGTTTCGTATTGTTTATTAAAGCCCATGATGTTATCATGAACAACGGCACTTTTTGCTGCTGATTCCACTTCTTGGATGCTCGCATTCTCCTTGCCAAACATAATATTATTCTTAATACTGTCTGAAAATAAAAACGCATCTTGCGGAACGATACCAATGCTGTTTCGCAAATCAAAAAGATTGACGTTGCTTATTTCACTTCCGTCAATGGTTATTTTTCCATCGGTTACATCATACATTCTGGAAATTAAGGATAAAATGGTAGATTTTCCAGATCCTGTTTTCCCTAAAATAGCTAAAGTTTCTCCTTTTTTAACGGTGAAAGATATGTTTTGCAACGCTTTGATATTAGTATCCTCATATGTATAGCTTACGTTTTCGAAAGAGATCGAGCCTTCGATTATGGATTTATTTTCGTTTTTATTTTTTATCTCCGGTTCAATTTTAAGGAATTCATTTAATCTTTTTTGAGACGCTTCTGCTTCCTGAACCATCGAAGAAACCCAGCCAAGTGAAGCTACAGGCCACGTCAGCATGTTGACGTACAAAATAAATTCAGCAATGGTTCCAATGCTATTTATGGAACCGTTGATGTACATTAAACCTCCAAAATAAATTACCACCAAGTTACTGATACCGATAAGCGCTAACATTAAAGGACCGAATAAGGATTGTACTTTGGCTAAATTCAAGCTTTTACTTTTGCTTTCATTGGCTAAGCTCACCATGTTATTTTGATGTTGGCCTTCCAGTGAATACGCTTTTATCACACGGATTCCTGAAAATATTTCTTGCGAAAAACTGGAAACTTTAGATAAATATTGCTGAAAAATGGTGCTCCTTATATTGATTTCGGAACTTAACTTGAAAATTGTATACGATAAAATGGGTAAAGGTAACAGCGTATAAAGTGTCAAAGTTGGGGATACATTATACATATAGACAATTACGATTGCAAAACGAATAACAGTATTAATCGTGTACATTACCGCAGGACCCACATACATTCTTACTTTTGAAACATCTTCGCTGATGCGGTTCATTAAATCTCCGGTACGATTTTGCTTGTAAAAATTTTGAGATAAATTCTCATATTGGCGGAAAACTTCGTTTTTCAAATCGAATTCTATGTGTCGGGACATGACAATTAAGGTTTGTCTCATCAAAAAAGTAAGAAATCCGGCAATGATTGTTGTGGCAATAATCAGTAAAATATTCGAAATTAATTCCTCATGAATGACTGATTTGGCTATGGTTTTATCTTTGGCAAAAGCCTCAATTACCTTGAAAGATTTGCTGATCAACTTTGGGGTGAAAAGCATGAAAATCTGTGCAATAATGGTAAAAATAATTCCCAGTAAGAAACTGTATTTGTATTTGACGAAGTATTTATTTAAATAACGTAATTCTTTCATTTTTTATGATATTCTGTGTTGAAATGATTTTATTTCTAAGTTAAAAATTTGTTTTTATTATTTTTACCGATAAATTTTCGATTACTCTAATTGATGAATTAACAAATTTTAGACAAAATGTTGATGCATATTTATATTTTATGTAAATTTGAAATGTCTTTTTGACGAATTCGTAATTTATCACTATAAAAACTTACACTATGAATGCAGCTTTCACAACTGGAAAGGAACTTCAAAAAATGGATCCCGTTTTTGGTCAATTATCATTTGATGATCACGAACAAATTGTATTTTGCAACGACAAAGATACAGGTTTAAAAGCAATTATTGGTATTCATAATTCGGTAATGGGTCCAGCTTTAGGAGGTACGCGAATGTATAATTACGCCAATGAATGGGAAGCATTAAATGATGTTTTGCGTCTTTCACGCGGTATGACTTTTAAAGCAGCGATTACAGGATTAAATATTGGTGGCGGTAAAGCTGTGATTATAGGAGATGCAAAAACGCAAAAAACGCCCGAGTTGATGCGCAAGTTTGGTGAATTTGTACACGGTTTAAGCGGAAGATATATTACTGCTGAAGATGTGGGAATGGAAACCGCAGATATGGATATCGTTAGAGATGTAACACCATATGTTACCGGAATTTCTGAATCAAGAGGTGGTTCTGGAAATCCGTCGCCTGTTACGGCTTACGGAGTATATTTAGGAATGAAAGCAGCTGCAAAACAACAATTTGGTTCTGATATTTTGAGTGGCAAGAAAGTATTGGTTCAAGGAATTGGTCATGTTGGTGAAACTTTAGTTGATTATTTGACCAAAGAAGGAGCAATCGTTACTATTGCTGATATCAATGAAGAAAAACTGAATGAAGTAGGAGCGAAGTACCATGCAGAAATTTTCAGAGGAGACGATTTGTACAGTGCAGATGTTGATATTTATGCGCCTTGCGCCATGGGAGCAACTTTAAATGACAATACAGTTTATAAAATTAAAGCAAAAGTAATCGCCGGAGCTGCTAATAATCAATTAGCTGATGAGAATGTTCACGGTGCAATTTTACAGGAAAGAGGGATTTTATATGCTCCCGATTTCTTGATTAATGCAGGTGGAATCATCAATGTTTACGCTGAATTAGCGCATTATGACAAAGCAGAAATCATGCGTAAAACAGAAAATATCTATAACACAACATTGGAGATTTTTGATTTTGCAATTGCTAACAACATGACAACACATCATGCTGCTTTGACTATTGCCCAAAATAGAATCAATCAAAGAAAAATAGAGAACAGTAAAAAGTAGTTTTCAGTGCTCAATTATCAGTATTCAGGGGATGTTTTAGTAGCATTTACTGAGTACTGTTGATTGATTGCAGTAAAATAAGCGATTATATATTTTATTTTAAAAAATGAAATACTTATTTTTGCACCCTAATTAATAAAAGTTCTTACAAGGTGGTAAATAGAAGACACATTCGCGTTAAAGTCATGCAGTCCATTTATGCGATGCATCAAAGCGGTTCAGATAATTTGGAAAAAGAAGAAAAATTCCTTTTTTACAGTATCGACAATATTCAAGATTTATACCTTATAATGCTTTCTTCGCTGATTGAAATTTGCAAAACAGAAACTATCTTTTTGCACAAATCAAGTTTGAAACATCTTGCAACTCCTGAGGAACGCAAGCCTAACGAAAAATTCATCAAAAACAGGATTTTTCAAATTCTTTCCGAAAATAATTCATTAAGTATTGCTCTGGAAAACCGTAAGATCAATAATTGGACTTTAAACGACGATTATATTTTATTGCTTTTGAATGATATCAAGGCGAGTCCATTGTATGCGCAATACATGAGTAATGACGTGAACACGTTTGAGGAAGACCGACAGTTTATCGTTGATTTATTCATGGAAGTTATTGTTCCAAACGAGAAATTGTATGACTATCTTGAGGATGATAAATTGACTTGGGTTGATGATATTCCGTTAGTGAATACACATATTATCAAGCAATTGAAAGCGATTAAGGCTGGTGAAGATGATAATTTCCGAGTTCCAAAATTGTATAAAGACAATGAGGACAAAGATTTTGTGAAAGATTTGTTTAGAAAAACAGTGCTTAACGAATCAGAATTAGCTAAAGAATATGTAGATAAAACGCCTAATTGGGACAGTGAGAGAATTGCCGAGATTGATACTATTATTCTGAAAATGGCAATTTGTGAATTCTTGAAATTCCCTTCTATTCCTGTAAAAGTTACACTTAACGAATATTTAGAGGTTGCCAAAGAATATTCTACACCAAAAAGTAGTATTTTTATCAACGGAATTTTAGACAATTTAGTAAAAGAACTGCAAACCAGCAAAAGAATTATAAAAGCCGGTCGTGGTCTAATGTAATAATTAACAAATAAAAAGAGAATCAAAATTATGGAACAGTTAACTCAATTTGCACCGTTTATATTAATGTTTGTGGTGATCTATTTCTTTATGATCAGACCACAACAGAAAAAAGCAAAACAAGAAAAAGAATTTGAAAGTACACTAAAAGTAGGTGATAAAATCATCACCAAAAGTGGACTTCACGGAAAAGTTTCTGAGCTTGCAGATACAACTGTTGTTGTAGAAACGATGTCAGGAAAATTGAAAATGGAGCGTTCTGCGATTTCTATGGAAATGAGTGCTATTTTGAACAAAAAATAATTTTCATTTTATAAATTAAAAAAAGTCTCAACCGGAAAATATTCGGATTGAGACTTTTTTTTTGCATAAAAAAGAATAATATTATTTTTTATTCTTTTTATTCTTCTTTGCTTTTTTAGATTTTGCTTTGGCTTTTTTAGCTTTGATCTTCGCTTTTACTTTTGCTTTCTTCGCTTTGTCCTTTTTCGCTTTTTTTGCCTTTTTGGCTTTTGCTTTTTGCTTTGCTTTTTCTTTTGCGTCAGCTTTTTTAACCTTTTTCTTGTCTTTATCTTTCATCTTTATCTTCTTTTTAGTGTCTTTTTTAGTGTCCTTTTTACTTGGTTGTGCAGCAGTATCATCGTTGCTTTCAGCAGAAATGGTTATCATTTCTTCAATAATTTCAGTGATTACAGTTTCATTTTCAGGTTCGATAATTTCGGCAGGTACCACTTCAGGGTTAATAATTTTTGGTTTTCTGGTTCGGGTTGGTTTTACAACTTCAGGTTTTTCCAAAGACGGTTGTATCGTCTCTTCTTCTTCTTCTTTTTGTATCATAGTTTGTGTTTTTAGTATTAGATTTTGCTTTATTAAAACTAATGTTTCTTCTTGTTTTAATAAATTGTTAAGTTATTGTAAGTAAATATAGTGATTTAATCAATTGTCCAATGTTAAGCTTTTCTTTATTTGAATCTAAATTTGTACGAATACATGACAACGAAGTAAGCCAACTAAAAAATATAAGCAGAAATTAGAGATTAATTTTAGCATCAATTAGTAAAGTAAATCATTGCTAAGTTTGATTTTTTTTAATAAAAAAAGTCCCATTCCTGAAATTTCAGTAATGGGACTTAATCTTATCGGTATTTGTCATTAAGACCAATGCTATCGAGTATCATTGGGATGATTTTATCAATCCGGGAACGTTTAGTTTCTTCTCGTTTTGCACTTTCAATATATTCCATGAATTCATATTGCTTGTACGCTGAGAATTTCTGAAAAGCCGCTGCTAATTTTTGATTGGCAATTAATTCTTTTTGGAAAAACTCGGATAAAATTGGCATTTTCTTTTCAGGCTTACTCGTTTTTCCTCGCTTTTCATTTTCAATGGCTTCCTTTATATAATTCAGGACATCACCTTCATTGACTTCTTCTTTTGATTTAAAACGCCACTGCCGCAATGCTTTTGTAACACCTTCTTGTGCATTCACTAACAACTTTTTTTTGTCTTCCAATAGGACACCGTTGAAAAACCAAATGGCAAAGTAATTTTTGAATCCAGCAATTCCTATTACATTTTTGCCATTGAGGACATAAACAATTCCGCCCCATTTGCTAGTTTCTTCAAGTTCAGTTTTGACAATAATTGATTTTAGAAATTCTAATTCTTCTAACCAACTGTTGTTTTTATCCCAAATGTGAGTCGCTTTTGAGCATTCCAATAGATTATTTTTTAATAGCTACTTCTAGTGCAGTCAATTCGGCTATTTTTACAATAACTTCAACTGCTTTTTGCATGCTTTCAGCAGGAACATATTCATATTTTCCGTGAAAATTATGTCCACCAGCAAAAATATTTGGGCAAGGTAAACCTTTATACGATAATTGAGAACCGTCAGTTCCACCACGAATAGGTTTTATTAGCGGTTTGATTCCAATCTCCTTCATTGCTTTTTCAGCAATATCTACAATATGTTTTACAGGCAAAACCTTTTCTTTCATATTGTAATATTGATCTTTTATTTCGGCAGTAACAATATCTTCACCAAATTGTTTTGCAAATTTATTATTGATTTTTTTGGTTATTTTTTCAATTAGTTCTTTTCGTTTTTCAAACTTTTTCTTGTTATGATCGCGAATGATAAGTTCCAAAACAGTTTCTTCAATACTTCCTGTTAGGTGATGCACGTGAAAAAAACCTTCGTATCCTTTGGTTTCTTCGGGAGTTTCTCCAGAGGGCAATTCATTTAGGAAATTATTTGCAATCAACATGGAATTAATCATTTTACCTTTGGCATAACCAGGATGAACGCTTTTTCCTTTGAAAGTAATTTTGGCTCCAGCCGCATTAAAATTTTCGTATTCCAGTTCTCCTACTTGGCTTCCGTCCATTGTATAGGCCCAATCCGCTCCAAATTTCTCTACATCAAAATGATGGGCGCCACGACCAATTTCTTCGTCAGGTGTAAAACCAATTCTGATTTTTCCGTGTTTGATTTCAGGATTTTTGATGAGGAATTCCATAGCGGTGACAATCTCCGTGATTCCGGCTTTGTCATCGGCGCCTAATAGGGTTGTGCCGTCTGTAGTGATTAGAGTTTGTCCTTTGTAAAGCAGTAAATCTTTGAAATAATTAGGGGAAAGGATAATGTTTTTATCCGCATTTAATACAATGTCTTTACCATCATAATTTGGGACTATTTGCGGTTTTACATTTGCACCACAAAAATCTGGAGATGTGTCAAAGTGTGAAATAAACCCAATTGTAGGTACATCATGCGCTACATTACTAGGCAACGTTGCCATAATATATGATTTATCATCTATTGAAACGTCTTGCATTCCAATAGTTTTCAATTCTTCAACTAGTTTATTAGCTAAATCCCATTGTTTTTTTGTGCTTGGCGTAGTTTCTGAATTGGCGTCAGATTCTGTATCAATAACTACATAACTGATGAAACGGTCTATGATATGTTGCATTTTTCTTTGTTTTATGCAAATATAATCTTTTTTTTAGGAGGATTTAGAAGTAAAGTAAAGACTAAATTTTGTTTAATGTAATTTTGAATGAAAGAAGGATTGTATGCTAATTTGCAACGGAATAGAGTAGTCATAAAAAAACCACCCAAAGGTGGTTGAAATTTAGTTTCTTACTTTATTTAATTTTTTTTCAGCTTTCTCAAGATCTTCTTCCAGTTTATTGGTTTTAATTTGTTGCTTACTGATCTTTATATTTTCTTTTTCAATTTGAGTAGAAGAAAGGCTGCCTTTGGCAATTTTCTTATCTAATTTTTCCTTGCTTGTAATCAAGTTTCGTTGTGACTTATTTATTTTATCTTTTATATTCCGAACGGATTTCTCTCCGGAAAAAATTCGGCTTTGCTTTTTGTTAAAGTCCTTTTTTTCTTTTTCAAAACGCTCTTGTTCTTTCTCAATTTTTTTAGCTTCCTTTAAAGCTTTCTTTTCGGACTTAAGTTGGTCATTTAAGTATTTTGTATCTTCTTTGGTTTTACTGCTTATTGCCGTTGCTGTTGCTGCAATTTGAGTTGAATTAACTGCTGGAATTACATTATTTTTTGCATCCACTTTTATAGTTTCATTTTTTACTTTTTGTGCAAAAAAGACCTGAACTATAAAAAACAAAAAAAGCGTTGTTGTAATTTTCAATCTCATGGGAGTAAATATTTAATTAAAAAATGTAATTTTTATAAAACGATTCGATCGGTTAATCTAAAGTGTTTCTTCTATAATTGTATCATTTTAGATAGATAGAAAGAAAAGGATTCTTTATTGGCATTTTCTTCGTTGGCTAAAGCCAAATAAAATATGTTTATAACCACTTTTTGATTTGGCAAAATGATTTAAAAATTATTTTCCAAATATTTATTTATCGGTTAGATAATTCTATTTTTGCACAACACAACAACACCAACATGTACAAATTACTCTTACGCCCTATACTTTTTTGGTTTAATCCTGAAAAAGTGCATTATTTTACTTTTTCATTGATTCGCTTTTTGTCTAAAATTCCCGGATTTACAGCTCTTTTTAAAGCGCTTTATGAAGTAAATGATGTCAAATTAGAAACCGAAGTTTTCGGATTAAAATTTAAAAATCCAGTAGGTCTTGCAGCAGGTTTTGATAAAGATGCAAAATTGTATAAGGAATTGTCCAATTTTGGTTTTGGTTTTATCGAGATAGGAACGTTGACTCCAAAAGGTCAGGAAGGAAATCCCAAAAAACGATTGTTTCGCTTGAAAGAAGACAGCGCCATCATCAACCGAATGGGATTTAACAACGGCGGAGTTCAAGAAGCAGTGGAACGTTTGAAACAAAACAAAGGCGTTTTGATTGGTGGAAACATTGGGAAAAACAAGTTGACACCAAACGAAGAAGCGACTTCTGATTACGAAATATGTTTTGACGCTTTATACGATTATGTCGATTATTTTGTGGTTAATGTGAGTTCGCCAAACACACCAAATCTTCGAGCATTACAAGATAAAGAACCGTTGACACAACTTTTGCAGACGCTCCAAAATAAGAATTTGGCTAAGCCAAAGCAAAAGCCAATTTTATTAAAAATTGCCCCAGATTTAACAGATGAACAATTGCTTGATATTATTGATATTGTAAAAGAAACTAAAATTGCGGGGGTTATTGCTACTAATACCACGATTTCTCGTGAAGGGTTGCAATCCGAAAATAAAACAGAAATGGGTGGATTGTCAGGAAAACCATTGACACATCGTTCTACTGAAGTAATCCGATTTTTATCTCAAAAAAGCAATAAAGCCTTCCCTATTATTGGAGTAGGAGGAATTCATTCTGCTGAAGATGCAATTGAAAAACTAGATGCCGGAGCAAGTTTAATTCAGTTGTACACCGGTTTTATTTACGAAGGACCAGCATTGGTAAAGGCCATAAATAAGAAACTTTTAGAAAGATTACAGTAGTTTTACTTTACTTAAATAAAAAGAGACTCTGTATCAATTATGAATATAGAGTCTCTTTTCGTTGAACTAATAAAATTAAAGCAATTATTTTTTTTGGCTTTTATTACGATATTGATGGAGCAATTTTCTATTGAAATCTTCTTCAGCCTTTCTAAGTTTAATGATTTTCACTGAAGGTAATACGCCTCGCAAATTTTGAGTGAATTTTTTTCGCAATAAAAATAACTCTTCTTCAGTTTCTTCCATTTGAACTAAGAAATTATTAGCTTCTTTTTCAGATATTTTATCTAATGAGCCATCACTCATTCTTTTCATATAAGCGCGCATTTTTTGATGTCTTAGTTCAAATTGTTTGTCATCAAATGTGTTGTAAAGCGGCCAGAACTTTTCAGCCTCATTAGCTGTAAAATCAAGCTCAGTGGTAAAAAAAGCTACTTTCAACGCTTTTATTTTTTCTCTTTTTTCTTTCATACTTTCGCCTTGAGCGTAAAAGCTGAATGAAACAAATAAAAAGAGTAGGGGTAATAATTTTCTAACGTTCATTTTGTGATTTTTTAATTAAAGCTTAAAAAGCAAGTTTGTTATTTATTCTAAAATAAGATTTTCCAAATTTGAATTTCCAGATAAAAGATCTTCTATCGCTTCATCCTCTATTGCAATACTTGTATTCATGTTGTTAATGTCCTCATCTTCTAGGCCACTTATCAAATCATATTGATTTAGATTAGATTGATAGGTGATATAATTTTCTAATTCAGTTGCATCCAATTCATTGCTGCTGGCAGATGAGTAATTAAAAATTGGAATCATCATAGCAAGTACTAAAACGGCTGCCACCATAAGAATTAAATTTTTCCTTTTTTGAAAAATAGAAATAACTTTTGGTTCCCTTGCAGGCAATTGCTGCATCATTTTGACTGAGAAATTTTCAAAATAATGATCCGGTGTTTTAAATCCGGTTTCAATTTTAGGCTCGTTTTCTAATTTAAATGTTTTCATATTTTCTTTAGACGTAGTTAGTATAAAAAGGTTTAATTAGTAGATACAAAAGCTTCTATTTTTTTTACTGCGATATGATAGGATGCTTTTAATCCACCAACGGAAGTTCCTAAGATTTCAGAAATTTCTTCATACTTGAGTTCTTCAAAATATTTCATTTTAAAAATCAATTGTTGTTTCTCAGGTAATAGTGCAATAGCTTTTTGCAATTTTATTTGAATATCATTTCCGTCAAAAAACACATCAGCTTCTAGATTATCCAACGTTTTGTTTTGCAATGTTTCAGATGAGATGCCACTTATTTTTGATTTTTGTTTTAAAAAAGTCAAAGCTTCATTGGTAGCAATACGATACATCCATGAAAATAGTTTGCTTTCGCCTTTAAAATTCTTTAAATTTTGAAATACTTTAATAAAAGTATTTTGCAAAACATCATCTGTATCATCGTGGTTCAAAACGATATTACGAATGTGATTGTAAAGTGGTCTTTGATAATCTGCAATCAACCGCTGAAACGCTTGATTATGCGTTTTAGGGGATAACAATTGCTGAATAAATTCCTGTTCCTCTTGCAAAATTATTATTTATAGGTTAGAGTGTAATTTTTCAAAAAGGTTTAATCCACTCAATAATAATTTAAAATTCAGATTGCTCTTCTTCCTTATTCATAACTGGTTCAGGAGTTATTGCTGGCTCTACTTTCTTAATGGCAGCTGGAACATAAGATTTGACTGGAATTATTTTTGGCTGCAAAGGATAGTAAATTTCAGTGACCCATTTTGAAGGATTTTTAATTTCTGCTATACCTGTTGTGAAAACTTCCAAGTGTGAAAACGCAAGATCTGTTACAATTTTATTAGCATTAAGGTATATTTTTGTTTGATCCAGTGCTTTTTGAGTATGGGAATAATTACCGTTTAATGTTGTTTTAATGGCGTCGAATGGTTCAAGTTTTCCAGCTAAAATATCACTTCCTGAACTTGTTAAAATTTGAGTTTTTATGGGCACACAAAACGAAACTTTGGTCAATCCACTTGCTAAATCATAGGTGTGATAGAGTAAAAATGGTTTTCCATTCAACTCGATATTATTTTGTTTACAGAACGTAATGATTTTATAAAATACGATTCTTGAATTTTTAATAACGGTCGAAATTTTACTGTTGAAGGTTTGTTTCAAATAAAAGGTTCCAGTTTTTTTAGCTGGTCCGTTCACTTTTACCGTATAGGTGTTTATTTCAAAATCTAGCGTTTTATCAAGATTAGCTAAGCTTTTTTCATACATTTCACCAATGATTTTATCGATACCGCCATTAAATGCGGTGTATACTTTCATAGAAAAACTCATTTTTCCAATTGTTTTCCAAGTTACTTTTGTTCCTCCAATGGTATCTTTAAATTTCCAAAAAACCGAAGATTCAGAACCACCAAAGTTCATTTTCTGAGAAATACTATCGTTTTCTTTTACAAAAAGAGTTTTCATATCGCCGTTTCCATCTTTTCCTTCCCATGAATACGATGCTCCTGGACCAATTGTTTTACCTGGATAATTAATTTTAATCTCTGGATCTGCGGTAATCCATGAACCAAAATCTTCCCAGTTTCTGTAATCATTGACAAAATTAAAAACGTTTGATTTTGGAGAATTTATGATTTTACTTCTTTCTACGGTAAAATCTCCTTTTTGAGTAGCTACAAAAATGGATAAAGCCACAAAACTAAGCAGCAGTAAAAGAAATAAATATTTTAAAATCCTCATAATACACAGGTTTATTAATTTTTGTAAAGTTAAAGATTTAATTTACAAGTAGCAGAAAGTGTTAAATAAATATGATGGTAATTTGTTTAAAAAAATGGATGTATAGTTTGTGTATGTACTGATGGGGTTAAAGAATTGATTATAAATGTATTAAATTTAAAATTTCATACAAAAACAAGAATTTTGATAGTTAATTCCGATGTTTTTCAAAACAAAAAAATCCACTTTACAGTGGAATTGGATTCTTTGTTTAGAGAAAACTAACGTTTAAAAAATACTTTTATCAGGAACAAAATACCAATAAAAACTACAAATCCTATTACAATTTTGTAGTTCCCCTTGTAAAACTCATTGTGTATTTTGATATCCTTTCGATAGGAATAAATTGCAGCAATAACAAATGCAACAAAAAACAAGCCTGCAAACACTAATTGACCTTGACTGAACATAGTTTAAATTATTTCAGGCAAATTTAGTTAATAGTTTAGAAATAGTTGCTAATTTGCCTTTTCATTTAACAAAATAAAAAGATGCAAAAACAGATAAACTCAGTGAAAGAATTTCATACTGCTTTTAAAATTGGACACAGTGAAATTCCAATAGCTAATTTAGGCGAAAGTAAGCATGAACTTCGCTTTAATTTAATGAAAGAGGAAAACGAAGAATATCTTGAAGCAGTTAAAAATAATGACTTAATAGAAATTGCGGACGCATTAGGGGACATGATGTACATTCTCTGCGGTACCATTATTGAACATGGTTTACAACACAAAATAGAGGAAGTTTTTGACGAAATCCAACGTAGTAATATGAGTAAGTTAGGCGAAGACGGGAACCCTATTTACCGTGAAGATGGCAAAGTGATGAAAGGACCAAATTATTTTAAACCTGATTTTTCTAAAATATTAGAACATAAATAGAGTATTGGCGGAGTCTTAATATCTACAAAATACAAAAAGCGATTTTCATGGTGAAAATCGCTTTTTGTATGCATTCATAATGTTGAAAAATTATATTTTAACAGTCCATCCAAAAGTATCTTCTTCTAGTTTATTTTGAATATTAGTCAATTTGTCTTTCAACTGAATTGCTACTGTTTTTTCAATTTTTGGCAATTCATAGTATACGTCTTGGTATGAAAATCCTGATATCGGACTTATTACAGCCGCTGTTCCTGCACCAAAAATTTCTTTTAAAGTTCCGTTTTTCGCAGCTTCAACAAGTTCAGAAACTAAAACCGGACGAACCTCTACAGCAATTCCTTCACTTTTAGCCAAGTCGATTAGTGTTTTTCTAGTAACACCATCAAGAATTCTTTCACTAACCGGAGCAGTCAAAAGCGTTTCGTTTATTCTAAAGAAAACATTCATTGTTCCTGCTTCTTCTAGTTTGGTATGCGTGGCATCATCTGTCCAAATTACTTGTTGGAATCCTTCCTTGTTAGCTAATTCAGTCGGATAGAACTGCGCAGCGTAATTACCCGCAGCCTTTGCAGCTCCAATTCCTCCATTAGCAGCTCTACTAAAATGTTCCGCTATAAGTACTTTGACATCACCAGAGTAATAAGATGTTACTGGAGATAAAATGATCATGAATTTGTAGTCATTGGATGGATTTGCAATCACACCTGTTCCGGTAGCAATCATAAATGGTCGGATATACATCGCGTTCCCTTTACCTTTTTTGATCCAAGCTTCATCCAATTGCAACAATTGATTCAACCCATTCATGAATATTTCTTCAGGAACTTCAGGCATGGCCATTCTCACTGCGGATTTATTGAAACGTTTGTAGTTTTCGTCAGGTCTAAAAAGCCAAACAGCATCATTCCTATCCTTGTAGGCTTTCATGCCCTCAAATATAGCTTGGCCGTAATGAAAAACTCTTGTTGATGGGTCTAACAAAAAGGGAGCATAAGGTTTAATGACCGGTTGTTGCCATTCTCCATTTTTAAAATCACATTCAAATAAATGATCTGTGAAAACGGAACCAAAGCTTAAGTTTTCAAAATCTACTTCACTTATTTTTGAAGTAGCGGATTTTATAATTTCAATTTTGTTAGTTTGAGTGGTACTCATAATAATGTATTGTTTTTTAATTTTTTTTAAAGTTTTAGCTAAAGCTTAAAAAATCTGGTTTCTATAAATTGGCGTTTAATATTTGCAAAATTAAATAAAAATCAGCAAATTACTTATCAAAACAATATTAATTATAGCCTTTGACTACGATTTGTTTACGTTTTAGAAAATAAAAAAAAAATGAGCTTAATTCTATCGATTACATAATAAATAGTGATTTATCAGCAGTAAACGCATTAGTTTTCATTAATTTTGACAAGTTTAAAAAATTTCACACTCGAATAACTTTAGAAAATAATTTTGAAAAGAGAAATAATCCAAACACTTGATGGTTCAACAACCATCCACATAGCGGAATGGGACGAATGTTATCATTCTAAACATGGCGCCATTCAGGAAGCGCAGCACGTATTTATAAAAAACGGACTTTCGCTGTTTCCAGACAGGAATGTTTCTATTTTAGAAATTGGTTTTGGTACCGGCCTTAATGCTTTTATTACTTTTTTGGAGTCAAAAAAAAGGAATCAAAGCATTGATTATGTTGGAGTGGAAGCGTATCCAATTACGGTAGAGGAAATAGTGTCGATGAATTATGTAGAAGAACTTAATGCAGTGGAACAAAGTTCAATTTTTGACACCATGCATCAAAGTAATTGGGAAGAAAAAATTATTCTGGATGATGATTTCACATTGACGAAAAGAAAACAATTTTTTGAAGAAATCAATGATGAAAATAAATTTGACTTGATTTATTTCGATGCTTTTGGATATAGAGTACAACCTGAATTGTGGAGTACAGCAATTTTCGAAAAAATGTATAATGCGCTCAAACCAAATGGAGTGCTGGTTACCTATGCAGCCAGAGGTGTGGTAAAAAGGAGCATGATTGAAGTAGGTTTTACTGTTGAAAAACTCGCAGGGCCACCGGGAAAAAGAGAAATGTTTCGGGCTACAAAAAACTAAATAGAGTTGTTAAAACCTTTGTTTTCAATAGTTTGTTTTTGTTTTATTGATGTAAATTGTATCTGAAATAAAAAACTAAAAACTACGTTAAATAATTATGTTACAATTATAATTAATGTATTTTTACACCGATTTATTATTAAAATCTAACTTAAAATCTTCATTTACTATGTCGAAAATCATGTATGATTATACAAAATCAGTCCTAGAAAGAGTAAGTTTTGATCCGTTGCTTTTTTGCAAAGAGTTAGAAAAAGCCATCAAAATGTTGTTGCCTTATGAAATGGAACAATTGCGAGAATGGTTATTGAACTATACGATAGGAAAACCAGAGTTAAAACAATGTTTACTTATTGTAAATTCATAAAAAAAAGGAACCGCAAAAACGGTTCCTTTTTTTTATTTTTTATGAATAGAACTTATAATTTGTACGTTCTGAAAAACAATTGCACCTTTTATGACTCCGGCAATTGTACTTCTAAGAGCTTCAATTATTTGAATTTTCAATTCGCTTTTAGGAAAAATAAGGCTGACTTCCCGTGCCGGTTTTGGTTCCTTGAAATGGCGAAGCTTTAATTTATCTTTATCTTTTAAATCCAGTGTATGCAAATAAGGAAGTAATGTTGTTCCCAGACCCTCATCGGCTAGTTTTATTAAGGTTTCAAAACTGCCACTTTCTAATTGAAAATGTCCAATTTCATTTTTGCTGCTGTTGTTTTTGCACAAATTTAAAATTCCGTCTCTAAAACAATGACCATCTTGCAATAACAGAATCTCGTCTAAGTTTAGATCGGAAACTTCTATTTCTTCCTTTTGAAAATTATGGTGAGTTTCCGGAATGTACGCCACAAAAGGTTCAAAATACAATACTATTTCCTTGATTTTATCTTCTAATAATGGAGTTGCGGCTATGGCTGCATCCAGATGACCATTATTAAGTTTTGTAATAATTTCGTCGGTATTCAACTCTTCGATGATGAGTTTTACTTTTGGATATTTTTTAATGAAATTATTGAGGAACATTGGTAATAAAGTAGGCATTATAGTAGGAATTATTCCTAATCTGAATTCGCCGCCTATAAATCCTTTTTGCTGTTCTACAATATCTTGTATACGATCAGCTTCGTTGACGATATTTTTAGCTTGATTGACTATTTTTTGACCGATATCAGTAAGTTGAATTGGTTTTTTGGATCGGTCAAATATCTGAATGCTTAACTCTTCTTCAATTTTCTGAATTTGCATGCTCAATGTAGGTTGAGTTACAAAGCATTTTTCGGCCGCAAGAGTGAAATTTTTGTGTTCGGCTACAGCCAAAACATATTTTAATTGAGTTATTGTCATTTTTTATAGTAATATCTAATGCAAATATAAAAACAATCAATTTGACTTATAGTGTAAAGTGGCGTTTTCTTGCGTATTTTTGTTTAAAACAATAAATTATGAAAACAAATATTTTAGGATTACCAGTTAAAGAATCAGAATTGATCGTGAGTGAATTGAATATTTTGTTGTCTAATTTTCAAGTGTATTATCAAAATTTAAGAGGAATTCATTGGAATATAAGAGGGAAACGTTTTTTTGATTTACATGTTAAATTTGAAGAATTGTACACAGATGCCCAAATCAAAATTGATTTAATCGCTGAAAGGGTTCTTACAGTTGGGGGAACTCCACTGCATACTTTTGAGGATTACATAAAAAATAATCAATTAGTAGTAGGGAAGAATGTTTCAAACGACGAGAAAGCGGTTCATTTGATTGTTACTTCATTGTCACATTTGCTAAAAATAGAAAGAGGGATTCTTACTAAATCTGGGGAAATTAATGATGAAGGAACCAACTCAATGATGAGTGATTTTATATCAGAGCAAGAAAAAACAATTTGGATGATGCAAGCTTGGTTGGAAGAAACCTTATAGTTTTAGGAACGAAATAGAATAAGCCAGATGGAATCATAAGATTGTATTCTGGTTTTTTTTTGAATGTTAATTTTTTTTTAAATTTATTAGAACTTATGTTTTTTCTAATGAACTTAATTCTATTTTTGCGACAATGAAAATTATATCTAAAATATTTTTAATCATATTTTTCGCATTTCTTGTCACACCAACAATTGTTACTGTGATTGAGAAAAGCGCTGATATATCTATTTTCTATGGCATCTCAGAAGAAGAACATGCGCTTAAAGAAATCAAGGCTTTTCTTTATACCGATTATTTTTCAGAAGTTATTGTTCCAGTAGAATCATCTTCTAGCGCCATTCTATCTGAAAATCTATCAAAGCAAGATAAGATCACGTCCTCGATATTTATTCCCCCACCCAACGAGGTTTAATACAAGTATGATTTTGAATTATTTCAAAATCTTTCCTCGCATTACTTTCTGCGAAAAAAACGCTGTATTCAATTTTAGTTAGGTATTATGTCAAAAAAAATTAATCTTTTTGCTAACCTTAAATCCGATTTCGCATCTGGTTTAGTGGTTTTTTTGGTGGCGCTACCATTGTGTTTAGGTATTGCAATGGCTTCAGGAGCTCCCTTGTTTTCAGGAATTATTTCAGGAATTGTAGGAGGAATAGTAGTAGGATATTTAAGTACTTCACATATAAGCGTATCCGGTCCAGCTGCGGGTTTAACAGCTATTGTTCTTACGGCAATCACGGATTTAGGTGCTTTTGATATTTTTTTAACTGCAGTTTTCATCGCAGGTCTGGTACAATTAATATTAGGATTTGCAAAAGCGGGAAGTATTTCTAATTATTTCCCCACGAATGTTATTGAGGGAATGCTGGCAGGTATCGGAATTATCATTATTCTCAAACAATTGCCACACGCTTTTGGATACGATAATGATTTTGAAGGAGATCAAGCGTTTTCACAAACGGATGGCAGCAACACCTTTTCTACGCTGTTTAGTATTTTTGATTACATTCAAATTGGCTCAATTGTAATCACAGTAGTTTCTATGGTTATTTTGATTTCTTGGGATAAAGTTCCTTTCTTGAAAAAATTAAAATTAGTTCCAGGAGCTTTAATTGCGGTGGCTTTGGGTGTTATTTTAAATGAGATTTTCATGGCTAGCGGAAGTGCATTAGCTATAGGAAAAGAACATTTAGTTTCGCTACCGGTTCCATCTTCTTTCGAGGAATTTAAAGCAATTATTGTTACGCCAAATCTTTCTGGAGTAATGAATCCTAAAGTATGGGTGGTTGCATTGACCATAGCTATTGTAGCGTCTATTGAGACATTATTGAGTATAGAAGCTGCCGATCGAATGGATGTACAAAAACGGTACACTGACACGAATATGGAATTAAAAGCGCAAGGAATTGGTAATATGGTGAGTTCACTTTTAGGTGGTTTACCATTGACATCAGTGATTGTGCGTTCCTCTGCGAACAGCAATTCGGGGGCAAAATCTAAACTGTCGACTATTATTCACGGATCATTGTTATTAGTAAGTGTACTTGCTATTCCAGCGATTCTGAACAAAATTCCTTTGGCTACTTTGGCAGCTATCTTAATTTTGGTAGGGTATAAATTAGCAAAACCGGCAACATTTATACATTTTTGGGAAAAAGGGAAATATCAGTTTGTGCCTTTTATTGCCACATTACTAGCTGTAGTATTTTTAGATTTATTGAAAGGTGTAACCTTGGGGATTATCATCAGTATTATTTTTGTTTTAAAGGGAAATCTCAAGAGAGCTTACTTTTTTAGAAAAGAACAATATGCCGATGGTGATGTGATTCATATTGATTTGGCTCAAGAAGTCTCTTTTTTGAATAAAGCAGCCATTAAACAAACCTTGAATCATCTTCCGGAGAATTCAAAAGTGATCATTGATGCAAAAGATACGGTTTACATTGCACATGATATTTTGGATTTAATCTACGAGTTTAAAACTACAAGAGCGTTAGACAACAACATTAAGGTAAAATTAAAAGGATTTAAAAAAGCCTATCATCTGGAAAATAGTATTGAAACTCAGAATCATGTTTCAATTGAGCACTATTATGATGCGGCTAAAAGAGTTATGGTTAAAAAAGAAATCACCGACGTAGAATTTCTTAAACAAGATAATGGCAACTAAGTAAGGAATTCAAGCTGAAAAATAGTTCCTTTACATTGTAGTACAGTCACAGAACGTTTGTATTAAAATAATAATTAAACAAAAATTATGAGCGATTTTTATAAAAAAATATTAGAAAACAATAAAAAATGGGTGGAAACTTCCTTAGCAAGTGACCCTAATTATTTCCAAGATCTTGCCAAAGGTCAAACACCACCATTATTATGGATTGGGTGTTCGGATAGTCGTGTTCCTGCTAATGAAATTGTCGGAGCAAAACCAGGTGAAGTTTTTGTACACAGAAACATTGCTAATATGGTCGTTCACTCTGACATGAATATGTTGAGTGTTTTGGATTATGCCGTGAATGTATTGAAAGTAAAACACGTTTTAGTTTGTGGACATTATGGTTGCGGTGGTGTTAAAGCGGCAATGGGCAATGATTCTATTGGTATTATTGATAACTGGATTCGTCACATCAAAGATGTATATCGTTTGCATAGTGCTTATTTAGATTCAATTGAGGATGAAACAGATCGTTTTAATACTTTTGTAGAATTGAACGTAAAAGAACAGGTTTTTGATTTAGCTAAAACATCAATCGTTCAGGCAGCTTGGAGAAACGGTCAAGATTTGACTTTACACGGATGGGCTTATGGACTTAACTCGGGTTTTGTAACAGATTTAGAGGTTAACATCAGTTCCGAAAAAGATTTGGATGCGGTTTACCAGTTAAAATTTTAATAAAAGAATTATAGTATAAAATCCGCTTTTAAGCGGATTTTTTTTTATTCGGTATCCAGATTTTCATTAAAAGCAGAAGGCAATAACGTAGGTATGAATTTGATTAAAATAGGCAACAATAAACTACCGCCAGGAAGCAGAAAAATGGTTAGTGACGGAATGGTTTTACAGATTTCCAGTAATTGTTTTTTGACTTTTTTCTTTTCTTTTTCGTCCAAATCTCTTCGGGTGGAGTAGGCAAGCAGCACCATCAATTCTTTACTTTGGACAATTTCCTTAATCAATCGGTTTTTGTTCCTGCCAATAAGTGTAACCACGCTCTGTGTTGTTTGGTCATAGAAGTGTTTGACAGGATTTGAGTAATTGAAATAAGGAATTTCTTTTTTGTGCTTGGTAATAAATTCATTGGTACTATCGATACTTTCGTCAACAAAGGAATCTGGAACCAATACAATTTCAGCTAGCGAATGCAAAAAATACCTCTCATCATTTTCTACTTTTCCATCGCTCCACAAAGCCATTCCGGCAATATCTATCAAATAATATTTTTCCAATTCATTTGTAAAGTAATCTAAATGTAGCGTTTCTAAACTTTGAACAGAAACTTTAGAGAATTTGCTGTAGCGAATGGAAGCCTCAAAAAGTTTGATTAACAAATCATCATATTGTGATTTTCTCGACTTGATTTTTAGCGCAAGTGTTACAATATTAACGACCGTTTCTTCAATCTTTTTTAGATATTTTTCGGGAATTTCACCGTGAATCAAATATTGCCTAAAAGCAAGCACGTCAATAAATAATAATGCGTTTGTCACCAGATGAGAGAAACTTTTACTGATGATGCTGTCATTAGTCTGTACACGTTCGTCAATGATTTTTTCTAAAGTTAAAGCAGGAGAGTTTTTCGGAAGAATTTTTTTAAACAAATTAAAACCTTGAGGATTCATTTGATTGTAAAAAGCATTTCCTTGTTTGATAAAATTCTCGGGACTAATATCTTCATTAGTCAAACAAAAAACGTGATATAAAGTGTTCAAAAGTGCAACTTTTGAAATCTCTTCTTTAAACCAACCTTTCGTTTGTATAGGGGTTGCGGTTTCAAAAGCAATTATATGTCCATAAATAAATCCTGTATCTCTCACTTTTTGATAAAAAATATCAGTAGTTTTAGAAACAGTATCTTTTGAAAATTTTTGTTCAATAAAAAATTTATCTATCCAACCGGATGCTGAAGGGTTAATCATTGCTTTATTTTGAAGGTACAAAGCTATACTTTTTTGCGATAGTTTTAAAGGGTGTTTTTAGTTTAACACAGATATTAAATTTAATTGATGCTGTTTTTTTTAGAATTTGAATTTGAATAATTTATAGTGGATAATCTTAGGAATTTATCAGGGTGTATTGTCGTTTTTTAAAAGTAAAAACCCTGAAATATAGATGTATAATTCAGGGCTTTTTTTAATGTATTTTTTATGAATTGAATAATTTTTCTGCTTCATCCCAATTGACAACATTCCAAAAAGAAGCAATATAATCTGCTCTTCGGTTTTGATTTTTAAGATAATATGCGTGTTCCCAAACATCCAATGCTAAAACGGGTTTCCCTTTTAGTCCTTTTCCTCTTAATCGCATCAGCGGATTATCCTGGTTTGCCGTTGAACCAATGACTAATTTTCCATCTTGTACCACTAGCCAAGCCCATCCGGAACCAAATCGTTTCATAGACGCATCACTAAACTGTTTTTTGAATTCATCAAAAGTACCAAAAGCGCTAGTTATAGCTTCTGCCAATTTTCCTTTTGGATTTCCGCCGCCATTAGGTTTCAATAATGTCCAGAAAAGACTGTGGTTGTAATGTCCACCACCATTGTTTCGGATAGATTCTGGAAATTTAGACATTTTTTCAAAAATACTTTCTAAGGATTTCGAATCATCAACTAGTTTTTCATCCAGTGTTTCAAGGGCTTTATTCAAGTTTGTAACATACGCTTGATGGTGTTTTCCATGGTGAATTTCCATGGTGGCTTTATCAATATGTGGCTCTAATGCGTCGTAGGCGTATGCTAATTTTGGTAGACTGTAAATTCCTGCCGCCGCATTAATTATTTCGGAAGCTGAATTTTTATTTTCAATTTTTAATTCTGTTTCATTAGCGAAAGCAGAATTAAATAAACTAGACCCAATAATAGTCCCTGTTGAAAGTATGGCTGTTTGTTTTAAAAAATTTCTTCGTGTATTATTATTTTCCATAATGATAAATTTATCCTAAAAGAGGTATTAATATTTCTATAAAATTAGACATTTAAAGATAGAGATGGGTTAATAAAGACTTAAAGTTTGGTTTCATTTTTTTGTTTAAAATGTATTTTTCTCAACTTGAAAGGATGGGAATTATGTAAAATTCAGTTCAAATTGATAAAAATAATCTTTGTAATTTTGAATGAAAGTACAAAGGATTTCCGCGTATCATCTTCGCTTTTGAATTCAGGTAAAATGATAGGTCTAAATTTGATGTTGTATATGAATATAAAAGAGCATTGTTAAGATGAAGAAGAAAGAAATAGCAGTTATAAGTTGGGATTTATTAAAACGCACGTATCAGGAATTTGATGATGATAATGCAATAAAATTGAGTGCATCATTATCGTACTATACCATATTTTCGTTGCCGCCTTTATTGATTATTATTATGTCGATTTTTAGTTTTTTCTTTGGAAGTGAAGCTGTCACAGGACGTTTTTTTGGTCAAATCAATGGAATGGTAGGTAATGAAGCTGCGATTCAAATTCAGGAAACCATAAAAAATATTGAATTGTCTAATAGCAACACTTTTGCGGCCATTTTTGGAGGTATAATGTTACTTATAGGTGCTTCAGGTGTGTTTGCTGAAATACAAAGTTCCATCAATTATATTTGGGGTCTAAAAGCAAAGCCCAATAAAGGAATTATGAAATTTATTAAAAACAGATTGATGTCATTTTCCATGATTGCGTCTGTTGGTTTTTTATTAATGGTCAGTTTGATGGTGAATACGGTAATGGATGTTATCAATGCACGATTGCTTATTTATTTCCCGGACACCACGGTTTACATATTTTATATTTTCAATATCTTGATATTATTTGCTACGACAACCATGTTATTTGCCATCATTTTTAAAACCTTACCAGACGGAAATATCGCTTGGAAAGACGCTTTAATTGGTTCCAGTTTTACATCGTTTTTCTTTATGTTTGGTAAATTTGCTATTGGTTTTTATTTAGGAAGCTCTACCGTTGCTACTGTTTACGGTGCCGCTGGATCCGTAATCATTATTTTAATTTGGGTGTATTATTCAGCTATAATCTTATATTTTGGAGCCGAATTTACTAAAGTATACGCTAATTCACATGGAAAAAAAATTATTCCAAATGCTTATGCCGTGGGGATTAAAGTTGAAGTGACTGAAATTAAAAAGAAATAAAAGAGTGCCGATTTTTTAATATTTGACAGTGTTTGAGTTTTTAAAAGAATACTTATTTTGATGTTATTTTTTTTTCTCCGTAAACTGGCAATGTTATTGTTCTATTATAGAAGTATAAATATTAAAGATGATTTTATGAAAAAAATAATTTTGGCATTAGCCGTCCTTTCTCTAGCATTTGTTTCTTGTAATTCGGTGAAATCAGTATCGAGTAAAACTTCTTCTATTGAAGGAAGTTGGGAGTTAAATTATATCACAGGACCAAGAATAGCTTTCGCAGGATTGTATCCAGATAAAAAACCATCCATCACTTTCAACTTAGAAGAGACAACTGTATCCGGACATAACAGTTGTAATAGCTATTCAGGGAAATTAAATATTGATGGTAGTAAAATTAGTTTCAAAGAACCGATGATGGTAACAAAAATGTTTTGTCCGGGAGAAGGGGAGAATGTTTACATGAACACCCTTCAAAAAATAGATTCTTATTCTGTTTCTGAAGATGGAAAAACGCTGAATTTTATAATGGGAGACGTTGTAATGATGCGTTTTGAGAAAAAATAGATCATAGACTTTTGTAGAAATAAAAAAACCGCCTTGTTTTCAGGAACAAGGCGGTTAAAAAAAAAACTAAAAACTAATTTTTATTAGAAACAATATTCATTTTCAGCTACTAATTTTGCTGTAATTGTTTCTCTCAATGCCACTACATTTGGCATATTCGTGTATTTTGTAAAACGACGTAATCCCATAAGCATCATACGCTGTTCATCGCCTTCGGCAAAAGAGATAATGCTTTCTTTTCCTTTTTGATTCACAATATCTACCGCTTTGTATAAATACAATTTTGCCATTGCAATTTGCTCTTGTACTTTATCTTCTCCTTCTTTTTTAGCCAGTTTTTCAGTACGTAAGATGGTGCTTTCTGCCATATATACTTCTATTAACATATCTGAAGCTGCCATCAATAATTGTTGGTGAGCGTCTAAGTCTGCGCCAAATTTTTGAACAGCACTTCCGGCAACCATCAAGAATGATTTTTTCAAATTTCTAACGATTTCTTTTTCCTCAGCAAATAATTCAGAATAGTCAGGTGTGTCAAAAGATGGAATTCCCATTAATTCTTCAGAAACTTTCATTGCAGGTCCTAATAAATCAACATGACCTTTCATCGCTTTTTTGATCAACATTCCTACAGAAAGCATTCTGTTGATTTCGTTTGTACCTTCGTAAATACGTGCTATACGCGCATCTCTCCAAGCACTCTCCATAGGAGTATCTTCTGAGAATCCCATTCCACCAAAGATTTGAATTCCTTCATCGGCACAGTTTTGTACATCTTCAGAAACCGCTACTTTTAAGATTGAACACTCGATTGCATATTCCTCAACTCCTTTTAATTCTGCTTCTTGATGAGAAACTCCTTCAGCTTCACGAGCAATAATACGATCTTCAATATCTTTTGCAGCTCTATAAGAAGCACTTTCTCCAGCATAACAACTAGTAGCCATTTCTGCTAGTTTTGCACGAATAGCACCAAATTGAGAAATCGCAGTATTGAATTGGATTCTTTCATTTGCATATTTCACTGAACCTGTAATCACTCTCCTTTGTGCATCCAAACAAGCAGCAGCTAATTTGATACGACCTACGTTTAAAGCGTTCATGGCAATTTTGAAACCGTTTCCTCTTTCAGACAACATGTTTTCAACAGGAACTTTTGTTTCGTTGAAGAAAACCTGACGTGTAGAAGACGCACGAATTCCTAATTTATGCTCTTCTTCACCCATTGAAATTCCGTTATCTGGAGTGTTTTCAAGAATAAAACCAGTAATATTTTTGTCATCGCCAATACGGGCGAAAACGATAAACAAAGAACAAAATCCTGCATTTGAAATCCACATTTTTTGTCCTGTGATTTTGTAATGTGTTCCATCTTCTGATAAAACGGCTTTCGTTTTTCCAGAATTAGCATCCGATCCTGCGCCTGGTTCTGTCAGACAATAGGCACCGAACCATTCGCCAGAAGCTAATTTAGGAACGTATTTTTGTTTTTGTTCTTCTGTTCCGTATAAAGTGATTGGCATCGTTCCAATTCCGGTATGTGCTCCAAAAGCAGTCGAGAAAGATCCCGTTGCTCCCGAAATATAATCACAAACCAACATTGTTGATACAAATCCCATTCCTAATCCACCATAAGCCTCAGGAACTGCAACTCCTAAAAGTCCTAAGTCTCCTGCTTTTCTCATGGTTTCTTCTGTATAGGCATAATCTTTTTTCTCAAAACGATCTTTATGTGCCCATAATTCTTTGTCTACAAACTCTTTTACAGAGTCACGCATCATTAATTGCTCTTCTGAAAAATCTTCTGGAGTGAAGATATCTTCGCATTTTGTTTCTTTAACCAAAAACTGACCGCCACGGGTTACGTTTTTTTCAACTGTATCTGCCATTTTTTATTTTTTTATATGTTTTATTTATAATCTAAATCCTCAATAAAGGGATGGAAATGTATGACTACAAAAGTTCGTAAATCCCTGCTGAACCTTGTCCTGTTCCTACACACATACTCACAATTCCGTATTTGCTTCCTCTGCGTTGCATCTCGTCGAATAATTGAACAGACAATTTTGCTCCGGTACAACCTAGTGGGTGACCTAATGCAATCGCTCCACCATTGACATTGATAATATCAGGATTTAGATTTAATTCTCTCGTTACTGCTAATGCTTGTGATGCAAAAGCTTCGTTTAACTCAATTAAATCAATATCATTTAATGTTAATCCTGCTTGTTTCAATGCTTTTGGAATTGCTTTTACCGGTCCAATACCCATGATTCTTGGTTCCACTCCAGCTGATGCGAAGTTTACCAAACGGGCAATAGGAGTAAGGTTCAATTCTTTTACCATTTCTTCGCTCATGATTAGAACAAATGCTGCTCCATCACTCATTTGAGAAGAGTTTCCTGCAGTTACGCTTCCGTTCGCTTCAAAAACCGGTCTTAAACCTGCCAAAGCTTCTACAGAAGTTCCTGCTCTAGGACCTTCATCTTTATTTACGATATACGATTTTGTTTCTTTTTTACCATTTTCATTGATAAACGTTTGTTCAACAGTAATAGGAACAATTTGTTTGTCAAATTTGCCTTCAGCTTGCGCTTTCAAGGCTTTCATGTGTGATTGGTACGCAAACTCATCTTGGTCGGCACGAGATACATTGAATTGTTTGGCAACCGCTTCCGCAGTCAATCCCATTCCCCAATAGTAATCTTCGTTACCTGCCTTTGCAACAGCATAATCCGGAGTTGGTTTGTAACCTCCCATCGGAATAAAACTCATGCTTTCAGCACCACCGGCAATAATACAATCCGCCATTCCAGATTGGATTTTGGCTGTAGCCATACCAATAGTTTCTAATCCTGACGCACAGTAACGATTTACGGTTACACCCGGAACATCTTCGATTTTCAATCCCATCAAGGAAATTAATCGTCCCACGTTTAGTCCTTGTTCTGCTTCCGGCATCGCATTTCCCACCATTACGTCGTCAATACGTTTTTTGTCGAAATCAGGCAACTCATTCATCATAAACTGAATCGTTTCTGCTGCCAATTCATCAGGACGTTTAAATCTAAACACGCCTTTTGGAGCTTTCCCCACGGCTGTTCTGTATGCTTTTACTATATAGGCTGTTTTCATTTTTTTTCTTTTAAGAGTTGAGAATATAGAGAATAGAAAATAGAATATCTTAAATTTATACTCTATTCTCTTTGTTCTATTTTCTAATTACGTAGCGGTTTCCCTTTGGTTAACATAAATTGGATTCTCTCCAATGTTTTTCTTTCGGTACACAAAGACAAGAAAGCTTCACGTTCCAAATCCAATAAATATTGTTCAGTTACTAAAGTTGGTTCAGATAAATCACCACCAGCCATAACATACGCTAATTTATTTGCGATTTTTTTGTCGTGTTCCGAGATGTATTTCCCAGCTTCCATTTGGTCCGTTCCTACCAAGAACATTCCCAAAGCTTGTTTTCCAAGAACTTTAACATCGCTTCTGCGAATTGGTTGTGTGTAACCCGCTTCGGCCATAAGTAATGCATGTTTCTTCGCTTCCGCAATCTGACGGTCTTTGTTTACCACAATGATATCTTTTCCTTGTTGTAAAAGTCCGGTATCAAAAGCTTCGTAACCTGAAGTAGATACTTTGGCCATAGCGATTGTCAAGAAATATTCTTGAAGAACATTCAGCTCAACATCATTTTTATGAAATAAATCAGCTGCACGCAATGCCATTTCTTTCGATCCTCCACCGCCAGGAATTACCCCAACGCCAAATTCTACCAATCCCATATACGTTTCTGCTGCAGCAACAACTTTGTCAGCATGCAAACTCATTTCGCATCCACCGCCAAAAGTCATTCCGTGTGGCGCAACCACAACTGGAATTCCGGAGTAACGTACGCGCATCATCGTGTCCTGGAACATTTTGATCGCCATATTCAACTCATCGTATTCTTGCTCGACTGCCATCATGAAAATCATTCCGATATTAGCTCCAACAGAGAAATTCGCTGCTTGATTTCCAATAACCAATCCTTGATATTCTTTTTCAGATAAGTCAATCGCTTTATTGATAGCTTGTAAAACATCGCCGCCAATCGTATTCATTTTAGATTGGAATTCTAAATTCAAGATTCCGTCTCCTAAATCCTGTATAATTGCTCCGCTATTGCTCCACACTTTTTTGCTTTCGCGAATGTTGTTCAGGATAATAAAGGCATCCTGACCGGGAACTTTAGTTTGTGATTTTGTAGGGATATTGTAGAAAAAAGTAGCTCCTTCTTTAATAGAATAAAAACTTGTACTTCCCGAAGCTAACATTTCAGTAACCCAAGCAGCTGGCTCAAGACCTTCCGCTTTCATGATTTCGATTCCTTTTTCGACACCGATGGCATCCCAAATTTCGAACGGACCATTTTCCCATCCAAAACCGGCTTTCATTGCATCGTCAATTTTATATAATTCATCTGAGATTTCAGGAATTCTGTTGGAAACATAAGCAAACATTCCAGAAAAACTTTTTCTGTAAAATTCTCCCGCTTTGTCTTTTCCTTTTACCAAAACTTTAAAACGGTCAATTGGTTTATCAATCGTTTTTGTCAGTTCCAAAGTGGCGAAAGAAGCTTTTTTAGCAGCACGGTATTCCAAAGTATCTAAATCCAAAGACAAAATATCCTTGTCTACTTTTTTATAAAAACCTTGACCTGTTTTGCTTCCCAACCATTTGTTCTCCATCATTTTGTTAACGAAGTCCGGAAGTTTGAACAACTCATGTTGCTCGTCATTCGGGCAGTTTTCGTAGATTCCGTTGGCAACATGTACCAAAGTATCCAATCCAACCACGTCAACCGTTCTGAAAGTAGCCGATTTTGGTCTTCCAATAACTGGACCAGTCAATTTATCCACTTCTTCAATCGTCAATCCCATTTCTTTTACCAAATGAAACAAACTTTGAATCCCGTAAATCCCGATTCGGTTCCCAATAAACGCCGGAGTATCTTTGGCCACGACCGAAGTTTTTCCTAAGAATTTTGAACCATAATCAGTTAGGAAATCCAAAACTTCCGTTGCTGTTTGTGGACCAGGAATGATTTCGAATAATTTTAAATAACGCGCAGGGTTAAAAAAGTGTGTCCCGCAGAAATGCTTTTGGAAATCTTCGCTTCTTCCTTCACTCATAAAGTGAATTGGAATTCCAGACGTGTTTGAAGTCACTAAGGTTCCCGGTTTTCTAAATTTCTCAATTTGTTCAAAAACCATTTTCTTGATGTCCAAACGTTCCACTACAACCTCAATAATCCAATCCACAGTAGCGATTTTCGCCATGTCATCAGTAGTATTTCCAGTTGTGATTCTGCTGGCAAATTTCTGACTGTAAATAGGAGAGGGTTTCGATTTCAGGGAATTGGCCAAATGCTCATTTACCAATCGGTTTCTAACGATTTTGCTTTCTAAAGTTAGTCCTTTTTTAGCTTCCGCTTCGGTAAGTTCTCTCGGAACAATGTCTAATAATAGGACTTCAACTCCAATGTTAGCAAAATGGCAGGCAATTCCTGAACCCATAATTCCGGATCCAATTACTGCAACTTTTTTAATTGTGCGTTTCATATAAATAATATTTGATTTTCATTAGAAAACAACAGCGCTATTTTATTGATGGGAATCAATTTTAGCAGTGTCATTCTCTGTTTTTTCAGTTTGTTCCGCCAGTTCGCTGACGCTCGTATGTGTAAATATATTTTTGTCTTGAATTAATTCATTGATGGTTTCCGCTACTTCTATAAAGTGCTGCAGTTTCTCTGCCGAAATAGTTTGTTTCACCGTTTCATTAAATTTCAATACCGTATTTTTTGACAATTCTCTTTTTTCTTTACCAAAATCTGTCAGGTAAATCAAAACCCCACGGCCATCCACAGGGTTTTTCTTGCGAATGATTAAGCCTTTTTCCTCCATAGATTTCAGGGTTCTGGTCAGGCTCGTAGCTTCCATTCCCATTTTTGGACCTAACGAGGTCGATGGCGTTCCACCTTCCTTATCAATACTCAATAAAGCGAAACCAGTAGCCATGCTCGCATCGTATTTTGATGCTTCTTCATTATACATTCTGGCCACTGCTTGCCAGGTGGCACGTAAAATATAATCTATCGTTTTATCTTTCATAAGTAACTATATCGATTTCAAATATAATAAAAAATACTATGCATGCATAATATATTAAAATATTTTTTTGTTAAAAAGCATTAAATATAAAAAATCCCCGCTGAAATTGAGGAGATTATACCGTTTTTTAAGAGTAATTAATATTTTTTGGGCGTATCCCTGCGGGTCTGGCTGTTCGTTGTATCTTTTATAAATCCCCATCCCGAGGCTTCGGGATGAGGATTTATAAAAGGATGCCACTTCCATCCCTTACGCGAATCCTGCAAAGGAGAATGATTGGGGATTTAGCCGTAAGATCTGCTAAAGAGATGCTTCCATCGTCAGCATGACAAGATTGGCGATAATTATTTTGAATAATTTATCAATAGATGTTCCTGACCGTTAATTGTTCTATCGAAAAAGAATTTAAACTCAAAAGAATTAGTCAGGTCGCTAGATTAATTTTAGATGAAAAAAGTATAAAAAAACCACGAACATCAATTCGTGGTTTTTTGTAAACTAAATATTTTTTCTAAGACTTTTTAAACTCTCCATTATCTACATCTTTCAAGAATTTAATCACGCCCGGAAAATAGGTTTTTGGATCATCGTATTGCGAAAGGTGGCTTCCGTTAGGGCAAAACAAGAAACGTCCGTTTTGGACTTCGTTTGCAATCCATTTCATGTGTTCAGGATCCATCGTGTCGTATTTAGAACCAATGCTCAATGTAGGAACGGTCAACGTTTTTAGTCTGGCTTTGACATCCCAATTTTTAAGGGTCGCATTTCCAGTAATACCAAATTCACTGTGGCCTTGCATAAACACATATACATTAGGATTAATGTGCTTGAAACATCTGTTGATGGATTCCGGCCATTCTTCGAGAGGCATTCTCAAAATGTGTTCCGTGTAGTAATGTTTGAACAGTAATTCGCTGTATTTTGGATTATCAAAATCATTATTTTTTTCGATATCCTGCAATTGCTTTAGGATTTTAGGATCCATTTGCGGTGCCAGAACGTCTTTTGCGTAAGCGTTATATTCCTGAGCACTCGCCATCATATTCGAGATAATCAAGCCTTTCATGTTTTTTTGGTATTTCAATGCGTATTCCATTGCCAGAATTCCGCCCCAAGATTGTCCCATCAGGTAAAAATTAGAATTGTCTAATCCTAATGCGATGCGTACTTGTTCGACTTCCTCCACAAAACGTTCATTGGTCCACAAACTATTGTCGTTGGGTTGGTCGCTGTAATACGAGCCCAATTGGTCGTAATAAATGTATTCAATACTTTCGTTAGGGAAATAACCATCAAAGGCCTCGTACAATTCATGTGTCAAACCGGGACCGCCGTGCAGCAACAACACTTTTATTTTAGGATTGTTGCCCACTCGTTTGGTCCAGACTTTAAACGTGCCTTTTGGTGTTTGAATCGGAATCATTTTGATACCGCCCGTGAGTTGGTCGTCCCGTTTTGAGAAATCTAAATAATTTGCTTTGATAGGATCTTCCTTTGGTTTTTCCTGACAATTAGAAAAAAAGAACACACTGATAACGGAGCAAATTAAGAATTTTAGTTTCATAACGGAACGGTTTTATAACGGCTAGTTGTAGATTTTATGAAATAAATCAATGTACTTTTCCATTACTATTTTTCGTTTTAGTTTCAGGGTTGGGGTAAGTTGCCCGCCTTCCACAGACCATAAATCCGGTGTTAACTCAAAACGTTTTATTTTCTCCCAGTTTCCGAATTTTTCGTTCAGATTGTCCACTTCCAACTGGATTCTTTCGATTACTTTTTCATTGGCAATTATTTCTTCATTACTTTTTCCAATGTTGATTCCGTGAATAACGGCCCATTCTTTGATAAAATCAAAACTTGGCTGAATAAAGGCTGCCGGCATTTTTTGTCCGTCACCAATAACCATGATTTGTTCAATGAAACGGGATTGTTTCATTGTATTTTCAATTAATTGTGGCGCTATGTATTTTCCTCCTGAGGTTTTGAACATTTCTTTTTTACGATCGGTGATTTTCAAGAATCCGTCTTCGTCAAAAATTCCAATATCTCCCGTGTGGAAAAATCCATCCGTGATTACTTCGTTTGTTAATTTTTCATCTTTGAAATACCCCATCATTACGTTAGGACCTTTACAGAGGATTTCGCCATCTTCAGCAATAATAACTTGCACATTGTCGATTACTTTACCCACAGTTCCCACTCTGAATCCGCCATTTCTAATGTCATTTACGGAGATTACGGGAGAAGTTTCAGTCAAACCGTAACCTTCCATAACCGGAATTTCTGCAGCGGCAAAAATGCGGGCTAATCTTGGTTGCAAAGCAGCACTTCCAGAAACCATTAAATCGAGGTTTCCGCCCAAACCTTCTTTCCATTTGCTGAAAATCAGTTTGCGCGCAATTTTAAGTTGGAATTCGTACCAAAATCCATTTTTGCCATACGGCTCATAGATTAAACCTAAGTCAATCGCCCAAAAGAATAATTTCTTTTTGATTCCGGTTAACTCCGTTCCTTTGGCATAAATTTTATCATATACTTTTTCTAAAAGTCTTGGAACAGCTGTAATTACTGTTGGTTTCACTTCCTTGATGTTGTCACTGATTTTTTCAATGGATTCTCCAAAATAAATGGAAACACCATAATATTGGTATAAATACAAAATCATTCTTTCGAAAATATGACAAATAGGAAGGAAGCTCAACGCGCGGCTTTTTCCGGCTTCAAATGGAATTCTAGAAGCACTATCCAATACATTAGATACAATATTTTTGTGCGAAAGCATAACGCCTTTTGGTCTTCCTGTTGTTCCCGAAGTATAAATGATAGTCGCTAAATCTTCGGTTTTTACGTTGTTTTTGCGTAGTTCCACTTCGTCTTGATTTCCGGTGTCTACACCAAGAATTAACAAATCATTCCAGTTGGTACAACCTTCAATTTCGTTGAATGAATACACTTCCTTTAGCGTAGGAATTTTATGTTTGATGAGGTTTACTTTTCGAAGAACCTCAGCATCTGATACAAAACAATATATAGAACCGGAATGATTCAGGATATATTCGTAATCTTCTTCGGAAATAGTCGGATAAATGGGAACAGTTTGTGCGCCAGTTTGCAGCACACCAATGTCCATAATATTCCATTCGGTTCTGTTATTAGAGGAAATGATGGCAATTTTATCATCTTTATTAACACCTAATCGCAGTAATGCTCTTGAAATGGCGTTGGCTTTGGCTATGTATTCCTGGGTCGAGGTTTTTACCCAGACACCGTTCTGTTTGCTTACTAAAGCATCCGGAATGGAATTGTATTTTTCTTGCTGATAATAAGGGAAATCAAAGAGGCGGGTGATATTTATCATTATGGATAATGTTGGATTTGCTTGCAAATTAAAAAAAAAATAGGGATAAATTTTAAAAATTGGAAATTATATCGCAAAATTTTGAATGGATTGTTGATTATCAACGAAATCGTTTTCTTTAAGGGATTGTCAAATAGATTTTACTGATAAAAAAGCATTTGTTTTCTAAAGTAATTGTGCTCCTTTTTTGCAATTTTAGATAATTCAAGTTTTGTAAAAAGTTTAAATTAAACTTTTCTTAAGGCATTTTTGGATGGTATACGATTTACTTTTCAAACATCAACATAAGTTTTATTGTTTAATGGAAGTAGTTTTTCAAGCATCTTGTTTAAATAGTAGAATGGAAGTACTTTTTTATAATTTAATCCTCTAAAAATAACTTTTTGCCACATAAATTTCTAATGATTTGGTTAACTATTTATCTTTTCATCAATAATTTTTTATGATGATAGCGTAAAGGAATTGCTTCGCTCAACTTTTGGTTAGTTAAAAGCTAAGCGAACACAATAGGCATCTGTCTTTATCGCTTGGGTTCTAGTATTTGCTTACTAATTCAAAATATTAGAAAAGGAAAATAATACAGCGCAAATTTCTAATACGTAAGTACGTACCGCAATTCCATTAACAATTTTTTTGACCCACTCATTACATTTAAATTATTTTTTATTATTTGAGTGATCCTATTAATTAACTAATTACAAATGTGGTATTTTTTTATAATAAGTTTTTATTAATGTTTTTTATTATTTGCATAAAATAAATTTATAATACTTTAATTGGCTTATTTTCTATTCAGCTTTAAGCAAATAAATCTAGGAGCATGGCATAGTGTTACAAACAACACATTTGTATTTAAATATCTATTTTTCAGTTGCAATATTGCCAATGTTAATTACGTAAATCTTACCTATGATTTTATGAAGTACTACATCTGGCATAGGTTTCTGTAATTTGTCACCTCTAAAATATAAAGTCAGTTATAGTTGATAGGTTTAAAACTGATATTTCAAAGCTTCCATTATTTCTAAATGGCAAATTTTGCATGCAGGGCTACTACAATAGTATTTCTTTTGATACTCATTTGCAATGAGTTCTGGCTTATTTGTGTTATTTAAACACAGCGGTTCTACTATTTTTTTTGAAGAGTGTTAAATTTTATTCTCAGAAATCTATTATAGTGCAAAGTACTTAATTAAGCTTTTTGTGTAAGTAGATGTTAGAATGAAAAAGTAGTGATGCAGATGGTGGCTTAGAAAAAAATAAAATTACAGTGTAAAATTTTTGAACGCAATTTAGGAGTGCAGCGTAATTATTCTCTTTAAAAGCTTTATCATAAATTTCCAAACTTGTTTTATAGGCTACAATTAAGATTATCTCTTAACTCTATATGATGGCTAAGAGCATGTCCAGATTACCTTATTATGTCCTGGCGCTTGGCGAGGTTGGGGATTAAGAAAACCAAAACTTTTAGTTTAAAACTGAATTTTACAATTAAAAACTAATTCTAAATTTAGCAAAAAAAAAATCTTACCAAGAGTATGATAGCGGTTCACTGTTATTATTACATTATTGTTCCGTCTTCGGTAAGAATTATTTTTCCGTCTTTTTCAACTTCAAATGTAATATCTGGAGCATTTTTTTCTCCAATAATATTTCTGTAAACTTTGTATGTGTAGCTTCCATTTGAAAAAGTAATAACATGATTTCCGCCACTTCCTTCAAATTCTAATACTCCATTGTTTAAAATTATGTCAGGTTTTGAAGATTCTATTTTGTTTATTTTCCAAGAAGCATATCTGTATTTGGAATTAGATAGTTCGTCAACTCTAATCAAATAATTTTTAGTTTTTATTTTGTATGTTGGGTTATTAAAAGTTTTTAATGAAACATGCAAGTTTTCTTTTTCCTTTGCTATCAAGTCTTTTTGTAACTTTTTTTCAAAGGTGCTCTGATAATTTACTGCGGTTATTTTACCTTCATAACTTTCTATCCATACAATGCCATTGTCCAACATAATTCCTCTCCATCCAACTTCTGACCATTGTTTAATTTTTGAATTAACAATCTTGTCTACAAGAGTTTGGTCAAAAACTTGACTGAACCGCTGTTTAAATTCATTTTTGTCATTAATGCTTGGTATTGGATATTCTCTACGTAAAGGAAAAGAAATTATGTTTGATATTTTGTGAATGTTTTTCTGTTTGAATAAAGCTATAACATTTTTGATGTTGTTTGTTTTATTGTCGTCAAGTTTTTCACTTTGAGAATAACCAATTTTGGAAACAAGTACTAGTAAAAATAATAATCTGAATTTCATTCTGTGTATTTTTATAATGGTCGCTAAAGTCAGTTCGTCTAAAAACGTCCAAACGAATTGTATTTAGTAAATCAAGTAGTAAATGTATATGATTTAAACTGTAATTAAAATTCTTTCTGATAAAATTCGCTTTATGATTATTAAACTAAAATAGTCTATAAATCGCTTTTAGAGTCCCAGAATTAAAGCCAGAATTTAATAAATTTTGGTCAACATCCGTCATTACGGTTTTTTGAGCAGTATCCCGTGAAAACGGGACAGGCTATGGAAACGAGCAAAGTTGTAGCTTTTGCAAGAAAAGCTGAAGGAAGTCAAACGGTAAAAGTCTATACCGAGGAACGCAATCAAGTGAAGCGCATAACGAATACAAAAAAAGCAATAGCAAAGCGTGAGTTAAGCGCATAAGAGGCTAATGAAATTAAGTAACTGTACACAGCAATGCAAAGCCTTGAGACAACAGGTTTAGTTTGTAGATGCGTTAGGGATAGAAGTAAAGAGTAAATGCTTACAGAGGGAAGTCTTTGCAACCACGAGTTGGTTAAGTATAGAAGTCAGCAGAAGTCATTGTACTTTGGGGAACGAGTTGCCAATAAAAAGGGTAAAGGAATAAGAAACAAGAAGGACCAACGAATGTGGTTCTTGATTTTCATCTGAATAACGCAAGTTATAGCCTCGGAAAAGCAGAACAGGTTAAACAAGAATCTGAAGTAATTCCGAAGCTTCGGGACGAAACGCCGTATGCTAGAACCTATACGTATGGTGGTGTGAGAGGCGCAGTCCGTCAGTTTTTGGCATAGCCCTCGACGCGATTGTGTGATTGTGCCTTTTTTTTAATTCTTGAGTAGAATTATCTGAAGTTTTTGAAAGTAAAATAGGTTTTTTCACAACCTGACGTTTTGCCACTTTGTGATGGCTAGAAGTTCGTAACCGCTCAATTTTCGGCTTAACGAAAACTTGATGCGAAACGGCAATTCCACTAAACTCCAGCTCGTTCAAAACAGCTGTTATATGAGGGATATTTTGAACGGAAAATTTAATTCTTATGCGAAATTTTTAAAGTTTCTACTTTTTAGTTTGTATTTATTATGCTCGCAATTTAATTTAGACATTTTTGCTTTCGGTTCCAACTTTAACGTTTCAATTTTTATAAAATAACTTTTTCGATCGTCTAATTTATGATTCTTATACTGGAATAAATGTGTGAATAAAATTATTTATCGAATTGGTGAAAATTCACTTTTTTCACGTTTTGCTGACCAATTCAGTTGCCAAAGTTTACCATTTATTTTATCAAGAATTAAAAAATATCTACTATCTATAGTTGGATTGAGCGTGAATCTGTTTTCACTTATATTTTGTTTTTCAATGAGAGAAGTATTGTTTATAACTGAAATTTTATTTTTTTCAATATTAATATGCCAAGTTACTTGCCAGATCTTACCATTAATTTGGTCTAGTAATAAGAAATTCTGATTATCAGCTGGAAATAGTTTAAATCTATTATCTACTTCATTTTGTTTTTCAACTAATGGCAAATTAGTCAATGGGATTTCAAATTGATCCGTGTTTTTATGATTTAATTTGATTTGCCATATTTGTCCAGTACGAGTGTTCAATTTGATTAAATAACTCCAATGTTTAGTAGGTAAAATACTATATTTTTTAATATAATTTTCATTTTCTTGGTATAAATAGTTTTTATTTTTTTCGATTTGATTCTGCGCAAATAAATTCATACTAAAAAAAAATAAGACTGCTAAAATTGTATATTTTCTCATTTCAATAGAATTTTAATTATGTTTCATGTTTTCTGATTAGCTCTCATATAACGTTTTGCGGCTTTGAGATGGCTGGAAATTCGTAACCGCTCCATTTTCGGATTAACGAAAACGTGATGCGAAACGATAATTCCACTAAACTCCAGCTAGCTCAAAATGGCGGTTATGGGCTGCTTTTTGCTATAAATTTGGAAAAGGAAGTCTATAGGTCAACGAATATTTTTCTCCATTGATTTCAACAGCTTGTTTTTCTTTTACGCTTTTTGAAAGCTCTATAAATTCTCTATAGTATTTTATATCTAAATAAATACTATATAAATCTTCATTACGTTTTACGGTTGTTTCACTTTTAATATCATTCCATTTACTATTCCATTTCAACGATTTTTCAGGCGCATAACTATACTTTGTAGCCATAACTTCAAAAGTGTCTGGGAACCATTCTACCGCTTTATTGTCTTCAAATTTGATTATTTTGTCATAAACATCAATAAAGTCTGTCGGAGTTTTTTGTCTTGCTTTGTTTTTTAAGTCACGCAATTGTCCATAAACACTTAATTGTCTAACAGGATCGAAGTTTAATAGCAAAACATTAGTTGGTTGATCAGTCGCAGTTGATGCTTCAATATAATCCTCTTGCTTCATCAAATTGTCTGTAATCCCAAACGATTTAATTATTTTCTGAGTTGTTTCTTTATCATTTGTTACTTCAAAATATTTTGTTTTCTTGTCGACAATTTTCTTATAAATGATTTGACCATTTTCATACAATGCGAAAGTTGGAACATCAGAGCCAATAACCATAAGCCAAGGATCAGTTTCAATAAGCGCAATTATTGGACGCCCATATTTTTCCTTATTTGTTTGTCCGGAACAACTTGTCAATAATAAAGCAAAAAATAATGTCAAAAAATATTTTTTCATACGTCATTTTGGTTAAAGTTACACATAACGTTTTGCTAGTAGGCGATGGTCGGGCTAAGTTATCCTAATATTTCGGTTAATCGGTATATCTCCAAATACAAAACAACATTAAAATTCAGCCTAATTCCCGACTATCGCTTACTAGCTGTTACCTGCTGGTATTCTCTCAAAGTCTTCCCAATTTGCATTTAGTTTTATTTGTTGAAATTCCATTTTGTCAATACCTTCGATTTTTATAAAGTATAGGTCGTGTTCAGTTTCTCCATGTGCTTTTCCGCAATGAGGGCAAATGTATTTGTTATTTACAAAGTCATAAATTTTTATATTGTTAGCTTCATATTGTTTGAATAACCAGCTTCTAAAATCTTTCGTTTTTTGATTTTCATATGTAAGTTCTGGAATAAATAGATTTAATAAAAATTTATTTTCTGCAAGTCCAATGAAGTTTTTATAATAAAAATCTAATGCTATGTATGATTCAAAAACTGATGGGTGTTGATAGCTTTTATTACAATTCAAGCATCTAATTACTCTAATATTATTTCTGAATTTAATTAATTTAAGCTCTTTAGATTGTTCAGCAGGTAAATTATCGTCAAAAAGCTGACGCAAAATGTCATACAAATTACAATACCATGAGCTTTTTATCTTGTCTAAATAAGAAGGTCCCCAGTCATTTAAAGACCCCGCTCCACCTCCTGGTAAATAACCTCCTGTCCTTAACCCAAGAAAAGCGTCAAGCCATGACTTGTCTTCATTCAGCTCGATAACTTTAATTAGCGGTTTGATATATTGTTCTTTATTGTCCATGGTCGGTTTTTCATACTTGCAGGTAACGTCAGTCTGTGAAAAAACCTCCGTTGTATTTATGATCAAATATAACAAAATACTAGTATAAAAAGAAGATTTTTCGTATTTTTAAGAATGCAACACATCACAGGTATTTCCCGTCAACAAATG
>NZ_QNVY02000006.1 GCF_003314435.2 Flavobacterium petrolei | reverse complement strand
TGAAAACATGCTTTTTGAATGTCAAAGTTTTTTAAACAAAACAACAATCTAATAGCCGATGAACGCCATTTCTAATCAAAATCGCCTATTTCAGTACGATCGGACGCTTTCAACTTCCCTCTTTTATATACCAAAGCTTTCAAAATTTAATCTTTGTTCATGCTTTATTAGCTCTTCAACGCGCATTACCCCTTCAAAACAGTCTGCCTTTACAGTATTTGAACAAAAAAACTACTCTAGATCAATAAAATGGTTTTATCCTATACCTTATATAGTAACAAAAATCCCTTTTCCATTCGCTCCTATATATAAGGTAACAAAACATGTCCAAACTATAGAAAGACACGTTATTAAAATATCAATTGATGTAATAAGCAATTGTTACATTGCTAAACGAATGATTCTTTATTGCGTAAAAATAAAATAATTAAAAAAGAGTCGTAAAAGCGAAACATAAAATAATTGAAGAAGCAATAATTAATAGAACATTAATAACTACAGTTCATATTACGTCAAAATTACGGATGTAAATACACTAATTAGATTGAGAAACTAGGTGATTGATAATTACGACAACAAATCTGAAGAAACTATTTGAGCTAGACTAGGCAGAAACAATATTATAAATCTAATAAAGCAATATTTACTAATATTTTAAAACTAAATAACGAAAAATACAACATTATTATTTTTCACTGAAAACTACTCCACAGTAATATACCTCAACTGCTGCAAATCTCCATTATAAATATTCACATCGACATTTCCTTTAATCCCAGCGACGGTTGCTTTCTCTGTGAATTGCCAAAACAACCAGTCTTCGCCGATTTGCTCCCGATAAAAATTATAATTGGCAATCCAAAAAAGATAATCACCGAATTCTTCTTTCAAAAAATCATCATAATACCGCTCGCCAGTGTAAATAATTGGTTTAACACCATAATGAGATTCTACAGCTTGCAACCATCGTTTTAATCCTAATTTAAGATTGGCAACAGACTGATTTTTAGGTAATTTTTCTATATCCAAAACAGGTGGCAAATCGCCTTTTTCCAACGTCACAGTTTTAATAAAAAGTTCGGCTTGTTCCAATGAATTCTCGTTGGGGCGGTAGTAGTGGTAGGCTCCCCGAATCATTTTATTTTCTTTGGCGCCAAGCCAGTTCCGTTCAAATTTTTCATCTTTTCGATCTTTCCCAACGGTTGCGCGGATAAAAACATAATGTAAAGGATATTTTTGTTCTAAAGTATCCACATACGACCAACTAATTATTCCTTGATATTCTGAAACGTCAATACCAATACTTTTGCCCTCATGTTTTTCTAAAACTTTAAAATTCCGAACGTCCGAAATGCGTTTAGCTTCTCGATCAGCTCTGATGATTTTATCCGATTTGAAACCAAAATAATAAGACAAACCATTTCGATAATGAAAACCGACTCCAAGTAGCACTACAATCAAAAAAGTGACAATCAAATAGCGCAATAGCTTCCCAGAGAGAAAAGAAGCTTTCTTTTTGGATTTACGAACTGCGTTTGACTTTCTTCGAACGGTTTGTTTTCTCATTCAAAAGATTACTTTTTAAGTACTTTATTATTCAGAACCGATAGTAGAACATAAAATAGTATCAACAACGGAATTCCTAAATAGCGAAAGAAAATCAATAACAAAAGTGAACATGTCAAAAAGACAACTTGAAGTGTATTCTCTTTAAAACTAAACTTCTTGATTTTCAAAGAGAATAATGGAATTTCAGCATTCAGCATATACGCGCTCAAAACCGTCAGCACCAAAAGAAACCAAGGATTAGTAAGGAGTTCTATAATAATTAATGAATCAGTATATTTCAACACCAAAGGCAGACTTAGGACAAACAGCGCATTAGCAGGTGTTGGCAAACCAATGAAAGAATCTGTTTGACGAGTATCAATATTAAAATTTGCCAGACGATAACAAGACCCCAACGCAATTATAAAACCTAAATAAGGAAAAAACTGCAAATGACCTGCCGCTGCCGTTGATGCATGGCTAATCATCATTTGGAACATCACTAAACCCGGAACAACACCACTTGTCACCATGTCTGCCAAAGAATCCAACTGCAATCCCAGCGGACTGGAAACGTTGAACAATCGTGCAAAAAAACCATCAAAAAAATCCAAAAATATACCCAGACAAACAAAATAAAAGGCCATTTCAAAATCTTGATTGAATGCAAATACCAGCGCGATACAGCCACAAAAAAGATTAAGAAGCGTAATGAAATTCGGAATATGTTTTTTAATAGTCATCATAATACAGTTTAAGGAATCAAAGTTGGCAAATTTAGTATAATAAGTCAATGAAAAGTATGTTTTTTAGTAGAGATTTTTAACAGGAGTAGCAATCCTTATATCACCGCGAATTCGCAAATTAAAACCTTCCATTATAAGCAAAAAATTAGCAAATTAGCGGTAAAACCTAAACTCGAAAACTTTCAATTTTAAACAAATCAGTAAAAATACTTTACATCCGTAGCATCCGCGTTCCATTTTTTACTGAAGTAATACTCTGTTAAATCTAAACCACATGACCAACACACTAAATTCAATAGCAAAATGAAATAACCTCAATTAAAAATTATATTTTTGATAAAAAATCAAACAGACTCTTCGTTTGTAAAAATGATACCCTTGAAAAAAAGCTTTTTAGTAGTAACACTTTTTGTATGTACCCTGATGTACAGCCAGACCGTTAGGAAATATTCAAATGAGTTTATGAATATCGGCGTGGATGCGGCTGCATTGGGCATGTCAAATACTGTCGTGGCTTCCACCAATGATGTGAATTCAGGATATTGGAATCCAGCGGGACTTATTCGGATGAAAGACCACCAGGTATCTTTTATGCACGCCAATTATTTTGCAAATATTGCTCAATACGATTATTTAGCCTATGCCAGTCCTATCGATGATCGCAGCGCTTGGGGAATTTCATTAATCCGTTTTGGGGTAGATGACATTTTGAATACTACGGAACTAATCGACAGCCAAGGCAATATTGACTACAACCGAATCAGTCTTTTTTCGACTGCTGATTACGGATTTACTTTTTCCTATGCGAGAAAATTACCGGTTCCCGGATTTCAATATGGCGTAAACGCAAAAATCATCCGACGTATTATTGGGAAATTTGCCAATTCTTGGGGATTTGGTTTTGATGCCGGAATCCAATTCGAAAAAAACAACTGGCAATTTGGATTAATGCTCCGCGACATTACCACTACCTATAATGTGTGGAATATTGACGAAGATGAATATCAGAAAATTGCAAACGCCATACCCGGTGAAAATCAAGACTTACCAGAAAGTACCGAGATTACAGCTCCAAAAGCTCAGCTGGGTATTGCTAAAAAGTTCATCATTCGTTACGATTACAGTATTCAGGCTGCAGCCAATGTGAACATGCGTTTTGCCAGAACCAATGATGTAATTGCTACTGATTTTGTCAGCATCGATCCGGCTTTAGGATTGGAATTTGGGTATACTGATTTGGTTTTCGTTCGTGCCGGGGTAGGTAATTTTCAGAATGTACAGCAACTGGACAGTACGGAAAAAGTAGGTTTTCAACCGAATATTGGTCTGGGATTCAAATACAAAGGCATTCAGATTGACTATGCGTTGACCGATTTAGGGAATCAAAGCGCTGCTTTATATTCCAATATTTTTTCGATAAAAGTAGATTTAGGAATGTTTAGAAATTAATTTCGAAGAATATTTAGAATCAAATTGCGCCATTCAATCTTCTATAGTTTTTCTAATTTCCTTCTAGGTTGCACAAACCCGTTTCAATAACAACCCTTTCTTTTACAGAAAAACTTTGTACGCCTTTTTCTTTCTTTGAGTATCTTTGTCAGACAAATTCAATCAATGAAATCGTAAATGAGTTTTTTTTAACAAAATTACATTTTATACCCTTTTAACAGCAAACGAATGCATACATCATTTTTCAAAAAAATAGCGCTACTCCTCTTCGTATTATCAACGGTACATTTTAGTTTCGGTCAAAACATACAATTATCAAAAAATACGCACGTCAGCGTAATCACTTGTGGAACAGGAAATGAATCGTATTCTCTTTTTGGACACACAGCAATACGAGTGCAGGATACAACCAACGCCACTGATGTGGTGTATAATTATGGTGCATTTGACTTCAATACGCCAAATTTTGTAATGAAATTCATAAAAGGAGATTTGCAATACTTTGCTGTTGCGCATTCCTACGCTGATTTTATCAGTCAATATCAATATGAAAAAAGATCAGTTTATGAGCAGGAATTAAACATTCCAGTAGATTTAAAACAAAAATTATTTGACAACCTGAATACCTCTTTGGCTTCTGGAGAAAGTCACTATACCTATAAATTCATCGACAAAAATTGTACATCGATGGTAGTTGACATCATCAATAAAACACTGGACACAATTGCAATTGTAAAAAATACCGATACTGATATTACGTACAGAACCATATTGTACCCGTATTTTGACGGTCATTTTTATGAAAAATTAGGCACCAGCATTATCTTCGGTAAAAAAGTAGATCAATTAGGAACCAAAATATTTCTACCATTTGAATTACAAAAAAGCCTCGAGAAAGTTTCCTTTCAAAATCGTCCGCTGGCACTGGGAAACAAAACTATAATCGAATTCAAAAATGAGGTTCCTATGTCTTGGTGGAATAATCCCTATGCGTACTTCATAGTGCTTAGTTTCATCGTGTTTATAAACAAGAAAAGCATCGATTTGTTTTACCTCAGCATACTGGCCGTAATTGGAATATTCTTTTCGTTTGCAGGGTTTTACTCGTTACATCTGGAATTAGGATACAACTACAATATCTTATTATTCAATCCAACCTTAATAGGCCTACTCTATTTTTATTGGATGAAAAACAAAAAAATAATTTACAATCTGGCGCTATTAAATATCGCATTATTGGTGATTTATTTCTTTTTGATAATTAACAAAGCACATTTGGTGTTGGTACTGCCACTGGTAGTTTGCAGCGGAGTTGTTTTAGTGAGACTGGCCATTCAAAACAAAAAACGAATTCCAATCATAATATAAGGAAGCCTTCTATTACTTTTACTTTAATTACTTGTGACATCTAGTCTTTTAGCCACTAATGCGCTAATTTTTTAAAGATATAAATGAGTGTTATTCGTGTCTTAAATAATTATAGGTTAGTCGTTACAAACAGTCCTACATTAGAAAAAAAATCCCTCTATAATTTGTGTAAATCTTTGAAATCTGTTTTAGAAAAAGATCTGTATAATGAATAAGAATAGCTACTGTCCCCTATAAAACAATACAGTCGTTATCGTTTTGAAAGCAATATTCAAATCCAGATAAATACTGCGATGCTTGATGTAATACAAGTCATATTGCAACTTGATTAAACTATCATCTATCGTTTCGCCATACGAATAATTGACTTGTGCCCAACCGGTAAGTCCAGGCTTGATGATGTGCCTAGTCTCATAAAAAGGCATTATTTCGGCAATTTCTTTTACAAAAATAGGACGTTCTGGTCGCGGACCGATAACGGCCATATCACCTTTTAAAATATTAATAAACTGAGGAAACTCATCCATTCTTGTTTTTCGCATAAACTTCCCAAAGACAGTTATTCGTGAATCATTCATTGCAGTAAAAACCGCGCCGTTCGATTCGGCATTTTTCACCATCGTACGGAATTTCAAAATTTCAAAAACAACACCATCCTTACCAACCCGCTCCTGTGAATAAAACAAACGCCCCCTGTTACCTATCGCATTTCCAACCAATATAAGCGGAAAAAGAAACAATCCGACTACAAGACCAAAGAAGGAAACTACAATTTCAAAAATACGGATGGTCAACAAGTATAATTTATTCTGATTGCTTCGGCTGAAAGGAAAAAAACGATAAAAATCACGGGACATATACTGCACAGGAATACGCTGTGTTTTACTTTCATACACCTGTGTATACTCTCGTATAATATTTCCCGATTCTAATAAATGTAACAATTGTTGGTATAAATCAGCGGTGATTCCTTCTGTATTCTGAGAAGCAATCACAATTTCAGAAATCCCATTTTCTTTTACAAAAGAAAACAAATCATCTCTTTTTATTAGTTTCACATAATGGTAATCCAAAACCGTATCTTCTGCAATATCAGTGTTAACAAATCCAACTATTTTATAATGTGGATCAATGTTTTCTAATCCTAAAATCAGCTCTTGAACTTGCTCTTTATCACATATCAATATGGCTTTCTGAACAAATCGATTGGACGCTAAAAAGAGCACATAAAACATTCGCCATAAGAACAGCACAACAAACATTACTAAAAAAAACAATACAACTTGAAGTCTGTTAGCCGGTAACTCTGGCGAAAAAAAAGGGGTGAAAAGATAAACAAAAACAGTTGTCGAAACCGTGAGTAATATGTTTTGCAAAACTAAAAGCTGATTACTGGCGACTTGTAGGTTATACATTTCGAAAATCGATGCAAAAAAAATAAGATAAACAACTAGGAGAATGGTCCAGGAAGGTCTACTGGCAGCTACCGTCAAATATTCTTGATCAAAAAAAGTCCCAAAAAGATACAAACCCAAAAGAACAAAAAAAACATCAAAAAAACGAAGAATGATTTTTCGCTCAGAAATTTCAAAATGTATTTTCCTTTTAGTAGACATGCTTTGTTTTTGGTATTTTGGCAATTTAGCAATTTTGCCTTCAAATAAATAGAAAGATGCAAATTAATCCGATAAAACCCTTATTTATTCTATTCGTTCCTAAATTGATAAAGCTTCAAACTACGAAACGTTTAGTATAAAATACTATTCTAATCACGATCCTAATTTACTTCTTTTGAAGATTTTTCAAAACGAATAATTAGCAGCGATAAGGCATAAACAAATGCTGGCGCAGCCGTACGCATAGCGGCATGGTTAATTGTCAAAAACCAAAAGATAACAAAACACAATAAGAAAACATTAAACTTATATTCTAGATACAGAACAAAAGGGGTGACAATAAGAATCAATAATCCAATTACTCCCAACATCCCATGTTCTGCTAACATGCGAGTAATTTCGTTGTGGGACGCCGTAGTTTCTCCCGTTTCGGATTGCCTGATTTCGATTACTTTCCCAACACCGGCACCAAAAAAAGGATTGTCTAAAAAAATATCAATTTCTTCATCTGCTAAATTCTCCCTTCCAGTAAACTGACTCGTTTTTACTCGTCCAGAAGCATCTTGATTGGCATACCGCTTGTTGATAAGCCCTCCAGTTTGAAAAGAAGTGTACATCCACACTCCAACAATTGCTAAAACAATAAGCAAAAAACCATAATTCAATTTAACTCTTCCTGCATCATTCGAATTAAAATATAGAAATGTTAAAAGTATAATAATCATCACGATACCCGTTATCATACCTCCTCTGGAAAAAGTAATAAAACCCCTGTAACTAATATTCAAGGCAAGAAATAAATTGATAAAAACAATCAATTTTGTTTTGGATGCTAACAATACCCGTGAGAAAAAAATAAACATACCAAGCCCTAAAGCGGTTGATACTTGATTGGGTCCAAAACCTCCTGAAGTCTGAAAATTAGATTCTGTTCCGGTAATTACATCTTTTATAATGGGTGTATAAACAGTCAAATAGACCATGCAAGTAACAATAGGCAAACCCATATTGAGCAAGACACGATTCATCTGTTCTAAGGAAATACTTCGCCTAAAAGTGTATATGGAAGCAATCCCTAAACATAGCGGTCCCGAAATATTAAAGGCTATCCTTGTTCTAATATTGGTATCTAGATCTAAAGCAAAAGTAGCAATGACAAGGCCAGGGATTAATAAAAACAAAAACAGCCAGTACGAAATGGCTCCCCTTGAAAACCCACTGAAATACATTCCTAGGAGCAAAAAAAACAGTACTCCATATTTAGATATTTCATAAAGGGGATTTCCGCCGGTCATTCTCAAAAAAACCTCGCTTCCAACTACATAAGCTGCAACAAGAAGGGCTTCGTTATTTTTATTGCTGCTTTTAATGACATAAATAGTCCCAAAAATAAAAATGGAATATCCGTATATCTTAGCGGTAAATGGCAATGCATAAACTAAAAGTCCAATCAAGACATGAACAAGCAACAAACAGATATAGGAGATTTCCTCTTTTTTCATTTTAAATAGTTTTCAGTTGATTACGTTTTTGTAATGACTGATTAAAATATTAACTACTTTTTCTTTAGAATAATTTTCTATAACCAATTCTTGCAAATGTAATGCAAAACTAAACCTTAAAGAGTGTCCGGAAATCATTTTCTGAAACTGTGTATGAAGATCAGAACTATCTAAAGGATTAAATAATAGTCCGCTAAAATTATCTTTAATAATCAAAGGACAATATCCCACATTTGTCGATATAACAGGTAGTTGCGATAAACCATATTCCAATAAAGTGACAGGAAATCCTTCTGCCGTTGAAGCTAAAATACCTATTGTAGCTTGAGAAAGTATATGTTTTATATCATTTTTTGAATCATAAATAAAAATAAATTGCTCCAACTTACTTTTGTGAATAAAATTCTTTAAAATAATTGAATAACTATCGTGGTAATCTTTTCCAATTAAATGTACGGTCCAGCCCAACTCATTTAACCTCATTTTTGCAAAAACTTTCAGAATTATTAAATGATTTTTAGGCTCTTTTAAATTTGCTAAACAGACAATCCGCTTCTTATCTTGACCTTTTAAAAAAGTTTTTTTCAAAATATCGTTCTCAAACGTAGCAAAATTAGGAATGAAATATATTTTTTTGGTCAATAAATTTTTATTACACCAAATTTCTAAATGAGGATTGACAACAAATACACAAGAAAAAAATCTAGAACAAAAAATCAATATTAAATTATTCCAAATTGATTCGTTCACTCTTGTTCCGTAATGGTCATGCCAAATTAACTTCAAAGAAGGCAACGTTAACTTTAGTAAAAAACCAAGAAAAAAAGAGGTACCATGAGCATGAACAACCGTTACGTTATGCTGCAGCACATAATTTCTCAAGGCATAAAGAGCTTTAAAATCAATTGTTTTTTTCTTATTGAGATATAAATAAGATACTTTAGCATCAATTTGAGAACATAGCGATCCTTCTTTTCTAGTCGCCACTAAACCTGAAAATGCAACATACTTAGTCAATGCATTGGCATAATGTACCGCCATGCGCTCTGCACCTCCAGGCTCTAAACTATCTATTAATTGAATAATTCTCATGATTGAAGGAGTTTTTCAATGTCATTTTCAAATACATCTAAAGTATAGGTTCTGGACCAATCACTGCCCTTTTTAGACATCATTTGAAAATAACTTTGATCATCCAAAAGCGCTTCTAATTGTCGGATATCATATTCTAAATTCATTTCCAGCAAAATACCGCTATTCCCATAATCTAACATAAACGGAACACAAGACACCGCTGTTGCCACTGGCACACAACCCCAAAACATGCCTTCGGCAATTGCTTTCGGCCAGCCTTCGCTTTCAGATGGCAAAACCACAAAATGACTATTTTGATATGCTTTTTTTATAATTTCCTGATTTTGATTGCCTTCCAATACAATTATTCCTTCTAATTTATGCTTCAAAATATAGGATTCCAATAGGGCTCGCTGAACTCCTTCTCCATAAATACTTAACACAACATCGTATCCTTTTTGAAACAATTCTGCAACCAATTGAACTGCATACAACGGTTTTTTTCCTTGTACCAAAGTCCCAACAAAAACAAAAGTAATCGTGCCTTTTAATTCTTTTGGTAGTAACGGCAATATATCTTGATCCAAATAAGTAGCAGTGAAAAAAGATTTAATATTTTTAGTCTGATTGGGCCATTCTCCATACACTAAAACCTGCATGTTTCTGGTCAGGAAGGAATTACTTAAAATCCATTTTTGCAAACGATAACTCCAAGGCTGTTTTGATTTTGGATCCCAATTGCCGGCATATTTGGCGGTTTTCGGTGTACTCGGAAATAGCATTTGAACAAAACAACCCAATAAACCTATATTTCCTGGACATCGCAAATGAATGTGATCGGCACAATACATCGCCTTAAAAATTTGCCAACTGATTTTTGGAGCCTTAAGTATCGCATTCAAAACTGCCCAAAATCCCAACAAACTAATTTGGTCAATAGACATAAATTTAATATCCTTTGAATTGTAAGGACAATTTATAGCAGTTAATTCTACATTTTGCATTGGAGCCACAATAATTAATTTATCAATATATTTTGACCAAACATTCATTTCATTCACAAAAGGTGAATATGCAAAATACTGATTTTGCACCTGAACATGAGAAACATGTGTGATAATTGCGAATTTCATAATAGCCTTTTTGAAAACTCATTACAATAATTATCCATCCTAAATAGTTTCAAATACGTACCTCTAGCATTAACTCCCATTTGTTCTTGTAAATTAAAATTACTTTCTACTTTTTCAAATAATGCAACAATGGAATCAATATTTGAATCAAACTTAAAACATTCTTTTCCATCGATTAAATATTCCGACAACCCTGTCGAATTCGAAATCAATAAAGGTGTAAAATTCATCATTGACTCGATACCAACCATATTTAAAGCGTCAAACTTTGAGGGAATTATGGTAAAATGACTTTCATTTAAATACCTATCAACTTCCTCATATCTTAATCCTCCATTGCATTTAATGGAGTTACTTTCTTTAATTAACATCTCAATTTCACCTTGTTGGTTTCCAGTACCTGCAATATTGATAATAATTTTTGTTTCTTTATTTTTATTTTTAAAAATATTAAAAGCATGTATTAAATCTACAACCCCTTTAGATGCATCTAACCTTCCCAAATAAGATACCACAATATTATCATTAGAATTATTGTTTTTGCTTATAAATCTATCAGACATTGGATTCAAAACAACTATACCATTAGATACAGAAAAAGAAGACTCCAAATCAATCTTTGCTAATTTAGATGGGCATACAATTACATCACAAAACAGTTTATAAAATAATTTTTTTCTAAAAAATAATAACTCTCTTATGATATAACTATTTTTACTGTCTATTAAAATCTGATTTGTCAATGTGTGGTAGTAAGCTAAAGTCTTAACATTCCCGAATGATAACAATTTAGAAATTCCGATTGTAATATTACTACCCACAAAGTGTCCAATTACAACTTCTGGTTTGTATTTTAAATAAATTTTAAAAAACCAAAAAACATCTTTAAATGATGTTGGCCTTTTTTTAGATGACCAAGAAAAAAGAATGACTTCACCTTTCCCTTTTTTGATGATTTTCATTTCTTCAAAAAAAGGTTTATGAGAAATAAAAACAACTCTATTTCCTAATTTTGCCAAATGGTGTGCCAAATTAAAACTCATCGACGCAAATGAATTTTCCGTATAATTATGGGCAATTAGAATTGTCTTCATTTTTATTATTTCGGTGTACTAAAAAACAAACTCCACCAACCTATTGTTCTGCCAAAGGCTTCAGTAAAGGCTTCCTTCCGTTTTTTTGTTGTAAATATATTGCTAAATCGAATCAATGTCAAAAGTATCGTAATGGAATGCCACTTCATTTTAGCATCAAATGAAGGCTTCCTGTTTTTTGTCCTCCAAACATACCAACCATTGCGCACTACCATTCTTCCATATTGATATTGATTGGGTCTTCCTGATGGATCGTGATAATGATTCAACTGCACTTTTGTATTGATTACATTACTTCCAAATTGCAATGCCCTGATACTAAAATCAGCATCTTCATACAAACCGTAACCCTCAAAATAAGAGGAAAAGTGGATGGAGTCAAAAACTTTTTTCCGAAAGGCAAACGACATCCCAATAAGTAAATCAACTTTATAAATTTTAGTATTCAAAGGAAATCCACAGGTTTTACCATGAGAAAAATCAGGCATTCTCCCGGGTCCAAGTTTAGATTGTAATCCTAAATAATTACGAACCACATTACGTTGACCTTCTTTGTAGACAAATTCATCAAACTGAAAATAATGAAATTTATTATACTCTTTATTAGGTTCCGCCAAAATCCAACTATTTTCATTTATAGCTACTCCTCCAACACCCGAAATGGTTTCATTATCTGTAAATGTTTTGATAAGCTCTTCAAAATAACGGTGCTCTAAAACAGTATCATCATCCACAAAACAAATAACTTCCATCGTAGTTCCAACGCGGGCAATGCCATAATTGCGTTGTTTAGTTAAACCACGATGTTCCGAAGAAACTCTAAAATAATGTAAATTATCAAAATAATTTTGAGTTAGAATAATTTCCGTTTCATCATTGGTAGAACCATCCACAATTAAAATTTCATCTGGATATAAAGTTTGACTCTGTACCGATTGCAATAATCGCAACAAAGGATTGGGGCGCAAATAGGTGCAAATAATCAGGGTAAACGGAAAGTGAGTTTTCATAAAACTAGGAGTAAAAAAACCATTTTTATCATTAAATTTTTAGAACTACAAGAATATTTCCCGCTGTTAATTGCTCATCAGAATACCTCATATAATCAGTATGCAATTTAACTTTTTTAAATAAATCATATAATTTTGTTCCGCTTTTTGTACTTTCATATTCCAGATGAACAACCTCCAAACCACAAGTAGTAAAGATTTCTAAAAACTGTGGCAATCGCAAACGGTTATGATAATCAAATTTAGTATGAATTTTATCCCACTCTAACGTACTATACTTTAAAAATTCCTGAAGTGCAATAGAGTTGTCTCCGTGCTGCCTCAAATCACTTGGTGAAATGAAATGAATGATAGTGGTACCTTTCTTTAATTCCATTTTCATTTTTTTGTGGAGCGAAATCACATCATTTTCTCTCATATGGGATAATACATAACGCGAGAATACAATATCGGGACTTGGGATACCTTGTGTTATTATATTATAGTTAGGAAAATATTCAATACCACTAGGCAATCCGAACTTATTACTTGGTTCAGGAATAATAGTACAATTGTATTTCTTAGAAAAGATCTGGTTTAATTCTAAAACGGTATCTTTTTTAAAGTGTTTATTGATATCATACGTTAAGACTTCTTTTGCTTCATACTTATATTTAAAAAAATAAGGCATACTAGGAAACCAACCAGACCCAAACTCGAAAACTGTTTTATCTCTAACATCTATATTCAATTTATGCAGCACTTTAGACAACCTCAAAAAGGTATATTCTACACTTTTTAGCCGATCATCAAGAGTAGATTTATCAAAAAAAACTTGAATTTTATGGTAAAAAAAATCATCAACTTCATTGGGTAATAAGGCTAGCATTTGAAACAATATTGTTTTTAATTTATGGTTCATCTTTTACTAAAAATTTAACAAGTTATTATAAAAGTAGTTTTATTGGCATAATTACTGAACCTTTCTATGATTCAAATCAGTTTTATTTTTCACAAATACAACTCCATTTAAGTCAATATCAAAAACTACAGTATCAAAATTGGACCAATACTGAACTAATTCAGAAAGAGTTGGATTCCAAATTTCATTATTTATAACTTTAGTCCCTAAATAGTTGAAGTTGCCAGCCACAACTGTATCAATCGTAGTTGGTGTGGCAAACATCCTTCCCTTATGGTAAGATATGGGCACCGAAAAATAGGTGTGTGCAATGAACATCCCTTTTTCCTCTATCAAATCATCAATGTTTTTTTTACTTAGTGCTTTTTTAAAGTCTAACATTTCAAGGGTTTGAAAAATATAAAACTCTTTTTCAAAAATACGATGTTTAAACAAAATCGTTTGATACTTGGCCAGTTTATACGGTCTTATTTTATTGCGTTTCCAAAAAATAAAAACCGAAAGGATTGCAGCACTTAGTTTGAACGCATTCTTTACTAAAGGTAATAAACTGGCTGCTTTTTTCTGAAAAAATAATTTTTTAAAATGAGTCGCAGTACTTTTATATTGCAATAGCAATACATCGTCATTATAGTAGTGAAATATAATATTCTTGATCATTAACTGCATCCTTTTTATCAAATGCAAATCTTTATTTCCAATCCAAAAACGCGACAAGGTAAAATGTTGAACATTGAGCTGGTTGATGACGCCACTAGTCGCAGTCCCGGAATCGATATAATTCCATAGCGTACGGATGTTTTTTTGTTCTAAAGTATTTTCATATAACTTATTATCTACTTTTCTATTTTGAAAAAGAGACAAATTATAAGGCTGATAACCATGATCAATCCAGGTTTCCACATCGGTAAACGGCGGCACAAAACAATAGAAATCATCAAAACTTTCCTTTTCTGATTTTATCGATTGCGATAGTGAATGATAACACAATTCATGTCCATCTTCCTTCCATTTAGCCAATTCTTCGGTATCATTCTGAAAGGATGCATTATCAGGTCGTTTGGAAAAATGATTTAAGAAAAAACCTTTGCTGATTTGTATCGCATTCTCCTTAAAAAAAGTCCGCTGTAATGCTATATTTTCTGCTGTATCAAAATCACAATGATCCGTAAAAACGGCTATCGCTGAAAAAGGAATTTTAGATCGGCTAATCTCTATCGCTTCACTTGAGGTAAATAACAACGCCGGATGCTCTTTAAAATTAAAATTTTGTTCGGCTTGGACAATTACTTTTTCATTATTGCTCCCTAAATAAAGGGCCATTGGTGAAGACATTTCCGGATTAAACCGCCAAAGTAAAACCCTCGCATTATTTTTGTTTACTTCCCAAATACCATTCGTAATATTAGCCTGAACAAAAAACCCATTACTCAATTGGATGATTTTGGGGGAATATTGATTAGCAACACAATCAATAGTACATCCAATCCATGTATAATCGTGATTTCTGAATTTAGCAATAGGAATAGTAAAAACAATTTCGATATCGAATGCATTAAATTCGGGAAGATTTAAGTTTCTTATATCGATAATCATTTTATGTTTTTGATTTTCATCAAAAACGATTTCTTTTTTTCCTAAAGGTGTGAGTACCGAAACGGACTGTATCAATTTTCTTATCTGACTAATTGTATTCAACTTCTTTCTTTTAATTTATTGGCCCAAAACACACTTTGATTCCATTGTTTTCTGAAATTAAAATAATACCGTAACGGATTTTTAAAAGATTGTTTGGTATAAAATTTAAAAAACAAAATCGTCTGATATCCCTTTTGTTGCTCTTTGCTCAAATGTAATATTTTATACAACTGAACGGTTGGGGATGGTTTGGGTTGAATGCTATCTTTGTCCCAAGCGAATACCGGTTTTGTTCTAAAACCACCTATCAGGGCTTTTAAATGTAAAATTTTTGGTTTAGGCAAATACAGAATATCAATACCTTGATTACGCAGTTGCATTCCAAAATCAGCATCTTCTCCATAACCGAACTCAAAAGCCATATTAAATTTAACTTTATCTAAAAGTGTTCTTTTTATAAAACTGTTTCCTCCACCAAAAGTCGACCATTGAACTGTTTCCTTGAATACTTTTGGTTCTTTATTTTGAGGGTAAAAAGTAGTTACAACTTCACTCCCATATTTTTTAACTCCATTTAAAACCAATTCTAATAAATCACAATCGAATCGATTATCATCATCTGCCAGAAAAACCCATTCGCTCTCCGTTTGTTTCAATGCTAAATTCCTAGCATTACAAACCCCCATTTGATGGGTAAACGTATGCTTTATAACAAATGGCCAAGTTTCATTAGTAAGATACTCCAATTCAGAAACAGTATGCTCCGATGGATTTTGCTCCACTATAATTACGTTTACAGGCAAATGCGTTTGCTGCGCTAAATCTTTCAAAACATTCAACAAATATTCTTTTCTACCAATAGTAGGTATAATAACATCAAGTGATCCTTTATCAACAACTTTCAATGAAGAGTTGACTGCAATAGCGTCAAGATGAATACTTTTTTTGTATCTACTTTTAAAAAAAACGATATTTAGAAAAGCTACAATTGGAAAACTTCTCTCATAAATCAGTAGATTTAAAAAAAGCAACCATACCCATCTTGTTTTATAATGTTGTTTTACAAATTTAAAGAGCGTAAAAACAGACGCTTTTTTACCCTCAAAAACAGCAGTTTTGGTTAACAGTTTTGGTTCTGAATAACATAGTAATCCTAAAGGCATACACACCTTAGCGACAGAATTAAGATAGTAATCAAAATCATTGTCTGCTTTAATTCTACCCTCTATTTTTAAAAGCAAAGAAGCATGGACCACTCCTACTAAACTACTCATTTGCCACGTTGGATATAATACTTTTTTATTGATAACAATGAATGGAGATTCTTCTACATAGCCAATTTTTCGTCCAAAATAAGCGCTGTCGCCCGGAGAATAAGATAGCATCATTTTATTATGATGAAAAAGGAGTTCAACATGTTTTAAATTAATATACTCTTGACATACCTCATCACACCAAACTATTTTTGATTTTGGAAATGCTGTTGCCAGTTGCAATAATCCGCTTGCAATAGTCCCACTCTTGTCAAAAGATATCATTTTATTCTCAGCAGAAACTACTTTAGAAATTCGATTATTTTTATGGTATACAACTATCAAAATTAAACTATTAGAGATTTATAAAATACAATGTTTTCTATTGCTATTTTCTCAATATCAAATTTCGCCTTAACTCTTTCTCGTGCGTTTTTCCCTATTTTTATCATTAAATCTGTATTCTCAAAAACAGAATTTATTCTATTAGCAAACAACTCATGGTCTTTTGGATGAACCAAATAACCGCTTTCACCATCAACAATCATTTCTTTTGCCCAACCAACATTACTATTGACTACTGTTTTTTGCATCGCCATAGCTTCAATAGTGACCATCCCCAACGTTTCAGCAAAGGTGGGAAATACACAAACATGGGCTTCTTTTAGATGCTCAAGTACTGCTTGGTATGGAATTTTACCCAAGTAAAACACTTTTTCAAAATCATTGTCTTTGAATTCTTTTTGCATTAATTCCCAAGTAGATTGGGACTGTGTTGTAATGTCAAACGAATCACTTCCAATTAAAACTAGAGAGGCACCAGGATGTTTTTGCCTTACTAAATTAAAAATAGCGGGCAATTCGAGAACTCCTTTTTTCCGAATAATCGTCCCTATATAAAGAATTACCGTTTTTTCGAAGTTTTCAGGATTGGAGTTGTGGAAATAATGCAAATCCAATCCATTATGGATCGTTTGTATCGTTTTATTTTTAATGTTAAATATTTTTTGGGAAAGCTGACCAGCAAAAGTAGTCGGGGCTATAAATGCCTTCGCTTTTTGAATAGCTAATTTTTCAAACCAATAGTTTTTTAATTTCTGTTTTCTATTTTCTAGATGACAAAAATAAGCATCACTCCCGTGAAAACGAATCACCAATGGTACTTTCAGATTCATAAAAGCGGTAATTCCAGTCCAATCGGGTGCTTCAACCAAATCAATGTGCTCCGAAATAATTAATGTATTAAGATGATTTTGAATGTATTTTCGATGCAAATACCAACCCAATATTTTATATTTCTGTGCTTTTATCAAATGAAGTTTTACTCCTTCCTCTTCAAAATCAACAGCTTCATTTTGACCATAAACAAAAACGGATACCTTCACTCCCTTTTGAGTTAAAGCAACAGCCAAGTTTTTGATACTTGTACCAATACCGGCTGAATGAAGCACACGCACATGAGGATATTCAGGAGTCAGAAAAGCAATGTGCATAATTAATTATTAAAAAAATCTTTTATAATTCGGGCAGTAAACAATCTAGCACCTGTGTCATTCATGTGTCCGCAAGACGAAAAATAACGATCTTCTAACACTACGTTTTCATAATTGTGAACTTCCGGATACAGTTTTTTTACTTTATCAAAATAATCCAATCCTTTGGTATTGGTACACATCGGTGTCATGATCGCTATAAAATTAATATTATTGGCTACACAAATTTGCTTGATTTCTTGATAATACTTATTGGGTATGGGTTTCAAAGCTCGTATATCATTTTTCATATTCCCCTTTTTATTCCCTAATGGATAATACCCTTGGTTATCTAAATGAACTGTTTTCTTATGAATACTATTAAAGAACATTTCCCTAAATCCAATTTTGGAGTCAAAAGCAACATAGCGGTAGAACGGGATATAATACAATTGTTTGAAATTTTTCTCCTTAGAAAAATGCTCCTTAATAATATCCGATTGATGAATATAAGGCAAAAATTTGGCTGCTATTCCTTCTGCTTGATGCTCATTAGACAGATTCAAATCTGTTTCCAGTATTAGGTTTTTTATAACGTACTTACGCTCTACCATCAGCTTTAGCATTAGCGAAGCTTCAAATAAATGGGAACCACTCATGCCAAAATTAAAGGTTTTCAATCCTTTTTCCTCAAACATCGGAGCAACAAAATGATTGTTCGCTCTGGAGGAGCCTAAAATCACCACATCATATTTTCTGGCTTTAGAATTATAAATGTAGTCTATTTTACCTCTGTTGGAAGAATTCAAATAAACAGCGGTATATATAAAGTCTAAGGCAACAGCAATTAATACCGTTACTATTAGTGTTTTGAAAGCGAATACTATAAATTTTTTCATGCGTAACTTTATAATTATTGTTGTTTGTGAAATTGTAACAAAAGCATCATATTACAACTCCTACTGTCACTTCGTGCGCAGTAGAGACGATTTAACTTTTAAATGAGACTCAACTGCGCTTGATTAAACAATTCAAAACTGAAAATAAATAAATTCCTTATAATCGGAGTACGTTCCTAAAGCAACTACGGCCGCAATGCATAACGCTAATTTCAAACTACTGTATTTTCCTGAAATAGGCTCTACTTGTGTTCGGCTCTTCCATTCGACCAATACAAAGCCCAGAATCAAGAGTATTATTTCATAATTATAGCGTTCGTTTTCTAAGTATTGAGACTGAAAACTTTGATTGGTAAAAATCCGACCAATATAATCAAAAGCTTCCCCTATCGATTTTGCTCGGAAGAATATCCAGGCCAAACAGGTCAAAAGAAACGTGCTGACCATGCTTAAAAAAACTTTGAACGAATCAAAATTCCAATACAATTGCACCGTTTCCATATTAGACCGATTCTTCTTTAAAAGCAATAGCGGTAAAAAATACAACGCATTGATAAACCCCCAAGCAATAAAAGTCCAGTTGGCCCCATGCCAAAATCCGCTCACTATAAAAATGATAAAAGTATTGCGAATTTTCATACCCATACCTCCACTGCTTCCCCCTAGAGGAATATATAAATAATCCCGGAACCAGGACGAGAGTGAGATGTGCCAACGCCGCCAAAACTCAGCGATATCTCTGGAAAAATAAGGATAATTAAAATTACGCAGTAAATCAATTCCAAATAGCTTGGACATTCCCAAAGCCATGTCAGAATAACCCGAAAAATCACCATAAATCTGGAAAGCGAAATAGAAAGCACCCAACAGCAACGACAACGAATTCATGGATTCATAATTGTCAAAAATAGCATTGGCATAGGTGGCACAGGTATCTGCAATGACTACTTTCTTGACCAATCCCCAAACAAACTGATACACCCCTTCTTTGGCTTTATCAAAATCAAACGTGCGTTTTACTTTTACCTGAGGCAATAAATGGGTCGCTCTTTCTATAGGTCCGGCAACCAGCAATGGAAAATAACTGACAAACAGCGAATAATCCACAAAGTTATATTCAGCTTTTATTCTTTTTAGATAAATATCAATCACATAGGACAATCCGTGAAACGTATAAAAGGAAATACCCACTGGCAGAATAACGTTAAGGAGTAAAGGACTTGTTTGTAATCCAAGGCCGTTCAAAAACTCGGAAAAGGAATCTGCAAAAAAATTATAGTATTTAAAGACGCCTAAGAAACCTAGATTTATGGTAATAGTGAACCAAAACCATAATTTTCGACCCATTGCTGTCTTGGCTTTTTCAATGCGAATACCGGTATAGTAATCTAAAAACGTGGAGAAAATTAACAAGAATAAAAAACGCCAATCCCAACAGGAATAGAAATAATAACTCGCTATAATGAGGACTGCATTTTGAGTGCTTTTAGTTTTATTAAAAACAAACCAATATAGTACAAATACGATAGGCAGAAAAATAGCAAAGGATAAGGAATTGAAAAACATAATTGATTGTAAAAAATTGTAATCTATTTTATGCTGCAAAGAAAAGGATTATTCTTTATAAATAATGGTTATAATCGACTTCCAAATTCGGGACGATGCTTCTTCCGGGGGATGTTGATTAATAATTTCGAACCATTGCTTTGCACTTTTAATGGACGATTGATCGCCCTTAATCACGTTTTCAATTATTCCAGCTATGGATTCAGGTTTGTCAATCCAAAAAACAGCAGTTTCATTGGGCATTGAGCGAAAGTGGATGTAATTGTATATTTTTTCAACAGACCAAATTGGAAGTAGTGCGTTAGGAATATTATAATTAATAAAAGCACATGATTTATGATGAGCCACATAATCAAAAACCATGGAAGATCCTAAATTGATTACCATTTCAGTATGGGCGATAGTATTCATTTGCAAATCAATATCAGCTTGAGCAGGAAAAACAGTATTCCATTCCTTACCTACTTTTTCCCAAAGTGGTACAATAGCGGTGATCACGTCTTGATAATCATCTAATACTTTATCGAAACGGCTAGAAAAGTCAACAGGGCAACGTCGGAAAATAACGCCCAACAGATACCCTTTTTTATTCAATTCCCGTATGGTTATTGCAACATCCTCAAGGTATTTTGGGTCATTAGGACTTGTAGTAACATCATCCCCAGAATAACAAATGTATTTTTTATCTAAATCCAGTCTGTTTTGCTCAAAAAAAGCATCTCTGGAAAGCAATTTGCTTTGATTAAAATGAGATTCGAACTGTGGCGTTCCTGTAATAAAAATTTGTTCTTGCTTAAGATACGGATAATACAAAAGTAATTCCTGTTTCATGTGATCACTCCATACAAAGTAATAATCAGTTTCCACAACCATCGTCGCTTTGGGTATATTGTCCCATGAAAAAATGAATGTAGCCGTAGGAATCCCTAAATCTTGTGCTGCCAATAATGGTGCAATAGCGGCCATAGGGCGTTGATTCGTACAAAAAACAAATGCAGGTTGTTCCTTTTGCAAGGTTTCCATGCTTTGATGATAATACAAAGTCTTGCGTTCCTGGTTTTTTATTTGATTCCGAATGCGCTGCAAACCACTTTCGGTAGAATGGCTTACAACTAGGAATCGGGTAAATCCGCTTTTTAGTGCTTTCTTTATACCTTTATATTCAAACGGAAAGCGATACGAATCATATACAGAATCTTTCGTTCTAGTAATGCTTCTGTTTAACTCAATATGCTTACGTGCATTTTTATATACTTCAGTAAGCGGATGTGATTTTGAATTTTGAATTTTTATTTCATCAAATCTCAAATCCTTTAAATCAAAAGGGGTAGCATTCCAATACTTAATAACAAAACCTGCATCAATGCCTAATTTATAAAAATCAGAGAAGGCAAAATTTTTCAATCCAATTCCATCTGGAAGCAATACAAAAATCTTTTTATTTGTCATTAAAATCTCTAAACTGTTTTTGGTGGTTCAGATTCCAAATATCGTTTTTTTTCAAAGAATCTAAAAACAAATGGGCACTATTTCCAATTCCAAAATCAGGATTCACATGTTTAATTTTATTTGTCTTGATAGAACGTAGCGCTTTAACGATGCTTTCTTTGTTATAATCTATATTGATTATAGCAGCATCTACAACACGATTCTGTTGACGCGTTCCAATATTAATAATAGGAACTCCATAGTAAGGCGCTTCACGAATTCCGGCACTGCTATTTCCTATTATAAATTGAGCATTCTTGAGTAACGTTAAAAAATATTCAAATCGTAAAGAAGGAATAATTCGAAATCGAGAGTTCCCTTTTAACTGTTCATAGGCACTTAAAACCAATCGACTTCCTAAATCATTGTTGGGATAAACCACTAAATAATTGTGAGTATCTTCTAATAATGCCGTTACAAATTGAATAGCATGCTGCTCCATCTGGTCTATTTCTGTAGTAACTGGATGAAACATAACAATAGCAAACACATCAAAATCTATTTGATAGTAACTTTTTGCCACAGCTAGTTCCGGTAATGTATCCGAGAACATTACGTCAACATCTGGCGAACCAATAGTAAAAATAGATTCTTGAACCTCTCCCATTTGCAACAACCGTTTGGCCGCATCTGCATTAGAAACAAAATGAATGTGACTCAATTTACTTACACTATGCCGAATCAATTCATCTACCGTTCCTGAGAGTTCACCGCCTTCAATATGAGCAACCAAAATATTATTTAAAGAACCCACAATAGCACCAGCCAAAGTTTCAACTCTGTCACCGTGAACCACAATCAAATCAGGGCTTACTTCTTTACAATAGCTTGATAAGCCTTCAATGGTTTTAGCCAAAGTTAAATCCATCGTGGTTTCATGCGTGTGATTTTCAAAAGTAGAAACATTCTTAAAATGACACCGCTGAATTTCTATCAGGGTGTATCCATAGGTTTCTTGCAAATGCATCCCGGTTACAAATACAAAGACTTCAAAATCATCCTGATCTTCAAGGATGGTAATCAGTGATTTTATTTTACCAAAATCAGCTCGGGTTCCCGTCAGGAATACTATTTTTTTCATTATTATGCTGTCATGTCGAGCGCAGTCGAGATATTTTTAGTAATCTATATTATTTATTTATATGCATCCATTGGGTGCAATTATTTAGAACGTCAGTTCGAGTGTTTTTTGTGTAGTAAAACGGAACAACAAATATATCGAGAACTGTTTTTAATATTAATTATACCCAGCAGGTTAATGCGTTTTAATTTTACTCCAATAAAATAAAGCCACCACTAAGCAAAATCGATCCAATCTAATTGTTCGTCATTAGCAATAGTTCGAATCGCAATTTTTCCTAAAATGTCGTTAAAATATTCTGCTAGAATCTTTCCGGTTCCAGGACGTTTCACCCAAATATTTTCTTTGGTAAGCACGTCTCCTTTTTGTATTGGTTTAATTGCGCAAACGGTAGCAAAAGCAAAATCTATAGTTACCTGTTCTTCTAAAGCGGGTTCCTTGACTCCACCGCGCATTTGCCACATTTCATTGGAACTTAATAGTAAATCCTTTGTAGCTCGTTCATCCATACTGCATACAATATCTGGACCTGTCCGCTGCATGTGGTCTGTAAAATGGCGTTCCAGAATACTGGCACCCAAAGCTACTGCTCCCAAACAAGCATTGTTATTCAATGTATGATCCGATAAACCAAAAACTTTATCCGGAAAAGCGTGATGCATTTCCATCATGGCTCCAAATCGAACCAAATGAATTGGTGTGGGATATAAATTAGTAGTATGCAATACTGCAACAGGAATTTTATGTTTATCAAAAATAGCAATTGCTTTGCCAATACTTGCAATGGTGTTCATCCCGGTACTCAAAATAACCGGTTTACCAAATGATGCGATATGCTCTAATAATGGGTAGTTATTGCATTCGCCTGAGCCTATTTTATAAGCAGGAACATTAAATTTTTCCAATCTATTTGCTGCTGCTCGAGAAAAAGGAGTTGAAATAAAGATCATCCCTTTACTTTCCACATACTTTTTTAAGTCCAATTCGTCAGCTTCGTTCAACGAACAACGTTCCATAATTTCGTAAATAGAAACATCCGCATTACCCGGAATTACTTTTTTGGCAGCTCCAGACATTTCGTCTGCTACAATATGGGTTTGGTGCTTCACCACCTCAACACCCGCCCTTTTTGCAGCATCAACCATTTCTTTGGCAACAGCCAATGAGCCTTCGTGATTAATTCCTATTTCAGCAATAACCAAGGGGGGATAATCAGGGCCTATTTTTCGTCCGGCAATTTCTATATAGGGGTTCATGAAATAAATTAGGAGTTAGAAGTTGTGAATTTTTGATAAAGATAGGCTGCATACTCCATATCTTCTTTCGTATCAATATCTATATGGGCAAAAATATGATTTACAAGATATGGAAATGCATTTTCAGTAATTATTTTATTTTCAAGAATGGACTTTGCCTTTGTGATATACAGCAATCCGTTTTCAAAATAAAGCGGTTCTAAATCCTGGCTGCGTTGCCCAATTTCGTAATTAAATGGAACAAAGGTACCAGATGTAATTTTTCCGAATTTCTGATAGTTTTGAGTAACGGTAAACAAACTATCGACTTTTTCATTTTGAAATTTCTCAAGGCAATCTTTCAATAAATTTGGTGGGCGCAACGGATTGGTGGGCTGCAACAATATGACGTTTTCAACTTCAAAACCTAAATTTCCCAGAACATGCTGGACAGTAGTAATAGTTGGCTCCAAATCTCCTGAAAGATGATCTGGTCTATCAATAACTTTAGCCCCATAGGCTAATGCTATTTCTTTTATGGCGAGATCATCTGTAGAAACATAAACAGCATCAATAAAGGCACTATTCGCAAGTGCGTACTGTATGGAATGCACCAATAAAGGCAATCCTCCAAACAATTGAATGTTCTTTTCAGGGATCCGTTTCGATCCTCCTCGGGCAGGAATGATGGCTATGTTTTTCATTTATTGCATCCTGTTTTTTGCGTTTTCAATAATTGTATTCATACCTGTATTCCAACTTTGAGTGGAGTATAAAGTTTTTGGAATTACAATATTATTACCTTCTTTTTGATTTAAAAAATCTAAAATAGCCTCTTCCCATTCTTGTTGAAAATGAGGATTTTCAATCAACTTTCCTAACTTTCCGTGTTGCAAAACTTCTGGAATACCGCCTAAGGATGAAGCAATACAATAGCACCCAGAATGTAATGCTTCGATTAAAGTTAAACCAAAACCTTCATGCCACAAAGTAGGAAACAAATAACAATCTGCCATCTGATAAAACTTAGGGAGTTCCTGATTTTGAATTTTACCCAAAAAACGAACACCATCAATTGGGTTGCTGCGAGTTGCTCCCACAACCAACAGAACTGTGTTTTTATCTGTTTTATGAATTTTTTTCCAAACATTTAAAATAAAATCTAATCCTTTTTTAGGAAAATCTTTAGAGCACCAAATAAATACTTTTTTATCTTTTAATTCTAATTCTTCTTTTAGAATTTGTTTTTGTTCGTTAGTTACTTTTTGAAATTTTGAAGTATCAATTCCATTATGCAATACAGAAAATCGTGTTGGCAAAACGGTATAATAATCTTTGTGTACCTTGTAACTATCATGGGTGAGTACTACCATTTCATTTATAGATTCAAAAAAATCTCTTCCTCTAAAATTTTCATAAAAAGGAGGAAATCCGTGATAAAAAAACTGAATTTGACAATTTTGTCGCAATCCGTTTTGCAGCAAAAATTTCTGTAATGGTTTTATAATCCCAAAATGATCAACAACTTGAATGATATACTTCTGATTCGTTTTTACGATTTTTTTTAAAGCGTCTAAATAGGCTAGGTACGGTTGTCTTAAAAATTTCTGCTTTATTTTTAAAATCTTACTATGCGAAAGAACCTCGTATTTTACGGTTTCAATACGTGATTCTGGCTCTTTGCAAATAATATAATCTATTTGATGATTTGCTTTCAAATAATTAAAGTACATCGTAGTCCAGCTTCCTGTATGAGCATACGGAAGAGGAAATTGTGATAGGAGAATTACTTTTGGCATTTGTTTTTTTGTAAAAATAGTATTTTCTAGAACGATTACTTTTTTATTTTGAAAGAGATACTTTTTAAATCAGCACTAATTTTAAAAGTGTATGGCAATTGATGATAAAAAGAAATAATGTGCAACAACAGCATGTCATTTACTTCTTTTAAACTATGATAGTTTGGCACTTTTTTACCTACTGTCTTTTTTATTTTATACTTTATCGAATTTTGAAATGAATCTTCTACAAAACGAACTGATAAAATTCCGTTTTGAAATTGTGGTAATTCAACAAATAAAAAATGAGTTACTCTTTCCTTTGTATTATTTATAACAATGTGGTTATCGAAATCATTTAATTCGTTAAAATCAGTTTCTGAAATGGTTTCTCCCCAGATTTTAAAATTGGGTATTGTTACGCCCATATTTTGGTGAGTAATTAAATGTTGGTGGTTTAACTGAACAACCCCTTTCAATTGTAACTCATTACTCAACACATCCGTTTCGCCTTTTCGATAGCTTTTATGCCATTGGTGTAACAGTAAAATTTGATTATTGTAAAAGAGGCTTTCAATTCCAATTCTAGTCAATCTGTTATGAATATCGATATCTTCGGCTCCCCAGAAATGAAAAAACTCATCAAATCCAAGAATTTCCTTAACGGGTTGTACTGGAAATAATGAAAGCCCTTGAGCACCTATTTCACTAGAAAATGAAATTTGATATTCAGAAAACTTTTTTGTCACACTAGTTTCTGGTTCACTCAAAAAACCAACTTTAAAATAATAGCATCTAGCTGAATTGGCTAGATTGTTTAGAATAGCAATAAAATCATTTCTAAAAAAAACATCAGTATCCGCGACAAATACATACGGTGTTTGAACCCATTTCAAACCAATATTGATGGCTTTAGACCTAGACCAAGGTTGATGAAGAGTGTAAATATACTGATATGTTGCAAAACTATAACTCAAAACTAAGTCCTTAACCTCATCAGCAAACGGAATAGAAGAACCATAATCAACAAATAAAACTCTGAAATTTAGATTGTCTTGATGTACTAAGGAATCTAAAGACCGCTTAATTCTAGATAATTCTCTGTTGCGATAAGGGTAAATAATGGTTATCATTTCAAATAGTTTTTAGATTCTTCTTTGCTTAATCCTTTCCAGATTAAAAAATACGGCATCATTTTTTTATTTAAAATAAATTTTCCAAACAATTTCGTTTTCAAATAATAAACCCACTTCCCATTAGGGTGATAGGGCACTATTTTAAAATCAAGAATATGCACTTGTTTTTCTAATTTTAAAACTTCATCATACATCCACTCTTCAATACTGTTCCCCATGTGGTACGTATAATTATCAACAGTAGACAAACGCCAAAATCCTTTTTTTACCACTGGTAGATCTAAAAATTTGCCCTCACTATCGCCTCCCAATTTGTATTTTGAGAATCTACTTTCTAAATTATCGAAGACTTCCCCTCTGTAAGTAGCTATAAAATGTCCCGCTCCTGCAACTGCTTTAGTTTCATTACGAGAAACAGTCAAATACTTTTGTAATTGAATCTCATTATAAAACGCTGCATTCCCAACACTATTAGCAAACATTTTTAAGGCATCTCGATTTTCAACTCTAGAGAAATGTAGTCTTTTTGAAAAAAACAAATCCCAATATATATTTGCCGTATAAGTTCGTAAAGATCTTGAAGATGGTGTTGGACAAACAACACCTGTTCTAGGAAAAGCCTCAAAAACAGCATAAGTTGCTTTTTGCCAATCCTTTAAAAATAACACATCAGCATCTGTAACCGTAACCAAAGAAAAATCATGCCCCACAATTCCTTTTAAAATTGCATTTAATTTGCCAATATTACTGGTATTGATAATTTCTTGAATTTCCCCATCTAAAAATAACTTGTTTAGATAATCAATAACTACATCACAACTGCCATTATTTACAATAGTAATATATGTTTTTTTATGAATAGTTTTAAATAGTGAATCAAGACATAATTTGAATATTTCAAAACTATCTTTAAAATAACCTTCTTCATTAGGTATATAAACAGGAACAACAACCTGATGAAAATAATCAGATTTTGTTTGTTGTTTATCTTTATGTGGATTGAAGCCTACTCGCATGGATATAATACTTTATCAACGATATTTAAATATTTTTTAGATATCTCATGGATTGAATATTCCATTTTATACTTTTCTTTTAAACTTACTGATGTTTTTTTTATTTGCATTACATTCAATTTCTTAACATCAAAAAATACTTTTCTAAAAGACTCAAAATTATTATTATCAAACCAATAGTCATTTAAAGATCCTATCATTCTTTCTTGCATTGCTCCAACCTTTGTTGAAATTATTATTTTTCCTGCACACATAGCCTCAATTCCAACCAAAGGACCTGACTCCTCCGGAGAAGGAATAATTAAGCAGTCTATAATTTCAAATAAAGCTGAAAGGTCAGAACTTTTTACAAAACCTAAAAATTTAATATTTTTTAAGTCTTTAAATTTAATTTTTAAGTCTCTTTCTAAAACACCATTTCCTGCAATAAACAGAATATCATTTTCGGAGCAAACCCTTAAAAAAAAATCTATTATTTCTTGCACTCCCTTTTCAGGAGAAAGCCTACTCAAAATTAGAAATTTAAAAATCTTTTTGTCTGAAGTTGGAATTTCAAACAAGTCTATCTCGTTATAAGCGCATTGATCTATAATTGTGTAATTATGATTATGATTCTTATTCTCTTCAAGCCTACTCGAATTATTTATTGAATGATGTATAAAATAATCTACAGAATTAATAAAATCAAAATCTGAAAATGTAATCGTTCCAGTCGTTCTGAAAAGCACTTTTTTGTTTTTGCGTTTTGCTATTTTAATTGCATCACTAACTAATCCAGAAGAAAGTTGTGCCACTACAAAAATAGCATCGTAATCTGTTATTAAATTCTCTAAAATAATTCGTGTTTTTTTATCATAGCTCAAAAAACGTTTTGCAATTGCACTATTCACATAGCTATTTATTTCTCCTTTGAAAAAATTCTTAAAAAAACTAATATAAGCTAGCAATTTTAAAACCCAATATTCATCAAACAATAATTGTTTTACAGAAAATACTTTTAAATTTTTATCAAAAGCAAAAGCCTGAGATTTTTTTGAGATTGTTCCACTGCTACAAATAGCAACATTATACTTTGTAGACAAAATCGAGGCAACAAAACCACTTTCAAGTTCTCTTCCTCCAAAATCACCGATTGGACCAAATAAAAGTATGTTTTTATTCAAACTTCAAGTCTTTAACCTCAAACAATAATAAATATTTGTCGGTGAATTTCCCCTCCGCTTCCGTACAATTTTCAAAAATTTCATCTATTGATTTTTTCAAATTAAAAGGCTCAATCTCTAAATTTAAAGGCCTCCAACCACCAATTAATAGATTTTCTCCATTAGGAAATCTATCTTTAAAACTAGTTGTTAAAAGGTATTTTGAACCGCTTTTTTTTATATTTTTAAGTCCAATTTTAATTTGATCATTTTTTAAATGCACAAATAAATCCCTACAAAGAATTAAATCTACTTTTGGCAAATCGTCTGTTAAAATATCTAAAGAAATGAAACTTACCTTATCTGAAGTGAAAGTGTCCTTGTTCTTTTTAATTAACGTTTTAACAATATCAGCTCCAATATACTTAGCTCCTAATAACTCAACATTGTTCATCCAATAAAAATCTCCACAAGGAATATCCAAAATACTATTAATATTATATTTTTTAATTAAAAATGGGAGATTGATTAAAATCTCTTTTGTTTGTAACAAGTCCGAACCTGGACCAGATTTAGATATAGGATTTGTATTATTACCCCCTAAATTGAATAAGTCTTTATCATAAATTTTTGAAAAAATATATCTATTATAAAACTTACTTTTTTCAAAAAAACTAGACATCAAAACATCTATTTCTTTTATGATCTTTTTCTTAACTTTATAAAAATACATTTTCATTTATCAACAATTTTTAAATTCATTTATTAAAATAAAATTGTACCCTTTTTTAAAAAGATAAACAAAGCAAATTCCAAATAGCAACATCACTCTTCTTAATAATGAAAATTCAGATTTTTTTATATTATCAATTAAAGTAAAAAAAATAAAATTGCAATTACCCATTTTTTGTAAAAATCTAAGAGAATAAAAAATTGAATTTTGTCTATAAATAATTTGCTTCCTTAATTTAAGTCGTTGCTCATCTGATAAATAAATTGAAAATTCACAAAGATATAAATAGACTTTTTGATAGTAATCAAACATAGACTTAAAACTTAAAGGATCACTTATTGACATTAAATCAATACTGTGATGACCTCTTCTAACATAGAAAAGCACCTCTTTTATATATTCAAAATCAACTCCTTCTATCAGTCTTTTAAAGTTAAAATCTGCTTCATGTGCATTAAGCAGATTTTCATCAAATAAAACTTTTTTGTTCAAAAATACACGTCTCCATAAAGGAGAAGGTGTTAAAAAAAATAATTTACCTGCAATGTAATTATATAAAGTATTTTTGTTTTCAGGGTTAGAAGGGTTAGAAGGCCATCTTTTATCGCTTTTATAATCAAATATCTCAGAAAAACTAGCGCAAAAATCTAAATTAGGGTTTTCAATTAATACCTTAACCTGCTTCTCTAGAAAATCAGGATGCATAATATCATCACTGTCAAACCATTTTATATACTCGCCTTTACTTAGTTCAAAACCATAATTTCTACAGGAATTAGCACCTTTGATTTTATCAACTGGTCTTTGATGGTATTGAAATCGACTATCTTTTTTTATGTAATCAGCAATAAGGGCAGCAGTATCATCCGTACTTCCGTCGTCAATTACAACACATTCCCAATTCATATAAGTTTGAGTAATAATGCTGTTGAGAGTTTCTCCAATTAGGTCCGCACGATTGTAAATTGGGATGATTATAGATACCAAATTATTGCTTAATTTTAGATTCATGTTTTAAATAATTGAGTAATCCATAATTTAATTCTACAAATAATCCAAATGAACCTGTATTTATTGAATAATATAAAATTTTCAAATAGTGTTTAATGAAAATTCTATTTAAAAAAGAAGCTAATAGATATCTTCTTAGGAGCGAAACCTGGCTTGGATTAAATTTATCTATTTTTTGAGAATATAATAGCCAAAAAAAACTGAATTTAGCAATATCTTTTTCTATTTTATTACAATCGTTTCCTGATAAACTATAGCTATCATAACGTATTAATAATCTTGATTCGTTAATTGTATAAATTAAATTATAATTTGAGTAATCTAAAATTGCCATGTCATCAGCATACCAACCTAATGGGAAATTTTTAAAACCTATTTTTAATGCATGTTCTTTTTCAAAAACATATTCACTTAGTGAACTTCTGGTTTGTTTATTTATTTTCTTAATTATAAAATCAGTAGATTTTTCAAGTTTTGGATGTATACAAAGTCCTGAAATAGCAACTCCGCTCCCATCAATTAACTGACTAGCAAATCGCACTACATTGATTCTCTCCTTTTCAATTTCCAACAAATTCGCATAAAAAGCCTCCACTACATTTTCCCCTAACACATCATCATCTCCCAAAATCATCAACCATTCTTCATCGTTTGATAATTCAATACAACGCTCCCATTGTTTAACCAATGAAGTACCACCAAGATTTTCTTCAAAACGATGATAAACAAAATTAAACTTTCGTTGGAACTTCTTTAACAGAACATTTGGATTCTCGATACTGGCATCATCTCCAATGTACACTTTAAAGCGTTTGTCCGTTTGACTGGCCAAAGACTGTAAAGTTTCTTCAAAAAAAGTAAACTTGTAATAAGGAACGACTATCGCAAGCAATTTATTAAAATTTTTTTAAAATGGACAATTTAACCTTAAACTCATCAAATGAAACTAAATTTAGACTTTCTCTTCTATTTTGATCTAATATATTGAATTCAAAATAGGGGTTTATTATTTTAGTTGGATTCCCTAAATTCAATTTTTTTGAAACAATTCCAATTCCCCAATCTGAATCTATACAGCAAGAAAAAAAACTGCTTTTCTGTCTAAATTTATAAAAAGCCTTCCAAGTAGTTCCATTCCAGTATCCTCCTGATGGAGACAATCTATAAAGATACTCTTCACTTGCGTGAAATGCTGTAGGGGGATTGCAATCATGTAATACTATAAATCCATCTTCATTTAAAAATTCTAATGAATTATAAATATCTCTTTCAACTTGTTCTGCGAAATGTAAACCATCAATAAAAATAACATCAAATTTAATCTCTCTAGTCAATATTTTACCGCTCCTCAATTGATTAAAGAATTCATCACTTGTAATCTTAAAATCAACGGGGTTTTTAAAATTCTCAGTTCCCGGATCTACACTGTATTTATTTTTAGAAATAATTTTATCAAAATTTTCTTCAGGATAACGAACTCCTATTTCTAAATATTTTGTTTCCTTATTTAAATACTTTAAAACATAATTTATTACCTCTGATCTTAATGGCGTTTTTTTAATTTCTAAAACACTTTTTTCATCACCTTCAATGTGATAAGAATCATTAAGTAAACGATTTCCCAAATCATACGTTTTTTTTACTTTTTTATATACATTTTTCATAATTACAGCAAAATTCTATATGTTATTTGAGCACAAAATTTCTACATTATCCTTTATTTTATTTATTTCCCATTCCCACCATTTAAGATTTTGAAGTTTAATAATGGTTTCCCTATCAAACCTTTTTTTTAGAATTCTTGATGGATTACCCCCCCAAATTTCATAATCCCCAATATTTTTACTAACAACTGAACCAGCAGCTATTACGGCTCCATCTCCAATTGAAACTCCAGACATAATTGTAACATTTCTCCCAATCCAAACATCATTACCAATAATCACATCCCCTTTAGTAGCAGGATGCCCTTTAATGCCTTCCCCTTCAGGAAAGTATTTTGTCAAAACATTAAATGGATAAGTAGAAATCCAATCGACACGGTGGTTTCCACCAAGAAAAATGATTACATTATCAGCAATGGAACAAAACTTCCCAATAGTTAGATTAGCCTCTTCATTTTCAAAAAGAATAGTAGGTTTACCATAAGTATAATCACCGATTTTAAATTTCTTATCTTTAAAAAAATCTTTGGTAAAAAAAAGAAATGTTGGCTTTGGAGGATAAATAAAATATTTAATTTTATTTATTATTTTTTTTATAATTTTCATTTATTGCCAGTTATGAGGAATATAGACTTTTCCAATATCAAATGTTTCTAAATGAGCAAATTCTTTTACATTGTCAGTTACGGCAAAGCTACAACAATCATTGATAACATCGTGTTGAACAACTGCCGGATGATATATTATACAGTTCAATTTATAAAATCCTTTCACCAATACTTTGCTAGGAATATCTAAAGTATATATATTTTTATTATAATTTAGTTCAATCTCGCAACTAAACAAAGCTTGTTCTAGATTATCCATTACCCTTATCAAAAGATATTTATTTTTCTTGAAAACTATATTTTTCCCTACTTCAAACTTGAAAGATATCGATTGTTCACTATTAAAATTATTAGAATCACTAAGAATTTCAGCGCTTTTAACATATATTTCTTTTTGACTGTTTTCAATAAAATAATTAGATATATCCTCACTGCTTTTTTGATAAAATGCTAAAGCTTTCTCTACTCCACCCTCAAACACCACTTTCCCATGCTCAAGCACAATTCCCCTAGTACACAAACTCTTTACCGCCGCCATATTATGACTCACAAACAACACCGTTCTGCCGCCTTGTCTTGAAATATCCTGCATTTTACCCAAAGCTTTCTTCTGAAACTCAGCATCGCCCACAGCCAAAACCTCATCAATGATAAGAATTTCAGGTTCTAAAAAAGCAGCGACGGCAAAAGCCAATCGCACCGTCATTCCGGAACTGTATCGTTTTACCGGCGTGTCAATATAGCGTTCGCATCCCGAAAAATCAATGATTTCGTCCAGTTTTGCAGCAATCTCTTTCTTGGTCATTCCCAAAATGGCACCGTTCAAAAAAATATTTTCCCGTCCCGTCAACTCGGGATGAAAACCGGTCCCCACTTCAAGCAAAGAAGCAATCCTCCCTCTTGATTTAATACTTCCAGTGGTAGGTGCTGCCACTTTGGACAGAATTTTAAGCAAAGTCGATTTTCCAGCTCCGTTTTTCCCTATAATCCCAATGACTTCTCCGCGCTCCACTTCAAAGTTGATATCTTGCAAAGCCCAAACATAATCACTCTCCCCTTTGGTGCTGCGGTCATTAGTATCGCCTATTTTAAGATAGGGATCCTCTTTTCCTCTCAGTTTATGCCACCATCGGTTCAAATCATGACTGATGGTACCAGTGCCTACCTGCCCCAAACGGTATTGTTTGGAGATATTTTCAGCTTTTAAAATAATGTCTTTCATAATAGGTGAGTGGTGAATCGTAAGAAGTGAAAAGGTGTTAGCGAGATGAAATTCGTTAGCATTGAAATGATATTAGTTAGTAGTTTTTAGTGAGATGTAAAACGATAGTATTGAAAAACGGGATTTTGTTACCCAGTTCTATTCACTTTTTACTACTCATGCTTCTCTTCTGACTTTTTACTCTTTTACTTTTCACTCTTTCTTTCTAAATAATTTCTAAATCCTAAAAGTAATTTTTTAACATCATTAATTTGATTCTCAATATTTTCCTCTTTACTAGTATAATTTATTTTAACAGCTATTGTATATTGTGTGTCTAACTCTGAAAGTGAGCCCAAGGCAATATGAAGGAAATGAATTAATTCCTTATCTCCTTTTCTTGCGGACCCTTCAGCAATATTAGATGGAATTGAAACTGCAGATCTTCGCATTTGACTCGTCAAACCAAATTTTTCCGAATCTGGAAATGTTTGAGTCAACTTATAAATAGTCTCCACCAAATCCATGCTTTTCTTCCAAACCTCCAAATCTTTATGATCCATATCTTTTTATATTTAATGAATTTTTTCGCAAACAGTGCGTATAAACTATCCATTCACTTCCTCACCCTTCACTTCTCACTTCTAACTTCTTCACTTCTCACCCTTCACTTCCTCACCTTCTCACCCTTCACTTCTCACTTCTCACTTCTCACTTCTCACTTTCTCACTTCCTTACTAAACCGTATCTATAAATGTTTTTTCTGTTTTGTTAAAAATCAGCAATCCTATAAAAAAAACGGCTACCGTTACAACACCAACATATAGAAAAGAACAAACCGAAAAACTTCCGGTGTTCAACAACATATATCGGGATATTTCAATAACATACGCCATCGGATTATAGTCAATAATCCACGAATAATCAGGCATCTTTTCTTGTATCAATGCCAATGGGTAATTCACTGCCGAAATATACATCAGCAACTGTATCCCAAAAGTCACTAAATACGTCAAGTCTCTGTATTTAGTGACCATCGAAGAAATAATCATTCCAAGACCCAATCCCAACAACCCCATCAAGACTACTAAAACCGGAAAAAAAAGGAGCGTAAAATTGGGCGATAAGGACTCGCCCGATACTATAAAATAAATATAAAAGGCTATAAAAATAAGCAGCTGCAATCCAAACTTAATCAGGTTGGAGAGCACTATAGATAATGGCATGATAATTCTTGGAAAATAAACTTTTCCAAACAACCCGGCATTGGCTTTAAAAGTATCCGAAGTAGCCAACAAACAGGAGGAAAAATAATTCCAAACAGTAATACTGGCCAAATTAAACAAAAATGGCGGAACACTACCAGTAGCTATTCCTGCAACCGTGTTAAAAATAATCGTAAAAATAATGGACGTAAACAGCGGTTGGATAAAATACCAGAGCGGCCCTAAAACGGTTTGTTTGTAAACCGTTACAATATCTCTTTTAACAAAAAGTAGCAACAAGTCCCTATACTGCCATACCTCAGTAAGATTCAGTGAAAAGAATTTATTTTTAGGCGTTATTTCAAACAACCAAGGCGCAGCGCCATTTTTTGAATTATTCATTGTTTCAGGATGCTTATGTAGAAATAAAAATGTCGCAAGCCGACCCTAATTTTCTTTCTACAACGGTGGTATTATCAAACAAATATAGCAATTTGCTATAGAATTAAGCCATAGTATATAATTATTAAAATGTACAATAAAATGCATTTTAATAATAGGATAGAAAAGAAAACAGATCTAAATCCGTTACAACCATCAGGTAAGTACGAAAGTTGTTCCAAAGTAAAAATACTAATTGCAGATTACATACTTGATGCTAATCCTTAAAAAATCAATTCTGCAAGAACAGTCCACTATTGAAATCGTAAAAAAAACGTTTGCCATTTTTTTCTTCATCTATCAGAACCAAAACAACAACATAATCATATATAAAAAAAAACATCTTTAAAGCCTATACGCTATACAATGACCCATTCTTCACAACGTCCTTTTGCTTTCAACAAAATAAAAGTTTAATAACGGAGAGATATGAATAAAAAAAAATAATTTTAACAGCAAATTATCCCAGTTTAATAAGCAAACTTTTTACTTTTGCCTTTTAATTTAATTCATTAGTATCATGAAAGATTTATTAGCAAAAATTAACACCGAAATCGAAACGTTCAAAACAGAATCTGAATTACACGTCGAGAAAGGGAACAAAGCTGCTGGAACAAGAGCAAGAAAATCAACGTTAGACTTGGAAAAACTTTTAAAAGAATTTAGAAAAGTTTCTGTAGAAGAATCAAAAAAATAAATCTACAATCAATTATAAGCCCTTTGGAATTTCTAAAGGGCTTTTTTTTACTTACCCATTCAGCTACTTGTAAAACTAGACCTAACCTATGTATAATGTAAGTTCAAAACAAAGAATACTTCTATACTTTATTTTTTAATATCCTTTACATAAGCAGCAAGAAAGACTTCTTGTGGCTATTATTAAAAAAAATTCTGCCACAGTTTACAAGTTTTAAAAGATTTTTAACCCTCCACTACGAATTAATCTGTATAAATCTGTGAAATTATACGAAAAAGGAGGAAGCGCTTTATTCAAATCTAATATTAAATTATAGCCCTTACTTAAATACAAAAAAACCCATAAAACAAAACTGTTCTATGGGCTTCTACACAAGTAATAACTGTACTAGTCTGCTATTTATCCAACAACTCAAATGTTGAGTTCATACTTTTAAACTCAGGTACAATTTTTTTCATTTTCGCAACAACAGCATCATTTTGATACTGATTAGCAATACTAATTAATTCATCGATATCAATATGAAAATTTTCAAACTCATCCTGAATTTCCTGTGCAATCATGATTTTTTCATGATGTGTGGATAAGGTCTTAGAAGTATCATTCAGTAGTTCCTCATATAACTTTTCTCCAGGTCGCAAACCTACAATTTGTATTTTAATATCTTTTTCAGGAATAAATCCGGCAAGCTTAATCATTTTTCGGGCTAAATCGATAATCTTAACTGGTTTTCCCATATCAAAAATATAGATTTCGCCACCGTTACCCATAGCACCAGCTTCCAATACCAATTGACAAGCCTCAGGTATTGTCATAAAGTACCGAATAATATCAGGATGTGTAATCGTTAATGGTCCTCCTTCTGCTATTTGTTTAGTAAATAAAGGAACTACTGATCCATTAGAACCCAAGACATTTCCAAAACGGGTAGTGATAAATTTTGTGGCATTGGAATGACTTTCCTTTTGACTTCTTAAATGAAGGGATTGAACATATTTCTCGGCTATTCGTTTACTAGCTCCCATCACATTACTTGGATTAACCGCTTTATCTGTAGACACCATTACAAACTTTTTCACATTGTACTTACAAGATAAATCCGCTAGGTTCTTAGTCCCCTGTATATTAGTTAGAATGGCTTGAGAAGGATTTTCCTCCATCAGTGGAACGTGTTTGTAAGCAGCGGCATGAAAAACCACTTGTGGACTATAGGCACTGAAAAGATGCTCTAAAGCCTCTAGATTCCGTATGTCACCAATTACAGTTCTGATTTTTGAATTTGAAATTAAAGCTTGAGTTTCTAAGGATAAGTGATGCAGAGGAGTTTCTGCCTGGTCCAAAATAATAATTTTTTTCGGATGAAAACTCAATACCTGACGTACAATTTCACTGCCTATCGATCCTGCAGCTCCAGTAATAAGGACAGTCTTGTCTTTAAGCTGCTTCGTGATAGATTTATTGTCTAATACAATAGGCTGTCTTTCTAACAAATCCTCAATTTCAATGTTCTTTACTTTTTGAGAGATTTCTTTTTGGTTTTCCCAGTTGGATATCAAAGGTACATTATATACCTTAAAATTGTATTCTAAACATTGGTCTACAATAATCGATTGCTCTTCTTTTGTCAAACTTTTGTCTGCTATAATTATACCCTCAGCACCCACAGAGCGCATTAAAGTAGGCATCTTTTTCTTTTGTACTAAAATAGGCAAATCGAGCATTCTTTTAGAAGCATTTTGATTATTCTTGTCAACGAATCCCACAATTTTGAAACGGGAAGGAGTTTCAAATTTTAATGCATTCGCTACAGATATCGCATTTGCATCAGTACCATATATTATCGTTCTAATAAGCTTGTTATTTCCTTTTTCTGAAAAATAGAGTTCAAAAGTCTGTTTCACTACTACACGATACAAAAACAAACCACAAAAAGAAAGCACTACATTTATAAACATAGCAGTATTCAAAAAGGCTTTCTCACCAACCAGCAATTCATAGGAAAAATTAAAAAAAAGAAATAATACCAAAACCGCCATTTGTGAAAACAAAAGTTTTACTGCATCTATATAGGAAGAGTGCCTGATGATTCCCGAATACGTTCTAAAAATCCAAAAAAAGAAAAGATTAATTCCAAAAAAAGAACTTATAAAAAGAAAATGATCTGGCGTAATAATATAGTCCAAACCAGTTCCCCTGAAAATCAGATAAGTAAAAAAGAAAGCAACAATCAAAACGGTAACATCCATCATCACAATAATCCAGCGCGGCAGATAACTAAGATTATGAATATTAAATCGCAGATTAGCTCTCGAAAAATATTTTGAAACAAACCCATCCGGATTCATATTATTATTACTATTCAATTGATATAGATTTAAAATTATTCTTTATTACGTTAACAAAACTACAAATAATTGATGTTAAAGTAATACGTTTTGTCATTACATTTCGGTTTTTATAACGAATAAAATAAAAAGCAAGCGGGCTTTGGGTTCAGATGGGATTGTTTTAAAAACAACGTTTCTTCAAATAAACAAGCTTCCTTGGTTAAACCTCAGCAAGTTAATTGCAAGAAAACTTCTTTAATCCTGTTTAATGCTGGCACGCTAAGATTTGAGCCCGACGGCAAACAAAGTCCATGCTCAAATAAAGTTGCGGCTACTTCATGACCGTAATATGCATTTTCCTTAAAAACAGGTTGCAAATGCATCGGTTTCCAAAGCGGGCGTGATTCAATGTTTTCCTCTGAAAGTGCCCGCATCACTTGATCCCTTGTCAATTGGTAAGGGTTATTGGGTTCTATTAAGATTGCTGTCAACCAATAATTAGAAAAATAACGGTCATCAGGTACAGCATGCACTGTAATTCCGTCGATGCTTTCAAATAATACCGTATAAAATTGATGTACTCTCCTTCTTGATTCCAAATGTTTTTGTAGCACTTCCATTTGTCCCCGGCCGATTCCGGCACATACATTACTCATTCTGTAAGTATACCCGATCTGACTATGCTGATAATGAATCGCATCCTCCCTGGATTGCGTGGCATAAAAAATAGCTTTCTTCTTTAAAGCCTCGGAATTTGTCACAATTGCACCGCCTCCAGAGGTAGTTATGATTTTACTGCCATTAAAAGAAAATATTCCAATATCTCCAAAAGTACCACATTTTCGACCTTTATAACTACTTCCTAATGCCTCAGCGCTATCTTCCAAAATTGGAATCCCATAAATATCAGCAAGGACACGAATGGCATCAATTTTATAAGGGATCCCATATAAATGAACAGCAATGATAGCTTTGGGCTTTTTTCCCTTTTTTATTTGGTCAATTATAGCTTCTTCAAGTGCAACAGGACATAAATTCCAGGTTTCAGCTTCACTGTCTATAAAAATAGGGATTGCCCCTTGATACAAAATAGGATTGGCTGAAGCTGAAAAGGTCATGCTCTGACAAAGTACGGTATCACCTGACTGAACCCCTAAAAGAATCAAACCTAAATGAATGGCCGCGGTACCCGAGTTCACTGCGGCAACATACCCTGAACCCAGATAATGCTCCAAACTTTGTTCAAAGAGATCAATATTGGGTCCTATCGGAGCAATCCAGTTAGTATCAAAGGCCTCTTGAATATAGTGCTGTTCGTTTCCACCCATATGAGGAGGTGAAAGCCAAATTTTGTTTTTTTCCATCTTCAAAATAAAGAGTTGTTCCTATTCACAACGAATACGCTTGGAATATATTTTTTAAAGGTAAAAATTTATTGGAACGGAGACCGCATTTAACTCAAGATAAAAAAAATGGAATGAAAATAATTCAGTAACCCCCTGTCCAAAGAAGCCTAAAACCAAAAAACGCTTTTCAACTGTTGTTATAAATTCACAGTTTCTATTTCATAAAAATGTATCGAGAACTATTTCAGCCGCTACAGAGCTGTCATCTTGAGCTCCGTCTAGAGACAAAATCAAGCACTAAATTTTCAACTTCATTTAGGACTGGTGCAAAACGAAAATTTCAAAGCCAATACCAATAGTACCAATAAACGTTCAGTTAAGCACTTTTCATACCGCCCTTATAGTTTAATCCAAAAAATCACGGTAAGGATTTAAGCGGTGGCCGAAGGAAGCAACCCCCGAGTCGAGTGTGAAACACGAGCGGCTGGGGTTGCGATAGGAAAATACGTCCGATGATTTTGGGATAAAACTATTCAGGCAGTGATTTTTTTGTTTCTTTTTTGATCAAGCAAAAAAGAAAAAATTGTTCTTCCTATAAAGTAGTAGTAGTAGTAGTAGTAGTAGTAGTAGTAGTAGTAGTAGTAGTTCCAATAAACGTTTATGTAACCCCTCCTCTAACCGCCCTTAAATAAAAAGCATAGAAAAACAACATTTGAAATTAAAAGGAGGACTGCCAGTGGCAGTCAGGTAAAAAACCCAAAACAGCTTTTTATTTTTAGCCTTGAAATCGAAGATTAATGAATACAAAAAAAAAAAATTACAACCCGTGAATATTTTTTTGTTACTTTTTTCATCAAGGAAAAAAGAAAACGACTAAACCTTAGTTTATTCTTTCAATAAAAAGTCATTAGTAGTGTTATTTAAAATATTCAAATCATCCAAATTAAAATAACATTATAGATTTCCGATTCCATCTAACATTGAAACAAAATCAAGCTCTGAATTTTCAATTCCCTTTAGGACTGGTGCAAAACGAAAATTATAAACCTACTAGTGGCTCACTACAACATAAAACCCTTTTCTTCAATCTATTTCCCTCGAAAAAAAACAACCCGCACAGTCTTCAAAATAAGCAGTATATCCCCACTAAAACTTCGATTGTAGTAATACGCTAGATTCATTCGTACTTTATCCGGGAAAATAACACTATCATTATAAACCAAAGGCAACTCCTGCTTCTGCAACATGAACTCCTCTTTATTATATTTTATGGAAGCTAAACTAGTTAATCCTGGCTTCAATTCTAGTATTTTACGATTTTCACCTGTTAACAAATTATAATAACCCGTCACATCGGGTCTTGCCCCCACAATACTCATTTCTCCTTTGAGAACATTAAAAAACTGTGGCATCTCATCCAATTTAAAGCGTCTCAGGAACTGGCCTATTCTCGAAATGTACTTTTCGCCGGTGTGAGATTCAGTCCGAATCGTCCGCAGTTTATATATTTTAAATGGCACACCAAATTGACCAATGCGTTCTTGGAGGAAGATGCCATTCGTATGTGTATCCATAGCGGCAAGCAGCCAAGAAATTAATAGAACCCAAAAAAATAGGAGAAGTGTGAAGAGAGAGAAAACAATATCAAAAAGACGTTTTGTCATAGCTTTCGAAGTATTTTATTCGGGATAAAAACACAAGCAACAAACGGATTAAGAATTTCCGAGAACCATTTTACGAGTAACAAAATTTCGAACAAGTAAATAGATGAAGGTCAGTAGCAGTAAAAATCCGCCCATAAAAAGCAGGGTTAAATACCCATTGGCATCCATATAAATAACCAGTCCGTTTATACCCAATTGTAATCCTGCATAAATAAAAGCGACTAAAATATGGGAATAGCCCATTTCATTAGCCAGATATTGGTATAAATGAGAGCGGTGCGGCTGAAATATATTTTCTTTTTTAAGCAATCTATTGATGATGGTGATAATAGCATCAATTCCATATACCGAAAAGAAAAGAATATACCCGAGTTGCCCTGAATCAATAATAGTCTTTATCATAAAATAGCCCAAAAAGAGTGCCATACTAATACTCCCAACATCACCTGCAAAGGTTTTAGCTTTTTTTCGAACATTAAATATCCCAAAAGCCAAACAGGACAATCCCATAGTAATCAGTAATGGTAAACTGGCTTTGTTGATTGGTAAAAAAGAAAAAGTAGCTATGGCTGCTAAAGCGTACAAAACGGTTATCCCATTGATACCATCCATAAAATTGAAGGCGTTCACCCAGCCTATAAGGAGTACAAACACAACAGGAAGCAACCACAAAGGTTCATAAAACAAATGCAACTCATAAAAAACCAAACCAACAGCTATGACGTGTGAAATAAAACGAGGCAATTGAGACAGTGGTTTGATATCATCAATAAAACTTACTACAGCCACTAATACTACAGCAAGCGTAACAGCCCAAGAAACATAGCCCAGTAAAAAAGCAATAGTTATGGCTATTGGAAAAATAATGCCACCACCTCTTAATGTAATAGAAGTATGGGATGATCTACTATTGGGTTTATCAATGATATTGTAGGTATCCGCTATTTTAAAATAAATAAGTTCAATACCAACTAATATAATAATTAATGCAAAATATGTCATGTTTTAAACTATGTCTATGCTTTTAAATAAATAATAATAATAATAATATAATAATGGTAAATAAGAACTAATCCCTAATCACTATTCACTATTCACTATTCACTTCTCACTATTCACTATTCACTTCTCACTACTAACTTCTCACTATTCACCTCTCACTACTAACTTACAACTTATGCTTCAGCAATCCCAAAAGATACTCCCCGTACCCTGATTTTTTCAAAGGCTCGGCAAGATCTTTCAATTGTTGTTCACTAATGAAACCTTGTCTCCAGGCAATTTCTTCGATGCAGCCTACTTTCAGTCCTTGACGCTCTTCAATAACCTGAACAAATTGTCCCGCCTGCATTAAGCTATTAAAAGTTCCGGTGTCCAACCAAGCAGTACCTCTGCTTAAAATACCTACTTTCAAAGCTCCTTTTTCCAAGTACACTTTATTCACATCGGTTATTTCATATTCTCCACGAGCACTTGGCTTGATATTTTTGGCAATTTCGACTACTGAATTATCATAAAAATACAATCCTGGTACTGCATAATTGGATTTGGGCGCCAAAGGTTTTTCTTCAATAGAAAGTGCTTTAAAAGCAGCATCAAACTCCACCACACCATAGCGCTCCGGATCAGAAACATGATACGCAAAAACGACTCCACCTTCAGGACTAGTATTGGATTGCAATAATTCATGCATATTAGCCCCAAAGAAAATATTATCACCTAAAACCAATGCGACACTATCTTTTCCTATGAATTCTTCTCCAATTACAAAAGCTTGCGCCAGACCATTCGGAATAGCCTGTTCCGCATAGCTGAATTGACAGCCTATCGAAGACCCATCGCCTAGTAATTTTTTGAAATTAGGTAAATCATGAGGCGTAGAAATAATCAATATTTCATGAATCCCAGCCATCATCAGAGTAGACAATGGATAATAAATCATCGGCTTATCATACACAGGCATCATTTGTTTGCTCATAGCAAGCGTTAACGGATGCAACCGAGTTCCGGAGCCTCCGGCTAATATAATTCCTTTCATAATTGTACTAATTTTACGAATTAATTCGAATTTTTCAAATTAATTATTTTTTTATAAGTTAATGAAGGCCTGCCGAAATTAATCAACACACCCAATTCCAGATTTGTACATCTTCAATAATCGGTCAACTGCATATAATTAAGTTTTATGATTAAATTAAGTGCTTTTTTTAAATGAATCCCTTTATCCTAGACTTCTCGATACAATTTTATAAAAATGCTCTCGCTATTTTATAAAATCACTCGAAGTGACGAAAATCGAAAACTCACATCTCACCACTCCTAAATCCGCCCTTAAATTAAAAACGTCAAAAAACAACATTTGAAATTAAAAAGAGGACTGCCGGTGGTAGTCAGGTAAATACCTAAAACAGTGTTAGATTTTCAGGCTTGAAATCGAAGATTCATGAATACAAAAAAACAATAATAACCCGTGAATAATTTTTGTTTCTTTTGCATCAAGGCAAATCGAAGATTCAGACACCCGAGCGAAGCGAACTGGCGAAGCAAACACCACTTATAATAAAAGTTAAGTGAGCTAAAAGAAAATTAACAAGTCATAATTTCTAACTTTAAACAAAATCTCATCGCTAGCATCCATTCATGAAATTCGGATTAATTCGTTTTAATTCGAGTAAGAAAAGTTTTTTTTACTGTTGATTTCATATTTTTAGATTTTTCATCTTCCTACCTTACACTTTTTTGACTAATTCATCACTAAACGAAATACTGAAAACTTCTCACCTCTCACTATTCACTTCTCCCTCCTCACTTCTCACTATTCACTCCTCACTATTCACTCCTCACTATTCACTTCTCACTATTCACTTCTCACTAACTATACTGTTTCTCGTAATAACTAGCATACTCCCCTGAAGTAATATTATTCAACCAGGTTTGATTTTCCAGATACCAATTTACGGTTCGTTCCAGTCCTTGCTCAAACGTAACCGATGGCTTCCATCCCAACTCCCTATTTATCTTACCGGCGTCAATCGCATAGCGCAAATCATGTCCAGGACGATCTTTTACATAGGCAATCAATTGTTCTGATGTTCCCGTTGCTCTTCCTAACTTATCATCCATGATTTTACAAAGCAACTTAACCAAATGAATATTTTGCCATTCATTAAAACCACCAATATTATAAGTATCGTGATTTTTACCTTCATGAAAAACTAAATCAATCGCTACAGCATGATCTTCCACAAAAAGCCAGTCGCGGGTATATTTCCCATCACCATACACGGGTAACGGTTTGTTTTGAATGATATTATTGATAAACAATGGAATCAGTTTTTCAGGAAAATGAAAAGGACCGTAATTATTTGAACAATTCGTCAATACATAGGGCAAACCATAGGTTTCACCATACGCTCGAACAAAGTGATCCGAACTTGCTTTAGAAGCAGAATAAGGAGAGTTAGGATCATAAGCGGTAGTCTCGGTGAATAATCCTTCAGCACCCAAACTTCCATAAACCTCATCAGTGCTAATGTGGTAAAAACGTTTCCCTTCATAATTTCCGTTCCATATTGTTTTGGCGGCATTTAACAAATTCATGGTTCCTATTACATTTGTTTTAACAAAAGACAACGGATCCGTTATGGAACGGTCCACATGCGATTCAGCAGCCAAATGCAATACACCGTCAAATTGATGCTCCGCAAACAATTGATCTATGAAGGAAGCATCAACAATATCTCCTTTTATAAAAGTATAATTAGGTTCGTTTTCAATATCGGTGATATTTTCTAAATTCCCTGCATACGTAAGCGCATCCAAATTAAAAATGTGATACTGCGGATACTTTTTTACAAAAAGTCGTACGACATGGGACCCAATAAAACCGGCACCACCAGTGATTAATATTTTTTTCATTTTATTTTTATATATTTTAATTAGTTGTAAAAACCTCTTAAATGTTTTTTGTTTACTCTTTAGTGTCAATAATAGAAAAACCCTTATTTTCGGCTTCCTTTACGGCTGAGGCAAAACGAAAATTGCAAGCCACTTCTCACTTCTCACTTCTCACTATGCACTTCTAAATACTCTTCACATCGCCCTTATAGTTTTTACCGAAAAAATCACGGTAAGGATTTAAGCGGTGGCCGGAGGGAGCAACCCCCGAGTCGAGTGTGAAACACGAGCGGCTGGGGTTGTGATAGAAAAATGCGTCCGATGATTTTGGGTTAAAACTATTCAGGCTTGATCTTTTGTTTCTTTTGTATCAAGGCAAAAGAAAAATAAATACCCATTAATTTTACTTTCAGTAAAAGCTATTTGTAGCACAATTCAAAGTCTCTATATAGCCTCGAAACAACATCAAACTCTAAATTTTCAACTCTCTTTAGGCTGCGGTAAAATGAAAATTGAAAGCCACTTCTAACTTCTCACTATTCACTCCTCACTTCTCACCTCTCACTATTCGCTTCTCACTATGCACTATTCACTTCTCAATACTCTTTGCCCCACCCTTAAATAAAAAGCATAAAGAAACAACATTTGAAATTAAAAGGAGGACTGCCAGTGGGAGTCTTGTAAAAACCCAAAACAATTTTTAAGTTTTTAATTTTTATAGCTTTTTATTTTCAGGCTTGAAATCGAAGATCCATGAATACTAAAAAAACAATATCAATCCGTGAATAATTTTTGTTTCTTTTGCATCAAGGCAAATCGAAGATTCTGCGAACACCACTTATACTAAAAGTTAAGTGAGCTAAAAGAAAAGATTGTTCTTCAGGAATAAATAATAATAATAAATAATATAAATTCCTTAAACGCTCTTCACTCCACTCTTACCCGCGCCCTTAAATAAAAAGCATAAAAAAACAACGAAAAAGTAAAGTGGCAGCAGTCCGCGAGTTGAGGACGAAGGACGAACGGCTCGGGCTGCGGAACGGCACTTTGAGGTAGTTTTTAAGCTTTTTATTTTCAGGCTTGATTTTTTGTTTCTTTTGTATCAAGACAAAAGAAAAATACTAAGCCCTAATATTTTTACTTTCAATAAAACGTAATTGGCACTATATATTTGTGAAATTCGAGTGAATTCATTTCAATTCGCTTCAATTCGTAATAAGTAGTAGTTCCATACATTTCCGTAAACTAGATAAATAATCCGGAACCTCAACCCCATAAACCTTCTTAATCTTACCCTTATCCAATAAAGAAAACTGTGGACGCTTTGCAGGTGTTGGATAATTAGAAGCAGGAATTCCAATGATTTCACAATCAAAACCACCAATTTCTTTAATCGCCAAAGCAAACTCATACCAACTGATCTCTCCCTCATTAGAAAAATGATAAATACCTGCCTGCCATTGCTCATGTGTGAGTATAACCATGATGGCCTGGGCCAAATCAGCTGCGTAGGTTGGACTCCCAATCTGGTCATTGACAACGCTTAAAGTAGCTCTTTCTTGCATCAATTTCGACATCGTTTTTACAAAATTAGCTCCAAAACTGGAATATACCCAAGAAGTCCTGATTATAATTGAATTTGGATTTTCTTGCAAACAAGCCTTTTCTCCTGCCAACTTGGTCACACCATAAACATTGATAGGATTTGTTGCAGCAGTCTCCGTCAATGCAGTAGCTGCAGTACCGTCAAAAACATAATCCGTAGAAATATGGATTAATTTTACGCAATGATCTTTAACATATTGGGCAATAATACCTACAGCCAAATCATTAATAATGTTTGCTAATTCCTGTTCGGTTTCAGCTTTGTCTACAGCAGTATAAGCACCACAATTCAAAATTATATTTGGAGATAGTACTTCTAATTGGTATTTTAAGACATCCAAATTATCCAAAGATACTTGCGTCCTATCGGCAAAAATCCATTCATATTGCGCATAATTCTCAGATAACACTTTCAGTTCTGAACCCAATTGTCCAGTGGCTCCTGTTACTACTATTTTTTGCATAATTATTTTTTATCAAACAAACTCTCAATCTTACCGACAACTTTAAACCTTAAACCTTAAACTTTAAACTTTTTTTAATCTTCTTTGCGAACTTTGCGGTTGGACAACTTTAAACCTTAAACTTTAAACTTTTTTTAATCTTCTTTGCGAACTTTGCGGTTAAACCCAATTCTCATTCTCACCAGTGACAACTTTAAACCTTAAACTTTAAACTTTTTTTTCGCGAACTTTGCGGTTAAGTATTAAAACTCCCAATCGATATCATTAAAACTAGGCAAAATCAAATCCTTTTCTGATACAATAATCTCTTTAGAATCTAATTGCCAATCTATGGCAAGAGTCGGGTCATCATAACGAATGCCTCTCTCACTATCCTTATTGTACAGCTGATCTACTTTATACAGTACTGACGCCGTTTCGCTCAAGACCGAAAAGCCATGTGCAAAGCCATGTGGCACCATCAATTGTTTTTTATTAGTTGCGCTCAAAACCACACTAAAATGCTGCCCATAAGTCTCCGAATTTTTTCGTAAATCGACGGCAACATCCAGAATTTCTCCTTCTAATACCCGCACTAATTTCGCCTGTGCATAAGGGTTAATCTGTAAATGCAACCCACGAATTACCCCTCTCGTAGAGAAAGATTGGTTGTCTTGAATAAACTGATAATTGATCCCATTTTCATGAAATTTAGCTTGATTATAAGCTTCAAAAAAATAACCCCGTTCGTCATGAAATACAGTTGGGTTTATAATCACAAGATCTTGAATTGTAGTAATTTCTAAAGTCATTTTTATTTAAAATATAGAATTATAATGGTTAGTAACCCGCTGGCTGCGAATATTCAAAACGCAGTCCCTCCCAACACTTCGGGATTTTGTAAAAAAAATATAATATAACATCCACTCTGTCACCCTGAGCGCAGTCAAAGGACTCCTTAATCAAAATGTCAGTTCTAGCTAGATTTTTAAATCCGCGTGTATCAGTTAAAATCCGTGTCATCCGTGTTCCATTTTCAACAGTGATTCAAGTAACAGATTGTCATAAAAATCAACATTCATTCTGTCACCCTGAGCGCAGTCGAAGGACACTTCTCACTTCTCACTTCTCACTCCCGTACCGACAACAGCCTGCTATCTCCCAAAATCATCCTGTAACCGTACAATATCATCTTCATCAGATGGGTTTTCTGCGACGGTGTGTTGCCAAATTTCAGCAACAACTCCCCAATCATCGAGTCCTACTAAACGGTGGCGCTCCCCTTGCTGCAAGGTAATCGTATCGCCTTTTTTTAATACTTCAAGTTCTCCTTGTACATCATCTTTACTGCGAATAACACCTGCTTCCCCATCGATGAGTCGCCATATCTCGGCCCTACGGTGATGGTATTGCCAGGACAATCGTTGATGAGGCGCTACTAACAATATTTTCGGACTAAGTTTTCCGGATATCTTAAGGGTAGACACATCCAATCCTTCAAAATAGGTGTCTGCAAATTTTTGCGCTTGATTTTCATCTATAACAAAAAAACCGCCCCAGGGGCGATGATCATCATAGGATGCTATTGTAAATCCCTCTTGTTGTAAGGATTCATTTATTTGATTAAATATAGTAGTTTTCATTTACAGTATTACGTTATTAATTATCACTTTTTTTACTGAAAATCAACACCAAAATCTTCACTCATTTGTATCGATACTTGTTTGATTTCTTGTTCTTTGTCTTTAGGGTAAATTAGTAATACATTGGCATCATCAACAATAATGTAATTTTCAAGCCCGTCTATAACTACCCCTTTCCCTTTTGGCACTTGTATCAAGCAATTCGTAGTGTTGCTGAGATGCTTTTGAGAAACGGTAACCGAGTTATTAAAAGCATCTTTCTCAGCTACCTCATGCAAGGAAGCCCAAGTACCCAGATCGGACCAACCGATATCAGCAGGAATAGTATAAATATTCGTTGCCTTTTCTAAAATAGCATAATCTATAGAGATGTTAGGACTTTTAGGGTACTTTTCATCTATAAATGCTACTTCTGCGTTGGTATTGTAGACATCATTTCCTTGAATGAACAATTCATGTATTTCGGTTGCATGTTGTTTAAAAGCATTTTGAATACTTTGGGCGCGCCAAATAAAAATTCCTGCATTCCACAAATACGCTCCGCTAGCTAGATATTCTTGTGCTTTTTCGAGAATAGGCTTTTCTAGGAAACATTCCACCTTATGAACGCCATCAATACCCTCTCTCTGGAAATTGACATACCCATAACCCGTATCCGGTCGTGTTGGAGTAATTCCTAACGTCACCAATGCGTCGTTTGTTGCGGTATAATCTAGGGCTTGTGAAATTTTATCCAAAAATTCAGTTTCTTTTAAAATCAAATGATCGGATGGTGCTACCACTATATTGGCATCCGAATTTTGATTCAAAATTTTGTAGGAGGCATAAGCAATACAAGGCGCTGTATTGTTACGACTCGGCTCCAATAATATATTAGTAATAGAAATCCCCACCAATTGTTCTTGAATCAAATCCAAATACTGCCGATTGCTCAGTATATAAATATTTTCTTTAGGACAAATTTTCTCAAATCGCTCATAAGTAAGTTGCAGTAATGATTTACCTAAACCCAGAAAATCAATAAACTGCTTAGGAAAGTGGTTGCGGCTCTTAGGCCAAAACCGACTGCCCACGCCACCAGCCATGATTAAAACATAGTTGTTATTTTTAGTTCCAGTCATTATATTTTTTTTGTCTTTTACTTCTTAAAGGATTCAAAAGTTATCATTAAACCTTCTTCAGAAGAAATAGGTAAGTCTTTGCCGATAGACTTTACTATCTTTTGATTGCTCACCACATAATTCTCCGTTAGCTTTTGTAACCGTTCTGAATTTAAGGGTAAATGTAAATGATCTCCCAATTTAGCAATAGAGGTTATCATATTTTTTGATAAGTTGAGTATTCTGCTTTTTTTATCCAAACTCTTTCCAAGCAACAAAATTAATTGGTTTGTAGACAAAGGTTCGTCATCTGCTACTTGATAGACCCCCGATGGAATTGCATTGTTTTCTAATAATTCTTTAATAACAAAACAAAGATTTTCGATACTCAGAAAAGAACGTTGGTTCTCAAAAGCTCCCAAAGGCCAAGGAAATCCTTTGGCAACCAATTGATACAATAAATTTAAATTCCCTTTATTTCTAGGACCGTGAATCATACAAGGCCGCAGAATATAAACTCGTTTTCCTATTGGTAGTTCAGTAGATAAAATATATTGTTCTGCCTGATGCTTAGATTTACCATAGTGCGTTTTAGGATTGGGAATTTCATCTTCATGCAATATTCCCTTTACCTCATCTGCAACAGCTTTTACTGTGCTGATAAATACAAATACTTTGGCTTCCGACACCAAAAAAGAATCAAATAACTGCTTAGTTAACTCAAAATTACCATCGTAATAAGCTTTTGCATTAGACACTTTCTTTAAGTCATGTGCCTTTCCTGCCGCATGTACGATCGCATATCCATCCAACTTAAACTGTTGCTGTGGCTTGTAGCGCACTGAAAAAGAATGCAACTCGTGCAATGATTCTAAATATCTTTTAAGATTCTGTCCAACAAATCCGCTTGACCCTGTGATAATTATCTTCATTAAATTTATTTACTGTATAAAATCTGGGCTTAAAATATGCCATTTCACCCCTTTTTTAGGGCGCATTATATTTAAGTACACAATTAACCAACACACTAATCTATTCGTAAAAATGATTAACTACACTCTAGAAACTAACTCTTATCTAGTTAAATCCTAAACAGAAGGCCAATCTAGTCTTATTTAAAATAATATCTAAAAGCTTTCAAAGAGTCAAATAAGCGAATAATCCTAAATAACTTGAACTCTTGAAATAAACGCCAAATAGAACCTAACCCAGCATTATAAACAAAACTAGGTAACGTTTTCTTGTTTAAAAAAATACTATATGCGCCTCCAATTCCAGCAACAAGCTGAACTCCATTTTTTTGCATATCATTTTTAAAATAATCAATAAACTTCTCTTGCTTTTTACAACCTAATGCCACAAATACTGCATCGTATTTAAAAAAATCATCGTTTAGTTTTAAAGCCCCTAAGTCTCCGATAAAAGGATTCCATCCAGAAGCTCGAAAACCAGCTTTATTAAAATAATCAACTATTTCAAAATTAGCTTCATCAGTATCTCCAATAAAAAGAACCGATTTAAACTGACCTGATCCGTAAACAAACTTTATCAGATCAATACCTGTAATATTAACAACATATTTTTTTAAAACATTTTTGCTAAACAAAAAAGGAATGCGGCCATCACAGACAAAAACTGCATCCTTTAATGTATCCCTAAAATTAATATCAGTATGGTAATTAAAAATATATTCATTATTTACTGTTGCTATTCGAGCAAATGAAAGCTTTGAAATTCCTTCAATATCTTCAGTTGAGAAAGGAATACCTGCAAAAAAATTAACCATATAAAATTATTTTAAATTTATTATAATGCATTATTTAAGAATATAACAAATGTTTTTATTCTAAAACTAAACAAGTAATTCCACATCTACCTTCCATTTATCATTCACCACCTCTAAAAGTGTTGCAGTATTAATCTCATGATGTGTTCTATTTTTCAATACGTCAATAGCAACTTCTATGTCGTCAAGAGACAAGAATGTAGCTAGGCCGTCTAAATTTTCTCGAAAAGCAGGTATATCTGAAACTACAACTTGAGCCCCTAACAACGCAGCCTCCAGCGGAGTTCTTCCGAACCCCTCATATAAAGACATTAACATAAAATAGTTACAATTACTATAAAGGACAGAAAGTTCTTCGTTTGTAACATATCCTGTAAACAAAACCTTATCGCCAAGCTCTTCTAATAGCCCATTCAACTCCTTATCTGAATTCCATCCCATACGCCCAACCAATAACAGTTTTGTATTCAAGCCCATTTGATTAAAACGAATCATTATTCGCAACAGATACTTTAGGTTTTTCCTAGGCTCAACTGTAGATACAGATAAAATATACTCACCCTCTACTACTGAATAACGATCAAGGACGGTATGAATAATTTCTTTACTGTTTGGTAACGAAATAGATTCTATATGCTGACCAAAATTATATATTTCACAACGAGTAAATTGCATAATATCTAATTTAACATGCTCAGAAACCGTTATAATTGATGAAGAAAATTTCAATGCCGCAAAATACCTATACGAAAGATATATTTTTGCCAATAAAGACAATGTATAACTATAACGTTTAAAAGCTAAGTCGTGTACGACAGGAACAATTTTAACACCCAATAATCGAAACAGATAGATCAAAACCAAAGGAGGAAAAATCGGAAATATAACAACTTTTGGACGATACTTTAATATAAAAAAAGGGATTGCAAAAAAATCATTAATCACTCTATTTTTGAAGAATGATATAGCATGTTTTTGATCTTTTGATAACTGATCCTCCTTAGAAAAAATGCCAATCACATCTAGTTTTTGATCACATAGCTCATTAAATAATTCTTTTGAATAGTTCTCAACCCCCGTATGTTTTCTACCATACAACCCAGTTAAATCAATAAGTATTTTCATTTTTATTATAGGTAGGAATAGTTAATATGAGAATAATGTACATAAACCAAAAAAGTCGATCGCCTAAAAAATTATATGATATACCAATAAGATTAACATACATAAAAACAGCAGCATAATATTTATCAATCTTATAAAGGCGATAAAAGAAAATAACACTCAATATAAAATATAATAAAATAAATAATACCCCTTGTTCAATCATCATCGTTAAAATACTGGATTCTGGCGTCCAGACTTCATCTGAAAGAGTATGATTATTAACATAATTATCGATTCCAACTCCTGCACGTGAAGTACCAAAGCCAAATAATATTAATAAAAAAGGAACTTTGCTGAAGTAATCATCGATATAAGACACTCTAGTCGCAGTACTAGAATCATTAGAACTAAACCTATCGCCCAAAAGTTGCCAGACATCAATCCCTATGCCAGCTGCAACTATAGATATAAGAATGAAAAAACAAATTAACAAAACTAATGGTCTCCATGCTATAACTTCAAAAGACTTAAGCACTTCATTTCTATCAGAAATTAACACTAATAAAAAAAAGACAAAAACAACAATGAGAAAAGAGAATATTGCTGTTCGTGACAATAGTAAAAACATAACTATTAGCAGGAATGTTTGTCCAATAATAAACCGATATTTATGTTTCGATTTTAATTTTAATTTCTCAGCAAACAGAATTCCTATACCACTATATCCTGCAGTATAATTCGGATCCATCATCAACCCAGTAGGACGTATAAAACCTTGATTAAATATATCCATTTTCTTTTCATCAAAATAAACCCCGATAGAGGATAGCATATTATAATCAGGAATTTTACCCAAAATAATAACAGTATATTCATATAAAACAAAAACAGAATTAAAAAATAAACCGGCAAAGAGACCTACTGAAAAATAAAATAGTACCTTCCCTCTGAAAACCAGATAAAACAATGCGTATATTGGAATCCATAAAATACGATTGAACAGAAACTTTACAAAATAACTATCATAAGTAGCATTTGTTACTAAAGGAAATATCCCTCTTAAAACAAGGAGCATAAATAAAGCAAAAATTAGAAACAGTAAAAAAAACTCTGTTCTTTTTATTCTTACTTTTTTAAAATATAAAAATATTAGTACTGGAAATGAATAAAAAAAAAAATCCGAGAACCTAATATTAAAAGCATCTATCCTAATAAAGATCCCATTACAGAATGAAAAAAAACCTACTAAAAACAAAATCCATTTAAAATCAATTGATTTCTCTTTGAATTTATCGTAATAACTTATCTTATTATCGGACATTTTTCATTAAATTTTTAATGTATGAACACATATTTAAAACTGTTTTAAAAATACTCTTAAATAATTATATCTTCTTTTTACGACGTAATAATATAATCTAGTAGCCAAAAGTATTGGTAATAAGTAGCGGTAGTTTTTTTTATAAAACGATACCATACTCTCAATTTTTATATTTTCAATATTTTCATTTAATTTTGTACTGGCACTTATTTTATGTCTCACCAATACACTAGAATCAAAAATCAACTCATAATTTGCCTCAGTGAGCTGAATACTATAGTCTATATCTTCGTAATATAGAAAAAACCTATCATCCATTAAAGGCAATTGATTACTGGTATTAAGGAACAAAGAGGAAGCAACTAAATATTTCTTTTGAACTATATATTTTGACAAATGTGAAGTTTGGCTAGTAAACAGATTTAAATAACCAAAACCATCTGAATCAAAATCATTTGTGTAATAGGATAAAACCCTTGCTCCTATAGCTATATTTTTTTTATTATTTACAGCAACTTCCGCAGTACCAATTAAGTTGCTTAAAGTTTCTGGAAGGACAACAGTATCATTATTAAGTATCCAAACAAATTTAAAGTGTTGCTGACAAGCAAAATTTATACCAATATTATTACCACTAGCAAAACCCAAATTTCCTTTATTCTGGAATAGATGTACCTTTATATTTCCTTTACACCCAATCCAATATAGGTATTTATCATGCTCCATTTCCTTTAAACAAAACTCAATCTTAAAATACTGAAGGGATTCGTCATGAGAGCAATTATCAACAATACATATTTGAAAATTAGCAATTACTGATCTTTCAAGAGATTTAACGCAATCTATGGTGTCTAAATAATTATTATAGTTGACTAAAAGCACCAATGTTTCACTTAAAATCATATCTCTTTTATTAAACATTCCTGAATAATTTCGACTCTTTTATTCCAAGTGTTATTCTTTACAAAAGATTGATTACAGTCAACATCTAATAATGGAAAATCTCCTAATACAAGCTGTTGCATTATTTTCAAATATTCCTCCTCGTTCTTATATAACATGACGTAAGGGGAAAATTGCTCTGTCTCTTCGTATCTAACACTTACTATTGGTTTATTTGAATATATATATTCGTATAATTTAACAGGATTAACTGCTAGTATTAGCTCATTTAAAATAAAAGGCATTGTTAATACATCGGCACGTTTTAAAAGAGCAGGTACTAATTCATGTTTAATTGGTCCAGGAAAATTCAATCTTTCTTCATTTTGTAAGAATATCTCAGATGGTCCCACGAAAATATAATTCAATTTATCTTGAATACCAATACTTTTTCTAATAAGATCTAAGTCAAGCCAAGAAGATATAGTACCTACATAAACTATATTGACACAATCATCTCTAAAACATTTCTCGATCACTTCCGGTAATTCTTCATGTGACTTTTTGGTAAAACTATCGATGTTAATCGCATTATTTACCAACTTCGGATTTAAATCAGAACCATAACGTTTTTTCAATTTTTCGGAAAGATAATGAGATGTTGAAAATACAATTTTAGATCTACTCACCAACGCCTTTTCCAATTCAAGCATGGATTTTCGTCTGCTGACATTATTCACAGTATCAGGAAATTCAAGGACATCATCCATGCAATCGTAAACAAGTTTCACATTAGTGCTAAAATTAAAAAAAATTAAAAAACGATACAAAAAAGGATGTGTCACCCAAACTACATCAGTTTTACGTATATCTGACCAAAGCTGACAAGCAACTATTAAATCATGCAGCATTCCAAAAAACTTTATTTTGTATGCGCCAGGTATTCTCCTAAAATATTTTATTTTTAGATTTGGATTTAAATTTTCTACGCACTTTTCCTTCTTACCAAACTGCTGGGGATAAATAACAGTTATCTTATTTTCTTTAGATAAATGTTCAGCAATAAATTGAGGCCGTTGTTTAGCCCAAAACCAAGAAACATGCATTAAGTAAATAATTCGCATAAAATATTAATTTAAATCAATTACTTTTCAACAGACAATCAATTATAATTCCACTTGCTAATCCATCACCATAAGGGTTATGCGCTTTACTCATTTTCTCATATAATTGATTATTATTTAACAAAGATGTTGCATGATTTACAATTTTAGAAGTATCCGTTCCAACAAGCATAACTGTTCCTGCTTCTATCGCTTCGGGCCTTTCTGTAGTATCCCGCATTACCAAAACAGGCTTTCCAAGACTAGGAGCTTCCTCTTGTACCCCTCCACTATCGGTAATAATAATTTTAGATTGTTTCATTAACCAAACAAAAGCAGGATAAGCCAACGGATTAATTAGATGAACATCTTTCGTTTTCTCTAATATTTCATTAACAGGTTTTTGAACATTTGGATTCAAATGAACAGGATAAACAATCTGCACATTTTCTTGTAAAGCCAATTGCTTTAACGCCTTACAAATATTTATAAATCCATCCCCAAAATTTTCTCTTCTGTGTCCTGTCACCAATACTAAGTCTTTTGATTTATCAATAATGGTCTTTAATGACTCAATCTGATCATCCTCAACCTCTTCCACTTTATCCTTAGCGTATAACAAAGCATCAATGACAGTATTCCCAGTAACGAAAATTGTTTTAGGATTAATCCCTTCTAAAAGCAAATTTATTTTCGCTTGTTCTGTAGGGGCAAAATGCAAATCAGCCAATCTACCTGTCAGCTGTCTGTTCATCTCTTCAGGAAATGGAGATAATTTATTATTAGTACGCAATCCAGCCTCAACATGACAAACTTTTATCCCTGCATAGAAAGAAGATAAGGCTGCCGCAGTAGAAGTAGTGGTATCTCCATGTACAAAAACATAATCAGGTTTAAAGTCATCAAAAACAGGTTTCATTGAAACAATAACATCTGCTGTTAATGTAAATAAATTTTGCCCCGGCTTCATAAGATTTAAATCGTAATCTGGCTTAATTTCAAAAAAATCTAAAACCTGGTCTAACATTTCTCTATGTTGTGCTGTAACACAAACTTTTGTATCAAACTTGTCAGGATGCTTTAAAAATTCTTTTACTAATGGGGCCATTTTTATGGCTTCTGGACGTGTTCCGAAAATAATCAATATTTTTTTCATAAAAGTATTTTAAACAAAAACTAAAACTTCTTATTTTTTCAATTAAAAAACAATGATTCGATTGTAGTAATACAATTCCTTCTTTATTTTCATCTTTTAGGTAGAAATTATCACATTAAGAAAAACTCTACTGCTTAATAAATAACAATACTAATGCTTATTACAAGTGCCATTCTTTTTTCTTTGAATTAAAAATAAAAACTCCCCATAAAAGACTACCTGTTATTATCAAAGTATAACCTCCAACAATTCCATAAATCCCCCAAAACTTCCCTGTAAAGTAAATCGAACTACACATTAATATTGCCATTACTACGGACATAATTAAAAAAGGTTCTTGTTTATGACAACGTAAATAGGTTCCCAAAGCCCCTACAAATTGATTTATGAAAGTAGCTATTGACAGCAACACAATTAGTGGGATAGGTAAAAAACGATTACCTATAGGGTAGTTATTATATTGCAAAAAATAGACAATCACTATAAAAACAAACAAACTGACCACACAAATTATAGATGTTTGTTTAATCGCTTTATTAAAAATAAAATCCAAGCTTGTATAATTTTTCATCGCTATGTGATTCGAAAATGACGGAACCTTAGTATTAATCCAGCTCATTGATATAGTCAATATTCCACTTAAGGCTACCAAAGTCATTCCCATCTGACCAGCCACAGTTGCCCCTTCAGTCGCAAAAACGACAGGATTAAATAATTGAAAAATAAAATAACCGCTAATCCAACTTAATGCTATACGCCATTGAAAAGGAAAAATTTCTATCTTATAATTTACCTTCCACTCTTTTAATTCATAGTAAATAAAATGAAGCAATTTCATTTTGTAACTAAAAATGATGCTAAATACTATAATAAGAACCGAAGCACAGGCTGCAATAGGTCCCGAAAATAATTTTAATCCAAGCATTAAAGAAGAAAACAATACAATCAATTGGAATGCTTGTTGCAAAAATCTAATCTTAGCCACATCCTTTACTTTACCTAAGCCTTCTAAAAAAGCCAGTATCGGTGACATCATCAAATTTGCTCCGGTGATTAATGCTAAAATGATCCATGGCATTTGCCATTCTACATCATTATTTTGTTTACCATACTCAGTAAAAAAGAGACTCCCAAAAATTAATAAGACAATAATAAAAATTATAGCCATAACAGCAAACCATTTTATACAAAACTGCAATAAAGAAGCTAATCGTGATAATGATTTTTCGTTACCTACTAAAGTTGTTTTTCCATCCCAATTTAAAAATGCTTTTTCGTGCGCTACGAATTGCGTTATAATAGTAGACAATCCTAATTCAAAAAACATTTGGATAGCCAAAATACTTCCAAAAGTATAAAAATAGCCCTGTTCGACTTTAGTTAAATACTTAGCAATAAAAAAAACACAAATTAATCCTCCACCTGCTTGAATTACTCTTGCCAAAATAACGTAGGCAATAGCTCCGTCAACACCAACTTTATTTAAAACATTCCTTATTAACTTTATCACCATCAAAATTTATCTTATTTTAAATGTCTAAATCAAATTACTTAAAAATTACTTAAGTTTAGCAGCAAGAGAAAATAAAACCTTTACTAGTTTATTTTTTATTTTTTTATGGATCGTAACATAATAATGATTATAAAAAAAAACATCCTCAATTGAATCATTAATTCCAATTTCAATTGGATGACTCAAAGGAAAACTCATTGCACTTAATTCAATATTTGAATTAATGCTATTTTCATCGGTGTAATAGGTAGCATCTAATCCAAACCCGATATTGGTAACCAAGTTTTTGTTAGGTATAATAGCAATTCCATTATTTTTCCAAACAGAATAAATAGCCCATTGTACATCCCATATAACGTTAGAAAAGTTTTTGTTCCAAAAATTTTTTTCATTACACGACCTGAATTTTAAATCCTTATCATTAACAATAATAGTACGCTCGTACTTATTCCAAGCGTCTCTCCAGGTCGCCCAGCCCCATATTTGACCATATCTAGAAAAAAAATAACTATCGCTTCCAAATGAATTCCCTAAATTTGTACCACTAATAATCATAACTTCATTACTGTCTTTGTATTTAACCAATAACTCATCGCAGAAAGAAAAAAAACTTGGATCTGGCAAACAATCGTCTTCTAATATAATACCTTGTTCTTCATTATCAAAAAACCAATCAATCGCTGATACAATCGCGTTGGAACATCCTAAATTTTCATTTCTTAAAAGATATTTAACTTCACAATCCCAATCAATTTTACCAATTATATCTCTTACTTCGTTACATAACTCAGATTCCCCCTCTTTATTTACTCTAGGTCCATCCGCAGCTATATAAAAATACTTAGGTTTTACAGACCGAATCCTATCAAAGATTTGTTTTGTTTTTTCAGGACGGTTAAAGACTAGAAAAAGTACAGGAACGTCAAATGAATTTTTCATTATTATATTTTTTTTGACAGAAAAAAACTTGTATTTTTTAAGTTCTATCTATGTTTTTTTTTAATTTATTAAATTTTTATCTTACAAAAAACTAAATACCAATATTATTCCTAAAAAACTAGTATCAATATAAACTGATTAGATTTAGAATTCTCGTGAAATTTAATTTGTAACAAATACATCAAATTCAACTTGTTTTTGATTCAAATTCCCTAGGTAACTTATTTAACTCTGATTGAGATAATTTTTTAAAATAATCATAAGTTCGTTCAAGACCTACTTTACGGGTAATTTTTGGTTCCCATCCTAAAAGAGTCCTCGCCTTAGTAATATTTGGTTGTCTTTGTTTTGGATCATCTTGAGGTAATGGATGATATACTATTTTTTGAGATGTTCCTGTCAGTTTTATGATTTCTTTAGCGAAATCATTCATTGTAATTTCATTTGGATTACCAATATTAACTGGATGAGCATAATCAGACATTAAAAGTCTATATATACCTTCAACTAAATCGTCAACATAACAAAATGCTCTTGTTTGTGATCCATCTCCAAAAATTGTCAAATCTTCTCCCCTTAACGCCTGACCTATAAATGCGGGTAAAACTCTTCCATCATTTAATCTCATCCTTGGCCCATATGTGTTGAAAATCCTTACAATTCTTGTTTCAAGACCATGGAAAGTATGGTATGCCATTGTGATTGCTTCTTGAAAACGTTTAGCCTCATCATACACACTTCTTGGCCCTACTGGATTTACATTCCCCCAATATTCTTCTGGCTGTGGGTGAACTGTCGGGTCTCCATACACCTCCGAAGTTGATGCTATCATAAATCTAGCTTTTTTTTCTTTAGCCAAACCTAATAAATTATGTGTTCCTAACGAACCTACTTTCAGCGTCTGTATGGGAATTTTTAAATAATCTATAGGACTAGCTGGAGAAGCGAAATGTAATATATAATCTAATTTGCCGGCAACATGTACATAATTAGATACATCATGATTATAAAACTCAAAATTTTTCAGTGGAAAAAGATGTTCTATATTTTTTAAATCGCCCGTAATTAAGTTATCCATCCCAACAACTTGATAACCTTCTGCTACAAATCGATCACACAAATGCGAACCTAAAAAACCAGCTGCTCCTGTAATTAATATTCTTTTACCCATAACCTTAATTATTATTTGTTCCTATACCGTAGTATTCAAAACCCAGTTCATTCATTTCTTTTCCGTCAAAGATATTTCTTCCATCAAAGATAATTGGGTAACTAAGGAGTTCTTTAATTCTTTCAAAATTAGGAGATCGAAAATCAGCCCATTCTGTCACAATCAATAAAGCATCCGCTTTTAATAGAACATCGTATTCATTGTCGCAATAAACAATTTGATCTCCAATTATATGTTTCGCTTCATTCATTGCAACCGGATCGTATGCTCGTACTTTTCCTCCAGCTGCCAGAATACTGTCAATTAATACTAATGAAGGAGCTTCGCGCATATCGTCAGTGTTGGGTTTAAAAGAAAGCCCCCACATCGCTATGGTTTTCCCTTTAAGACTTCCTTGAAAACGATTGTTCAGTTTACTAAACAATACTGTTTTCTGGTATTCATTAACCGCTTCAACAGCTTGCAAAATTTGCATAGAATACCCATTATCAGCGGCTGTTTTTATTAATGCTTTAACATCTTTTGGAAAACAAGAACCACCGTAACCAATTCCTGGATAAATAAATTTATTGCCAATCCGTCCATCACTTCCAATTCCTTTTCGCACCATGTTCACGTCTGCTCCCATAATTTCACAAAGATTAGCAATGTCATTCATGAAGCTGATTTTTGTAGCCAACATACTGTTAGCAGCATATTTAGTCATCTCTGCGCTAGGCACATCCATAAAAATTATAGGATGGCCATTCAGTAAAAATGGTTTGTATAATTTACGCATCACCTCTTCAGCCTCTTTACTGGAGACGCCAACTACTATTCTATCCGGTTTTAAAAAATCATCTATTGCTGCACCTTCCTTTAAGAATTCAGGATTGGACGCCACATCAAATGGAATTGAAATATTTCTTGTCTTTAATTCTTCATGAATAGCTTCTTGCACTTGTAAAGCTGTTCCAACCGGTACTGTGCTTTTTGTAACTACTACTCCGTAACTAGTCATGTATTTTCCTATTTGCTTGGCCACATCTATGACATATTGCAAATCCGCACTTCCGTTTTCTCCTGGAGGAGTCCCTACAGCAATAAAAACTACATCAGCACCCGGAATACTCGATTCTAATGAAGTTGAAAATTGCAATCGACCTTTTGACACATTTTTAATCACCAAAGCTTCAAGTCCTGGCTCAAAAATTGGAAGTATTCCTTTATTTAAATTGTCTATTTTCTTCTCATCAATATCAACACAAATAACATCAATACCCACTTCTGCAAAACAAGTACCTGTCACTAATCCAACATAACCTGTCCCACCTACAACTATTTTCATATCTTTTTTATTAACTCTTTATTAGCTACTTCTCTTCTCAAACCACTACTTGAAAACCGATGGTCTCTAGTATTAAAATACAGTTCAATCCCTTTTGCTTCACAATATAGTCGCCCCGTAAAATCTTGTTCTCTATATTCGTCGCCTACAATACGCACATCAATTTTGAAAGCTCGTAAAATATCTTCTAAATCTTGCTCCGTTGCATAGGGAACTACCTCATCTACAAACTTACAACCCTTCAATTGGATGTAACGTTCCACCACCGTTTGCGCGGGTTGGTTTTTATCAGGACGATCTAAAGTAGGATCAGTTTGCAACCCTACAATTAAATAATCACAGTATCGTCTAGCTTCTTCCAGCATTTTTACATGACCGGCATGAAATAAATCAAAAGCACTAAAAGTTATTCCAACTCGTTTCGTATTGCTTTCCATATTTATACCAATTGTTTTAAAATACGTCTAACTAATAGAACTATAATAATAAAAAAAACTGCTAAAACTCCTCCAATGACAATTCCCTTTGCCTTCCCAAACTTCTCTTTTTTCAAAGGCAAAATAGGTTGGTCTATCACCTGAATCAATGGGGTTTCTTTACGTACCGTAACTTTAGCTAATTCCGTTTGTTTTATTAATTCGGTTAATATTGCGGTATTCGCCTGCACATCAACTTGTCTTCTCGCTGATGGTGCCCGACGTACATTCATGGCAGGATTCAATCCAAACGTATTGTCATTAGCAACGGCGACCCCGGTAATGGCACCATTCAATTCTCGACGTATACTGTCAGTTTGTCTTTCCAGAATGTCCATATTAATGTGAGCCTTTTTGCTTTTGGTAGTCACATAAAAGTCAGACACCTCTTTCACCAAGGCTTCGGTAAAATACTTGGAAAATAATTCATTACTAGAAGAGACTTCAATAGTAATAATCGATATTTTCTTATCTTTTTGACCTATAACCAAACCGTTTTTAGACAAATTTTGATACATCACGCCTAGAATACTATCATGCACTCGGGTAAAGTACTTTCTCTTGGTATCGGGTAAAAACTGGATAGCCTTAAATTTCGGCTTATCGTTCCATTTGTCTCTCCATTCTTGATTTTGAATATACATCTCCGCCAAGGAAATAGTTTTTCCGTCAACAACAACGGGACTCAACAACGTTTGTTCTACCATCGCACGGGACTTGAACAACTCCGTTAGATTAGAGCCGGTAAAAATACTCCCGCCACCGCCACCTAGATCTAAGCCAAGCGAACTCGCCAATCCAAGGGCACTCCCTAAACCACCGCCGCCTTTTTCATCTTCCAAAGCAAAAGACAAACTGGCCGTGTACACTGGTTTTTTACTAAAAGAATAAGCAAGACCCAATCCAGCGCCTACAATACCAGCCAAAACAATAACCTTCCATTGCGAAAGCAAATAAGAAAACCATTCCCTTCCTTTTTCTATTAATTCCTTTAACGATATTTCGTCATTTTGTACTTCCATCAATACTTATATTTAATAACTAACAGCTAATTATTTTTCGTTTTTTGCATCAAAGAAAAAAGTAAAGATTGCTCTTCAGAAATAATAATAATAAATAATATTAATTCCTTAAACCCTCTTCACACCACTCCTACGTCGCCCTTAAATAAAAAGTATAGAAAAACAACGAAAAAGTATAGTGGCAGCAGTCCGCGAGTTGAGGACGAAGGACGAACGGCTCGGGCTGCGGAACGTAACTTTGAGGTAGTTTTTAAGCTTTTAATTTTCAGGCTTGAAATAGAAGATTCATGAATACAAAAAAAACAATAACAACCCGTGAATATTTTTTTGTTTCTTTTTTGATCAAGCAAAAAAGAATAGATTGTTCTTTAATAATTTTATATCGCCTCAATAACTATAAAGTTAATGCATGAATATTTTTTTGTTCCTTTTTTGATCAAGCAAATAAGAAAAAATTGTTCTTTAATAATACTATATAGCCTCAATAACTATACAGTTAACCTATGAATAATTTTTTATTTCTTTTTTGATCAAGCCAAATCGAAGATTCAGCGAATACCAAATAAAATAAAAGTCAAATGAGCTAAAAAAGAAAAAATTGTTCTTGAGCAATAGTAATAATATTCCTTAATCACTCTTCACACCACTCAAATTTATAACAACAAACTCAAATTGTAAATATCTAAATCTTTAAAAATTTTCATTATTCTTATTGTAAGGAATTCTTCCTTTTACAGACAACGAAAAACCTTAAACCTTACCTCAATATCGCAATAATAACTCCAGCCAAACTGGCCAAAACTCCCGCTATACTTACAAATTCTCCCGTACTCATCTTTTTGGTCTCTGGCTTTTCTGGAACAATAATTTGCGACCCCGGAGTTACCTTTGGGTAATTTTTGAAAAACAAGAAAGAACTCGCTACATCCGCTTTTCCATTTGGATAAATAATATACGCTTTTTTCTTCCACCCTTTAGCATCAATCCCACCGGCAGCATTAATATAATAACGAAATCCTTTGCTGCGGTCATACGGAATCTCCGAAGTCAACAGCACATTTCCAGCCACTTTAACCCCTTCATTGAAGGCAACCACTTCTATTTCATCTCCCGGAAACAAAGTGACATTAGTATTACTTTTAGGATCCTTGACAATCGCATTCCAATCCACAGGAATAGTGGCATATTTCAAATCTTCTTTTAATTTTTTCTCCAGTTTATTTTGAATACTGTCTTTTTTACCTAAGTTCAAATTCACATTTTCCAAATCTTCAATTTGTTTGGCTTGAATGGGTCTTTTGATACGTACCCCCTCTACATTGGCTACCGAAGTCAATCCACCGGCTCTTTGAATCACATCATACACACGGTCTTTTTTACCGGCCAATACATATTTGCCGGCATAATGTACTGCTCCACTAACCAAAACCATCTCAGGTTTTTCGTATACCGCCATCTTTCGAATATTCACCACATCAAAAGGAAGCAGCGCAAAATTTTTAGCCTGCTCATTATTGGTGGCTGAAATCTCGATATTAAACAATTCTACTTTATTAGGATTCGAATCATCGATCTCCTCTGATTGTATCATTCGTGCTATTTCAACCTTTTTAGAAGCCGAACCACTTAAACCGCCTGCCTGAACCAATACATCATTAAGGGTTAAGTTATCGTAATATTGATACACTCCTGGTTTTTTTATTTCTCCATTAATGGTAATGGTAAATTCTTCTTCGAAATCTAAAATAGAATAAACCGTAATAACATCTTCTCTTTTTAAGGGAACATCAGCATCCAAATCACCCGACAAGGCTTGAGCCAAATTTACATTTACAATTTCTGTAGTCAAATCGGATCGCAACCTGATAATTCGCGCTCTATTGTTGTAAGCATCTTCCTTTAAACCATCTGCTTTGCTGATTAGGTCAGAAATGCGCATGCCCTCATAAAAGGAATATGTATCCGGTCTAAAAACGGCACCCTCGATTGTAATTCGGTTTTCAAAACGACTTAAAATTTTAGAAATGCGAAACACATCGCCTGACAGCGGTTTATAGGTATTAAATTCAGACTCCTTGACATCTGTTACTTTGAATTCCTTATTCGTTTTTTGTAACACATTTACAGAGGCCGTGTAAGCAAATTCATTAAACCCGGAAGCGAAAGACACTAAAGTACTAAAAGTCTCGCCTTTCTTCATTTCAAAAATTCCAGGACGCTTGACCTGACCCTCTACCGTTACCCTTTGACTGTACGCCGGAATCCGAATGACATCATTATCCTTTAGCCCTACATTGTCAGACTGGTCTCCATTAACCAAAAAACGATAAATATCTATATTTTTATATACCTTATTGTCTCGCAACAATTCAATATTTCTGTAACTGCCATTCTTTCCCGGACCTCCACCTAAAAACAAGGCATTGTAAACGGTTGCTAAAGAGGAAATAGAATAATTTCCCGGCTGCTTACTCCCTATTATCGTTACTCGGATTGTTCTAATTCTGCTAAGACTCACACCCACCTGTGACTGACCGGATGCAACTGTACTATACACCCGCGCAATGGCACCTTTAATCTTTTGAGTAGCCGCTTCAATAGTCATCCCCGAAACAGAAATCTGACCTACATATTGAATAACAACTTTACCTTCTGTCGTAACCGGCACCGATGCATTAAATTCCTGAACACCATAAACGCTGATTTGCAATTCATCACCAGGCCCTAATACATAGTTCATTGGGGTCGCTAATTTCAAATTAGGTTCAAAATTTAAGGTAGGATTGTCAAAAAGCTCTGAACCAAAGATTAACGCATTAACAGTATCTTTTACCTTCGTATTGACAATTTTTTCTTGTTTTCTGCTAAGCTCTTTTGTAGCTGCTTCATTCTCTGAATCACCACTTACTCCAGAAGCTGCTCCATTGGTTTGCTGCAAACGAATTTTCAATTTAGCAAATTCAGCTGCGGGCATTCCTTTTGCCAAAGCCATAGGCTCAGCTTGTTCAATAGTCAAATTATTCGACTGCAACTGCGTTTTTATTTTTGAAATATCACCATCGGATAAATTATCCGCTTTAAGCGTACTTAAATCGGTACTCTTTAATAAATCTTGACCTACCGAAGTAGTCGAATAGAAAAAAGCGATAAAAAGGACAAGAACAGTAATTATTTTTTTCATAAAATGGGTGTGTAAATTTATGCTGCGCAATTATTGGCAATTAATAGTAGGAAAGCAATGTGAAGTCTGGAATAAAAAAGAGAGTAAAAATGTACTGTAACGATACAATTACATTTCTGATTTTAATTTCTTTTAAAACACTCAAAGCGAAATAATCATTGCTAACAAGTACTAGTACGCATTTTTTATCTTTATATTGTTTTCAAAAATCACCACGTGATATGGCTTCGCCGTTGCAAGTCCCAATTAGGAATTTGCGCTAGATATAAAACGGCAAATTTATAGTAAATAATTAGACTATTATAAATTTTGTTTACAAAATTCACAGTTTTATATAAAAAAAGTCCTTCGTTTTAAAGTGATTTTTCTTGCATATTACAAAATAAAAGATATACTAAAATATCCAATTGATACGAATTCACTTATAGAGCTAACAAAATAGTACTTCTGGATACATTGACAGTATTTCTATTGAATAAGCTGTTGGATACAATTAATAAAAATTGTAAAATAGCAATAAATTAAAAAAACGAAACACATTAGAGATACTAAAAAAAAGAACTGAAGAGACCTGTTTTTGGACTGAAACAGCCATTTAAAAAAAAAGGGAAAACTTCCCTATATTAGTATATCTAATATTATAGCCTTCTAAACAGTGCGAAATCGAAGTGGTCAAGCTATAAAATCTTATGAATCCAAAGCACTTGTGACTCCTATATACAAACGCAAAACACAGCAAGAAGCTTTTACAATTGTTTTTTTTCTACTTTAAGCACGCAGCCCAAAGATTCCAACACCAGTAGGTAATGGCTCTGCTTGACCTCTTGCACAACAGCCTCTTGATCTATAAATGGCCCCGACTCCAAAACAATTTTATCCCCTTTACGCCAAGTTTCTATAGCAATTTCAAATGTTTCCGGTGCCGAAAGCCAATTCTGAATGGCTTCAATTTCAATATCTTTAACTACTGCTGGTTTTCCTAACCAAAACAAATAGCGAATAGCCCCAGGTATTTCAAAAACCTGACTCCGATCTTTATCCGCTATCTGAACAAAAATATAAGAATTAAACAAAGGCACCATGACCTTTTTTTTACGGTCGGACCATTGACTAATTTTTGCAATCAAAGGACAATAGGCAACGACTCCCATTTCAGTCAATCGCTCCGCCACTTTTTTCTCCCATTTGGGTTTAGTGTATACAACGTACCAACTCATATTTTCCAGTATTGATTAATTTTTTATTTTTTCAAAGGAACTATATTCCAATGCCTCAGTACAATTTTTTTAACTCCTCAACAGAATCAAAAACCACAAAAAACCACAGTAAGCAATTTTATAAAATAGCGTCAGTGCTTTATAAAATGTATCGAGAACCCGTCAGTTCGAGTGTTTTTATAAAATAGCGACAGCGGCTTTATAAAAACGTATCGAGAACCCGTCAGTTCGAGTGTTTTTATAAAATAGCGACAGCGGCTTTATAAAAACGTATCGAGAACAGTTGTACATCCAAAACTTCTCGATATCCAACGAACCGTCAGTTCGAGTATTTTTATAAAATAGCGACAGCGGCTTTATAAAAATGTATCGAGAACCCGTCAGTTCGAGTGTTTTTATAAAATAGCGACAGCGGCTTTATAAAAACGTATCGAGAACAGTTGTACATCCAAAACTTCTCGATATCCAACGAACCGTCAGTTCGAGTATTTTTATAAAATAGCGACAGCGGCTTTATAAAAATGTATCGAGAACCCGTCAGTTCGAGTGTTTTTATAAAATAGCGACAGCGGCTTTATAAAATGTATCGAGAACAGTTGTACATCCAAAACTTCTCGAGATCCAACGACCCGTCAGTTCGAGTGTTTTTATAAAATAGCGACAGCGGCTTTATAAAAATGTATCGAGAACAGTTGTGCATCCAAAACTGCTCGAGATCCAACGACCCGTCAGTTCGAGTGCTTTTATAAAATAGCGACAGCGGCTTTATAAAAATGTATCGAGAACAGTTGCACATCCAAAACTGCTCGAGATCCAACGACCCGTCATTTCGAGTGTTTTTATAAAATAGCGACAGCGGCTTTATAAAAATGTATCAAGAACCCGTCAGTTCGAGTGTTTTTATAAAATAGCGATAGCGACTTTATAAAAATGTATCGAGAACCCGTCAGTTCGAGTGTGTTTATAAAATAGCGACAGCGGCTTTATAAAAATGTATCAAGAACCCGTCAGTTCGAGTGTTTTTATAAAATAGCGACAGCGGCTTTATAAAAATGTATCAAGAACCCGTCAGTTCGAGTGTTTTTATAAAATAGCGATAGCGACTTTATAAAAACGTATCGAGAACCCGTCAGTTCGAGTGTGTTTATAAAATAGCGACAGCGGCTTTATAAAAATGTATCGAGAACAGTTGCACATCCAAAACTTCTCGAGATCCAACGACCCGTCAGTTCGAGTGTTTTTATAAAATAGCGACAGCGGCTTTATAAAAATGTATCGAGAACCCGTCAGTTCGAGTGTTTTTATAAAATAGCGACAGCGGCTTTATAAAAATGTATCGAGAACCCGTCAGTTCGAGTGTTTTTATAAAATAGCGACAGCGGCTTCATAAAAATGTATCGAGAACCATCTGTAATCAAAACTTCTCGATGCATTTTGGCTAACATACTATTTTATGTAAACAACTTCCTCCAGCCAAAACACTCGAAGTGACGAATATCCGCCGATTGAGAATTCATCCTTTATGAAATCTCTTTTTAGCTAAGTTAATTAATGACTCAAATTCCCCATTAATTAAAGCTTCTTTCTTAATTTTCGACCACTTCTTGATTTGCTTTTCTTTTTCTATAGCTATGTTTATATCTGTAAACTCACAATAGAAAACTAATTCCAATGGTCTTTTATTAAAAGTATAGCAATCAGGATAGAATCCAGAATTATGTTTGTATAATCTACTAGATAAATTACTTGTAACACCTGTGTAATAACTACCACCTGAGCATTTTATAATGTATACATAGGACTGCTTCATTTTATTTTTTGTTAAGTACAAATTATAAAATTTTATCGTGCAATCAGAACTTCTCAAACCAAAAGTAACGTCAGTTCAACTATTTTTACAAAACTGGAACAACACTTGTATAAAAAGACATTAAGAACAACCAACGGATTTAGGATTAAGAAACCTAATAAACGATTTGCTTTACTCTAACAAATGAGATTTCTTTCTTTCCAATTCGTTATAAACATTCTTGACTTCCTGTGAACTTTCTTTCTGCAAAATTAAATTAGCTGACTCGGTAGAAACAAAGATTGTATTCTTTAGCCCTACAAAAGCAGTATAAACAGCGGTCCCAATCACCATATTTCCATGGGCGTCTACGTCATGACCTTTTGACACTAAATAATCATAAACCGATTCAAAAGACCCTAAATCAGACCACGTAAATTCAGAGGAGACTACTTTTATTTTCCTGCTGCGTTCCATCACAGCATAATCAACACTGATAGAAGGAATGGCAAGTGATAAGTCCAAATCTAATTTTCCATCTATATTAGTATCCCAAGCAATTTTCGATTTTTCATAAACTTCTGGGTTAAATAATTTTAATTCTTCCAAAAAGACACCTGCTTTAAAACAAAACATACCACTGTTCCACAAAAAATTACCTTTTTCTATAAAATCTCTAGCTGATACTTTATTTGGTTTTTCTCTGAAAGAAAGAACATCCTCTCCTTTACGCTCAATATAACCGTATCCCGTTTCTGGTTTAGTGGGAATAATACCAAAAGTAACAATATAACCTCTGGAGGCTTTTTCAACCGCCTCTTTAATGGATTGCTCATAGCGCTCCATTTCATCGATAATATGATCAGAAGGGGTAACAATTAACACAGTATCAGGATCAGAAGCAAATGCGGCAAAAGCGATTGCAGCAGCTGTGTTTCTTGGAGTTGATTCAATAATATCAACATAAGCTGTAGCTGATTTTTCTAAAACCTTTTTACTCAAATGGCAATTATCGGTATTACCCACAACCATAACAGTATCCACCAAATTACGATTTCTTTCAACAGTCATTTCAAACAAAGATTTGCCGTCAAACAAATCCAAATATTGTTTCGGTTGGCTTTTGCGTGATAAAGGCCATAACCTGCTTCCAACTCCTCCCGTAAGTATTACGTGAGTAACTGCATTTGTTTTTTTCATAATTACGCTTTATATAATTTGCAAACTTTTTTTTATTACTATAAAAGACCAAAACTTCTTAACCACAACAAAACGAATAGGCTTACTAAAATGGATTCGAACGGCAAGCATGATGCTACAAACGTCCATCCGCTCGATCTCCTAAAATTCCTTTAACATCATACAACAAACTCTTTTCATGTTGCAATAATGAGAAATCCAAATCTTGAAATACAGTGTGAGACACCCCTAAAACAACCGCATCAAAAGATTCAATAGGAAGCGTAGTTGTGGTAGTCAAATTGTACTCCCGTTGTACCTCAACTGGATTGGCCCAAGGATCATATATTGTAATTTGAATACCATAATCAGCCAAAGCTTTAATGACATCAACTATTTTAGTGTTGCGTACATCTGGACAATTTTCTTTAAAAGTGATTCCCAGCATCAACAAACTGGCACCATTAACGATTATGCCTTTTTTTATCATTAATTTCACTACTTGAGACGCTACATATTCTCCCATACTATCATTCAAACGGCGTCCTGCAAGTATAATTTCAGGATGATATCCTTTTTCTTGGGCTTTTTGAGCCAGATAATAAGGATCAACACCGATACAATGTCCACCAACTAAACCCGGTTTAAAAGGTAAAAAATTCCATTTAGTTCCCGCAGCCTCTAAAACCGCATGTGTGTCAATTTCTAAAAGATTAAATATTTTTGCCAATTCATTCACAAAAGCAATATTAATGTCTCGTTGTGAATTCTCAATTACTTTGGCTGCTTCGGCTACTTTTATCGATGGGGCTAAGTACGTCCCGGCTGTAATTACCGATTGATACAGCTGATCTACTTTATGCCCTGTTTCCGGAGTGGATCCAGAAGTGACTTTCAAAATTTTCTCTACGGTATGTTCCTTGTCTCCCGGATTGATACGCTCTGGCGAATAGCCGGCATAAAAATCAACATTGAATTTTAATCCCGAATATTTTTCAAGAACAGGAACACATTCCTCTTCAGTAACACCTGGATAAACAGTAGATTCATAAATAACAATATCCCCTTTCTTTAAAACAGAAGCTACGCTTTCACTGGACTTAAACAAAGGAGTCAAATCAGGACGATTGTTCTTATCTACCGGAGTTGGAACTGTAATGATATAATAATTACAATCGGCAATATCAGCTAAAGTAGCAGTGCAATAAAGCCCAACTTCATTACTTGGTGCAGGGCGTAAAACACGCTGCAAAGTTGCATCATCAATTTCAAGTGTGGTATCATTTCCAGCAGCAAGCGCTGCTATTCTCGACTGATTAATATCAAATCCTACTACAGCATACTTGGTCGCGAAAAGCCTTGCCAAAGGCAGACCTACGTAACCCAGCCCTATAACTGCTATTTTTATATTTGTATTCAACTTTATAAATGGAATTGGTTAAAAATTACAAAACCTATTTGGCTTGTACCTATATTATTTAAAAATCACAAAAATCACCCCTTAATTTGACAAGCAAAGATACTTTAAATAGTGTTATTTCTCTCTCCACTTTGCAGCGCATGAAACGAACAGCATAATCTACTGGAGTGGCAACAGCTAAAATACATACTCCAAATCAATAAGCAAAAAAAAGATTGAAAATTATCTTGATCAGGGCGACCTAATTACTTAAACTAGGAAAGTAACAATACCCTAAATGTCGCGAGCACTTCTTTTTCCTTGCTAAGATCCTATAGCATGATAAACAAAGCCAATTGTTTTCATTTTAGAGGCGTTTAAAACATTTCTACCATCAAAAACAAAAGCAGGTTTTTGCATGGAATCATATATTTTTTGCCAGTCATATGCAACAAACTCATCCCACTCAGTGAGTACTGCAATGGCATGTGAATCCCTGCAGGCAAGGTAAGGATCGTCATAGGAGGTTACTCCTGCTATATTTTCTTCGCAAGTTCTTGTCTCTAGATAATCCAAATCTGCCAGTACTTTTTTAGCACTCACTTTTGGATCAAAGACTGCGATCTTCGCCTGCTCATTAAGTAAATGATCAGCTACATAAATGGCAGCCGACTCTCTGGTATCATTCGTATCTTTTTTGAATGCCCATCCTAAAAATGTGATTTTTTTTCCCGCAACAGTATTGTATAACGTTTGTACAATACTATTTGAAAAACGTCTCTTTTGATGATCATTCATGATGATTACTTGCTCCCAATAATCAGCAACTTCATTCAGGCCATATGATTTGGCTATATATACTAAGTTCAATATGTCTTTTTGAAAACAAGATCCTCCAAATCCTACTGAGGCTTTTAGAAACTTAGCACCTATCCGACTGTCCATTCCGATGGCTTTTGCCACTTCCTTGACATCAGCTCCCGTTTTTTCACAAAGTTCCGACATCGCATTGATGGAAGAGATTCGTTGTGCCAAAAACGCATTGGCGGTAAGCTTAGACAATTCAGAAGACCAAACATTAGTCGTTAAAATTTTATTAGCAGGAACCCAATTTGCATATACGTCAACTAAAGCTTGTATGGCTTTTTGACCCTCTTCTGAAGAATCTCCTCCAATTAAAATACGATCGGGATGCAATAAATCTTGAACAGCAGTTCCTTCAGCAAGAAACTCCGGATTAGAAAGAATTTGAAATTGAACACCGTTACCGGTATGATCCAAAATACTTTTAATTGCTTCTGCGGTACGAACCGGTAGAGTTGATTTTTCAACAACAATTTTATTGTCTTTGGCAACTCTGGCAATTTGTCTGGCACACAATTCTATATATTTTAAATCAGCGGCCATTCCTTTGCCTTTACCATACGTTTTGGTAGGCGTATTCACTGATATAAAAATAATTTGTGCTTCATCAATCGCTTTTTCAACCTCTGTAGAAAAAAATAAATTTCTTCCTCTAGCCTCCGCTATAATTACATCAAGACCTGGTTCATAAATAGGAATGTTCGCAACATCTGTATCGTTCCAAGCCGCAATCCGATCTGCATTCATGTCAACAACTGTTACTTGTAAAGTGGGACATTTCTGCGCAATAACCGCCATAGTTGGCCCTCCGACATATCCTGCCCCGATGCAACAAATTTTTGTAATTTTCATTCTTTACTTTTTTCTATTCGCTAATTTAACTTATCACTTCTCACGCAAATTCTCCCAATACCATTCTACAGCTTCTTTTAATCCTTCTTGCATAGAATATTTAGGATTATATCCAAGTAAGGTTTTTGCTTTATCAATACTAGCCAATGAATGCGGAATATCACCCGCTCTGTTCGCACCATATTCAGCAGCAACAGTAGCTATTTTTGGATCATATTTGGCTAAAAATTCTTTCAAATAATCCACTAAATTGTTCAACGTATTTCTATCGCCATACGCCGTATTAAAAACGGTATTAATAGCAGCTGGATTTTGTGTCAACATCGCCAACTCATTCATTTGAATAACGTTATCAATGTAAGTGAAATCTCGGGAATAATTTCCATCCCCATTTATTTTTGGACTTTCATGTTGCATGAACTGCATCACAAACTTAGGAATCACTGCAGCATAAGAGCCATTAGGATCTTGCTTTCTTCCAAAAACATTGAAATAACGCAATCCTATCGTCTCTAGACCATACGTCTTGCTGAAAATTTCAGCATACAATTCATTCACATATTTCGTAATCGCATACGGAGAAAGTGGTTTCCCAATCACATCTTCCACTTTTGGCAAAGCTTCTGAATTTCCATACGTAGAGGAACTCGCGGCATACACAAATCGTTTAACGTTAGCATTGCGAGAGGCTACTAGCATATTCAAAAATCCGGATACATTAACATCATTTGTGGTTATAGGATCATTTATAGAACGCGGCACAGAACCTAAAGCCGCTTGATGCAACACATAATCCACCCCTTGAACGGCACGCTGACAGTCGACTAAGTTTCGGATATCACCTTCTATTAATTGAAAATTAACATTATTAACAAGATCTTTAAGATTATGCCGATGTCCCGTAGCAAAATTATCCAAGCAAATTACTTTATACTTTTTGTCTAAAAAATATTCACAGAGATTAGACCCTATGAAACCGGCACCTCCGGTAATCAAAATCGTTTTTTCTTTCATTTTTATCGCTGATTAACAGATTATAATCTGTTTTTTTTCTTTAATAATTTATGCGCTACTCTTTCATAAATGCTTTTTGGTTTTTCCTCCTCATGATATCCATCAGAATAGGGCGCATTTCCGTAACCATATCCATATCCATAACCTGTTCCATACTTAGCTTTATTTGCAAACCCATTCAAAATAATGCTTGTGTGATCTAATTCTCCTCTTTTTACTCTGTTGTTCAGTAATGTAATCATATCCTTTTTAGTGAAATTTTGCCTTACAATATACAACGTTACATCACAAAACTCAGCTAACTCTAAAGCATCAGATACTAGACCAACAGGAGGTGTGTCCAGAATAATGTAATCGTATTTTTTCTTTAATTCTGCAATTAACTCCCCCATACTTTCACTCAAAATCATCTCTGATGGATTTGGCGGAATTGGTCCAGAAAGGATAACATCCAAAAAAGGAATTTGAGTATGATTTATTATTTCATCCACCGTTTTCTGCTTAATTAGATAATTCACAACACCCACTTCATTGGGTAAATTAAATTCATCAAATAATTTAGGCTTTCTTAAATCAAGTCCAATGATGACCGTCTTTTTTTCGCTGAGAGCAAATACTGTCGCAATGTTTATAGAACAAAATGTTTTTCCCTCACCACTCACTGAAGATGTAATCATTAGTGTTTTTGCTCCATCCACGTTTTGTTTCTTGTATAAAAATTGCAACGAGGAACGAATCGCCCTAAATGATTCTGATAATGCAGATTTTGGCTTCTCATATACTGCCAAACTTGACTCCTCTCTATTTATACCCACCACTCCAATGATTGGAATTTTAGTCAACCTACTAATATCCTCTACATTTTGAATAGAATTATTTATAAAGAAAATTCCAAAAACAAATAATAAGGGAATCAATATTCCTAAAAATAAAGCCAACACATAATTAACTGAAGTTTTAGGCCCAATTAATCCTCCTCCAACATCCTTAGCAGGGTCAATAAAATGAATATCTGATAAATTTGCAGCTTTAACAATATCGGCTTCGCTACGTTTTTGAAGAAATGTGCTATAAATATTATCACTTAAATCATATTTCCTTTTTATTTTAATAAGCTCTTGCTGATCTTCAGGCAACTTTTTTATTGCACTTTCAGTCTGATTGATTTTGCTGTTCACCATAGCGAGATCTTCTTGTAAAGAAGCTTTAGCCGATGCAATATTTTCTATTAAGACTTTTTTTACAGCCTCCATCTGATTGTCAAAATCTTTGAATATCTTATCACTTTTTACCGCATAAGCCATTTCCGATCTTTGTGTGGAAAGCGCAATCAATTTTGAAACATTAACCACTATATTAGGATCTTCGATTCCAGCAACCGTTGGAGCGGGAAGCTTAGAATAATCAACACTATTTTTCAAATAAGACTTCAAAGAGTTGTAATACGTTATTTTACGAATAACTTCATCTTTTTTAACATCAAACTCGAGAGCTTTGTCAGAAAATTTTGTCCCCCCTTCTTCTATATCAAAAATGTTTTTATCCTTCCTGAATGATTTTAATTCATCCCCAGTTTCTTTCAATTGAGATTCCATAGCCACAAGTGTACTATCTATAAATGCAATTGTATTGGTCGCAAATTGATTCTTACTATCCAACTGCCTTTTTATAAGCATTTTAACCGTAGAATTCAAATATTCAACCATTCTTGCTTTATTGGTTCCTTGCATCCCAAGAGTAATGATAGAACCACCCTTATCATCTGACCTGACGCTTATTCCTTTGTAGCTGGATACAGTTTCATCAAAACCATTAAACTGCACAAAATATTCATTTCCTTTGTAAAAACCGGGATTATCTTTTATTTGTAATTTCCAGTTTAAAAAAGGTAAAGACACTTGTTCTCCAACCTTATATTTTTTTACAAAATCCCCAGTTTCAACATTTGTATTGCTATAAGAATTATTGGAATACGTTAGTAATGAAACACTTTGATTCTCAAATGGAACCCTGATTTCATATTCATTTTCGCTTAGAAACTTAATCCCTATCAGGTTTCCTGCCAATTGACCTTTAGATTTATCAATATTTACATAAAAGGGTACGGCGCCATAAGCATCTACAACATTGTATTTCCCCTGAATTAAGTAATTAATATAATATTGCAACTTGTCTACTACTAGCTCATTATGAGATCTGGATTGTAACGTTGTTGAAATCGTTTGAACTTGATCAGAAGTCCCCCCCCAATTAAAAACCAAGCTGGTGTTTGAAGTAAAAAGAGGATTACTTTCTTCTTTCACGGCAATAAGGGTTTCCATTCCGTAAATTTTTTCTTTACGAATATTCACTTGATAGGCAATAGTGAAAGAAATTAATAAACTAATTAGAAACCACCTCCAGTAACTTCCGATTTTAATTAAAAAATCTTTAAAGTCGAAACTGGTTTGATTTTCAAAAACCGAAAAATCTTTTATATCTAACATTTTTTGAAATCTATTTTATTTTTTTAAAAGTAAAAAAGTAGTTGTTGCCAATGACAATAGCGTAATAATTGTTCCCAAAGATTCGATTCCTGTCTTACCGGTTCCCCAGGATTTTTGTTTGAGTGGTTTTACATAGATATAATCATTGGGTTGCAAATAATAGTAGGGTGATTTCATCACATTCCTATCGGTAAGATCAATGTCCTGCATTTGAACCCCTACAGGTGACTGCCGAATAATTGTAACAGCTTTTCTATTACCTGTAATTGTAATGTCTCCGGCATTTGCAATTGCTTCCATTACATTTACATGTTGTTGAAAAAGTGTTTTCGTACCTGTACTACCTACTTCACCATTTATTGTATATCTAAACCCAGCTAATTTTACAATAACAAATATATTTGCCGCTTCGTTAAAATATTCGGATAATAATTGCTTTTCAATTTTGATTCGTACTTCTTCGAGAGTATAGCCAATTACGTTTATTTCCCCTAAAACTGGAAATCGTATTGCTCCGTGATCGTCTACTGTATAACCATCAAAATATAAACCGGATTCTGATTTATTTCCTATTTCAGATTGATTTGAAGTACTAAAAATTGAAACTAATTTTGGATCATTTGCATTAATAGTAATACTCAAAACATCATTAGTTTGCAATCGATACGGTTTTGACTCTACGGCAATTACAGTACTTTGAGCTTCATTTCCATCCTTTTTTTGCAAATAAACCAAATCTTGCGTAGGAATACAAGAAGAAAAAAACACGCTAATAATTAGTAACAAACAGAAAATGGACTTACTCATTTTTATATTTTTAATAACAAATATAGGCTTTTCATTTACCATATTAAAAAGCACCTTGATTCATTAAAATGAATTAATTATTTTTAAAAGATTTTTCGAATGGAACTCGATGTAAAATACTGCGTCCCAAAGTAACTTCATCCGCATATTCCAGTTCATCGCCTACCGAAATTCCTCTAGCGATTGTTGATATTATTATTTCACAATCGGCAATTTGTTTGTAGATGTAAAAATTAGTTGTATCACCTTCCATTGTGGAGCTTAAAGCAAAAATAATCTCGTTTACACTTCCTGATTTCACTTTTTCGACTAAAGTCGTTATGTTTAATTGACTGGGACCAACACCATCAATGGGAGAAATTTTACCTCCAAGAACATGATAAATCCCTCTAAATTGACCTGTGTTTTCAATTGCCATCACATCACGAATATCCTCGACGATGCAAATAATCAGGTGATTCCTGCTTTGATTAGCACAAATTTCGCACATCATACTATCCGAAATATTATGACAACTTGCACAATACTTAATATCTTCCCGCATAGCGACCAAGGCTTGCGATAAAAAACCTGTTTGCTCTTTAGGCTGCTTCAATAAATGCAACACCAATCGCAGTGCCGTTCGTTTGCCAATTCCTGGCAGTTGAGACATTTCGTTAACTGCTTTTTCTATTAATTTCGAAGAAAATTCCATAACTGCAAAAGTAGTTAATTTGTCCCAATCGTTCGGGATAGATAATTTGAAAATTTGAAGATTATTTATGTAATTTGGCCAAATACAATATTTACACAATATGACTCCATTTGCCATTCTAGCGCTAATTATAATCTACTTCGGAATTCTTTTTTTGATTTCGCATTTTGTTAGTAGAGAAGACAGCGGCAACGATGCTTTTTTCAAAGCCAATAAAAATTCCAAATGGTATTTAGTCGCTTTTGGAATGATTGGAACAGCACTTTCCGGTGTGACTTTTATTTCTGTTCCGGGAGAAGTTGGTTCTCCAAATGGGGAGCAATTCAAATACTTTCAGTTTGTTCTGGGTAATGCGATTGGTTTCATCATAATCGCAAAAGTATTGCTACCGTTGTATTATCGGATGAATTTGACTTCGATTTACGGTTATATAGAACACCGATTAGGAATATATTCTTATAAAACTGCTGCAACTATTTTCCTGATTAGCAGAACCATTGGATCGGCATTCCGGTTGTATCTTGTTGTAATTGTTTTGCAACGCTTTGTTTTTGACTTTTATGGAATCCCATTTGCCGTTACGGTTCTGATTTCGCTGGCTCTGATATTTGCTTACACGTATCGAGGCGGATTGAAAACCATTATTATTACAGACACTTTACAAACCTTTTTCTTAGTTTCTTCAGTCTTTTTAACGATTTTCTTTATTTGCCGAAGTTTAAACTTAAATGTTTTTGAAGCTTTTGAAGCAGTAAAAAACAGCAATTATTCTAAGGTATTCTTCTTTGAGGATTTTGTATCGAGTAAGTTTCATTTTGTAAAACAAATTCTGGGAGGAATCTTTGTAACTATTGCCATGGTAGGTTTGGATCAGGATTTAATGCAGAAAAATCTGAGTTGCAAAAACATTGGCGAAGCACAAAAGAACATGTTTACGTTCACCGGAATATTTGTATGTATCAATATTTTTTTCCTCAGTGTAGGCGCTTTACTTTACATCTATGCTACTAAAAACGGAATAGAAGTTCCTACCGATTTAGTTACCGGAAAACCCAGAACTGATTTACTGTTTCCCGAAATTGCGTTTAACCATTTGACATTAATTCCTTCGGTTATTTTCTTGTTAGGATTAACCGCAGCCACATTTGCTACGACGGATTCCGCATTAACTGCTCTAACAACTTCGTTTTGTGTGGATTTTTTAGGAATGGATAAAACCGAAAATATAAACAAGCCAAACGTAGTTAGAAACAGACATCTTGTACATATTGCATTCTCGTTTCTAATGTTTTTGGTGATAATATTTTTTAATACTATTAATGACAGTTCTGTAGTAGGAATGATTTTCAGAGTGGCTTCCTACACGTATGGACCGCTTTTGGGATTGTATTGTTTTGGATTATTTATAAAATCAAAAATGGTAAAAGACAAATTTGTACCTATCATTTGCTTATTGTCTCCTGCTGTAACGTACTTTATTAGCGAAAATTCTAAAGCATTATTTTTTGGATATGTTTTCGATAACGAATTGATTATCGTAAACGGGCTAATCACTTTTCTAGGGTTGTTATTAATCAGCAAAAATGCCACTTCTGAAACGCGATTCTAGTTTTTAGCCCAGATAGCAGCGACATCCTTTTCTTGTTCCGTTTTTTTTTAACGGGACAAGAAAAGATATAGCGTATAGCTGGAATAGCTCCTGAAAATTAATATTGATTGGTAGCTAACAAAACTAATGTACAAGCTACTTCTACTTTAATATCATTCAATTTCAACAATTGATAGAATTCTGGATTTTCAGTACCCGGATTGAAAATAACACGTTTTGGTTTTGCTTCGACGATATAATTGTAATAATCGCGTTGACGTGTTGGGTTTAAATATAAGGTAACAGTATCGATATTTTTTAATGGAATGGCTTTAGTCTGGATTTTCACTCCTGCAACTTCACCAGCATTTTGGCCTAATGCAAGAACGGAATGCCCTTTTTCTACTAACATATTTACGGCTTTGAAAGCGTAGCGCTCTGGTTTAGTTGTCGCTCCAAGAACCAATGTTTTTTTATTCTTTATCATTTTCTATAATTGTATTTGGCAAAAGTAATCAAAAAGGTTTATCCGTTTAGCAATTTTAAGGTTTACTTACACCTGCAATAAAAAACATTCGCCTAACATTAAAAAACAAAAAAAGAGTATTTTTACACTCTTAAAAATAAAATATGGATCTATTTATTTATCTTTTTGTTGCCCTTTTTTCCGTTTTAAACCCTATCGGAACCGTTCCCATTTTTGTGGGTCTTACCCAACACGACTCTAAAAAAGAGCGTTCCAGAATTTCTTTATGGACTGCGATAAATGTATTTATCATTCTTATCGTCTCGTTTTTTATCGGGCAATATGTATTACTTTTTTTTGGAATCAGCATTGATGCGCTCCGAATTGCAGGTGGAATTATTATCGTGAGTTCCGGTTTTTCATTGCTTTCAGGAAAATTCACTAAGAAGCGTGGTATTAATAAAAAAGCAGAAACTGACGCACAACAAAGAAACGATATCGCCTTGACGCCGCTTGCAATCCCAATGCTTGCTGGACCTGGATCTATTTCTCTACTTATTGCTTTTTATCAGGAACACAATACAACTATGGAGATTATCATTTCTTCAATTGCTATTCTTGCGATTGCAGTAACCATTTTTCTTATTCTAAAAAGCGCTCATTATTTAGCAAAAATTCTTGGAGCATCCGGAATTGTGGCGATATCAAGAATTGTAGGTTTTATTGTAATTGCGATAGGAATTCAATATATAGTAAGTGCTATTATAAATATTATAAAAGGGAATCTTTCTTAAACTTAAATTACAACCATAAAAAAACCGGATATGATTTAGAATCGTATCCGGTTTTCTTTTTAATTTCTCGGTAAGAAAATCTCTGCCATCATACATCTGGCGCTTCCTCCGCCACAAGCTTCAATCGTATCCAAACTCGAACTCAAAATTCCAGCATGTTTTTCTAATTGCTCTATTTGTTTTGGAGTCAAACTTTGATGAGCAGCCGTACTCATAACCAAATATCGTTTGTCATTTGCTCCGCGAACTTCAAGCATATTTCCCGCAAAATTGTTCATCTGAGCTTCAGTAATTAGAATGATTTCTTTTCCGTTTTCTTTCAGATTGTCCAAAACCATTTTGCGTTCTTTTTTATCATCGATACAATCCGAACAAATTACCGCAAAAGTTTCGCCTAAACACATCATCACATTAGTATGATAAATTAGTTTTCGCTCTGAATCAACCGTTTGAAAAGCTTCAAAAATCACTGGTGCATAATCAAAATCCTCACAAAATTCTATAAATAATTCTTCATCCGCTCTAGGAGATAATGCGCAATACGCTTTAGCATTTGCTCTGTCTAAAAGTAAACTTCCTGTTCCTTCTAAGAAAAACCCATCCTCTTCAGCTGAAGTGTAATCTATAATATTATGAATCACAAAACCTTTTTCTTCCAGTAAATCTAAAATTTCCTCACGACGTTCGTGACGACGATTTTCTGCAAACATTGGATATAAAGCCACGTCACCATTCTCGTGAAAAGAAATCCAGTTGTTTGGAAAAACACTATCTGGAGTGTCTGGATTTGATGTGTCATCAACAACGGTAACATCCACACCTACTGCTGTTAGTTTTTCGACAAAAGCATCAAATTCTTGTTGCGCTTTAGCATTTACCGTGGCAGGCAAAAGTCCGTCTAATACTTTTTGGTAATAATTATTTACTGCCGTTTGTTCGTTCATTCTAAACGCAACTGGGCGAATCATCAATATGGAATTTGTCGTTTGTTTCATATAATTTTAGTTTAAAGTTTAATAGCTTAAAGTTTAATGTTGAGCAACATTAAACTTTAAACCTTAAACAAATATTTATTCTCTAATCAAAGGCAAAGTAGAACATCGCAACAATCCTTCTTGTTTTGCAATTTCTGAATATGGAATTTCTTCTACGATAAAACCATTTGCACGCAACCAATTGTTAAGTCGGGTAAAATTTCTTTCCGAAACGACAACATTCGTATCGATTGAAAAAACATTGGAATTCATATTATACATTTCGTCTCTGGTAATATGGAATAAGTTTTCCTTTCCAAACAGATTCACTAGAAACAAATAATCTGCTTCTTCACGGAAACCATTTTTATAAATAATCCCTTTATCGTTTCCAACCGGTTGAAAACAGCAATCTAAATGCAATGCATTGTCACGAGCTTCAATTTTAGATTTTACCAAATCGAATTCTTTGACTATTTTATTTGGAAATAAATCTTTTATGTATTGCACTCCTTGTACATTCGTTCTTGCCGTAATGTAATCTTTGTAATCACTTCCTTTATAGGTTCCAATGAAAATATAATCGTTCCACAACATCACATCACCACCTTCTATATGCACTTCCTCTGGAGGACGAACTACTTTTTTAGGATTAATTTGGTCAATTATATATTGGATTGCATCAAGTTCGCGTTCTCTGTCTGGCAAAATATTTGATTTTACAAAAACATCATCAATCACGAAACCAATGTCTCTGGTGAATATCTGATTGTAATTCTCAATCATTTCCGGACGATAAACAGTCACATTATATTTTTTTAACACACTGGCAAATACTTCCATTTCACGCACCATATCTTTCTCGACTGGATAGGTACCTGCTAAAATATGCTCTAATGATTTTGGATCATAAGCCTCTTCAACCTTTGGCGTAGGTCCATTATTAACTGCTGAACCCAGAACTACTACTCTAAGTCTTGAAGTTTCATTCTTTATATTTAATTCTAACATGTATTTTTAGCTTTTGGCAAATATAAAAAAAGCTCCACAAATTAGTGAAGCTTTTTAAACTGATTTTATCTTTTATCTGTTGGTACAAAATCCCTTAAAGGGTGCCCCGTGTAAACTTGTCTAGGCCTTCCAATAGGCTCCTTATTTTCACGCATTTCTTTCCATTGTGCGATCCAACCCGGTAAACGACCTATTGCAAACATTACAGTAAACATATCTGTAGGAATTCCTAATGCTCTGTAAATAATTCCAGAATAGAAATCTACATTAGGATATAAATTTCTTGATTTGAAATATTCATCTTCTAAAGCTGCTTCTTCAAGTTTCTTTGCAATGGCAAGAATTGGATCTTCAACACCTAAAGTTGCTAAAACTTCATTAGCTGCTTTTTTGATGATTTTTGCTCTTGGATCAAAATTCTTGTAAACTCTGTGACCAAAACCCATTAAACGGAAAGGATCATTTTTATCTTTGGCTTTAGCCATATATTTATCAGCATCTCCACCATTTCTGTGGATTTCTTCCAACATTTCAAGAACTGCTTGATTGGCTCCTCCGTGTAATGGTCCCCAAAGTGCAGAAACTCCTGCAGATATTGAAGCAAATAATCCTGCGTGAGACGATCCTACCATTCTCACTGTAGAGGTAGAACAGTTTTGCTCATGATCTCCGTGAAGAATAAACAATTTATCTAATGCATCAATAACTACTGGGTTTGCCGTGTAAGGTTCTGTAGGTAATTCAAACATCAAACGCATGAAGTTTTCTACATAACCTTTTGTATTATCGTAATAATTCAAAGGATAACCCATGCTTTTTCTATAAGTCCAAGTTGCTATAACCAGGAATTTACCCATAGTTTTACAAACCGCTTCATACATTTCTTTTTCATTATCAACATTCACTGATTTAGGATTGAATGCTGTCAATGCACTTGTCAAAGCTGCTAAAACACCCATTGGATGTGCTGTTTTAGGAAAACCATCAATGATGTTTTTCATTTCTTCATTGACCAAAGTGTATTTTCTAATATCCGTTTCAAATTGCGCTAACTGCTTAACAGTTGGCAATTCTCCAAAAATTAAAAGATACGATACTTCAAGAAAATCTGCTTTGTCTGCTAAATCTTCAATAGAATAGCCTCTGTAACGAAGAATTCCTAACTCTCCATCTAAAAAAGTGATGTCACTTTTACAAGATCCTGAATTTTTATAGCCCGGATCTAGTGTTATTATACCGGATAAATCACGTAATTTGTTAATATCGATGGCAACTTCATTTTCACTTCCTACAATTATAGGCAGTTCAATTTTCTTTCCATCAATTTCTAATGTTGCTGTTTTTGACATAATATATTTGAAAATAAACTTTTAAAATAATAATTTCTCAAATCTAAGGAATTAAACACTAATTAAAAAGAGAATAACACAATGAAATTGTTAAATATTACACAAAAAAGCCACTCACACAAGGCGAGTGGCTTATAAAAAAATATCGTAAGAATTTATTTTATTTTAAAAGCGGCTTTACCAGGGAAATACGCTGAATTCCCTAATTCTTCCTCAATTCTCAATAATTGATTGTATTTAGCCATACGATCTGAACGAGAAGCTGAACCAGTTTTAATTTGACCACAGTTTAACGCTACTGCTAAATCAGCAATCGTGTTATCTTCTGTTTCTCCTGAACGGTGTGACATTACTGAAGTATAACCTGCGTTTTTAGCCATATTAACAGCTGCAATCGTTTCAGTCAAAGTTCCAATTTGGTTCACTTTAATAAGAATTGAATTAGCGATACCTTTTTCGATACCAGTTGACAAACGCTCCACATTAGTAACGAATAAATCATCTCCAACTAACTGAACTTTATCACCAATTTTTTCTGTAAGCAATTTCCATCCATCCCAGTCATTTTCATCCATTCCATCTTCAATAGAAATAATAGGATATTTAGCTGCTAATTCAGCCAGATACTCCACTTGTTCTTCAGAAGATCTAATTTTACCTGTTTCTCCTTCAAATTTAGTGTAATCGTATTTTCCGTTTACATAAAATTCTGCAGCAGCACAATCTAAAGCAATCATGATTTCATCCCCAAAAGTATATCCTGCATTTTCAACAGCTTTTTTGATTGTATCCAAAGCATCTTCAGTTCCTCCAGCAAGATTTGGTGCAAAACCTCCTTCGTCACCTACAGCAGTAGAAAGTCCTCTGTCATGTAATACTTTTTTCAAGCTGTGAAAAATTTCAGTTCCCATTTGCATGGCATGAGAAAAAGAAGTTGCTTTTACCGGGAAAATCATGAATTCTTGAAATGCAATAGGAGCATCAGAATGAGAACCTCCATTAATAATATTCATCATTGGTACAGGCAAAGTATTTGCCGAAACACCACCTACGTATCTGTATAATGGCAATCCCAATTCGTTAGCAGCAGCTTTAGCAACAGCCAAAGAAACTCCTAAAATTGCATTTGCTCCTAAGTTTGATTTATTTGGAGTACCATCTAAATCAATCATAGTTTGATCGATTAGATTTTGTTCGAAAACAGAAACTCCTACCAGTTCTTCAGAAATAATGGTATTCACATTTTTCACCGCATTCAAAACTCCTTTTCCAAGAAACGCTTTTCCTCCATCGCGTAATTCAACCGCTTCGTGCTCTCCAGTTGAAGCCCCAGATGGTACTGCCGCTCTTCCTAAAACACCATTGTCTGTAATTACATCTACTTCTATTGTAGGATTTCCTCTTGAATCAAAAATTTGTCTTGCGTGAATCTTGATAATTATACTCATAATACTAAAATTTAAATTTTGAATTACAAATATATTCTATCTTTTGGAATGATTTTATGAAAATAATGAATGTTATTAACGAAAACGTTATAATTTTTTTACAAACAGAACATTTAAGCTTTTTAAGGAATTTATTTTTACACTATGTGTTATTTTTCTGTTTTTTGTTTAAAATAAATTCAAAAAAATTTACCGCACAGATGCTAAAATTAACCAAAGTGATTAAAAATTAAATTTAACATTGCTAAAATAATGATTTTCAATTATTTAAACTAATTTTATATAATCCTCTAAAAAAGATATAGAACTTTTTTACACCCTGCTTTCTAAAGAATATTTAAAGTCTCAATTTTTAAATTAAAATCTGATGGAAACTTTCAAAACAACCAACAACAACATTAATTATGATGCGATTATATCATTATTAAAAAGAACTTCTTTACCTCTAGAAAACCCTACCGATTTAGATCCGTTAATGAATTACATCGGAGACGCAAAATATGTACTTTTAGGAGAAGCTTCACATGGAACACATGAATATTATACTTGGAGAGCAAAAATTTCACAACGTCTACTTCAAGAAAAAGGATTTAGTTTTATAGCTGTTGAAGGTGATTGGCCAGATTGCTATCGTTTAAATCGTTTTGCAAAAGGATATTTAGATTCTGGCAAAGATATATTAAACGTACTCACTGAATTTAAAAGATGGCCAACTTGGATGTGGGCAAATTGGGAAATTGCAGCATTTATTGACTGGCTCAAGATTTATAATGAAAGCTTTCCTGTTGATGAAAGAATAGGTTTTTATGGTCTGGATGTATACAGTTTTAGAGAATCCATGAATTCTATAATTCAATATTTAGAAAAAAACGATCCAAAAGCATTAGCAATAGCAAAAACTGCAATGAAATGTTTTGAACCTTACGGCAAAGATGAAGGACAATCTTATGCAAGAGCTTCTTCTTTTATCCCAGAATTATGCGAGAAAGAAATCATACACATGCTTACCGAAATTCTCAGAAACGTTCCTAATTACAATCATGATTTAGAGAATGTTTTAAGCATAGAACAAAATGCTTTCGTGACCAGAAATGCGGAAAAATACTATCGGGCGATGATAAGAAGAGGCTCGGCTTCTTGGAATATTCGTGACGAACATATGGTTTCCACTATAGATAGGCTAATGAAATTCCATGGAAAAGATGCTAAAATTATCATCTGGGAACATAATACTCACATTGGTGATGCACGCGCTACAGATATGGCATCTGAAGGAATGGTAAATGTGGGACAATTGCTAAAGGAACAACATACTGAAGACGGTGTTGTTGCAGTGGGATTTGGATCATTTAAAGGCAGTGTCATTGCAGGAAGAGAATGGGGAGATTCTATGCGAAAAATAAAAGTTCCAGAAGCAGTTGAAGGAAGCTGGGAACATGCTTTTCACATTGCAAACAATGGACAAAATAGATTATTATTAATGAATAAAGTAAAAGATGAAAAATGTCTTTCATCACTCATAGGACATCGTGCAATAGGAGTTGTTTATAATCCTGAACACGAAAGATTTGGAAATTATATTCCTACAATACTCCCAAAAAGATATGATGCTTTTATATTTATTGATGAAACTAACGCTTTACATCCCATAAATATTGAAGTTAATAGAAATCAAATCCCTGAAACTTATCCTTTCGGTATGTAAATTATTACATAAAAAAAGGTTTGAATTATTTAAAAGTCAAACCCTTTTTTTATACCTAATATTGGAAGACATCCAAATATTAACCTTTTATATTCTCAATGAATTGATCAAACAAGTAGGAAGAATCGTGAGGACCAGGACTTGCTTCTGGATGATATTGAACTGAAAAACAGTTTTTATTTTTCACACGCATTCCTGCAACTGTAACATCATTTAGATGAAGATGAGTAATCTCTAAATCAGGATGATTATCTAATTCTTCTTTATTTACCGCAAAGCCATGATTTTGAGAAGTAATTTCACCTTTTCCGGTAATGATGTTTTTCACGGGATGATTGATTCCTCTGTGCCCATTGAACATTTTATAAGTCGAAATTCCGTTAGCTAAACCAATCACTTGATGTCCGAGACAAATTCCAAATAAAGGCTTATCATTTTTAAGAATTTCTTTGGCTACTTGAATCGCTCCAGAAAGAGGTTCCGGATCACCAGGACCATTAGATAGAAAATAACCATGAGGATTAAATGCCGCTAAATCTTCAAAAGAAGAATCAAAAGGAAATACTTTTATATAACAATCTCTTTTTGCAAGGTTACGAAGTATATTCATTTTAATTCCTAAATCAAGTGCTGCAATTTTATAAGTAGCATTTTCATCACCAAAAAAGTAAGGTTCTGTTGTTGAAACTTTAGAAGCCAATTCTAAACCTTTCATGTCTGGAACCTTTGATAATGCAATTTTAAGTTCTTCAATAGGAGTTTCATCGGTACAGATTACAGCATTCATAGCTCCGTTGTCACGAATATAACTTACAAGTGCACGTGTATCTACATCAGAAATACATATTAAGTTTTGTTTGATAAAATAATCTTCTAAACTCCCCGAAGCATCTTCACGAGAATAATTGAAGCTGAAATTTTTACAAATTAAGCCAGATATTTTAATGCTTTGTGATTCAACTTCTGAATCGTTTACCCCATAATTTCCAATATGTGCATTAGTTGCTACCATCAATTGACCAAAATAAGAAGGGTCAGTAAATATTTCTTGGTAACCTGTCATTCCTGTATTAAAGCAAACTTCTCCAAAAGTAGTTCCACTGATTCCAATAGATTTTCCGTGGAATATAGTTCCGTCACTTAATAAAAGAATTGCTTTTTGTCGTGTTGTATATTTCATGTGTAGTTAAATATTTTGCAAATTTAATTTTTTAAAACAGTGAATCCAATGTTTTTTAAAAATTTATGTTTTTCAGGTTTTCCTATTTAAGGAAAAAGTTTTAAACTAGCCCCGATTACTTCACTTAGTTGTTATTTTTATAGTAGTTCATCGAACTTTGTTTGAAGTGGAAATCCTCTTTCTTTTTTTTTTAAAAGAGAAAGATTACTTCACTTAATATTCATTTTAAGCAGAGTTCAGTGAACTTCGTTTGCAACTGAAATCCAAAAAACTAGTTCTTAAAAATTTAAGATATCTTGCTCCGAAAAAATCAAAAAAAAAGGATAAACTATAAATAGCTTATCCTTGATTTTTATTGAATGATTATTTTCATAATTACTCAGCAGTCTCAGTAGTTGTTTCAGTTTCAGTAGCTGGAGCTTCAGTAGCTTCATCTTTCTTAGCTTTACCACCACGACGGCTTTTTGCTTTTTTAACTTCTTTTTTACCACCATTGTAAAGATCATTGAAATCTACTAGTTCGATCATTGCCATATCAGCATTATCTCCTAGACGATTTCCAACTTTAATGATACGAGTGTATCCACCTGGACGGTCTCCTACTTTAGCAGCTACGTCTCTGAACAAGTCAGTTACAGCATATTTGCTACGCAAGTAAGCAAAAACGATACGACGATTGTGAGTCGTATCTTGTTTTGATTTTGTTATTAAAGGCTCAACGAATTGTTTAAGCGCTTTTGCTTTAGCAACAGTAGTGTTAATACGTTTGTGCTCAATAAGAGAACAAGCCATATTAGCTAACATAGATTTTCTATGCGCAGTCTGTCTGCTTAAGTGATTGAATTTTTTTCCGTGTCTCATTGCTATGTAAATTTAAACCTTGCGGCTTAGATTATTCTTTATCTAGTTTGTATTTTGCTAAATCCATACCGAAGTTCAAATTCTTAACTGCAACAAGTTCATCAAGCTCAGTTAAAGATTTTTTACCAAAATTACGGAATTTCATTAGGTCATTTTTATTGAACGATACTAAATCACCAAGTGTATCAACTTCAGCCGCTTTCAAACAATTTAATGCTCTTACAGAAAGATCCATATCAACAAGCTTAGTTTTAAGCAATTGTCTCATGTGCAATGACTCTTCATCATATGATTCTGTTTGTGCAATTTCGTCAGCCTCGAGTGTAATTCTTTCATCAGAAAACAACATGAAGTGGTGAATTAAAACTTTTGCAGCTTCAGTAAGAGCATCTTTAGGATTGATAGAACCATCAGTTTTTATTTCAAAAACTAATTTTTCGTAATCTGTTTTTTGCTCTACACGGAAGTTTTCAATAGCATATTTTACATTTTTTACCGGGGTAAAAATTGAATCTGTAAAAATAGTTCCAATTGCAGCATTCTGCTTTTTGTTCTCTTCAGCAGGAACATAGCCTCTACCTTTTTCGATTGTTAAATCGAAATTAAGTTTGATTTTACTGTCTAAATTACAGATAACTAGTTCTGGATTCAAAACTTGGAAACCTGAAATAAATTTTTGAAAATCACCAGCTGTTAATTGGTCTTTACCTGAAACAGAAATAGTAACTGATTCATTATCGATGTCTTCAATTTGACGTTTGAAACGTACTTGTTTAAGATTAAGGATAATTTCGGTAACGTCTTCAACAACTCCTGAAATAGTAGAAAACTCATGATCTACACCTTCAATGCGAACAGATGTAATTGCATAACCTTCTAATGCTGAAAGCAAAACTCTTCTAAGTGCATTACCAACGGTCAATCCGTAACCAGGTTCTAAAGGTCTGAATTCAAATTTACCTTCAAAATCGGTTGAATCGATCATGATAACTTTATCGGGCTTCTGAAAATTAAATATTGCCATAAATTTCGACTAAGTCAATTATTATTTGTTGTACAACTCTACGATTAATTGTTCTTTAATGTTTTCTGGGATTTGAAGTCTCGCAGGTACAGAAACGAAAGTACCTTCTTTGATATCATTATTCCAAGTAATCCATTCATAAACATGACTTGAATTAGATAAAGAACGTTCGATAGCTTCTAAAGATTTAGATTTTTCACGAACTGCAACTTTATCACCAGGCTTAAGGTGGTAAGAAGCAATATTTACAACATCACCATTAACAGTAATGTGTCTGTGAGAAACAAGTTGTCTAGCTCCTCTTCTAGAAGGGGCAATACCCATTCTAAAAACAACGTTATCTAGTCTTGCTTCACACAATTGTAAAAGAACTTCACCAGTAACACCTTTAGTAGCTGATGCTTTTTTGAATAAACCTCTAAATTGTTTTTCTAAAATTCCGTAAGAATATTTAGCTTTTTGTTTCTCCATTAATTGGATCGCAAACTCAGATTTCTTACCTCTTTTTTTAGCCATCCCGTGTTGTCCGGGTGGATAATTTCTTCTTTCGAAAGCTTTGTCGTCTCCGAAAATTGCTTCGCCAAATTTACGGGCGATTCTTGTACTTGGACCAGTATATCTTGCCATTTTAAATTGTTTAAGATTGAGGTTATGAATTCAGGTCTTATCCTTCAATAACCGATATTCAATCTAGGTTATACTATAATTATTTTTGAGTATTAAACTCTACGTCTTTTTGGAGGACGACATCCGTTGTGAGGCATTGGAGTAACATCGATAATCTCTGTAACTTCTATTCCACCGTTATGCAAAGAACGGATAGCAGACTCACGTCCGTTTCCTGGTCCTTTTACATACACTTTTACTTTTTTTAGTCCAGCTTCAAGAGCTACTTTACTACAATCTTCTGCTGCCATTTGGGCTGCGTATGGAGTATTCTTTTTAGAACCTCTAAAACCCATTTTACCAGCTGAAGACCAAGAAATAACTTCACCTTTTTTGTTTGTCAAAGAAATGATGATATTGTTAAAAGTAGCAGAAATATGAGCTTCTCCCGTTGATTCAACGATAACTTTACGTTTTTTTGCAGTTGCTTTAGCCATATTACTTATTATTTAGTTGCTTTTTTCTTGTTGGCAACAGTTTTTCTTTTACCTTTTCTTGTTCTAGAGTTGTTTTTAGTTCTTTGCCCTCTTAATGGAAGACCAGTTCTATGACGGATACCTCTATAACATCCAATATCCATTAAACGTTTGATGTTTAAAGAAACTTCAGAACGTAATTCTCCTTCAATTTTAAAAGTTGATACCGCCTCACGAATTGCTCCGATCTCGTCATCATTCCAATCTTGAACTTTTTTATCTTGGCTAACTTGAGCTTTCTCTAAAATCTCAACAGCTCTACTTTTTCCTAATCCAAAGATGTAGGTAAGTGCTATAACACCTCTCTTGTTTTTTGGGATATCTACCCCTGCTATTCTTGCCATAATTATCCTTGTCTTTGTTTAAATCTAGGATTCTTTTTGTTTATTACGTACAATCTCCCTTTTCTTCGCACAATTTTGCACTCGGGACTTCTCTTTTTTACTGAAGCTCTAACTTTCATTTTGAATATCCTTTAATATCTATAAGTAATTCTTGCTTTTGACAAATCGTAAGGGCTCATTTCTAGTTTCACTTTATCACCAGGTAATAATTTGATATAATGCATACGCATTTTTCCAGATATATGGGCGATTACAATATGTCCATTCTCTAATTCTACACGGAACATTGCATTTGATAATGCCTCAATGATTGATCCGTCTTGTTCTATTGCTGATTGTTTTGCCATAAAGTTAAGCTACTGCTTTTCTATTTTTACCACTTTTCATTAAACCATCATAATGCTTGTTCAACAAGTATGAATTGATTTGTTGCATTGTGTCTATGGCAACTCCAACCATAATTATTAATGAAGTACCTCCAAAAAACATTGCCCAAGATTGTTGAACATCCATAACACTCACAATTATTGCTGGGAACACAGCGATTAGAGCAAGAAATAAAGATCCTGGAAAAGTTATTAAAGACATCACTTTGTCAAGATAATCAGAAGTTTCAACTCCCGGTCTAATGCCTGGAATAAAACCACCACTTCTCTTTAAATCATCAGACATTTTATTAGTAGGAACGGTAATGGCTGTATAAAAGAAAGTAAATACAATAATTAAAGTTGCAAATACAAAATTATACCAAAACCCAAACATATTACTAAAAGCGCCAACGATAGATTGTGATGCATCAGATTTAGACAATCCGGCTAAAGCAGCTGGTATAAACATAATTGCTTGAGCAAAGATAATTGGCATCACCCCTGAAGCATTAAGCTTTAAAGGAATCCATTGTCTATTGCCATTCAACATGTCTTGTTCGAAATCACCTGATGTTGTACGACGAGCATATTGGACAGGAATTCTTCTTACCGCCATAACTAAAAGTACACAACAAATAATAACCAATAACCAGATGATAATTTCGATAACCAACAACATTGGACCACCATTATTATTGGTAACCCTTGTTGTAAACTCTTGAATAAAAGCTTGAGGTAATCGCGCCAATATACCAACCATAATCAACAGTGATATACCATTTCCAATTCCTTTATCAGTAATTTTTTCTCCCAACCACATGGCGAAAATTGTACCTGTAACTAAGATTACTACTGAGGAAAATAAGAATTCAAAAGAATTGAATCCCAATAAAAATGCATTACTAGGTAATGTTCTGTACAAATTGTAGATATAAGTTGGACCTTGAACTAAAGTAATTCCAATTGTTAACCAACGAGTAATTTGATTAATCTTTTTTCTACCACTCTCTCCATCACTTTGCAGTTTTTGTAAATAAGGAATCGCAATTCCCATTAACTGAACGACAATAGAAGCAGAAATATAAGGCATAATACCTAAAGCAAAAACGGAAGCTTGTGAAAAAGCACCTCCAGTAAACATATCAAGAATTGAACCAATTCCTTCTTTTGTCTGCCCAGCTAAATTACCTAATTGAGTAGCATCAATACCTGGTAGGGTCACTTGTGCCCCAAAACGATAAACTAAAAGTAAACCTAACGTTATTAGGATTCTATTCTTAAGTTCTTCGATTTTCCAAACATTACTTATTGATTCAATAAATTTCTTCATCTTAATTGAAAAATTACATTGTTACAGCTTCTCCTCCAGCAGCTTCAATAGCGGCTTTTGCAGTAGCAGTAAATTTGTGAGCGGTTACTTTTAATTTTGCTGTCAATTCACCTCTACCTAAAATCTTAACGATTTCATTTTTAGTAGCTAAACGATTAGCAACATAAACTGTCATATCAACAGTATCTTTAATAACACCATTGTCAACTAAAAGTTGAAGTGTATCAAGATTTACACCTTCGTAATCTTTACGATTGATGTTTGTAAAACCAAACTTAGGCACACGTCTTTGAAGTGGCATTTGCCCACCTTCAAAACCAATCTTTTTAGAATAACCAGAACGAGATTTTGCTCCTTTGTGACCTCTTGCAGAAGTACCACCTTTTCCAGAACCTTCTCCTCTACCTAATCTTTTATTTTGATTGTGTGTAGAACCTTCAGCAGGTTGTAAGTTACTTAAATTCATAACAGTATTTGTTATTTAGTTTCTTCAACAGAAACTAAGTGTTTAACTTTATTTATCATCCCAAGGATTGTAGGGTTTGAATCATGCTCTACAACTTGTCCCATTTTACGTAGACCTAAAGCTTCTAATCCTCTTTTTTGAGTAAGAGGACAGTTGATTTTGCTTCTAACTTGTTTTACTAATAATTTAGCCATAATTTCCTTGAATTAACCTTTAAAAACTTTTTCTAAAGAAACACCTCTTTGTTTTGCAACAGTATAAGCGCTTCTCATTTGTAATAAAGCATCAAAAGTTGCTTTAACTACGTTGTGAGGATTTGAAGATCCTTGAGATTTAGATAATACATCATGAATTCCTACTGACTCAAGAACTGAACGAACAGCTCCACCAGCAATAACTCCTGTACCATGAGAGGCAGGAATTAAGAATACACGTGCACCACCAAATTTACCTTTTTGTTCGTGAGGAACTGATTGACCATTCAAAGGAATTTTTACTAAATTTTTCTTAGCATCTTCTACTGCTTTCGCAATTGCTTCAGAAACATCTTTAGATTTTCCTAATCCGTGTCCAACCACTCCATTTTCATCACCTACAACTACAATAGCAGAAAAACCGAAAGCTCTACCACCTTTTGTAACCTTAGTAACACGATTTACACTCACCAAACGATCTTTTAATTCAAGACCACTTGGTTTTACTAACTCTACATTCTTGTATTTACTATTAGACATACTATATTAGAATTTAAGTCCAGCCGCTCTTGCGCCTTCCGCTAATGATTTAATACGTCCGTGATATAAATAACCTCCTCTATCGAAAGTTACTACGTCTATCCCAGCTTTTAAAGCTTTTTCAGCAACTAGTTTTCCAACTGCTGTAGCAACTTCAATGTTCGTACCGTTACCTATTTCTTTTTCTCTTGAAGAAGCCGCCAACAAAGTAACTCCGTTTACGTCATCAATAAGTTGAGCGTAAATTTCTTTATTACTTCTAAATACAGATAGTCTTGGATTAGTAGCAGTACCACTAATTGTCTTTCTAATTCTGAATCTAATTCGTTGTCTTCTTTCAGGTTTTGTTAATGACATAATCTTATTTTTTAAGCTGATTTACCTGCTTTTCTTCTTAATACTTCACCTACAAATTTAACACCTTTTCCTTTGTACGGCTCAGGCTTACGGAAACCTCTGATTTTCGCAGCTACCTGACCTAAAAGTTGTTTGTCAAATGATGTTAATTTAACAATCGGGTTTTTACCTTTTTCAGATATAGTTTCTAAAGTTACTTCTGGAGCAATTTCTAAAACTATATTGTGAGAGTAACCAAGTGCTAAATCTAACTTTTGTCCTTGATTTGAAGCTCTATAACCAACTCCTACCAATTCTAATGACTTAGTAAAACCATCTGTCACACCGATAATCATATTATTGATTAAAGATCTGTACAAACCGTGTTTTGCTCTTTGGTCTTTGTGATCAGACGATCTGTCTACTTGAACTAGATCCCCTTCAACTGTTACAGTCACGTCCGAAAACTCCTGAGTTAGTTGACCATTTTTTCCTTTTACCGTAATAATACCATTAGCAACTGAAACAGTTACTCCTGCTGGTATTGTTACTGGGCTTTTACCTATTCTTGACATCTTATATAGTCTTTAAAATTAGTATACGTAACAAATTACTTCGCCACCAACATTCAATTGCTTTGCTTTCTTTCCAGTCATTAAACCTTTAGAAGTAGAAACAATAGCAATTCCTAAACCGTTAAGGATTCTAGGAATACTTGAAGAACTTGAATATTTACGTAAACCTGGTTTACTAATTCTTTGGATATCTTTAATTACTGACTCTTTAGTATCTTTATCATACTTCAAAGCGATTTTGATTGAACCCTGAACAGCGTTGTCTTCAAATTTGTAACTCAAGATATAACCTTGATCGAATAAGATCTTAGTTATTTCTTTTTTTAGATTAGACGCAGGAATTTCGACAACCTTGTGGTTTGCAGCCACAGCGTTACGAACTCTTGTCAAATAATCTGCAATAGGATCTGTATACATATGTATTAATTTGCGGTCTTGGTTTTCAACAAACGATTTGTCGAACCTTAAACCAATTTATAAATATTTATGATACAGACAAAACGCAAGTTAAGTCTGTATCAGAACGTAATAAATTACGTCTTACCAAGATGCTTTTTTAACACCAGGTATCAATCCGTTATTTGCCATTTCACGAAATGTAACACGTGAAAGACCGAATTGACGCATATATCCTCTTGGTCTACCTGTTAATTTACAACGATTGTGTAAACGAACTGGTGAAGCATTTTTTGGTAACTTTTGCAAACCTACGAAATCTCCAGCTTCTAACAAAGCTTTTCTTTTCTCAGCATACTTAGCAACTGTTTTTTCTCTCTTAACCTCGCGGGCTTTCATTGATTCTTTAGCCATGTCTTAATTCTTTTTAAAAGGTAATCCTAATTCCGTCAATAGAGACTTTGCTTCTTTATCAGTTTTCGCAGTAGTTACAAAAGTGATATCCATACCTGAAATTTTGTTTACTTTATCAATATCAATTTCAGGGAAAATGATTTGTTCCAAAACTCCTAGGTTATAATTTCCTCTTCCGTCAAAACCAGTAGCTTTAATACCACTGAAATCTCTTACACGTGGCAAAGACGAAGTAATAAGTCTATCTAAAAACTCATACATTCTTTCTCCACGCAAAGTAACTTTTGCTCCAATAGGCATCCCCTTTCTCAATTTGAATGACGCAACGTCTTTCTTTGAAATAGTAGATACTGCTTTCTGTCCAGTGATCTTTGTTAACTCATCAACTGCATAGTCAATTAGTTTTTTATCAGATACAGCTGCACCAACTCCTTTACTTAAAACGATTTTTTCCAATTTTGGAACTTGCATTACGTTTACGTATCCGAATTCCTCTTTAAGAGCAGCAATTACTCTGCTCTTATATTCTTCTTTTAGTCTAGGTATATACGCCATTACTATAGTACTTGATTAGATTTTTTTGAAAATCTTACTTTCTTATCTCCTTCTACTCTAATACCAACTCTAGTTGTTTCCTTAGTTTTAGGATCAATTAAAGAAATATTAGATATTTGTATAGAAGCTTCTTTCTTTACGATACCACCTTGAGGGCTTTTTGCACTAGGTTTCGTGTGTTTCGAAACCATGTTTACACCTTCAACAATCGCTTTGTTCTTCTCACGGTAAACACGTAAAACTTTACCTTCAGCACCTTTATGGTCTCCAGCAATTACTCTTACAATGTCGCCTGATTTTATTTTTAGCTTTATCATCTTAAAAACGAATTAAAGCACTTCTGGTGCTAATGATACAATTTTCATGAATTGTTTTTCACGAAGTTCTCTTGCTACTGGACCAAAAACACGAGTTCCTCTCATTTCACCAGCAGCATTCAATAACACACATGCGTTGTCATCAAATCTAATGTATGAACCATCGGCTCTTCTTACTTCTTTTTTGGTACGTACAACAACTGCAGTTGAAACAGCTCCTTTTTTAACGCTTCCGTTAGGAGCAGTATCTTTTATAGAAACTACAATCTTGTCACCAACAGAGGCATACCTTCTTTTGGTACCTCCTAAAACACGGATAGTTAAAACTTCCTTTGCTCCAGTGTTATCTGCTACTTTTAGTCTTGATTCTTGTTGTACCATAATTATTTAGCTCTTTCTAAGATTTCAACTAACCTCCAACATTTTGTTTTACTTAAAGGACGCGTTTCGCTAATCCTTACAGTATCTCCAACGTTACAGTCGTTCATTTCGTCGTGTGCGTGATACTTTTTAGTTTTCAACACGAACTTACCGTATAATGGGTGTTTTACTTTACGTACTTCAGCAACAACAATAGATTTATCCATTTTGTCAGAAGTAACAACACCAACTCTTTCTTTTCTTAAATTTCTTTTTTCTTCCATCTTTCAGCAGACTACAGTTATTGTCTTTTAGTAAGTTCGGTAGCCAATCTTGCAACTGTTCTTCTCACACTTCTAATTTGAAGTGGATTCTCAATTGGTGAAATAGCGTGAGCCATTTTTAGATCAGCATATGTTTTCTTAGTCTGGCTAAGCTTTTCTTGCAACTCTGCTGCAGAAAGATCTTTTATTTCTGATTGTTTCATAATATAATATAAATTATGCTTCGAAATCTCTAGCAACGACGAATTTAGTTTTTACTGGAAGCTTTTGTGCTGCAAGACGTAACGCCTCTTTTGCAACTGACAAAGGTACTCCTCCAACTTCAAACATAATTCTTCCGGGTTTAACAACGGCAGCCCAATACTCAACTGCACCTTTACCTTTACCCATACGTACCTCAAGAGGTTTCTTAGTAATTGGTTTGTCTGGAAATATTTTGATCCATAATTGTCCTTCTCTTTTCATAAAACGAGTTGCAGCAATACGCGCAGCTTCAATTTGACGAGAGGTTAAGAACATTCCATCTTCATGTACAGATTTAATACCAAACATTCCATTAGAAAGTTCATGTCCTCTTTGAGAATTTCCTTTCATTTTACCTTTTTGTACCTTACGGTATTTTGTTCTTTTAGGCTGTAACATTTTTCTTTAGTTTAAAAATTTACTTTCGTTTACGAGCGTCTGGTTTTCCACCTTTGTTAAAAGGTTTTCTGTCTCCTCTTGGAGAATCACCACCTTTACCACCAGCACCAGATTGTTTTTTGTCCATTCCGGCAAGTGGAGAAAGATCTCTCTTTCCGTAAACTTCACCTTTCATGATCCATACTTTGATTCCCATTCTACCGTAAGTAGTATGAGCTTCTGCCAAAGCATAATCAATATCAGCTCTGAAAGTTGATAGAGGAATTCTACCTTCTTTAAAACCTTCCGAACGAGCCATCTCAGCACCATTCAAACGACCAGAAATCAAAACTTTGATACCTTCAGCGTTCATACGCATAGAAGCAGCAATAGCCATTTTGATTGCACGTCTGTAAGAAATTCTACTTTCGATTTGACGACAGATGCTGGTAGCAACTAGATACGCGTCAAGCTCAGGTCTTTTGATTTCAAAGATGTTGATTTGAACCTCTTTGTCAGTAATTTTCTTAAGTTCCTCTTTCAACTTGTCTACCTCTTGGCCACCTTTTCCGATAATAATACCAGGTCTGGCAGTAGTGATAGTAACGGTTACAAGTTTCAAAGTTCTCTCGATAATTACTTTTGATACACTAGCTTTTGATAAACGAGCATGGATATACTTTCTGATTTTATAATCTTCGGCAAGTTTATCACCGTAATCATTTCCACCATACCAGTTTGAGTCCCATCCTCTGATGATACCAAGTCTATTTCCAATTGGATTTGTCTTTTGTCCCATGCTGCTTAAGAATTGCTTTGTGTGTTATTGATAGCCCCAAGCACGATTGTTACGTGGTTAGAACGTTTTCTAATTCTGTGTGCTCTTCCTTGTGGCGCTGGACGAAGTCTTTTCAACATCATTCCACCGTCAACACGGATTTCCTTAACAAATAAACCAGCTTCTTCCATATTAGCGTCAGGGTTTTTAGCTTGCCAGTTAGCAATTACTGATAAAACCAATTTCTCTAATTTTCTTGAAGCTTCTTTAGAACTAAATCTTAAAATGTTAAGTGCTCTTTCTACCTTCTGACCTCTTACTAGATCTGCTACTAAGCGCATTTTTCTAGGTGAAGTAGGGCAGTTATTTAACTTTGCGAAGGCCAAAGACTTATTAGCCTCTTTTCTTGCATCTGCTGTTTCTCTTTTACGAACTCCCATTGCTTCTTATTTTTTACCTTTATTTTTTGCTCCAGCATGACCTCTAAAAGATCTCGTTGGTGAAAATTCTCCTAATTTGTGACCTACCATGTTTTCTGTTACGTAAACTGGTACAAATTGACGACCGTTATGAACTGCGATAGTTTGCCCAACAAAGTCTGGAGTAATCATAGAAGCTCTAGACCAAGTCTTTACCACTCCTTTGTTTCCACCTGCGATGTTTTCTTGAACTTTCTTGTCTAACTTATAATGAACAAAAGGTCCTTTTTTTAATGAACGTGCCATATCTTATTATTTCTTTCTACGTTCTACGATATACTTGTTACTCGGGTTTTTCTTAGAACGAGTTCTATAACCTTTAGCTGGTATTCCATTTCTTGAACGTGGATGTCCACCAGAAGAACGTCCTTCACCACCACCCATTGGGTGATCGACAGGGTTCATTGCAACAGGTCTTGTTCTAGGTCTTCTTCCTAACCATCTTGTTCTACCTGCTTTACCAGATACAACTAATTGGTGGTCTGAATTAGAAACCGCTCCAATTGTAGCCGAACAAGTCAACAAGATCAATCTTGTTTCCCCTGAAGGCATTTTAATTGTAGCATATTTTCCATCTCTTGCCATCAACTGAGCAAATGTTCCAGCAGAACGAGCGATTACAGCTCCTTGACCTGGTCTCAATTCGATACAAGAAATTACAGTTCCAAGTGGAACTCTACTTAAAGGTAAAGTATTACCAATTTCAGGTTGAGATTCTGGACCAGAAACTAATTTCTGACCAACTTTCAATCCGTTTTGAGCAATAACATACGTTTTCTCTCCATCAGCATAAGCTAATAAAGCGATAAATGCAGTACGATTTGGATCATATTCAATTGATTTTACTGTAGCCGGAATTCCTTCTTTTGTACGTTTAAAATCAATAATACGATATCTCTGCTTGTGACCACCACCCGTATAACGCATGGTCATCTTTCCTTGACTATTTCTACCACCAGAGTTTTTTATCGGCGCTATCAAAGAGCGTTCCGGCTTATCAGTTGTAATGGCGTCATAACCATTCACAACTCTAAATCGCTGACCTGGGGTAATAGGTTTTAATTTTCTTACTGACATTTTATCTTAGATATTGTTGTAAAAATCAATTGTTTCTCCTTCTTGTACTTGAACAATTGCTTTTTTGATTGCATTCGTCTTTCCACTGATTAAACCACTTTTAGTGTATTTTGTAGTTCTATCCGGTCTTACGTTCATCGTGTTAACACTCAAAATAGTTACTCCATAAGCAGCTTCAATAGCTTTCTTAATTTGCACTTTGTTTGCTTTTTTGTCAACAACGAATCCGAAGCGGTTTAAAACTTCACTTTCTTTGGTTACTTTTTCCGTTACTATAGGCTTAATTATGATGCTCATATCCTATTATTTACTTAAATTTTCTTCAATTATCTCCAAAGAACTCTCTAAAAGCACTAAATTATTAGCGTTTAATATAGCATAAGTACTTAATTCTAAGCTACTTACCACGCTAGAGCCCTTTAAATTGCGTGACGACAAATATACATTTTTATTCGTATCACCCAATACAAACAGGGATTTTTTATTTTCTAACTCTAAAGCTTTCAAAACGTTAATGAAATTTTTAGTGTTTGGCGTTTCAAATTCAAAGTCTGCAAGAACGATAATATTCGACTCTTTTGCTTTAATTGAGAAAGCAGATTTTCTAGCCAAACGTTTCAAGCTTTTATTCAATTTGAATGAATAACTTCTTGGTCTTGGTCCGAAAACTGTTCCACCACCCTTAAACAATGGATTCTTTGCACTACCCGCACGAGCAGTACCAGTTCCTTTTTGTTTTTTTATCTTACGAGTACTTCCCGCTACTTCAGCTCTTTCTTTAGCTTTGTGCGTCCCTTGTCTTTGATTAGCAAGATATTGCTTAACATCAAGGTATACTGCGTGATTGTTTGGTTCTATACCAAATACTGAATCAGAAAGTTGAACTTTTCTTCCAGTATCTTTTCCGTTGAAATCTAATACTTTTGCTTCCATTACTTCTGAATGATTACATAAGAGTTGTTACATCCAGGAATACATCCTTTTATAACAAGTAGGTTCTTTTCAGCAACTACTTTTAAAACTCTAAGGTTTTGAACTTTTACATTGTCTCCTCCCATACGTCCAGCCATACGCATTCCTTTGAATACTCTAGATGGATAAGAAGAAGCTCCTACAGAACCTGGCGCTCTTAAACGGTTGTGTTGACCGTGAGTTGCTTGACCAACACCACCAAAACCGTGACGTTTTACAACCCCTTGAAAACCTTTACCTTTAGATACACCCTGTACATCTACAAATTCTCCTTCTGAAAAAATAGAAACATCAATTAGATCTCCTAAATTTTGTTCTGTTGCGAAATCTCGGAATTCAACGACTTTTTTCTTAGCTACAGTTCCCGCTTTTTTAAAGTGACCTAAAGCCGCTTTTGTGGAATGTTTCTCGTTTTTGTCATCGAAACCAAGTTGCAACGCTTCGTACCCGTCAACACCTTTGGTTCTGACTTGGGTAACAACACATGGTCCAGCTTCGATTACTGTACAAGGAATATTCTTCCCGTTCTCGTCGAAAATGCTAGTCATGCCGATTTTTTTACCAATTAACCCAGACATAATTATTAATTATTAATTATTAAATATAAATATAGAACGCAGCTTTTAAACGAATCCTATTTTTTTAGTGGGTGCAAATGTATAACTTATTTACACACAAACCAAAAAAATATTTTTCGCTTAAAAACAGCGTTCCTTTTTACTCTTAAACTACTTAAACCTTGATTTCAACTTCAACTCCACTTGGCAATTCAAGTTTCATTAAAGCATCAATAGTTTTAGATGAAGATGAATAAATGTCAATTAATCTCTTGTATGACATTACTTCAAATTGCTCTCTCGCTTTTTTGTTTACGTGTGGAGAACGAAGAACAGTGAAAAGTTTTTTGTGAGTTGGTAATGGAATTGGTCCTGTAACAACTGCACCGGTACTTTTTACCGTTTTTACAATCTTCTCAGCAGACTTGTCTACCAACATGTGATCGTAAGATTTTAATTTTATTCTGATTTTTTGACTCATTTTCTTAAAGATTATGCGTTTCCTTTTGCTTTTTTGATAACTGCTTCTGAAATATTAGAAGGCGTTTCAGAGTAGTGTGAAAATTCCATAGTAGATGTTGCTCTACCTGAAGAAAGCGTTCTTAACGTAGTAACGTATCCAAACATTTCAGATAATGGCACATCTGCCTTAATAGTTTTAGCACCAGCTCTATCACCCATATCATTCACCTGACCTCTACGACGGTTAATATCACCTACGATATCTCCCATGTTTTCTTCTGGTGTAATCACTTCCATTTTCATGATTGGCTCTAATATAACAGCACCAGCTGCTTTAGCTACCTCTCTATAACCCATTCTTGCCGCAAGTTCAAAAGAAAGTGCATCAGAATCCACCGGATGGAAAGATCCGTCTAATAAAGTTACTTTCAAACTATCTACTTGGTATCCGGCTAAAGGACCTGTTTTCATAGCTTCTCTAAACCCTTTTTCAACTGATGGAATATATTCTTTAGGAACGTTACCACCTTTTACTGCATTTACAAACTGCAATCCAACTGGAGCTTTACCGTCAACTTCATCTGCTGGTTCAAGAATAAATACGATATCACCGAATTTACCACGACCCCCAGATTGTTTCTTGTACGTTTCTCTATGTTGTGCTTTCTTAGTAAAAGCTTCTTTATATTCAACTTGAGGCTCACCTTGATTTACTTCAACTTTGAATTCGCGTCTCATTCTATCAACTAAGATATCCAAGTGAAGCTCACCCATACCAGAGATAATAGTTTGACCTGAAGCTTCATCTGTTCTAACTGTAAAAGTAGGATCTTCTTCAGCCAATTTAGCCAAAGCCATACCCATTTTATCTACGTCAGCTTTAGTTTTAGGCTCAATTGCAATACCAATTACCGGCGCAGGGAATTTCATACTTTCTAAGATAATTGGGTTCTTTTCATCACACAATGTATCTCCAGTTTTAATATCTTTAAATCCAACTGCCGCCCCAATATCACCTGCCTCGATATAATCGATTGGGTTTTGTTTGTTAGCGTGCATTTGGTAGATACGAGAAATTCTTTCTTTATTTCCTGAACGTGTGTTCAAAACATAAGAACCAGCATCCAAACGTCCTGAATAAGCACGGAAGAAAGCTAAACGACCTACGAATGGGTCGGTAGCAATTTTAAATGCTAAAGCGGCGAATGGCTCTTTAACATCTGGCTTACGCAAAATTTTAGTTTGATCTTCTTCTAATAAATCAGCATCATCCGGATGAATTCCTTCGATACCATCTTTATCCATTGGAGAAGGCAAATATTTACATACTGCATCTAACATGAATTGAACTCCTTTGTTTTTGAAAGAAGAACCAGCAATCATAGGAATAATAGCCATGTCCATTACAGCTGCTCTTAATGCAATGTTGATTTCTTCCTCTGTAATAGAGTTTTCATCTTCCATGAATTTTTCAAGCAAAGTCTCATCATAATCAGCTACTGCTTCAATAAGAATCGATCTGTATTCTTTAACCTCTTCAAGCATATCTTCTGGGATAGGCACAATATCATATGTTGCTCCTAAACCTTCCTCATGCCATACTATAGCTTGATTTTTAACCAAATCAACAACACCTTTAAAATCATTTTCTTCACCAATTGGCAAAGTGATTGCAACTGCGTTTGATTTCAACATATCTCTTACTTGTTGACAAACCATCAAAAAGTTAGATCCTTGTCTATCCATTTTATTAACGAATCCAATACGTGGAACTCTGTATTGATCTGCTAATCTCCAGTTAGTTTCAGACTGAGGCTCAACACCATCAACAGCACTAAATAAGAAAACCAAACCATCAAGAACACGTAAAGAACGGTTTACTTCAACTGTAAAGTCAACGTGTCCCGGAGTATCGATAATATTGAAGTGATAAGGCAATGTTTCAGGCAAAACTTTACCTTGTGTAGTTGGAAAATTCCATTCACAAGTTGTAGCTGCAGAAGTAATTGTAATACCTCTTTCTTGCTCTTGTGCCATCCAGTCCATTGTTGCAGCACCATCATGTACTTCACCAATTTTATGTGATTTTCCTGTATAGAACAATATACGCTCCGTTGTTGTTGTTTTACCAGCATCAATGTGAGCAGCAATTCCTATGTTTCTTGTATATTTTAAATCTCTAGCCATTTCTTATGAATTAAAATCTAAAGTGAGAGAAAGCTTTATTAGCTTCTGCCATTTTGTGAGTATCCATTCTTTTCTTAACGGCAGCACCTTCTTCTTTAGCCGCAGCCAAACATTCTGAAGCTAACCTTTGAGCCATAGATTTTTCGTTTCTTCTTCTTGAATAAAGAATTAACCATTTCATCGCCATAGAAATTTTTCTATCTGGACGAATTTGCATTGGAATTTGAAATGTAGCTCCACCTACTCTACGACTACGTACTTCTACGTGAGGCATAACATTAGTCAACGCATCTTTCCAAATTTCTAATGATGGTTTCTCAGCATCTTGTTTCTTAGACTCAATGATGTCAATAGCATCATAAAATACTTTAAACGCTGTCGATTTTTTTCCATCCCACATTAAGTTGTTCACAAAACGTGTTACCAGTTGGTCATTAAACCTTGGATCTGGTAAAAGTGGTCTTTTCTTTGCCGCTCTTTTTCTCATGTCTTTTTTTTAATAAAATGTCATAATTATACAGTTGTAATGAATTACATCTCTATAAGAAATAACTTTTTAAATTACTTTTTTGCTTCTTTTGGGCGTTTAGCTCCGTACTTAGATCTTCTTTGCGTTCTTCCTGCTACTCCTGACGTATCAAGCGCACCACGAACGATGTGATATCTAACTCCTGGTAAATCTTTTACCCTTCCACCCCTAACTAATACTATCGAGTGCTCTTGTAAATTGTGTCCTTCACCAGGGATGTAAGCATTCACTTCATTACCATTTGTCAAACGTACACGCGCTACTTTACGCATTGCAGAGTTTGGTTTTTTTGGTGTTGTAGTGTAAACACGCGTACAAACCCCTCTTCTTTGAGGACAAGAATCTAAAGCAACCGATTTACTCTTCTTAGTTATCTGAGTTCTTCCTGTTCTTACTAATTGTTGAATTGTTGGCATAATTAATACTAAAAATTTCTTATTATATTAAATTCCCGCTTTTTACGGGGTTGCAAATGTAGAAAATATTTTTCACTCTACAAACGTTAAACTATTAATTTTCAATAAGATTATTTAATGGTTTGATTTTTATTACAAACCATAGATATTTGCATTACATTTATTTAAATAAATATTCCTTTGAAAACAGCTTTCCTTTTTCTTTTATTTTTGATTTTTGGACAGAATTCTTCTGCTCAAAATTTATACTTACAAATAATTGGAGGCTCCACATCTGAAACAAGAACAATCGACTCGATATCTTACCTTAGAAAACACAAAAACACAAAATCGATTCAGGATGAAATAAGTGAAATATCAAGCAAACTTTCAAAAATAGGATACATTGACAATAACCTTTCTGATCTTCGCAAAGCAAATGACTCGAGTTATGTCACAAAATTAAACTTAGGCAAAAAAATAAAATTTATTCATATATATATAGGTAGCGACGAATTATTAAACAACACCATTACCTTAACCCAAAAAAACAATAATATTGAATTACCGTACCCTGATACAGATTCATTCCTAAAAGAAACAATACAAAAATTAGAACAAAAAGGGTACGCTTTAGCAACACTAAAACTAATAAACATAAAAAGAGACAATAACACTCTGTATGCTGACTTAAAATTCGAATCCAACAAAAAAAGAAAACTCAATTCTCTTATAATCCAATATTCAGATAATACGCAATCCAATAAATTTCCTAAGGGACATTTGACACAAGTAAATAAGAAATATCAAAATAGCATTTTTAACCAAAAAACTGTAGAAGAAATTTACAGTGACTTCAATAAATTTGGATTTGTAAACCAAATAAAATACCCTGAAATTCTATTCACAAACGACACAACAAAAGTTTTCGTGTATCTCGAAAAAAAGAATTCAAATACATTTGATGGGTTCTTAGGCTTCTCGAACGATGTAAACAGCAAATTAACCCTAAATGGATATTTAGATGTGACGCTAGAAAATATTTTAGCTATCGGCGAACAACTTTCAATATTTTGGAAAAGTGACGGCAACGACCAGAAGACTTTTAAAGCACAGATTGAAATTCCTTATTTACTAAAAACCCCAATAGGATTAAAGGCGCAAATTCAATTATTCAGACAAGACACAACTTTTCAAAACACAAAAACAGCCATTGATTTAAGCTACTTTGCCAATTATAACACGAGAATTTATTTGGGATACCAATCTACAGAGTCAAGTGACATACAAAACTCAAACAACAGTTCGATTAGCGATTTCAATAACTCTTACTTAACATCCAGTTTTGAACATACAAAACCAGATAGCAACAATAATATTTTTCCAGTAAAATCAAGATTTTTAACATCCGTAGGAATAGGAAAAAGAAATAGTAACATAAAATTTGAAAACTCAGAAAACAGGCAATTTTTCGTAAACATTCAAGCCACACATACCCTTTATTTGAATAAAAGGAATTCAATAAATCTTAACAGCCAAAATTATTATTTGAGAAGCAGCAATTATATTATTAACGAATTGTTTCGTTTTGGAGGATTCAAAAGCGTTAGAGGATTTACAGAAAATAGCCTTCAAGCCTATTTTATAACATCTATTCTTACAGAATACAGATATATTCTTTCTTCAAATCTTTACATTCATTCCATTCTTGACTATTGCCTTTATAAAAACAAAACTGGTTTAGAAACAAGTGATAAAACCCAAAACTTAATTGGCGTAGGCCTTGGAGTAGGACTACAAACAAAAAATGGATTACTAAAATTAGCCGTAGCAAATGGCACTGCTAAAAATCAGCAATTCAAAATTTCAAAATCACTGGTTCACATAAGCTATAATGTTAAATTCTAGAATTAACATAAATTATCGATTTATATATTAGGAAAGTTAACAAATTATTAAGAAGTTTGCGAGACTAATTCAAAATATTATAAAATGAAACTAAAGTTTAATGGATTCTTAGTACTACTATTAGTACTAGTAGCGCAAATTACTTTTGCGCAAGAAAGAGCTGTTTCAGGTGTTGTTTCTGATAATGCAGGAATGCCTTTACCAGGTGTGAGTGTATTAGTAAAAGGAACACAAACTGGAACACAAACTGATTTTGATGGAAAATTTTCTATCAAAGCAACCCCAAGCCAAGTATTGGTATTTAGCTATATTGGGATGAAAACCCAAGAAATGACAGCTAGTTCATCAACGGTAAATATCAAATTAGCAAACGACGCACTGGAACTTGAAGGAGTTGTAGTGACTGCTTTAGGTATCAAAAGAGAAAAGAAATCTTTAAGCTACGCTGCACAAGAAGTAAAAGGTTCTACATTGAACGAAGGAGGCTCTAACAATGCTGTTTCTGCCTTATCAGGAAACGTTGCGGGCTTACAAGTAACTGCTCCATCTACAATGGGAGGATCTACAAGAATCGTACTTAGAGGTATTGGATCGGTAACCGGAGAAAATAGACCTTTAATTGTAATTGATGGTATCCCATTAGACAATGGTAATTACAACACTGCAAACACGCAAAGAGGAGCAGGTGGTAGAGATTACGGTGATGCATCAGCAGACATTAACCCTGATGATATTGAATCAGTAACGGTATTAAAAGGAGGTCCTGCAGCAGCTCTTTACGGAAGTAGAGCAGGTAACGGAGCTATTTTATACACAACAAAATCTGGAAAAAGAGGTAGTGGAAAATCTGAAATATCATTTACCACTGGTATCACATTTGAAAATGCTTACATTGCTCCAAAACTACAAAATCAATATGGCGGTGGTAGTTCAACTACTTTTGAAAATCAAGTAATTAATGGTAAAACATACAATTTAGCTGATTATGCCACAGATGAAAGCTGGGGACCTAAATATGACCCAACATTATTGTATTTGCCTTGGAATGCATTTGATCCAGAATTTGCTAATGATTATTTAAAAGAAAAGGCTTGGATTGCACCTAAAAATGGTGTTGAATCATTCTTTAATACGGGAATTACAAGAAATAATTCATTGTCATTTACCAAATCAAACCAAGATTCAGGTGTAAGATTCTCTTATGCTAATCAAAAAACTGAAGGTATAGTTCCAAATTCTTCTTTAACAAAAAATACATTTTCTATCAATGCTAACTCAAAATTAAGTGAAAAACTTAAAGTTGAAGGTATGGTTACGTATGTTCAAACAAGAGGTTTTAACAGACCTGAAGTTGGTTATGGAGATAATGGTTTAGCTCAAAAATTCTATCAGTGGAGCCAAAGACAATTAGATTACAATGAATTGAAAGATTACAAATTATCTGATGGATCACAAAGATCGTGGAACAGAATCGCTTGGGACGATGCAACTCCTAATTATTCTGATAATCCATATTGGATTATCAACGAAAACACATCAGCTGATACAAGAAACAGATTATATGGAAATGGGAAAATCACTTATAACTTTACTCCAGATTTTTATGCTGTTGGTAACGTTTACGGAGATACTTATTCTTTAAACATCAATGAAAGAGTTGCAATAGGTTCTCAAGCTACTTCTAGCTTCGCTACTAGTGCCAGAACATTGACTGATTTCAATTATGAAGGTCGTTTACATTACGATAAAAAATTCGATAAATTCAGTTTAAACTCGTTTGCTGGTGTTAACAGAAGAAGTTACAATTTATCAAGAGTTTCTGGAGCTACAGTTGGTGGATTAGTCCTTCCTAACATCTACAACTTATCAAACAGTGCGACTGCTGCGCAAGCAACAAATTACGAAGAAAAAACTAGAACAAATAGTGTTTACGGCTTCCTTTCGTTAGGTTATGATGACTTTCTATTTTTAGAAGCTACTGATAGAAACGACTGGTTTAGTACTGTAAATGAAGGCGTAAATTACGCTTCATTAACTGGAAGTTTCATTTTTTCAGAATTAACAGATTTATCTTGGTTAAACTACGGTAAAATTAGAGGAGGTTGGGCTCAAGCAGGAAATGCAACTACTCCTTACAGATTATCTTTCGATGGTGTATCTGACACACCTTTTCAAGGTGATATTAGATATAGCCAACCAAACTCAGCTTCTAATCCTAATTTAAAACCTGAGTTAAAAACTACTAAAGAGGTAGGTTTAGAATTAAGTTTATTCAACAGAAGAGTTGGATTAGATGTTTCTTACTACGATGTAGTTACAACAGATTTAATAACACCGGTTCAAGGTGACGCTTCCATGGGATTTACTTCGTCTTTAAGAAATGCAGGTAAATTACAAAACAAAGGTTTTGAGGCTACAGTAACGCTTAACCCCGTAAGAACGGAAGATTTTACATGGGATATCACTTGGAACTTTGCTAAAAACAACAACAAACTAATTGAATTAGCTCCAGGACTGAATGAATTAATCATTGGTTCAGCTCCATTCCAAGCTACTTTATTAGCTGTAACCGGACAACCTTACGGTCAGATTTACGGAACTGATTTTACTTATGATGACAACGGAAACAAAGTTGTAGATAGTGACGGTGCATACATTCCTACAACAAGAAAATCTTTAGGTACAATCATTCCGGAATATAACATGGGTATAAGAAACTCATTCAAATACAAGAACTTAAATTTCGGCTTCTTAATTGACATACAAAAAGGCGGTAGTTACTTCTCTACTACACACATGTGGGGTTCTTATTCAGGTTTGTTAGAAGCGACAGCTGCTAACGATATTCGTGAAAATGGAATAATAGTAGACGCTGTTTACGAAGATGGTAGTAAAAACACATCAGTATTACCTGGACAAGCATGGGCTCAACAACATTATGGCCTTGATGCTATGAATGTATTTGATGCCAGTTATGTAAAATTAAGAGAGGTTACTCTTGGTTACACTTTACCTAAAAAAATCATCGGAGATTTCGGTGACTTAAGGTTCTCTCTTTTTGCAAGAAATTTATTTGCATGGGGCTTAGATTGGAAGGGAATGGATCCAGAGATGGCTTCTTATGGTAGTGGCAACACTCAAGGTCTTGAAGGAGGCTCATTACCATCAACTAGAACATACGGAATGAATCTAGAATTTAAATTCTAAAAAAAAAATCAAGATGAAAAAATTATTAATATCACTATTATCAATTGTAGCAATACTTACAACTACTGTAAGTTGTAGCGATCAATTAGAGGACATCAATGAAAACCCAAATGCTCCAGCAGTTCCTAGTATTCCGGCATACGCATTCTACAATAATGCAGTAGTATTTGTCATGGATCAATCAAGAGGAAGTTTTTCTTCTGGAAGAATGGCACTACCTTGGGTACAATATTCTGCTCAAAGAAATTATACTGAAGAAGATAGATTTCAATTTAGAGAAGTTACAAATCAAGCTTTGTACACGAACTACTATTTAGCAGCACAGGATTTTAAAACTGTAATTGATTTGAACACGGATCCTATCACAAAAATAGCGAATTCGCCTTATGGAAATAGCAATAACCAAATTGCAGCTGCAAGGGTAATGCTAGCCTACACTTTCTTACAATTAGTAGATGCTTATGGTGATGTTCCTTATTATTCGTATGGAAACAAGGATGCTGACTTTCAAGCTTTGCAATTGTTAGAAGGAATAGATAAACCAAAATTCGCTTCTCAAGTAAAGATTTACGCGGATCTTATGAAAGAGTTGAAAGAAGCAGCTGCAATGGTTGTAACTAGCGAATCTAATGTTTTCACTAAAGGCGACCAACTTTTTAAAACACCTGCAAAACTTAAAAAATTCGCTAATTCGTTAAGGTTGCGTATTGCGAATAGAGTTAAAGGTAAAGTTCCCGGAGCTGAATTACATATTACAGAAGCCATTGCTGCTGGTGTTATGACATCTAACGCTGACAATGTTGGTGTTAAATATGAAGCAACTGATATTAATCCAAGTCCATTTTATGAAGATTTCTGGATTTCTAACAGAACTGATTTTGCAATTTCAAATACACTTGTTGACTTATTAAAAGGAAATTTAGGAACATTTGGAGTTGACCCAAGATTGCAAAAATACGCAGCACCAATAACAGCTACTAAAGCTCAGGTTAAGGCAAAAACTTACGTCGAAACTGATGATTTAACTAAGTATGTGGGTATGCCTTATGGTATTACTAGTGCTCAGGCTGCTGGCCAAAGAGTTGGTACTTCTTTTTGGAGTTCAAATGTTTTAAAACAAGATTATACTGAAATCTTAATGGAATATTCTGAAGTAGAATTCTTATTAGCTGAAAACAATGCATGGAACAACACCAATTATCAAAAAGGAGTAAGAGCTTCGATGGAGCGTTGGGGTGTTTCTACAGTAAAGATCACAGCTTATTTAGCTACTTTAGCTCCAGCTAATCAAGCAAATGTAATCACACAAAAGTATATTGCATTATTCATGCAACCATATGAAGCATTTGCTGAGTACAGAAGAACTGGATATCCAAATACACTTCTTCAACCAGGAGGAACTTACAATTTAAACAATCCGATTTCTGGAGTAACTACTTATACTTTCATAGCTTTAAACAACTTAACAGCTATGCCTGCTAGATTTACTTACCCAGTTAACTTACAACAGTTAAATGGTGATAATGTTACTGCTGCAGCTACTGCTATTGGAGGTGATAAATTAAACACTAAATTAATTTGGGCTAAATAATTAGATTTTAAACCAAATTTTCATACTAAAGCCATCCCTTTCATTTGGGGTGGCTTTTTTTTATAAAAACATTATCCCTATATTTGCACCATGGAAAAAGAACATCAAATATTTGGGATTAGAGCGATCATTGAAGCTATACAAGCAGGCGCAACTGTAGACAAAGTCTATATTCAAAAGGAAGCTAACAGCGAACTAATGAAAGACTTAATGAAAGTAATGAAGCGTGGAAATATCAACTTTTCCTATGTTCCTATTGAAAAGTTAAATAGATTGACACCTAACAACCATCAAGGTGCAGTAGCTACTATCTCTCCTATTTCCTTTTTTGACTTAGAATCTTTAATAGAATCAGTAATTGAAAATGGTAAAAAACCTTTATTTTTAATTCTGGATCAAATATCTGATGCCCGTAATTTTGGTGCTATCATCAGAACTGCAGAATGTACCGGAGTAAATGGTATTATTGTTCAAAAAGCAGGATCTGCACCTGTTAATGGCGACACTGTAAAAACATCTGCTGGAGCAGTTTTCAACATTCCAATTTGTAAAGTAGAACACATTAAAGATGCTATATTTCTTTTGCAAGCCAGTGGTATTAAAACCGTGGCTGCGACAGAGAAAACAGATCAAAATATTTATGACATTTCTCTAAACGAGCCTGTTGCTATCATTATGGGATCGGAAGACAGAGGTGTCAACCCATCAGTTCTTAAGATTGTTGATGAGAAAGCAAAACTTCCAATGTTTGGAACTATTGGTTCATTGAACGTATCAGTGGCTTGTGGTGCTTTTTTATATGAAGCGGTAAGACAACGATCTTAGATTATTAGACTTCTTAAATTTTTAGAATATTAAAAAGTCTAAACTCTTTAATGAAAAATGAATCAAGACTCAGGTTTTGATTCATTTTTTTTATTTGTGACAATCTCATAATCTACAAGAAAATTGGAAGTATAATATGGCAAAAATTCCTGCTGCACTTCAGTTTCTTCTATTTCTGGTAGGTTCACAAAATTTCCATTAGCATCGAAACGCTGCATAAATTTATCTTCAAAGGGATCAAAATCCGGAAGCTCCCAATCATATTTAATTACCTTTTTATACTCTGGAGTTTTATAAACCAACGAAAGAAAAAATCCAGTGAGTAATCCTCCCAAATGACCTTCCCAAGAAATAGATTTATTCCCAGTTATCTCAGGGCTTGGAAAAACATACCAAACCAAACCACCATAAATGACTATTACCGCAAGCGACAAGGCAACCAAGCGATTGTATCTAGTTTGTATTCCTTTAAAGAAAACAAAACTAAAGAGAACATAAATTAATCCACTTGCCCCTATGTGATAATTCTCTCTGCCAATAACCCAAGTAATACACCCCGAAACTAAAATACCGTATCCAATAACTCTTTTCGATTGCTCCGCATAAAAAAATTGTAGAGCCGCCAATAAAATTAGTAACGGAATCGAATTGTTATAAAGGTGTTCCATATCAGCATGAATGAATGGACTAAACAAAACCCCTTGTAAACCTGCAAAAGTTCTAGGATAAATACCGTTTTGAACAAAATCAAAATCAAATCGGATTTCGAGCCAAAAAACAAACCAAAGAAATACCACAAAAAAAAGAGGTAATCCTATAACTGAATTGGTAAATTTAAAATCCTTTTCCATTAATTATTTAAAGTTTTAATCTCTTGTTATAATTCAAAAACTTATCCAAAAGTAATTTAATGCTATTTTGTCATATTTAAACTGAAAACCATTTTTTAATGCGCTCCCTAGCCCAGATGATCCCAAAGTCTCGGGAGGCATCCTTTTATATCTCGTTTTTTAACGAGATAAAAAGATATAGTATATCCCGAAGCTTCGGGAGAAATAGCTCCAAAAAAAAAAAACAGAAACTAAAACAAGTTCAGTTTGAAATATAGTAATTTTACAAAATGGAAGCACCACTTGCAGAACGTATACGGCCACAAAAACTTGAAGAATATATTAGTCAGGCTCATTTAGTTGGACCTAATGGATCTTTGACACAACAAATTGCGAAAGGAATAATACCTTCATTAATTTTTTGGGGACCACCCGGAACAGGGAAAACAACATTGGCGCAAATTATCGCACAAGAATCAAAACGACCATTCTATATCTTAAGTGCTATCAATTCAGGTGTAAAAGATATTCGAGAAGTTATTGAAAAAGCGAAGCAAAGCGGCGGTTTGTTTACCGCCAAAAACCCTATTTTGTTCATTGACGAGATTCATCGTTTCAGTAAATCACAACAAGACTCCCTCTTGGCTGCAGTCGAAAAAGGATGGATTACACTGATAGGCGCCACTACAGAAAATCCAAGTTTTGAGGTTATCCCAGCATTACTTTCCCGTTGTCAAGTTTATGTTTTAAACGCTTTTACAAAAAAAGATTTAGAGTCTCTGCTTGAACGAGCGATGAAAACAGATACTTATTTGTCTACAAAAAATATTATTTTAGGAGAAACCGAAGCCTTGTTAAGACTTTCCGGCGGAGATGGACGCAAACTATTAAATATTTTTGAACTTGTGGTAAATGCGTCTAATGAAGACGAAATTTTTATTACAAATGATCTGGTGTTCTCATTAGTCCAACAAAACACTGTTTTGTATGACAAAACCGGCGAACAACATTATGACATTGTTTCTGCTTTTATAAAATCTATTCGGGGAAGTGATCCAAATGGCGCTGTCTATTGGCTCGCTCGAATGATTGAAGGTGGTGAAGATGTAAAATTTATTGCACGAAGAATGCTAATACTTAGCAGTGAGGATGTAGGAAATGCTAATCCAACTGCCTTTATTATGGCTAATAATACTTTTCAAGCTGTTACTACAATTGGATATCCTGAGAGTAGAATTATATTGAGTCAATGCGCTGTTTATTTAGCTACTTCCGCAAAAAGTAACGCCTCTTACCTAGCTATTGGAACTGCCCAACAACTTGTAAAACAAACTGGAGACTTACCCGTGCCCATTCATTTGCGCAATGCACCCACAAAATTAATGAAAGAATTAGGTTATGGTGAAGAATACAAATATGCCCATGATTATACCAATAATTTTGCTGAACAAGAGTTTTTACCACAAGCTTTAAGCAAAACCCCAATCTATGTACCTGGAAACAATTCCAGAGAAAACAGTATCCGAGAATTTCTTAAAAACCGCTGGAAAGATAAATACGGCTATTAAATTTCATAAAAAAAGTCTTGATTTCTCAAGACTTTTTTTATGAAACTATTTTCAGCAACAGATTTTTGAAGACTAAAACTTAACAACTACTTTTTCAGACATTAAGTTATCGTTTTGATAATATTCAAAATACCACTGATTTTCTTTAAGCAACAAAACACCTTGCAAGCCATTCTTAACCGCAATATAACAAGATGGATTAGTAGTTTTAAACACTTTCATAACCACTTTTGGCGCGCTGTCAATTAATTGAAAACCCGAAGCAGTTGGCTGTGCATACAACAAATTAGAATCCGCAACAACAGTATTGACAACAACAGGCTCACTTAGAACATTCTTAGCGGTAGTAACAGTTGCTGGCATTGGCTTAACAACTTCTGATTGTATTTCAGACTGAACCTTTGTAGTTGTACTACCATTATATTTATATTTCAACGCAAAAAGAGACTGAAAAGCTTCATTCAACGCCTCGGTATAAGCAACTTGATATTCCTTTTCTTTACTTTTTCCAATAGGGGATTGAAAGATAATTTTACCATAACAATCTTTGAGCGTTAAAAATAATTTAGTTATCAAAAAGCCATTCTCTTTTAACACATCAATATAAAGCAAACTACATCGATCACTAAAATCATTTGGAATAGCCTCATTACTATAAAATGCTTCAAAACCAGCTTTATTCAAATTAAATTTAGTCAAGGTGTTCAACCGATATTGGTTCTCACCTTTAAGGAAATCATATTTTAAAGGAACTACAACAGCCTTATAATCGTTTACAGATTGAGCATAAGAGTAGCTGACGAAGAAGATTAGCAAAAACAGGAAGGATTTTTTCATCTTTATAAATATTTTTTAAGTTCTAATAAATGATTAATTTGTATGATATGATCTTCAACAAGCATTTTACTTTCATTAAAAAAAATAGCGTCTAATCCAGCATCAAGAGCTCCTTGAACATCAGCATCTAAGCTGTCGCCAATCATAATACTATTTCCTTTTATGGCTTTTGCCAAATCTAAAGCGTAATCAAAAATAATAGGGTTTGGTTTTTTTACTCCAGCCATTTCTGAATTAGTTATGGTCTGAAAATAAGAACCTATTTTTGAATTATTTAGTTTTTTAAATTGAACATCCGCAAAACCATTGGTTATAATATGCAAATTATATTTAGGCTTAAGATAATCCAAAAGTTCGATTGCTCCATCAAAAAGATGATTATTCTCTGGCAAAAATTTAATATAATCATTTGCAATTCCATCAATTTCCTCATCCGAAACTGAGTAATTTATTGCATCAAAAGAATACTTGAGTCTATTGTAACGCAATTCTTCATGAGTAATTTTATCATATTGATATAATTTCCAACATTCTTGATTTATTGGAACATATTTCTCAATAAAATCTTTAGTTATTATTGATGGATGATTTCTATTGAAAATCGTCTCAAAAGTCAACTCTGAATTTTTATCAAAATCCCAAAGTGTATGATCTAAATCAAAAAAAACATCCTTTATATGTGTTTGTTTCATTTTATATTTTTAAAATATTCCTTCATCTGCAAAGCTGAAATAACTGGCTTCAGTTACAATGAGATGATCCAATACTTTTATTTCTAAACTATCGCCAGCTAATTTCAATTTCTTCGTAATATGTTTATCTGCATCACTCGGAATCAACGTCCCCGAAGGATGATTGTGACACAATATCAAAGCAGTAGCTCCCATCTCGAGTGCTGTTTTAAAAACTATTCGCACATCAACTAATGTTCCCGTGATTCCGCCCTTACTCAACTGGGATTTTGCAATCACTTTATTCGAATTATTCATGTAAATAATCCAAAATTCCTCGTGTGGCAATTCCCCAATAATAGGTTGCATGATTTCGAAAATAATTTTACTCGACGTTATTTTCTTCAATTCCACTGCATCCTCTCCTCTTCGGCGTCTTCCTAATTCTAAGGCTGCAATAATCGAAATTGCTTTTGCCTCCCCTATTCCTTTAAATTGCATGAGCTGCGATAACGCTAATTTCCCTAAGGCGTTCAAATTATTGTCAACACTAGCTAAAATTCGTTTGCTTAAATCCACAGCTGATTCGCTCCTGCTTCCTGAACCAATCAAAATGGCAATTAATTCCGCATCACTCAAAACACTTTTGCCCTTAAGCATCAATTTTTCACGTGGTTTATCATCTTCGGACCAATTCGTTATAGGGAAAAAGGAATTTTCAGCCATTCATTTTGTTGTTTAAATTTGTTTCCGCATGCAAATACTATTTTCTAAACCTACATAAGGCTCGTAATTATCAACTATGGTATATCCCGTTTTTTGATATAAAGCAATCGCTTCTTTTTGTTTGTATAACGTTTCCAAAACAGAAAAAGAATATCCTAAATCATGTGCCCAACCTTCTAATTCAAGTAAAATAGTTTGTGCCAAACCCATTCCTCGAACTTCGGGTGAAACAAACATACGTTTTATTTCTATTGCATTTTTATCGTATTTTTTGAAACAACCACAAGCGACAGGTTTTTCATGCAAGTAAACAACAATAACATTTGGATTTAATTCCAAAATATTATTACCCCAATAATTTGTTTTCAATTCAGGATAACGCTCCCACAAACTCTTATCTAATGCGGCAATCAGATTAACAAAATCCGGGTTTTCACTCGTAGTTTTAGAAATTCTTACAGTGTCATTCATATCACTTTTATTTTACTAATTCCTTTACTTCGTCAAAGTTTAATCCACCGTAATTACCGGAACTCATTAATAACAAAGCAGAATTTTCAAGATTCAGGTTAAATAAGTAATCTTTGAAATCTATTGGATTGGTATAAATAATCAAATCTTTTCTATTAAAAGCATTTGCTATTTGGTCGTAAGTCACTTCTTCCAGCTGTTTGATTTTTACCGCATCGGGTGAATAAAAAACAACTGCTTTATCAGCATATTCCAGTGCGCCTTCGTATTCTTTTAGGAATTCAGCATTCAAACTGCTGTACGTATGCAATTCTAAACACGCCACTAAAGTTCGATTAGGATATTGTTGTTTCACCGCTTTCGTAGTTGCAGCCACTTTGCTTGGTGAATGCGCAAAATCTTTATAGGCAACTTTTGTTTTGCTTTCTGCGATTTTTTCCAATCGTTTTGAAGCACCTTTAAAACTAGCAATGGCTTCATAAAAATCAGCTTCATCAACACCCATGTTTTGGCAAATCCATTTGGCTCCAGCCAAATTATTAAGGTTATGCGCTCCGAAAACTTCAATTGGCATGTCGCCTTCCGGAGTTTCGAGCAGTGTCACGCCATCACTTACAGAATATTTTGGGGTATGATACGCTAATTTTCGAATTGGGTTTGTTGCGGCTTCTGAAACACGTTTTACTTCAGCATTATCTTCATTGTAAACGAGAATCCCACCGTTTGTAATTTTGCCAATAAAAATTTCAAACTGTTCAACGTAATTCTCATACGTAGGAAAAACATTAATATGGTCCCAAGCAATTCCTGAAATTAGAGCAATATTTGGTTGGTACAAATGAAATTTAGGTCGGCGATCAATTGGCGAAGACAAGTATTCATCTCCTTCCAAAACGATAAAATCATTCTCCTCCGTAAGATGAACCATCGTATCAAAACCTTCCAGTTGTGCGCCAACCATGTAATCTACAGCAATGTCATGATAGTGCATTACATGTAAAATCATTGAAGTTATCGTTGTTTTTCCATGAGAACCGCCTATAACAACACGTGTTTTATTTTTGGATTGTTCGTAAAGAAATTCCGGATAAGAGTATATTTTCAGTCCTAATTCCTGAGCTTTTAATAATTCAGGATTATCCGCTTTTGCATGCATTCCAAGAATAACTGCTTCAATCTCTCGAGTTATTTTTTCAGGAAACCAACCTAATTCTGGAGGCAAAATTCCCTTTTTATCTAATCTTGATTTTGAAGGTTCAAAAATCGCATCGTCACTTCCCGTAACTTGATATCCTTTGTTATGAAGTGCTAAGGCCAGATTGTGCATAGCGCTTCCGCCGATAGCTATAAAATGTGTACGCATTCTAATTTTGGTTTATAGATTTTGGATTCAGGAGCAATTATAATCAATCCTGATTTTTTTTATTATACGTTTCTAGTATTATTTTTGCCTTTTCAGGATCACGCATTTTGTTCTTGTACAAGCTGGCTAACTTTTGGTAACTTGTTTTGGAACCTCCTACAAGAATAGCTTTTTTATATTGTTGTTCTGCAGCTGCATATCTTTTAAAATATTCGTCAATATGACCTCTTGACAAATAACCATCAACTAGTGACAGACGCAATAATTCATTGGAATATTTTATAGCTTTAGATTCGCTTCCGCCAACAATTCCGGGTAATTGAATGTATATTTCTATCAAAGCCCATCGTGATTCAATGTGTTTTGGGTTCAAACTAATCGCTTTTTCAAAAGAAGCTTTCACTTCATCTATCATTCCAAGCGCCTTGAATTTATTTGATTCTTTGGCTTTCATCCCTAAAGCTCCGCCATATTTATAATGATAATTAGCCTCTGAAGGTTTTAGTTGCTTGAGTTTCTTATAATATCCAATCGCTTTATCCCAAGATTTACCGTGACCTGCAATATCTCCCAAATACTCAATCGTTTTTAAATCCGATGGATTGGATCTTAAAACAGAATCAAAAACCAACTCGGCTTGATCCATTTTATTCGCCCTATATAGTTTTTCTGCTTTATCAAAATCAGATTGACCCCATATCATAATTGGTAGAAATACAAATAAATAAAAAATATGTTTCATTCTTCAAAAATAGCGAAATTTATAATTGTAACTCTCCAAGTATGTGAAAGGTTTAACTATTTTTTACAAAAAAACCGTCTCGCATTGTATACGAGACGGTTTAAATTATGTAAATAAAATCAAGAATTAGTCATTCAACATTTTCCATAATTTATCTTTCAACTCTGTTAAACCTTGTTGAGCTACAGAAGAAATAAACATATAAGGAACATCCTTAAAAGCTACATCTAGTTCGGTTTTCAATTCTGCTTTTAACTCATCATCAAGCATATCACATTTTGAAATCACCAACAAACGTTCTTTGTCCAGCATTTCAGGATTGTATTTCGTCAATTCGTTTACCAAAATATCGTATTCCGCTTTGATATCCGGAGTATCAACTGGAACTAAAAATAATAAAGTCGAATTACGTTCAATGTGACGCAAGAAATAATGTCCAAGACCTTTCCCTTCGGCAGCACCTTCAATAATTCCAGGAATATCAGCAATTACAAAAGATTGAAAATCTCTGTAAGCTACAATTCCAAGATTTGGTTTTAAAGTTGTAAACGGATAATCAGCAATTTTTGGTTTGGCAGATGTTAAAACCGATAATAGTGTTGATTTTCCTGCGTTAGGAAAACCTACCAAACCTACATCAGCCAATACTTTTAATTCTAGAATTACATCCTTTTCTGCTCCAGGCAATCCCGGTTGAGAATATCTTGGCGTTTGATTCGTTGAGCTTCTAAAATGCCAATTACCTAAACCACCTTTTCCACCGCGAGAAAGAATTTGTTTTTCACCATCATCGGTAATTTCAAATAATATTTCTCCTGTTTCTTTGTCTTTTACAACGGTTCCTAATGGCACTTCGATGAATTTATCATCACCATCAGCACCTGTACTTCTGTCACCACTACCATCACCGCCATTTCCTGCTTTGATATGTCTGGCGAATTTCAAGTGAAATAATGTCCAAAGACCTTTATTCCCAACTAAATATACATGTCCTCCACGACCTCCATCACCACCATCAGGTCCACCTTTTTCAATAAATTTTTCTCTGTGCAAGTGCGTAGATCCTTTTCCACCTTTACCGGATGAAACATATATTTTAACATAATCTACAAAATTCCCTTCTGTCATTTTTTTTAATTTCAGATTTCAACTTTCAGCTTGAATACTTTCAAACTTCCAACGTACATCTATTTTTATAATTTAATCGCCTTCACCATCACTTTATCAATCTTCACGCCATCCATATCGATAACTTCTAGCTCAAATTTTTGCCAGACTAATTTCTCCCCTTGTTTTGGAATATGAGAGAGTTCAGTCATTATTAATCCGCTTACTGTTGTTACTTCATAATCATTGATTAATTCATCTAATTCAAAGTAGGTCAAGAAATCATGTAATGAATAATGTCCGTCAACCAGCCATGTTCCATCTTCTCTTTCTATCAACTGAAAATCATCTTTATAAAAATCAGAAGCATCACCTACCAGAGCTTCAAGAATATCATTCAGTGTAATAACTCCCTGAAAAACACCATATTCATCCGATACAAAAGCGTAATGTATCCCTGACTTTTTAAAATTCTCTAAAGCGATATAAGCCGTAGTTTGCTCCATCATGAAAGGAGCTTCAGTCATTATTGAAGATAAATTGAAATTTTCATTTTCAAAATGAGCAAAAATATTTTTCAGGTTTACAACCCCAACGATATCATCATAATTTTCACCGTAAACCGGATAAATAGAATGTAATTCTTTGAGCATAAACTCCCTAACTTGTTCTTTATCAGAATGCAAAGGTAAAAAAACCACTGACTTCCTGTGTGTCATCAATGAATTTATTTTTCTGTCTCCAATGTGGAAAACGCGCTCTACAATATCTTGTTCTATTTCCTGAACTTCACCGCCTTCAGTTCCTTCTTTGATAATTGCCTTTATTTCCTCTTCGGTTACTTTCCCGTCAGCGGTTGGTTTTATCTGTAAAACATCCAGTAAAAAATCAGTAGAATGTGTTAACAACCAAATAAATGGCGCAGTAACTATTGAAACTATTTTCATCGGAAGAGCCACTGCTTTTGCGATTGCTTCAGGATGGTTTAGTCCAATTCTTTTTGGTAATAATTCCCCTAAAACAAGAGAGAAAAAAGTCAAAGTAACAACTACTAAACCTACAGCAACAGGATGCGCGTAAGGTACCAAAGTTTCAAATCCTTTTATAAAAGTTTCAACATCTTTTGTTATTTTGTCTCCACTATAAATACCGGTAAGAATTCCTATCAAGGTAATTCCTATTTGCACGGTTGATAAAAACTTATTGGGCGAATTTGCCAAATCCAAAGCAATTTTGGCACTTTTATTTCCTTTTTTCGCTGCGGTTTCTAGTCTATTTTTTCGTGCTGAAATCAATGCAATTTCCGACATCGAGAAAACCCCATTTAGCAGTATCAGAAAAAATATTATTACTATTTCCAATTTCTTAATTGATTCGTTTATATCTTAAAATGTGATTTCTAATTCTTTGAAATCGGTTTTTTGTATGCGTAATAGTATAGCCCAGATGGTGGTGAAAAGCCCGGAGGTAAAAAAAAATGTTGTTTTTGTCGAGGATTTGTAACGTACAGCTGGAATTGCTCCTATAAATTATCAATCACGTTACTTACTCTTTCTGTAATTTCTGCAATGGAACCAATTCCATTTACGGAATGAAACTTTCCTTGCTCCTCGTAATAATTCATCAAAGGCGCAGTTTTCTCATTGTATTCTTGGTAGCGATTTCTGATTTTTTCTTCATCTTGATCATCAATTCTACCACTTGTTTTTCCTCTTTCTAATAATCGTTGCACTAAAATCTCATCATCGGCTTCAAGCGCAATTGTTGCAGCAACATTTGAACCAATTGAAGTAAGAAATGCATCTAAAGCTTCGGCTTGCGAGATTGTTCTTGGATATCCGTCAAACAAAATTCCGTTTGTATCCGGATGTTTATTTACCTCATCAATCAGCATTTTTGTAGTCAATTCATCCGGCACTAAATCGCCGGCATCCATATATACTCTTGCTTGTTTGCCAAGGTCTGTATCGTTTTTTAGATTAAAACGAAATACATCACCTGTGGAAATATGCGTTAATTTGTATTTTTCTTTCAAAAATTCTGCTTGAGTTCCTTTACCAGCTCCTGGTTTTCCAAATAAAACAATGTTAGTCATGTTGTTGTGTAGTTATTCTTTTAGTTTATATACTTCGGGTAAATTTCTCCCTAATCCATTGTAGTCTAATCCATAACCAACGATAAATTTATTTGGAATTCTAATTCCAATATAATCTATTTTGATATCTTTTGTATACGCTTCCGGTTTGAAAAAAAGTGTTGCAATTTTAAAATGTTTTACATTTTGTTGCTTGAATAACTGTTTTAATTCCACCAAAGTATTTCCAGTATCAACAATATCTTCAATTATAACGACAGTGCGTCCCGTTAAATCCTGGTTCAATCCTATTAATTGTTTCACTTCATTTGTTGAAGAAATCCCTTCGTAAGAAGCCATTTTGATAAAAGACACTTCGCACGGTTTTTTGTAAAGCTTCATAAAATCAGAAACTACCATAAAAGCACCGTTCAAAACACCAACAAATACTGGAGTTTCATCCGCAAAATCGTCTTCGATCTGAGCTACCATTTTTGTTAAGGCAAATTCTATTTCTTTGGCAGAAATAAACGGAACAAATTGTTTATCGTGAAGTTGTATCATTATTTTCGTATTTAAAATAATGCGCAAAGATACAGAATTCGGATTTGTGAATTGACAAATGGACATTAATTTCTGTTATTAAGTGAAATCTACAAAAAACAACTCAAAAATGAATTACAACAAATCTTGTACTATAAATTCCGAAAAAATAAAATAGCATTTTCAACATTAAAGGATTTAGAGGTAATTCATAAATATTCGACCTACTGTTTTACTTTCTCTTTATTGTCGACTTGAATCATAAGAGAAACAAAAAAAGGCCGCCTTTATAAAAAAGAAAGCCTTTGATTATTTTTAAATTAAAATACTTTTGAAATCAGAGCAAAAAACCCTTCGTTCATTTGTGTTTTTTTTTACTGCTTGGTCTACTATAGCATCTAAATCTTAAACCATAACGAAATTTATTAAAAATTCAATCCTACTGTTAATCCGAATGCAACCGGTTTGATAGTCGCGTCTTTGTCGGTACTATACAAGCCGTTTGCTTTTCTGTCAGTACTTGATGTTGGATTATAGCTTAAATAAGACTCGTTTTGTTTTTGATCAAGGATTGTTCCATAACCGCTGTCAAGAAACATAGCGGCATACAAAGCGTTCTTTTCTCCAGTTTTAAAAGTAAACCCTAGCTCAAACGTACTCATCAAAATACCTTTTGTGTTGTACTCGCCTGATGCAGCGTAATTGGTTTGATTCCCAAAACCATATTCTGGCAAATTATCAATGTATAAATTAACATCCGGGTAGTAAGCAATCCCATTTACAGATGACGCTGAACACTCAATTTTGTAATTTACAGGTAAGAAGTATTTAACACCAGCCCTAAAATTGAAATCAATTCCTTTGTTAATATTCTTTTTATACTGCACAAAAAGCGGAATCTGAATAGCCTGCAAGGTTTGAGATTCTTTATAATTTCCTGTAGTCACACTATAAGAAAATGCCGAGCCAGTTTGATCAACCTCAAAATTAGTCAGCGTTGCTGAGGGTTGTTCTAAAAACACCTTTTGCTTATATTGGGCAAACTCAACTCCAGACCCGATACCTATGTGATCCGTCAATGAGTATATGTAACCTGCCTTTAATGCTCCGCCAATATCAGTGGCTGACCTCACCCCTTTTACATCACTTTGAATATTCCCTATTCCTGTTTGTACGCCTACATAAAACTGCGCTTTAATTCCTTGAGAGAATAAAATTAGTGCAAATCCTACTATATATTTAACATCAAATTTCATATTTATTTGTTTTTATTGCATTTGAGTAATCCATCCTCGTCTCTAATAAACGAGGATTTCATACTCTTAATAATTTGATTTCTAATTTTTAACCAAAAGGTTTTTTGTAAAGTATTTGCCATTTGTTAAGGTCATTCTTACCACATAAATCCCTTCCGTATTTGGCGCAATCATATCCGTTGTTATGCCATCAACTATTTTATCGTTCACTAGTACTCCCAGTATATTAAAAACTGTAATACGAGCATTTTGCAACTTAACTGAATCTACATTAGTAAGGATTTGGTAGCTTGCATTACTCTTAACCGGATTAGGTGCAATCTTTAAATATTCATCTACTATTGATGCAGAAAACGTCAAAGGACATGTTGTAACAACAGTTCCGTCTATTTTTGTAGCTTTAGCATAATAGGTGCCATTAAGAACTCCACTATCTTTAAAATATTGAGCTGTTTGACTAGATACTAAAACTCCATTTTTATACCAACTGTAAGCAACGAAGGCTTTAGAACTATTATCAAAGAAAATAACATCGTCAAAATGTTTTCTAATTAAATTAGGCTGACTATTAACAATTGTTACAATAGCTGTTCTAGTAGTAACATTTCCACTATTATCTGTTACTTTTAGAGTAACGACATTCTCACCTACATTGGCACAACTGAATAATGCTTTATTGAGTTCTAATAAACTGATTCCACAATTATCAGTTGAACCATTATTTACATCGGCAGCAGCTATCAATATATTTGAAGATGCATCAAGTTGAACAGTGATGTTTTTTGTAATTACCACTGGTGCAATTTTATCTTCAACAGTTATAACAGCTGTTTGAGTAGCAACATTTCCGTTATTATCTGTAACTTTCAATGTTACTGTGTTTGCTCCAACATTAGCACATGTGAATGCCATTTTATCCAACTCTACTAAACTGATTCCGCAATTATCTGTTGAACCATTGTTTACATCTGCAACAACTATCGAAGCTGTTCCTGCTGCATTCAATTGAATAGTCTTATTTTTAGCAACTACAACTGGAGCCATTTTATCTTCAACTGCAACTACTGCTGTTTTTGAAGTAACATTTCCATTAACATCAGTAACTTTTAATGTTACTGTATTTAGTCCAATATTAGCGCAAGTAAATGTACTTTTATCTAATTCTAATAAGCTGATTCCACAAGCATCCGTTGAACCATTATTGATATCAGCAGCTACTACCGAAGCAGTTCCTGTAGCATTCAATTGAATCGTAATGTTTTTAGTAACTACAACTGGAGCAGTCTTATCTTCAACAATTATAATAGCTGTTTGAGTAGCGATATTTCCGTTGTTATCTGTAACTTTCAATGTTACTGTGTTTGCTCCAACATTATCACATGTGAATGCCATTTTATCCAACTCTACTAAACTAATTCCGCAATTATCTGTTGAACCATTGTTCACATCTGCAACAACTATCGAAGCAGTTCCTGCAGCATTCAATTGAATCGTAGTGTTTTTAGTAACTACAACTGGAGCAATCTTATCTTCAACAGTTATAATAGCTGTTTGAGTAGCGATATTTCCGTTGTTATCTGTAACTTTCAATGTTACTGTGTTTGCCCCAACATTAGCACATGTGAATGCCATTTTATCCAACTCTACTAAACTGATTCCGCAATTATCTGTTGAACCATTGTTCACATCTGCAACAACTATCGAAGCAGTTCCTGCAGCATTCAATTGAATCGTAGTGTTTTTAGTAACTACAACTGGAGCAATCTTATCTTCAACTGTAATTACTGCTGTTTTTGAAGTAACATTTCCATTAACGTCCGTAACTTTTAATGTTACTGTATTTAGACCAATATTGGCGCAAGTAAATGAAGTTATGTCTAATTCTAATAAATCTATTCCACAAGCATCCATTGAACCATCGTTTACGTCAGCAGCAGCAATTGTAGCATTCCCTAAAGCATCTAGTTGAACTGTGATATTTTTAGTAACAACAACTGGAGCTTCATTATCAACCACGGTTACTGTTTGAATTATTGCTACCGCGTCATTTCCATTACTATCACTTACATTCCAAGTAATCGCTGTGATCCCTACCGGATAAACTGCCGAAAGTAATTCTCCGTCACTTCTTAACCCAGTTGGCGATACAACTGTACAATTATCTGTCGCTGTTGCAGAAACAACTACTGCCGCTCCACAAACATTTACATCTGTATTAACGTTTTTATCTCCATTGGAAACAATAACTGGAACTTGATTGTCCGTTACAACTATTGTTTGAATAACTTCAACTGCTGCATTGCTGTTAGCATCTGAAACATTCCATTTAATAGTTGTTGTTCCAACTGGATAAATTGCATTCAATGCCAAAGCATCACTACGAACTCCTGCTGGCGCTCCAACTGTACAATTATCTGTCGCTGTTGCAGAAACAGCTATTGCCGCTCCACAAACATTTACATCTGTATTAACATTTTTATCTCCATTGGAAACAATAACTGGAACTTGATTATCCGTTACAACTACGGTTTGAATAACTTCAACTGCTGCATTACTGTTAGCATCTGAAACATTCCATTTAATAGTTGTTGTTCCCACTGGATAAATTGCATTCAATGCCAAAGCATCGCTACGAACTCCTGCTGGCGCTCCAACTGTACAATTATCTGTCGCTGTTGCAGAAACAACTACTGCCGCTCCACAAACATTTACATCTGTATTAACATTTTTATCTCCATTGGAAACAATAACTGGAACTTGATTATCCGTTACAACTACGGTTTGAATAACCTCCACTGCTGCATTGCTGTTAGCATCTGAAACATTCCATTTAATAGTGGTTGTACCTACTGGATAAAGTGCATCTAGCGATAAACCGTCACTACGAACTCCCGTTGGTAATCCAACAGTACAATTATCTGTTGCTGTTGCCGAAACAACAACTGTAGCGCCACAAGTATCTAAATCTGTGTTTACATTTATATCCCCATTTGAAGCTATAATAGGAAGTTGATTATCTGTTACAACCACATCAAAACTTGTTGTTGACATATTGCCACTTCCATCTGTAGCTGTAAATGTATTTGTTGTTGTGCCCACAGGAAAAAGAGAACCTGATACTAAACCTGCTGTTTGAGTCAATTGTACAATTGCACCATAACTAACTGCATTACTGTACAATTTTTGAATGTTCACATCTGACAAGACTGTTGAACCATCGTAATTTCCTGCGTTTTGAAAACCAATCGCCTTTCCTCCATTTGAAAACTCCCTAACAGCAACAGCATCTCCTTGAGATGAAGTCATCAATACTATAGGTTGATTGCTAGAATACACTCTTGCAAATCCAATATTTCCATCTGCTACAGGCAAATTAAATGAAGTAGGAACGCCAGCAAGAATAGGATGTGATGCTTGAGAAGAAACCTGCGTATAAGTAGTTGAAGCTGTAAAACCACTATTTCTTTGCAAAACAATTATCTCTTTCATCGCTGCCATTGTACCAGCATCATCGGCCTCATAAGCGGACCATTCATCTGTAACATATGTTTTACCTTGATTTAAAACAAAATCAAGTATTGCGTTTTGACCTCCTATTGGCATGGCAGTTCCAAAAGTTGTCCCATTTAAATGAACAACAGCATCAAAACCTGTTAAAGCAGGATTCGTACCATTGTATGCAGTCTCTGAGGTAGCACTAAGTGTTACTGTATTTCCTGCTGCAATCAATGCGTTCTGTAAACTTGTTGTATTTGAGTTTATTTCATCCCAAATCAACAATACATTAGAATTACCCGCACAATTGTCATTAACTAAAGGCTTTGTGTAAGTAACTACAACACCACATGTGTTCAAATCAGTATTCACATTTATTTCTGGAATACTTGTAAATATCGGAGCAATCTTGTCTTCAACTGTAACTGTCGCAGATTGATTAGCAACGTTTCCATTAACATCAGTAACTTTTAAGATTACTGTATTTACACCAACATCAGTACAAGAGAAAGTTGTTTTATCTAAACTCATGCTTGCAATTCCACATGCATAAGTCGAGCCATTGTCCACGTCAGATGCAACAATTGTGGCATTTCCTGCAGCATCCAGTTGAACTATAATGTCTTTTGTAATGGCAACAGGAGTGGCACAAGTGGTGACAGTAAGCACACTAGTTATTGTTCCTTGTGTATAATTTCCAGATGCAGCCTGAGTTGCCGTTATTGTTGTTGTCCCAGCCGCAACAGGCGTTACCGTATTACCACTTATTGTTGCGGTAGAGGGATTTGAACTGGTATAGGTAAAAGCACCTGCACTGTTAGAAGTAGGATCTGTAAGTGTCAAGTTTGTACCTACTGCTCCATTTAAATCTGGAAAACCACTTAGTGTTGGTGGACCTTGCACCGTAACAACAAAACTCTGATCAACAGTCTCAGTTGCACTAGTTGCTCTTATCGTTACATTATGAGTACCAATATCTGACAGTGCAGGCGTACCCGAAATCACCGCTCCAGTTCCTAAACGAGCACATTTATTTTGATTATAAATACCAAACACCAATGACCCTGTAGGAGTCAAATTCATTCCCAATATCTGATTTATACCGTCCGTAGGCACTAAGATAATTTCCGTTGTTAGTCCTGCATTATACTTTATTATACCTCCATTCGAATAAAAAGAAACATAGACATTTCCGTTTGCATCAATTTTCACATCCGTTGGACTTGCCAAACCAGATTTCACAACGCTCAAAGTAGCACCGTCATAAGTGGAAATGGTGCCTGATCCAAAGCTTGCAATAAATAATTTACCACTAGTATCAAAACCCAATCCCCAAGGATTTGGTACGGAAACATACTCCGTTGCAGTTGCTGTGACAGGGTCAATTTTTAAAATTTGGCCTTGGTTATAAGCAGCACAATAAATATATCCCCCTCTAAAAACAAGCGATAGCAAACCAGAAGTAGTATTAAGAGCATAAACCAGCGTTTGTCCGGCACCCGGATCAGCCAAACTAATTTTCTTTATACAGGAAGTACCCGTTACATCATTATAATAATACGAAACATAAAGATACCCACCATCCACATTCATTCCATAAATGAGTCCATTATCTGCATCTGCCCAGCTTGTATTAGTAGTTCCGTCAGGCGCTATTTTATAGATAAACCTCCCAGTTCCGTCACTACTAACTACATAGGTATTGCCATCAGCATCTCCAGCAATACCCCCAGGAGCTGAAATAGTTGGACCAAAAGTTTGCATTGATGTAGAACCAGTCGCGGCAAAACTCATCCAAGCTGGCTTTGTAGAACAAGTCATTGCTGGTCCATTACTAGTTCCGTCTGAAGCAAATGAGGAATAAGTGTAAGGTGCTCCCACCGTAGCAGTAGTCACAGGTGTTGAGTCAAAACTCAATTGCCCATACGATTTTTGTGTCACACTAAAAAGACAATAAAACGCCATAATTAGGAGAAAGTAGTTTTTTTTCATAAGTTTGTGTTCATTAATTTGAGTGCGAAATAACAACTTTTTTTTAAAATATTAACAAAATATTATAATAAAAAATCTGTATAAAGTATTGTGAAATAATAATATAACAAATTCATAAAAAACTTAGTACATCACTTTGCATTATTGCTTGTACTAGTTTTTTTTAACAGATTTCAACAACATAAAGATGTTTACAATACATGATTACTATAAGATATGCTGCAAATAAACAATTTTAATTTTACGCAAAACCACGTAAAAATACCTGATTGCAAATGCCAGTAAAACATTTTATTTTTTACCTTCTAATGACTACTCAAGAGTAAATCAAGAATATAAATTGAATTTTCGGATTCAATCATTATAAAGTATCTTTGCGTAAACATACAACTACACCATGAATTATTTTTCTTCTGATTTCAAATTAGGAATTCTCGGTGGCGGACAACTGGGCAAAATGCTATTGTTTGACACCCGAAAATTCGACATACAAACTTATGTTTTGGACCCAAGTGATGAAGCGCCTTGTAAAATTGCCTGTGACCAATTCTTCAATGGGGATTTAATGGACTTTGAAACCGTTTATAACTTTGGTAAAAAAGTAGACGTTTTGACTTTCGAAATTGAGTTGGTTAATCTGGAAGCTTTGGTAAAACTCGAAGAAGAAGGATTAAAAGTATTTCCTTCGCCAAAAACATTGAAACTCATTCAAAACAAAGGAATTCAGAAAGATTTTTATATTCAACATGCCATCCCGACAGCAAATTATAAACGATTTGACAATCTAAAAAGTCTAATTGTTGACATTCTGGATTCGAAAACAAAACTTCCGTTTGTTTGGAAATGCACGGAATTTGGATATGATGGAAATGGCGTAAAAGTGATTCGACACATTTCGGATTTGGATAATTTAGCCAACGTAGAGTGCATTGCCGAAGAAATGGTTCCGTTCAAAAATGAATTGGCCGTTATCGTTTGCCGCAATCCTTCTGGTGAAATAAAAACTTATCCTGTGGTAGAAATGGAATTTCATCCCGAAGCCAACCAAGTGGAATATGTGATTTGTCCTGCTCGAATTGATGATAAAGTTGCCGAAAAAGCAAGAGCAATCGCATTGAATGTTTCCGAAAAATTCAATCATGTCGGATTATTAGCAGTTGAAATGTTTCAAACCGAAGATGATGAAATCCTTGTAAACGAAGTGGCTCCGCGCCCGCACAATTCCGGACATTATTCCATTGAAGCTAGTTATACGTCCCAATTTGAAAACCATTTGCGTGCTATTCTTGATTTGCCTCTGGGAAATACAGACAGTAAAGTAGCCGGAATTATGGTGAATTTAGTTGGTGCCGAAGGTTTTTCTGGAAATGTAGTCTACGAAAACATCGAAAAAATATTAGGCTGGAATGGTGTTACACCTCACATTTACGGAAAGAAACAAACACGCCCTTTCAGAAAAATGGGACATGTAACCATAGTAAACGAAGACATCAATGAAGCCCGAAGAATTGCTGAAGAGGTGAAGAATACGATTAGAGTAATAAGTTAATTGAAAGATTGAAAAATTTAAAGATTGAAAAATTCAGAACTTCTACTAAATTGAATTTTTCAAAAATCTTTAAATACTTAAATCTTTAAATCTTTAAATCTTTAAATAAGAAAAAATGAAAGTAGCCGTAATAATGGGAAGTATATCCGATATGCCCATCATGCAAGAAGCCATCGATATCCTAAAAGCATTCGAAATAGAAATTGAAGTCGATATAGTTTCGGCACACAGAACACCGGAAAAATTATTTGATTTTAGTCAGAACGCACACACTCGTGGCATTTCGGTAGTAATAGCTGGTGCCGGAGGCGCTGCACATTTACCAGGAATGGTCGCTTCAATGTCGCCACTTCCAGTAATTGGAGTTCCTATAAAATCCAGTAATTCAATCGATGGTTGGGATAGTGTTTTATCCATTCTGCAAATGCCCGGTGGTGTTCCCGTAGCAACCGTTGCCTTAAACGGATCAAAAAACGCAGGAATCCTTGCCGCTCAAATCATAGGAAGTCACAATAAAAGTATACTAGAGAAAGTAATTAAATACAAAACCGGATTGAAAGAAGCGGTTATCATCGCTTCCGAAAGTCTACAGAAATAGAAAAAGCTCCATAACGGAGCTTTTTTTCATTTATTTAAACCTTGAAACGGTTATTCAGCATCAACTACAATTTCAAGAACTCCTTCAAATTCTGATGCAATGATATCGTCCTTGCTCAACCAATATTCAGAAGTCATAATCGTATAATTCACATTATCCGTTATCTTAACATCCCATAAAATGTCTTCGGCTTCTGGGAAAGGCGCGTTTTCCGACATTTGGCTGTCAAATAATCTTTTGATCAAATTACTACCTGACAATCCGTTATTTAATAATTTTAAAATACTTTCTTTAGTCAATTCATTTTCATTTTCACCTTCTGCTGGCGCAAAACTACATTCGATAATCGTCGCTTTTGCATTAGGAAAAGTACCGTTATAGGCTTTAAAAAGCAGTTGATTAATATGAAACAAAGTCGAATGCAATCCTATTTCGGGATATTCCTCACATACTTTATCCAAGAACATATCATTTGAAATTTGCTGAATCTGACCTTCATTCAAAGCTTCTGATAATTTATATTCCAATACAATTGCAGCAGCATCTCTGGCTTCAAAATCAGAAATTGCCATAAATAACAATTCTCTTAAACTGGCAGGATCCGCCTCCGCAGCATCCGGATAATCAAATTTTTCAAGTAGTTTTATATAATCTTCATTTGTCCAATATTCTTCAACCTCATCAACAGTATTCGCGCTATTTATTGTAATTTGATAATTCATCTTTTCTTTAAATTTATTATATTTTTTCTGATTCGTCTTTTATAAAACGAATCATTTTTTCACAATTTAGGGCTTTATTACTGCCAAACGAAATAAATAACATTTAAATAACACTTTAGAATCCACTATTTTGGTTCAAATCAATCCCCTCGACAACACCATTTTTTTTATTAAATCCGTACCTTTGATTTCTTTAAACATCGAATTATTTTTATTACAAAATACAAATGAGCATCCTAACACACCATTTCAATACAAAATATAATACTGCACCTTTTTCGAAAATTAAAAATGAAGATTTTCTTCCTGCTTTTCAAAAAGGAATCGAATTGGCAAAAGCCGAAATCGATGCAATTGTACGAAATCCGATAAAACCAACTTTCGAAAATACGATTGAAGCATTAGCATTCAGCGGCGATGTTTTGGACAGAATTTCAAGTATCTTTTTCAATTTGAATTCCGCAGAAACTAATGATGAAATTCAGAAAATCGCTCAGGAAGTTTCACCTTTATTGTCTGAATTCGGAAACGATGTTCGTCTAAACCCGGATTTATTCGCCAGAGTAAAAGCGGTTTATGAGCAACGAGAAAAACTACATCTCAATCCGGAACAAACCACACTTTTGGACAAAAAATACAAAAGCTTTTCCAGAAACGGGGCCAATTTATCGGAAGACAAAAAGAATCAATTGCGAGAAATCGACAAAGAATTATCAAAATTAAGTTTGCAGTTTGGCGAAAATGTTTTGGCCGAAACACAAGCGTATCAATTGCATATTACAAATGAATCCGATTTAGCCGGTTTACCCGAAGGAACAATCGAAGCCGCTCATTCTTTAGCTAAAAGCCTAGAAAAAGAAGGTTGGATTTTCACGTTGGATTACCCAAGTTATGTTCCATTTGTGACGTATGCTGATAATCGAGAATTGCGCAAGAAAATGGCAATTGCTTTTGGTGCCAAAGGTTTTCAAAACAACGAATTTGATAACCAAGAAATCGTGCTAAAAATTGCAAAATTACGTTTTGACAGAGCACAGGTTTTAGGTTATGCCACTCACGCTCATTTTGTGCTTGAAGAACGCATGGCAGAAAGTCCGGAGAAAGTAAAAACATTCTCGAATGATTTACTAGAAAAAGCCAAACCGGCCGCTTTGAAAGAATTTGCACAATTGACTGCTTTCGCAAAAGAGCTTCACGGAATCGAGCAACTCGAAAAATGGGATGGCGCGTATTATTCGGAGAAATTGAAGCAGCAATTATTCAATTTGGACGATGAAATATTAAAACCGTATTTTCAATTAGAAAAAGTTCTGGACGGTGCTTTTGCAGTAGCGCAAAAATTATTCGGAATCACTTTCGAAGAAATTTTTGAAGTGGATAAATATCACGAAGAAGTAAAAACATACGCAGTAAAAGATGAAGATGACCAACTTGTTGCTGTTTTTTATGCTGATTTCTTTCCAAGAAAAGGCAAACGAAACGGTGCTTGGATGACGTCTTTTAAATCCCAATACATCAAAAAAGGAAGTAACGAAAGACCACACATTTCTATTGTGTGTAATTTCACAAAACCTACTGAGACCAAACCATCGTTGTTAACTTTCAATGAAGTAACGACTTTGTTTCATGAATTTGGTCATGCTTTACACGGCATTTTAGCCAACACCACTTATCCAAGTTTATCAGGAACTTCAGTATATTGGGATTTTGTGGAATTACCAAGTCAGATTTTAGAAAATTGGTGCTACGAACCAGAAGCATTGGCTTTATTCGCATACCATTATGAAACCGGCGAAATGATTCCGATGGAATTAGTGCATAAAATCAAAGAAAGCGCGAGTTTCCAAGAAGGAATGGCAACCATGCGCCAATTGAGTTTTGGATTATTAGATATGGGATGGCATGCGCAAGATCCTTCCAATATCAAAGACATCAAGGTTTTTGAAACCGAACAGTTCGCAGCCACACAATTGTATCCTGATGTAAAGGAGAATGCAATGAGTACTTCGTTTTCACACATATTTCAAGGCGGGTATTCATCTGGGTATTACAGCTACAAATGGGCCGAAGTGCTAGATGCTGATGCTTTTGAATATTTTCAGGAAAAAGGTATTTTCAATAAAGAAGTGGCAACTAAATTCAAGGAAAATGTACTTTCGAAAGGCGGAACAGAACATCCGATGATTTTGTACAAACGTTTTAGAGGACAAGAACCAAAGCCAGAAGCCCTATTAAGAAGAGCAGGATTGCTTTAGAAACATAATTATTGAAAACCCGAAGTCTGTTACTTCGGGTTTTTTAATAGCATTCCAACACACCCAAAAATTAAAACCAACAAAAGATGAGTTTTTTAAAAGCCGAATGGAACAATTTAGCCATGATTAATTATGAAGTCAATCCCGAAATCCTGCAAAAGTATGTTCCTGCAGGAACGGAAATAGATTTCTGGAACGGCAAATGTTATGTTAGTTTTATTGGATTCCTATTTGAAAATGTTCGTGTTTTGGGAATGAAAATACCGTTTCATTCTGATTTTGAAGAGGTAAATCTTCGGTTTTATGTGAGACGTTTTGAAAACGGTGTGTGGAAAAGAGGTGCGGTTTTTATCAGTGAAATTGTTCCAAAATATGCGATTTCATTTGTTGCCAATACCTTTTACAATGAGCATTACCGAACTTTGCCCATGAAACATATGCTGAAAGTAAATGAAAACTCCCGAGAATTTATATACCAATGGAAAGTGAATAATAATTGGAATACCATCCAGGTAGCAACACAAAAAAATCCCATTGCAATTGAACCCGATTCTGAAGCTGAGTTTATCACGGAGCATTATTTTGGCTATACCAAAATCAATGAAAATGAAACTTTTGAATACCAAGTCACCCATCCCAGATGGCAGCAATATGAAGTAACCAGAAACGAATCCGTTATTGATTTTGAAAGTGTTTATGGAAAAGAATTTGCTTTTATTAAAGATTTAAAACCCACTTCTGTATTTCTGGCCATAGGCTCGAAAATCACTATTGAAGACAAACGAAAAATAAAACTTTAATGACCAGAATAAAAATTCGGACCAAAATAAATGCACCCATACAAACTGTTTTTGACATTTCCAGAGACATTGACGTTCATCAAAAATCTGCCAGTCCCACAAAAGAAACCGCTATTGACGGCGTTACTTCTGGATTGATAAATTACAACGAAACGGTAACTTGGCGTGGGAAGCATTTTGGTTTTTACCTGACACATAAAAGTAGAATAACAGCGATGAATCTCTATGATTATTTTGTGGATGAAATGGAGGAAGGGAAATTCAAATCCTTTCGTCATGAACATATTTTTTTTGAAAAAGGCGGATTAACCGTTATGAAAGACAAAATATATTACGAAGTACCCTATGGTTTTTTTGGAGAATTATTTGATTTCTTGTTTTTGAAAAATCACATGATTAATTTCATTCTCGAAAGAAATAAAACACTGAAAGCTTTATCAGAAAATGAGAAGCAATAACCACCAAAAAATCGGCACACTCTCTACCCAAAAAGAAGTGTAATATTTTGTCCGTTTTTCATTAGCAAAAAGGATAAAACACGAAATGACAATCACTAAAATCAAGTTGATTATTAACTGATTTTTATCCAAAACACTTTTGAAAAACTCCAGAAAATAAAATGGAATCAAAAGTAAAATCCCCAATATTTTGGTTCGGTTTACTCCTATTTGCTGCGGTACGGTTTTAAGATGTGGACCATCATTAGCCAAATCAATGACTTCAAAAACAAGGACCAATACAAAAATCAATACAAAGCGTTGCATACATTTTAGATAGAAATCCAGGTTTATTGATATGCCCGCATCTAAAATTGGCAATCCCAGCGTCACACCAACCCAACACAACGCCACGATATAAATTTTGACACCAGCCCAATTCCTTGCATTTTTTTTATTTGGAAAAAAGGGAAGCGTATACAGCAATGTGACACTCAAAAAAGCAATAGCAACAATCTGGGTAACGCGTTCCAACTGAAAAAAATAAAAGCCAACCAAAATAAACGAACAAAAACTGAACAAAGTAATTGCTTTAAGTTCCTTCCGCATTTGTATTTTTTTGGCTCGAGCCAAAGCATCGTATTTCACAAAATTATAGCCGACAATCGTTCCGAAAAAAGCAAACTGAGCAACTGCATCGCCTTCCGGAATGTGGAACATGTGTTGCGTCATTCTGACCAAGGCATAACACGAAAAAGCCACGTGAATACTACTATTAATATAGAAATCAAAAATTAATTTAAAAAACCTCATTAGACAAAATTAATCAAAGTGTTAATAAGAACGGCTTTTAGTTGAAAAATTCACAGAAAATCAAGTAAAAAAAGGCAATTAATAGCATATTAATATTTAATTTTACAGCCTTTTAAAACAAGAAACACACAACCCATTTTATATACAATGAAAACAGACGCTTTTGCATTAAGACACATTGGCCCAAGAGAAAATGATTTAGAACACATGTTGAAGACGATTGGGGCAGAAACACTGGAACAATTGATTCAAGAAACGATTCCAAGTGACATTCGTTTAAAATCTGATTTAGACTTAGAACCTGCAATGACCGAATATGAGTTTGCAAATCACATTCAGAAATTAGGGAATAAGAATAAAGTTTTTCAATCGTACATAGGTTTAGGGTACAATGCAGCAATTATTCCTGCAGTAATCCAACGAAATGTATTTGAGAATCCAGGATGGTACACTGCTTACACACCGTATCAAGCTGAAATTGCTCAAGGTCGTCTGGAAGCAATTTTGAATTTCCAAACTATGGTTATCGAATTAACCGGAATGGAAATCGCTAATGCTTCTTTATTAGACGAAGGAACTGCTGCTGCAGAAGCAATGGCATTACTTTTTGACGTTCGTTCTCGTGACCAAAAGAAAAACAACATTAATAAATTCTTCGTTTCTGAAGAAATATTACCACAAACTTTATCTGTTTTACAAACACGTTCGACACCAATCGGAGTTGAATTAGTAGTTGGAAACCATGAAACATTCGATTTTTCATCGGAATATTTTGGAGCAATCCTGCAATATCCGGGGAAATTTGGACAAGTTTATGATTATGCCGCATTTATCGCTAAAGCTGCTGAAAACGAAATAAAAGTAGCTGTTGCTGCTGATATTTTAAGTTTAGTAAAACTGACTCCTCCAGGAGAAATGGGCGCTGCTGTAGTCCTTGGAACTACACAACGTTTCGGAATTCCTTTAGGTTACGGTGGTCCACACGCTGCTTACTTCGCTACAAAAGACGAATACAAAAGAAGTATGCCAGGAAGAATCATCGGTGTAACTGTTGATACCGACGGAAATCGTGCCTTGCGTATGGCGTTGCAAACACGTGAGCAACACATCAAGCGCGATAAAGCAACTTCAAACATTTGCACTGCGCAAGTTCTATTATCAGTTATGGCAGGAATGTATGCCGTTTATCATGGTCCAAAAGGATTACAATACATCGCTGACAAAGTTCACGCTTCTGCAGCGACGTTGGCAAACGCACTAGAAAAATCAGGTTATCAACAAACCAATACCGCTTTCTTTGACACTATCGTTATTAAGGCTGATGCCAAAAAAGTAAAATCGATTGCTGAAGAAAACGAAATTAACTTCTATTACGTAGACGACAATACGATTTCAATTTCCTTAAACGAAACAACAAGTATTACCGATTTAAATAAAATTATTGCTGTTTTCGCTTCTGCAAATGGAACTCCGGTAAACACTATTGAAAGTTTATCAGAAACCAATCATTTCCCAGAAAACGTAAACAGGACATCAACGTTCTTGCAGCACGATGTTTTCAATAAACACCATTCAGAAACCGCTTTGATGCGTTACATCAAAATGCTGGAAAGAAAAGATTTAGCGTTAAATCACTCGATGATTTCACTAGGTTCTTGCACCATGAAACTGAATGCTGCTTCAGAAATGTTACCTCTAAGTATGGCACAATGGAATAACATTCACCCGTTTGCACCATTAGACCAAGCACAAGGATATCAAGAAATGTTGGCTAAACTAGAACAACAATTAAATGTCATTACTGGTTTTGCCGGAACTACTTTACAACCTAATTCAGGAGCTCAAGGTGAATATGCCGGATTAATGGTTATTCGTGCGTACCACCAATCCAGAGGAGATCACCATAGAAATATTGCTTTAATTCCATCATCGGCTCACGGAACAAATCCAGCTTCAGCAGCGATGGCAGGAATGAAAGTTGTGGTTACTAAAACATTAGAAAACGGAAATATCGACGTAGAAGATTTACGTGAAAAAGCACTTTTACACAAAGACAATCTTTCTTGTTTGATGGTTACATACCCATCGACTCACGGTGTTTTTGAAAGCGCAATTAAAGAAATCACACAATTGATTCACGATAACGGCGGACAAGTATATATGGATGGTGCGAATATGAATGCACAAGTTGGATTAACAAATCCTGCAACTATTGGTGCTGATGTTTGTCACTTGAACTTACACAAAACATTCGCTATTCCTCATGGAGGTGGTGGACCTGGTGTAGGACCAATATGTGTAGCGCCACAATTAGTTCCATTTTTACCAACAAATCCTGTAATTCCAACTGGTGGAGAAAACGCTATTACGGCAATTTCTGCTGCGCCATGGGGTTCCGCTTTGGTTTGTTTAATATCATATGGTTATATCTGTATGCTTGGTGCTGAAGGTTTGAAACAATCTACTGAATATGCAATTTTAAATGCGAACTATATTAAAGAGAAATTAAACGGTCACTATGATACGTTGTATTCTGGAGAAATGGGTCGTGCGGCACACGAAATGATTTTGGAATGCCGTCCATTTAAAGAAAAAGGAATTGAAGTAACTGATATTGCAAAACGTTTGATGGATTATGGTTTTCATGCTCCAACCGTTTCGTTCCCTGTTGCCGGAACTTTAATGATTGAACCTACCGAAAGTGAAAATTTAGAGGAATTAGACCGTTTTTGTGATGCGATGATTGCTATCCGAAAAGAAATTGAAGCCGCTACTTTAGAAAACCCAAATAATGTATTAAAAAATGCACCACATACTTTGATGATGGTTACCACTGATAACTGGAGCTTCCCATACACTCGTGAAGCAGCAGCATTTCCACTGGAATACATTGCCTTAAATAAATTCTGGCCTACCGTTCGTAGAGCAGATGAAGCATACGGCGATAGAAATTTAGTTTGTTCTTGTGCACCGATTGAAGCATACATGGAAAGCTAAATAATAACTTAAAATGTCTCGAGAAATCGGGACATTTTTTTTTATAAAAATTACTTATCGAAAATTATCATTAAATTGCAACAATAACAACTGTATTTTCACTTACGAGATTAAAGAAATAAAATTCACACCAAAACTTATAATTCGTAATGAAATAATCAATATTTTTGCCAATAAATTATTATTTCACAATTATATGCACGCATAGTAAATTTTGTGAGTGTAGTAAAATTTTAATGATTAAATTAGCATCAAATTTTGGAAATTTAACGCAATGAAAATAAAAATAGCTGGAATAGGAAGCTATATTCCTGAGAAAAAAGTAAGTAATACTGACTTTGGCGAACATGTTTTTTTGAATGAAGATGGAACCGCATTTGGTTATCCTAACGAAGTCGTAATTAAAAAATTCAAGGGCATCACCGGAATCGAACATAGGCGATATGCTGAAGACCATTTAAATTCATCTGATTTAGCTTTTTTTGCTTCTCAAAAAGCAATTGAAAATGCTGGGATCGATCCGGAAACAATTGACTACATTATATTTGCACATAACTTTGGAGATGTAAAACACGGGACAATTCAATCTGATATGCTTCCAAGTTTGGCCACTCGCGTCAAAAATAAATTACAGATAAAAAATCCAAAATGTGTCGCTTACGACATTCTTTTTGGATGTCCAGGCTGGATTGAAGGTGTACTTCAAGCCAACGCATTCATCAAATCAGGAATGGCGAAACGCTGTTTGGTTATTGGTTCCGAAACGCTATCTAGAGTGGTAGATGCGCACGATAGAGATTCTATGATCTATTCTGATGGAGCTGGCGCTTCTATTATTGAGGCTTCCGATGATGAAACTGGAATGCTGTCTTATGAAAGTGCAACGTATGCTAACGACGAAGCTAATTATTTATATTTCGGAAATTCATACAATTCGGATTTAGACCCAGACACCCGTTACATCAAAATGTACGGACGTAAAATTTATGAATTTGCATTAAACAATGTTCCTACAGCAATGAAAAGTTGTTTAGACAAAAGCGGACTTGGAATTGACGATGTAAAAAAGATTCTCATTCATCAGGCCAACGAGAAGATGGATGAAGCAATAATTCAACGTTTTTACAAATTATACGATAGGCCTGTTCCTAAAGACATTATGCCTATGAGCATCCATGAACTTGGAAACAGCAGTGTGGCTACAGTTCCTACCCTTTTTGACTTGCTAGTTCGTGGTGAAATCGAAAACCAAGAAATCCATAAAGGCGATGTTATGATTTTTGCTTCTGTTGGAGCCGGAATGAACATTAATGCCTTTGTTTACCGATATTAGTCCATTCAGGAATATGTCATTCAGGAGCTAATCCGGCTGTACATTACAATTCCTCACTACAAATCTTGTTTTTATAAGGTGCAAGAAAGCTTCTTTCAGTCGCTTTTTGCACCTTGAAAAACTACATTTTGAAGCTCCGGGATTTTCTTTCCATCCGGGCTAAAAAACAATGCCAAAAAACACATTTATTACTATATTTGTGCCTTCGTGCCCTAGCGGCAAAATCAAAAAAACATGTACGAAAAAACGTTTCCCAATAAAAGATTCAAACATACTTTAGAATTTTTAAAAAAACACGTCTCCACTTCAGAGACAATATTAGATTTAGGTGTTGAGAATCCTTTTTCTAAAATCATGAAATCCGAAGGGTTTTCAGTTACAAATACAACAGGAGAAGACTTAGACAAAGACCAATCAGTATTTTCAATTGAAAAACAGGAAGTAGTAACCGCTTTCGAAATCTTTGAGCATTTACTAAATCCTTACACGATTTTAAGTGAAATAAAATCAGATAAACTTATTATTTCCATTCCATTGCGTTTGTGGTTTTCACCAGCTTACCGCAGTAAAACTGATATGTGGGACAGACATTACCATGAATTTGAAGATTGGCAACTGGACTGGCTTTTGGAAAAAACAGGTTGGAAAATAATAGATAGAGAAAAATGGACCAATCCCGTTAAGAAATTTGGAATTCGACCATTGCTAAGAAAGTTCACGCCAAGATATTACATCGTTTACGCCGAAAAAATAAAATAATGAATTACTACATTGTCATTCCGGCGCATAACGAAGAAGCTTTTATAGCTTTAACATTAGATTCTTTGATTTCACAAACCGTTTTGCCAAAAAAAATTGTCGTTGTCAATGATAATTCAACGGATAAAACTGCCGAAATAGTAACAGCGTTCGCTAATAATAATCCTTTTATTACTTTAGTAAATAAAACATCTGAAGCGATACATTTGCCAGGAAGCAAAGTTATTCAGGCTTTTCACAAAGGTTTTGAAACACTAGACGAAAATTATGAAGTGATTGTAAAACTGGATGCCGATTTAATTCTACCCAACAATTATTTTGAAACTATTTTAAACATTTTCAAAAACGATGCTACGATAGGAATGGCTGGCGGATTCGCTTACATCGAAAAAAATGGCGAATGGATTCTGGAAAATCTTACTGATAAAGACCATATTCGTGGTGCATTCAAAGCGTATAGAAAACAATGTTTCCAACAAATAGGAAATTTAAAACCTGCTATGGGTTGGGACACGGTTGATGAATTGCTATCAAAATTCTATGGTTGGAAAGTGGTTACTGATGCTTCATTAATTGTAAAACATTTAAAACCAACCGGCGCAAACTACAACAAAACAGCCCGATACAAACAAGGAGAAGCATTTTATACTTTAGGTTACGGGTTCCTTATCACTTCTATCGCTTCTGCAAAACTGGCGATGATGAAGAAGAAACCGCTGCTCTTTATAGATTATATTAAAGGGTATTGGAAAGCTAAAGCGGCCAAAACGCCTTTATTGGTAACAGAAGAACAAGCAAAATTCATTCGGAAATATCGTTTGAAAAAAATGAAAGAAAAGCTTTTTTAGCCAACAAAATCAAAAAACTGCTGAACCAAAAGGGATAACTCCTGACATTTTTTGTAATTTAGCCCATATTCGCAAAACTTATGATGCTCATTCGCTATATAACGCAAATAGGAAGATACTTCTTAATGCTGAAAGAAATTTTCAATAAACAGACAAAATGGTCTGTGATGAAAAATCTAATTTTTAAAGAAATTGATGATTTAGTTATCGGATCATTAGGTATTGTTGCCTTCATTTCCTTCTTCGTTGGAGGGGTTGTTGCTATTCAAACAGCCTTAAATCTTACAAACCCTTTAATTCCAAAATACCTTATCGGTTTCGCAACACGACAATCTGTAATATTAGAATTCGCGCCTACTTTTATCTCGGTGATTATGGCTGGAAAAATGGGTTCATTTATTACCTCTAGTATTGGAACAATGAGGGTTACAGAACAAATTGACGCACTGGAAGTGATGGGAGTAAATTCATTGAATTACCTTGTTTTCCCTAAAATAATTGCTTTACTATTGTACCCGTTTCTAATAGGAATTGCTATGTTTCTGGGTGTTCTCGGTGGATGGATGGCTGGTGTTTATGGTGGATTTATTTCAAGCGCTGAGTTTATAAATGGAACTCAAATGGATTTTATTCCGTTTCATATTGTTTACGCTTTCATTAAAACATTGATTTTTGCGATGTTATTAGCAACTATTCCTTCTTTTCACGGTTATTATATGAAAGGCGGTGCTCTAGAAGTTGGTAAAGCCAGTACCGTTTCCTTTGTTTGGACATCGGTTTCCATAATACTTTTCAATTATATATTAACGCAGTTGTTACTAGGATCATGATAGAAGTAAAAAACATAGAAAAATCATTTAACGGAAATAAAATTCTTAAAGGTATTTCGACGATTTTTGAAACCGGAAAAACAAATTTAATTATTGGACAAAGTGGATCCGGAAAAACGGTCTTACTTAAAAGTCTGTTAGGCATTCATACGCCAGAATCTGGGACTATTTCATTTGATGGCCGAATTTACTCCGAATTAAATCCGGATGAAAAACGAGAATTGCGAACTGAAATCGGAATGGTTTTTCAAGGAAGTGCCTTGTTTGACTCGATGACTGTGGCTGAAAATGTTGGTTTTCCGTTGCGAATGTTCACTAAAGACAATAATAAAAAAATTCAAGAGCGTGTAGACTTTGTATTAAAAAGAGTCGCTCTAACGGATGCGCACAAAAAATTACCATCTGAAATTTCAGGAGGAATGCAAAAAAGGGTGGCGATTGCTCGCGCGATTGTAAACAATCCAAAATACCTCTTTTGTGATGAGCCAAACTCTGGTTTAGATCCAAATACAGCAATCTTGATTGATAATCTTATCAAAGAAATTACCGAAGAATACAACATCACAACGGTTATAAATACCCATGATATGAATTCTGTGATGGAAATTGGAGAAAAAATTCTATTCCTTAAAGATGGTTTAAAAGCTTGGGAAGGAACTAAAGAAGAAATTTTTAGAACCGATAACGAAGCTGTTGTTGCCTTTGTTTATTCTTCTAATTTGTTCAAAAAAGTAAGAGAAGCATATTTGAAAGAATAGAAGGCTAACTTGATTTCAACAATTCTACCTCAGCATTAGGATTGAATAAATAAGTCTTTCCAGAACTCATTTCGAGACATTCAAAACGCTTGGTTCTTATCGCTATTTTTTTGAAAATCTTTCCGTTTTGGATTCTGAAAATACTTCCGTACGGAATTTCAAACACATAATTTTTATCATTTTGTTGGTCAAATTGTTTCAATGCCAAAGCTAATGTGGCATCAGTATCGCTGCTGGCTGTTGGATTTTTGAAATGCCTCGCTAATAAAGGCAACAAATGATTCGGAAAAATCTCTGGCCGAATATAGGGAATCATCAACCGCTGAAAAGAATATTTCCACTCGTTTCCATGAGGTTTAATGTTTCTTCCAAATTTTTCAAACGCAACCAAATGAGAAATTTCATGAATCAATGTAATCAAGAACTTGTATTTATTCAGATTTGAATTTACCGTGATTTCATGCTTTCCGTTCAACCCTTTTCGATAATCACCGTGACGCGTCTGACGCTCGTTCACAATCTTAAGATGCACCTGATTGGCAACAATAAGTTCGAAAACGGGTTTTACCGCATGCTCTGGAATGTATCTGGTTAAGGTTTCGCTCAAAGTAATTATGAATTAAGGATTCGTAGAAGAAACTTGCAATACTTTACCGTTGAAATATTTATTTCCAGTCAAAGTAAAATCATAAATATAATTGGCCATTTCGCCCGCTGATATTGGTGCTTGATAGCCTGGAAAAGCTTCAGCCAGCATTTCTGTTTGAACGGAACCCAAAGCCAAAACATTGAAAGAAATCCCACGCTCTTTGTATTCTTCTGCCAATAATTCTGATAGTGTAATAACAGCTCCTTTACTCGAACTATACGCTGCTAATCCGGCAAATTTTAAACTTCCCTGAATTCCGCCCATAGAACTTATTGTTACCACATGGCCTCCTTTTTGTAAATAAGGCAGGCAAATTCGAGTCAGATTAGCAACTCCAAAAACATTTACTCTATAGATATTTTCAAAATCTTCCTGAGTCGTTTCTGAAAAGGGCTTCAGCAATAAACTTCCCGCATTATGAATGACTGCGTCTATTTGTTTCCAAGACTTGGAAAGGAAATCGCTTACTTTCACTACTTCAGATTCTGTGGATAAATCAACTGAAAGACAGGTAATATTTTCATTACCCAATAAAGCTTGAGGAATTTTTCTGGAAATGGCTAACACTTGGTGTCCCGCATTAGCAAATTGCAATGCCAACTCAAATCCTATTCCCCTACTCGTTCCTGTGATGATGATATTTTTCATAGAGCAAAAATAAACAAAAACGATAAAAAACTAATGCTTTACGCAAAGGATTCTTGCTGCAATAAAAATTAAAGATTCCTATAATTTTACTTATTTTTGACAAAGTAAATTATCACCTGAATTTTCATAAAATGACAGAAAGCATACAATTCGAAACTGCAAAAATAATTGATATTGATGGCGTATTGGCACTACAGGAATTGTACCTTGTAGCTAATCTATCCGAAGAAGAAAAAGCTTCGGGCTTTGTTACTACACCATTTACCGTCGCGCAACTAACAGAAGTTATCCATGAAAACAACTTATTTATTGCCAAAGACAACAACAAAGTCATTGCTTACATTTTTGCCGGAAGTTGGGATTTTTTCAAACAATGGCCGATTTTCAATTACATGAGTTCGTTGTTCCCAGAACTTACTTTTTTAGATTTTGACATCACCACGACCAATAGTTTTCAATATGGACCTATATGCATTCACAAAGATTATAGAGGAAAGGGGTTGATCACACCGCTGTTTGAGTTCATGAGAAAACACGTTGTTAAAAAATACCCATTGGCTTTGACCTTTATCAACAAAGTAAATATCCCGTCTACAAAAGCGCATACCGAAAAACTAAAATGGACCATTATTGGGGATTTTCAATTCAATAATAATGAATACTTCATTTTGGCGTATGATATGAAAAAGGCAGTTTCTTCAACTATTTGAGCATTATGATTTCTTGTGTTGGCGAATTTGCCATTTGCGATACAGCCGGTAGTAACTCCTGAATAAACGAAGTTATGTGCGCAATATCCATCGCTTTGAAATCATCAGAAACATGATGGTAAAATTCAAAGTTTTCAAAATCAAACGTACTCACAGACTGACAAGGCACTTTAAAAAGTTCGTAAAAAGAATAGTTATCGGATCTGTAAAATAATTTATATTCGGCTTCTTTTGGAAGAAAACCAATCGTATTTTTCCCAGTATATCCATTGATTTTATCTGCCATATTAGATTTGTCAAAACCCGTTATATAAGCCAGATAATCTCTTTTCATTGGCACACCAATCATTTCAATATTGAACTGCGCATACAATTTAAAATCTTGTGCTTTCAATTTTTTGGCCAAATGTTTAGAGCCTAACAGCCCTTTTTCTTCTCCAGCAAAAAATACAAAAAGAATACTTCGTTTATTATTTTTAGCGGTACTGAAATATTTTGCCATTTCAGCAACTGCAGTTGTTCCTGAAGCATCATCATTGGCTCCGTTATTTATAAAATCACCGTTTACCCCATTTTTATCCAAACCAATATGATCGTAATGTGCGCTTAAAATTATAAATTCATTCTTTAGAACCGGATCATTTCCTTCAACAACACCTACAACATTGAAGGCAGTTTCCTTAAAAGTTGTCAACGTATCGCGATACGATTTGAAATAAGGCTTTACATTGTTATCCTTGAAAAACTGCTCTAAATAATCCGCCGCTTTTACCATTCCTGCTTTTCCGGTTTCTCTTCCCTCTAATTCATCTGAAGCTAAATATTTTAATGTTTTAGCGACATCATTTTCTTTTACTTTATACTCGATTGACAGCGGTTCACTTGTTGTGGTCTCAGTCACAACCGAAGAAATTGGTTTGCAGCACAAGAAAAGAAATGGAAGTAACAGAAAAACTTTTTTCATAATTAAAGCGGATTTTTGGTTAGTAAAATGATATAATTTAGCATTAACTTTTATATTCAGACTCTTTCTCGATAATATTTTTTGCACACTTTAACTATTTGAAAAAAAGCTAAAACCACAAAAAATGATGGAATTACAATTGGAATTATATATTTAAAAAAACTTGCTGTGTTTTTAGCTAAAACATTCAATATCAGAACCAAACTCAACATTCCGACAAATGTACCTATTAAAGTCCCCGCAATATAATACAGTTTGAGTGTATTTACAATGGATATATAATTACCATTGATCAGATACAGATTCCAACCGGTCCAAAATGGCACTTGAAGAAAATTGATTGCACTCAAAAAAACACCTATTAACAAGGGCGAATACATCGCATATTTTTCTAAAACACCTTGCTGATCCATTGTTTGATTAGCACTTGCATAGAAAGAATAGCCTATTATCAACAGGAAGAAAATAGCGAAAAAATCAATAATCTTCATTAATTTTTTATTGTTAACTAATTGCTTTGCGAAAATTAAAGTAAAATAAATTACAAACATCTCCACAAAAATAACTCCTAACAAAAACAAAATCAAACTATTCATACCTAGTTTTGAATAGATTTCAAAACCTATAACATTCAAATATCCTAATGGTATCGAACCGATAAAGCTCACTAAAAAACCAACAAAAATGTTCTTTAATGCTTTCATGATTTTAGAAATTTACAATTTTATTGCTTTGTTCCAAATGCATTCTATATTCCTTCATACCCTCTTTATGCAGTAAATATGGAGCCCCATTTTTATGGTTTGCGACACTTATTTCATACATATACGTAATGTGACGCGCAAGTTCTTTCCATGCAAAAAACAAAGAATGTTTTGGGTCATAAATATGGGTAGGCTCGCTTGCAGCGCCATTAAGTTCGACCACTGAAAAATTTAATCCTTGTTCCAATTCTTCAATTGTAGTATACATTACATCCAATCTGCCAAAGTAGAAACCTGGGATTTGGAGACACATTTCGTTGATAGTTTGTGTCAATTTTGGTGTTATCCAATGACTTCCATCAATGAATTTTGCACCTCGTGCATGATTCCCATAAGGTACCAAATTCAATTTTTCCCCTTTTGGAAGAATATCGAGTAGTTTTTTTCCGTATTCCTGTTTCAAAACCTTTAATTGCAATTCGTATCGCGGATTTTCTTTGATTAATTCTTCTACCGTAGAGAATCCGTTTCCAGTAATAATCAAAAATTCTTTCGAAACTATCCCTGTTATTCTGCCGGTTTTTTGATGAGGATAACGCACATAAAAAATCCCAACTTCATTCTCGTACGGAATTAAATCCTGCACTACATAATCGAAATTAGCTTTTTCAGCATATTCTTTTAAATCCTGAACGGTGTTAATTTTTTTGACCCCAGATCCTCGCAGTCCAATATCTGGTTTTGCAATTAAAGGATATTTTATTTTCACTGCTTCAATCACATTTAAAACATCTTCAAGAGCAGTTCCTTCTTTTATTAATTCCGTTTTTGGGTAATACTGTTGTGGAATCAAATTGTAGATTTCTTTTTTGGACTCCATCATAAAACCACCATTTTTTATGGTTGGATTAGAGGCATTGAAGAAAAAAATAGATTTTGCCTTGATCGAATAATAAGACCATAAAAAATAAATAGGAATGTAAACAATCTGGAAAGGCCAATATTCCCAATGCGTAATTTTATGAAAAAATAGTTTACTTCGCCTGTTCGTCATAACTCGGGTCAATGTTTGTTTTTTAAACGGTGATAAATGAGGTCGAAAAATCCTGTTGCGCAATCAAATCGTAATGCAATATAACTACTTTATTTTTTTCAATAACCGCTTGCGTAATACTTAACGTTTTCATCTCCTCATTTCTATTGATGACCAAACCATTTTCATCATTTTCTTCTTCGGTGTAGCGATGAAAATCGTGCATTTTTGATTCGGAAATTTCAGAATTTCCATCCATAAAAGTATGAAACCAGTCGGCGCGTTTTTCACGAATCGATGAGGAATACAAAGTCGATGAAGACCAAATGTGATTTTGATGAATATCCAAAGGAGTTGTTCGTTTTTCTTTTCCGTTCCAGCGCAATTGAAAAAGATCGTTGTTTTGGAATAAGACTAACGTAAAAGGTTCTATGTTGTCCAAATCAATTGCGTTCCAGAAATCCTTTGGCGATAAGCTGCTGATCATGTCTAAAACAATCAAGCCTCGGCTTTTTCGATACGGAAGCTGTACTTCATGCTTTTCATCGGCACCATTTAAAAGCACCAAAATTACTCCATCAGCATTAGCTACAAACCACGTTCCTCCTGCTTTGGGATCCTTTGGAAAAATAAGATTTTTTCCATTTACGGTATAACTTCTTGGTGGTATTGCACTCGGTCTTACTATTTTTTCATCCCGATTGGAGGTAATGATAATTTTATCATTCGTTGCTACAAAACTTACTGTGCACATTGATTTCTGTATTCTATGGTAGAGCGAGCAACGCCAAAATTAGGGTCAATTGTTACTGTTTCACATTGTAAAATAGCCACTTTTATAAGCGCCTGATGATGAATACAATGTTCTAAATTATACAATAATTCTCTGAAATAGTTACTTTCTATTCGGATTTCCTCTCCATCAATAACCTGCAACAACTCGATATTTTTATTTTGTTTATCTAAATTTTGTTGAATCAATAGGATGTTTTTAATAGCAAAAGCAGTATCCGTTTGAATTCGAATATTTCGTTCTCTTTTATCATAATTCACAACACCTAAACCATATTGATTTTCTAAACACTGAAACATTTCAATAATATGTCTTGTATGCTCCCCAATAGTCGCATTGCTTAATTCCATACAAGAATTTGAATATTCTGTTTGAGACAATTGATTCAGCAAATCAATTAGTTCGTTCAAACTATTATTTATAGAAGGTATTAACATATTAAAGTTTTAATTCAACAAATTCATCAATCTAGTCCTCTCCTTAAAAACTAAAATAACACAGCAAAGAAAGGTAATTAGTGCCAAAATAAAAAGTGTGCCACCATCATTTTTAACCTCAATGCCAAGCAGAAACAGATGAGCAAAAACTGCACCAACCATAACGCCGCAACCCATCATAGCACCAAATAACGAAGTCCTTGGTATTAAAATCAAAATAACCGCAATCAACTCGGCAATTCCAGTACCAATTCTTCCATAAGGTTCGATTCCCAAAGCAGAAAAAATATAAACCGATTCTTCACTAGAAGTAAATTTAAAGTATAGTGTTTGCAATAAAATTACTGCTACCGCAAGTCTCAGCAACCAGAAAAACAGAGATACTTTCATGATTTCTATTTTTTTATTTAACTATTTTATTCCAGTTTACATCGGCCTTCAACATCAATCCAGATTCATTCTTGTTCCAACTTTTCAATGTATTATTAAAGAAAGCATTGTAAAACAAATACAACTTCCCATTACTAATTTTGAAAGTTTCCGGATTTACAGACACTTTTTCATTAGAGTCGCCCATCGCAAAAGCGCACCAACCACCATACTGAGGTTCAAATTTCGAAGGATTCTTCAAGAAATATTCTTTATTAACTGGCATCGAAAAATAATAAACCACACCTTCATGCGATGTTGTGATTTCTTTTTTCCCTTTGACTGCTTTTCCTTGTTTGAAATAAGCCACAGGATCATATCCTTGAATAGCTACATTTTTCTCAACATTAAAATGAGTTAGACGTTTGCTTTCCTTTTGCGCGAAGCAAGGAATAGTAAACAATATGGTCAAAATAAACAGCAGATTTTTCATGATTATTTTTTTAAAGACTTTGCAACAGCAATCAGCAAATCATTTGAAATTCTATTTTTGAAATTTGGGGCGATGTGTTCAAATTCAATTTCAGCATTTACATTTAAAATAAACACCGCCGGAACAGGCAAAAAAGAATTATTCACACCATCAGAACCTTTAGCTATTGTAGCCTTATAATTTTCTGGAGCTTCAAAAGCAATACCAACTGCTTTCGACAATTCGCCTACACTATCTGACAATAATACATAATTTAATTTTTCTTTATCATCTGTAACTTTCAAGCTTTTTGGAGCATCAGGACTTATAGCGATGATTTGATATCGCAAATCTAATAATTCTTTTTCGGCTTCAGCCAAGGCTGCTAAATGAGCGTTACAATACGGGCACCAACCACCGCGGTAAAAAACTAAAACCGTCCTTTTTTTACTGATTAATTCCAGTAAATCAACATCTGTATTATCTACAGATTTTAAAGTGATTGAAGGAATTTTTTCTCCAATAAGTAATGGAGCAATTTCTATTGCCTGTTTTGGCAAGTCATTTTGAGCATGAACGGATAATCCAATTGCAAATAAAGCCAGACAAATTATTTTTTTCATAATATTACATTTTTGAAGTTGTAAAACTACTATGCTATTTCGAAAACATTTGTCGGCTATGTTACAGTTCCAGTAAAATAATTATAGTTTACGAATATCCGTAATAATAATTTCTTTCCTGCTGTAAACAATAGTTCCATTGGTCTCCATTTCATTGAGCAATTGAGTCGCCGTTTGTCTGGAAGTACATATAATTTGCGCCATATCGTTTTGGGTCAGGTAATTCTCAATAACAACTGTATTTTCAGTCCTTACACCTTCTTTTTCAGCCCAATCTTTTAGGAACTGAAACAATCTGGTTTTGGCATCTTTGGAAATCAGATTAGCATAGCTGTTCTTAATGCGTTTCATCTTTAGACCTACAAACTTGGTGTAAGACAACGCCAGACTTGGATTTCGAAGCAATAAATCTTCAAAATCCGACATTAGAAAACTACAAATAGCCACATCATCTGAAAGTACTTTTGCATATTCATTGGACTGGCCATCAGCTTCCAAAGTCAGCTCTCCAAATAAATCTCCTTTTTGAATAATATCTTTTATAGTTTCGTTTCCGTCTTCATCAATTGCAACAATCTTTATGTTTCCCTTTTTCAGTAAAAAAATTCTTGGTAAATCCGATGAAGAAAAATAGATGATTTCGCCTTTCTGCGCTTTTTTAAAACCAGTAATAATACACAATTGTTTGATTTGTCCAAAACTCAATGTTCTAAATAATTTGTGATCGCGCAAATACCAATATTTTAAATCTTCGTACATAAAAATTTATTTTCGTAAATGTATTAAAAAAACAAAACCCTTTCTAACCGAAATTAGAAAGGGCTTAAACAACTATTTTGTTCTCTTTACGAAATCAATCCTCTTGAAATTACAATTCGTTGTATTTCAGAAGTTCCTTCATAAATTTGTGTGATTTTAGAGTCTCGCATCATACGTTCCACATGATATTCAGCTACGTAACCGTTTCCACCGTGAATTTGAACGGCTTCATTAGCCACTTCTAAAGCGATTTCAGAAGCGTATAATTTTGCCATAGCACCAGAGTGCGCAATGTCTTTACCTTCATCTTTTTCACAAGCCGCCTTCATTACCAATAATTTTGCGGCAGTTACTTTCACATACATATCAGCCAGTTTGAATGCAATGGCTTGATGATTGAAAATTTCTTTTCCAAATGCTTTTCTCTCATGCGAATACTTCAAAGCAATTTCATATGCACCTGTCGCAATTCCTAACGCTTGAGATGCAATTCCAATTCTTCCGCCGTTTAAAACATTCATTGCAAAAGCAAATCCAAATCCATCTTCACCTATTCTATTTTCTTTCGGAACTTTTACATCTGAAAACATTAAAGAATGCGTATCGCTTCCACGAATTCCCATTTTTCTTTCTTTTGGTCCAATGTCAAATCCGGCCCAACCTTTCTCTACGATAAAAGCATTGATTCCTTTATGTCCTTTTTCAATATCAGTTTGAGCAATAACTAAATAAGTGGATGCAGTTGATCCGTTAGTAATCCAGTTTTTTGTACCGTTTAATAAATAATGGTCGCCTTTATCTATTGCTGTTGTTTTTTGAGAAGTAGCGTCACTTCCTGCTTCAGGCTCTGATAAGCAAAAAGCGCCAATCACATCTCCTTTTGCTAGTGGCACTAAATATTTCATTTTTTGCTCTTCATTGCAATATTTTTCAAGACCTGCACAGACCAAAGAGTTGTTTACAGACATGATCACAGCCGCAGAAGCATCAACTTTTGCAATTTCCGTCATAGCCAAAACATAGGAAATACTGTCTAAACCAGATCCACCATATTTAGGATCTACCATCATTCCCATAAAACCTAAATCGGCCATCATTTTCACTTGCTCCGTTGGAAATTTTGAATGTTCATCACGTTCAATAACACCCGGTAATAATTCTGCTATAGCAAAATCTTTAGCGGCCTGCTGAATCATTAAATGCTCTTCGGTTAGATTAAAATCCATATTTTGTTGTAAATTAAATGTTCTTAAATTTGTGGTCAAAAGTAATTATTTAATATCAGATTTCAAACGATTTCGTAAATTTAGCCTATGTTTAACGACAAAATGTAAAGTTGAATAAAAACACAACGAAAACACTCCCTACGGAACACACTTTTTATCTTAATTATTTATTGTAAAATATAAATCCAAAATCTTTCTGCAGTTTATTAAGGTGTTAAACCTAATAGCCTTACAGGTAATTAAATAACTTACGCTACAGTTTGCATTTTTTTTCAGAAAAGATGACCGTCAGTTTCAACATAACAACATTAAACAAAATAACTTATTACTTTAGTCTATTCGACCTTTTTGCAGCCCAAGGTGAAACTAACATGATAAATATTATCAAATGCATAAGAGAACTACTCCTACAAATTAATTTTTATCGTAACTATTTATAAATCAATGTAATGGCATAATAAAATCAAAAAGAGAATTAGACAATCTCTACTTAAAAAAGTATTTTTTGACTTCTAAAAAAATAAATGATAGTTTTGCTAAAATTTATATCAGTTATACTATGAAAAATCTATTATTACTTTTCTTGTTTGTACTATCTGTGCAGGTAAGTCACGTATCCGCACAAAAACAAATTGAAGTTGAAGGAGTTGTTTTACCTAGAACTATTGAGTTCAAACAAAGGCAGTTGATGCTAAACGGTGTTGGCATAAGATCTAAAATGTGGGTTGACGTTTATGTTCAAGCGCTATACCTATCTGAACTTTCACAAGATGCGGAAAGAATTATTGAAAGTAATTCAGAGATGGCAATTAGATTACAAATTACATCATCAATGGTTACTTCAGACAAACTTTCAAAATCCCTTAACAAGGGTTTGGTGAAATCAATTGGTGATGGTAACCTTGCAAACTTCAAATCTCAAATAGCAATGCTTGAATCACTTCTTAATAAGGAAAAAACGGTTAAGGACGATGCTTTTAACCTCATATATAATTCTGCGGATGAATCCCTTTGGGTATTTAAAAATGACCGATATGAAGGAAAAATTCCAGGATTTGAATTCAAAAAATTATTTTTCGGGATTTGGCTTTCTAACAAACCGGTTGATGAAAAACTTAAAAATGACTTATTAGGTAAATCTTGATAGCTTTTTTTGACTAAAACGCATCTGGTAAATAATACCTAAAAAAATCAAATTCGCATTATTCTATTTTTTATATTTGCCAAAATTAAACATATCGCAACAAATGAAAGATTTATTAAAGAAATTCGAAAATAAAGAACCTGAGATAGTTTTCCATTGGAAAGATGCTGAAACGGAAGCTGAAGGATGGACAGTCATCAATTCACTACGTGGTGGTGCTGCCGGTGGTGGAACACGTATGAGAAAAGGGTTGGATATGAATGAAGTTTTGTCTTTGGCAAAAACCATGGAAGTGAAATTTTCGGTTTCTGGACCTGCAATTGGCGGCGCTAAATCTGGAATTAATTTTGACCCAAATGATCCAAGAAAAAAAGGCGTTTTACAACGTTGGTATAAAGCCGTTTCTCCATTATTGAAAAGTTACTACGGAACTGGCGGTGATTTGAATGTAGATGAAATTCACGAAGTGATTCCAATGACGGAAGAGTGTGGTGTTTGGCATCCGCAAGAAGGCGTTTTCAACGGTCACTTCAAACCAACAGAAGCCGACAAAATCAATAGAATTGGACAATTGCGTCAAGGTGTGGTGAAAGTGATTGAAAATCCAAAATTCTCACCTGATGTTTCTAGAAAATATACTGTTGCCGATATGATTACCGGTTATGGCGTTGCCGAAGCCGTACGTAATTATTACACCATTTATGGTGGAGATGTAAAAGGGAAGAAAGCAATTGTACAAGGTTTTGGAAATGTAGGATCGGCTGCTGCATTTTACTTAGCGGAAATGGGTGCTAAAGTAATTGGTATAATCGACAGAGATGGCGGATTAATCAACGAAGAAGGATTCTCTTTTGAAGAAATAAGAGCTTTATTTCTTGCAAAAGACGGAAATAAACTGGTTTCAAAAGATATGATTCCTTTTGAAGAAATCAATCAAAAAATATGGACCATTGGTGCTGAAATATTCACTCCGTGTGCCGCTTCCCGATTGGTAACTCAATCACAAATTGACAGTTTAATTACTAATGGTCTTGAGGTAATTTCTTGTGGCGCAAATGTACCTTTTGCTGATAAGGAAATCTTTTTTGGTCCAATTATGGAAGATGTCGACCACAAAGTAAGTTTAATTCCTGACTTCATTTCTAATTGCGGTATGGCTCGTGTTTTTGCTTACTTTATGGAAAAGAAAGTACAAATGACAGATGAAGCTATTTTTCAAGACACTTCAGAAATTATCAAAAAAGCCATTGAAAAAGCACATGCTTTAAATCCAAGTAAAACAAATATTAGTGCCACTGCTTTCGAAATCGCATTGAAGCAGCTTACTTAAAACAAATAGTATTTATAACTATTTACCGGAACTGGGATTAAGCAGATTTTAAAATCTACTTAATCCCAGTTCTTATTTCTAATTCTAAGTGAAAGCAATATTATTTATATTCCGGTAGTCGCTTTTTACTCTTGACAATTTTTAGTACTTTTCAACGTTTTTTAATAATACACTTTTTAAAATTTAAAATACAAATGAGCTCCACCATTTCATCAGATCAAAAGAAATCATTAGCAATATCCATTGTTTTGTATGCGACAATGTTGTTAATTTTATTTTTCATCCGATTTTGGCCTCCTGCAAACATGGATGAACTTGCCGGTGGCGGAGGAGGCGGTGGCGTTACGGTAAATTTTGGCGATAGCGATTTCGGTTCAGGTGCGAATTATAAAAGTGAAGTTTTGGAAGTAAAAAACCAAACCAGACAAACGCCAGCAAAATCAACTCCAGAGGAAGCTATCTTATCTCAGGAAAACAGCACTGAAGAAAGCGTTGTGATTCCGACGAAAGAAAAAACTAAAAAACCAACAGTCGTTGTAAAAGAAGAAACGAGACCAGTCGTTGTAAAACCTAAAGTTTCTAACAATACAAATGATGCTTTATCCAGCATATTAAAAGGTTCTAATAAAGGTGGCGATGGCGATGACAAAGCAGCCGGAAACAAAGGAAAATCTAACGGAAGCTTAAGTTCTAACGGGTATTACGGAACAGGTGGTTCTGGTGGAGGAACGGGCGGTGGAAATGGTACTGGAACAGGAATAGGAACTGGTAGCGGTTATGGTTCTGGAAGCGGAGGAGGAACCGGAAGCGGTTCTGGCGGAGGCGTTGGATATTCTTTAGGAAACCGAAAAGCATTATCTAAACCTGCACCAAAATATACATGTAATGAACAAGGAAAAGTAGTCGTAGAAGTTTCTGTAGACAGAACCGGAAGAACTGTAAATGCAGTTGCCGGCGTAAAAGGAACTACAAATACTGCAAAATGTTTGTTAGACCAAGCTAGAATTGCTGCGATGAATACCAGATGGGATGCCAGCAGCGATGCACCAGAAAAACAAGTCGGTAAGATTGTTTACAATTTCAATTTGAATTAGAACAATTAGAAACGTCACTTTTTTATTTTCAAGAATACCTCGCAATGACTACTCAAGAATTTGATGTTTTACTAATTTGCGTGAGGGATAGGAGCAAGTACCGAAGTACTGCGGATAGCCCGACCGGAATAGAAAAAGGAGCTGATCAGCATAAAGTTGATCAGCTCCTTTTTCTATTGTGGTCACGCCCAAATAATGCAAATGCTATATAAAAACTAGTAATAACTTTTACTTGGGACTAGTAGCAATCACAAACTTTAGATTGTTCTTCACTCCTATTTGCAGTACGTCAACTAAATCCTGTACTTGTAAATTGAACGGAATACGAACAATAACAGTTTGGTCCTTTGATGAATCCATCTTAGACATCAAGGTTGTTTCCAATTCTTCAAAGGAAACTGCTTGCTTGTCTATGTAGAATTTTTTATCCTCTGTGACAGATAAACTGATGTACTGCTTGTTTGTTTTCTCGTTGGATTGTGCTTTTGGCAACGTCATCTTGATAACATTAGGATTCGCCAATGTTGATATTATCAAGAAAAACAACAACAGGAAAAACATAATATCACTTAATGAAGAAGTCGCGACCTCAGCATGAAATCTTCTTTTTCTTTTTATAGACATATTAAGATCTTTGAATAATATTTACAAATTCAAGTACTTGTTTCTGAATTTTTAAAGCAAAATTATCAATCTTGCCGTTTAATATATGATAGCCGCTGTACGCGATTATACCAACGATTAATCCAGCACCACTACTAATCATTTTCTCGTACAATCCTCCGGAAATATTACCGATACTGATATTTTCAGTAACTGAAATACTATAAAATATTTTGATAACTCCGGAAATAGTTCCAACAAATCCAAGTGTAGGTGCAATTCCTGCAATAAGTCCTAAATGTCCTAAATGCTTTTCCATTTCCCCTATTTCGATATCGGCTGCACGATCCATATTCGATTCGATTTCAACAATAGGTCTTCCAATAACCAGAATTCCTTCTTTGATAATATTCCCTGAAGCGGTACTGTTCCGTTCAGCGATTGATCGCGCCAAATCCAGATTTCCGGAATTGAGATTATCACGAACATCGCGCATCAAAAGAGTATCAATTTTTGATGCTTTACTAATGTATAAATAGCGTTCAATAATCAAGTAAAACGTGTAAAATAATAGAATCCCGATTGGGATAAGCCACACACCACCTTTTAAAAGGAATCCCAAAGTGGATATTTCGGCATTTGGAGCAATTTTTTCAATAACTACGTTTGAAGCAGCGTTGGTAATGGTGTCGGCCTGTAATTGTATAAAACTAAACATATAATATTATTGGATTTTAATCATTAATTCTAAAAATTATTTCAATTTTGCACTAAAGATACTTTTCGATGTACTATTAAACTAAAAAAAACGAAAAATATTTTAAACAACTACTATTTTATTACAAAAATGAACTATCAGGAAACCATAAATTGGATGTTTAACCAACTCCCGATGTACCAACTTCAGGGCGCTTCAGCTTATAAGAAAGATTTAACCAACACGCATTTACTTATAGCCCATCTTGATAATCCACAAGAAAAAATAAAGTGTATTCATGTTGGAGGAACTAACGGGAAAGGATCCACTTCACATATGTTGGCATCCATACTTCAAGAAGCGGGTTATAAAGTTGGATTGTACACTTCACCACATTTAAAGGATTTTCGAGAACGCATAAAAATTAACGGAAAGGATATATCTGAAGAATTTGTTACTGATTTCATCAATGAACACAAAACTTTTTTTGAATCCAATGACATGAGTTTTTTCGAAATGACCGTTGGTTTAGCCTTTGATTATTTCGCCAAAGAAAAAGTAGACATCGCAGTTATTGAAGTGGGAATGGGAGGAAGATTGGACGCCACCAATATCATCACTCCATTAGTTTCGGTGATTACCAATATAGGATTGGATCATACACAATTTTTGGGCAACACGCTTGAAGCTATTGCATTTGAAAAAGCAGGAATTATAAAGCCAAATATTCCCATAATTATTGGCGAATACACTACTGAAACAAAACCTGTCTTTTTGGTTAAAGCCAAAGAATGCAATTCGGAAATTTATTTTGCTGCTGATTTAATTTCAGAAACCTATTCTTCTGACTTAATTGGTGATTATCAAATTCATAATAAAAAAACTGTTTTACAAACTGTCAAAGTTTTAAACGAACAAAATGAATTTAAAATCACTCCGGAGAATATAAAATCAGGTTTATTAAATGTGATGAAAAATACAGGACTTCAAGGAAGATGGCAGCAATTAAGAGAATTTCCAAAAGTTATTTGCGATACTGCACACAACAAAAATGGACTGGAAATTGTATTGAAACAAATCCAGAAAGAAGATTTTGATACTTTACATGTTGTTTTGGGAGTAGTAAATGACAAAGATTTAGATGAAATTCTGCCTTTATTCCCTAAAAAAGCAATTTATTATTTCTGTAAACCAAATATTCCTCGCGGTCTTGATGTTCTAATTTTAAAACAAAAAGCTACCAGTTTCGAACTAAAAGGAGAAGTATACAATTCTGTTTCAGAAGCTTACCAAAAAGCACTAAAAAATGCAGAGATCACTGACTTTATATACATTGGAGGAAGTACATTTGTAGTCGCAGAAATTTTATAATTTTTTTATTTTTTTACTTGCAAATACCAATTCTAGTCGTATATTTGCACACGCAATAACGGAAACGAAAGTAACCAAATTGTTTAGGGCGATTAGCTCAGCTGGTTCAGAGCACCTCGTTTACACCGAGGGGGTCGGGGGTTCGAACCCCTCATCGCCCACTGTGAGGGATTACCGAAAGGTTTTCCCTCTTTTTTTTGTATATAAGACATCCCTTTTCCTCCATTTTACTGGCATTATGAGAAAATATATCTAAAATTGTAGGTGTTCGATATATACCCTCTTGGTAGTATAAGTTACCATTGAACACCATCTTTACAAACTCACGCTTTTGCAAAGTATCTGACCTCGTGTAGACATGTTTGATATCACCCAATAAATCCAGATTACGGTCTAAAATTTCGAAGGCCTTCCCTTGATTTGGGCTAAGTCTTTCTATTGCTGCTGTAATGGTCAATATATGGTCACTGTAGGTTGAATACCATCTTTCGTAGGTATCCTTGTTTATCTCGTCTCTAAACCATTTTTCTTCTACTGCATTTAATAGCTGCTGTACTCCCTCCAGCTCATGTTTTTTGTCTGCTACTTTTTTCTTGTTTGCCTTTACTTCCTGTTCAATTGAGGAGTAACTGCCATCTCTTATCTCTTTAATCTGTCTTTCGGGAACGCTCATGAGATCGCAGACGTTTAAGAATTGCTCATGTGCTTTGATTGCACTTATATTGTTATGTTTTGAATGCTTGCATTTATAATAGTAGAAGTATTTTCCAGATTTACCACGAGAAGGCGCACCAGTAAGCGGAGTTCCACAATGGCATTTTACAACGCCCCGTAGCGGTATTTCATCATCGATAACTACCTTTACTTTATCAACTTTCTTCATTTTGGACTGTACCATTGTCCATGTTGTCTTATCAACTATTGGCTCATGAATGGCTGGAAAAAGACCTCCCGGCAGATCTTTGAACGGCTCAACCCTTACAAGCCCTGCATAAACAGGATTTGCAAGCACACGATCAATAGCCATGTTGCCTTTCCTGTCAAAACCTGATTGATAAGCTATTTCTTTGATTTTATATAACGGCACATCACGCAGATACATATCATAAATTGTTTTGACAATTTTAGCTTCTATCTCATTTACTTCAAGGTGGCGCTGTTTTCCTTCTCCAACCTTGCTGTAGCCGAAAGGTTTTTCTCTAGTAAGGAAGCGACCTTCTTTTGCACGGGCTGTATAGAGTCCGCCACGCACTTTTATACTCCTGTTGATATTGTCTTCTTCAGCTAGCAACAATTGTAAGCCTGCTCGGAAAAAGCTTCCCGGTGTATCATAATCAAAAACGATCCCTTCAGTTACGCTGATAATCTGAATACTGTATTTTTTTTGAAATTGTTTGACCAAACTCATAGCTTCACCAGCATCCCTGCTAAAGCGGTCAAGCTGGTCTACAAGAAGGTAATCTACTGATTTATAATGTTTTGCAATGAATGCCTGTAATTTTATAAAATCTGGACGGTCAAAAGTCTTGGCACTTTTACCCCTGTCAATGAAGGAATCCACCAACTGTATATTATTATATTGCAGGTATTGATCGGTATACAATTCCTGTCTTTCAATCGAGCCGTTACTTTGCCCTAATTGACTAAATCTTAAATATCTAATCGCCCTCTTCATATAATTCTTTCAATGTTAATGATACAATAATTTCAATCATTAAATCTACGAATTTTTGTTCTTTTTCCCGTTCTATATCTTCATAATTTTTTAAGATATATTCTTCTACATCAGTCTGTTTGATAAATTCCTGTTTCATTTTGTACCTCCTTTGCCTTTTGTTAAAACAATATTTTTTAATGAGCCAATGAATTTAACCCATCTGACAGCTTAGGAGTAATTACAGTCTCACCTAGGAACTCTTTGGCTGCATTAGTCTCAAAGCAATATTAGAAACAGTTGTAAAAAAACAAAGACAATCCCTCCTTATCGTCGGGACAGTCTTTGTTTTTAAAAAGAGTTGGTACAGCCAATTTGATGAATCACTCCTTTGTCGTGAATCAACAAAAAGGCTGGCGATTAAAATTGATAGTATGCACTATCTTTTTTTGCGTCTGGCTTTCTTTTTCGTTTGGTTGGCAAATAATTCTTCATCATAGTCTTCTGCTTTTCCAATGGATAATAACCCTCCAAAGACTTCAATAAGGTTATTTTCTTCGTGGCTATAGGACATATTTTCCTTAACCAAAAAGTCAAACAGCTTGTGTGATTGTTTGACATCTTCATTTATAGTCGTATTGTTCTTTGAAACACCATTTCCCTGTACAGGCTGCTCTATTTTAGTGCCATTATTCCACCAGTCATTGAAAACGTTAGCCGAAAGGTTTTTGCCTAATTGCGAACCATTCCACACGGATTTTGAACTATGATCAACAAAGGTTATTCCATAAACTCTGCCTTGCGTATTTCGTCTTACAACGGTATTAATACCTCGTTCCAACAACCGTTTTTTGAATTCTTTTTCATCCGATGCCGTCTGCAAGCACATCTCAATGGTTGTCTTAAGCAAAGGTTTGGATGGCTCATTTTTCAATAATTCTCTGGAATTCCCATAGTGTTGTTGAAGATTAACATATCCTGCCTGTTTACCGAACAACGAAGCCTTAAAAGGATTGCTTGCTTTTTCTCCCTTTTCATTTAATGCAAAATATACCAGTCCTTGTTTTGGGATTCCATTAAATTCACCCTTGACTTCTTCGGCTGTAATATTGAAAAGGGAAAGCAGGGCATTGTAGGTGCCGAAACCCTCAAATTTGTAATACTTTGGCAAATTACGGATTACCGAAGCCATCTGGCTCTTTATGTCACCAGCCTTATAATCAACGGGTTTGAATATTTGATTTTGTGGATTTTGCTTTTTCTCGATAGCCGATATCAAGCAGAATTGTTTTTCCAATTCCCGACAGACATCCATCGAACGCCTTTTTTCAAATTTATCCGATATTTTCCTGCCATTTTCATCCACACAAACTGATACGATATGAATATGGGTACGCTCAAGATCAGTATGTTTGAATACCACAAAAGACTGTTCAGCGTAACCCATTTTCTGCATATACTTTTGCGCCAGCTTTTCAAATTGTTCATCACTTACTTTATCCTTCGGATCAGGATTGAGAGAGATATGTAATATTGGTTTTTCAGTCTTTCGATTGGCCAGCAGGTACGGTTCAAATGAACGCAACAGTTGACTAGTGGCGTAAATGCCATCAGGAGTTTCAATTATCTTATTGGTATACAAAACCTGCCCATTTTCCTTTTCCACTTTGAGTTGATTGTATGCCAATGCGCCATACAGATTGTTTCCTCTTCCTATCTTAGCTATCATTTTTTCAGGTGTTTTGCTTCAAAATCTTCAGTTAGTAGAATGATTTTTTGGCACAATACCGCCATTTCTGCTGTCTGTTTTTCCAATTTATAGAGATAGGCTGCGGCTTTCTTTTCGGAAAAATTGCGGTACAGTATTTTTACCACTTGGTTATAATTGGTTCCTACAGCCCTGAACTGTCCGAATAGGGTAGTCAGGCGCATATAGTAATCCATGGTTGCCTTGTCAACCGTTACGTTCGTAATTGCTTTTTGGAAAATACATGCCGTAATAAAATGTGCCATAACATCCATGCGTGAAGCTTCGTAGAGAGAAAGGAATCGTGCATTTTCCTCAGCACTAAGGCTTATAGAATAGCGGTGAACGGCGGGATCTTTCTTGGGATGCCTGCCTCCTTTATGCGGGGTGGTTTTGCCGTTGCTTTCCATTACCGTTATTACTGGTTTCGTTTAAACAATTTAAAAACCAATATACTTTATCATTAGTAATGACCTCTGGATATTGGAGAATATGGAAGCATTTGGCTTACTATTTCCGCATGTTGATTTTCGCCTTAAGGACAACTTCCGTCAAACAAAGCCACGACAGGACCCTTTCTAAGAGTGCCTCGCTTTCGGGATTAATTTCATGAGAAACGTGAAATTATGCTCTACAAAGAAACAGTTAGCAAGGAGATGTGGGAACTTCTCCAAAGGCTTATGAAAGATGAAAAATTGAAAGACTATATATTGGTCGGCGGTACGGCGTTAGCCTTACGACTGGGACATCGCTTATCAGTGGATCTAGATCTTTTTACAACAAAAACTTTTAATTCGCAGATGATGCTCAAATATCTGCATGACACTTACGATGTAAATGAAAAGGAAAGCCAGTTCTTCCCGAACACTGTTCTTACCTACATCGATGATATAAAAGTCGATATTGTTACACACAATTACCCTCTTCTGAATTCCGTGGAAACAGCTGAAGGAGTCCGCATGATTTCCAATGAAGATATTGGAGCAATGAAACTCCATGCGATTCATCAGAGCGGAGACAGGTACAAGGATTTTGTTGACATGTACTTTATGCTTGAACGAGAACCATTAAAGTTCTACCTACAAGCCTATCAGAGAAAATACGATAAGGATCCCTACTGGGCTTCCATAGGTCTGAATACATATGACAAGATTAGTACCTTTGAAGGTATAGATATGCTGAAAGAAAAAGAGCAAAACTGGAAAATTATCCAAAAACGGCTGGAACTGGCAGTAAAAAATCCTTTGTATAAATTTAAATCAGAAAGCCAGGATTTACCGATTAATCCCAACAAAAATAGAGGATTTTGCAGGTAATTAAGCAAAAAATACTTATATTTGATACTACACCAATTAAAAAAACAATGAAGCCATTAACCAAACATATACCTAATCTTCACCCTAAATTCTTCTGGGATTTTAGATTCGACAGTATAGACTGGGATGGAGGATATAAAATGGTAATTGCCCGTATTGTTGAGCGTGGAGGTCAGGATCAAATTGACGAAATCGTCCGTTTTTATGGTCGTGAAAAAGTAATTACTTCTATCCGTGACGAGATTTTCTTTCTTCCCAACTATGCCATTGAGAATGCTCTTAAATTCTTTCCCGAACTCAAAAAGGAAGAGATGTATTGCTATCTGAACCGCAAAGACAAACCCTATCACTGGATTTAGTGAATACCTAAATCCCTAAACGGGTTTTTCTTGGTTTATTTAATTCCTCATCTTTGCTTTGTTCAGTCTCTTTGGACGGGTTGGACTTTATATTTTACTCAAAGAAATATTAAAAAGAAAACCAAGGTAGGACGTGCTGGATGAGCCTGTCCAAAAGACTACGGCATAATGGTTAGCTCGTGCCTCACAAACCACCCTTCGGGACTTATTCCGTTTCCTTTTGTCCTGTCTGCATCCCGTCCTTTGAAATTGCTTTCTTTTTCTTTTTTCCGATTTTCGGTTTTCTTTGGAAAAGATATTTTTATTGGTATTGTGAGGTTCAATTATCTTTTCAAGGTTTGTCTGAAATAAAATCGCAAAGTTTCCGGAAAAACCATAAAAGCATTTTTACATTTTATGCTTTTAAAAACACTTATGCAAATAGGCAAATACCTGCAGGCTTGCACATCTGAATACCTGCATACTTGCATCCCTGCATACTTGCATGCTTACATTACTGTATACTTGAATGCCTGCATTTCCTCACGCTTGCTTACTTGCATCCCTGCATACTTGTATACTTGAATGCCTGCATTTCGTTATGCTTGCTTACTTGCATCCCTGCATACTTGAGCCTTTTCTTGAAAGAAAATATTTTAAGATACAACTCAATTATTGCATCATATATCTCTCCGCAGTCTGCTGGCTTAAACAATAACACTGCCATATGAGAAGGATCCGATTTATTTAGATATATCTTTAAAATAAATTACTTTATAACCATTACAATAAAAAAAGGGCCTCAAGCCCTTTCCATCAAAACCATATCCAATAATATTTTCGCAGGAAAATAGCAAGTTGTGTTTTGAGCTGCTTGAAATACTTTCCGCAGCTCAAAACCACTTGCCCTTGCAAGGGGCTGGAAAATGCCTCCAAAGTCGGCGTTTTATTAAAATTCTAAATGGATTTACGTTTAACGAATAAGTGCATTTTTTTCAAACTGCACTTATTTATTTATTCCTTTAAATATTGGTCAAACCAATCGGTAATTCGTTTTGTAAGATCCATTTTATTCTCCTTGATCACAATTACATGCTGATCTTTTGGATATACCAATAAAACATTCTTTTTCTTGGCTCTCCTCAATGCGTTATAAAAAAGTAAACTCTGTTCGTAGGGTAAATTAGTCTCCATTTTACCCACCCAAGAAAGTAATGGTGTAGTAACATTATCTGCATAAAGTATTGGTGAATTTTTTAGGTACAACTCTTTGTCTTCATAAATAGATTTTCCTATTCTCCATTGTTGCGATTCACTGCGCCACAATTCTGGGATATAGAGACTTTTTGAGGTACTAAAATACCAACTTACCATGTCTGAAATTGCTGCACCCGATACTGCCGCTGCAAAAATTTTCGATTTTGTAATAATGTAATTTGTTTCATAACCTCCGAAAGAATGCCCTATTAAACCAATTCGCCTGGAGTCAATCATTCCTGTTTTTACAACTTCATTGTTTGCAGCAACAACACAATCCAATGCACTATTTCCAGTTTCTCCTTCATAATATTTCACATCAGGCATTAGTACAAAATAATTCCGTTGCACAAAATGTTTTACATTAAAACCCGTATCGTTGTATAAAGTCGGAATGCAATATTCATGCAATGAGTTAGTGATTTGAGAGTACACATTGATTATCATCGGATATTTTTTGCCTACTTCATAATTTACCGGATAATATAATAAACCTTGCAGTTTGTCTCCTTTTGAATTCGAAAATGAAATTAGTTCTACCTTTCCTTGATTAAAGTTTTTATCATGGGTATTGCTTTCAAACAGAACCTTATTTACACCGTTTTTAAATGATACAATTCTGGGAGACTCATTATGTGATTGTTCTCGATAGACATAGACTTCATTATTGGCTCTACGCAATTCATCTGATTTTGTATCATTGTTTGCTACTGGAATTAAAGTGTTGGATGTAGAAACTAATTTAAATTGTTGTGACTTGGTGGCCGCATTTCTTGATGAAACGATTAAATTATTAGTCGCATTAATTTCAGTAAGAGCCCAACCATTGTAATTATCATTTCCTATTTGCTTGATGTTCGAACCATCTACAGTGAAGTGAGTACCGCTTTCTCGTCCGTTTGTAATCCGTTTTAGTTTACTTGTTTTTATATCAAATTTAAAAATATCAAACTCATCTTGTACCAAAAGATATTCTCCATTATCACTCCATCCTTTCATTCCAAAAACATGTGGTCTTGTTATGTACTTTAAATCATATGAAACCCATTCGGAACCTGCAGGTGGAACAATTGACACCGTAGATTGTGTTTTTATATTGTACAGCCACCAATTTTTATCTTTAAAATAGCATATGTACGCTCCATTTGGGGAAAAAGACAATAAGTAATTTTCGCCAGGTTGCTTTTCTAAAAATAACTTTTTGGTGCCATCAGCCAGATTGCACAAGAAATAGTCAACCTCACCATAGCGCTTAAAATGAGGAGCATATGCAGTTGGATTGTAAAGTAATGCAACTGATTTACTCCCGTTAAGCTGTACAAAAGGAAGTTCTTTACTTGTAATCGTATTCCAGCGCTTTTCTTCAATAAACCAAACCGATAATGTGGAGTACCCTTCTAAATTTTCCCTACTTGCTTTTGGATAAATCCATAAATCTTCTGTATCCCAAACCTCGACATCGTCTTTTTTTGGTGTTGCCTCTTCTTTGACTTTTGCGATTCCAAAAAATACCCTTTTACCATCACTTGAAATTTTGAAAGATTTTGTGGTAACAATTTCATGCTTTTCTGGAAAATTTAAGAATGATTTTGGTTCAAAGGTTTGAATACTTTTATCTTGGGTTTTGTAGAAGTTCAGTTTTGTGTATTTCCCGTTGATGCCCTCTTCGAGCCAAAAAATACCTTTTCCATATTCTGCTAATGTTAGACCAGATAATTTGTGTGGCGTTGTGTGATATTCTGTTTTTTGATTTGTCCTAAGATTAATTGTTCCGAAACTACTTTTCCCTTCATGGTTAGTGAGATAAAACAGGATATTATTAATCTGATCCAATTGGTATTCTGTTACATTTGGAACACGGATGATTTCTTTATTTTTTATTGTTCTCATGATTAATTCCCAATCATTGGAATAGCTCACAATAATTTTTCCACTATTTGCAAATTCAAAAGCAGCACTATTCGCTATAACAGAACTTTCACTACTTTCTAAGTTGGTTACTATTACAGTATCTCCTTGAAAGGCACCAAATGCAATTTCACCGCCAAATTTGCCCTGTGTTCCTAGTGGAAAAGTAAATCCAATATTTTTCTGCGTATGTTTTACAAAGAGTGTATCTGAACCATTGCTGTACTGCATATCAAATGATATCCAGTTTCCCTTTTGTGAAATAGCTCTGTTTTCTAATTTGCCCCATCTTTCATACTCTGCCTCAGTAATATTGTTTTTGGAATGATCCTGCCCGTAAATAGAGCAGGATATTACTATACAAAATGACAAAATTGTTTTTTTACAAGAATAACCTAAAGTTTGATTACTTCGGTTTTTTAATAGCTTCATAACTTTAATATCCTGTGTTTTGCGGTTGTAAATTTGGATTTGCGTTCAATTCTAGCTCTGGAATAGGCCACAAAATATCTGAACTGTTCCAGCCAGGTTTTGAAACAGATAGTATTCCATCGGCTGTTCCACTGCGCTTTAAATCAAAAAAGCGATGACCGTGTTCCGTAAAAAACTCAAATCTTCGTTGTTTTTGAATTTCAGATAAAATTTCAGAAGTGATAGATGATGTAGTTATTGGTAAGCCTGCGGTCGTTCTTATTTTATTTAAATCTTCTTTTGCGCCCGCTAAATCACCTTGTTTGGCTCTTGCCTCGGCTCTGATCAAATATTGTTCTGCTAAGCGCAACACAATAGAATATTCCTGCGAACTTGTTGTTGCGGTGCGTAGTTTGTATTTATTGGGATGATACCAAGTATTTAGTCCAGTGGTAACTGACTTTGTCCAATTCACTTTGCGCTGGTCACCTGTTTCAAATGCAATCATAAAATCGGTGCGAAGCGCACAAACTGGTGGCGGTCCAGATACGAAAATAAAAGTTGTACCTTCATTACTGTTTCGTACCGCTGTTGCTGATGCTAATTGCCAAATAGTAGTTTTACTATTTCTTAGAAAAATCTTGTTTAAATCCGTTTCCCAAGCATAAAGCGGACTATTGATAACAGTAGTTGCTTCATTTGCTGCTTCTGTATTTTTATTCCTGTATAAATATACTCTCGCCAACATGGCTTTGGCCACCATTTTATTGGGTTTTGCACGATCCGAAGAACTATAATTTTCAGGTAATCTAGTACTGGCACTTTCTAAATCCTTCGCGATTGCTGCATATACTTCATCCGCAGCACTGCGAGTAACTTTTCTATTAATTTCATAATTGGTTCCTGTAATATAGGGGATGCTACCATAAATTTGCAACAAATAAAAATGCACTAAAGCACGAACGAATAGTGCTTCACCCGACACTCTGTTTTTAACCGCAATAGGTAACCCAGTCGAATTTTCAATACCTTGAATAACCGAATTTGCATTATATATTTGACTATAGCTTGAAGTCCAAAGTGACGCCACAGTAGCATTGTCAGCCGTAAGCGCATTGTTGTAAATAGGTAGCGAAATTGTAGAGTTGGTATAATCTTGTAATTCATCCGCATACAATCCCATTCTAACAGATGCACCAGTAGGTAATCCAGATAGTATGCCGCCGTCACGAAGTTGTGCATAGATTTGTGCCATTGCTGCATTTGCTGTCAATTCACTTTCAAAAACTGTAGTTCCTGTAAGCTGAGAATTAGGTAATGGAACCTCCACAAATTCACTACAGGAACTTGAAGACAGTATTAGTGCCAAAACCAAAAGAATGCGATACACCTGGAATGGCTTTGTTAGTATTATTATAAATTGTAAATTTTTCATATTACTATTTTTTTGAGGATTAAAAGTTTAATGTCATTCCACCGCTGATCACTTTTAGCGGAGGGAGGAATCCTGAGAACTTAAACTCGGGATCACCTGCTTTGTAGGATGTAAATGTGAGTAGGTTTTGACCTTGAATAAAAAGTTTACATTTTACATTAGTGGTCGCTTGTAACGGAATATCATAGGAAAGTGAAATATTTTTTAGTCTGATAAAAGAGCCGTCTGTAATTACAGCATCACTTTCTATGTACCTATAATAGGTGCTTACCGCAGCACCATTTAGTCCCGTAGTGTGCAGTTGCGAACTGCTTTGATCCCCAATTTGCTGCCAAGCATCGCCAATAGTGTTGCTTTGGTTTACTGGACCACCTCCCGGAACATTTGAAATGTAATCGTAATTGTCTCTTTTTACGAACTGCAATAAAAAATCCAATTGCCAATTTTTATAGTCCAATTGGTTTTGGATGCCTCCAAAATATTTTGGAGATAAGTCCTTGATAATTTGCTTGTCGCCTGCTGTTATGCTTCCATCCCCATTTAAATCTACAAAATCGTATAATCCTGTTTGTGGATTAACACCTTTGCTTTGGTATAATTTTACAATATCAATGGATTGTCCAATCACATACCGATTTGCAAAAGTGGAACCTGAAAGATTCGGGAAAGAAAGTAGTTTATTTTTTGCAACGGCCAGATTGAAGTTTGTTGACCATTTAAAAGAGTTTGAATCAATATTTAGGGTTCTTACGGAAAATTCAAAACCTGAATTTTCAACGGTAGCATCAAGATTCGCATTCAATGACAAGAAACCTGTTGTAGCTGGCATAGGAATACCCACCAATTGATCCGACGAACGATTCCTATAAAATGCTAGCGTACTAAAAATTCGGTCTTTAAAAAAACCAGTTTCTAAGGCTAATTCTAGTTTACGATTGGTTTCCCATCCAAAATCGGCATTATAAAGTCGTGTAGGTTGTAACCCAATTATGCCCTGATAATTTGCACCAGTTGTACCGTAAGTATCATAAAACTGGTAATCTCCAATTTGATCATTACCTGTAGTTCCATAACTAAAACGGAGTTTTCCAAAACTCATTTTACTATTTTCTGGATTGAATTTTTCTTTGCTAAAAATCCATGCAGCACCAATAGCACCAAAATTAGCATATTGTTTGCCTGGTCCAAATCGGCTGGAGCCATCCCGACGACCTGTAAAGTTTAAAAAGTATTTTTCGTTGTAACTGTAATTGATGCGACCAAAAAAAGCTTGATAACGGTATAAAAAGGTATCGCTATTGGTTGTGTTTTTTGTAATTGCAGAAGCTAAGTTGTTAATCAGATTGTTGTTTGCAAAACCAATACCCGATTGGAATAGGCGTTCTGTACGTTGCTGTTGGCTTGTCATCCCCAGTAGTACATCAAATTTGTGGTTTCCAAAATTTTTGAAACCTCTTAGTTGTGGCTCAATAATCCATGATTGTCTACTGGTAAGGTTTAAGTACATTAAGGAATTATCACTCCCAACTTCGTAAACGGGATTGTAAATGGTGGATGGTATCGTTCTAACTTCCTTGGTTTTTAGATCGGTAAAACCAAAGTTTGATTTTATTTCTAACCCTGGAATTAATTCATAAGACAACACGCTGTTGGCTACTAAGTCATTGGTGTTCGCACGGTAGGTACTTTTTAGAGGTGCCAAAGGATTTTCGAAGGTATCATTTTCCCAATTCAGATTTCCATTTGAATCGTAAAGTGCGGGAGCGTTTGGTGCCAAATAACGCGCTGTTAACGTCAAATCTGTCGCTGCTTGTAGATTATCTTGTGCCGTGTAATTTCCCGAAAAAGAGATTCTGAATTTCTTATCTAAAGAAGTATGGTTTATTGAGCTAAGAATCCCTCCTTTAATGTACCTGAAATCTCCCGGAAGGACTGTTCCCTCGGTTCTGTAATTCCCACTAATCAAGAATTGCGTTGTTTCACTACCACCAGAGATACTGGTTCTAAAGTCATTGATTATTGCTGAACCGCCTAATAATTCCTTTTGCCAATTGGTATATCGAGTTTGATCCCAAGTTCCATTTACATCATAATCGGTATCCGAGATTGGATTTCCATCATTGATAAATGCTTGTTTACGCATCGAAAGATACTGCTGCGTATTCATCAGATCTACAAATTTAGTCGCTGTACCAACGGCTGTTGAGGCCGTTACTGAAATGTTTGTTTTACCTGATTTTCCTTTTTTTCTGGTAATTAATACCACACCATTTGCTCCTCTAGAGCCATAAATTGCCGTTGCATCCGCATCTTTTAATACTTCGATGCTTTCAATGTCATTGGGGTTAATACTGTTAAGTGGGCTGGCTTGGCTTGGCAATGCCGTTGATGTGTTCGTGCTCCCAATTGACTCGTTTGAATAGGGAACTCCATCAATAATGTATAATGGCTCATTTCCATCAAGACGAATGCTGTTGCGACCTCTAATTTTAATTTGGAAACCACCGCCGGGAGTTCCCCCATCTTGAATGATATTGACACCTGCCATTCTTCCTTGCATTGCGGCTAGTACATTTGTGACAGGTTGCTTGTCGATATCTTTTGCAGTCATTCTTGCAATGCTACCGGTTTGCTCTTTTTCTTTAATAGAATAATATCCGGCATTTATTACGATTTCTTTTAAAGTCGTTGCATCTTCAGTCAATTTTACATTGATAGTTGTTTGATCTGCAACTACAATTTGAATCGTTTTATAGCCTAGATAGGAAAAAACCAAAACATCATTCTCAGCGGCTATTATGGTGTAATTTCCATTTTCATCAGAAAATGCTGTTGTTGGCTTATTTTTAACCTTGATGGTTACACCAGGAACTGTGCTGGTATCATCGGTAATTTTACCTTTGATAGATCGTGTTTGCGCATTTAATCCTGTTATGAAGCACAGGAAAAGGATGCAGTACAGTTTGGACAGTTGTGTTGTTGTCCAAAACTTCAAAAATGATTTTTTTTTCATACTTTTGAATTGGTTTAGTTAGACTTCGGTTTAGTTTGCTTTGGTCCTCTATTCGTCCGCCAAGAAGAGTTAGAGGGCCTTTTTTTTCTGATTAGCCTCGAAAGAAGTAAGGCATAGATTTTTATTTTTTAAGTCATAGGCGTTATCTGTATATTATTAGGTGTTGTCACATCTAAGCAAGCTGTGTGATGTGAAGATAAATAGTTGTTTTTCTTAGTTATTGCTGTTTATATAAAAGCATCGGAACCATAAAGCCAACAAATTATCAGTGTAATTAAAGCTAGAATTAAAGTAACTTTTATAGTTTTATAGTATTTCATCTATTGGTTGTTTGTTTCCTGTCTTTCAATTTATTATTTCGATTTGCGCTATTGCTGTTACCACAGATCTTGAGAGCACTCTTTTTTTGGATGCAAAGGCTTTTGAATTTATATTGTTTATTTAGGAAAGTACACTGCCGTTGCCAGTTGCAGCCCAACGCAGGCAGTGCGTTTCCAAACTAACTAATTCAATTAATTGATTTACGATACTATAAAAAAGAAGATTTGCTAAGAATAAAAGGGAGTACCTTTTGCGCATAAAAAATGGCATGGAACTCAGCTTATTGACTTTGAGGTACTGGTATACCCAGCAACAATAAGTGAGCCCACGCCATGGGACGTGAGCATCATACTTATCTTCTCGTTGCAAAATTACCAGTTTTCAAAGTCGAGATTCTAAGCGAATGCTTCAAATATTTTATATGAAGAATCGCAAATATATGTATTCAAAAGCAAATATAATAAAAACAAATATAATATGGACTATAGTCCATTGATAAAAATAATTATTATATAGCTATTTGCAAAGATGATAAGTGAAATAGATAAATATATTATTCAGCGTGTTAGAGAGATTAGAGAGTCACAAGGGTTAACCCAAATGGACCTATCTCTTAGACTTGGCAAAGGTGTTGGTTTTATTGGCGATATTGAAGCCCCTTCCAAAAAAGCAAAATATAATGTCAAACATTTAAATGATATTGCCAAAATATTTGGTTGTTCTCCTAAAGAATTTTGGCCAAATAAACCACTTTAATAAGAAGATGCTTAATGGCATCTTTTTTTATTTACTATTTGGAAAACCGTAAAGAATTTTAGAAAGGTTATTGTATACAAATTATCCAAATGAACTTTCAGCAATTTAACCAAAAAGGATTCATATCGAAGGTCAGTTCCCGCATGTATACAAGAATTACCGGGTCATAATAATAGTAAAACAACTTAAATTTATATTTACGTAAGTACGAAAAGTATTCAGTAAATAAAAAGTCCATTTGATAATTTGTAAAAAAATATTTATACATTTGATTTGAAACGAAGTCTGACCGTAGTCAGACCTATCTCTCTAAATTTGGGGTGATAGGTCTGATTTTATCAGACCTATATACTAGTTACCTGCAATTTTAAAAAAAACCGTATGGATATAGAGAAATTCAAGATTGATCTAAAAATTTTTAAGATTGATAAAAACTTTTTTGAATTAAGAGATAAATCTTTTACCGAAATAATTGATATTATAAAAGATAATCACTTGAAAAAACTACGTCATAAATTTAAAGATTTTGACATCAAGATTGTTAACCCCGAAATTAAATCATTTGAAGACGGGGATTTTAATTTTATAGCATATTGTTTTAGACAACCAAAAGAAAAGTTTTACTTAAAAGTTTTTCTACCAGATGAACTTACAGAAAATCAAAATTTTGACATAATTGAATTTTCATTTGTACTGTTTATTAAGTATAAATCTGAAATTTATTGTGTCATAAGCGGTAGCGGGATAAACGTCATCAAAAAATATCTACATCCAACTTTTGGCATAGAAATTTACCAAAGAATTGCAAATCCAACAAATGACAATATAATCGAATTGTATATAAGAAGTATAGCAAATAATATTTCTTCCAAAAAAGAAACTTTTAATCTAAATCAAACTATTTCCGAAACTCTCGAGTATTCGGACATTCCTACGAAAATTAAATTAAAAGTTAGAAATGAATTAAAAAAGAAAGAGTTCAAAAAATACAATTTAGATAAGAACTTAGCAATAATGGAAGTTGGATCTTTCTTCTACCTTAGAAAGAAAATTGACTTTGAAGAATTAAAGGAATTGATAATTGACCTACACAAAATATATACTAAGAATACTCCTAAGCAATTAACATTATTTAATAAAGTTAATGAAACCGACCTTCTAAAAAAATTAGATGACAAACTATTAGATTTAATAACTGACGATATCCAATTGCATAATGATCCGTCCAGAGTTCGACAAACTTTAAACGATATTATAGAGGTAGTTCATCCTAGCAAACTTGAAAGATTTTACGAATGTGAAAAATTTGTAATTCGGTATAAATTTTCAAGAGGTAAAAAAGATTTAGAAATATTAGACCGATCAGATTTATATTTTAATGCAACTAAATATATCTTTGATACAATTGATAGTATAACCGACAGATACGCAATAAAGCAGAATATTTTTAAATTAAATATCACCGGTTATGTTAACAATAAAGAAGCAACATATGGAAGTTTTTTTTCGCATGTGACCGCAGAAATGGATCATGAAACAAGTAAGTATTTTAAAATCGATGGACATTGGTATATTTTAGAAAATGAATTCTTGAATATAATGAATGACGATGCCAAAGCATATTATTCAAAATATGTTTTAAATAAAAATATATTAATTAATTGGAAAGATGGTGAAGATGAAGATACATATAACCGAAGTTACCATGAATTAGACCAATATTACGTCTTAGATAAAGTAATCAAAGAAAATATTGAGCTTTGTGATATACTGACAATAAATAATAATATTGCTTATTTTATTCATGTTAAAAACGGTTTTAATACCAAAATGAGAGATCTATATATTCAAGTTATTCTTTCAGCGAAAAGATTGTCTAACGATTTAAAAAATACTAAAGGGATCAGTTATCTCAAAAAAACTTTAGAAGAGTATAATAAACGAAACTCTGATAAAAAAATTGATATTGATAATTTTCTTGAGAAAATTAAGTCTAAAGAATTAACTATAAATTTTGTTATGGCCTTTAAAAACAATCATTATAAAAAAGATAACATATTAGATCGTATTGACAAATGCAACTCAAATATTGCAAAATATTCATTAGTCCAAGTGGTAAAAGAAATGCAAGCTTTTAATTTTGGCATTAACTTAATTGACATATCCGACTTATAAAAAAACTGCAGGTAACAGCTAGAGATTCGTTGCGTGCGCAGCACGAACAATGAAACTCCGGTTGAACGGAACCGTTCACTGGCAGGAACTATGGAGTTATCGTAAAGTTTTAAAGGAGAATTTCAAGAGGATTTAGTGTCCTCTTTTTTTTTGAGAAGGATTTTGGGTTTAGTTTCGTATTTTCGGTCACTTATGAACACACGTTCCCTTACCCATAAAATTAGTTTTGACAGGGATTTAGATTTTGGCCACCGCCAAGATACCAAGCAGGCGGACCACGCTGGTCAAAAACTGCTATTCGGTGTAAATTACCCGTTTTACAACACGGACATTTAGGTAAAAAAGGCTTTTTTTCTGATTTTTCTAATACCTTCACTTGCAGTTTTTCCTGCAAAAGCTTTAACTTCTGACGTTTCCATGTACTGCTCAAAAAACCGTAATAACGGATCTTGACAAAGCCTTTAGGCAAAATATGCAACGCAAAACGCCTGATAAATTCCTGATGCGTCAGTGTCATTTGTTTTTTGACGCCCGCTAGGCGGTAATCCTTATAATCAAAAGTCACGTTTTGCTGGTCAATGCTCTTGATTCGATGGTTGCTAATGGCGATTTTATGGGTATATCTTCCCAGATATTCCACCACCGACTTTGGACTTCCAAAAGGTTTCTTTGCAAAAACAACCCATGATTTTTTCCATAAATCCTGTCGGATTTGTTCGTATTGGATAGGCGATTTTGCTTTGAGTTTGGCGCAATATTTAGCCCTAAAAACTTTCGACAAGGCTTTTACTGGGAACAAGAATTTACCATCGGTTCTGTTATTTTTCCACTGTGCTTCTTTGTTAACACCACCGCCTGGAACAATACAATGCAGGTGCGGATGCAAACTTAATTGCTGTCCCCAAGTGTGCAAAACGGCAATCATTCCCATTTGCATTTCCTTGGCTTTACCAAAACTTTGAAGCGTTTCCCAAGTAGCTTCAAACAAAGTATCATACACCATTTTAGGTTGATGTATCGCTAGAGAATTAATACTATCGGGCAAGGTAAAAACTACGTGGAAGTAGGGAACCGGTAAGAGTTCTGTACTTCTGGCTTGTATCCAATCTTCTCGTTTGTTGCCCTGACACTTCGGACAATGACGATTGCGGCAAGAGTTGTAGCTTATATTGAGGTTACCACAACTATCACAAGCATCGATATGACCACCCAACTCAGCTGTTCTGCATTTTTTAATGGCGTAAAGCGTGCGAAGTTGCCAACTATTTAATCCATAGTTTTCGAGTCTTGAGCCTGCCTTACTCAATACATCAGCTACTTCCGGCTGCATTTTGAAAATAGCGTATCGAGTGGGCTAAAAATACGCTGACTCTCGAGTTGAGCAATGTGCAAATATTCCATTGTAGTCTCAATGTTTTGGTGTCCCAAAAGGTCTTTGAGCGTCATAATATCCATACCATCTTCGAGCAAATGCGTGGCATAAGAGTGCCGCAGCGTATGGGTGTGAACTTCTTTTTTAACACCTGCTGCCTTGGCGACTTGCCGTACCGCCCATTGCACGCCTCGTTGTGAATACCGATTGTCAAAATCACCTCCTGCGCCAGTAGGCAAAGGTTGTCCATTAAAAAGATACTCTTGAGGTTTTTCGGCTTCGATGTATTTTTTCAATCCACGAATTAAATGTTCTGAAAGCGGTACATAACGGTCTTTCTTGCCCTTACCCTGTACTACTTTGAGCTGTTTGCGGTCAAAATCCAGATCTTGTAAACGCACCCCTCGAGCTTCCATACAACGAAGTCCGCAGCCATAAAGCAAGCCAATCAGTATTTTATGTTTAAGTAGTTTGGCACCTTGAAGCATAGCCCAAACTTCCTCTTTACTTAAAACAACAGGAAGCTTTTTCTCGTGTTTTATAGACGGCAAATGAAGGAAATCATACGGTAAACCTTCGGATTTTAGCAAAAACCGAAGTCCGTAAACACAGTGTTTAAAATAGGTTTGAGAAGGTGTTTTTGACTTTTTTTGTTGGTAAAACAAGTAGTCCTGTACTTGTTCGGGATCTAATTCGGTTGGGATTTTACCAAAATAAAGCGAGATAGCCGCAACATGGCGCGAATAATTATTGAAGGTACTTTGGCTTCTGCCTAAAACAGAAATCGTTCGCTCAAAACGATCTAAAAGTTCCTCAAAACCCGGAACTTCGCGCTTGGCTTGGTTGAGAATTTTGTTTTCTCTTAATGCATCAGGATGCTTTTTTTTGTAGTCATAATATTCTATTTTAGTTATCTTCGTAAGATAATCAAAATCAACAATGGTGCTACCGAAGGTTTAGTTCAACACACGCTACAAGCAATTTGGGTATTAGGCTTAATGGAAAAATTGGTTTTGTATTTGGAAGATTAGGCAAATCCGAATAATGGGCTTAATTTAGTCCCAAACTGCTTGTAGCGCGGGGACGTTAGCGCATAGCGTAAAAAAAAAACCTTAAAAAATTTAATTTTTGAAAAAATATACCTTAACAATATTTGGATTTGTTTTACAATGCTTTGGAATTGCGATTATGTTATATAAACTTTATAATAATCGTTTCTTATCATGGACTGGATTAACATTAGTATTTATTGGATTTGCATTAATAATTTCTGGAGTAATTTCAAACATAAAAAAAACTAAATAAATTACATTCATTAACTAGTAAATAAGTTAAACTAAAAAGCAAAACACAATTGAAAGATATACTCCGTAATGATTTTACCAAATAAAGCGTTATTCTGAACTGTGAAAAGTTTTAATCTAAACTTTCTTAACTTTTTGCAGAAATGCGAAATTTTTTAATCACTTTTTTTCCTAAATAAGCAACAAAAAAAAGAACTGTAAAAAATTCAAAAACAACTAAACGGAAATAAAACTAAATAAGAGCGCCATCCGCTAACAGCCATTTTGAGCTAGCTGGAATTTAGTGAAATTATCGTTTCGCATCAAGTTTTCGTTAAGCCGAAAAATTAGCGTTTACGAATTTCCAGCCATCTCAAAGTGGCATAACGTTGGCGGTCAGGCTATGACGACAACTTAAATCGATATAGAAAAAAATAATGAGAGAAATAGTTTACTTCTGGATTGCTGACTTTAGAAACATACAAAATCAAGGATTCAATTTTGGTTCTGAATATGAGTATTACACTGAAATAAGTGACACTGAAATTATAACCAAAAGAACAGAAAATGATTTCTACATTCCAAATTTCTTTCAGACAGAAGAAAGTAACTCTATCTTAAACATCTCTGCTTTTGTTGGTGAAAATGGTGCAGGAAAAAGCAATTTTCTTGACGCATTAAAATCAGCATTAACTCAAGACAGGGATTGGTTTGAATATTTAATTGTATTTAAAGATGCAAATGGCGAAGTTTTTTGTTTCGATTATTTTGAGGGACGGAAAGCGAAATATGAATTTAGTCAAAGTAAAGGTACTCCAGCTTTTACAGAAGTAATTTATTACAACCCTGCATTAGACAATAAAATTTATCCCATAACTCACGATAATAATGCTTGGATTGACATTTCCACCGATTGGTTAATTTTAAAAGATTTAGAGGAACAAAAATCAACTAAGCCGAATTTATCACAAATAGAGCTTTTTGCTGCGGAAGAAATCGCACGACAATTAAAATTATCAAATGATTCCGAATTTGTTATGTTTCTAAACGAGAAAATAAACATTCCTTCAGAAATCAGAATCGTTTCTGTAGCGGGTAATTTTCCTTCTAAAATAGACGGAACAAAGTCTAGCGTACGAAACGTTCCATACAACTACAGAAACTACTACGACTTATTTAATGAAATGGGAATGGTAGTTAATCAATACGCTCAAGAAGAACGCAAAATTCAAATAGAAAGAAAAATACCTGACGAAATAAATCCATATACAAGAAAAAAATGCTTCGCTATTTTTCTTGACCATTTGTTAAAAAATATTTTCTATCATTTTGAGTTAACTAACCACTATTTAGATAAAGGAAATATTGTTGTTAGTCTTGAAGATTTGAAAAAACTTGATTACGAAGAAGCTGTTTATACTTTCATCAAAAACATTGATTTAATTGATAATACAGATTATATTATAAATTTTATCGAATATACAAAAATTATAATTTTTGATGCAAAAGTAGAATTTTTGAATTACGGAGAAATATCGTGGGTTACACCTAAAGATTACCTTAAAAACTTTTTAATGTTAAAGGATGAATATCTTAATCAACTTTCCAAATTTTCAGATTACAACGTTCCAAGATCATTTATTGGCTATTCTTGGACAGGATTAAGTACAGGCGAAAAAGCTCTGTTTAATTTGTTTAGTAGGTTCTTTTTTGCAAATTCACTAATCATTGAAAAGGTAAAAACTGAAAAGTTTAATCATAAAAAAACACCTAATATGCTTTATATCTTAATTGACGAAGCAGAATCAGGATTTCACTTACAATGGCAGAAAGAATATGTTAATGATATTATAGAATTTATACCTAAAACATTAGTATTCGAAACCGATGAGGGAAAACTATACCCCAAAATTCAACTTATATTTACTACACACTCAACTTTAACACTCTCGGATATTCCAAACACTCATATTTCTTATATTCGATCCCGAGATAAAAAAGCTTACGTTTTGAACGGTGAGGAAAAACCAAACAAGTCTTTTGGAGCAAATGTACATACTTTAATGTCTGATTCATTTTTCTTAAGAAATGGATTAGTCGGAAGTTTTGCAATTAAAAAAATAAATGAAATAATTGCAATTCTTAATTCTAAAAAACCTTCATCAAAAGAAATAGAAAAAGTTAAAGCTGTAATCAAAATTATTGACGAACCTGTTTTGAAGACTAAATTGCAATCTATGCTTAGCAAATTTGATAACTCAAGCGAGTATGAGATTAAAAGACTTGAACAAATGAAAGAAGAAATAGAAAGTCGTATAAAAAAATTGAAGAGAAATGATTAATATAGTTACCAAACATACCGTAAATTCTAAATCGGAACACAAAAAAGGGTTGCTAAAAAAAACCAAAGCTAAGCTGAATAGTTCTTCATTACCCAAATATTTGAAGGAATTTATTGATGCTAATTTATCCCAAATTTTAGTTGACAAACCAGAAGAACTTTTAAAAATAAACAAGGCTTTTTATTCAACCAGTAAAGGGAAAAGCAAAAAAATCAATTCAATAATCAGAAAAATATTTGATTACGACCTATTTAGCAATAAAAAGCAAGAATATAACAGCTATTCTCTTGCCGATAATTTACAAATAAATACCTGTCCCAACTGCAACAGACAATATACAATCACGGTTAGTTCTAAAAAAGTAGACGGCCAGATAGCAAGACCTGATTTTGACCATTATTTCCCAAAAAGCAAATATCCATTACTCTCTCTCTCATTTTACAACCTTATACCTAGTTGTAAAATTTGCAATAGCACTTTTAAGGGTGACAAAGAAATGGATATTCTTCAAAATATTCACCCCTACATTGACAACCTAATAAATGACTTTTCATTTAACTACGAACTGTCTTCAAAAGGTCTTTACAAATGTGAAAGTATATCTATTAATTTTCACGAGCCTAATACCCAAGACAGAATTGAAAAGACATTAAAGATGTTTCGTATAGAAGAAACATACAATGGTCACAAATTCATAGTTGACCAAATTTTACAATTGAAAAATTCGTTGAATGACGACTATCTTAGAATTTTAACCCAAAACACTTATGAAAATATTAATTGGACACCAGAGGACGCTTACAGAATAGGATTTGGAGTAAATTATAAAGATGATGAATTATTTGAGCATCCATTTTCAAAACTAAAAAGGGACATTATAAAGAAAGAAGAAATGCTGAGTATATTTGAAACAAAATAAAGCCCGAACTGCTAACAGCAGTTACAAAAAATGGCAAATTATGTGGTAAATTCACGTTTACGTTTCGCAATAAATTTAGCAGTAACCGAATATATTCAGTTACGAATTTTGCCACTTCTTGTAGCTGCAAAACGTTATGCCTCTGTTTAAAAGAATTAGACGAATTCAATAACCTAACGATGAAATTAGATATTAACAGTATTAGTGACGGAAAAGCAAAAGATATAATTTTGGAATCAATAGTTCGTAGCGAAAATAATCTGAAACAAACTGAAGAATTCCAAAAAGAATTATTCTTAAATGCAACTTTAGACGATGTGAATTTTCTATTAAAATCAATAGTAGATTCAAAATTAGACTTAATTAAAGTATATTCAGGTAATAAAACATACGTTACTTCAATTGGACATATAAATCCATTTTTAAAAAAAGGCGGATTTGAAAAAATAGAAGCCGAACTAAAAAAAGCTGAATCAAAAGAAATTTTAGAAATTGAAAATCTAAAACTACAAAAAGAAGCTTCTGAATATGCCAAAAATTTTCGCCAAAAAGATGAAGAAATTAGAAATTTAACTAGAGATAATTTAAGGCTTGGTAATTGGGATATTCGATTTAGATGGTACATAGCAGTATTTAGTTTTATAATTGGATTTATAATTAAATATTTAATTGACAAGTAACATATTTCCGACCTTAAAGCGGTACGGAAGCGAAACCGAAAATTGAAATAAATAAAAAACCGAAACACCAAAACCTAAATGAATGTAAAAGGAAAAATTCAATTATCGTTTTTAGAATATACTGACGTCGAACTGAATGTCAAATATGGAAAAATTAACGAAATAAATATTCCCGACGTTAGTCCTTTAGTTTTATCTTCATTAGGGATTAAACAATCTTCTGATTATACCTTTGAGAAACATTATGATTCTCAAAAAGCTCCATATAAAAGCAATTATTACATTAGATATTATGGAGGCTCAGAAAAGCAACAGATAATATTTTTAAAATTAAACCTTTTGCAAATCATGCAATTGAGATACTCAATGCGTAAATGGTTAATCCAATCAGACGATATGAAAAAAGATATTTTAAAATATATAATCGGTGGTCTTCTTGGTTATGGTGGTGGACTATTTATTCAATACGTTAATGCAAACAACAATGACCCAGTTACTACACCTAAAGCGGAAAGCCAAAAGTCTTTAGAAAATAAATATCTAAAAACTGAAACTAAAAAAGATACAATCATAATAAAAAAGATTAAAAATACCTCTGACCTAAACGGTGCGGAAGCGAAACCGAAAATTGAAATGAATAAAAAACCGAAGGCATAACAGCCACTACAACGGATTTGGGCAATAGGCTTAATTTAAAGTTGGTTTTGTATTTGGGATGATTTGCTTCGCCTGTTCTATCGCTCGGGTGGCAAATCCGAATAATGGGCTTAATTTGTCCCAAACCCGCTGAGTACCGGAACGTCAGGCTCTGAAAAAACCTCATCAAATTTAGAAAGTATTCGGAGGGCTACCAAAGAAAAATCTCAAATATGAGAATCTTAAGAGGTAGATTTTAGTTTTTTCACAGACTAACGTTGGTGGCAATTTTATCGAAACGACCGTAAACACAAGATAGATTCAAACATTAAATAATTTTTAGAACATAAATGAACCAAATTTTTAGACTAACATTACTTGCAACAACAATTTTATTTACAAGTTGCAATTTATCAGCACAGCAAAAAGACAATTACTCAACAAAAATTGACAGTTTACTACAAACCAATAATCCAAGAGATTTTAACGGAGTAGTTTACATTCAACAAAACGGAAAATTGAAATATGCTAAAGCATACGGATTTGCTAATTTAAACAAAAAAACACCTCTGAAAATCGACGACAAATTCTCTACAATGTCGATAGCAAAACAATTTACAGCTACACTTATTTTACAAGAAGTTGAAAAAGGAACGATTGATTTGCAAACACCTATTCGTAAATATTTACCCGATTTAAAATATTCTTGGGCAGACACCGTTTCTGTTCATCAATTACTTAACAACACTTCGGGTTTGTACAGCGAAAGCATAGACAAGCCTTTGAAATTTAAACCAGGTACTGCATTCAACTACTCAAACGTTGGTTATTATGTGGCTGGAATGGTATTGGAAAAGCAAAGTGGGAAATGTTTTGAAACGTTAGTTACGGCATTATTTAAGAAATGCAAAATGAACAACAGCTATTATCCTAACGAAACCAATAGTATTTTTTTGACTAAAGGACACCTTATAAAAAAAGATGGAACGATAACGCAATTTGAAAAAATCAGCTTTACACCTGACCAGTATTGGGGAAGTCATTTAATTGTTACCGCATCAGATTTAGCCAAATGGAACGAATGTTTGCATAATGGAAAACTATTAAAACAAGCTACTTACAAACTGATGACTAATTATTCTATTACCAACAAACATCAACTTTTTAGTGAAAATCTTATTGGTTATGGTTATGGTTTACGAATTAATGATAAAGCCAATATCTACGAAATTGGACATACTGGTTTTCATCCAAGCGAAGGATTTACGGCAGTAAATTTATACTACCCTAAAACCAAAACAAATGTCATAGTGATGGAAAATCAAGCCAATGAAAACTTTGAAAGTGCTTATTATTTCGAGCAGGAAATTAGAAAAATAGTTAAAGAAAGTAAACTTTTGAAATAAATCGCTTCAATAAAAAAAGCACTATTGCTGTTTTGCAGTATAATATCATTTATAGTAAATGCACAAACAAATCACAGGAAATAATTAAAAAGTAGTCGAACATAGAAAGCTGAGCAAATGCTCGGCTTTCTTATTTTACATCAATAAGCAAACCCGAAAGAGTGTCTTTGTATTTTTTCTTGGAAACGAAAGCATCAAGAATATTAAACAAGATCTGTTTTTCTTCATCTGTCAGCGTTTCTATAAGTGTCAATTTTTCCATTAAACTTTTATCGTTGGAATGAATTTCTTTAATTTCTTCGGCAGACGCAAACAGTTCGGCAATTGAGCAACCCATTGCTTTTGCAATTTTTTCAATCGTAGAAAATGATGGGTCAGTTTTATTGTTTTCTATAGTACTAAATTGTGCTTTGTCGATACTTGCCTGCCAAAACAATAAATAGCAGATGTTTCATTCGATTGTTTTTGATATAGAAATAGAAGACAAGAGATAAACGGGTTATTATAATTATATTTCGTATCTATATTGTCAGGTTCAACCTGACAATATAGCTTTGGTATGTATATCGTACTAAATAAATAATTGTTGATATTATTATATTTTGTTTCATTGTAGTCAGGTTAAACCTGATATGTTAACTATGAGGCATAAATTTATATCTACACAATCTAATTAGATTTACTGCATTCGAAATTTTGATTAAAAGCTGGATAGTTCTATATGCACTATTATGCCAAATTATTTAACGAAGCTAAAAAAAAATTCTGGTGCAAATCACGAAGTGTAGATGATTTATTTTAAACTATGTCATTAATTTTTTGGAACGTTGGCAAAGAAGTGGCGACTGAAATGTAAAACGTACTTTTAATACCGTAAAAAGGAGAATGTTGGAGTTATCAAACAAGTAGTTCGTTAAATGAAGCTAATAAATAAATGAGTTGTGCACGGTGAGAAAAAATATATAAAGACAATTATTTATTATAAACTTATATTTGAAAAAAGGCTTTAATTATAAAAACCGAAGTCTAGACTTTTCAACTTACACTTTTTGCGATAGTGTCCAGAATTCCATTTATATCTGAATATTTAAAAAAATATTGCTTTCAATACTAAGTGTCAATTATACTTATACATTAGAAACCAATTAAAATTAGTATTTTAGGCTAAATCAGATAATAATCTAAAAAAAAACCACTTCTCTTTAACAAAAAGTATCTTTTAAAAATAATTACAAATATTAAAACGTTTTAATGAAGCCTACACCTAATTGTTTGCCATTATAGAAAGGTGCTATAGCTGACATACTATTTTTTTCTTTGGATTTGAATATTTTTTCTTGTATCCATGGATTGATCCAATAGGCAACTTTTGTACTTAAAATTCCAATTCCAGCACCTGCAACCACATCTGTTAGCCAATGTTTGTCGTTGTAAATTCTGAATGCTCCTGTACCAGTAGCAATTATATATCCTGAAATTCCATACCATATTGAGACATCTTTATACTCTTGCCAAAGGAACTCTGCGCCTGCAAAAGCCGTGGCTGTATGTCCAGATGGAAAAGAATTGAAACCACTACCATCAGGTCTTTCGACTTGTGTAATTGATTTTAAACTTAAAACTGATGCTGAGATAATTAAATAAGAAGTACCGAGTATTATGGTTCTGTCTTTAAAATTATGTTTTCCTTTTATGCCCAAAGCATTTAATCCGTAAACTGATAAAGCTGGTGCATATTGCGAGAAATCGTCAATGGTTACTTTTTTATCGATATCTTCATTTACTTCTTCTTTTATTTGAGTATTGAAGAGTTTTAATTGATCACTTTCAATACCAATTACACCATAACCTATTAAAACGGACGGAATGATTAGTTGTTTTAATTTGAATTTATGCGTGCTGTCGGTTTTCGGAATAGTATCTGTATCAATTTTCTTCTCTTGAACACTTTCAATCTGGTTCTGTGCATGCAATGTAGCTATACTTAATAATGAAAATAAAATGGTTTTAAACATGGTAAATAATTTAAAAGGTTACGCGTAGTTTTATACCATTATGATTTCATTGTTAAGATTAGTATTCCGCCTATAATCATCAAACCACCCAAAGCTATGCGCCAAGTAAATTGTTCGTTTAGAAATATAAAAGAAAGTACTAGTGTGATAATTATTCTTCCTTTATCGATTAATGCCACTTCGGAGACTGTGCCTATTTTTATTGCTCTATAATAAAAGACCCAAGAAATTGCCGTTGTTAGAGCCGAAACACCTAACAACAAAACATCTTTTTTGGTAAGATTAGAGAAATCTTTATAATTATTAAAAACTATGATGTTAAACCAAATAAAAATAAATACGAATGAAGTCCGAATAGCCAAGCCTGTATCGGAAGCTACATTCTTTAAACCTGCTTTAGCAACTACCGATGTCAAACCAGCGAAGAACATCGATATTAGAGCAAAAATTTGATACTGTTTCATAACTTAATTAGTTTAAATTTTATTCTGTCAAAACTTCTAATCCACTTTTTATTATTGTAACTTCTATTTTATTTGTTCTCAAATTATGAAATTCTCCGTCAATTTGCGTGTCTACGAAGATTTTCTTAGGCATTTCTATATTTATTTTTTCGATTAATGTGTGTCGTGCTTTTTCGAATTTTTCTATTTTATTTGATATTACTCTCATACCTAAAATTAGTTTATCAAATAAGTTTAGTTTAGAAATTACAACTAAATCTAATAGACCATCATTTAAACTTGCTTTAGGTGTTAAACTCATTCCATATCCCATTTCATTTGAATTAGAAATAAAAATCATGAAGGCATTTGTATTGACAATATGATTGTTAAATGAAAGTATCGTTTCCATCGGATTAAATTGAATACTTGATGCTATAGAAGCCCGAACATAAGAAAACAATGTTCTCTTACTGTAACTCTCATATTTTTTTATAATCGTTGCATCAATTCCAACCCCCACATTGCTAAAAAAATAATGGTCGTTTACTTTTCCAACATCAATAAATTGTGTGTTGCCTTTACGTATAATTTCCGTTGCTTTATCCAATGATTTTGGAATGTTTAGATTAGAAGCTAAACCATTTCCAGAACCAACTGGAATAATTCCTAATTTTATTTTGGTATTAATTAAACACGACGCCACTTCATTTATGGTGCCATCTCCGCCACATACTACAATACAGTCCGGATTGTTAGAAATTGCATTTTGGGTAAGGATGATTGCGTGTTTTTTATAATTTGAATAGTCAACTGCAATCTTATAAGTTTCCTTTGGAAAATGCTTTTCTAATTCGGTTTTGCCAATATTATGTTTTCCACTACCTGATATTGGATTAACAATAAAATGAATGTAAACCATTATTCAAGCAGCTTATTAGTAAATAAATAATCAGCAGTTTGATACCAAGAAATGGTTTCATTTAGGAAATTTTTGTCCAATGGCAATGGTTTTAATCTATTATCGGTTTTATTCCAAGTATAAAATGCTTGCTTCTTTTGGTCAGACAAAATCATTACTTTTTCTTTTTTCATCAATACTAATTTTCTGTATGTTCCTACTAATGCGCGTTCTTCAAAGTTTGGATTAAATACATTTTTACCAAAGAAATTGCTTTCGTAACTCCAATTCATCATTGAAAAAAATGTTGGAAAAACATCTATTTGAGAGCATTGTTTTTTTACTTTTTGGCTTATTGCTTCTGGAAAATTTATTATAAATGCCGGGATGTGATAATTGGCAACATCAATTTCATCTTTACCTGCACTACTAGCGCAATGGTCGGCAATAATTATAAAAACAGTATTCTTGAACCAAGGTTTGTTTTTGGCTTTTTGAAACATTTTTTTTAAGGCATAATCAGTATATTTTACAGCTCCTTCACGACCAGTTCCTGATGGAATATCAATTGCATTGTCAGGATAAGTATACGGTCTGTGGTTGGAAGTTGTCATTACAAAATTGAAAAATGGTTTGTTGTTTTTGTAATGTTCATCAGCCACTTTAAGCATTTTAGAGTAAATGTCATCATCACAAATACCCCAAGCATTTTCAAAAGTCACTTCGTTATCATTAATATTATTTCGTACCGTTTTAATTTTATCACTTAAAACGCTACCTCGTCCACGATCATAAATTGTAAATCCGTTGCCACCAAAATACGCGTTCATATTATCAAAATAACCATCGCCGCCATAAAAGAAATTTGAGTTATATCCTTTGGTTTTAAAAACATTTGAAACGGTATATAGGTTTTGATTTTCGGGACGTTTTACGATACTTTGTCCCGGTGTTGGTGGAATACAAAGTGTCATTGCTTCCATACCACGAACGGTTCTAGTTCCTGTGGCATATAAATTGTCGAAAAACACACTTTTTTGAGCTAAACTATCTAAAAAAGGTGTAATATTTTCTTTATTTCCAAACTCGTTCATAAAACTACCACTAAGACTTTCAACCAAAATAAATACTACATTCTTTTTACTTGGCTCTTGGTTAGTTGTGTCTGTTATTGTTCTGTGAATAGATAATCCTTCTGATTGGTATTTACTGTTTTTATCGCTCAATTTATTTCTAATAATAGCAAAAGCCGATTTGTTATTTACAGAAGTATAAAACTCATAGTATGCCATTTGATTGTTTCTGAAAGCTGCAAAAAATGAATAAATTCCCGATTTTGATATTTCAGCGTTGTATCTATTTTTAGACCATTCCGCCTGATTATTTGTTATAAATGTTGTAAAAAACAAACAAGAAACTACACCAGTACCTAACACAATACTTTTTTCTTTTAAAGTTGTAGTTTGTGAAAATGTGTTTTTGAAGGCATTTCTTTTATAAAATAGAAATAAGACTAAAAATACAATTAATGATACTCCACTAATTAATATTGGTAGAGGATATGATTGTTGAATGTTTGAAATAACTTCGTGAGTGTATATTAAATAATCTACTGCAATGAAATTAAATCTCGTTTTGAATTCGTCCCAAAAAGTAATTTCGGCAAAAAAGGTAAATACTAATATAAAGGTTACTACTGTGGTAAAAAACCAAATGAATATTTTATCAACCAACGAGCCAACCCATTTATTTGGAAAAATGAAGTAATAAATAATGGCAGGAAATACAATAAAACTAATTGTACCTATATCGAAAAATAATCCTGTTAGTACTGTTCCTAAAACAGTGAAAATGTTAAACGAAACTTCGTCGTATTGCCATATAAAAAAAATAATTCTTACTATCTGAGAGATAATAACAAACCATAATACAAAAGTAAGTAACAATGCGTATCTGGTTGATAAGTTGGTTTTTTTGAACATAATAGTTGGTAAATAATATTTTGAAAGAGAGTGAAATAGTGATTTGTAAACAGAAAAAAACACCCACACATACTGTCTAGATGCTTTAAAAAAAATCTAACTAACCTTGTCTTTAGTGATGAAATTACCGTTCTCGTCAAAAAGCAAATCCTTGCCTTTAATTTCGGCTTCGTATATTATAGTACCTTCTTCAGTAACAATTTTTGCTGCTTCTTTTACTTTTTGATTTTTATAATTATCCTTTAAGTATTGCAACGCATTTTTAGGCAATTGACTGACTTTAATTTCAATTTCTGTTTCAACAATTTTTCCATCTTGACTTAACAAAACCGAATTATCTACATTATTCAAATCAAAACTTGCTTCAAAGTTTTTCCCTTCCTTATCCCATTTTACTTCTTTTGCTTTTGGAAATTTTTGAAGAAGCGCATTTTTGACTACTTGAGGCACATTTTGCTCTTTCGTTTTTTGAGCAAACGACACTAATGATACCATTATTAAGGTTATCACAATTATTGATTTTTTCATTGCTATTCTATTTTATAAATTAATAATAGTCAAAGATGAAAACCAATTTAGAAGAAATATTGAATTTTGGGCTTGGGACTGTTTTTTATGAAGTTTTTATGATATTACTTTCCAATAATCAGTTTTTGTTTTTCTATTTTATTGTTTTTAATAATGGCAACGGTTATTAATAGCATTAAAATTGTAAATAGTATAGCTGACGACAAGTAGTTCCAAAATTTAGATCGCCTTTTTCCAAAGGTTTTGTAAGTAAATCTCCAAAAGTTGCTCCGAATGGTCGTGTTAAAACAAATGCTAACCAAAACGTTTCTTTGCTAGAGCTCGTGGCGACTTATGGAAAGCTTTTTTTCCATAATTGCCCGAGAGAAGTTATGAAAAGTAAATGAACAATTTACCGAAAAACTAGCCATGAGTTTTAGCAATTGTTGGCAGATGCCCTTTATTCTTCTGTTTCCGTTCTGTTTTGTAATCCTTTCATAATTAGGTTTAGGGTTTCAATAAATTTAAGTCTGATAGGTATAAATACAAATCGGATTACAAAAAATATAAGTCACACATAAATAAATATAAATTGGATTGATATAAATAGGACAAACAGAAATGTAAATGCGAAACATATTTATATAAATGCGGAGCAGATATATATAATTGCGATAGCAATAAATATAAATCCGCTAGTTAGTTTTATATTTCTGTTTGTAACATACACTATTTTTATATCTCCAAAATCTTTACAAATAATACCAAACTAATTTGTTAAAAAGCTTGACCTATGCCGATGTAGAAGAGTTTATCTTCTTTTGATATTCCGTAATCAAATGATAAAATTGTGGACTGATTCCAAGCAATTCTTGCACCTAAACCATACGAGTAACGAATGTTTTTAAAGTTTAGATTTTGCCATTCGTCTCTTACTGTTCCTGCATCAAAAAATGGTGCGACACCGAAAGCAAATCTTTGTTTTCCTAATTTTGTTTCTGCAATTCTATATCTTATTTCAATATTTGTGAACCACGTAGAACGTGCTAAAAACCGATTTGCTCGATAACCTCGCAATGATTGCTTTCCACCAAGTGCATTGATGCTACCTTCTGGACTCCATTGGTCTTGAAATTCAAAAAATGGGGCATTCGAGCCAAAAATGTTACCAACTCCAAATCTTCCAGCGATAACAGTTCTTTTTCCAAAAGGCAACTTTTGATATGCTCTTGCTTGAATAAAAAGTTTATTGAAATCAAATTGTGAGCCAATATATTTGCCAGAATATTCATTTGCTATTTCAAAATAGTAACCTTTGGTTGGGTCGGGTTCAAAATCTCTTGTGTCATAAATTAATGCGGTTTGTAAAATTGAAATCCAACCACCATTTAAGCCAGATATTAAGCCTTGATTAAAATCTCTTTGCAAAAGTGAAAATCCATTTGGAGCAGTAGTTTCTTCTCCTGAATTTGGATTTATTGCCTCTGCTTCCTCTCCCTCAAAAGTTTTATAACTTAAATTTTGAATTTCATAACCACCCATTACTCGCCATTTTCCGTTTCCTATTGCGTAATCTCCTTTTAGATTAAGCATATATTCTGTTTCTCTAAATCGGTTTGACAAGGCATCTGTCACAAAACTTGCTTCGCCAATTCCACCTGGTCTCAGCGTTTTTCTTGCTTTGTCAAATGCTTCATATGTTGAAAAAGTAATGTTTTCATTGGATGGCAATCGTAGATTGCCCAACGTTGATTCTGTTGAGCCAAAATATAAATTTGCTGGATTTTGTTGTGCTTTAAAATCAATTTTAAATCTCCAACGTGTTCCTTTATAATATGGTACATCTAAAGATAAAATTAATTCTCTTGCGTTTGAAGTGTAATATGCTGCATTAGCTTTTAGTTTTGCCAAGTAAGGTGTGTAGGCAAAAAGTGGATTTGTTCGTTCGCCGTTCCAATAGACATTACTTCTAAGACCAAAACCAAAACCTGTAACAGGATCTGATGAAAAGTCAGGCAAACCCGTTATGAAAGTTCCTTCTCGTTTTTTTGCAAGGTCATCATCTGACATTCGTTTTGATTTTACAAATGAAAGTGTATCGTTTACTTGTGCGTTAATCGAGTACGTTGAAATAGTTAAAATAAAGCAAAAGAGAATCTTTTTAATTAATTTAAGTTGCGACATAATTTTGGGTTCTTTTAATTATTTCGCAAATATCGTAAGTGATTGTGTTTTCATAAAAATGAAATAAGTGCAAAATGATTGATTTGTACCAATTACTTTTTTTACAAAAGATTTTTCTTGAATTGTGTTGGTGTTAAGCCTTTGAATTTCTTAAATGTAGCATTAAAAGAAGATTTAGAATTAAAACCTACATCTGTAGCGATTCCTAAAAGTGTAAGATTATTGTTTTGGTCGTTTTTTAGTCGGTTTACAAATTCTTCCACTCTATATTCATTTATGAAATCTTGAAAATTGGTATTCATATGTTCGTTTAAAACTTCAGAAATGTATTGACGCGGAATATTTAATTTATCTGAAACATCTTGTATGGATAATTTTCCATCAAGATATATTTTATCAATTTGCATTGCATTGATTAAAGCAGTTTTATATTTACTAATTGTTTCATCGTTTAGATTTGAGTTTTTGTATTTACCGATTTCTACTTTAGGTAAAATTTCTTTATTACCATTAAACAACTTAAAAGTTATAAAATAGAATAAAAACGCAACAACTATTAAAAGATATGAATTGAAATTTTGGTCGTATAAAAACGGTAATTCTGATAATCCAACGATTTTAAGAATATCATTAATGAGTGAAAAAACGAACAAAATAATGATTGGAATGATGAAATATATAATCCAATTTTTTCTTTTACTTGAAATTATGGAAAATAAAATTAGTAATAAGTAGATGATAAAAGTTAATTCGCAGAATACTTCTAAAACTTCAATGACTATATTAGTTTGAATTAATTTTATTTCAATTACTTCAAGAATTAGATAAATGATATTTGGTATGAAAAAACAGTAATCTGATTTTATAAACTTTTCTTTATTGCTTTTGAAATACCTAAAAAACAAAAATAGAAATGTTATAAAAAGTGTGTTATCGAAAAGAAACCAATCGGTGTTATTAACAAATATATTATTCTTGTCATCTCCAATAATGTATAAAACGATAGAAAATAAACTTCCGAATAATAACCAAAAAGTTGTGTTCTTATAACTATTGCGATTGTTATATAAAACAAAAAGGACGAAAAGTCCTTGAAGTAATGCAATAATTTGAATTGTTTTAAGCATCATTAAAATTTACTGTTTGCAAGATACAAAATTTGAAAAATATTTAATAGTGCGAAATATCTTTATATTATTTTAGATAATGTTTCTTTTTATCGAGGTTTTTATGCGTTTCGTGCAGCTCGAGGGTTTCTGCCATCAATAGTACTTCCGAAACTTTCAAAAAATAGTGTGCTAAAATTAGTAGCAGTAATAAACTTCCAATAAGCAACGCACCACCAAGAAACCCAAGACCTGAATTATCGGCTAAAAAGTCGCCTAACGCTGTACCCAATGTATTAGAAAATAAAATAGCTATCCAATAGAATGTTTCACCATGAAATGTATTAATATCGTTTACGGATACTGATTTCTCCGTTTTTTTCCATGCTACAAATGTTGCAATCAATATTGTAATTAGAAGTAATGAACCGGTGGCATATCCTAAGCCTAATGTGCGATCCATAAAATCTGACATTGTAGTTCCAGCTGTGCTTGTTGCCAAAATTACTGACCAATATAGCATTGGTTTGTACTTTGTAGCATACAATTGCAATTGAAGAGTAACAATGAAAAAACCAACTAAGATTAATGAAATCAATGCATAACCAATATTTAATGTCATTGAAAATAAATCTCCTGCTGTTTCACCTAAAGTGGTAGCGCAAATTTTCATTATCCAAAACGCCATTGTAATTTCTGGTAATTTTTTCATTAGAACTAATTTAGAATTTATAGTTGTAACCCAGTCTTATTACTTGTGTTTCGTAATAGTCATTGCTAGTATAACTAAAATCTTGTCCTTGAATTTCTTTTTTAATTACCAAAGTATTTAATAGGTCAGTAGCATTTATAAAAAATTCTCCTTTACCATTTTGAACTGATTTTTTCAATCCTAAATCAATAGAAAATCTTGATTTAATTTTGCCTTGCGGAATAATATCTGGTGCTAAATAAACAGCCGTTAGTTGCGCATCCACTTTTTTAGTTAAGTGCAATGTGTTGTTCCACTTTATATTTCCTGAGAAAACATCTTGTTTTGCTGCCGAAAAAGTATTTGGCTGTGGATATAAATTTTGAACTGTAAACGCACCGATTTGATTATAATAGGCATTAAGATTAATATTGGAAGAATACCATTTTACAATATCTTGTGAAATGACCATTTCAACACCTGTATTTGAACTTTTATTTACGTTTTGAAAAATGGCATAAATCAGATTACTACTAGGAACTGTAGAAGCTATTCTTGTTATTGTAGCATTGGTAAAGCGATGGTAGATAGCGGAATATAAATAGCCTTTTTTCAAATTTCTTTTGAAACCTAATTCCACTAAATTAGTGAATTGTGGTCTTAGTCCAGGATTACCAACTTTGATAATTTCGGCATCGTCGTACTTTGGAAATATTCTAATATCTACTTCGTTTGGTCTGTCAATTCTGCGGTTGTAGAACAATGATATTTTGTTGTCATCATTGATTTTATAAGCAAAACGGAAATTAAGAAATGGTTCGAAATACGAATATCCATCAGTTCTATAGGTTGGATGGTTTGGATTTACCTCGTATTCTAAATCTAAGTATTCTAGGCGTAATCCGATTTCGGCTTCGATTTTATTGGTTTCATAAATGTAGTTTCCATAAACTGCTGGAATAATTTCTTCATAGGTTGCTTTACCACCTGCACTTGCATCCAAAGGCGAATTATTTCCTGGAAAGAATTGCATGTTTGTTGGAATAATACGGTTTCGAAATTTGAACCCTGTTTCAATTCGTCCGTATTTTAAAGGTTTTATGTAATCGATATTTAGATCTATTACACTTTCATCTGATAATAATTTGAAGGAATCTTTACTCGAAAAACTTGGCAAAATGTTATCGAAGAAATATTTTTCATCTTCTCTATGAAAGGTATAATTGAAGCCAATATTTAACAAATGTCCGGCTTGCTTGAATTTATGTTGATATGCAGCAGTTCCCATCACTGTTGTTTTTAATTCATCCTCTAAAAATTGCCAAAGTCGTAATCGTTCGGAATAGTCTGCATTAAAAAAAGGTTGGTCGCCGTTATCAATAATTTTTTCTGAACCAAATAAACCCGAAACGGTTAGCGTATTGTAATCATCGATATTCCAATCAATTCCCGATTTAATTGTTGAAAAATGGGTGTTTCGATTTCTTTTTAATTGTTGGCTAATTATTGTGCCGTCATTGTATGTTCGTGTTACAAATTCATTTTTATTTAGGGTTTCTGTGTATAGATAATCGCCTTGAAAAAACGCATTAATTTTATTTTTGCGATAATTGAGTGATAGTGTAGGATTGATTTTTGGTGTTAATGAATATTGTGGTCTTATTGTAGGCAAATTTTCTTTTCGTTCCCACAAAGCACCTAAACCCGACGTAAAACCCACTTTACCATTAAAGCCTTCTTTTTTGTTTTTCTTATAGATGATGTTAATAATTCCAGCATTACCATTGGCATCGTATTTTGCAGATGGATTATTAATGATTTCTATTTTATCTATTGCTGAAGCAGGAATATTATCTAAACCCGATTGATTTCCGAAGCCTGTTAAAGCAGTTTGCTTACCGTCAATCAATACGGTCACTTTATCATTGCCTCTAATTTGTACTTTTCCGTCTTGGACTGTAACCCCTGGTAAGTTTTGCATGGATTGTAAAACAGAGCCGCCACTTTGACTAATATTGTCAGCCATAGAAAAGGTTTTTTTATCCATTTTCTCGCTGACAGTATTTGTTTTTGATACTACTACTACTTCTTGTAAGGTTGTGGCATCTTCTTCTAATTCGATAGTGCCTTGATCTAAAAACTCGGAAAGGGATCCAACATAAACTGATTGTGTCTTGATTTTGAACCCAATAAAGGAGAATTCTAAAATATAGTTTCCAGATTTGATATTGGCCAATGAAAATCGACCTTCCTCATTTGTTATTGTTCCGGCAATTAAAGTAGCATCTTTAGAAGTTTTTAATGCCACATTTACAAATGGTAATGCAAGTTTAGTTGTTTTGTCTTTTGTGTTACCCGACACTGTTACTGATTTATTTTGTGCCCTTAAATTTGCTACCGATAATAGTAGCATTGTTACTAATAGAACGTTTTTAATTCGCATCATGCTTTTTCCTTTTATTTTTTTTGAACAAAGTTCTGAATGGAATTTGAAGAAATATTGAATTTTAAAAAACTATTTCGAATTTATGCATTCTATCCATAAAATAGTAGTTAACGGACCAATGGTTTGTATCCGCAATTTTTTTAATGATCGATAATCCTAAACCATTTCCTTGAGAGGATGGATTGGATTTAGAAAAACGCTCAAACATTTTTTCAGTCTGTAAAGCTATGAGTATTCCTGTATTTGCGAAAGTTATACTATGATTAGTAAGTTTGATTATAACTTGACCATTTAATACATTGTGATTTATGGTGTTTAAAAATAAGTTACTGATTATCATTTCTGCCAGAAAATGATTTGATTTGGCTTCAACTTCATTTGATAATTCTGTTGTAATATCTATTTTTTTTGAAAGTGCTTGTTCATTAAAAAAGGTTAGTTGATTATTGATGATATCTTTTATGTTTATTTTCTCAATCTCATTGTATGAATTGCTATCAATTTTTGATAACACCAACAGATTTTTATTAAGTTTAACCAACCTTGTGGTAGTGTTGTTTAAATCATCAATCAATTTAAATTGTTCTGAGTTTAGGTCATTTCTTTGAAGTATATTCTCTAATTTACCTTTAAAAATTGCAATTGGTGTTTGCAACTCGTGTGCTGCATTTTCTATAAACTCTCTTTGACTTTGATAAATGCTAGAGTTTTTATGGATTAAGCTATCGATGGCACTATTTAATCGGTTGAACTCTTCGGTTGTGTTTTTAATTAATTTTACTGAAGTAGATTTGTCAATTTCAAATTGTTCCATTTTGTCTAAAGCTGCATAAAATGGTTGCCATAATTTTTTTGAAATTATTTTGGTGATAATGAAAAAGCCTATAATTAAAAGTACTAATAGTGAAATGAAAAGAATTACAGTACTTCCAATTAGATTTTCTTTTTCGACCATATTTATTTTGGCAGAAAAAGTGAACCATTTGCCTTCAATTTTTACTGGAGCGTTGAGCACTCTAAATGGTTCGTTTTCTTTAGTTAATGCATCGTAATAACTATGATCAAATAAACTGTCTTTTTGTATGCCATTGAATTTTTCGAGATTTACATCGCGATTGAACTTGTTCCAAAGCGTTATGTCCATTATAGTTAAATCATCTTTAGTAAATTTATCAAATTGCTTTTTTATCGCATATAAATCCTCATTAGCATCGTCTTCATATAAAATATTAGAAATAATATAAAATACAGGACCAACTGTGATTAGTATTACTAGCGCATAGATAAAATAATAATTTAGTGTTTTTTGAAGTAGTTTTTTATTCATCTTGCCATTTATAACCTGTTCCATAAACTGATTTTAGATAATCTGTTGCGCCCATTTCTTTGAGCTTCTTTTTCATGTTTTTAATGTGCGCATATACAAAATCATGATTGTCTAACATGTCCGCCATATCACCCGATAAATGCTCGGCAATGGCACTTTTGGATAAAACTTTATTTTTATTACCAATCAAAAATAGTAATAAATCCATTTCCTTTTTGGTAAACTCGATTTTCATGCCTTTGATTTTGACCGACTTGCTTATTGTATCTATTTCTATTTCATTAAAGGAAATCACATTTTTTCCATTGAATTGTTTTCGTCGAACTAATGCTTGAATGCGAACTAATAATTCTGATAAGTGAAATGGTTTTGTTAGGTAATCATCGGCACCAAGTGTTAGCCCTTCAATCTTAGTTTCTAGAGTGTCTTTGGCAGAAATTATAATTACTCCATCTGTTTTGTTTTGCTTCTTTAGGGCTTCTAAAATTTTAAATCCATTACCGTCAGTCAACATTAAATCTAAAAGAATACAATCGTACGAATATAAAACTATCTTCTCGATAGCACCTTTTAAGGTAGTTGCTGATTCACAAAGAAAATCGTTACTGCTCAAGTAATTTATGACACTTGTTGCAATTTCGATTTCATCTTCTATTATTAAAATTTTCATATCACAAAGAAACTAATCAATTTTGAATATAAATTGAATTTTGCTAATATTTCAAACTCATACCTACACAAAATCCCATATCGTTATCATAATGTATTCATGTACTTAGGTTTCTTTTCATAATATATTTCAAGCCAAAAATGTATAATTTGTCAGTATTCCACATTAAATCCATTCTTATACTTTTAGAAACTGGAATGTCCATTGGTTCTAAGTGAAATCTGAAATTACCATCGGTAAAGACTTCAGCTTGTTCTTTTATAACCATTGGTATTGTATTTTAAAGACATTTGCTAAAAACGGAACGATTGTCTTTAGCATTGGACTGCTTTAAAAGGTTTTTTTCCATTTGGCCACCTTCCATTCCTCTACAAAGCCAATCAAAGCAAATGAATGGCATTAACATTGTGTTTTGCCAATATATCTACCAATATTTGTTTCTGTTCCAAGACCACGTTGGAATTCGAAACAAAAGTGAAATTATTTTATATTCTCGAAAAATGTCAAGACAGGTATCAAGAGTTCGATTTCAAACCCTGACAGTCCACAAGAAACTCCATTAGAAATAATGGAGTTTTTTTATTTCTAATTGACCCGTCTTAAAATAGAATTAAATTCAAAAGTTGAAGTTATACAAAAGGATTAAATAACTTGAACTAAAAAACAAGACACAAAAAACTCCTTAATTCCTTAACGAGTTTTCTATGTTTATTGTTCAGATTACCAGCCCTGAGTCAATCCATTCTTTAGGACCTCTTCGTATTTTTCTTTATCGAAACTATATAAATTTGGCGCTTTATGTGCGACATTACTTTTCTTTTCGTCCAGCTTTGTTAAAATGCCTATTGCCGTTATCTTACGTAAAAAATTTCTTCGGTCTAGTTTTCTGCCTAAAATGGTTTCATATAATTTTTGTAATTCCGGAATAGTAAATTTTTCGGGCAGCAAATTATAGCCTACCGGCATTAAATTCAACTCCTTCCGAAGGGTTTCTAGTGCTTTGTCTAAAATTTCCTTATGATCTAGAACTAATTCAGGAACAGCATTATGATCAATCCACTCTACAATTTCATTTTTACCGTCAGGCTGAGGAACCGTTTTTAAAAAATCGACTAAGGCATAATAACCAACTGTTACAAAGCGGCTTGCAAACCATTTCCCCTCGTCTAAAGGTATTTCGTAAAAATTCAGAACACCATTGCTCACTTCAACATCGCATCTATTTGCTGCTCCAAAAGTAGCAAACTGCCTCAGAAAAATTCCTTTTAATCCTGTTCTACCATGCAAAACAGTGACAGCTGCCTGATCAATACCCTCGTTTATCGGCACAAAACCACCTGGCAAAGCCCATTTATCGCTGTACTTTGTTTTTATTAATAAAACTTTAAGTTGATTGTCATGAAATCCGAAAATCACACAATCTATTGATAAACCCGGCTGATAATCTTCCTTATTATCTAAAATGGTTTTTAACATGTGATTTATTCTTCTTATTAATATATGTACTTTTTGAAAGGCGCAATTTAATTCATTTTTTATAAGAAAATAAAAGAACGCCTCATTTTGAAAACGCACCAATCCTTACTTCTGGTTTAAATCAAAAAATAATGTAGCAAAGAAACAAATCCATTTGACAAGAAAACAGATTTCTACAAAAAAACACTTAAAAAAACCATAAACAAAAAAAAATTGTGAAATTTTAAATCGAATGCATTGCCAATCATAAATTTATGTACATTGCGTCAAAATAACACACAATATTATTTATTAAAAATAGTCACCAAAAAACAACCACAAATAACCATGAAAAAATTAATTTTAATACTTATCGGACTTATATTCACGTCCCAATCGAATGCGCAAGAAGTAGATTATCGTGCAAAAGCAAAAAAATTAGTTTCACAAATGACATTAGAAGAAAAAGCTTCTTTATGTTCCGGTGAAACAGCTTGGTCTACAAAAGCAATTACCCGACTTGGCATTCCTTCTATTTTTATGACTGACGGACCGCATGGTTTACGCAAAGCTGAAGGTTTCGACTTTACCAATAGTGTTCCTTCCACTTGTTTTCCAACAGCATCAGCCCTTGCTTCTTCTTGGAATCCAGCATTGGCACAAAAAATGGGTGAAGCCTTAGGAATTGAATCTCAAGCTAACGATGTTCAAATACTATTAGGACCTGGAGTAAATATGAAGCGTTCGCCTCTTGGAGGAAGAAACTTCGAATATTTTTCTGAAGATCCAGTATTAGCTGGAAAAATGGCTATCGGTTTTATAAATGGAGTTCAAAGTCAAGGAGTAGGAACTTCCATGAAGCACTTTGCAGCTAACAGTCAGGAAGCAGAACGCATGTCTAATAGTTCTAATGTTGACGAACGTACTTTGAACGAAATCTATTTTCCTGCCTTTGAAATGGCAGTAAAAGAAGCACAGCCCTGGACAGTAATGTGTTCTTACAATAAACTTAACGGAACATATGCTTCTGAAAATTCTTATTTATTGAATCAAATGCTAAAAGAAAAATGGGGATTGCAAGGTTTTGTAGTTTCTGATTGGGGTGCAGTAAACGAAAGAGCTTTAGGAGTTGGTGCCGGATTGCATTTAGAAATGCCTGCAAGCGGCGGTTTCAATGATAAAAAAATTGTTGAAGCAGTAAAAAAAGGAACTTTGGCGGAAGCCAGATTGGATGAAATCGTAACTGATTTACTTGCCATTACTTTAAAAGCAAAAGACAGCCACAAAAAAGGAATTGTTGTAGACAAAGTAAAACACAATGAATTAGCTAGACAAGTAAGTGGCGAATGTATTGTTTTATTGAAAAACGACAATGCGATTTTACCGTTGCAATCAGCTTTAAAAAAGATAGCTATTGTTGGTGATTTTGCAAAAAACCCACGTTATCAAGGAGCCGGAAGTTCACAAGTAAGACCTACACAAATTGTAAATGCACTGAATGAATTACAAAAAATGGCTAAAGGAACTCAATTTTCTTTTTCAACTGGTTACAATACTGCAGGGGAAACGGATGATGCTAAAATTGCTGAAGCAGTTCAGCATGCAAAAAATTCAGAATTAGTAATTGTTTTTGCAGGTTTACCGGACAGCTATGAATCAGAAGGTTTTGACAGAAATAACATGGACTTGCCTGCGGGTCACAACAAATTGATTTCAGAAGTAGCAAAAGTTAACAAAAACATTGTAGTGGTATTGATGAATGGCGCTGCTGTTTCTATGCCTTGGAAAAATGATGTTGCTGCAATCGTTGAAGCGTATCTTGGTGGTCAAGCCGGTGGTGGCGCAATCGCAGATGTTTTAACGGGGAAAGTAAATCCTTCCGGTAAATTATCTGAAACTTTTCCTGCTCGTTTGGAAGATACTCCTACTGCCATGGATTTCCCTTCCAGAGACGGAAATGCCAATTATGGTGAAGGGATTTTTATAGGCTACCGTTATTATGACAAAAAGAAAATCGAGCCTAACTTTCCTTTTGGATACGGTTTGAGTTACACCTCTTTCTCTTATTCTGATATTAAAGCCAATACTACATCAGCTAAAGATTCCGATGCAATCACAATCTCAGTAAAAGTAAAAAATACAGGTAAAATTGCGGGTAAAGAAGTCGTTCAACTATATGTTCATGAACAAGAAAGCGAAGTGGCAAGACCAGAAAACGAACTAAAACACTTTGAAAAAGTAACATTACTAGCCGGAGAAGAAAAAACAGTTACATTTCAATTGACTTCACGTGACTTTGCTTATTTTAACTCAAAATCTCATGATTGGGCAATAAAATCTGGAAACTTTGACATCCTTATTGGAAGTTCCTCTCGTGATTTGCCTTTAAAACAAACCATAGCTATCGAATCTACAAAAGCTGCAAAAATAGTACTGACGCGTGAATCATTATTTAAAGAATTCAAAAATTCTCCTAATAGTAAAGCGATATATGAACAACTAGTTCAAAGTTTCACTGGTGCGAATAAAAAACCAGAAACAGAAGATGAGAAAAAAGCAGCTTCATTTTTAGAAGCAATGTTAGCCGATATGCCAATTAATAAATTCCTTTTATTATCTGGAGGGAAATTTACAGAAGAAAATCTGGATGGTATTTTGAAAGCTGTCAACCAGAATTAAAGATTGTTATTAATTGTTGTTAAAAAAGTATTGAAAAAGAATGTATTTGAAGCATTTGCGAGCGTCTTCAGCTAATTTCCCTCAATCCAATTTATTCTCCAAATAAACAGCATAACTTGTAGTTTATTAGAAACTAAATAATGAGTCAATACTTTTTTATTTAAAAAAACGCAGTCAACAGTATATTTTAAATATTGTTGACTGCGTTTCTTTAATGCTTACTAATCTTTGGTGTCAAACCACAAAAAAAAGTTACTTATAATGATCTTTGCGTTCGATTTATTTATTGGATTTTTTAAATTCTAAAAAATTAAAATTAAAATTCCCTTTTTCAAAACGGACTTTGACTTTATTTATTCCCTGTTTTAAAATCACATTTTTTAAAGTCACCGTTTTCCATTTATCATATCCTCCCGAAGATGGAATTGTTATGGTTTCAGAAATTCTACCATTTCCATCTTCTAAATACAGTTTCCCGCCTGAAGCCTGACTTGCATAACGAACAGCAATATCAAAACTAGTTTTGGTTTTTACCTCAACCGTGTATTGCAACCATTCACCATCATCAATAAAGCCAACCTGAAATCCGTTTGTCATTGTATCATTGCAAGACTCAATATCAACTCCATCATTTCGCATCATTCCGCCTTTATTCCATTTGGTGAACTTTGTACCGTCATAATTCGCAATATCTTTATCCAAATAAGCGTATCCGTTTTGTCCCAAATCATATTCGGATGCGAATACTTTACCGGGCAAAGAATGATGTTTATATTTCTTAGTTTCCGTAGTTTGGATTTGTCTGAACATCGCATCAATCACATCATATCTGATAGTCAGATTTTCAATTTTGAAGTTTTCGGCAATTTGCATCAATGCTTTTTTGCCAAAATCAACCGAAGGTTTAGCGCTTTTATTATTCCAATATTGCAACAATTGCTCATATTCCGGCGTTTTTTTAACCGAAGTAACTCCCGCTAAATTCTCGATTTTTTTCATTGGCCAAAAAGCCCAACCAATATTATTTGATTCCATCAAAGAAATGGCTTCCTTAAACCAAACATTAGAGTTTTCTCCACTTTCTCCCAACCAAATTGGCACATTGTATTGGGTTCTGTAATCCAACATTTTTTGTATCGAAGCCACATCGTTTTGATTCCAATATTTATGAAAACTCAACGCCATATTTTCATCCCAAAGCGGAAACATTCCATCGTAATTATTCCCCCAACAATTCCCTTCAATGAAAATTAAATGATTTTTATCGATTGCCCGAATGGCATTTGTGACTCTAACTTGCAAAGCTCTTAAAGGCGCATTGGAGTTTTCATCACAACCATTTTGGTTCGTCCCGGTAAAATTCCAATTGGGTTCATTGATAATATCATACGCACCAATCCAAGGATTGTCTTTGTAACGTTCTGCTAATTTTTCCCAGAGTGCGACCATTTTATCCTGGTTGGCTGTACTTTCCCAAAGTGATGGTTTTGCAGGATCATAATCAGAAATATTGGCGTCTTTTCCCTGTCCACCCGGAGCTGCATGTAAATCCAAAATTAAATATATTTTATTGGCAGCACACCATTTCAATAACTCATCGGTCATTTCGAAACCTTCCTCCAGCCAAGTATTCTGACCAGAAACCACTTCTTGTTCTAGAGGTAAGGTATATAAATTGTAATGCATCGGTAAACGAACAGAGTTGAAACCCCAGGCCGCCAATGAATCAATATCTCTCTGAGTTATTCCATTTACTTTATAGGCATCATAAAAGTCTTCGGTGTTCTTGGCACCAATTAAATCCGTTATTTTTTGTTTAATCACATGTTGTGGACCTGCAAACGAACCGGTTTGAAGCATATACCCTTCCTGAACCATCCATCCGCCCAATCCCAAACCGCGCAACACAATATTTTTCCCATTTCCATCAACAATTTCTTGTCCATTTCTATGTAAAAAACCCTGTCCAAACGAGGCAATTGAAAAAGAAATAAAGACTAATAAAACTATTTTTTTCATACAATTGGTTTTAAAATAAAACAGTTTTAAAATTAATACACTAATGTTTGAATCCCGTGAGCAGGAATTACGACAACCGTTTTCTCTGTAGCAATTATTAAATTATACGTCACACTTTTGTCACTTTGATTCATTACTACCGTAACCATTTTCCCGTCTTTATTAAGGAATGAAGTACTTATCAAACTGCTTCGGCTTACTGCCGTACTGACTCTTTTAGCATCTGGTCGAATGAATTTTGAGAAATGTCCAATATAATAATACGACGGCGTATAGATTAATTCTCCCGAATTAGTATCCGCATGAATGGGTGCAAAACAAAAATTCCCTACGTGATTTGGCCCACCATTTTGATCCAAAAGGATGTTCCAATCTGTCCAACCCACAGTTCCATTATTAAAATCATTAATCATAGAAGTTCCATATCGTTCTCCGTTTGCCCAAAATTGGTATTTTTTAGCATCAAATTTTTCTACACAACCTTCAGTAAACAATAAATTTTTAGATGGGTAGGCTTCGTGTACTTTTCGAACATTATCAAACATAGGCTCTCCTCCAGCCCAAGTTTCGTACCAATGAAATCCCATTCCCCAAGCATATTTTGAAGCTTCGGGATCTGAGAAAATAACATTGGCTCTTTGGTTCATCAAATCACGGTTGTGATCCCAAACCACAATTTTTTTATCTCCCAAACCTTCTTTTTTCATTGTTGGACCAAGGAAATTCTTCAAGAAATCTCTTTCGGCTTCCGCAGAATATACACAGGATTCCCAAGTTTGCGTTGCCATAGGTTCATTTTGAACGGTCAACCCCCAAATTGGCATTCCTTCTTTCTCATACGCTTTTATAAATTTCGTGTAATAATTTGCCCATGACTGGTAATATTCCGGAAGTAAAGTTCCACCTTTTAGCATGCTACCGTTGCTTTTCATAAAAGCGGGAGGACTCCATGGCGAAACATAAAGCAATAATTTTCCACCTGCCGTTTTTATGGCTTCTTTAAGCATTGGAATGCGATATTGTCTGTCGTGATCAATATTGAACGTTTTTAAATCCTTGTCTCCTTCTTTGATATACGTGTAACTCCCACTCGAAAAATCAGAACTGTGAATGGTGGTTCTCAATAAGGAATAGCCAATTCCTTTTTCTTTGTCATAGTAGGCGTTTAGTAATTCTTGCTGTTTGCCTTTACTCAATTTTGCAAAAACCTCAGCACTCGCATCCGTGATTGCGCCGCCAATTCCCATAAAGTTTTGGAATGTTTTAGTTGGTTCCACAAAAACAGAAATCTCTGTTTCCAAAGGTTGTTTTGAACTACTAAAACTCAATTTATCAGTTTGCGTCAATCGTAACTTCGTATTTTCTGCTGTTGTGTAAACGGTAATCGTTTTATCTTTAGTAGAAAAAGAGTGTTGTTCCGTTTTATTTTTTTGCTGTGCAAAAGCCAAAAAAGTCACTGTAAATAAAGCAATTGTTGTTATTCTTTTCATGATGTAAGTATTATTATACTATTTTATATTACCAAATGTATGTTCCTACTGAACCTGCTTCCAGTGAAGTTGTTATCCATTTTCCATTCTGTTTAATATTAAAAATTTCGGAAGTATTTCCATCATTTTCAACAATTAAAACTTTTTTCCCGCCAGGTATTTTAAAAGCCACAGAATTCAAATTACCGCTAATAGTACTTGAAATTCTCACCGAACCTGCAGGAACAAATTTAGAAGCGTGGGCAATGATATAATACCCTACATTTCTGGTAAAACTATCACTGCTGTTAATCGTCAATGCACCTTTACAAGTCGTGCAACCGCCCGGAGTATTTGGTCCAAAAGAAGCATTATTGGCTAAGTTCCATTCTAATGCTGTTCTGCTCCAATTTCGCATCGAACCGATGATTACATTTTTGACATGCCATTTCAAATCCCCATCAAAACTTCCTGTAGAAGCCGTGTATTGCTCTGTAAAATAGATATTTTTATTTGGGAACGTATTATGAACTGTAGACAAAGCACTGATATCACCTTCGTACAAATGAAAAGCAGAACCGTCAACATAAGGATTTGCTCCTGGATCATTCAGCACAGCAATAGGATATTCAGGTTTGTTGCAATTATGGTCGTATGCTACAATTTTCGTCGACAAATTTGCCGCTTTGAAAGCTGGACCTAAATGATTTTTTATAAACTCAGCCTGTTGCAATGCAAGCATCAACATACTTGGATTATTACCCGGATGTAAGGGTTCGTTTTGAGGGGTAACGGCATCAATTGTGATTCCTTCGGCTTTCATTGTTTGGATATACTTCACAAAATATTTTGCATAAACGGCATAATATTCCGGTTTCAAGCTTCCGCCAATAAAACCATTATTATCTTTCATCCAAACTGGTGGCGACCATGGCGTTGCCATAATTTTAATATTTGGATTGATTGCCACAATTTCTTTTAGCATTGGAATCAAATCCGTTTTATCTGGTGCCAAACTGAAATTGTCCAGATTTACATCTATTTGTCCGCTTGGTAAATCGTCATACGTAAATGGCGTTGCATTCAAATCTGATGCACCAATACTAATTCTTAAATAACTAATGGCAATTGAATTAGCATCAGAACCAAACAATTCTTTTAATAATTCTTGTCTCTTTTGCGAATTTAACTGATTGATAACCTGAGCGCTTCCTCCCGTTAAAGTATATCCGAAACCATCAATTGTCTGAAACGTTTTTGCATCATCAACCTCAATATTTGCGTAGTTATTTACCGTGGTTCCAAACGCTAAAACCGACGTTTGCTTTTGAAGTGTTACACTTTGATTGCCTTTAGTCAACCAAAAATCCATTTCATTGGTAACTGCTGCTGGCGGATTTGGCGTTGGCGTTGGAGCCGGATCAACAGTATCTCCTGATGGAGAACATTTTGACATAAGCAGCGTAAGGGTTAGTACGATTAAAAACTTCATAGTGTTTTTTATAGTGTTCATAATTTATTTCAAATTTATTTCAAGTTTATTTCAACATAAACCGGTAAATGATCGGATGGATATTTCAAGTCTTTTGAATCGCTCAAAACGGCATATTTTTTAACTTTAAAAACACTATTTTTCGAAATAAAAATATAATCTATCAATTTTGTTACAGGTTCGTTATGTTTAAAATTATTAAATGTTCCTGAAGGTCCAAAAGGCTTTTCTATCGAAACCTGTCTGGTATCATCCATTGTCTTTTTAAGCAGTAGTATTCTGTCTTCGTGAGGCTCCGAGTTTAAATCACCCATCAGAATTACCGGATAATTCTTTGTGTTTAGTTCCTTTATTTTCGAAAGAATTAATTCAATTCCTTTGGCTCTAGCTTGTTCACCAATGTGATCCAAATGGGTATTAAAAACCCAAAAGAGTTGTTTTGTCTTTAAATCTTTGAATAGCGCATACGTACAAACTCTATTTAAGGCAGCATCCCAACCTTTTGAAATTGTATTTGGCGTTTCAGAAAGCCAGAATGTATTGCTTTCTTTGACCGTAAATCTTTCTTTTTTATAAAAAATATTAGATGATTCTCCCTGCCCAATTCCGTCTCTTCCTATACCAACATTATTGTATTCTAAAAGTGCTTTTGAAATATCAATAACCTGATTGGGTTTTGCTTCTTGGATTCCAAAAACATCAGGATTATAGAACTGAATTTGAGAAGAGAAATACTCTTTCCTAAAAGGCCAAGCATTAGTTCCATCACTGTCTACATCTAAGCGAATGTTATAGGTCATCACTTTCAATGTTTGCGCATTAGAAAAAAATCCCATTAGCAGAAAAACTAACGAAACAATTATTTTTTTTACCTGATTCATAATGCTATTTAAAATTAATATTCTCCATCTGAGCTTCTATCCAACTTACAAATAGAAGCTCTCAATGAAGACCTAACTAAACAAAAACCATATTATTTAGTGTTAAGAATCCCAATTATCCATTTGAATAGTTGTTAATCGGTTGTTTGACACCTTTTATATACCAATAAAATTAGTAAAAGAGAACAATAAATCTACTCTAACTCCTTATTATTAAAGTGAATAAAAAAAATATTTAGCATTACGTTTTGAGAACTACAAATTTATTTTTTTGAACTTTAATTAAAGGAACTGGAATACTAAATAAAGCTCAGAACAGGAATGCGTTCTGAGCTTACATTTACTATTTTTTGTTGCATTCAGAGTTTCTGCTGAATGGAAACGTACATTCTATTTGAATTAATTGTAACCTGGATTTTGTTTCAATTTGGTTCCTTGTAATTCTCTTTCAGGAATTGGAAAAATTTCATCAACACCTGCATCAAAACCTCTGTTTGCTAATTTAGAAGCTGCATCACCCCAACGCACCAAATCAAAAAATCGGTGACCTTCGCCGGCAAGTTCCATTCTTCTTTCATTTTTAATGGCTGCAAGCGTAACGGGAATAGAAGGCAAACCAACTCTGGCTCTCACTGCATCCAATAAAGCTTGCGCTCTGGCTCCTGAACCTAAAGCTTCGGCCTCCATCAAATAAGAATCGGCCAATCTAAGAATATAGGTATTTTGCTTATAATTTAATTCTGATGCTCCTCCACCGGTACGAACATCTTCTTTACGTGGAAGAAATTTGTTTAAAAAATAACCTGTATCTTGATATCCACCAATATAGTCTGCTTTACCAGCTGCTTTTAATGCTTTAAGGTCAAAAACAGTAGCGCCAAATCGTGGATCCCCTTTAATCGCATCATACAAATCTTGAGTAACAATACTAAAACACCATCCTGATGGCAAATCAGGCGCTGTAGAACCCGCCGGTCTTGAATAACTTCTTGGTCCAACCATAACGTTCAAGGAATTCCCTTCGTCTCTTCCGGATCCCCAAAAACCCCAGTCCGAATTTCCAGCACTAGTGTGAGAAACTTCGATAAGAGATTCCGTGTTGAATTTATTAGATACTACCCATAAGTCATTAAAATTACTTAGAAGTTTATTTCCATATTGATTTGTAGCTCCCGGAGTTCCATTTACCTGAGCCAAAATAGCTGCTGCTTCTGTTTTTTTACCTTGAAACAAATACACTTTACCTAACATGGCTTGCGCAGCGCCTTTAGTAAGTCGGCCAGATTCAGTCTCCGCAGAAACTGTTGTTGGCAAAACATTGATTGCATCTAGTAAATCCTTCTCAATTTGCGCATAAACAGCTTCCGGAGCAGCTTGCTCAACGTTATACATATTAGTTGCCGTCAAAGGATCTAATAGTAAAGGCACATTTTTGAACAATCGCACTAAATCGAAATAATATATTGCACGTAATGCTTTAGACTCAGCGGTAAATCGTGCTTTAACATCATCTGGCATAGCCACAGTGGGTAATTTTAACAATAAAGTGTTCGCTCTAAAAATACCTTGATAATAATCGTTCCAAAAACTTCCCGGAATAATGGTTGCCGTCAGTGTATGCGTTGAAAAACCTTGGATTCCAGCTCCATCTGTTGGACCACCGCCTCCAGCAAAATGATCATCTGAACCAGAATTCATCATCGAAATCATGTTTTCAAAACCACTAGAATTTTTTCTGATTGGATCATAAACTCCAACAAGAGCGGCTGTAGCCTGATCTTGATTTGCATAATAATTTTCTGAAAGAAAAGAACCTTCAGGTTTTACTTCCACAAATTCCTCAGTGCAAGAACTTAGGGAAACCATTGCAACTGCAATAAATAAATATTTGAATTGTATCATTTTCATAATTGTTGATTGTATTAAAATTGTACGTTAGCTCCAAGCATAAATGTTCTTGCTTGAGGGTAAATTCCTTTATCTATTCCAAAAACTCCTCCACCAATCTCTGGATCGTACCCTGAATATTTCGTAATAGTCAATAGATTTTCAGCCGTTACGTAAAAACGCACTTTGCTTGCTCCTATTTTACTCACAGAACTTACCGGTAATGAATATCCTAATTGAACCAATTTTAATCTCAAATAATCTCCTTTTTCAAGATAGAAATCAGACATTCTTCCAAAATTGCTATTGGTGTCATTGTTAGTAAGTCTCGGGTAATCATTTGAAGTCCCTTCGCCTGTCCATCTGTTCAATGCACTTGTTTGATAATTTGCATTTCCTACATCCAATCGGCGTAAGCCCTGGAAAATTTTATTTCCTGCTGCACCTTGTGAAAAGACCATGAAATCGAAGTTTTTATAATCAAAATTTAAGGTTAAACCAAAAGTGTATTTTGGAATATTAGTCCCCAAGAATTGTTTATCATCATCACCAATCGAACCATTCCCATTTGTATCTACCCAACGGAAATCTCCCGGACGTGCATTAGGTTGAATTAAACCACCCGAAGCATTTGTATAGGCTGCAATTTCAGCTTGATTCTGAAAAATTCCGGCTGTTTTAAAACCGTAAAATGAGTTATAGGACTGCCCAACTTGTGTTCTTGTCACTTGTCCCATTGATTGAAAAGAAGCATCACCAGCAATAAAATCTGCATCAGCAGCTACATATGTAACTTTATTTTCTAAGTAAGCAACATTTCCATTTACAGAAAAATTAAGATCTCCAAAGCTCTTTTTGTACCCTAATTCAATCTCAATCCCTTTATTGTCCATGTCAGCCACATTCCCAATTGGACTTGCGGTAACTCCCACATAACCCGGAATATTTATTGGACGTAAAATTCCTTTGGTTGATTTTTTATATAAATCGACCGTCAGACTGATATCATTAAAAAATTTCGATTCAAATCCTACATTCGCCTGAGAGGTTTCTTCCCATCTTAAATCTGGATTATCAAGAGTAAGATTTGCATATCCTGTAGTTATGGCTCCAGTGTTACCAAAAGAATAATTGTAACCGCCCTCCACTAACGAAAGGTATCTAAAGTCCGGAATAGCATCATTCCCTACAATTCCGTAACCTCCTCTAATCTTAAATGTATTCAGGACTTTGCTTTCTTTCCAAAAATCTTCTTTGGTCAAAACCCAACCTAAATTAAACGATGGAAATACTCCGAATTTATTATTCCCTCCAAAACGACTCGAACCATCGCGACGAATAATTCCTGTAAACAAATATTTCTCTTTGAAATCATAATTCACACGTGAAAATAAAGAAGTCAGTTTATGTTCTGTAGCATCATATGTATAACTACTTCTGTCGGATTGCGGAATATCAAAATTGAAAGACGCTTCACGGTAATTAGTCACTGGCAAACCAAACAATGTTGCACCAAGACCTCCACCGATATTATCTACGTAAGAACCTTGACCTAATAAAACGGTAACATTATGATTCCCAAACTGGTTATTGTAAGTCAATATATTTTCAATATTCCATGCAAAACTCTTATTTTCATTTTTACTTAAGTTATTTTTAAGCACATTTGATGTGGCACTCAAGTAGAACACTGGCGTAAATCCCTGTCCACCCCAAGTAGACAATTTTGCTCCAAGAGTTGATCTTACTTTAATGTGTTTGGTAATAGCTGCTTCTAAATAAGTATTTCCTACGATATCATCAGCAGTACTATAACTTCCTAATCTAGTTTTGGCATACGCCAAAGGATTTGTCATTTCTTGACCTACTAAACTTGAAATTCCATAAGGATTTCCATTTCCGTCACGAATCACAGGATTTGAACTGTAAGGAGCGCCATTAGCTTTTGCAGGATCAGTTTCTACTAAAGGAGTAGTTGGATCTAAGTTGATAGCAGAACTTAACGGCCCACCAAATTCACTATTAGTATTCCCTATTCCAATTGATTTTTGTCTTGAAAAACCAAGCGTTTGACCAAAAGTGAAAACTTTAGAAAGTTTATGAGTAGAGTTCAAACGGAAATTCTTTTTAGTAAAGTTTGATATTTCTGTAGAAACAATCCCTTCTTGGTCTTGAAGTCCAAAAGAAGCATAAAAATTAGAAACATCATTTCCTCCACTAATACTTAACTCATGAGAATAACGAAAAGCACTGCTGTTAAAAATTGCGTTTTGCCAGTCCGTACCAACTCCTAAAGAAGCTACATTAGGAAATACCGCTGCTCCACCTGCAGCAACAGACTTTTCGTTCATGATAGTAGCATACTGAGTTGCATTTAATAAATTTAAAGTTTTTTCTGGTGCAGAAAAACCTGAAAACGCATTGTAGTTAACAGAAATTTTTCCTGATTTTCCTTTTTTGGTTGTTACCAAAATTACTCCTGTCGCAGCACGCGTACCGTAAATTGCAGCAGAAGCAGCATCTTTCAACACTTCGATTGATTCGATATCAGATTGATTAAGGAATCCAATTCCACCACCATCGACAACAACACCATCAACAACCCAAAGAGGATTATTACCGCCCTCACCAAAAGTGGTTACACCCCTAACACGTATTGTAGATGCAGAACCTGGTTGACCTGAACTGGCAGCAATAGTAACACCAGAAACTCTTCCTTGTAATGCTTGCTCAATTCGTCCGTTTGGAACTTTCTCAAGATCCTTTGCTTTCACACTGGAAATAGCTCCTGTTACAACACTTTTCTTTTGAGTTCCATAACCAACAACTACTACTTCTTGTAAACTTTCTGTTGAAGGCTTTAGTGTTACATCAATTTTAGTCCTTCCACTGATTAGCTCTTTTATTGTTGTATATCCTACATAGCTAAATTCCAAAGAACCTTTAGCATCAGTGCTAATTTGATAATTTCCATCAAAATCAGTTGCTACAGCTTTCGATGTTCCTTTAATTAAAATAGAGACTCCTGGAATTGGAAGTCCGTTTTCATCATATACTTTTCCGCTTACAGTAACATCTTGTGCTTGTGCGTAAACTGAGAATAGAATAGATAAAAGACAAAAAACAAACAGTTTTGTAAATTTCATATTTCTAAAAATTTTGGTTAATTAATTAGTAATTTAAAGCAATAGTAGCGCTATTTTTTTTAAATTCATTTTAATTATTTACTACAAAAACACATCAAACACTTTTTTATTACTTAACAAAAACACATCAAATAAAATATAATTTATTACTAATTAACAGTTTAAATATTTTTTATCATTGTTATTTAAATGTTAATTAAAATTAAAACCACTACATTTATAAAATAAACAAATATTGTCCTTTAATTATAGAATTCATTAAAATACAACTCAATAGCTGTGCATTTATAAATACTACACATCATCCTTTTACAAACAAATATCAACGAAATATATACAGGCTCCAATCATGAAATTTTCTAAACTTCACATCCTAATTTTTCTGATTCTATCTTCTTTTGCTACTTATGGCCAAATAAAAAATATTGGCCTACCAGAAATCAGAAATTACAAAAGAACAGATTACAAAGGAGGCACCCAAAACTGGAATATTGATCAAGACAAAAATGGCAATATGTACTTTGCTAATAATAATGGCCTATTTCAATTTGACGGTTCTACTTGGAGAAAATACACTTTGCCTAATTTTTCCGCTATTAGATGTTTAAAAATTGCTAGCTCCGGGAAAATATTTGTCGGTGGTTACGATGAATTTGGTTATTTTAAGTCAGATTCAAAAGGAAAACTAATTTATTTCTCCATTTCAAAATTGGTAAACCGTGAAAACATTAAAACAATTGACTTCATTTGGAAAATACACCTTGAAGGCGATGACGTTATTTTCCAGTCTTTTGCAAGAGCCTATATTCTCAACAAAAATAATCTCAAATTACTCGAAGCACCTGATAGATTCCAATTTTCATTTCAAATTAAAAACCAACTTTATTTTCAGGATGTTTCTAAAGGTATAATGAAATATGAAAGCGGACAATTACAACCTTTGAAAGGCTCAACCACATTAAACAATACCGAGATTTGGGGAATGTTTCCTATGCCTGAAAATAAAATACTCATTACCACTTTAGACAAAGGATTGTATTTATATGACGGAGAAAAAATGACTTCATGGAATACGGAAGCTAATATTTTCATTAAAAAGAATAGTTCTTTAGGTGGTGTAACAATAAAGGGTAAGTTCATCGTGCTGAATTCTGTTTTAGACGGTGTTATTATTTGCGATTTAAACGGCAAAATAATTCAACACATCAATCATCAAAAAGGACTTCAAAACAACACGGTTCTTACCTCTTTCATTGACAATAAGAACAATCTATGGCTGGGATTGGACAACGGAATTGCCTTTATAAATGAAAATTCTCCGTTTACCTATTTTGGATTTAGTTTTGGTTTAAGCACCGTTTACGCCTCAGTTATTTATAAAGGAAATCTTTATGTGGCAACGAATCAAGGACTTTTCTATCATTCTTGGAACAACACTATTAAAGAAAATAAATTCACACTTGTCGAAGGAACTACTGGACAAGCATGGAACATCCAAGTAATTGATGACCAATTAATATGCGCTCACAATAGAGGAGCGTTACTAATACTGGGCAAAAAAGTGGTTAAAACCTTAAATAATAAAGGCCATTTTGGGTTTAAAACAATTCCAAATCGTCCAAATTATATTATCGGCTCTAGCTATAACGGTTTTACTGTATTTGAAAAAACAGCAAATAGCTTGGAATACAAAAACCAAATTGACGGATTTGATAAATCTGCCAATACATTTGAAATAGATGAAAATAATTTATGGCTGAAAAAGGATGAATTAATCTATCAAATGAGAATTACAGAAGATTTAAAAAAATTTAAATCAATTAAAACACACCAGAATTTATCAAATTCAGCCGCAGGAATTGGAAGTATCCAACGTATAAAAAATACTATTTACTTTCAGACAAAAAACCGTTTTTATAAATACTCTCAAGAACAAGATTTGTTTTTTGAGGATAAAAAAATGAGCGCATTATTCAAGAAAATTCCAAAAATCTATTCCTTATCAGAGGATAATTACGGTAACATTTGGTACCTTTTTAATGAATCATTAGGCGTATTGATGAAAACCCCGAATGGAAAATATAAAAACACCTTGACTCCATTTTCAAATTTAACGGGGAATTTGGTTAATAATTACTTATCTGTAAATACAATAAATCCTGAGAACGTATTCATAGGTTTAAATGATGGTTTAGCACATTATAATACTAAACTATCAAATTATCTAGTTACAAAACCCAAAGCGTTTATCCGCAGTTTTTCCTATCCTGGAGACACTATACTTTTAGGAAATGGACAAAACAAGATTGAAAAACTTAAAATTCCATATGCATCAAATCAAGTAAAATTCACCTTCTCGTCCCCGACTTATGAAAATCTGGAAAATATAGAATTTTCCTATCAGCTGGAAGGTTTTGATGATGGATGGAGCAATTGGTCCACAGTACCTATAAAAGAATATACTAATCTAAAAGAAGGCGATTACACCATGAAATTGAAGGTTAGAAATAGTTATGGAATCCAATCTGAAGAAGCTCTTGCTACTTTTACCGTTTCTCCCCCATTTTACAGGCATTTTTTAGCCTATTTACTTTACGTTTTGATCATTGTCGCTTCAATATTTTTTATTAGAAACAGAATAAAAATGAAAATTCGGAAAAATAAATATTATGAAACTATCGAACAACGAAGATTATACTTGGAAAAAGAATCCAAAATAAGACAGGAACAATACGAATTAGAGAAGGAAATTGAAAAATTGAAAAATGACAAATTGCAAATTAAGATTCTAGCAAAAGACAAAGAATTAGTCAATAACTCGTTGCAAGTAGTAAAGAAGAACAAAATCCTGAACGGTATAATCTATAAATTAAAAGATATCAATGTCGAATCCTTTGATGATTCCACTAAATTCCAATTTACAAAACTAAACAAAAGCATCACAAAGGAGGTGAATGCAGATAAAAGCTGGAAAGATTTAGAAAAACACATCAAAAATGTCCATTTTGATTTCCTAAAAAGACTAAAAGAAAAGTATCCAACAATATCTCCACGAGAACTGGATTTATCAACTTATTTATTGATGAATATGTCTACCAAAGAAATTGCCGAAATCATGAATATTTCCAGTGGCGGAGTAGAATTAGCACGCTATAGATTAAGAAAAAAACTAGAGTTAAACAAAAAAGAAAATCTTATAGGATTTTTAATGAGTATTTAATTGAAGTAAAAATGCCATCAAAATAAATCGTGATGGCATTTTTTCTGGTTGAATTGTTTCTTAACTACTCTATAAATTCCAAGGTTCGCTCCAACGCCATTCCACGAGATCCTTTAATTAAAATAGTACTATTATCGAATTTCATGTCAGACAAATCATTTGAAAAACTTTCAAAAGTATTGTAAAACCCCAAATTATCCTTCTCAATTTTACTTTCATAAAATGCGGATCCAACAAAATAACACTTTACATTTTCATACTTTGACAACATGGCAACAATTGCCTTATGTTCTTTTAAACTTTCGTCACCAAGCTCAAACATATCTCCTAAAATCATAACTTTATTAGCGTTGTCTAATTGTAGAAAGTTCTCAATTGCTACAGACATACTACTGGGATTTGCATTATAAGCATCCAGAATAATCTGATTTGAACCTTTTTGCACTAATTGTGATCTATTGTTTTCAGGAATATAACTTTCTAAAGCATCTTTTATTTCACTGTCCGTGACTCCAAAATATTTCCCTATAGTAAGAGCTGCGTTAATGTTATTCGCATTATACAACCCTATTAAATGAGATTGAATTAGCAAATCTGAATAGCCGATTGTCACAAACGGATTCGCTTTGATCGAAGTGATATTGACATCAGCATTTGTTTTGTTAATACCGAAAGAAAATGACTTTAGCAACTTTGACTTCTCAACTTGAATTGGGTCTTCCAAATTAATAAAGACAAGTTTATCATTTGCCGAAAGGTATTTATACATTTCGCTTTTGCCTTCAATCACACCCTCAACACCACCAAAACCTTCTAAATGAGCTTTGCCAAAATTAGTAATATACCCATAATCCGGCGTTGCCAATTCACAGAGAAATTCAATTTCTTTTTTGTGATTAGCTCCCATTTCAACTATCCCTATTTCAGTTTCTGAAGTAAAAGAAAGCAATGTCAACGGCACCCCGATATGATTGTTTAGGTTTCCTACGGTTGCTTTAGTTTTGTATTTTTTTGAAAGCACAACATTAATAAGTTCTTTAGTGGTCGTTTTACCGTTGCTTCCCGTTAGCGCAATTATAGGCAATTTCAGATAATCCCGATGGAATTTTGCCAATTCCTGCAGTGTGATCAAACTATCTTCAACCAAAATAGTTCTTTGGTCAATAAAATAAGATTTGTCATCAATTATCACATAGGAAGCACCTTTATCCAATGCCTCTTTCGCAAATGTATTCGCATCAAAACGCTCCCCTTTTATGGCTATAAATAAAGAATTTGTCTCAATTTTACGAGTGTCAATTGAAACTGAGCTGCATTGTAAAAATAAACTATGAATGTAATTAGTATCCATTTTAAACGATTTTAAAAAAAAAGCCCTAATCAAAGGGCTTTTTTTTTGTATTATATCTTAAATATTTAATTTCTGGGCGATCTTTTCTTATCTGCTTTTGGCCCTACTCTAGACATTGCGCATCTAAAACCGATATAATCCGTAGCCATATCTTGAGGAAAGTATCTTCTTTGTGCAGGATCAAGCCAATAAGCTCTATCTCTCCATGAACCACCTTTGTAAACTCTAACCTGATCATTAATCAAAGTAGACCTTTTATTTGAAGAATCATATTTCCGAACCATTTTACCTAAACTGTCTGTTGTAACATTATGTCTAGGAGAATTATACATGGATTTTTCAATTTTTGATTTTTCATCATCAGAGTCGGAACCTCCAAAATTATAATATTTACTAGACTGCTTGTCTCCATCCCTATAATTGATGTTATTACTTTTATCGAAATTTTGTCTCAAATAAGTTTCTTGCTCATCTACTGGAACTTGTGCAATCTCTCCTGGTAAGTTCCTAGCAATAATTCTACCATTACTTAAAGTATCATACTGAATATTATCTTTAGTGACAATTTCAATTTTACCATCTGCACCAATTTTATTTTTGGTATATAGATTCCCTCTAAAATAATTAAAATCATTTGCTTCATTGTCTACAATAGGTCTGTATACATCCGCAACCCATTCAGCAACGTTTCCAGCCATATCATACAATCCAAAATCATTTGCTGCATATTTTTTTACTTCATTAGTTATATCGGCACCATCATCAGACCAACCTGCAATTCCACCGTAATCACCATTTCCTTGCTTAAAATTCGCTAACTGATTCCCTTTATTTTGTCTTTTTCCAGAGCGAGTATACCCACCAGACCAAGGGTATTTTTTTTGACCTTTATATGAATTATACTCTCTTTGACCTACATCTGCAGCAGCTGCATATTCCCATTCAGCCTCTGTTGGAAGTCTATATTCTGGTAAAACAATCCCAGAAGATCTTTGTGCATAAACATTTTTTTCTTCCGTAATTTTACCGTCTTTATCAGCTTTTGGAGATTTAGCTTTTTTGGAACCTCTCCCACCTTTTAATACAATTTCTTCATTACCTCCAAAAGTACTTGTAGGAGACTTTAAATAGGTCTCTGTACTAAAAGAGCTTTCTGCACTAACTTCTGTGTTTTTAGCATTCTTTTTGAGATACCCATTTTTTTCTAAAACTGCTTCGTTTACACGATCAGTTCTCCATTTACTAAATTCAACTGCTTGAATCCAATTCACACCTACAACAGGATATTCTGCATAAGAAGGATGTCTCAAGTAATTATTAGTCATAGTTTCATTATAACCTAATCTATTTCTCCAAACTAAAGTGTCAGGCGAAGCACCTTCGTATATGTTTTTATAATTTTCTTCACTAGGCGGAAAAACCATTTTCAACCAATCTAAATATTCTAAATACATAAAATTAGTTACTTCAGTTTCATCCATGTAAAACGACTGAACATGTTGCTGAGTTGGCGCATTATTCCAATCATGCATTACATCATCCTGCACTTTTCCCATTGTAAAAGTTCCACCTTCTACAAAAACCAAACCAGGCCCTGCTTCTTGCTTCTTATTACCCGAACCTGCTTTTTTACCATCAACGTTCCAACCTGTTGCTCTTGATGAATTTTTGGAGCTAGATTTTTTACTGCAACTAGCCAAACCGACAATCAATATAATTGATAAAATCAATCGTACGACCATAATTTTCTTTACTTTCATACTCTTTAGTAGGTAATAATTTTTGAAGCCGCAATATAATAATTATGATTTAATCTGCAACGTCCTTTTTTTAATAAATAATTATAACTCAATTCCATTTTATATTTGTATAAATCAGAACGCAAATTTATAATATTTATTATTTATAATAACGTTAAATGATTTATTTTTACTTAATAATTATTCCTTAAGTTGCACCGAGATTTACAAAACAATGAGAAAAACATTTCTGTTATATTGGACATTACTACCTTTTTTTTCATTTTCTCAAATAAAAGAGGATGTTGTAATTGAATGGTTGGGCACAAAAGAAATGTCATATGGTAATTTCACCATTAATATACCCAAATTTTCAGGTAATAGTTTTCATTATGATGCTTCCAAAAAAAACATCACTTACACCGTTATATTAAAAGATACGCCATATTTTAACGATAATAAAATTCAAATTACTAATGTAATTTTTGAAAATATTACACTTTCGGATCTAGGCGATTTAGCCTCCGAAAATATACCAAAAATTATTAATCCTTCGATAACCATTTCTACTTCAAGAGACATAAGAGAAGCTTTCATCTCACTTTCACCTATAATCAAGGATGATTTTGGATTCAAACGAATCAAATCCTTTTCGTATGAAGTAGTCAATAGCAATAATACCTCTAGAATCCAGCAATCTGGAAAAACTGTAAATACCATTTCAAATTCTGTATTAGCAACTGGCAATTGGTTTCAATTTTATATAGAAAAATCGGGGGTTTATAAAATATCTAAAAGTTTTCTGCAACAACTGGGAATTGACATTAATGCTGTTGATCCAAGAAAAATAAAGATTTACGGAAATGGTGGCCGAATGCTACCATTGTCAAACAATATTTATTATCCGAATGACTTAATCGAAAATGCTATTCAAATTAGCGGTGAAAGTGACGGCGTTTTTAACAATGAAGATTATATCCTTTTTTATGGCGAAGGAGTTGACACTTGGAATCAAGAAAGCAGAACGCATTTAAATTTGTATGACAAAAAATCCTATTACTATATTACTGTAGAAGGCGCTGATGGAAAAAGAATTGCCCCTCTAGCACAGCCTGCAGGAAACAGCACTTTGACTTTAACTTCATTTGACGACTATCAATTCCATGAACAAGATCTTGTAAATATTGCCCGTTTGGGCCGTCAATGGTTTGGTGAATCATTTGATGTTAAGGACGAACAGGAATTTGATTTTGTTTTTCCAAATCTTGACAGTTCAGTTCCTGTGAAAATCATGCTGACAGCAGCCTCAGCCGCTTTTACTTCAACCTCTTTCAATGTAACAGCAAACGGAAATGTGGCAGGAACCATTTCATTCCCTGCATTAAGCAGCAATTCAGGAACCGAGTTTATCGTTGGTTTTTTGCCAAACAACACTACTTTCAACGGGACAGAAAACATCAAAATAAAATTAAAATACAACAATAATGGCGTTCCGGGTTCCAAAGGTTTTCTAGATAATATTAGGCTTACCGCCAAAAGAAAACTTCTAGGCTACGGAAAACAATTTCATTTTCAATACGATCAATCCGTTTCAAATCTTGGAGTTGTAAATTACGAAATTTCAAACGCGACTGGGATTTCTCAAATTTGGGATGTTACCGATATTTATACTATCAGCAAAATCGAAAATACGAGTCAAAGTTCCCTAAGTTTCAAAGCAAATTTGGGTGAACTGAGAAAATATATCGCAATTGATGCAGCTGATTATTATACACCATTAAAAGACAACAAGTCAAAAATTGCGAATCAAAACTTAAAAGGCTCACTTTTCAAAAACAGCCAAGGTCAGTTTCAAGATATTGATTATGTAATTATTTCACCCTCGTTTCTAATTTCACAAGCGGAAAAACTAGCCCGTTTTCATCGTACATATTCTAATTTAAATGTAAAAGTTATTCCATTAGAATTGATCTATCAAGAATTTTCTTCCGGAAAACAGGATGTTGCCGCCATAAGAAACTGCATCAAATACATTTACGAAAATGCTTCGGCGCTAGATAAAAGACTAAAATTCATCAATCTTTTTGGAGATGCTTCTTACGATTTCAAAAACCGAATCATAAACAATACCAATGTTGTTCCTATTTACCATTCTTTAAACAGCAACACAACCGGAGAATCCTCTTTTGCATCCGATGATTTTTTTGGATTAATGGACCCATCGGAAGGAAATGTTACTTCTTTTTTTGGCGGAATCGACATTGCAGTAGGAAGAATGCTAGTCAATGACACTAAACAGGCTGACGAAATGGTCAATAAAGTTATTGAATACCATGATTTAAAATCCTTCGGCAGCTGGAGAAATAACTTTGCGCTTGTTTCTGATGATTCTGATATACCTGCAGATGCCAGTTTGCAAAACAGACAAAATAGCCTTGCGAATACAATAGCTTTAGAGAAACCTTTCTTGAATGTGAATAAAATTTTATTAGACTCTTATGCTCAAGAAGCCTCATCGGGAGGTTCCAGATATCCAAAAGCGAGAACAGATTTTTTTAATGCTTTCGAAAAAGGGGCTTTAGTATTTAATTATTTGGGACATGGTGGCGAAGACGGTTTATCAGCTGAGAGAATTTGGGAAAAATCAGATGGACAAAACTTGAGCAATCAATTCAAATATCCTTTGTTTATAACTATTACATGCGAATTCTCTAGGTTCGACAATCCGTTTAGGCCAACCGCCGGAGAATATACCTATTGGAATCCAAAAGGCGGAGCAATTGCTATGATTACTACAATACGCTCTATTGGTCAGTTTAGCGCCGAAAATTTCAACGATGCTTTGACAAAAAACTTACTATCATACGGTTCAAACCAATACACATCAATCGCAGAAGCGCTGAGAATTTCTAAAAACAGTAATCCAAATTCAGCCACCAATGTTGTTTTTTACATTGGCGATCCAGCCATAATGCTCGCGGTAGCCAAACCAAAAATCAGGTTGACAAAAGTGAATGACATATCCGTCACCCAAACCATAGATGACTTCAAATCATTGGCAAAAATGAAACTTACAGGAGAAGTTACGGATGAAAACAACAATCTATTGACAAATTACAACGGAGAAGTTTCTACCACTATTTTTGACAAAACAGTCTCAAGAGTAACCTATAATAATGACGGAAATAGTCCTCCTATCAATTTCAATGTTTTAGGGGAAACAATATTCAGGGGAAATGCATCAGTCACTAGTGGACAATTTGAATTTAGTTTTGTAGTGCCAAGAGACATCAGAGTTCCATTGGCAAACGGAAGAATAAGTTTTTATTCCAAAAAAAATGAACTATTACAAAACGAAACAGGATACGATTCTAGTATAAAAATAGGCGGAATAAATGAAAACGCTACAGCAGACAATATTAGCCCGAGAGTTAAGTTATATATGAATGACGAGACTTTTGTTTCTGGAGGAACAACTAATGAATCTCCCTTTCTGGTCGCGCATCTCGAAGATGAAAATGGAATTAATACAGCCAGCGGAATAGGTCACGACATTGTTGCTGTTTTAGATGGAGATGTAAGCAACCCTTTTGTTTTAAATGATTATTATCAAACCAATCTGGATGATTTTACTAGTGGAACACTGCGATTTCCGTTGCGCAATTTAGCTCCCGGATTACACACTATAACATTCAAAGCATGGGATGTATACAACAATCCAATTACAGTGGAAATACAATTTATCGTAGTAGGCGATGAAACAATAACATTGACACATGTGTTGAACTATCCTAATCCGTTCGTAAATTATACTGAGTTTTGGTTTACACACAACAGACCTTATGAGCCGCTCGAAGTTCAGGTTCAAGTTATGACAATAACGGGGAAAATTGTTTGGACAAAAAATCAAATTATCACCACCGAAGGATTTTTATCGAAAGAAATAACTTGGGACGGCAAAGACGATTTTGGTGACCGAATAGGAAAAGGAGTCTACGTGTATAAACTCACAGTAAAATCAAGCTCAACCAATAAGAAATCTGAAAAGTTTGAAAAACTTGTAATCCTTTAATATTATACTATATTTGTTTAATAAATATTCGCATCAAAATGAGAAAAATAATACCCCTATTTATCCTTTTATTTATAGCATCTTCTGCTAACGCACAAGATCGAGTTATAAATCCAGGGGTTCCCTTTTTACTAGTCTCAGCTGACGCTAGAGCAGCAGGTATGGGCGACATTGGTGTTGCAACTTCTGCGGATGCTTTTTCTCAACAATGGAATCCTGCAAAATATGCTTTTGCAACTGATGCACAAGGATTTTCCATCAGCTACACGCCATACCTTACTGATTTAGTAAATGACATATCATTAGGACAATTAACTTATTATCAAAAACTGAATGAGAAAAGTGCCTTTGCAGGAAGTCTGCGTTACTTTGGTTTAGGTGAAATTGAATTGCGCGAAACTGGCGATCCTAACGAAACACCCAGATTAGTTTCTCCAAATGAATTTGCCATTGACGGATCGTATTCGTTAAAATTGAGTGAGAAATTTTCGATGGCTGTTGCGGGACGTTTCATTAATTCCAATCTTAAAGTAGCTTCAGAGAGTAATGATGCTTCTTCTGCAAGTACATTTGCGGTTGATGTGGCCGGTTTTTATCAATCTGAAGAATTAGCCTATAATGAATTCAACGGAAGATGGAGAGCAGGATTTAACATTCAAAACTTAGGCCCAAAAATTAGTTATGACAATGATCAGTTTAACAACAATTTCATCCCTGCCAATTTAAAAATAGGAACAGGTTTTGATTTTATTTTAGACGACTATAATAAAGTGGCCGTGAATGTTGAATTTAATAAATTATTAGTTCCAACGCCACAAGACCCAGATTTAAACGGCGACGGAACTGTAACCTCAGAAGAGCGCAATCAAAATAATGACAATTACCGTTCCATAGGCTGGACATCTGGTGTTTTTAAATCTTTTGGTGATGCGCCTGACGGTTTTGGTGAAGAAGCAAAAGAAGTTACGTATGCTTTAGGTGCCGAATATTTGTATCAAGATTCCTTTGCAATGCGTTTGGGATATTTTCACGAAAGTCCTCTAAAGGGAGCACGTCAATTTTTCTCCCTTGGAGCAGGTTTCAAATACAATGTAGTTAAAGTAGATGTTTCTTACTTATTCTCAGCATCTAAAGTGAAAAACCCGCTAGAGAACACCCTTCGCTTTTCACTCACCTTCAATTTTGGTGAGAAATATGACGAATATTAAACTTAAATTAATTCATAAATAACGATCCAAATTTCAATCCCGATACTTCGGAGATGAAATTTGGATTTTTTTTCCTAAAAAAAGCATGAAAGAAATAACAATTACCACACAATTTAAAGTATTCGAATCCGTTCAGGAATTGCCAAATGACATTCAGGATCTAATGACACAAGCCGTTGAAGTACGAAAAAACGCTTATGCTCCTTATTCCAAATTCAGAGTCGGAGTGGCAATTTTTTTAGACAATGGTAAAATAGTACTTGGTTCAAACCAAGAAAATGCAGCTTATCCGTCAGGACTCTGTGCGGAACGTGTTGCAATTTTTTATGCTGGAGCAGTCTATCCGGAAGCCAAAATTTTAAAAATGGCAATTACAGCTGCATCGGACACAAACCAAACTACAGCTCCAATTCCGCCTTGTGGCTCTTGCAGACAATCAATTGCAGAATATGAAATTAAACAAGAGACCCCAATAGAAATCTATTTTATGGGAGAAATTGGTACAATATACAAATCAGAATCCCTGAAAAACTTGCTCCCATTTATGTTCGATAAAAAATTCTTGTAAAAATTCCAAAAATTGCCTATTAAATTTTAGTTCTTACTTGGAATGTCTTATTTTTGCATTTCGCAAATTTGTGGGAGGAAACTATTTTGCGTTATAGTACAAATTGATAATACAATAACACTTTAGCAAAAGAAAAATTCAGATGAAAGAAGTTACAAAAGAAGTATATTTAAAGTGGTATGAAGATATGCTGCTTTGGAGAAAGTTTGAGGACAAACTTGCCGCATTATACATCCAACAAAAAGTTAGAGGTTTTCTACATTTATACAATGGTCAAGAAGCAGTATTAGCTGGTGCACTGCACGCAATGGACTTGACAAAAGACAAAATGATTACTGCTTACAGAAATCACGTCCAACCAATAGGTATGGGAGTTGATCCTAGACGCGTGATGGCAGAACTTTTAGGAAAAGTTACAGGAACTTCAAAAGGTATGGGTGGTTCTATGCACATCTTTTCAAAAGAGCACCGTTTTTATGGTGGTCACGGAATTGTAGGAGGACAAATTCCTGTAGGTGCAGGATTAGCTTTTGCTGATAAATATTTTGAAACTGGCGGTGTTACTATGACCTATTTTGGTGATGGTGCAGCACGTCAAGGATCTTTACACGAAGCGTTTAACATGGCTATGTTATGGAAACTTCCCGTTGTATTTATTGTTGAAAACAATGGATATGCCATGGGAACTTCTGTAGAAAGAACAGCCAATCATACTGACATCTGGAAATTAGGTTTAGGATACGAAATGCCTTGCGGACCTGTTGACGGAATGAATCCTGTAAAAGTTGCTGAAGCAATGACTGAAGCAATTGACAGAGCACGTCGTGGAGACGGACCAACTTTCTTAGAAATGAAAACATACCGCTATAGAGGTCACTCTATGTCGGATGCACAATTATACCGTTCAAAAGAAGAAGTAGAAGAATACAAAAAAATCGATCCAATTACTCAAGTTTTAGATGTAATTAAAGATCAAAAATATGCTACAGAAGAAGAAATCGAAGCAATTGATAAAAGAGTAAAAGAGTTAGTGGAAGAATGTGTAACATTTGCCGAAGAATCTGAATACCCTCCTATTCAACAGCTATACGATGTAGTATACGAACAAGAAAACTATCCATTTTTACCTCATAAACTATAAATCAATTATGGCAACAATAATTACAATGCCTCGTTTGAGCGATACGATGACGGAAGGAACGGTAGCGACTTGGCTAAAAAAAGTAGGTGATAAAGTAAGCGAAGGTGATATCCTTGCAGAAATTGAAACCGATAAAGCAACAATGGAATTTGAGTCTTTCAACGAAGGAACACTTTTATATATAGGAATACCTGCAGGTGAAACTGCACCAGTAGACTCTTTATTAGCCATTATAGGAAAAGAAGGCGAAGATATTTCAGCTTTAATAGCTGCAAAACCAACAGACGCAGCTCCAGTAAAAGAAGAAACAAAAGAAACTGAGGAAACAAAAGTTACTGAAAAAACAGCTTCTACTCCTGAAGCTACAAAATCCGCTGCACCTGCAGCAACTTCACTTCCAAAAGGAGTTGTAGTTATCACCATGCCTCGTTTGAGCGATACTATGACCGAAGGTACTGTAGCAACTTGGTTAAAAAAAGTAGGTGACACTGTTGCTGAGGGTGACATTCTTGCTGAAATCGAAACAGACAAAGCTACAATGGAATTCGAATCTTTCAACGAAGGAACTTTATTATACGTAGGAATCGAAGAAGGTAATACTGCACCAGTTGATAGCCTTTTGGCAATCATTGGGCCAGCAGGAACTGATATTAGTGGAATTGCTGAAAACTACAAAACTGGCGGAGCGCCACAAGCTGCTCCAGCAGTGGCAGAAGAAAAAGAAGTTGTTTCAACAGAAAAAGCTTCGGAACCAATCGTTCAAGAACCATCAACTGACGGTCAACGAATTTTAGCATCACCATTAGCAAAGAAAATCGCAAGTGATAAAGGAATTCAATTGACACAAGTAAAGGGTTCTGGTGAAAACGGACGTATTGTAAAAAGCGATATCGAAAACTTTACCCCACAAACTGCAGCTGCTCCGGCACCGACAACTGCAGCTTCACCAGCAAAAACAGAAACTGTTACTGCTGCAAAACCATTTGTTCCAGCAGGAGAAGTTTTCACAGAAGAAATCAAGAATTCGCAAATGCGAAAAATCATAGCGAAGCGTTTAGCAGAATCTTTATTTACAGCTCCACATTACAATTTAGTAATTGAGGTAGCAATGGATGAGGCTATGAAATCTAGAAGTATCATCAACAGCGTTCCTGACACAAAAGTATCGTTTAACGATATGGTGATTAAAGCATGTGCAATGGCTTTGAAAAAACATCCAAAAGTGAATTCACAATGGAGAGAAGATTCAATTCTTATCAATCACCATGTGAACATTGGAGTTGCTGTAGCTGTTGAAGACGGATTAGTAGTTCCAGTATTACGTTTTACAGACGCTATGAATTTATCTCAAATTGGCGGAAGCGTGAGAGATCTAGCAGGAAGAGCTAAAAACAAAAAATTATTACCTACAGAAATGGAAGGAAGTACTTTTACAGTTTCTAATCTTGGAATGTTTGGTATAACTGAATTCAATTCTATCATTAACCAACCAAATTCTGCTATTTTATCCGTAGGAGCTATTGTAGAAAAACCGGTTGTAAAAAATGGCCAAATTGTAGTAGGAAATACAATGATGCTATCTTTAGCTTGCGACCACAGAACAATTGATGGTGCAACTGGAGCTCAATTTTTACAAACATTGAAACAATTTATAGAAAATCCAGTTACTATGCTTGCGTGATAACTCGGTTTTTAAAACACAAATCCCGTCTTGTTTAAAAACTTGACGGGATTTTTTATTTATTCTTCTCCTCAATCCAACGCGACATATATTTCGTGCTTTTTAAAGTATGGTGTTGTAACATGGAACCCATAAAATTATTCAATCGATGCTGGGGTAAATTAGAGCGTAAAAATTCAATTTTAATTCTAAAACTACTCTCGAACAAACCTTTAGAATACCGTTGATTGATAATTTTCAATCCATTTTTCTGGGCTTTATGCCAAATTGCTTTGTCTTGATATAATTGCACTGCAGCATCCACAAAATCAGCTACGTCATCCGTAATAAAACCATTCCAAGGCAAATCCCCGTGCATGGCTTCAGAACCAATAGTAGTTGTTACGCTTGGTGTCCCACATTGCATCGCTTCTAATAACTTCCCTTTAATACCTGCACCAAAACGCAAAGGAGCCAAAACCACTCGCGCTTCCTGAACTACTTCTTTAGCATCGATAGCTCGTCCCAAGATTAAAAAGCCTTCTTTCTTGTTATGTAATTGTAGTACTTTTTGTGAAGGATAAGCGCCATAAACATTCAATACAGCTTCTGGTAGAAGTTTTTTTATTAAAGGCCAAATCGTTTCCTTTAAATATTGAACGGCATTCCAATTAGGCTCATGAAGAAAATTTCCGATAAAAACAAAATCTCTTCTTTCTTCAAAAACAGGTAATTCCTGAATTTCGGCAGCGTCAATTGGCTTTAATAAAAAAGGTAGATAATATAATATAGAAATATCTATTTTAAATGTAGATTCTAGTAATTCCATCTCAAATTCGGAAATCATCAAAGACAAATCACAACGCAAAATACTGGCAATTTCCCTTTTGGCGACCTCTTCAACAAATAAATCGGTTGCAATAAAAGAATGGTTTTCTTTGAATGCTTTCTGACGAGCCAATCGCAAACAGTGCAAATCTTCGGTATCCAATAATCGTAACGCATCAGGACAATTTTCGGCAACGCGCCAACCAAATTGTTCTTCCATCATAAAACGGTCAAACAAAACCACATCCGGATTCAGTTCTTTTACAAAAACATCAAAACTGGAATTATTAAGTTGAATTGATTCTTTTTCCACTTCGTATTCTTGCAAATCAACCATGAAATCACTGTCTTGCGCTGGACTAGCAAACGAAATACTAAAACCTTGCGCTTTGAAAAGTGAAATCAGTTGCATCATCCTACCTCCTGCTGCAGATGAATTGGGTTCTGGCCAAACAAAACCGATAATTAAAAGCTTTTGAACTTGATTCATATTATTATAAAATTTCATTTGCAAAATAATGCTATTTTGAGTTCAATATGGTCATCATAACCAAAAATAGATTATAAAACACTAATTTTGTAGCAAATAAATTTCATCATCATGTTAGGATTAAAATTAGCCACAGACCCACGTTGGGTAAATATAGTTGAATCAAATATAGAAGAAATCTTGACGGATCATGCTTGGTGCGAACAAAAAGCTGCTTCTAATGCGATAAGCTTAGTTACTTACAATTCGGAATTAGAAGAGTTAGTAACCGAAATGTTAATCATTGCTAAAGAAGAATTAGACCATTTGCAATTGGTTCATAATTTAATAAAAAGTAAAGGATTGACTTTAGGCAGAGAAAGGAAAGACCATTATGTGAATGAACTTTTTAAGTTCATGAAAAAAGATGGCAGCCGAAAAGATGCGCTTTGTGACCGATTATTATTTTCAGCTATGATTGAAGCAAGAAGTTGTGAACGCTTTAAAGTTTTATCAGAAAACATAAAAGATGTTGAATTGGCCACTTTCTATAGAGATTTAATGATTTCCGAAGCGGGCCATTACACCACTTTTTTGGGTTTCGCACGAAAATACGCTGACAATATTAACGTGGACAAACGCTGGAAAGAATGGATCGAATTTGAAACCTCGATTATCACAAACTATGGTAAACAAGAAACTATCCACGGTTAAGTAAAAGCAGGTATTATTTTATGTATTCCACAATAATCTATTTATAAAAACACTGATTTTTGTACCTAATTTTTGGATTTTCATAATTCTTAAAGGTTTATGTCAAGTCCTGAAAAAGTGATACAGGATTAATAATAAGTAAAAGCAAAGTTTTTGAACAGTAGTAAGCATCTATTTGATACTGTTTTTGCTTTATAGGTTCTCATTTTAATTTGATTTTTTTCATGCATTTTATTGGTAATAAGCATAATAATTTTAAATAATGTGGCCGTTGCGTATTTTGAATATCAATCGATTCGTTGATAATTTATTTCATAACTTGTAAATCATGATTGTATTTATCATTCATAAACTCTTGTTTTAATATACGTTTATTCTTTTCGAACGGCATTTTCAAAAGGTTCAGAATTTTGAGTCATACTAATAAGTATTCCGTTTTTATTTAAAATACTTTGAAAGTCATTAGCACAATACTGCAATCCAGTATCAGAGTGACATTTAATGGATTTTTTTTCTTAGTTTAATGCCATTTTAGAGCAACAATACTGCTTTCGACAATCATATTATCAGCAACATTATACCCCATAAGCTTTTTAGAATAGGTATCTGTTACAATACCAAGATAGCAAGCTTTTCTCTTTTCCAATATAAATTATGTCGGAGAACCAAACTTGCTCAGGCCTGTTACTATCTAATCTAATAATTTGATTTTGATGTTTTCTAAATCGTTGATAAAAATTAGGATTCATATGGTAAGACCATTTTGGTTGAATCAATAAATGATTAGCTCTGAGAATGTCGAACAACTTATCCCTTCCAATATTCCTCAATTAAAACTCTTCCACTAAAATATGCTAACTTTTTTGAGTTCTAACCCTAGGCATCGATTTCTTTACATCAAGATCCGTAGAAATTACTTTGGTAGCTTTAGCTTGTTGACTGACTTTTCTTTTCATTTTTCGGTAATAAATCTGTCTGTCTACCCGGACGAAATAACAAGCAAACATTAATGTTTGTTGTTATTTTTGTCTAAAATGATTCCATTTTTATCTGCAGCAAAAGCTTATTGTTCCAAAAATAACTTCTCCTTCTCAAAAAGTTTTACCTTGGATTCAAGCTCCCTTTTCTTTTGTTCTTGTGATTTCGGCTTGATAGAAGGGGTTTAGTTTTCCCACTAAAAATACTAATTTCGTAACAGTTCTACAACACTTTTATAATTCAATACCATAGTTCTTAATAGCTTGAGTAGCTAAAAGCTGTACTATTTCTATTTCCTGACCAGTTGCAACTTAAAAGACATAAAGTAGTCCTTTTTAGTACGCTTTACATATTTAATATTTTCTTCCATAACAATTTGTTTTGTGTTTCGCTATTTTGTAAACGAGAAATAATAAAACAAAAAATCCTCATCAATTGAATGATGAGGATTCTTCAAAGAAAGGCGACGACATACTCTCCCACATAACTGCAGTACCATCTGCGCAGGCGGGCTTAACTACTCTGTTCGGGATGGGAAGAGGTGAGCCCCGCCGCAATAACCACCTTAAGAGGTTATAA
>NZ_QNVY02000005.1 GCF_003314435.2 Flavobacterium petrolei | reverse complement strand
ATTCGACTAAATTCTAGTGGTTTTTTCAAATCTCTCGATTCTATTACTCTTATTCTTTTGTTCTAAGATCTCTCTTAAAACGGCTGTCAATTCAATATGTCTAGGAACGTGTTCTTATCTTGTTTTTTAACTCCTTTTAACACTTGTTAAAGTGTTTCTCGAAGCGGGTGCAAAAGTACAACTTTCTTTTTAACTGGCAAGAAAATTTTGAAGTTTTTTTGAAATAAATTTTATCTCATTTTCTTCTCTTTTCTTATCAATCTGTCAAGGAACTTTGCGCGTTTTGCGGGGTGCAAAGGTAACATCCGTTTTCTAATCTCACAAGCTTTTTTAATCTTTTTTTGAAAATAAATTTTCTACTTTGATTAACTTTACTTGCCAGTATTTAAAAGAACCTCTGCGTCATTGCGGGTGCAAAACTAGCACCTTTATTGCGTTATTCAACCTTTTTTAAACCTTTTTTTTACCCTTTTCTTAACTTTTACTTTAAATCGCTGAAACAGTGAATTTTGAAAGTAAATTATTTTACTCTCCCCGACCCTCTCCGAAGGAAAAGATGAATTTTTGTGTGAAAATTGCCGTTCCTATAGCCTTAACAACTTTAAAACTAACTTGCCTTACCGATACAATCTTGTTCTATTCATCTTTTGTTCCCTGTTTCTTGGTTTATTATTGCGTTTCTACTCTTTCTAAAGCTTGTCTAGCCTGTTTTCTATGCAAAAACAAAACTGAATCAGTAAAATGACTTTATCCTTTACCTTATATAGGACATAGCTTTTCTAATTTCTCCTATATATAAGGTAACCGGATTTTGGGTTGGCGTGAGTTCTTATCCTCCTGATTGAACTGGATATCTTAATTATTCTAAACCCGCGTTAGGGATAGAAGCGGAAAGCCCACAGTCTCGTTGAGTCTCAAACTCAACAAGACGAGGACTTGTAGCGAATAGCCCGACTCATTATATAAAGAAAGGCGATTATCCTTTACGATAATCGCCTTTCTTTATATAATAAGGAACGCAATAATGAATTTTATTTTTTTAGACTTTCTATTATCCTATTAGAGATTACGGATTTATCTTGAAGCAAGATATCTTTATGGCCAGCATATTGATCTTTTGACTTTATCAAAAGCCAAGTGTTTTCCTCTTTCTTTTTTAGTTTCACCAATGCGAATTCGCCTTTGAGTTTTTTCCCATTAAGAATAAAACTAAGATGTCCTTTTTGTAAATCAGATTTCAATTTAGTTTCCAGATCGCCTGCATTTTTATAATCCGCTAAAGTATAAGTTCCATTATCCCAAACAATAACAGTTCCCGCGCCATAATTCCCCTCTGGAATAGTGCCTTCAAAATCTTTGTAAGTATAAGGATGATCTTCAACCATAATAGCCAATCTTTTATCAGCCGGATTCATAGATGGTCCTTTGGGAACGGCCCAGCTTTTTAATACACCATCCATTTCCAATCGGAAATCATAATGCAAATGTGAAGCCGCATGTTTTTGCACCACGAAAATTAATTCGGATGTTGATTTCTTAATTTCACCTTCTGGTTCGACTGTGGAATTAAAATTACGCTTTTGATTGTATTCCGTTAAAGACATAATTAATTCGATTGGCATTTAAAATTTACGACAAAATCTTAAACTAAATTTTATCTCCAGCATTCTCATCTAAATTACTATGATTATCACCACCTATACTATAATGGTTATTTTCTTCATCTTCACTTCCGGAATTTTCCAATTCATCATCTAACTCTGAACCAGGAATATCTAAGTCAGCCCCAGAAACATCGTCTTCAAAATCTTTCTCATTCAATTCTCTGACATTATTTATTTCAACAGCTGCCTTATTTTTAGAAATGTCCTCAGGATCTATTTCCATCTCTTTTTGAAATTGGTTATAAATATCTTCACTTGGCGGGTATAAAAGAGAATCCGGTACTTTATTTTTCTTATCCTGATCCATTTTATCCGCATTCAACTTATCCTCTTTATTTTTCATTTTACGATATTATTTAATTGATTTACAATATACTAAGTTAATCATTTTTAAACAAAAATGTCTTTTATAAGTATTAAAAAAAGCCCCGTCATTCTAATATTTTAGGGTAAGAAAAGGAGATTTAAAATACAAAAAGTAAATATCCTTTTCTTAACTTAGTTAGAATAGGAAATTTACTTTTAAACGGTTTCTGTAAATTATAGCACTTTAATTCCACCAAATTCTATTTTTGAAAACATCAAAAGTTTGTCTTAAATGTTGATTAAGCAATAGAAAAATAACCACAATAAGCATAAGATAACCAATAACGGTAAAGATTTCCATATTGGACAATAAAACCGATTGTTTTGAAACCGAACTGATAATTTGTTTCATCGCTAATTTATTGGAGTCATCCATCGAATACCCTTTAGACATAAAACTTCTGGTAATTTTCTCGACGCGTATTTGTGTTTCCGGACTTTCGGGAAGAACAAATTGTCTGAATTTTGTAAAATGGGTACTTTGTAAAAACAAACCTGCATTTTGAATCATCGCAAAACCCATTATACTTCCCCAAAAACGCCCTGCAACGCCAACAATTCCAGCAAACGGAGCAAAATGTGTAGGAACAGCAGATACGATGAATAAGACCAGCGGAACAAATATTACTCCGACAGCCACACCTTGTAACATATACGGAATCGCAATATCCGACAAGGAAGCATCTGGCACGAAAAGGAACGTAAACCAGAAATGAAATAGTGCTAAAAGTGAAAATCCTATTATAAAGATATACCTGGAAGAAACTGATTTGGCCAAAAAGAATCCAGTCAAAATCATTCCAATTATATTTCCTGTTAAATTTAAATATTGTACATGCGCCACTCTTGAAGGCTCCCAATTCCAAACAACAGCCATCGTACTGTGACAAATATTTAACGTTGATCGGGCAATATAAAAAACCACGGATAATAATAATCCAGTTCGTAGATTCGCATACCGAAAAACTCGCATGTCAAAAGTAGGTCTTTTCACCAGCATTTGTCGGGCGATAAAAAACCCTCCTGTTACTAACGCAACAATAAGTGCTGCAACAATTTGAGGGGATTCAAACCAATATTTTTTTTGGCCATAAACCATAAAATAACTACCGCACAAAATAGCCGTAAGCACAAGAATAAAACTGGCCCAATCAATTTGATACAACGGAATTTTTTTGTGAAAGCGATTGTTATTGAAGGTAATCATGACTAATGCCACGCACACAATTTGGAAGAAAGCCGAACCATACGCCATGTAGTTCCAATCGTAATTCTCCAGTAGCCAAACCGCAATATTCATTATAAAAGGAGAAGCCAACATCAAGGCTCCATAATTAATTGTAAAAGCAATAATCACAGCATTTTTAGACTTAAATCGTGCTATCAAAAATTGTCGTAAGGGTAAAACTGGCAATGCCATCAAGACACCTTCGGCCATTCTTAACATAATAAACAAAGAAAAATTTTCGGTGTACGCCGTCAGTATGAATGTTAGAGCAGTTAAGCTATAAATAACCAGAAAATATTTCTTGGTTGGAAAAAACTTAAAAAAACGACTTTCGATGAGAATTGTAGCTAAAAAAGTCCCATAAGTAACACACATCGAGAACTGCAAATCTTCAACTTCTACGTCCAAAAAACTCGCTGCATACGTCACATTTGAAGTATATACTCCCAATAAAACCATAGAATGCAGCATGCAGAAAAAGATAATCGCAATAATAGCCCAATTAGGAACCCAAGATTTAAAAACACGTACTTCTGACATCTGATTATTTGTGTTCAGCGATAACGGTGACATTCATACCGGCTCTAAGAAAGTCCGTTTGTGCATTATTATCCTTAAGTTTTATTCTAACTGGAATTCGTTGTTCTATTTTTATAAAGTTACCCGTAGCGTTATCAGGCGGGAGTAATGAAAAACGCGCACCACTAGCTGGCGACAAAGATTCAATTATTCCCACAAAATCTCTTCCACTTATTGCATCTGCCTTTAGCTCCACTTCCTGTCCAATGGATAAATATTGCAGTTGGGTCTCTTTAAAATTAGCTGTAATCCACTTTTCCTTGCTAACGATGGAAACTAAGGTTTGTCCTTCTTTTATCATTTGTCCGGATTGAATCATTTTTTTACCCACCCAGCCATCATAAGGCGCTGTAATTACGGTATAAGAAAGAAACAAAGTGGCATTGTCTGCAACTGCTTGTTTGGACTGAATTACCGTCTGAGCCGTTGGAATTTTAGCCGAAGCTTCTGAGGTGTTCAATGCCGCCGATTGAATCGTGTTAGCTATTTCCTGATAATGCGCCTGTGCCAATTCATAATCGGCTTTTACTTTTTCAAGCTGTTGTTCGGTTGCCGCTTCCTGACTTACTAATCCTTTATAGCGATTGTACTCCAGTTTGGTTTTCCAAACTTCTGTTTTGGCAGCTTGTAACTGCGATTGTCTAATGGAAGTTACGTTAGAAGTTGTTGCGACATTTTTTTCAATCACAATACTATTGCTTTTTGCATTTTCAACATCGGCTAATGCCATATCTAAATGTGCTTTGTATTCTCTATTATCAATTATAATCAAGGTATCGCCTTTGTGAACAAATTGATTTTCATTGTAATGCACTTCGTTAACATAGCCCGTAATTCGGGCCATAATTGGCGTTACATATTGATCCACCTGGGCGTCATTAGTTTCTTCGTGATTTTTATTAAAAATATAAAACCAAATCCCTAAAACAATTCCACCGAGAACCAGCATACCGGAAATCACGGTAATTAATCTATGAAATGATCGATGCGCTCTTGACGAATTATGAACTTTTACCATATAAGTTTGAAACTAAATTATATTAAATTAAATTGAATTATTATTTGTTGAGTAATCCTGCCGTATGGAGCAATTCATACTGTTTCATAACGACATCTATTCTAGTGGAAACTTTGTTGAATTTGGCCTGTAGCAACGCATTATCCGCATCCACCATTTCAGTTATTAATACCAGTTGGTTCAGGTATTTTACTTTTACAATGCGATAATTTTCATTAGCTAAATCCAATGCTTTATCTGTAACCGGTAACTTGTCCAATATTTCCTGATATTGAGTATGATTTCTAAATACTTTATCAGTCATTTCATTTTTTACAAGCTCAGATTCATTTTCTTGCAAATCCACTTTTAAATTGGCAACCTGAACTTTGGTTTTATTTTTATATAAACCCGACAAATTATAAGTAGCCTCAACTCCTATTTGTCCTATGGTATAGAGATACGGACGATTCAGCGTAAACAACATATAGTCAGGATATTTTAGATTATAATTTCCAAATAAGCTCACCTTCGGATAATAATTCCCTTTCACCATTTTTAACTCTGTTTTTTTAACGTCCACTTCCCTATTTGCAATACGCATTTCTTCATTTTGAAGAGTTTCTTTAAAATAGAAATCATAGTCTTTCAACGGAGCAATATCGAGTAAGCTTGTTGTATCAATAGCAATTTCTGCTTCTTCGGGCAACTGCAATAGTGTTTTTAACTCTTGAAGTGCAATTTTGATGTTTTTTTTATTGGTCAACGAATGAAGTTCCCGGTCTGAAAGTTGCAGTTCAGAGCGTAACACTTCGTTTTTAGTAACCGTTCCAAAGGTTTTGAAAGCTTTCACTTCTTTCAATCGTTCCTGTTCTTCTTTAATGCTTTCGCCAATGATTTTCTGGAGTTCCATCATTTTATAAATACCTAAAAAAGTAGCTGTCACCTGTAATTGAATATCATTCTGTGTCTTCTCTACCTTGATTTTGGCTATTTCGTTTTCCTCTTTCGACTTTTTAATCGCATTATTGATTTTATTACCAGCATAAAGCGGTACATCAAATTTTGTAACCGCATCATATAGTACGGTTCCAGGTTCTGGAGTATACGTATGTTTGTCTGAGAAAAAACCGCCTTCATATTCCGTCAAATCTGATAATCGGGAATACATTGCATTAAAATTAACCTCTGGTAAACGAAGATTTTTTGTCACAGCGATCTCTTTTTCTGAAATACGCTGTTCGATATGAGATTTCTGAATGGTCTTATTATTTTCTTTAGCGATTTTTAAAGCATCATTTAAAGAAAGTGCTGTAGCTTGCTGTGCTTGTGCTGAATTGATTCCTTGAAAGAAGAGGAATAATACAAATGCATTTTTTGAAAAATTAATTTTCGATTGGCTCCAAAGAACCTGTTTTTTAAGAAACATAATGTAGATAAAGGAATGTGATGCAAAGTTCCCTAATTTAATCTACGTCGTAAAATCAACTAAAGCCAACTATTTATTCATTTAGGACAAATAGAAAACTATAACGATTGCAGAAAATAAGTAGTGCAAAAAAATCACTTTTTTAATATTTCAATGCCCTTCAAATAATCAGAAGGGCGTTGTCCTAAAATCTTGAAAAATGTGTTGCTAAAAGTTGGAACACTACTGTATCCCACAGCTTGTGCCACTTCGCTAACAGATAGTTTTTTTTCAAGTAACAATTCTATTGCTTTTAAAATTCTCCGAATGGTAAAATATTGAATGAATGACATGCCTAAATCTTTTTGGAACAAACGATACAAAGAGCGCTCACTGAACCCAAAACGATTGGCCAAATCAGAGAACAAAATAGTTTCTCCTAAGTTTTTATCTAAAAAACTAATAATCTTATTCAGGCGAATATCCTTTGGTAAAGGCAACGATAACGGCAAATTAGTCAGACAAATTTCCGGTAAAATGGCTTTTATTGCATTGGCAATACTAAAATTCCTAGTTCCTTTTTTCAAGTTTCCATTCCATCGATTCGTGAAAAGCATCATTTGCAGTAATAAATCATTAATGGGATAAATTCCTTCTTTTTCGTAAAATGAATCTTCATTCAAATCTACCGGAAAATACAAATTCCGCATCATGACACGCTCCGAATTGGGATGAATACTATGTTTTACGCCACCCGGAATCCAGATAAAATGACGGGCGGGAAGAAAATAAGTTTTGGTTTCAGTAGTAACATGAACAATACCACCTTCTGAATAGAGCATTTGGGCTTTTTCATGCTTGTGAGTTGGAATTAACAATTCACCCATCAAATCATGGTGGCAATAAATACTTTTTTTATCGGTATCAACCTCTTTAATATAATATTTCTCTTCTAAAGTTTCGAATGGACTCATTGTGACTGAAATGAATATTTTTATGACTTATTACGATATTTATCCAATTCTTAATTTCACTAAAATTGTATATGATATAAATCAAAATCTAAAAATTGATTTATATCATTATCAAAACATTAATTTTTGGTTATTTTTTTATTAAAAACACATAATTATGCAGTCGGATAGAATTAGATTTCAAAGTTACAAAGACAAAGTTATTTCTGCACAAGAAGCCGCTTTATTTTTCAAAGACAAAATGACTATCGGAACCAGTGGATTTACAAAAGCTGGTGACAGTAAAGCTGTTTTACCCGCTTTTGCCGCAAGAGCAAAATCAGAAACTATTGGAATCACATTAATTACCGGTGCTTCTTTAGGGCATACCACAGATGCGGACTTGGCTAACAATAACGCTTTGTACAAAAGAATGCCATTTCAGGTAGATGCCACTTTACGAAAAAAAATAAACGAAGGAAAAGTACTTTTTATAGACCAACATTTAAGTGAAACGGCCGAATTATTAGAAAACAAACACCTTCCAAAAATTGACATTGCTGTAATTGAAGCTACCTATATTGATGAGAATGGAAATGTAATTCCAACAACCTCAGTTGGAAATTCAGCTACTTTTGCGCATGCTGCCAATAAAATCATCATCGAAATAAATACTTCCATACCGCTTGAATTCAAAGGGATTCATGATATTTATATTTCAAAAAGTTATCCCAATCGAGAAGTTTTAAACATTACAGCTGCAGATGAAAGAATTGGGACCGATTATATCACCATTGATCCTAACAAAGTCATTGGAATTGTTTTCACAGAAATTCCCGATAGTCCGGCACAAGTAACTGCAATAGATCCCAAAACGGCTGCCATTGCCAATCATTTACTGGCTTTTTTTGAAAATGAAATCAAAGAAAGACGCTTAACCAAATCATTGATGCCGTTGCAAGCAGGAATAGGAAAAGTAGCTAATGCAGTCATGTCTGGCTTTGCAAAAGGAAATTTTGAAAATTTAGTAATGTATTCCGAAGTCTTGCAGGACAGCACTTTTGAACTCATTGACAGCGGAAAATTAGATTTTGCATCGGCTTCTTCCATAACCGTTTCTGAAAATTGCTACAAACACATTCTTAATAATTTCGAAATGTACAAGGACAAAATTCTACTTCGACCACAAACTATCAGTAATTCAGCCGAAGTGATCCGAAGATTAGGAGTTATAGCAATTAACACAGCCATTGAATTTGATATTTATGGCAATGTCAATTCTACCCATATTTCTGGAACCAAAATGATGAATGGTATTGGTGGTTCGGGTGATTTTGCTAGAAATGCGTATTTGAGCATTTTTGTTACCCAATCATCTTCAAAAGAATGTAATGCTATTTCTCATGTTTTACCAATGGTTTCGCATGTAGACCATACGGAACATGATGTTGATATCTTGATCACTGAACAAGGAATTGCCGATTTAAGAGGGCTTGCTCCCAGAGAACGCGCCAAAGTTATCATTGAAAACTGCACCCATCCGGATTACAAAGAAGAATTATCCGATTATTTTAATCGGGCTTGTTTGCGAGGAGGCCATACGCCGCACCTTTTAGAAGAAGCATTCAAACTGCACTCCAGATATATTGAAACCGGCAGTATGAAGCAAAATTGTCTAGTCGAAATAGGCTAGTATTCCTATTTTTATCCTTTTTAATATCCCCAAACACACTTCATTGTTTGGGGATATTTTTTTTTGCAATCAATTCATTTTTTGTAACTTAAAATTTGTAATTTTTTTTCATTTAATATAACATAAATCACTAACTTTAAGCAACTTAATGATTTTATCAAATCACCTACCTTTTATAATTTATATAAAATAATCGAAATAAAATTAATTTCAAACTATTTAAAAAAGACTAAAAATGGAAACTAAAAAAACAATTTATGACTTACATGAAGAACATAAAACATGGTTAAACAAAATTTTGTTTTATAAAGATGAACTTAAAATTATGGATAAACGAATTTTGGAAGTGGCAGAAAAAAATACTTCTAAAGAGGTTCGTGCCTTAGCAGATCATTTTAGTAATCAGCTGATTATTCAAAAGGAACAGATTGATATATTAACTCACGATATTAAAAGTCACGAATTGTTCCTTGAGGCTGCAGTGGTTGATAATCCGCATGCCATTGATCATGAAAAATTTTCAGACCATAAAAAACATAGACAAAGTATAACAACATTTGAAAAACTATTTAAAGAATTGAGAGAAGAGCTTATTGATTTTCTCTCAAAATGGATGTGAGTTGAATGATTTTCAAAAATTTAGAACGTGTTTTTTTTAAAAAGTTTCTACATTATTTCGTAAGAGATTCTTATAATGAAGAAATTTTAAATTTTTATTTATCTAAAGGATCTCAATATTTATCCATTAAGTGATTTATATCATAGAATTTAAGCAGTAAACAAACGAACTTTGAAAAGTAATCATCTTGATTAAGAGATTATTAAACAGTATTTCTAATTAATTCTGATCTTTCTGGAGACAAGGAGATTGATTAAATAGGAAGACCTAATAATATTACTGGTTCAATAATGGATAAATAACACTTAAATAAAAGTAAAATGGTTCAGACTAAAACAATGAAGGCACTAGTTTATGACGGTCCTGGAAAAATACAATTAAAAGACGTTCCGTTGCCTAAAATCGAAAAAACAACGGATGTATTAGTAAAAATATTAAAAACCACCATCTGCGGAACCGACTTAGGAATTTTACACGGAAAAACGCCATCGGTAAAACCAGGAACGACTCTGGGTCATGAAGGAGTTGGTATAATTGAAGAAATTGGAACCTCCGTTAGGAATTTCAAAAAAGGAGATCATGTAATTATTTCCTGCATCACTTCAGATGGTTCCTGCGAATATTGTAAAAAACAAATGTACGCGCATTGTGAGGATGGCGGGTGGATTTTAGGAAATCTTATAAACGGTACTCAGGCAGAATATGTTCGTATTCCGCATGCTGATAACAGTCTTTATCTTATTCCTGACGGTGCTGATGAAGAAGCTTTAGTAATGCTAAGCGATATTTTGCCTACTGGACATGAAATTGGCGTGATTAACGGTGGTGTAAAACCGGGAGACACCATTGCGATTGTTGGAGCCGGACCTATAGGAATGTCTGCTTTGCTTACCGCACAGTTCTATTCTCCTTCTAAAATTTACATGATTGATATGGATGAAAATCGTTTGAAGATGGCTGAAAAATTTGGCGCAACAGATACGATAAACTCAGCCAAAGAAGATGTGCAGAAAAGAATACTAGCCGAAACGAAAGACGGAGTTGATGTGGCTATTGAAGCCGTTGGGGTTCCGGCTACCTTTGATATCTGTCAAAAAATTGTTCGTCCAGGCGGTAGTATTGCGAATATTGGTGTGCATGGAAAACCAGTAGAACTACAAATTCAAGATTTGTGGATTCAAAATATTACAATAACAATGGGATTGGTAAATACAAATACTACTCCTATGCTATTGAAAACTGTTTCTTCCGGAAAATTGGAACCTTCTAAGCTAATTACGCATCATTTTAAATTAAGTGAAATACTAAAAGCTTATGAAGTTTTTGGCAACGCAGCAAAAGAAAAAGCGATGAAAGTAATTATTGAAGCTTAAAATCTGACTAAAGCTTAAGCAATCTGCATTATTATTTGAAAAATATTCAAAGAAAAAGCAATACGATCATGGTAGAACTCAGTTCACTCCTACTATATTGTGTTGCTTTTTAATTATAAATTAATACAAAATATTTTGTTGTTACTTTCTAATATCGTAATATTGCAATATAAAGATACAAGACGATGGGTATTACTAAATCAGAACATTTCACAGACGAGCAAAACGAATTGGCAACTTTGGCGAAAGCCATAGGCCATCCTGCAAGAATTGCCATTATTCAACATCTCATAAAAGTAAACAGTTGCGTGTGCGGCGACATTGTAAACGAATTGCCTTTAGCACAACCTACCGTTTCGCAACATTTGAAGGAACTGAAAAATGCCGGACTTATAAAAGGCAATTTTGAAGGAGCTTCCATTTGCTATTGCCTCAATGAAGAAGGCTTTAATAAAATAAGAGACTTTTTTGAACACATCAATACCTATTTAAAAAATAAGAAAAATCAATGTTGCTAATTTTTAAATAACAAGAATCATGAAACTATCAGAAATTAAAAAACAGTTGAGCACGTTGGACAACGTTGCTTTTGTATTGCCAAATGGAACCTATGTTCCAGAACATTTTCACGTAACTGAAGTAGGTTTAATCACCAAAAACTTCATTGATTGTGGTGGAAAAGTTCGAAAAGAAACTGTAGTAAACTTTCAATTATGGGATGCCAATGACTTTGAACACCGTCTGAAACCAAAAAAATTATTGGATATCATTGAATTATCCGAAAAAGTGTTGGGTATTGAAGATTATGAAGTGGAAGTAGAATTTCAAGCAGAAACTATTGGCAAATACGACATTGGTTTCAACGGAACAGCATTTACGCTACTTAATAAACAAACGGCCTGTTTGGCTGAAGACCAATGTGGAATTCCTGCAGAAAAACAAAAAGTAAAATTATCTGAAATTCCAAGCCAAACCAATAGCTGCACTCCAGGTGGAGGTTGTTGCTAATTTTTTTAAAACTGTAAAATGGAACTAACCAAAACCATCCTATTTCCAGAAATTGCAAAAACAATTTCTTCTTTTAATTTCGAAAGCATTTCGGCAGAACGTAAAATCATTTTGCAACCGCTTATTGATTTTATTCAAGCAAAAGCATCGAATCAACAACAAATTAGGTTAAACTTGATTTGTACTCACAATTCCAGAAGAAGCCATTTATCCCAAGTTTGGGCACAAACTGCAGCGGCACATTTCAATATAAAAAATGTATTTTGCTATTCTGGTGGCACAGAAGCAACGGCTTTATTCCCAATGGCAGCAAAAACATTGGAACAATCTGGCTTTAAAATCAAAACTATCGCGACAGGAACAAATCCAATTTATGCCATAAAATATGCGCATAATGAACATCCAATTATAGGTTTTTCAAAAACGTATGATGACGATTTTAATCCACAGAGTGAATTTGCCGCGATTATGACGTGTTCTCAAGCGGATGGCGGTTGTCCATTTATTGCAGGAGCTGAAAAGCGCATCCCAATCACATTTGAAGATCCAAAAGCTTTTGACAACACACCGCAAAAAGCAGAAAAATATCAGGAACGCAGTTTGCAAATTGCAACCGAAATGTTTTATGTATTCTCCCAAATAAAATTATAATAATGGCCGCTAAAAAAAGATTAAATTTCCTCGACAGTTACCTTACCCTTTGGATATTTTTGGCAATGGCAATTGGCGTTTCCATTGGTTATTTTATCCCGTCCAGTAGCGGTTTTATCAATTCCTTTTCGAGCGGAACGACCAATGTTCCTTTGGCAATTGGATTAATATTAATGATGTATCCGCCTTTGACTAAAATTGATTTTTCAAAAATTCCTTTAATGTTTGAAAAACCAAAATTACTGACCGCTTCTTTCTTTATCACCTGGATTGTTGGTCCATTTTTAATGTTTTCACTGGCAACATTCTTTTTGAAAGATTACCCCGAATACATGATGGGTTTAATTATAATTGGTATTGCGCCTTGCATAGCGATGGTAATTGTCTGGAATGAATTAGCCGAGGGAAACAGGGAATTAACAGCGGGTTTAATTGGGATTAATAGTTTGCTTCAAGTGTTCTTCTTTAGTTTATATGCTTATTTCTATTTGGAAATCATGCTACCTTTGTTTGGAATAAAAGGCTTGGAATTAAACATTACTATTGCTGAAATTGCTGCAACAGTCGGAATTTATTTAGGGATTCCATTTGCATTAGCAGTAATTAGCCGTTATGCCATTAAAAAATTCATTGGTGACAAATGGTTCAATCAAAAGTTCATTCCGTTTGTTTCTCCCATTACTCTGATTGCGTTACTTTTTACAATTGTAGTGATGTTCAGTTTAAAAGGTGAAATGATTGTTGATTTACCAATGGATGTAATTCGAATTGCAATTCCACTTGTCATTTTCTTCACCATTATGTTTTTCCTGATGTTTTTTGTTTCTAAAAAAATCGGGGCTAATTATAGAGATGCCGTTGCACTTTCATTCACTGCATCGGGAAACAATTTTGAATTGGCAATTGCTGTTTCCATTGGTGTTTTCGGAATCAATAGCGGACAGGCCTTTGCAGGAGTTATTGGACCTTTAGTAGAAGTTCCGGCTTTGATTATTCTGGTAAATGTCGCTTTTTGGCTAAGAAAAAAATATTATACTAAAACAACTTAAAGTAAAATTCCAATGCACGAAATTCTGGATGTTATAGTTATTGGTGGCGGACAAAGCGGATTGGCTTGCGGGTATTATTTACGACGTCATAAACTCAACTTTCTAATCTTGGATAAAGAAGAAAAGTGCGGTGGCGCTTGGCTTCATGCTTGGGATAGTTTGACTCTTTTTTCTCCTGCACAACACAGTTCCCTTCCAGGTTGGCTGATGCCAAAATCTGAAAATCTGTTTCCTTTAAAGCAAGAAGTAATTGATTATTTGTGCCAATATGAAAAACGTTACGAACTACCAATAGAGCGCACCGTTACTGTAGAAAACATAACTTCTGAAAATAAAATATTCAAAGTTTACACCAATAAAGGAATCTATTTTTCAAAAGCAATAATTGCTGCGGCAGGAACTTGGAACAATCCTTTTATTCCAAAGATCAAAGGAATAGAAACTTTCAAAGGAATTCAAATCCATTCCGCACATTACAAAAATGCAGAACAGTTTAGAAATTTAAAAGTTCTGGTTGTTGGTGAAGGAAATTCAGGCGCGCAAATTGTAGCCGAAGTTTCTAAAGTTACCACCGTGAAATGGTCCACGCGAAAACCACCACACTATTTACCGGATGAAGTAGACGGGTTTTATCTTTTCAACGTGGCAACCGCCAAATACAATGCTGAAAAAGAAGGAAAACCATTTAATGCCGCCAATTATGATTTGGGAAATATTGTAATGGTGCCACCAGTGAAAGAAGCTCGATCCAGAGGAGTTCTGACTTCAAGTGGCGGTTTTGAAAGCATATATGAAAACGGTGTACTTTGGTCTGACGGAACCCAAGAAGATTTTGATGTAATTATCTGGTGTACAGGTTTTGGTTATGCAACCTCTTTTTTGAAAAATATTGTTTCAGCAGACGAACGTGGTGTTGTAAAAACTGAAGAAAGCAAAGCAATTGAAGTTCCCGGATTGTGGTTGGCAGGTTACGGCAGTTGGACGGGTTACGCCTCAGCAACACTCATTGGAATCAACAGAAATGCCAAACAAACCTGTAACGAAATCATAGAATATCTACAGAAAAACTAAATCTCAAAATTCCATAATCAGTTAATTCCAATAGTTTAAACGAATTTATTGTCTTTTATAAATTTCAACAACATCCGTTTTGAATTTGTTTTTAAGCCATGCAGTCAATTTTTGTTTTTCTGTAGTGTCTATATCTTTTTTACTTTCATAAAGTACTACGGTAATGACCTTTTTGGTGGCTTCATTTTCATTAAACACATGATTCGCAATAGCAATATTCTCAATATCAGGAAACAATATTTTGGTTTCATTAAGAATAGCATTGTTATCAAATTTTAAAGAAGTAATTTGACTTTGAAGTTTGGCAATAATCAAATCTTTCTCACTCATCGTTTTATTGTTAAAAGTGATTTCATTCAAAATATCCTGCTTTAAATCAGTTGTATCTTGAATAATATTTAATACCGTATTGTTTAATTCATACGTTTTCAATTTTTCGTTAAGTTCTTTTATTTGGTCCTTATCCAACCTTTTTCTTAAAAAAGCAATATCTATTTTTTTTGGGTTTGAAGTAAACTGCGTTTTTTTATACAGAACAGTAAATCCCTTATCAATAAACTCTACTTTTAAAAATTGTTCTACCTTTTGTTTGTATTTTTTTTCTTGAAAAAGCTGATATGCAAAGAAAACACTCGGGACAATCAAAGCTAAAGTCAAAAAAGAAATCATATACTTTACTCGCTTTTCTGTCTTTAAATTGGTTTGTTTAACAATTGGATATTTTAAATATTTGACAATTATAAAGGTTGCAATACAGATAAAAACACAATTAATAGTGTATAAATACATAGCACCAAAAAAGAATTTAAAATTCCCCAAGGCTAATCCGTAACCCGCCGTACACAAAGGTGGCATTAACGCCGTTGCAATGGCAACCCCAGGAATAGGATTTCCTTTTTCTACCCTTGTAATAGCTATTACTCCAACTAATCCTCCAAAAAAAGCGATGAAAATATCGTAAATATTAGGTGCTGTTCTAGCCAAAAGTTCCGACTGCGTATCTTTGAAAGGGCTTAAATAAAAGTAAACAGTGGAAACCACCAAACTCACCACCGTAGCGATAAGCAAGTTTTTAAGTGATCTTTTAAGCAAATTAAAATCATAAATTCCCAAACCAAAACCAGCTCCAACAATTGGTCCCATCAAAGGTGAAATTAGCATTGCTCCAATAATAACTGCAGTTGAATTTACATTCAGTCCTACAGAAGCCACTACAATTGCACAGGCCAAAATCCATAAATTTGATCCTCTGAAAGAGATGTTTGACTTCACATTATCCAATACTTTCTTTTTATCTTCTTCGCCGCTATGTAGGTCAATAAAATTTACTACTTTATTCATGCTTCTTTGTTTATTCCTTGTTTAAAATTACTTTCAAAAACAAAATCTCAATTGTTCCTCTTCCTAATAAAGTAAGTAAGATAATTAATTTTTAAATAGTAATACTGGTATATTTTCAAAAAACCAATTCCCTAAATAATTTTTTAAATACAAATCTAATTGATGTTAATGCTATATTAATCAGAATTTAAAATTGATTCGAATCATTTTATTTTGCCCTGCTGCGATTGCGGTATTTTCATCTATAAAGCGAATTGTATTCAATGTAGAATCAGATGCCAATTGTTTCCACGAAGCCCCACTATCCGAAGAATAATATATTCCTGAAGTCCCCACAGTTACAATTCCTTTGCCGTCACTTTTAGGAATGTATTGCACACAGGAAGCATATCCGAAACCTTGATTTTCAGCCGTAAGCTTCCATGTTTTTCCACCATCCGTAGTAATGGCTTTATTGGAGAAGTTCTGATTCTTGATTTCATAATCGCCTCCGGCTATAAATCCGTTATTTGCGTCATAAAAATCAGCTGTAAAAATTCCGGTCATCGTTTTTCCTTGTACAATTGGAGTTTCATGCACTGACCAGCTATTTCCTCTATCAGAGGAATAAAAAATCCTTGATTTTTTTCCACCGGAAACAATCCACGTATGGTTTCCTTTGATGACAATATTTGTGTTGCTGGCCGCAAAAGCAGCTTCGCCTTCCATCACTTTTGGTAATTTATCACACGGGATTTTATTCCAGGTATTCCCTCCATCAAGGGTTTTAATGATGTTCAGACAATCAGCAATTGGATCTCCCATTGCAATACCTTCTTTATTATCCCAAAATTGCATACTGTCGTAAAAGACTTTCTCATGATTTTCTTGGTACACTATTTTTGTTTCCTTTCCGTCTTTTGAAATTCGGTGCAACAATGCAGGATTTGCAACATTCAGAATAAAAATATGCTTCGCTGTTTGAGCAATGCTTCTGAATTCAAATTTTAAAGAATCCTTGGTAATTCTATTCTCCATTTTTTGATTGGTATCCAAATTATAAAAACCATATCTTCCTTTATCAGCAGCATACCAAATTTTATTTTTATCCACTTGAATCGCTCTGATACTTATTTTATCTTCAAATAGTGTATCAATTGTAACGGATTGAAAACTAACTTTATTTAAATTTTCTGACTTATAAACGCCTGTTTTACAAGACACAATCACAATTAAAACTAATAGAATTAAAAAAATATTTTTCATTTTTTGTACATTTTAGGGCTAATTTACAATTAATAATACAAATACAAATAGAGATCAGAATTAATTGGCACAGTAATTGGATGTTGAAAAAAAAGGGAAAACTTAATCCAATTTATTATGAAAACGAAACTACTATTATTGAGTCTATTGACTTCTGTTTTCGCAACACAAATACAAGCGCAAGATAGAACATCAGTAAATGCTATGAATGCTGAAATAAGCGATAATCTTGATTTGAGAGCTGTTGCTTCTATTTTTGGCGAATCTAGAGACCTCCAGGATTTTGAAAGACGCCTGAATGATCCTGAACTTCAAATATCAAATTTAGATTTGAATAATGATAACGAAGTTGATTATTTACGAGTTATTGAAACCGTCGAAAACAGAACGCACTTAATCATTGTTCAATCTGTTCTTGATGAGGATGATTATCAAGATGTAGCCACAATTGACGTCGAAAAAGACAGAAATAACAAAATCCATGTTCAAGTAGTAGGAGATGTTTTCATGTATGGCGAAAATTACATTTATGAGCCCGTATATTATACTACACCTGTAATATATGCTTCGTTCTGGTCTAATAATTACCGTCCTTATTATTCCACTTGGAACTGGGGCTATTATCCTTCCTATTATTACGCTTGGAATCCATTTCCGGTATTTCGTTACAGAAACAACATAAATATTAATTTGAATATTAACAACAACTATAATTATGTTACTAATAGAAGAAGCAATCGAGCAGTAGTTTTATACAATTCAAGACGTTCCAATGGATACGAAAGACAAAATCCGAACTATTCATTCTCACGAAGAAACGCTACCGTTGCGAACCGATATGAATTAGATCAAAGAAGAGTTTCTAGAAATAATAATGGATATTCTAACAGAAGAGGCGTGACTTCTAGAGACAATTCTCAAAATAGAACTAGTCCTTCCAGAGGAGGAGTTACTCCGCAAAGAGCAGGTTCTTCAAGAGATTATTCTCAAAACAAAACTGATCGTTCTACTCAGGCAACGCCACAAAGAGGAAATTCACAGAGAGATTATTCTCAAAACAGAACTGATCGTTCTACTCAGGCAACGCCACAAAGAGGAAATTCACAGAGAGATTATTCTCAAAACAGAACTAGTCCTTCCACCCAGGCAACGCCTCAAAGAGGAAATTCGCAAAGAGAGTATTCTCAAAACAGAACTAGTCCTTCCACTCAGGCAACGCCTCAAAGAGGAAATTCGCAAAGAGAGTATTCTCAAAACAGAACTAGTCCTTCCACCCAGGCAACGCCTCAAAGAGGAAATTCGCAGAGAGAGTATTCTCAAAACAGAACAAGTCCTTCTGAACAGGCAGCACCTCAAAGAGGAAATTCTCAGAGAGACTATTCTCAAAATAGAACTAGTCCTTCCAGACAAGATGCTCCACAAAGAGCAGAGCCTCAAAACAGAGGGAATTCTTCGAGAGAATCAGCGCCACAAAGGTCAGAAAGTCAAAGAGGTAATTCTTCCAGAAACGACAATAGAAGATCCTAAAAATATATTAAAAAAGAAACTAAAAAACACGGCTTTGATAGCCGTGTTTTTTTATTAGATAAAAAGCTCTAATTTATTTTAAAAGTGTATTTTTGACAAGTTTTTTAAAAATATTACATGAGCGCATCGCACAAAGACTTGCATAGTAAATGGACATTAGGTGGTTTATTAATTTCATTGGGAATAATTTATGGTGATATAGGAACATCACCACTGTATGTGATGAAAGCCATATTAGGCGAGCATATCATAAACGCAGACGTTGTTTTAGGTGGAATATCATGTGTGTTTTGGACACTTACACTTCAAACCACTATCAAATATGTACTCATAACTTTAAGTGCTGATAATCACGGTGAAGGCGGTATTTTCGCATTGTATGCGTTGGTCAAAAAAACAAAAATTCAATGGCTGATAGTCCCTGCAATAATAGGCGGAAGTGCCTTATTAGCTGACGGAATCATTACACCCCCAATATCAGTATCTTCAGCTGTAGAAGGGATAAGAACTTATTATCCCGAAATAAATACAATTCCAATTGTTATAGGTATTTTATTCATACTATTTGCCATACAGCAATTTGGAACTAAATTAGTCGGTAAGTTTTTCGCTCCTATGATGATGATTTGGTTTGGAATGCTTGCTATTTTGGGATGTATCCAAATCGCACAACATACTGATGTTTTTAGAGCCATCAACCCTTATTATGCCTATCATTTATTGACCATTCATCCTGAAGGATTTTTTGTTTTGGGATTTGTATTCCTTTGTACAACAGGTGCAGAAGCATTGTACTCCGACATGGGACATTGCGGACGAAAAAACATCAGAATTAGCTGGGTTTTTGTAAAAACTGCTTTAGTCCTTAATTATTTTGGACAAGCCGCTTATTTAATTCAGCATGAAGGAGAAACATTGCAAAGTTTGGGTGGAAAAAATGGAAATCCATTTTACCTAATTATGCCAGATTGGTTTCAACCTATAGGAATTGTAATAGCAACCCTTGCCGCTGTAATTGCTTCGCAAGCCTTAATTAGTGGCTCATTTACCTTGATAAATGAAGCAATGCGATTGAATTTTTGGCCCAAGGTAAAAATCAAATATCCTACTGAATTAAAAGGACAGTTGTATATTCCATCAATCAACTGGTTACTGTTTTTCGGTTGTGTTGGAATCGTATTGCATTTTGAAGAATCCAGTAATATGGAACACGCTTACGGTCTGGCCATTATCTTATGCATGATTATGACCACTATTTTACTTAATTTTTATTTAATCATGAAAAGAGTGAAATTATATTTTATCATACCGTTAATTACCATTTATTTAGCGATAGAATTTAGTTTTCTCGCTGCTAACATAACTAAGTTCGCTGACGGTGGTTATGTAACGCTTTTCATAGCAATTACTTTAATCAGTATAATGACCATTTGGTATTTAGCGAAGAAAATTAATAAAAGCTACACCAAAATCGTTAAAATTGAGGATTACAAAAAAGTGCTTGTTGAATTAAGTGCCGATTTATCGATACCTAAATATGCCACGCATTTAGTTTACATGACTAATGCCGGAAGAACAGATGAAATAGAAGAAAAAGTAATGTATTCTATTTTGCAAAAAAGACCCAAAAGAGCCGATATTTACTGGTTTGTTCACGTGAATATACTAACAGAACCTTACAAAACCGAATATAAAGTAACTGAAATTGTCAAAGATGATTTGTATCGTGTAGACTTTAATCTTGGTTTTAGAGAACCTACCAAAATAAACCTGATGTTTAGAGAAGTAATCAGAGACATGGTAAAAAAAGGAGAGGTAGATATAACCAGCAGATATGAATCTTTGAACAAAAACAATATCATAGGTGATTTCAAATTTGTCTTATCTGAAAAATTCCTTTCTAATGATAGCGACTTAAGATGGCATGAAAAAATAATTATGAATTCTTATTTCTTCATTAAAAAACTAAGTTTATCCGAAGAAAGAGCTTTTGGTTTAGACAGCAGTTCCGTAAAAGTGGAAAAATTTCCAATGGTACTCCATGCTCCTGAAAATATAGGATTGACAAGAGTAAAATAATTTTTTTGCTTTTAAAATGACCCATAAAACACTGTAGTAGTACAGTGTTTTTTTTGTCGAAAAATTTAAAAACAACATTCATTATTAAAAATATAACATTCAATCAATTAATAGTACCTTTGCACCTCAATTATTTAAAATGAGATTACACAGAAATTTAGTTTACACAACAATAGATGCTTTAAACGCCATTTTTAACGAAGGTGAATATGCGGATAAAGTAGTTGCCAGATCTTTAAAAAAAGACAAACGTTGGGGAAGCTCTGACAGAAAGTTTGTTGCCGAAACCATCTACGAAATTGTACGTTGGAAAAGATTATACGCAGAAATAGCCGAAGTAAAAGAACCTTTTGACAGAGACAATCTTTGGAGAATGTTTTCTGTTTGGGCAGTATTAAGAGGATATCCTATTCCGGATTGGCGTCAACTGGAAGGAACTCCGGAACGAAAAATAAAAGGACGTTTTGACGAACTTTCAAAAGTGAGAGCGTTGAAAGAATCTATTCCGGACTGGATGGATGAATTAGGCGTTAAAGAATTAGGGGAGAAAGTTTGGGCAACTGAAATAGCAGCTCAAAACCAACCCGCTAAAGTTATCTTAAGAGTAAATACACTTAAGACGACAAGAGAAGCGCTACGTGCTATTTTGATGGATTTAAACATTGAAACGGAAACGTTGAAAAATCAACCAGATGCATTGGTACTGAAAGAAAGAGCCAATGTTTTCCTGACTGACGCTTTCAAACAAGGTTTCTTTGAAGTTCAGGATGCTAATTCACAATTAGTAGCCGCTTTCCTTGATGTAAAGCCAGGAATGCGTGTTGTGGATACGTGTGCTGGTGCTGGTGGAAAAACATTACATATCGCTTCTTTGATGGAAAACAAAGGACAATTAATCGCTATGGATTTGTATGAAAGCAAACTGAAGCAATTAAAAATTAGAGCCAAAAGAGACGGTGCTTTCAATATTGAATACCGAATTATAGACTCGACAAAAATCATCAAAAAATTACACGAAAAAGCAGACCGTGTTTTGATTGACGCACCTTGTAGCGGTTTAGGAGTTTTAAAAAGAAACCCAGATGCAAAATGGAAATTGAAACCGGAATTTATTGATAACATCCGAAAAGTACAATCTGAAGTTTTAGAAAGTTATTCTAAAATTGTAAAACCAGGAGGAAAATTAGTGTACGCCACTTGTTCTATCTTACCATCAGAGAACCAAGAACAGGTACAACGCTTTTTGACAACTGACATTGGTAAACAATTCAACTTTGTAAAAGACCAAAAAATATTGGCTTCCGAGTCAGGTTTTGATGGATTTTACATGGCTTTGTTAGAACGTAAAGAAAGTGTAGAACAGAAAGAAAAAAGAGTACAAAAAGAAATAGAATAAAACTTAGATTTTACACTCTTTAGTTTATAAAAAAAGTCCTCGAAATTTCGAGGACTTTTTTTATGTAATTATTTTTTTTTTAGTTTAATCTCTTTCTAACCTTAAACATTAAACTAAAAAAACTTTGAACTTTTATAATTAATCATTCATTGAGATTAAAAACTCTTCATTATTTTTCGTTTTCTTGAAACGATCATTAATAAAATCCATTGCTTCCACCGGATTCATATCCGAAAGGTATTTTCTCATGATCCACATGCGTTGCAATGTTTTTTGATCTAATAACATGTCGTCGCGTCTTGTACTTGAAGAAGTCAAATCGATAGCCGGGAATATACGTTTGTTGGCAATTTTTCTATCCAATTGTAATTCCATATTACCAGTACCTTTAAATTCTTCAAAGATAACTTCGTCCATTTTCGATCCGGTTTCAGTTAATGCAGTAGCAATAATACTTAATGAACCGCCATTTTCTACATTACGTGCCGCTCCAAAGAAACGTTTTGGTTTTTGCAATGCATTCGCATCCACACCACCACTTAATACTTTTCCTGACGCAGGTTGTACCGTATTATACGCTCTTGCCAAACGCGTAATCGAATCCAATAAAATCACTACATCGTGACCACATTCTACCAATCGTTTTGCTTTTTCAAGAACGATATTTGCAATTTTCACATGCTCTTGCGGTTCTCTGTCAAATGTTGAAGCTATTACTTCGCCACGCACACTACGTTGCATGTCTGTAACCTCTTCCGGACGCTCATCTATCAATAAAACGATAAGATATACTTCAGGATGATTTGCTGCAATTGCATTGGCAATTTCCTTAAGCAACATAGTTTTACCAGTTTTAGGTTGCGCCACAATCATTCCACGTTGTCCTTTTCCTATTGGTGAAAACAAATCGATAATTCTGGTTGAAATCGTGCTTTGTTTTTCAGCTAATTTGAATTTTTCTGATGGAAATACAGGTGTTAAATGTTCGAATGAAACTCGGTCACGAACCACTTGAGGATCGTGTCCGTTTATTTTTAAAACTCTAACTAACGGGAAAAATTTCTCTCCTTCTTTTGGTGGACGAACCACCCCTTTTACCGTATCTCCGGTTTTAAGACCGAACAATCTGATTTGAGAAGTTGACAAATAAATATCATCTGGCGAAGCCAAATAGTTGTAATCTGAAGAACGCAAGAAACCATATCCATCAGGCATCATTTCCAGAACGCCTTCACTTTCTATAATTCCGTCAAATTCAAAATCCGAAGCAGCGAAGTTACTTTTCTTATTTTTGAAATTTGGATTTGGATTTTGATTTCCATTTCCATTTCCATTTCCGTTAGGATTTGGATTCAGCTTATGTAATTGGTTTGGATTTATTTTTTTGACAGGAACAACAACCTCACCTTTTTCTTCGGTGGAAGTTTCTGCTGTTGCCTCATTTTCTTTTGCAGTCTCTTTTACTTCTTCTTTGTCCTTTTTCAAGGCTATTTTTTTTTCGTAAGCTGATTTATTAAACTTAATCACCTTATCTGCTTTTTTCTCAATAATCACAGGCTCTTGAACTGAAGCTGCTTCTTGTTCTTTTGGCATTAAGTCCGAAGAAGACCTATTTTCAACGGGAACATTTTCTTCTACATTACTATCTTCGGTTTCAAACAGCGTGTTTTTTGTTGTTTTCTGAATAGCTACTTTTTTCACAGGAAGTATTCTAGCTCTTTCTCTTTTCGGTTTATCCTCTTCAAGATTACTTTCTGTCTTTTTATCTAATGTAGCTTCCGCAGTAGCCAATTGATGATCCAAAATCTGACCGATTAAAGTCTCTTTTTTTACACCGTTAAATTTTATGGTTTTAGCTGTTTTAGCTATTTCTTGAAGCTCAGAAAGCTTCATTTCTTTTAATGCAGAAATATCAAACATGAATGTTCTATGAGTTTAATTAATTTTTGGAAATAATGTAAAAGATAGGTAGTGAACTTTAAATTGAATCAACCGCAGTATGAAGTGCTTACGGAATTATGATGCAATAATACGAATAAAATTTAATCAGACAATAGTATTTTTAAAAAAGAAAATATATTTTTGTAAAACATATTTAACAAATGATACAAAGAATTCAAACCATTTATTTACTACTTGCTTTTGTAGTTACCGGAATTTTACTGTTTTTTATTCCTTTATGGACTATGAGCGATGGTAAAGCATTTTATTTCATGCAAAGCCAAGTGTATACCATACTACTGGGATTGAGTACTACGCTGACTTTGTTAAGTGTTGTTTCCTATAAAAAAAGACAAAATCAATTTGTTATTGGCAGATTGAATATCATATTAAATTTGATTTTATTAGGATTGTTTGTTTATCGTTCACTAAATCTATCTGGAGAAACACCTGCTGTTTCTGAGAAAGGTATTGGGATGTTTCTACCTGTAGTTGCTATCGTATTATTAGTCTTGGCTAATAAGGCTATCAAAAAGGATGAGGATCTTGTAAAATCTGTGGACAGATTGAGGTAAACCTATAAACTTTAGTTTATTAGTGCGAAGGAAACCCGAATGTAACAATTCGGGTTTTTTTGTGGATTTTGGCATTATTTATTTTAACAGTAAAAAACAATAATAAAAACCTAACAAACTAACAATCTGTTGTTTTTTTTATAAATTTGGCAATAACAATCCTGATATGTTAAACAAAATACGAATTCATCTTGCTGATGACCATCAAATTCTTATTGATGGAATCAAAACTATATTACATACCAATCCTAGATTTGAGGTGGTGGGATTTTCCATTAATGGTACCAATTTATACGATGAAGTTATTAAGAACAAATCAGATATTCTTATTCTGGACATTAACATGCCAGAAAAAGATGGAATTGAAGTCATTAAAGAGTTTGCTGAAAAAGGATTTCCCTGTAAAATTATTATTTTATCAAGCCACGACGACTTGAGAATAATAAAAGAAGTAATGAAATTAGGTAGCAGCGGTTATTTGACAAAAAAATGTGCCGGTGAAAATATCGTCGAAGCCATTCAGGCTGTTTACAATGGTGAAGAATATTTTTGCAAATCGGTTCGGGAAAAAATATTCAATACCGCAACTAAGAATAATCCAAACTTAAACAAACCCGATTTAAAAGGAAACTTGGCTTTAACCGACAGAGAACTAGAAATCATCACTTTGATCTCACTTGAATTCAGTGGAAAAGAAATTAGCGATCAATTATTCATTAGCGTAAATACAGTGGAAACACATCGAAAAAACATAATGAAGAAATTGGATGCAAAAAACTCCATAAGTCTTGTAAAATACGCCATAAAACATCAGTTAATTAAATCCTGAGTTGATCCTCTAAATGCGATTCATTTTACAAAACACCTTCAACAAACCAATAAAACCTATTAAAAATCAACGCATCTATGTCATACAGACAAATTATTATCGTACTGCTTGTATTACTTAGCTGTTCCATTAACACAGTATTTGCACACAAAAAAAAGCCTACAAAAGAAGAAGTCACCAAACTTTCTAACGAGGCAATTCTACTGATGAAAGATGGTAGTTACGAAAAATCACTAATAAAATCAAGACTTGCTTTAAGTCAAGCTATTCGCCTAAAAGACAACAATCTGATTGCAGGTTCTTATAACACTATTGCTGCAAATTTTGATCAGTTATCGGAATTTGACAAAGCATTTTATTATTATAAAAAAGGTTTGACCTATGCCAACAAAACCAATAATGATGTCTTAAAAAACTGGCTCAACAATAATTTAGGTAATATTTATTGCTTTGACAAAAAGCAATATGAAAAAGGAATTTACTACTATAAAAAATCGCTAGAATACAGCACCAGAATCAAGGACTCTGCGCAAATAGTTTTCACAAAACTCAATTTGACATGGGCATATTTTGATATTGGCCGTTATGACGAAGGACTTCCCTACCTGAAATATATCAATGAACATCATAAAAAACATGGCGACACCTCTACTATTGTTGCACTAAACATGCTCAATGGAATGTATTATAATTATAAAAATGAGCCTGAAAAAGCAACCTTCTTTTTTGAAAATGCAATAAAACTTGGAAATGAAGGAAACGAAAAATCGGATTTGTCATATTCACATCATGAGTTTTCCAAGTTTTTACTAAAAAATGGAGATTATAAAAATGCTTATAAAAATCTCGCTCTTTTTAATGCTATAACGGATGAATTAAACAATGAAGAAAAACTCAACAAAGCCAATGTTGCCGGTATAAATCTTGAAATAGACGAATACAAACGAGAAATTGACAAAATAGAGAGTGAGTTTAAAAGCAAAGAATCTGTATTGTTACAAGAGCAATCCAGAAACAAGAAAATTGTTATTATATTAAGTGCAATTCTATTACTATTGTTCCTGCTTTTTTACCTTTATTCCCAAAATGCGCAACTAAAACAAAAAAATAAACTAAAAGATTTGCGCAGTAAAGCTCAGGAAAACATGATTAATGCGTCTATAAACGGTCAAGAATTAGAACGCAAAAAAATCGCAGCTTTTTTACATGATAATATCAGCGCTTTACTGTCATCGGCAGGATTACATTTACATGCATACACGTCACAAAACCAGACTTATTCGCAAGAAATAATGAAAACCAAAGCAATACTGGAAGAAGCGCACGATCAGGTTCGGGATTTGTCACACGAACTGATGCCTTCACTTTTGGCACGATTTGGATTATTTGATGCTTTGGATGATTTGTGTGAAAAAAATTCTAATTCGATTCTGCACTTTGAATACGCCAGTTCTATCAACAGAAAAACGCGTTATGATGAAGATTTTGAAATGAAAATTTATTTTATCATCATGGAACTTCTCAACAACATCATAAAACATAGTGATGCAAGTCAATCTAAATTAAGTATAAATGAAAATAACGGACTGCTGAAAATCATCCTTAGGGATAATGGAAAAGGTTTTGATTCCAGTAGATTTCATGTTCTGGAAGGTTTTGGTTTAAACCAAATAAAAGCTCGGATCAATAATTTAAAAGGAAATATTCACTTGAACTCAAAAGTAAACGCTGGAACAATCATTACAATTGAAGTCCCAATAACGTATCAAAAAAAGGCAACTACACCCGTTTTTCCATCTCAATAATTTCCATATCCTTAATTTTATCACCTTCAATGACAAATCGCAACATGCTGCGCACTTGGTGAAAACCACTTTTCCCTGCCGCTCCGGGATTCATGTGTAATAAATTATATTTTTTATCAAAAATAACTTTCAGGATATGAGAATGTCCGCAAATAAATAATTTTGGAGGATTTGATTCCATCTCTGCTTTAATATTCGGATTGTATTTTCCCGGATAACCGCCAATATGCGTGATCCAAACATCCACTCCTTCACACATAAAACGGTTGTGCAACGGAAATTCCAGTCTGGCTATAGCATCGTCAATATTTCCATACACGCAACGCAACGGTTTTAGCTTTTTTATCGCATCTGTAACAGCCAAATCACCTATATCGCCCGCATGCCAAACCTCGTCAGCCTGAGCGACATATTTCAAAATCGTATCGTCAATGTGACTGTGTGTATCGGAAAGCAGAAGTATTTTTTTCATATTTATAGTATCATTACGAGGTAGAAGTAATCTGGAGCAAGATCCTGCTATCCGTTACAATCTTTATTATTTTGGCAGCAAAACAATAAAGGATTTTCACTTTAAATGTTTATATTCACAGAACTCCTACGAAAATAAAAGTCTAGTGAAGTAATCAGGGCTAGGATTTTGTGGTAAAATTAAACATTCGGAATCCAAATAAAAAATCAAATTGAAACTTAACAAACTTTGCGCCTTGGCGACTTCGTGGCAAAAAAATTAATAAGTATCTTTGTGGCTTCAAAAAAATTCACTTGAGATATTTCATCAAATTAGCATACAACGGAACCCATTATCACGGCTGGCAATACCAACCCAATGCTGCTTCTGTCCAGGAAACAATGAACAAAGCGTTTTCTGTGCTATTGAATACAACCATCAATCTTATGGGAGCCGGAAGAACAGATACCGGAGTTCATGCGAAAGAGATGTATGCTCATTTCGATTTTGAAAACCCGTTGGATATTCCCAGTTTAGTGCACAAACTCAACTCTTATTTACCCAAAGACATTGTTATTTATGACATTATACCGGTTCACAATGAAGCGCACACTCGTTTTGATGCTACAAAAAGAACCTATGAATACCACATCAACACGTTCAAAGATGTTTTCTCGCAAGAACAAAGTTGGTATTTCCATCAAAAATTAGACATAGATTTGATGAATGAAGCGGCGCAAATACTATTCAACCACACTGATTTTCAGTGTTTTTCAAAAGTAAATACGGATGTAAATACATTTGACTGCACGATTTTTGAAGCCAATTGGAAGCAAGAAAACGGCAACCTGATTTTTACTATTTCGGCCAATCGTTTCTTGCGCAATATGGTACGGGCCATTGTGGGAACATTGGTAAACATAGGATTACACAAAATTACATTAGCTGATTTTACTGCCATTATAGAAAGTAAAAACCGAGATAAAGCTGGTTTTTCGGTTCCGGCGCATGGTTTGTATTTAACCAAAATAGAATACGATTATTTATAGCTTCAGGCTGTAAGCTTTACGCATTATGCCTAAAGCCTAAAGCATAAGGCTTAAAGAAAAAATATGAAAGCAAAAGCATTTGATACCCGATTATTCAAACGAATATTAAAATTCACCAAACCCTATCAATGGCGTTTTAATGGTGTAATTATTTTCGCCATTTCACTATCAATTTTTGCGGCGTTACGTCCGTATTTATTGAAACAAACCGTAGATGGTTATATTGCAACCCAAGACCAACAGGGATTATTAATGTATGTCATCCTGATGGGAATTGTGCTTTTACTGGAGGTATTCTCTCAGTTTTACTTCGTCTATTGGGCGAACTGGCTCGGTCAAGACATTGTTAAAGACATTCGAACAAAACTGTTTCAACACATTCTAAGTTTCCGAATGAAATATTTTGATCACGTTCCTGTGGGTCAACTCGTAACGCGTTCGGTTTCGGATATTGAATCCATTGCCCGAATTTTCAGTCAGGGATTATTCATGATTATTAGTGACTTAATGAAAATGGTTGTCGTATTGGCTTTTATGTTTTACATGAACTGGACCTTGACTTGGATTGTGATTGTGGCAATGCCAATTCTGGTTTTCTTCACCCGAATTTTCCAAAAGAAAATGCAAGTGGCTTTCGAAGAAGTGCGAACCCAAATAGCTAATATGAACTCCTTTGTGCAGGAACGGGTAACAGGAATGAAGATTGTCCAACTTTTTAACCGTGAAAAAATTGAGTACGAAAAATTCAAAAGTATCAACGACAAGCATAAAAAAGCGTGGATAAAAACCATTCTTTACAACTCCATCTTCTTCCCTATTGCGGATATTATTTCGTCTTTAACGCTGGGTTTTATTGTGTTATATGGAGGAATCAAGATATTAAACGGCGATAATTTTACCACTTTTGGAGATTTATTTTCGTACACCATGTTCATCGGAATGTTGTTCAATCCGTTGCGTCAAATTGCGGATAAATTCAACGAGATGCAACTGGGAATGATTGCGGCGAACCGTGTTTTTGATATTTTGGATACCGAAGATCAAATTCAGGATACCGGAACTATCGAAGCTCCGATTTTTAAAGGAGATATCAAGTTCAAAAAAGTTCGTTTTGGATATATTCCGGATGAAGAAGTAATAAAAGGAATCGATTTAGAAGTGAGTGCCGGTCAAACCATTGCCATTGTAGGCTCTACCGGTGCCGGAAAATCTACGATAATTAACTTGCTGAATCGTTTTTACGAAATCAACAGCGGTTCTATTTATATTGACAATCACAATATTGAGAACTACACTTTGGATTCTTTACGCAAACAAATTGCGGTTGTTTTACAGGATGTTTTCCTTTTTGCAGATACTATTTTCAACAACATCACCTTGAATAATTCTGAAATTAGTCGGGAACAAGTTTTGGCTGCAGCCAAAAAAATTGGCGTACACGAATTCATCATGAGTTTACCAGATAATTATGATTTTGATGTGAAGGAACGCGGCGTTATGCTTTCTTCCGGTCAGCGCCAGTTGATTGCTTTCTTGAGAGCGTATGTGAGTAATCCAAGTATTTTGATTTTGGACGAAGCCACTTCATCAATAGACACGTATTCCGAAGAATTGATTCAGCGCGCTACGGAAACGATTACTAAAGGGAGAACATCAATTGTTATTGCGCACCGCTTGGCAACGATTGTCAATGCTGATAAAATTGTGGTAATGGATAAAGGTTTAATCGTAGAGCAAGGAACACATCAGGAATTAATTAACCGTGAAAGTGGTTATTACAAGAATTTGTATGATTCACAGTTTTCAGTAGCGAATTAGTTTTTAACCGCGAAGGGCACAAAGATTTATTAAAGAGTTTGAGGATCGTAAATTTCTGAAAATTGGTTAGTTTGCCACTTTATTACTTTGAAACTTTCTCAAAACAGAATAAATCCTTAAATTCGCCCAATCAATAAAAAAAAATAAAAACACACAAAATGAAATGAATTTTTACGAATTCATTTTACCAATAAAAAACAAATAAAAAACTTTGAAATGACATGAGGCATTGCCGACTGCATTTTGTACAAATAACAAATAAACAAGCACAAAATGAAATACGATATTATAGTTTTAGGAAGTGGTCCAGGTGGTTATGTTACAGCTATTAGAGCATCACAATTAGGCTTTAAAGTAGCCGTAATAGAAAAAGAAAACTTAGGTGGTGTATGTTTGAACTGGGGATGTATCCCAACAAAAGCGTTACTAAAATCAGCTCAGGTTTTTGATTATCTAAAACACGCTTCTGACTACGGATTGACTGTTTCATCCTTTGATAAAGACTTCCCTGCTGTTGTACAACGCAGCCGTTCAGTAGCTGACGGAATGAGCAAAGGTGTTCAATTCCTGATGAAAAAAAATAAAATCGATGTGATTGATGGATTTGGAAAACTAAAACCAGGAAAGAAAATTGATGTTACGGACAAAGACAATAAAGTTACGGAATACAGTGCGGATCATATCATTATTGCCACTGGAGCACGTTCTCGTGAGTTGCCAAACTTACCTCAAGATGGTGTAAAAGTAATTGGTTACAGACAAGCAATGACATTATCTACACAACCAAAATCGATGATTATCGTGGGTTCTGGAGCGATTGGAGTTGAATTTGCACATTTCTACAATTCTATGGGAACTGAGGTAACTATCGTAGAATTTATGCCAAATGTAGTTCCTGTTGAAGACGAGGATATTTCGAAACAAATGGAGCGTTCTTTGAAAAAAGCAGGTATCAAAATCATGACAAACTCATCTGTTGAGAGAATTGATACAACTGGAGCTGGTGTTAAAGCATTTGTGAAAACGGCAAAAGGGGAAGAAGTTTTGGAAGCGGAGATTTTACTTTCGGCTGTTGGAATCAAAACCAATATTGAAAACATCGGATTAGAAGAAGTAGGAATCGCTACCGACAAAGATAAAATTTTGGTAAACGCTTACAACCAAACGAACATTCCAGGATATTACGCTATTGGTGATGTAACGCCAGGACAAGCATTAGCACACGTAGCTTCTGCTGAAGGAATCAATTGTGTAGAGAAAATTGCAGGACTACACGTAGAACCTATCGATTACGGAAATGTACCGGGTTGTACGTATGCGACTCCAGAAATTGCTTCTGTAGGTTTGACTGAAAAACAAGCTAAAGAAAAAGGATACGAATTGAAAATTGGTAAATTCCCGTTCTCAGCTTCAGGAAAAGCAAAAGCGTCTGGAACTCCAGATGGTTTTGTAAAAGTAATTTTTGATGCTAAATACGGCGAATGGTTAGGATGTCACATGATTGGTGCCGGAGTTACAGATATGATTGCTGAGGCAGTTGTAGCGCGTAAACTGGAAACTACAGGACACGAAATTCTAAAATCAATTCACCCGCACCCAACCATGAGTGAAGCGGTTATGGAAGCGGTTGCTGATGCATATGGTGAGGTAATCCACTTATAGATTTCAGATTGTAAAGACGCACTGCAGTGCGTCTCTACAAAATAATAGTAATCCGATTTGCTTTCGCAAATCGGATTTTTTTATGCCCTTAATACATTCACTAACAGATAAATTAGGTATAAGAATTATGAAAGTTTTACATAGAATTACATAACAAAAATTGCATTACTTATTCTGAAATTTGAATAAATTAAAATAGTAAAGTAAACGAAATCCATTTTCTTAATAATTATTTAAATAGATGTCTTATGAAAAATATTTATCTGAATGCCGGAACAATAAATGAAGTTTTTAGTGACCTTGAAACTTCTTTTAATGGCGTTTTAAATTCAACCAATAACGAATTTAAATTAGCACTGGATACTGATTTGATTAAGGGAAATATTGACGCGGTAACCTTCATAAATGGTTTTACTTCTATTCAGGTTAACATGACATTTGCAGATGATGTAACGCTAAGTATGGAATCTTTCAGCGCCTCGTCAATTGTATTTGGGTATTGCACTGAGGGAACATTCAAACATAGCTTTGGTATATCTGGTCACCAATTAACGCTTAGAAAACACCTTTCAACTGTTGTAACCAGTGGAAGAAGTATAAATACTATATTACATTTCAAAAAAGATACAGCTATTCAATTTTCGATTATAAAAGTGGAAACCGCTAGCTTATCTAATGGGATAAATGATTCTTTAATCCGGAATTTGAAGAAAAACTTTTTAAACAAACAACCAAATTATACGTATCAAGGCATTCAAAATTTGAGAATCGCAGAAAAACTCCAACAGTTTAATGACGTTACGGAGCAAGGAATGGTCGGACATATCAAGAAAAAAGACATTATTCAATCCATAATAGCCATGGAAATTGATGACAATACTGACAATCTAATTAGAATGTCACGCGCCATCAAACGTTCAACTTTACATCAAATCAATGAATTAAAAAAGATATCCGGTTTTATAAAACAGTATACATTTGATGCGATGTATAGTAAAGTTATTAATTCAAAAAACAGGATTTTCATTAAGTAATCATCAGCGAAATCTTATTATTGAATTTCGCCACTAGTTTTTTTTTATACTAGCATTTGCGAAACAAAGGATCCATTATGTGGGAATTTAACATATTAACATTTATTTACAAAGCAGGGTTATGAACCTATTCAATTCTGCTCTATATTTGTATTTCGAGTCTTTTTTCTCGTTTAAATCTGATTTTATTCCATTATAAATGAATACTGAAACCAACCGTTTTTCGAATACACTACATGAAAACCAAAATAAAAATTGGGTAAGAGCCATTGATTCTTCTAAAATTATCAATTGGATTGATGATTTATTCAAAATATTATTCCCCGAAAAAGCTTTGGAAACCATTCAAATCGAATTGCTTTTGGACCAAAACAAAGCCAACTTCATCGCCATTCTCTCGGAGATTGTAAAAGACAAAACAGCGAATGAAATTCTGGATGACACTGAATCATTTTACACCGCGCTTCCGGAACTATATAACTCGATGCAAAAAGACGCTCAGGCTATTCTGGATACAGATCCTGCAGCTGATTGCATTCAGGAAATTATCAATTCCTATCCCGGTTTTTTTGCCATAGAAGTCTATCGTATTGCCAATGCAATTGCTTCCCGAACTACGTGCTTGTTGCCGCGAATTCTAACCGAATATGCGCATAGCAAAACCGGAATCGACATTCACCCGAGTGCTACCATTGACGTTCCGTTTATGATTGATCATGGAACCGGAATTGTCATTGGCGAGACCACAATTATAGGGAAATATGTCAGCATTTATCAAGGAGTGACATTGGGAGCGTTGCAAGTTGAGAAAAGCATGCAGGAAAAAAAACGCCATCCTACCGTGGAAGATCATGTGATTATTTATGCCAATGCCACCATTTTAGGCGGAAGCACCATTATAGGTAACCACAGCATTGTGGGCGGAAATACCTTTATTACCAAGAGTATGAATCCGTATTCATTTGTCATGCAATCCAATAAAAATACAGTTTTGAATCAACAGGAAATAAAAGATATTAATTTTTTCTCCATATAAATATTATGAAATACAACAACATACTCGAAACAATAGGCAATACGCCACACGTAAAAATCAATCGCTTATTTGGTGCCAACCACAATATTTGGATCAAACTGGAACGTGCTAATCCCGGAGCTAGTATCAAAGACAGGATCGCTCTTGCCATGATTGAAGATGCCGAAACCAAAGGACTATTAAAAGCTGGAGGCATCATCATTGAAGCAACTTCCGGAAATACAGGAATTGGACTGGCAATGGTTGCCGCCGTAAAAGGCTATAAATTAATACTGGTGATGCCAGAATCCATGTCGATAGAAAGACGCCGACTCATGAGCCTTTATGGTGCTGAATTTGTTTTGACGCCCCGTGAAAAAGGAATGAAAGGCGCGCTGGAAAAAGCACAGGAATTAGTTGCCGAAATGCCAAATGCCTGGTCACCGCTTCAGTTTGAAAATCCTGCCAATATCGAAATTCATAAGACAACCACCGCGCAGGAAATTATAAAAGCATTCCCTGACGGACTGGATTATTTGATTACCGGCGTAGGAACCGGTGGTCACATCACGGGTTGTGCCGAAATATTGAAGCAACATTTCCCCAACCTGAAAGTGTATGCTGTAGAGCCTGAAGCCTCACCCGTCATCAGCGGTGGCGCTCCGGCTCCCCACCCTATTCAAGGAATTGGAGCAGGATTTATCCCTACAAATTTGCACACGGATCTATTGGACGGAACCATCCAAGTAAGCAAAGATGAAGCATTTGAATACGCCCAAAGAGCAGCTAAAGAAGAAGGCATGTTCATAGGGATATCCTCTGGAGCATCGCTAGCTGCCGTGGCAAAAAAACTATCCGATATCCCTGAAAACGCAAAAGTATTAACTTTTTGTTACGATACTGGAGAACACTATTTAAGCATCGAAGGCTTATTTGTGTAATCGAAAATCCCTTTTACTACTAACCGATTTGTGAAGACAAGTCGGTTTTTTCTATGGTATTGATTTTTTCGGCGTTTCCATACTGCAGTGCTATTGTATAAATCACTTTGTTTAGTACCGCAACAAGGTCTGGCTATTTGTTCCCGCTTTTATAGTTTTACCCTTCGGGTTAAAACTATAAAGAGCTCCACTACCATCCTTTACAAGACAGCTTCAATCCACAAGATTGTAGCAGTAATAAAACTATTTGTAAAAAATCAGTATCTTTCAATCACAAAATCAACACGATATGACTTGGACAGCAAAACTGATAAAACACAATAACGAAAATAGAATTGCCGTTTATTTTGAAAAAAACCAAGACCTTATTGCTCGTATAAAACAACTAGAAGGAGCACGCTGGAGCCAGCAAAAAACAGTTTGGCACCTCCCCGATACACTAGAAAACAGGGAACGTTTCAAGATAGAACCTCTTGCAAATTTAGTCCCTTCGCCAGAGGCAATAACACAAATTGAAAAATTTAAACAATGGATGCGTTCCAAGCGTTATAGCGAAAGCACCATTAATACCTATAGCGAAGTATTGAAATCCTTCCTCGTTTTCTACCGAGAAAAACCAGTTGCTTCGATCAATAACGAGGATGTCATTATCTATAACAATGAGTATATCTTGAAGAATAAACTTTCGGCTTCATATCAGAACCAAACGGTTAATGCGATAAAGCTATTTTTTATGACAGTGAGAGAGACCAAAATTGAAGTAGATAAAATTCACCGTCCCAAACGAGCCAAGTTATTACCCAACGTGTTAAGCAAAGAAGAAATAAAATTAATCTTGGATGCCCACAGCAATATCAAACACAAAATGATGCTTTCGTTAATTTATAGTTGTGGCTTACGTTGTGGCGAATTATTAGCATTACAGCCTGTTCATATTGACTCACAAAGGAATATTGTACTATTAAAAAATGCCAAAGGTCAAAAAGATAGAATTGTACCTCTGAGTCCTAAAATACTAGATATGCTAAGAGAGTACTACTCTTTATATAAACCAAAAAAATATTTGTTTGAAGGTCAAGTAGCCGGTGTCCCTTATGATAGCCGGAGTTTACAACAAGTTCTCAAACAAGCATTACATAAAGTCCATCTTACAAAACCCGCTACATTGCATTGGTTGCGACACAGTTACGCCACTCATTTACTAGAAAGCGGAACCGATCTGCGCTATATACAAGAATTACTGGGTCATAATAGTAGTAAAACAACTGAAATTTATACTCATGTGAGTACCAAAAGTATCCAACAAATAAAAAGTCCATTTGATGATTTGTAAGATAATAATTAAAGTGTATATTTGACAGTAATACGCTACTCAGTAGCGCCTATCCACCCAAAATGAGAGGTATAAGCGCTACTTTGTAGCGCCTATATACTAGTTAGGCACAAGCTTAAAAAAAACCGAAGAAAATGACAATACATTTCACAAAAGGTGATATCATAAGAGGTAGTAAAACTAATATTGATGAATCTTATCATCCAATTGTTTATTTTGAAGAACAAGATGGTGTATTCTTTTTAGGCGGGATGATAACACATTCTAAAGCATTTGGAAATATTGCATTAGATGACTCTCATTTTGAGCAAAAAATTGACAATAACATAAAGACGAGCTATTTTGTGAAAAATTATCTAATTAAGAAACAAGAATGGGCTCCTTTTGTGAAAATTGGAAAATTATCTATATCAGGCATTGAATTTATTACTGAGAATTTAGAAAACACTACTCCCGAAATTTGGGAAAATTATTTAACAAAATAAGAAATAAATTAAGGGAATGGCGGAAAATAATCAATTAACAATAAAATTTGGAGGAGATGGAAACATCAAGATTGAAACTCTGACAGACTTTCTTGATGAATATAAAGATTTACTTTATTTAATCAACACCGAATTAGGTTATAAATCAGATGATTTAACAATTGAAGTATCACCTCCTGAAAATGGTAGTTTCAAAATAAAAATTAAGTCAAAATATAAAGACTTAATTTTAGATAAATTAGGAGATTTAAGCGTCGGTGTATTATTAGGACTAATAGCAATCTATTCTGCTAATTCTGGAAATAAAAAAGATTTAGAAGAAATAAAAATGATTCTTGAGCAAAAAGAAATAAAAGATAAAGATGTACCAAATATTGTATATAATATTTATAATAATTCGGCAGCACAACAAAAAATTCAACAAACTTTTATCATCGTAAATAACGACGAAAACGTTACAAACTTAAAAATTGAGCATAAAGAAAGTGAAATAATAAATATTCCAAAATCTGAATTTACTAATCTAATTAAAAGTCTTTCAGTTACTGAATTAGAGACAATTCCTCAATCTGATGTTTTAACAGATGAAGCAACACTAATTATAAAAACAATTCATTTTGAAGGACAAGCAAAATGGGCTTTCATTTTCAGAGGTTACTTAATTAAAGCTTCAATTAAAGATCCTAATTTTATTAATAAACTTAATAATGAAGCTTTCAGAAAAGGAGATGCGTTAAAAGTAATATTGTCAAGAAAACGAAATTTTGATGAAAGTTTACAAACTTACATTATAGACCAAAATAGTTATGTAATCGACAAAGTGATTGACCATAAGTCAAAAACTGATGACCAAAGAAAAATCAATTTTGAATAAAAGCCAGTGCCTAACAGCTGTTTTGAGCTAGCTGGAGTTTAGTGGAATTACCGTTTCGCATCAAGCTTTCGTTAAGCCGAAAATTGAGCGGTTACGAATTTCCAGCCATCTCAAAGCAGCGGGACGTTACCAGATAGTTTAGAGAACCGAAAAACAGAAAATATGAACGATAAAGAATTAAAAATAATATTCTTAAAAAGAAAGTTAGAAAGTGAATCTAAAAAACTTAATCGTGATGATTTTTTTGAATTAATAAAAGATGAAATTGGATGGAGAAAATATAATGAAATAAATTCTGAATCTGTTAGGAATTCATTACTAGATGCACAAACACATACTAAATTAACGGAATTAGGTAAATCTACATTAAGCACTTTAGAATCAGATGTTAAACAAGAATTTAAAGATAAAGAAGCAGTACGTAAAAAATTACACAATGATTCTAAACTTTCAGATTGGCAAGTTAAAACTTTTTGGTTTTTATTCGTATTTGGCATATTTGGTGGTTTATATAGTGGATATGATATTATAAAAAATCTAACCAAAGAAGAAAATGTAAAGTCAAAACAGATAACCAAAGAAGAAATGGAATCGGAATTATCCAAATTGCGTACTTTAATTTTAAGCCGAAAAAAGGACAGTTCTTCAATTCCTCCCAATCCTGAAAAAGGTAAATAATATCTTTAAACATAAAATATAATTTTAAAATTACTTCCGAATTAAACGGTGCGGAAGCTAAACCGACAATAAAACCATCTGGTAACACACGTTACAATCAAGATGGGTAATGGTTATTAATTTAAATATGGGTTTGTACTTTTAAAATTAGTCATAACCCAAAGCACAAGGCATACTTTATCCCATCCTGCTTGTAGCGCGGGAACGTTATGCGTTATTGTAACGAGCCTTGAATAAATCATAAGCTTTATCCATTTCTCCACCTTCGGAATTTAATAAGTCAATTAGGTCGTTATCTTTATCAAGAACTTTCCAGAAGTCTAAATCACAACATTCACGTTTTATATTTCTGTCAAAATCAGGAATATCTTCTTCTGTTTCTTGGTCTGTATCAAAGTATTTTGAGCAAGTTGCTTCCTCTGCATAAACACCACCGTAATCACTATCTCCAACTTCTTCGTGCTGAAAATGTTGGCAGAAAGAACAACAACGCATAACACTTGCTAAACAAGATTCGGGTTTGGTTTCTGTATTTAAAGTCTGTTTCATTTTTGTTGGTATTAGTTATTAATCGAAAATCTGTTTTTTATTTTTCCCAGAACCTCGCTTAGCAAGAGAATGTTAGTGGCTATATTAACGCAGAAAAAACAACTTATGACAGAAATTGTATATAAATTTTTACCAAAAGAACGAATAACATATTTAGATGATGAGCTTCTAAGAATAACTCAACCTGCCGAATTAAATGATCCTTTTGAATTTCTGCCTGCCATACCTACGATAGATGATTTTCTTGAAATACTTAAAAAAATCTACACTGAAAACATTGCATTGATTGAAAAATCTAAACTTGAAAAATCTAAAAAGTCCGAGTTGAAAAACGTTCAACTACGAGAATATAAAACGCAAGTTAATAAGTTGAAAAATAATGAAGACGGAAATGTAAAAACACACTTTCTTGAAAACGCCGTTAAAAATCTCAACACCCATTTAGGTATTCTTTCTTTGACAAGAAGATGGGATAGTACGTTAATGTGGGCACATTACACAAATTCACATAAAGGCCTTTGCATTGGTTTTAATTCACAAGATCCTTACTTTAGTCAATATAGGAAAATAGCAAACGTAGAAAAAATATTTATGCCTGTAATTTATAGTGATGCAAGAATTAAAGTTCCACTTGAAAAAGGCGTTTCAATTGACTTTCAAGTTGTATTATCAAAATCCAAAGATTGGGAATACGAAGAAGAAGAGAGACTTTTAGTTATGCTTAGACAAGCGAATAAAGTAATATCAAGCAAACCATATGACATTTGTCTTTATAAAGTGCCACATACTTTAATTAAAGAAATAATAGTCGGTGTAAATTTTCCAAATGACGAATTAGAAAAAGTCAAAAAATTTTGTTTCGAAAATGATATAGAGCTTTATAAATGCAAAATATCGGAAGAGAAATATGATATGGAAAGAGAAAAATACAGCCACTAACAGCCACTACAACGGATTTGGGCATTTGGCTTAATGGAAAAATGGTCTTGTATTTGGAATGATTTGGCAAATCCGAATAATGGGCTTAATTTAGTCCCATACCCGCTGTAGTGCCAGAACGTCAGGCTGTGAAAAAACCTCTTTTTTCTAACATAATCTTCAAATTTCACGATACTACAATTCAAATAAAGCCTTTTAAGAAGGCTCTTTTTTTAGGCTGCAAATTTAGTTTGATAAAAATTGAAGTCTAATTGCAGCTTTAAACACATCGTTTTTAGCAAATACAAGACTTTTGTCTTGTAGGGTGAGTTCCATTTTTTGAGTTTGGTAATCAAATCGGGAACGCCCAGGATATTGATACTGCGTTTGATGTTATACACCAGCATAATCAGGCTGTGTTCTCCATTTACTTTTTCTAATCCCGTTAAATTGGTGTGATTGTAACCCCATTGGCGCTTGATAGTGCCAAAAATGTGCTCATTTATCTCTTGCCTCTTGCGGTAGAGTTGTGGGTTTTCATGATAGCGCTTGTTATTTTCTTCTACGGCATCGGCATATTGGCTTCTGTCGATTTCTCTGCCTGCAGCTCTACTAGTACATAAATGTTTTGCGGGACATGCTTTGCATTTGGGGGTTCGGTATTTTTTAAAATTATAGCTATCTCTATCGGTGGTTTTCTTATGCCAACTGCCTGTAGTTTTTAGTGTTTCGCCTTGTGGGCAGGTATAAGTATCGGTGTCTTGATTGTACTGAAACTGGGCTACTAAATAATCCTTGGTCGTACCGTTTTCGTTACTTTTTCCTTGTTCTGGCTGGGCTACAATGGTAGTGATGTTGGCTTGTTTGCAAATTTCTATTTGTTTGCCATTGTGATATCCTTTGTCCACCAATGCGGTATAGGTTTCTATGCCTAGATTCTGTTTGGCTTCTATGGCAATGACTGACAAGGCACTGCGATCATTCTTATTGATGGTGTGCGTGGCCACAACAAGATTATTTTTAGCATCCACTGCGGCTTGAACATTAAACGAAATTTCAACTACTTGTCCTTGCACTAATAAGGCTCTGGCATCGCTATCGGTAGTACTTATTTGCGGCTCGCCACTTGCTTTTAGTTTTTCTTCCAGTAGCTCATAACGCAATTTGTTCCCTTTCAATCGGTCTAACTTTTGTTGGATATTTTGGATTATAGCTGGATTATCTTTGGCGTCATTTTCTTCCAAGATGTCCAAGTATTCTTGGGTCTTAACTTCAATATAAGCTAAGTGTTTGTCGATTTTCTTTTGGTTGAAATTGGCTTTCTTACTATTGTGCGCGCGACTTTTGGTACCATCGATAGCAATAGTTTCGCCGCCTATCAAATCAGCATCTTTCAAGAAGGAAACAAATAGTTTGAATAGCTTTTTCAAGGCAATAGGATTGTCTTTTCTAAAATCTGAGATGCTGTGGTAATTAGGACGAATGTCTTCTAAAAGCCATTGCATTTCGATGTTTCTGAAACATTCCTTTTCTAGATCACGGCCACTCCTAATTCCGTTGAGATAACCGTATAAATACATCTTTAGAAATACTTTACTATTGAAACTTGGGCGACCTTCGGTCTTGAGCGTTTTTACAGCAAAATCGAGTTTAGAGAGGTCAATATATTCGACAAAGGCATCTATAAATCGCACCTGATTATCGGGACTTATAGTGTCTTCTAAACTTGAAAAACGCATTTGTTGACGGGAAATACCTGAGATGTGTTGCATTCTTAAAAATACGAAAAATCTTCTTTTTATACTAGTATTTTGTTATATTTGATGATAATACAACGGAGGTTTTTTCACAGACTGACGTTATACGCAACCCTATGGAAACAGTGCAAACTTTGAACTGACTGCAAGAAACAATCAATAATTAAATAAATGGAATTAGCAAATTATATTACAGCTTTAGATAACAACACCAGCGATACATTGAATTTGGCAAAGAAATGTTCAAATACTCAATTGCATTATAGTGCCGAAGGCAAATGGAGTATATTACAGATTTTGGAGCACATCTGTATTGTTGACAAGGTTTGCATCGCAATTATTTCACGACCTGCTTCTGAGAATACATCAGCATTGACGGAAATTTATGGGAACGAGAAACTAAAAGACGCCTTGGTTACCAACCGAGATAGAAGAATTGAATCACCTGAAATTCTAAAGCCTAAAGGTGGCGTTACCGATGTTAATGAATTTGAAAAAATGTTTTTGTACCAACGAAATATGCTAAAACAAAACCTTACTTCTGGTAAAATTATCGTTGACAACAAAATACACAAACATCCATTTCTAGGAGATATGACAATTGCTGATTGGCTGTATTTTATTGTCCATCATACGCAGCGACATACGGAGCAAATAAAAGAAAAATGTGTGTAAATCACCTTGAACAACCCGTGTGCGAAGTTCGGACAAATGAACTCCAAACGGACAGCAGGGCAGCGGATAACAGCACATTTGCAATAGGCGGGGTTTCGTGCTCCGCAGACAGTTTTGTGGTAGCCAAAAGTTTTGTGCTCCGCATCAATATTAGTGGTAAAAAGCCCGCCCATCGCAAATCTGCCAAACGTTGGCAGTAATTAGACATATTTACCTAAATTGAAGACTATAGAAAACGGAAGAAAATGAAAATTCTGTTGAATCATAGAAAAACTTTAGTTAAAAATATAAAACTCAATATGAATAAAGTAATTCTGTATATCTTACCACTTCTTGCATTGTTTATAGGCTGTAAAAATGATTCGAATCTAAAAATAGAAGAAGAGCGAAAACTTATAATACAAGCTGGCTCTGGTGAAAAAGGATTGGAAGACTTTAAATATTATTCCGATTCTACATACACTTTCTATTTAAAAAGTATTGATTTTGATTATGAAAAAGTTGAAAAATTTAAAGGTTCTTGTTATCTTAAAAATGACACTTTATATTTCACTCCTTTTGAATTTAAACCTACTAAAAGTGAAAAAGCAATTCTGAAAAATAATTTCATAGAGTTTATTGGGAAGTATTCTTCATACCGTTTAGAAATAAAGAAAAATAACACGAACATAAAAAGTAAACTTAACTTTAAAAAGATAAAAGATTTTGCTGTTTTTACTTACTATCCTGAATCCGAAAAATCAAATTATAAACTATATGATTTAAATCAATCAGAATTAGAAAAAGCAAATAAAATTTTAGAGAAATGTTTCGAAGAAAACAAATCGAAACTTAGAAATTCAACTGAATATGTAAAGCAATGTGTTGCAGTTAAGAACGCAAATAATGAAATTGAAGTTTGGATAAGTTGTTATTGTAAAAATTCGTTTAACAAAAATGGATATAAGTTTTATCAAATAGAAATGAATGATGGCGGAAATTGTAATGTTTTAATTAAAATCAACATTACTAAAGAGACAATTTCGGAACTTGCAATCGCAGGATTAGCGTAATAATAACTACTGCCAACACACGCTACAAGCAATTTGGGTATTAGGCTTAATGGAAAAATTTGTTTGTATTTGGAATATTTGGCAAATCCGAAGAATGGGCTTAATTTAGTCCCAAACCCGCTGTGGTCCCAGAACATTGTAGGCAATGCTATCGTAGAATAAAGAATTTAACACATTTTTTTATATTAAGATTAAATGAACATAAACTTTACTTCAGACTTATTTCTTTGGTTACTATTAATCACTTTACCCGAAATGGTATTTTCTCAATCGGCTGACTTTACCATTCAAGATGTAAAATTTGAAAGTCAAGGCGTCACTCTTGCAGGCTCAATTTTAACGCCAAAAAAAACATTTGCAGCAGTTGTAATTGTTCATGGCTCTGATCCTGTAAAAAGAGAAATGGAGTTCGCTAAAAGTCTTGCGAAAGAAGGTATTGCCGTATTGACATATGATAAACGTGGAGTTGGAGAATCTGGTGGTGTATATGTAGGACCATCTGTTGGCACGAATAATATTGATACTACTAATATTAATTTATTATCTCACGATGCAAGTGCAGCGGTAAATACAGTTCGAACTTGTTTGAAGAATAAAAAAATACCTATTGGATTAGTTGGCTTCAGCCAAGCAGGATGGATAATCCCAATTGCTGCGCGCAAAAATCCACAAATAGAATTCATGGTTTTATTTAGTTGCCCGACAATTACAACCCTTGAACAACTGAGATTTCAGTTTTACACCAACGGAAACAATAACTTTTGGGAAAATCATACGGAAGCTGAAGCTCGTGAACATATCAAAAATGATTCTGATAGGTATCAGTTTACAGCAACTGATCCAAAAATTTCTTTAAATACACTTTCTATTCCAGGGCTTTGGCTTTTTGGTGAAAAAGATATCCAAATTCCAGTAAAGCTATGTATAGAGCAACTAAATACATTCAAAGTTCAAGGCAAACCTTTCGAATATACCTTGTTTTCAGCATTAGGTCACAATACTTCTTCGGGCGATATTTCAGAAACTGTGGATATTTCTATTGAATGGATTAAACTGAAAGCATTAAATATTAAGAAGTCTAAATCATACAAATAAAGTATACTGCCTACAACAGCCAGGGTTTCGTTTCGTGCGCAGCACGAACAATGAAACTCCAGTTGAACAGCTTGTCCCGCTTTTACGGGAGAATCTGTCAGTAACAGGAACTATGGAGTTATCGTAAAATTTTGAGAGAGAATGTCAAGAGGATTTAGTGTCCTCTTTTTTTGGGATTAGTTTTAAGCTTGGATTTTTCATATTTTCATTTACTTCAAATCATTCTACGCCGTTTCTAAATCCTTAACATAAATACATACAGTTTTACAAATCAATGTTTACTTTACTATTTGTTTAATTATTTGTTAAATTAATTAAACAAAACAAATAAATAGCTATCTTTGAGTATCTTAATTTAATTTAAACTTAAAAATATTGACTATGAAATTAGTAAAAACAATTGGTGCATTTGCATTGTTAGGAGTAATTGCTACTTCTTGTGGAGAGAAAAAAACAGCTGAATCAACAGATATGGCTGACACAACAACTGTAGTAGTAGACACAATGGCTGTTGCTGAAACACCAAACATTGTAGGTGTAGCTTCAGGAAATGCAGATTTCTCAACATTGGTTACAGCTGTTAAAGCAGCAGGATTAGTAGAAACATTAAGCGGTGATGGACCTTTCACAGTTTTCGCACCAAATAACGCAGCGTTTGACAAACTTCCTGCAGGAACTGTAGACGGGTTGTTGAAACCAGAAAGTCTTGACAAATTGAAAGCTGTTTTGACATATCACGTAGTTTCAGGAAAATTTGATGCTGCAACAGTAATTGATGCCATCAACAAAAACAACGGAAAATATACTGTTACAACTGTTCAAGGTGGTACTATTGTTTTAAGCTTGAAAGACGGAAAAGTGATGTTGACAGATGCTAATGGTGTAACTGCAACAGTGGTTCTTGCTGATGTAGCGGCTTCAAATGGAGTTATTCATGCAATTGATACTGTTGTTATGCCTAAATAAGGTTTTAACTTTTAAATTTTAGAAACCGTTGCAGCAATGCAACGGTTTTTTTATGCGATGTCACAAACAAATAACTGTTATTTTTGTACAAACAACCGCTTTAATTAACTTTGAAATAGAATAAGGTTTAACTGTATTTTTGAAATTAAATAAAGATTCGTGAAAATTAGTGTAGTATGTGGCTAAAATAATTAACTGACATTACTGGAAATTCCTAACATTTAAAATAATTAAGCTACATACATCTTATGAAGCACTTTACTCTTTTACTTCTTGTTTTCGCAATCTTAATCGGTTGCCAAAAGAAAGACAATAATTCCCCAAAAATCCCAACAACAAACAATACGCAGGACACTGTTTCCATTGTTGAAGAAAATACAGAAAAGACCCCAGACAGTACAACAAATGTTGAAACTAAAAGCACTCACGGACTTATTCTGACTTCTAATGCGCTACAAGTAGTAAATATAAATACGGGTTCCACCTCAGAAATCCCTTTTGGCAAACCATTACACCAAATGATTGAAATCATTACTAATGTTCTCCAATCCAAACCAAAAACTATTGGAATAAATAGTGAATGTGGTGCTGGACCTTTAAAAATGGCATCTTGGAATAATGGATTAACGGTGGTATTTGAGAATAAAAACTCTAAATCTAAAATTTCAGAAGCCGAATGGCAATTTGCGGGTTGGTTCGTGGGAAGCAATTCCAAAAACTCAAAAGAAATCTCAACAATGGCTGGAATCGGGATAGGATCAACAAGAGCCGAAATGGAAAGCGCTTATGTACTATCGGTTTCCAAAACCAGTTTAGGATATGAATTTTCGACTTCCTCCGGATTGTTTGGTATTTTTGACGGGCCAAATAAAAAAGCTAAAATTACAAGTTTATGGAGTGGCCTTAGTTGTAATTTCAGATAATTCTACAATCAAAAATGACCGTTGTTTCATGACCTTAGAATTATATAAATTGTACCCAAAAATAGAATATATTTACGCTACAGGAAGTTTTACAAACGTATTTTGACGTTGGATCAATCCTTTTATTTAAAAAACTAACCGAAACTATAACCATTAACCACAACGATACTATGAAATGGAAATTATCCTTTTTTCTTCTTTTCAGTTTTACACTTTTGGCGTACAGCCAACAAACTGACGAAGCTGCCAAAATAATAAGCCTTTTAGAAAAAGAATCGGCAACATGGAGATCCGGAGACGGAAAAGGCCATGCCGATTGTTGGCACATACAACCCTACAGCCGGATTTTGATTTCAACTGGAAACGGAACAGCGCTTGATATTCCACCTGCGGCAATGAAAAACACGGATCCAGCAACGATGGGAAATGGCGGTTTCTCTGTTAATACAAATTACAAAATAAGCATTCAAAAAAATAGTGCTTGGGTAAGTCACGACGAACTATCAACCTCAAAAGACGGAACTAAAAGTTACTCTTATGAAATTCGACTTTTAGAGAAAATTAAAGGGGAATGGAAATTAGTGGGTCAATCGATACATATTTACAAACCAGAATAGCAACCCGCAGCCATTATAAATTTAGATGTATTTTGATTTTTTTAGCTTAAATTACAAAAAAAAATTAGGTGAAGGAACAATTTAATATTCCTCCACTAACTCAAGTTCAGTAATAGCCAACTGACAAATTTCATTTAAATATACAACTTCATCTTTTATTTTTTGTCCTAAAGGATTTGTTTCGATTTCATTTTCGATAATCGCAACGCTATCTGACGCTTTGCTGATACCTAATAAACTTAAAGAAGATTTTAACTTATGAATTTCTTCTTTCAATGTTTTTATATCATTATTTTCGTTAGATTTTAAAATACTCGTAAGTGTTTCCGGCGTATTTTCTAAAAAAACGGAAATCATGTTTTTTATGAAAGTATCATCTCCTTCTGCAAAATCCATTAAATATTTAAAATTAATGAGTTTTTCCGTTGTCATTTCTTGTTTTAGAAATTCAGGAGGTGATATCGTATTTCCTTTATTTTTATTCAAATTCTGATATAATTTTTCCAATAATACATTGAAATCATATGGTTTCGATAAATAATCGTTCATTCCGTTTTGTAAACATCTTTTCTCTTCTTCTAATGTAGCGTGCGCTGTCAAGGCTATAATAGGAACCATAGATTTATCCCCCATTTTTGTTCGAATGTGATGCGTAAGCTCATTTCCATCCATTTCCGGCATTTGGATGTCCATCAAAATAATATCATAATCAGTATTTGTAATCTTTTCAATCGCTATTTTTCCGTTGTCAGCAATATCAATTTGTTTGTCCCATTTTCCAAAAACTTTTTTTGCAAGAAGCTGATTCAATTCATTATCCTCCACTAAAAGTATTTTTATATCTTTTAAAAAAACAGGATTGATTACTGTATTTTTTGACTTAGTGAAATTGCTTACTACTTTTTGTGCCTTCTTATACTGCAATGAAAAAGAGAATTCACTACCTTCCTCAACAACACTTTCAACAGTAATTTTGCCGCCCTGTAATTCAACTAATTTTCGCGTTATGGTAAGACCAAGTCCGGTTCCTCCATATTTTCTGGTAGTTTCATTTGAAGCCTGATTGAAACTTTCAAATATGGAACCTATTTTATCTTTTGGAATACCAATTCCGGTATCGATTACTGAAAATTTTATTAACGAATCGGTTTCAGTTTCCAGCATTTCAGTAACCACCACTTCAACATATCCTTTTTCAGTAAATTTTAGAGCATTACCAACCAAGTTCACTAAAATTTGAGACAGTTTTGTAGGATCACCAATTAGATTGTCATTTATCTTAGGCTCAATATCGTATAGCAGTTTTATTTTTTTCTCTTTTGCATTGGGAGACAGTAATTCAATCACGTAACTTACTGTTTTAGATAGAGAAAATTGTACTTCTTCAAAAGTCATTTTATCGGCTTCAATTTTAGAATAATCGAGAATATCATTAATAATAAACATTAAGTTATGACTGGCTTTTTTTATTGCTTCCACACTCTGTTTCTGGTCGCTATCAAGATTTGTACTTTCAAGAATTCTGGCAAATCCAATAATTCCATTCATAGGAGTCCGAATTTCGTGGCTCATATTAGTAAGAAACTGCTCTTTTATAACAACTGCTTTTTCTGCTAATTCTTTTGCTTTTATTAACTCTGCTTCTGAACGTTTTTGCTCACTGATATCTTGAATGGTCCCCAGAATTTTATATGGTTTTTCGTTTTCGTCATTCAAGTATTTAATGAATTCATGGATGTATTTTACCGTTCCTTTTTTAGTGGTGATACTATGCTGAAACTGGACTTCTGCATTAGTGTTTATAACATGGTTCAAATTACTTTCAAAAATAGCTAAATCTTGAGCGTCAGTAAAACAGGATTTAAAAAAATCAATGGAAACAATCTCGTCGTTGTCAACTTCAAAAATAGTAAAGAATCCTTCAGAGAAATAGGCCTCATTAGTGCTTAAATTAATTTCCCAACTTCCAATCTTGGCTAATTTTTGTGCTTCTGAAAGTCGATTGGCATTAATTTTTAAAGCTAATTCTGTTTTTTTTCGCTCTTTTAAACTCTCATTGAGTTTTAGAGCGTTTCTGATACTTTGTGAAACACCGTCCGGCGTCAGCAGCGTTTTGGGAATATAATCTGATGCGCCTCCTAAAATTGCTTGGCTTGCAATTTTTTCATCGCCTTGCGAGGTTACAAAAATAACCGGCGTTTCTATGTCTAAGTCTCTCAATTTTTTTAAAAAAGAAATCCCATCACTATCGGGCATCATATAATCTAAAAAAATCAAATCATAATTGACAGCTTTAACCTTTTCTATTCCATCTCGTGCTGAAAAAGCACTTTCGACATCAGCAATTATTCCAGAGTGCGAAATTGACCGGAGAATAGTAACCATATCGACTTTATCATCATCAATAATTAGGATTTTTAAAGTAATACTCATGTTTATTTTTATTTTAGCTTGAGAATTCGATATTATTCCAATAATCATTCAAAATGGAAAAAAAATTAATCATTTCTTCAATTTCAAATGATCTATTGATATACCCTGCAATATTCAAGTTTAGTGCTGCACGTTTATTTTTATCATTATTTATATCGCTGATCACAAATATTAATGTTGATTTTAAATCAATATCAAGTCTAATTTTTTCTATTAATTTGATTCCATTAATTCCTTCAGCATTAATATCAATCAGCATGATTTTTGGTAGTGGGGATAATTTTTTATCACCTGTAAGCATCAACCATGCTTGAATATCGTCCTTAGCGAAACATAAATTATATTGTATGCCAATTTGAGAAAAAACATTTAATGTATTTTCAAAATGAGCTCTATTACTATCTACTAATAATATGTTTGCGCCTACCATACTTTATTTATAAAGTTAAAAAATTACATCTCACATAAAGACCAAAAATTCTTAAGTGTTGCAACTGAAGTTATAAATTTTTCGAAGGATAATGGTTTTAAAATATATCCGGCAACATTAAGATTGTATGCATTAATCTTATCGCTATCTTCATTAGAAGTAGTCATTACAAATACAGATATATTTTTTAGCGTTTCATCATCTCTTAAGTGTTTAAGAAATTCAATCCCATTCATTTTTGGCATATTAATATCCAAAATAATGATCCTAGGGACTGGAACAATCGATGTCCGTAACATATCAAGGGCCTCTACCCCGTTACCAGCAACAAAAAGTTCGTTCTTGATATTATTTTTCGAAAAGGCTCTTTTCACATTCATCACATCAACCTCATCGTCTTCCACTAATAAGATATTGACCAATTTTTGTATCATAATTTAATTTTTTAAGCTTATTATTTTTGGCCAATTAATCTGAAAAATTGAACCTTTATCTCTGCCTGGCGTGTACTGAATTTTTCCACCAACATATTCTACTATTTTACTGCTAATTGTTAACCCAGCTCCTGTCGAATCAAAAACGTCTTTTGAATTTACAGTGTAAAAAATAGCGAAAATCTTATCTTTCAATTCTTCCGCTATACCTGGACCATCATCACTTATTTTTATTTCATATTCGCTTTCATTTTCACTGACATCCACATAAATATTTTTGATTTCTTTATCGTGAAATCGAACTGCATTGTCTAATATATTAAAAATAACTTTATTTAATTTTTTGCCTACAGTGGTGCAGCTTTCATTGTCCAAATGATACTCCACTTGAAACTTAACATTTTGTTCATAATCCAAGCTTGCGATGCATTCCTCCACCAGCTTAGGAAAATTTACTTCATACAGTTCCATTTCGGTCCTGTTGATTCTTGATAGTTCCAGTAATGCATTCAACATTTTTTCAAGACGTCCTACCCTGTTTTTTAATAATGCAAAATTATTTAAAATATCCGGATTTACATCGGAACCCAAATCATCTTCAATCCACGTAGTTATATTAGAGATTGCTCTCATGGGTGTTTTTATGTCATGTGAAACTATGTAGACAAAATCTTCATATTCTTTTTTTAGTGCAGACAACTCTTCCTGACAACTTTTTACTGATTCTTCCATTTTAGGCTTCTTTAGGAATGGTAAAAATAAAACTTGCTCCTTCATCTTTTTCTGATACGATACGAATTGTTCCTTCAGCCTCTTCAATTATTTTTTGAACGATAGATAAACCGATTCCGGTACTTTCTTTTTTGTCACGTGCTTCAATAGTCTGAAACACTTTGAATACTTTTTTATGGTATTCTTCTGCAATTCCGGGACCATTATCTTTTATAGTAAACTGGTGAAAATGAGGCAACGATTCATAGAAACATTCAATTTTTCCTATCGGTTTATCATTATACTTTACACTATTGCTTATCAGGTTACTGAACAGCTGTTGAAACAATATACTGGCAATTTTTATTTTAGGAATGTTTTCAGCAATGTAAATTTCAAATCCTTCCGTAGGAACAATTGAATCAACAATCTGATATAACATTTTTTTCAAGTCGGTATCTTGTTTTTCTATTTTCGTCCTACCAATACGTGAATATTCCAGTACGCCATTAATTAAATTCTCCATACGCAACACGCGTCCTCGCAATAAATCAAAGTTTGCGCTTACCTCTTTGGGCATATCTGGCATATCTTCAACGATCCATTCCGAAAGATTGTTTATAGCTCGCAAGGGAGCCTTTAGATCATGTGATACGATATAGGCAAATTGATCTAGTTCTTTATTTGTTTTCCCAAGATTTAACAATGCTACTTTTAAGTTTTCTTCGGCTCTTTTCTGGTCGGTAATATCAGCACTGATAGCAATATATTGATACGATCTTCCTTTTTCATCTAAGAATGGTACAATGGTTGTTTTTTCCCAATAATACGTTCCGTCTTTAGCTAAATTTCTAATCTCTCCTTTCCAAATGTTTCCGTTGGTAATTGTTCTATATATCGTACTGGTAAAATCCGATGAAAGGCTACCTGAAATTATTCTTTGGTCTTTTCCTACCAATTCCTCCTTCGTATACTTAGAAATAGTACAGAAATTATCGTTTACAAATGAAAATATCCCGTTTTTATCCGAAATAGAAACAATTGAAGATTCATCTAATGCAGATCTGATATCATTGATTTCTTTCGCTTTTTCAGCAATTTTTTGCTCTGCAAGTGTTTTTTCGGTAACATCCATAATAGAGCCCTGCAATCCAATCATTTGTCCTTTGTCATTTTTAAAGGGCTTCCCAATTTCTAAAATATGTTTTATGCTATTATCCGGTAAAACTATTCTATAACTAATTTTAAAATCTTCATCGATATTTAATTTATCAAGGTTTAAATTATCTAATATCTTTAAATCATCGGGAAATATCCTCTCTCTATAGGCAACAAATAACTTATCCGAACTTAACTCTTCCAGTTCAAAAATACTATAATGTGCTTTAGACCAGACCAAATCATTTGTAGCTAAATCAAATTTCCAACTACCAATTTTTGCGATACTTTGCGATTCATCTAATAATTTATTACTATTTATTAAACTTTGTTCTACTAATGTTTTTTCCGTAATATCCTGAATACTACCCTGAGCACCAATAATCTCCCCCGCTTCATTTTTGATAACTTTACCTAAAGTCAAAATGTATTTTACTCTTTTATCAGGAAATTCAATTCTGTTGAAAAACTCAAAATCCTGCCCTGTGGCAACGCTTTTTTCAATTTCTTTATCCAATAGTAATAAGTCTTGTGGCTTAAGCATATTTCTATACGCTTCATATAGGGTATCTGGAGGTAATTCATCAATCTCGAAAATTCTATAATGTCCTTTTGACCAGATTAAATCTTTTGTAATTAAATCAAATTTCCAACTTCCTGTTTTAGCAATACTTTGCGATTCGTCTAAAAGTTTATTACTGTTTATTAAATTTAACTCTGCTTCTTTTTCTTTAGTTATGTCTTTTGCTACACCAAGATAACCTGTAATTTCATCTAGGCTATTTTTTATAGCAGTTATTGATAATTGTATGGGTAATGTGCTGCCGTCTTTTCGTACATACGTCCACTGACGAGAATCAGCTATCCCTAATTTTCGTGCCTTAACAACAAAAACATCAAATCCAGGCTCTACTTCTTCCCCAAGTTCAAAAGTAAGCTCTTCTGCCCTTTTAATTACTTCATCTAAAACATGTATAATAGCCGGAGAAGTTTTCCCTACTACATCAGCTGCCGTATATCCCAGCATTTTTTCAGCTCCATCATTAAATTCTTTAATTGTTCCTTCAAGATCAGTTGCAATTACTGAAAATTCTGTAGAATTTAGAATTGCCGATAATTCGCTGCTAGTTTTCACAAGCGCTTCTTTTTGATCATTTTCTAAAGTCATGTCTCGGGCAATACAATACAAATTACCAGTGACAGGGTCTGGAGAGGTGTTCCAGCTTAACAGAATGTATGTTCCGTTTTTACAACGGTACCTATTTTCAAAACTAATTGTCAACTCCCCTTTTGCAAGTTTTTCTACTTCATGATAGGTTGCGGCTAAATCATCCGGATGAACAAAATTAACAAATGGCGTACCTTCTAATTCTGCTTTTGAATATCCCAATACCCTAGTAAAAGCAGGATTCACTTTATGAAACATTCCATTTACGTTTGCAATACAAACTAAATCCTTTGATAGGTCAATAAAATTCTGAAATTCTTTTTGAGTAGTATGTAAATCTTCATTATTTTTTCGCAATTGCAATAATAAAACAACTTGATTTGCCAATAATTGTAAAGCATTTTTTTGGTTTACATCCAAAGCCCTCGGAACTGTATCAATAACACACAGTGATCCTAAATTAAAACCATCTGAATCTTTCAGAGGTGCACCGGCATAAAACCGAATGTCAGGATTTCCGGTAACCAAAGGGTTATCCGCAAATAATGTATTTTCTAAAGCGTTTGTAACTTCATAGACTTCCTCTCCCATAATGGAATATTGGCAAAAAGAAATCTCTCTAGGCGTTTCGGTCGCTCCTAGTCCAACAGATGATTTAAACCACTGTCTATCCTTATCCAACAAACTGACTAACGCTATTGGAGTACCACAAATATAGGACGCTAATTGCGTTATTGCGTCATACTCTTTTTCAGGCAAAGTATCCATAATTGAATAACCTTCCAGAGCTTTTAGTCGGTCGAATTCATTCTCCGGTTTTGGATTTATTTTCATTAATATGGGTGTACTGGTAAAGAATTAATAATTTCTAGCGGTTTAATGATTATTTATTTCAATTTCCATAAGCAGCTTTCGGTACTTTTATTAAAATACTAATATGTTTCATTACAAAAATAAAATTAATTTTGAATTAAACGGGGAATTCACAACTTAAAATTAAGACATTCCGGAAAGATTAATCAACATTTAAAAAAGCCAAAATAATTAAGCCTGGCAACTACTTGTCCAGCAAAAAAGAAACTATTTAAAAACAAAAATTGCACTTACAATACCCAACTTGTTATTAAAAAAATCGTCTCGGAAGCATTGTCTTTTTCTAAAAATAAAAATATTTCAAAGACACTCGATAAAATACACATTATTCTGATTAACAGCAACTTAAATGCAAAAATAAATAATATTTTTTAAGATTAGAAAAAATATTTTATTAAATTTACAGTATTGGTTTAAGCAAGCAGAATGTCCTATTTCTCGATTCTTTAAACCTAAAAAAGTCCTTTGAATTTCAAACCTACATCTGAATTTCAAAATTTACAATCGGACTAATAAAAGCCCCTTCTTATTTTAGACTAATATTATTTTAACAGACTTCAATAGGCGTCTGTTTGGATTAAAAAAAAATATGAAATGGCAAACTACAAACACATCTTATTTTTCAATCAAATTGGTATTGACGCTCTTAGCGAAGTTGGGGGCAAAAACGCTTCATTGGGAGAAATGTACAATCAGCTCAATCCAATTGGCATCGCCATTCCAAACGGCTTTGCTCTTACCGCTGAAGCCTACCGATTATTCCGCAAACAAAATAATCTGGAGCAACCGCTTCAAGAGTTGCTGTTGTCATTGGATACCAAAGACTATTCAAATCTTTTAACAATTGGAGAAAAAGCCAGAACACTCATTTTATCAGCCACTATTCCTGAAGAAATTCGTGCAGAAATTGAAGTCGCTTACCAATCCCTCAGCGAGCAATGCGATTTAAATAATCTAGATGTGGCAGTTCGGAGCAGTGCCACATCAGAGGATTTACCAAGCGCCAGTTTTGCCGGTCAGATGCAATCATTTTTAAATATTAAAGGTCAAGACCAATTATTAGATGCGGTGCACCGCTGCTTTGTGTCCTTGTTTACAGACCGCGCTATCAAATACCGCCATGACATGGGCTTTGCTACATTAGATATTGCTATTTCCGTTGGTGTTCAACAAATGGTTCGGAGTGATAAAGCTTCGTCAGGAGTTGCGTTTACCATTGATCCGGACAGTGGATTTGAAAACACCATCATTATCAACGGATGTTGGGGACTGGGCGAAAATATCGTTCAGGGTACAATCACACCAGATGAATGGATGATTTTCAAACCTACTTTAGAGAACCAAGATTTGAATCCAATGCTGAAAAAACAATGCGGTAGAAAAGAGTTCACCATGATTTATTCCGATACATCAAAAAGTAACTCAGCAGAAAACACCATCGTAAATACCGAAACAACTTTGGAAAAACAGAACCAATTCTCCTTAACCGATAAAGAAGTCATCCAACTGTCTCGATGGTGTTCTAAAATTGAAAAACATTACCAAAAACCAATGGATATCGAATGGGCAAAAGACGGTTTAAACAACCAATTGTATATTGTTCAGGCCCGTCCGGAAACCGTTCACGGCAAAGCAAACAAACAAGTTCGGGAAATATATAAACTCCAGGAAAAAAGTACACTTTTGACCAAAGGAATTGCGCTTGGCGATAAGATTGCTTCGGGGAAAGCTCGAATTCTGAACAATCCACAAGAAGGTGCTTTATTGCAAAATGGAGAAATCATTGTCACAGATTTAACGAATCCGGATTGGGATCCCATTATGAAAAGAGCTTCGGCAATCATAACCAATAAAGGCGGACGCACCAGTCATGCCGCAATTGTAGCCAGGGAACTGGGAACTGTTGCCGTTGTAGGATGCGGAAATGCTACTTCGGTGATAAAAAACGGACAGGAAATCACCGTTTCCTGCTCCGAAGGCAAAGAAGGAAATGTTTACGACGGGAAATTGAAATGGGAAATAAAAGAACAAGATTTCAGTACTCTCAAAATGCCGCAAACAGACCCGATGCTGATTCTCGCTGATCCCGAACGAGCTTTTGAATTAAGTCAGTATCCCAATCAGGGTGTGGGTTTGATGCGAATGGAATTTGCGATTTCGAATACCATCAAAATCCATCCTTTGGCGTTATGCGAACCTGAAAAAATAACCGATGTAAATATCAAAATGGAAATAGCAACATTGACAAAAGGCTATGAAGATCCCAAAAATTATTTCATTGACAAACTCACCGAAGCGGTAGCGATTGTCGCCGCTGCTTTCTATCCAAAAGAGGTGATTGTACGAATGAGTGATTTTAAAAGCAACGAATACGCCAACCTCATCGGAGGGAAATATTATGAACCAGACGAGGAAAATCCGATGATTGGTTTTCGTGGCGCCTCGCGTTATTACAGTGATTTTTATCGAAAAGGTTTCGCACTAGAATGCGAAGCGATGAAAAAAGTACGCAACGAAATGGGACTTCACAATGTAAAACTGATGATTCCGTTTTGTCGCACATTCGAAGAAGGAGAAAAAGTCTTGGCTGAAATGGCGAAAAACGGTTTGGTGCAAGGCATCAACGGATTGCAGGTTTATGTGATGATTGAAATTCCAAGCAATGTATTGATGGCGGATGATTTTGCTAAACTCTTTGATGGTTTTTCTATTGGTTCCAATGATTTAACGCAACTCACGCTGGGACTGGACCGCGATTCGGCATTGGTCAGTTACTTATTCAGCGAAGAAAACCCTGCCGTCAAAGCCCTGATAAAAGAAACCATTCGGGTGGCCAAGCGCTACGAAATAAAAGTGGGATTGTGCGGACAAGCACCCAGCGACATCCCTGAATTCGCCACGTTTTTAGTAAATGAAGGGATTGACAGTATCTCGTTTAACCCAGATGCTTTGATAAAAGGAATCGAAAATATTTTGGAAGCAGAACAAAAAACAAAAAGAAAAATCATCGTCTAAGAAAACCAAATCATGGAAACAACATTCAAGAATAAAGTAGCATTAGTAACCGGAGGAGCATCAGGAATTGGCAGAGCCACGGCACTTGCTTTCGCCAAAAAAGGAGCCAAAGTAGCCGTGGTAGATTGGAAAGAAAATGATGAAATGGTAGACCTCATCAAAGAATTGGGTAGTGAAGCTATTTTTATCAAATGCGATGTCTCAAAAACCGATGACGTAAAAGCGATGGTGGCGCGAACAATTGCCGCATTTGGCCGATTGGATTATGCGTTCAACAATGCCGGAATCGAGGGTGCCTCCGCTTCTACCCAAGATTGCTCCGAGGAAAACTGGGACAAAACCATTGGTGTAAACCTGAAAGGAGTTTGGCTGTGTATGAAATATGAAATCCCTGAAATACTCAAACAAGGAAAAGGAGCCATTGTCAACTGCGCTTCGGTAGCTGGATTAGTTGGTTTTGCAGGTTTACCGGCTTATGTAGCGTCTAAACACGGAATTGTGGGACTTACAAAAACTACTGCTTTAGAATGTGCTACACAAGGAATCCGAGTAAATGTGGTTTGTCCCGGTGTCATTCAAACCCCAATGATTGACCGACTGACCGGAAAAACAAAAGAAGGAATCGAACGATTTAAAGGTTTTGAACCCATTGGACGTTTTGGTCTTCCAGAAGAAATAGCCAATGCCGTGATATGGATGTGCTCTGATGAAGCCTCATTTGTAACCGGACATGTAATGGCTGTAGACGGCGGATTTACAGCACAGTAATTTAAAAAATAACCAAAAAACTACCCCAAGATGCACACGTACGAAGTCAACCTAAAATGGACCGGTAACACGAAAGGACTTTTGAGTTCTCCGGTTTTACCACAAAATCTTGAAGTCGCCACACCACCTGATTTCCCAAAAGGAGTGCAAGGAATTTGGTCACCAGAACACTTATTTATTGCATCAATCAACAGTTGCGTCATGAGTACTTTTTTGAATATCGCTGAAAATTCTAAACTGCATTTTATCAGTTTTGAATGCAAATCTTCTTGCACCGTTGAATTGATCGAAGGTGCTTACGTAATTACTGAAGTCCTCTTACATCCTAAAGTTGTCATTCCCTATTCCCAAAAACCAGACCGGGCAAAACGGATTGTGGAAATGAGTGAAAAGGCGTGTTTGGTTTCCAATACACTAAAAATACCCATACGATTAGAGCCAGAAATCATTGTAGAGAAAAGTCTGATTCCTATTGGTGAATCTTTTTGATCAATACAAAACAGAAAATTTTTACTCAAATACATCATTTTTTAAACGTGCCACGCCATGATTTCCATCAAAAATAAAACCACGCACCACCTTTTGGACTATGAAAAAGTGCAAGCTACTTTCTCGTGGGGAACTGTTGCTCGGGAATTAGATGGTCTTCCTAATGGAAAAGGGCTCAACATAGCGCATGAAGCTGTGGATCGTCATGCACAAACGAATCTAAAAAATACGGTGGCATTGCGTTTTATTCGAAAAGACAACCGTTTACAGGAATTCACGTATTCAGAATTGCAAAAACAAACTTCGAAATTTGCCAATGTACTTCAAAAATTGAAAATCCAGAAAGGGGAACGCGTTTTTTCTTTTGCTGGCAGGATTCCGGAACTATACATAACCGCTTTGGGAACCTTGAAATATACCGCAGTATTTTGTCCATTGTTTTCTGTCTTTGGCCCTGAGCCCGTGTATCAAAGACTCAGCAAAGGCGATGCATCAGTTCTGGTAACCACCACTATTTTATTCGAACAAAAAATAAAACAAATCCTGGAAAAACTTCCTTCGCTCCGCTATATCATTCTTACCGACGCAATGGAACATATTTCTGAAAAAATACGTTCTTTTTCCAAACTCATGGACGAGGCCGAAACGGAATTTACCATTCCGGAAACCAATCTGGAAGATCCCGCTCTATTGCATTTTACCAGTGGAACAACTGGAATGCCAAAAGGCGTACTTCACGTTCACCAAGCCGTACTCACGCATTATATAACGGGCAAATATGTTCTCGATTTTCATGAAGGTGACCAGTATTGGTGTACCGCGGATCCGGGTTGGGTTACCGGCACTTCGTACGGCATTATTGCTCCGCTGCTTCATGGAATCACCAGCATTATTGATGAAGCAGAATTTGATGCCAGCCGATGGTATTCGCTTCTTGAAACACATAAAATAAACATTTGGTACACCGCTCCCACGGCTATCAGGCGATTGATGCGTATGGATATAAAACCCAAAAATATATATAATCTCGAGAATCTTCGGTTGATACTGAGTGTTGGCGAACCGCTTCATGCCGAAGCCGTGATTTGGGGACAAGAAAATTTTGGCATCCCCATTTTAGACAATTGGTGGCAAACCGAAACGGGTGGCATTATGATTGCCAATTATCCGTCGATGGTCGTAAAACCGGGTTCGATGGGAAAACCAATGCCCGGGGTAGAAATTGCCATTGCAGCAATAAATGACGACCAACTGACACTTATCACACAACCTGAAATTCAAGGACACTTGGTTCTTAAGAAAGGTTTTCCGTCGCTGTTTCGCGGCTATATCCATGAAGAAGAACGGTATAAAAAATGCTTCATTGGCGATTGGTATCTCAGCGGCGACCTAGCTAAGAAAGATGCGGATGGGTATTTTTGGTTTATCGGTCGGGCCGATGATATTATCAAAACTTCAGGCCACATGGTCGGTCCGTTTGAAGTAGAAAGCACGCTGATGCGCCATCCTGATGTGGCAGAAGCTGCTGTAATTGGGATACCGGAACCCACCATTGGAGAAATGGTAAAAGCCTTCGTCATTCTTAAAACCGGAAAAGAGCCTAACGAGACAACCAAAATGGATATTATGGCTTTCGCTCGAAAAGAAATGGGTCCGGCGGTGGCTCCCAAAGAAATTGAATTTATGGAAAATATTCCCAAAACTCGAAGCGGAAAAATTTTAAGGCGATTACTAAAAGCCCGAGAACTCGGTTTACCCGAAGGCGATATTTCAACATTAGAATCCTCTTAAAATATAATTACCATCAAAAATTAATTCTTACTAATGAATTTCAGCCATGATACCTTTTCAAAAAATAAAACTACAAAACCAAACTGCTTTTCTGTTTGTACTTCTTATTCTATTTCAAGGATGCGAAGCTCAAAATAAGAATACTGAAACGGACATAGAATCCATCCAGAAAAGTGCCGCCCTTGTTCCTGAAAAAATTTCCTATTCAGGCAATGTCGATTTCAGAATGGCAGCCAAAATAGCTACGCCCGGAGTAGTTCATATCAAGTGCAGTTTCAAACCACAAACCCTTCAATACGAGGGTGAAGATCAATTTTACAACATTCCGGACCCTCTCAAAGATTTTTTTAGAGACGATCCTTTTTTCAGGGAATTTAAGTTTCAACTACCGCAGTCACCTCAATACAATTCCGAAACTGTGGTCGGGAGCGGATCTGGGGTAATTCTGACTCCTGACGGGTACATCATAACCAACAATCATGTGGTAAAAAATGCCGATGAAATAAATATCACTTTATTCGACGGACGATCCTATCCGGCAAAAGTTATTGGAAATGATCCTCAAACTGATCTTGCTCTCCTTAAAATCAAAGAAAGCAACCTTTCGTTTATACGCTACGGCGACAGTGATACTATTGAAGTTGGTGAATGGGTCGTAGCGGTAGGAAATCCATTTAATCTCGCATCGACGGTAACAGCAGGAATTGTCAGTGCCAAGGCCAGAAATATCAATATTTTAAGCGATCAAGGCGCCATAGAATCCTTCATTCAAACTGATGCAGCAGTAAATCCAGGCAATAGCGGCGGCGCATTAGTAACACTGGAAGGAAAACTCATTGGTATAAATACCGCAATAGCAACGCCAACAGGTGTTTATGCTGGATATGCGTTTGCAATTCCTGTAGATATTGTAAAAAAAGTAGCGGATGATCTAATGAATTTTGGCTCCGTTCGCAGGGGAATTTTAGGAATAAGCATACGCGATTTGAACAGCACATTGGCAAAAGAAATAAAAATTGACCGTGCCAATGGGGTATATATTGACAGCGTCACTGTAAATGGTGCAGCGAAAGAAGCGGGTGTAAAAGAGAAAGATGTCATCATCAGCATTGATAATATAGAAACCGCTTCGGCTTCAAAATTACAGGAAATCATCATGCGAAAACGTCCGGGTGAGAAAGTAAAAATCACACTCATCAGAAACGGTAATGAGAAAAAAGAACTGATTGCCACACTGAAAAAACAGGAAGCAACCCCAGAACTTACAAAAAGTAAAAATATAGAATTGCTGAAAGATTTGGGAGTTGAGTTGAGTCCAATTACTAAGGAAGACCAAAAAGTGTATAATGTACAAAACGGACTCAAAATCACGAAACTATACGATGGGAAAATAAAAAGATTCACAAGCATACGCAACGGATTCGTAATTACATCAGTCAACAACAGGGCAATTTCATCAGTTCAATCCTTTATGGATGCAGTTGCAGCACAAGAACGCGGCATCATGCTCGAAGGAAAATATGCCGGCAATCCTACGTATTACTATTATGCTTTCGGATTATAAAACTATAAAAATGGTACAATCAACGACAGAACCACAACCGATGGATGCCAAAAGAGGATTGCTTTTTTTGTATCAAATGCTGCTCATAAGACGTTTTGAGGAAAAAGCAGCCGAGCAATATACGAAAGCGAAAATCCGTGGTTTTCTGCATTTGTACATTGGCGAAGAAGCGGTTGCTGTAGGCGTAATTCAGGCGCTGAGGGAAGATGACAATTTATTATGTACGTATAGGGAACACGGTCATGCACTAGCTAGAGGTATTGATCCTGACATTATCATGGCCGAAATGTATGGTAAAATGCAAGGCTGCTGCCGAGGTCGTGGAGGCTCGATGCATTTATTTGATGTGGCAAACCGATTTTATGGTGGTAATGCGATTGTGTCCGGCCATCTTCCGCTTGCTGTTGGGATGGCTTTGGCAGCCAAAAAACAAAAGAAAACGAACCTTACGTGTTGCTTTTTTGGAGAAGGAGCAGCTGCCGAAGGTACCTTTCACGAAAGCCTGAATTTAGCGGCACTTTGGGAAGTTCCCGTTTTATTCGTATGTGAAAACAATTTGTATGCGATGGGAACTGCGATAAAATATTCGCATGCCATAACAGAACTGGAAAAAAAAGGAGCTGCTTACGGGATTGAAGCCGTTGCGGTGGACGGAATGGATTTGATGGCTGTGATTGCTGCTGCCAATATTGCTGCCGCAAAAGTAAGAAGTAGTGGAAAGCCATATTTATTAGTTTGCAATACGTATCGTTTTCGGGCGCATTCGATGTTTGATGCAGAATTATATCGGGACAAAAAAGAAGTCGAGGAATGGAAAAAACGAGATCCTATTCCACAATTCGAACAGTTTCTTTTGCAAAAGCAATGGATAACGGATGCGGAAATTACTGCTTTTGAAAGTAAAATTGAAAAAAAAATAGCTATCGCAGTCGATTTTGCGGAAGCAGGAACATGGGAGCCGTTAGACCAACTAACAAAATTTGTTTACAGTGAAACGGGAAACTAAAAATTTATAATAATGGAAAATAAAATAATCTGTCAAAGTTGTGGCATGCCACTGGACACCGAAGCTGTGAAAGGAACGGAGAAAAACGGTTTAAAAAGCAATGAATATTGCAAATACTGTTATGAAGATGGCACCTTTAAGAATCCAAAAATGAATTTGGAAGACATGGAAAATAACGTGAAAAATCAAATGAAAAAGTTAGAGCTGCACGAATATGCAATTCAAAAAGCGGTAAACATACTACCAGCATTAAAACGTTGGAAAAGTAATTAATCCAGAAGTTAAAAGTAGAATCCAGAACGGAGTTCCTTTTGCGGAAGCCGGAATCTGGTATTATGAGCCCATTGACAAAATGGTGTACACGAAAAATAAATTAGAAACTACATAAAGAAAGAAAGCTAACTATTTAAATCAACCCACATGGAAAACACACATTTTTGTCAAAGTTGCGGAATGCCACTGACTACAGAAGATGCTAAAGGAACCGAAAACAACGGCCAGAAAACGAATGATTATTGTAAATATTGTTATGAAGACAGTAACTTCAAAAACCCCGATATGAACTTGGAAGAAATGAAAAATACCGTAAAAATGCACATGGAGAAAAAAAACCTTCCTATTTATATGGTTCAAAAAGCGTTGAATATTTTACCCGCATTAAAACGTTGGAAAAACAAACAATTTGTTATTTAATCCCTAATCGATTGGCATCATGGACAACAGCACCGGCAAAATAACCCTTACGTATCGCGAGGCTTTGAAACAAGGGCTTCGCAAAGCGTTGCAAAATGACGAAAACGTTTTTTTGATGGGCGAAGATGTGGGCCGTTACGGAGGCGCTTTTGCGGTAAGCAAAGGATTATTGCAGGAGTTTGGTGCGGATCGGATTATGGATGTTCCGCTTTCTGAAGCCGGTTTTGTAGGAGCGGGTATCGGGGCGGCTATGGCGGGAATGAAACCCATTATTGAGGTGATGACCGTTAACTTCAGTTTGTTGGCGATGGACCAAATTGTAAATAATGCGGCGACTTTGTTGCACATGTCAGGCGGCCAAATCTATGTCCCAATGATTATCCGGATGGGTTGCGGAATTGGCCGTCAACTGGCAGCGCAACATTCCCACAGTTGGGAACCATTTTATGCACACATTCCGGGATTAATTGTTTTGTCTGCGGGAACGCATGAGGATGCACGGGGAATGTTGCGTGCTGCTTTGCAAAGTCCGGATCCTGTCTTGCTGTTTGAATACACGCTGATGCTCAATCTCGAAAAAGAAATTGCTGCAGATTTAGGTTTTATTGATATTACCAAAGCCAAAGTGTTACGCGAAGGATCTGCTATTTCGATTATCACTTATGGAACGGGCGTTTATAAAAGTCTGGAGGCTGCTGCCGAATTAGCTTTGGTCGGAATCGAAGCCGAAGTGATTGATTTGCGGGTGTTGCGACCTTTGGATGAACGTACATTTCTGGAGTCGGTTGCAAAAACGCATCGGGTTTTAATTGTTGAAGATGCGTGGCGTTCCGTCAGTATCTCGTCAGAAATTAGTGCGCGAATTATGGAAAAGGCATTTTATGATTTGGATGCTCCTGTACAGCGATTGTGCGGTGTCGAAGTTCCCATTCCCTACCCTGCACATTTGGAAGAAGCTTCGATTCCGCAGAAAAATGATATTGTAAATGCAGTAAAAAAAATGATACGTCATGATTGAATTTCAAATGCCTAATTTGGGTGCTGATATGGAAGCTGGAACTCTCATCGAATGGAAGAAAAAACTAGGCGATACGGTACAGCGTGGCGATATCATTGCCGAAGTGGAAACACAAAAAGGGCTTATAGAAATTGAAGTTTTTGACGAAGGAACAATCGGAGAATTACTGATAGAAGAAGGAACTAAAGTCCCTGTGGGAACGGTAATGGCATTGATTGATCCCAGCGCAGCAGTATTGGAAACCAAAAAAGCAAAAGCAACATCAGAAAAACCAATTGCCTTACAACCGATAGAAGAAAAAACAGCTGTATTTTCAATAAAAGCTTCCCCACTAGCAAGGCGAATTGCTGCGGAAAATCATCTCGATCTTTCGCAAGTAAAAGGAACGGGAGAAAATGACGTGATTACGAAAGACGATGTGGAGCAAGCATTGGCAACTCAAAAAGAGCAACTTCTAAAAGTGGAAAAATTTCCTCCTGATGACGCAAAAATACTTGCACAAATTGAGGCAGTACGTACAGCAATAGCGGCAGCAATGAGCAAATCGAAACGAGAAATTCCACATTATTACCTAGAGAAAAAGATAGATGTATCAAAAGCAACTGATTGGCTGATAGCCAAAAATAAGGAAAAATCAGTTCAAGAACGATTGCTTCCCGTTGTGCTGCTCATCAAAGCAACCGCTAAAGCATTGACTGATTTCCCGGAATTGAATGCGGTTTGGCAAAACGGTTTACAGCTCAAAAAAGAAATTCATATTGGTTTTGTGGTTTCGCTGCGCAACGGAGGAATCATAGTTCCCGCGATTCACAACGCGGATATAAAAAATCTAGATGAAATCATGGCTGATTTAAATGATATTATTCCAAGAGCTCGCGCCTTAAAACTACGCAGTTCAGAATTGAGTGACGCTACAATTACGGTAACCAACATTGGCGATGGTGGCGCCGAAATGATTTTTGGGGTGATTTATCCGCCACAGGTTGCGATAATTGGTTTCGGAAATATTTCAGAACAACCCTTTGCGGAGAAAGGTATGTTAGGAATCCGAACTTCAATTTTCGCGACTCTGGCGGGGGATCATCGTGCCACGGATGGATTAACAGGCAGCCGCTTTCTAGTAGCCTTGAACAACCATTTACAAAATCCTGAAGCGTTATGAATGAAGAAGAAATCAAAGAAATTATTTTTCAATTGTTGAAAAAAATTGCACCGGATACGGAACCATCAACATTAAAACCGGATGAAAACATCAGGGAAACGCTTAATATTGATTCGTTTGATTCGCTGCAATTCATCGTTGCGTTGAACAAAAAAACAGGAATCGAAATTCCAGAAGAGGATTATGGAAAAACAGCCACTTTACAGGCACTGACGGCTTACATTAAAAATAAAAAACCATAAAATGAAAGTATTAGTCTACAGCATCTTTGGCTTTGATAAGCCATTTATGGAAAAAGCGGCCCATGGAAATCATGAATTGGTTTTTACGGAGCAGCATTTGAATGAAAACACGGCGCAGTTGGCCCAGGGATTTGATGCCGTCTCGCTTTTTACTTCAGATGTGGCTTCAGAAGCAGTTTTGCAAAAACTCTATAGCTGCGGTGTAAAATATATTGCGTTGCGGGCTGTACATTCCGATTTAATTGATGTTCCAAGGGCAAAATCTCTGGCGATTAAGGTGGCAAATGTTCCTGTGTATTCTCCGTATTCGGTGGCTGAGCATGCCGTTGGTTTGGTATTGGCACTGAACAGGAAACTGGTTTTAGGACAGCGATTAATGCACATTGGAGATTACAGAATGGATCATTTAGTTGGTTTTGATTTGCATGGAAAAACAGTGGGGATTATTGGAACCGGAAAAATAGGTGCTGCTTTTGCACGGATTATGCATGGTTTTGGGTGTAAAATCATAGCTTTTGATATTGAAGAAAATAAGGAGTTACGGAATGAACTCCCAATATCCTACAAGACTTTGAAGGACGTTTGTGCCGCTTCAGATGTGTTGTCCGTACATGATACTTGGAACGAATCATCCTATCAATTGTTTGACAAAACTATCTTTTCATTATGCAAAAAAGGGATGATTTTTATTAATACTGCAGATGGAAGATTTGTGAATACCGAAGATTTAATTGAAGCCATTGACAACAAAATCTTTGCTGCAGTTGGTTTAGATGTCTATGAAAAAGAAAATTTGATATTTTTTCAGGATCATACGGAAGCTCCTATTACAGATACCTTGTTTTTGAAACTCCGCTCCTATCCCAATGTCATGATTACCGGAAATCAAGGTTTTTTGACAAATGAAACGCTGGCAGGAATTGCCCATACTACGATTGCCAATTTAAATGCTTGGGCGTATAATGGCACTTCTGAAAATGAAATTAATTGATAAAATATGATGTTTGTTTTCAAGTTAAAATAAAATACCCGAGATTATTTTTCAAATTCTACTACTTAAAACGCACCAAATGAAAGGCTCCTTTAAACTCGGAAAAATAGCAGACATAGGAATTTATGTTCACTGGACATTCTCATTACTGATTCTGTTTATCATTTTCATTAATTACCGATCAGGTCAAAATGCTACTCAGATAGTATGGTCGGTTGTGTTTATTTTGAGTATTTTCGTCACCGTTATAATGCATGAATTAGGGCACGCTTTGGCAGCAAAAAGATACCATATAATTACAAAAGACATTACATTATTGTCCATTGGCGGTTTAGCGCGACTTGAAAAAATTCCTGAAAAACCAATCGAAGAATTAATCGTGGCAATTGCAGGACCTTTCGTCAACATCACTTTGGCACTGATAACCGGAATTTTCATCACCATTCCCAATACTTCCGAACAACTGATGGCCGAATTAGAAACTGGCGTGAATGCCAATAATTTCTTTCTGAATTTCTTTTTAGTGAATTTTTGGCTGGCACTCTTTAATTTGATCCCTGCGTTTCCAATGGATGGCGGCCGAATTTTACGTGCCTTATTATCCTTTCGGATGCAGCGAAATATAGCTACCCGCATTTCGGCTCGGATTGGTCAATTTCTTGCGTTGGGATTTATACTTTTTGGTTTTTTCAATTCTCCTGTTTTAGTTTTTATTGGTATTTTTGTTATCATAGGTGCTCAGGTTGAAGCGGATTATACGGAATCGAAATTCATGTTGAAAGGGTTCAAAGTCCATGACGTTGTAATGAAAGACTATCCAAAGATTGATGCCAATGCCACAGTCAAAACCGCAGTAGCATTAGTTTTGAACAGCCAAAACAAGAATTTTTTAATCATGGAAGAAGGAACTCCTGTCGGAACTTTGAACCGTGACCAAATCATAATGGCTCTCTCCAAAAAAGGCGAAGAGGAATTTATTTATAATGTGATGGATCGGAATTTAATTTTTCTCGATGCAAATTCGCTTTTGGAAAATGTTTTTGAACTCATACAACTCAATAAATCAAAATTAATGCTCGTTATGGAAAACAATGAAGTTACCGGAACTTTGGATATCGAAAATCTAATGGAGTTCATTTTGATTAATGAAGTTACTACAAATAAAGCGCATGATAAAAACTAACGATAGCCTTTTTGTCACCAAAAAATTGGAGCTGGTGTTCAGTGGCGAAGATTATTTTGACCGATTAGAAGCTATTATCCAAGAGGCACAATCTAAAATCCACCTGCAAATGTATCTTTTTGAAAATGATGCAACGGGAAAAAGAATCGTCAATGCACTAAAAGAAGCCGCGTTACGGAAAGTTGAAATTTATGTGCTACTGGATGGCTTGGGTTCTTTATCTTTTCCGGCAGAATTACTAAAGGAACTGAAATATAGCGGCGTAAACATTCGCTTTTTTGCCCCTTTATTCTCAACCTACACCTTTTATCTTGGACGAAGATTGCATCGCAAAGTTATTGTCGCTGACGCAAAAGTTGCGCTGGTTGGCGGCATAAATATCGCTGATAAATACCGCGGTTCCGTCGCCGAAAAACCTTGGCTGGACTACGCCGTTCAAATAAACGGGGAAATAGCCAAACCACTTCAACAGCTTTGTCACGATATTTATTTTAAAAAAAGACATCTGAGGAATAAAAAAATAAAATCTGCATTTCATATTCAGGAAGATACTTCCGTTCGCATCCTCCAGAATGACTGGTTGAAAGGGAAAAACGAAATATGTGAAGGTTATATAAAATCCATCCGACATGCCAAAAAGGAAATCATCATTGTAGGCAGTTACTTTCTTCCCGGAATCCGAATCATTCGAGCCTTAAAAAAAGCGTCTAAAAATAAAGTCATCATCAAATTGATTCTCTCCGGAAAATCAGATCTTCCGCTGACAAGACGGGCGACTTGCTTTTTATATGGCAAACTCCTCAGTTATAACATTGAATTGTATGAATGGAACGAATCCATTTTACACGGAAAAGTAGCTGTTGTGGATGGCAATTGGTCCACAATTGGTTCTTTTAACCTGAATAATTTGAGTTCCTACGGAAGTCTGGAAATGAATGTCGAAATACTTTCAAGTTCCTTTTCCATCTTATTTCAAGAACACCTAACCGAAATTATTGCACAATGCCAAAGCATCACTCTCGAATCACTGAAAACAAATACCACTATAATGACAAAATTCATCAACTTGGTTTCCTATGTGATCACCAGAATCGTAGAAATAATAGTCACCTACACTCCTTATAAACGCTTCTATAATTGAAAAGCACTCCCTTCATCCCAATTAAAACCTCTAAAATTTAGAAAGAAGCCTCTTTTAAAATTAAAAACTAAAATATTTAAGAATTTATGCGGTTACTGCATTTTTTTTTGTAAATTTATAAATATAATTACCTAATAAATAAGTAGTTACATATATTGGGTGCTGATTTATAATTTTTTAAAAATGGAACCATACCGAATTAAAACCCAAAAAAAAGAGGATTGGATCCAAAAGGATTTTGAAAGACAAATCCCTAAATTGGACTGTAAAAAAATATTTGTCCCCCGTCAGGATGAACTTTTTTTTTAATTCATTTTTAAAAGAAATTTGTTGGCTTATGCTAGCGACGGAACCGTGAGTCACTGTTCTGTAATTGAATGTTCTTTCAAGCACCAGGTTTAAAAGATTCTCCGCAGAGCTCCGAACTTTTAAACCGGTATTCTTAATTGGGGTTAGGGACGCAAAAGTCCCTATCCCATTAATGACTCAAACCTATGGATTTTAACCATTACAAAGAAGCTTTTATCAAGGAGTCGCGAAAAATAGGCTTTTCGTTACCTAATATTCAGCATTGTCTTGATTATGCTGAAGTTTTATTTTCGCATCATGTCCCGGTAATTTACAATCCTTCCCATTTATCAGCACTTGTGGGATACAAAAAAGAATATTTAAAAAAAGCATCGCTGTTTCCTAATTATTTTTATCGTGATTTTGAAGTCGCAAAAAAAAATGGAACCAAACGACTAATTTCTGAACCACTGCCCAGCTTGAAAGAAATCCAAATCTGGATTCTAAGAAGTATACTGTATAAAATACCCGTCAGCCCATTTGCGAAAGCGTATAAACCAAACGTAACATTGCTGGAAAACCTGAGGTTTCATAAAAATCAATCTAAGATTTTTACGCTGGATTTAGAGAATTTCTTTCCTTCAATATCAGCTGAGCTTGTTGAAGCAGAATTTCTGGAATTGGGATATTCTAAAATAGTATCCAAATTACTTTCCCGATTATGCACCAGAAATGGAAATTTGCCGCAAGGTGCGCCTACCAGCCCCTATCTTTCTAATCTGATTTTTAAAAAGGCTGATGCCGAAATTGCTTCGTATTGCAAAGATTATAAAATTAGGTACACGCGTTATGCGGACGACATGAGTTTTTCAGGAGATTTTGACCACGAGGAATTGCTAAAAAAAGTAACAGAAACGGTTGAAAAACTGAATCTTCGCATAAATGCCAAAAAGACCAAACTAATGACGCCAAATATGCGACAGACTGTTACTGGAGTTGTGGTGAATCAGAAACCGCAAGTCATTTTCTATAAGCGCAATGAATTGAGACAAACCTTATATTACATTCAGAAATTTGGTTTTGAGGAACATAAAATCTTCAAAAAAAATAATCATAACAATTATCTGGAACATTTGTTGGGGAAAATAAATTTTGTACTCCAAATTAATCCAAAAGATGCGGAATTTATAAAGTATAAAGCTGTGCTTTTTGATTTGAAACACAAACAAGACTTAACTGCGATAGAAAACGAATTATTTCCTATTTAAATTGTAAAAATCAATTTAGAACAAGCTCCTTTTTGGGGCTTTTAATTCTATAACTAACTGTTATTAAGTATTTTATTGTTATTTTTTTACCTAAAAATTGATTAAATTTGACAAATACACTCTTTGAAAACTATAATTACTCATATCACAAAAAGTTCCTTTTTAAACTTCGTAACTACTTAATAGCGTATCTTTAAGATTAAATAAAATTAAGCCATGAAAAACATCGCTACCATTATCGCCTCATTATTTTTATCTACTTTTCTGTTTGCACAAACAACATGGAAAGCTGATCCAATGCATTCTAAATTAACTTTTAGCACAATGCACAATGGAATTTCTGACATTGCAGGATTGTTCAAAACATTTGAAATTAGCGCAATTACAACCAAAACTGATTTCAGTGATGCTGTTTTTGAACTCTCTACAGCAGTGGCGTCCATCAATACCGAAGTTGAAATGCGAGATAAGCATTTACGAAGTGACGAATTTTTTGATGTTGAAAAATATCCTAAAATGACTTTCAAAAGTACGTCGATACAAAAAACAGCAAAAGATAAATACAAGCTAACGGGCCAACTTTCCCTGCACGGAATAACGAAACCGGTAGTCATCACGATGTGGTACAGAGGAACTATTGAAAATCCTCAAACGAAAGCGCCAACAGCTGGTTTTAAATTTAGTACCATCATAAAACGTTCTGATTTTAATATAGGCCCAAAATTCCCTGCACCAATGATTAGTGATGAAGTAAAAATTAAGGCTGACAGTGAATTTATAAAACAATAAGTATGTATTAATGAACTGAGAAATCTCATCAATTGTAAGAAGCAAAATATGTATCTAATAAATATATAGATGTTTCGAACGTAACCAAATAACCACAACATAAAAATAATCACAATGGCATTTATAGACTATTACAAGATTCTAGAAGTGGACAAAAAAGCAACTGAAGCCGAGATTAAAAAGGCCTATCGGAAACTTGCCCGTAAATACCATCCCGATTTAAATCCAAATGATAAAGAAGCCGAAAGAAAATTCAAGGAAATCAATGAAGCAAATGAAGTCTTGAGTCATGCGGAGAATCGTAAGAAATATGATGATTATGGTGAAAACTGGCAACATGCGGAAGAATTTGAAAAATCCAAACAGCAGCGGCAATACCAAGGAAATGGACAACAAGGAGGTTTTGGCGGTGGTGGATTCAGTGGTGGAGGTGATTTTTCTGATTTTTTTGAATCGATGTTTGGTGGTCGAGCCTCTGGTGGTGGCCGCAGAAGTGCGCAGTTCAAAGGACAGGATTTTAATGCTGAACTACATCTTGAACTCAAAGATGTGTACACAACTCACAAACGCACGTTAACCATTAATGGCAAAAATATTCGAATTACCATTCCTGCCGGTGTCGAAAACGGCCAACAAATAAAAATCAGCGGCATGGGTGGCGAAGGTTCCGGTGGTGGTCCTAAAGGTGATTTATATATAACGTTCACGGTGGCGAATCACACTAATTTTAAACTAGATAAGCACAACCTTTACGCAATAGTGGACTTGGATTTATATACTGCCCTATTGGGCGGCGAGATTACCGCTGACACTTTTGACGGAAAAGTAAAACTGACCGTGAAACCCGGAACCCAAAACGGAACCAAAGTCAAATTGAAAGGAAAAGGCTTTCCAGTGTATAAAAAAGAAGGAGAATTTGGTGATTTGTACTTAACCTATCAAATACAAATCCCCACTAATCTTTCTGAAAAAGAAAAAGAATTATTCACTGAACTCGCTACACTAAGAAAATCATAAACATGGAAAACCTGATCCCGATACCTGAATTGTGCATTCACTATAGTGTGGAACTATCTTTTTTTACCAATCTTAGCGAAATGGGTTTACTCGAAATAAAAACGATTGAATCCAAACAATATATTGATTCAAATGCAATTTATGAAATCGAAAAAATGATTCGCATGCATCAGGAATTAGACGTAAACATAGAAGGAATTGATGTAGTGTTTAATTTGTTACAAAAGATTGATGTGTTGCAAAATGAATTGACTGCACTCAAAAACAGATTACGCTTGTACGAAAGCTAACAAAAGTCCCAATTAAATCTGCCCTTAAAAAGTTTTGGTTTACAATCTTTAAAAAAGAGAATGTTTTACTGCTTTTTAGTAATTCTGGTATTTATGAATACTAAAAAGTTCAAAATTGATACTTTACGAGATTACTAAAGCATAAATTTTAGAGCTATTAAAAACAATATTTGTACCCACAGACTTCTCCACTGCAGCAGATTCCGCCATTCATTACGCTATAAAAATGGCGTTACTTTGAGAAGCTTCATTGATTTTGTGCCACAGTTTTATTCTTTTCGAAAGTGGTTTTTCTCCGCTTTCACTGAGTGAAAAAGAAAATATGGAAGCCTATAAAAATTAATGGAAAGGCTTGCGACCATTGAAAATAATATCATAAAAAAACCATTCCTCCTGATTTAAAACAATTAATCAGGAAAAAAAAAGTACTAAAGAAGTAATTATTTCTAATGGAAACTCGCCATTGATACTGCATTAATTATCTCCGTTTATGTACTAATGATGGGGCTTTTATATTATAAAAAATAAAAAAACAAAGCGATGAACTGGCATTTACTCCCACTATCAGAAATCACCCACTTGTTACAAACAACTCCTCGCGGACTTGATGAAGTAACTAGTAAGGAACTCTTGCGCGAAAATGGGAAGAATGAAATCGAAGACACTAAAAAGAAGAGCATCGTAAAGATGATGCTTTCTCAGTTGTCTGATTTCATGATTCTGATTCTGATCGCGGCAGCAATAATTTCGGGAATAATAGGCGATCTAACAGATACGATCATTATTCTTGCCATCATCATTATTAATGCCATCGTGGGATTCATTCAGGAATATCGGGCCGAAAAAGCGATGCAAGCACTGAAAAAAATGGTAGCAAACCACGCTCGCATTATTAGCGAAGGAAAAATGATTACTATTCCAGCTTCAGATCTTGTTCCAGGCGATGTTGTGGTTCTGGAAGCCGGCAATGTTATTCCTGCAGATATTCGTTTTTTTGAAACCCATCAAATAAAAGTAGACGAATCAGCACTTACAGGCGAATCCAACAATGTAGAAAAAAATACAGAGGAACTTCCAGAAGGAAATTACGCTCTTGGCGACCAGACGAACATGGGTTACAAAGGCACTTCGATTACGAATGGAAGAGCTCTTGGATACGTTGTGGCCATAGGAATGCATACGGAACTGGGTCATATCGCTAAAATGATTCAAACTGATGAAACCACAACGCCGTTACAAAAAAGATTAGCGGCATTTGGAAAAAGATTATCAATAGTCATCCTAATCATCTGCACTGTCATTTTCTTTATCGGATGGTTGCGGGGCGAATCTGCAATGACGATGTTGATTACTTCAATTTCCCTTGCTGTTGCCGCAATTCCTGAGGCTTTACCAGCATTAGTTACCATCGCATTGGCTTTTGGAGCTAAGAAATTAGCCAAAAATAATGCGCTTATACGCAAATTGCCCGCTGTAGAAACGCTTGGTTCAGTTACCTATATCTGTTCTGATAAAACGGGAACTCTTACGCTGAATAAAATGACCGTGCAGGAGATTTTTGAAACTTCAGATACAAAACACAACGATGCTTTTGAAGAAAAAAACCGATTGCTTCATGCCATAGCTTTAAATAATGATGTCTCGAAAGGCGAAAACGGAAAATGGCTGGGCGATTCAACTGAAGTCGCATTGGTGCAATATGCTTTCGATAAAAATTTAAACCGTGCAGATTTAGAAATTGCATTTCCACGAATAGCAGAATTACCTTTTAATTCCAAAAGAAAATGCATGACAACCCTGCATCAAATTCAAAATGCTGATGATGAAATTCTCGTAATTACAAAAGGAGCGGTCGATGTCCTGTTTCATAAACTAAATGCCGAGCAACAATCACTTATTCCCGAATTGGAACGTAAAGTCAATGAAATGGCGGAAAAAGGGTATCGGGTATTAGGATATGCCATGAAAACACTCTCTTCGTTACCGGAAAATTTGAATCCGGAAACAATTGAAACAGAACTAACGCTTATTGGTTTTGTAGGCATGATTGACCCGCCGCGAGAGGAAGCGAAACAAGCGGTTTCGGAATGCAAAGAGGCTGGTATTATTCCGGTGATGATTACCGGCGATCATAAACTCACCGCAAAAGCAATTGCCGAAAAACTGGGAATCATTTCTTCCGAGGAAGATCTTGTACTGACGGGTTCTGAATTATACGCATTAACACAAATTGAATTTGTGAAAATCGTGGAGAACGTTCGGGTGTATGCCCGAGTAAATCCCGAACAGAAATTAAGAATCATTAATGCGCTACAATCTAAAAATAATTTTGTGGCTATGACTGGTGACGGTGTGAATGATGCGCCAGCACTTAAAAATGCTGATATTGGAATCGCCATGGGGATCAACGGCACAGAAGTTTCTAAAGAAGCGTCGCACCTGATTTTGCTGGATGATAATTTTGCCACAATTGTAGTTGCAGTCAAACATGGTAGAAAAATATTTGACAACATCCTGAAATTCATCAAGTATATCATGACCGGAAATTCAGGCGAAATCTGGGCGATATTTTTGGCGCCGTTTTTTGGTTTACCCATTCCGTTATTGGCCATTCATATCCTTTGGATTAATCTGGTGACCGATGGTTTGCCCGGATTAGCCTTGGCCTCCGAGCCATCAGAAATAAATATTATGAAACGCCCGCCCAGAAATCCAATTGAAAGTATTTTTTCAAATGGTATGGCAGTTCACATTTTGTGGGTTGGATTTTTAATGGGAGTAGTCACCATTGGAATGCAGGCTTATGCGATACATGTGGCAAACTCCCATTGGCAAACGATGGCATTTACGGTACTTTGCTTCAGTCAATTAGGACATGTAATGGTGATCCGTTCCGGACAGGATTCAATTTTTAAAATTGGTTTTTTCTCTAATAAACCCATGATTGGTGCTTTATTAATAACGGTTTCACTACAACTTATGATTGTTTACACGCCTTTTTTTAATGATATTTTCAAAACACAACCACTTACTTTATATGAGTTGCTGATTACCTTAGCTGTATCAAGTGTAGTTTTTTGGGCAGTAGAAATAGAGAAGTGGATTAAAAACAGAAATAAATAGTTCAGTAAGAGTTTTTACTCTCTTTCAATTACTTTATTTCCAAGCAAATTCAATCTTGGATACTTTTGTAATAGTATTGTACCATTTGCTGTAATTCCATTTGTGTACTTTTTTAAACACATAGAACATAGATTTTAAAATGTCAGAAGGCGTTTCACTTTTTTAGAGAAAACCATAACATTATACCCAAAGAATTGTATTATTTTTTTATAAAAAATGACTTCTAAATAACCCATTTTATAATCCGGATTATTCGCGCGAATAAAAATAACGCTTGCAAAAATGCTGTTATTTTTTAAAATTGATATTTTCTCGACCAAATCGTCAATATAATAGGCAAACAACACTTTTAATAGCACTGATAATCAGATAAATAACTATATATTTGAGTAGCTATTTTCTGTTAAAAACTAATTCGTTTGCTTATGGATACATTTTCAAAAATAAGGGAATTATTCAAAGCTTTTTTACTCGAAATTGGCGAACTCTCCTACTTTGCTGGCCGTTTTTTTCAAGAAACTTTCAAACGTCCCATGGAGTTCAAAGAGTTTTTACGACAATGTTTTAATATGGGAAATCGTTCCTTGCTTTTGGTTGCGGTTACGGGATTTATAATTGGATTAGTATTTACCTTACAATCACGTCCTACGCTGCAGGAATTTGGCGCTGTTTCCTGGATGCCATCAATGGTTAGTATTTCACTGATTCGAGAAATTGGTCCTATTATAACGGCTTTGATTTGTGCGGGACGAATTGGTTCTGGTATTGGTGCTGAATTAGGTTCGATGCGGGTTACGGAACAAATTGATGCCATGGAAGTTTCCGGCACTAATCCGTTCAAATATTTAGTAGTAACCCGAGTTTTGGCCACCACTTTTATGTTACCCGTTTTAGTTTTTTTTGGCGATGCTATTGCAATATTTGGTTCTTTTCTGGTCGAAAACATCAAAGGAAATGTCTCTTTTTTATTGTATTACAACAAAGTTTTTGATGCATTGGAATTTGGTGATTTGATCCCCGCAACCATCAAAACGTTCTTCTTTGGTTTTGCCATTGGATTAGTAGGTTGTTTCAAAGGTTATTATTGCAAAAAAGGGACCGCTGGTGTGGGATTAGCAGCTAATTCTGCGGTGGTTTTCACGTCGATGTTGCTGTTTATTATTGATTTTATTGCTGTTTTTGTTACTGATATATTTTATGATTTATAACGATTATGAGTATCCCGACACCCAATCAAAACCGAATTATAGAAATCAAAGACTTGCGAAAAAGTTATGGTAACAATCATGTTTTGGATGGCTTTAATATGACGCTGAATGAAGGGGAAAATCTGGTAATTATGGGGAAATCCGGTTCCGGAAAATCAGTGATGATAAAATGTTTAATTGGACTGGAGCAGCCGGACAGTGGTTCTATCGTCGTGATGGGCAAAGACATTACCCAACTTAATCGCGAGGAACTGGACGATTTACGTACTGAAGTTGGTTTTCTTTTTCAGGGAAGTGCATTATACGATTCGATGACGGTTCGCGAAAATCTGGAATTTCCATTGCGACGCCATACCAAGAAATTTGGAGTCATTAAAGATACTACACCATTAGTGATGGAAGCTTTGGAAAACGTAGGACTGGCTCAAACCATTAATTTAATGCCTGAAGAACTATCGGGTGGAATGAAACGCCGAATTGCTTTGGCCAGAACATTGATTCTGCAACCCAAAATAATTCTGTATGACGAACCTACAACAGGATTAGATCCCATTACTGCAAAAGAAATTTTGCTCTTGATGATGACTATCCAACAAAAATACAACACCTCAGCAATAATTATCACTCACGATGTGGATTGCGCCAGAGTGATTTCAAACCGAATGATTTTATTGGTTGACGGCATCAATTATATCGAAGGCACTTTTGAGGAATTATCCGTCTCAACTGATCCAAAAGTGCAAGCTTTCTTTAAATAAGAACAAAAAAATGGAAAAAACGACATCACAAAAATTGCGTCTTGGACTTTTTGTAATAATCGGGTTATCGCTGTTTATACTCGCGGTGTATTTCATTGGCGATAAGCAACAAATGTTTGGAAAAACCAATCAATTATCTGCGGTTTTTAATAATGTGAGCGGCCTGCAACTGGGAAACAATGTACGCTATTCCGGAATAAATGTGGGAACGGTTAGCAGCATTACAATGATTAATGACACGGCAATAAAAGTCAATATGCTGATTGATAAAACCATTTTTCCGCATATCAGGAAAAATGCCATTGCCACAATAGGCTCCGATGGTTTGGTGGGAAACATGATTATCAATATTATTCCCGGGAAGGACAAAGCAACCTCAATATCGCCAGGAGATGAAATTAGTACGTTAAACCGCATTCGCACTGATGATATGCTGAATACCCTTGGCAAAACCAATAAAAATGCGGCGCTACTGACATCCGATTTACTTAAAATCACTAATGAAATCAATCAGGGAACTGGAACCGTGGGCTTATTAATTAAGGATGCTAACTTGGCAAATGATTTGAAACAAACCGTTCACTATTTGAAAATTACAGGACGGGGAAGTTCAGAATCAATCACGAAAATAAACCGACTTATTTCTTCATTAGAAAATAAAGACAATGTGATTGGTGTTTTGAAAGATACCGCGGTTGCCAATAATCTTAAAAAAATAGTACTGAATTTAAAACAAACCAGTACTCAAATAGATAACGTTGTAAACAACCTAGATACCACAATTGTAAATATAAAAAACGGTAAAGGAGCAGTAAATTATCTTTCGAATGACCCTGAATTAGTTCGGAAAATAGATTCAACGATGACAAATGTTAACGAGGCGAGTTTGCGTTTGAATGAAAATCTAGAAGCTTTGAAACATAATTTTTTACTACGGGGATATTTTAGAAAACAGGAAAAAGCAAAATTAAAAGAACAGAAAAAGGAAGAATAGCAAAAATAGATTACTGCGTTTATTTGAATTTAGAACTACGTAAAAGTCGATTACAACATGGTTACAATAGAAAAATTAGGAATAATTCTAAGTCCTACTGACCATCCATTTGAAAATAATGGAGTGTTCAATCCCGGGATTTATCAGGAAGGAAATATCATTCATGTTTTATACCGAGCGGTAGAACACGGCAATTATTCTACGATAGGATACGCCAAGTTAGATGGTCCAACAAAGGTAATTGAACGCCATGAAAAACCTTTAATAACCAGAGATTTTGACTATGAAAAACATGGTGTCGAAGATGCCAGAGTTGTAAAAATTGAAGATACCTATTACATTACTTATACCGCTTATGATGGAGTCAATGCGATGGGAGCGCTTGCCACTTCAAAGGATTTAATTCATTTTGAAAAACAAGGTGTGATAACGCCACACGTTAATTATCAAGAATATGAAAATTTTGTCAACTGCTGTGACAACAATAAACTGAATCCAAAATACCATCAATATTACAATCTTTTTGCTCAAATAGGATTGGTTGCTGATGAATTCAGATTGCTTCGGGATAAAGATGTGGTATTGTTTCCAAGGAAAATAAACGGAAAATTTATGCTTTTGCATCGGATTTGGCCAGGAATTCAGATTGCGGAATTTACCGATTTTAAGGATTTAACAGAGTCATTTTGGAAGGAATATCTCGTTAATTTGGTGCATCATATTGTACTGGATCCCAAAGATGTATATGAAGTCAATTATATTGGTGCTGGCGGTCCGCCTATAGAAACCGAGTATGGCTGGTTGCTTATTTACCATGGAGTACAAGAAACTATAAAGGGGAAAATATATCATGCTAAAGCCGCATTATTGCAATTAGATAATCCTAAAATTGAGATTGCCAGATTACCATTTCCGTTATTTTCACCTACGAAACAATGGGAAATTGAGGGAGAAGTAAGCAATATTGTCTTTCCATCGGGACATGCGTTATTTGGCAACGACCTTTACCTATACTACGGTGTGGCCGATAAACATATTGCTGTTGCAAAAATAGATCTCAACGAATTGCTTCTCGAATTGAGAAAACAACCTTAAAAAATAACGCTATGAAAATTGAGAAAGGAATTAAAATGCTTCTTGTAAGCTCCTACCCACCCAGAGAATGCGGAATAGCAACTTTTACGAATGATATTGTCAATGCATTGGATGTTGTCTTTGGGGATACGCTTCCAGTGGAAGTATGCGCGTTGCAAAATAGGGAGCAAGATTTCCAATATCCTGAAGAAGTGAGCTATGTACTGCCGGTAGATTCTTTGGTTCATTATAGGTTGGTTGCCGAGAAAATAAATGAACGAAACGATATTGGATTGGTTTGTATTCAGCATGAATTTGGTCTTTTTAGAGGGGATTATGGAGACCATATTCTTTCCTTTATTCTGGCACTCAACAAACCCATTGTAACCGTTTTTCATACGGTACTGCCTAATCCGGACGAAAAAAGAAAAAAAGTGGTTTATGCGCTCACTGATTTATCGGACAAAGTGGTGATACTAACCAAAAAATCAAAGGAAATTTTGGCCAATCATTACAATTGTCCTCCTTCAAAATGCATAATTATTCCTCATGGCAATCATACTGTTCTTTGGGAACAAAAAAAAGTACTGAAAAACAAATATGGTTTTAGAGACAGGGTGGTATTATCAACCTTTGGATTAATCAGTGAAAATAAAGGAATTGAAAACGTATTATGCGCTTTACCAAAAATCGTGGCTCAACATCCTGAAGTAATTTATCTTGTTATAGGAAAAACTCATCCTGAAGTTATTAAAAGAGAAGGTGAAAAATACCGCAATTTACTTACTGCTATAGTAAAAAAACTCGGTCTGGAAAACAATGTGATTTTCGTCAATGAGTATCTTCAATTGGACCAACTATTGGAATTTTTAACGTTATCTGAAATTTATTTATTTTCTTCCAAAGATCCCAATCAAACCGTAAGTGGAACTTTTGCATATGCTATGAGCAGCGGCTGCGCAGTAATTTCTACACCTATACCGCATGCTGTCGAATCATTAGGAAACGGCAATGGAATCCTATTGAAAAGTTTTGATAATCCTGACGAATTTAAGGAAGCAATCCTTTATCTCATCGAAAATGAAGAGCAACGAATCGCAATGGGGAAAAATGCTTTTTCTATGGCTCGTGCCACAAACTGGGAAAATATTGCCATACAATACCGCCTTTTATTTGACCAATTAACCAATAGAGAAGATGATTTGCGATTCAATTTCCCTCCAATAAAGTTAGATCATATCAAAAAACTGACTACCGATTTTGGAATTCTTCAATTTTCCAAATTCAGTCAACCTGATCCTGAATCTGGCTATACATTAGACGATAATGCCCGAGCATTAATCAATATGGTTCTATACAATAAAGCATTTCCGGATAAGGAAAACTTAAAATTAGCGAATACCTATTTGAATTTTATTGAAGGAATACAACAGCACGACGGTTGGTTTGATAATTATAAAGACTACAACAAGAAATTGACCAAACAAAACGAAGAGGTTAATCTAGAAGATGCAAATGGTAGAGCGCTGTGGAGTCTTGGAACGGTGATTTCTCACAGACAAAATTTACCGCTGGACATGATTTGCCAAGCAGTAAAATGCTGGGATAAAGCCATCAAAAAAATTGATAATTTTAAATCTCCAAGAGCCATAGCTTACGCATTAAAAGGACTTTATCATTATCATGAAATGTATGAAGACGGGGAAATAAAAAAACATATCGAGAATCTTGCTGATGAACTGTTGCGTCATTATAAAATCAATTCTGCCGAGAATTGGTGTTGGTATGAAGATTATATGACGTATGCTAATAATGTCCTTCCAGAAGCTATGATGTACAGCTATTTAGTCACCAAGAATCCGAAATATAAAAAAATTGCGGTAATTACGTTCGACTTTCTGCTTTCTCATTATTTTATGAAAGGACAGTTGAAAGTAATATCTAATCGAGGTTGGTTCAAGAAGCAAAATGAAAGAATTTTCTATGGCGAACAACCTATTGAAGTCGCTACAACCATTATTGCACTCGATCTATTTTATGAAGTAACGCAAAATAAAAAATATAAAGACCAATTAAAACTCGCGTTCATCTGGTTTTTAGGGAACAATCATCTAAAACAGATCATGTACAATCCGGAAAATGGTGCTTCCTATGATGGCTTGGAGGACAAACACATCAATATCAATCAGGGAGCTGAATCTACTTTGTGTTTTTTCAAAGCGCGATTAATCATGGAAAAATATACGGAAAAACCATCCAATCCAATAAAAATATCCAAAACGAAGTCCCTAATTACTTAAATTCCACTAAAAAATCTGCTGAAAAGCAGATTTTTTTATATCGTTTTCAATGCTTCGATAAGTACATTAATATCCTCTTTTGTATTGAAATGACTAAACGAAATTCGCAGACTTGGTTTTTTTAAATCTTCATTCGAAAGCATTTGGGCTAAAACATGCGAAGGTTTTATACTTCCGGATTGACAGGCACTTCCGCGAGAAACTGCAATTCCCTTCATGTCTAAATGAAATAAAATCATAGCAGTTTTATCCGCTGAAAAAGGCAATAAAACATTCAAAACTGTATAAAATCCATCAACAGTTCCATTGATTTCAAAAGCTGGAAATTCAATTTCAAGTTGGGTAATGAGGTAGTTTCGCAACTCAGTAATATGTTCTCTATCCGTTTCTAAATTGCTGTATGAAAGTTCTAAAGCTTTTGCCATTCCGGCAATTTGGTGCAAAGCCTCAGTTCCTGCACGCAATCCTTTTTCCTGTTCTCCACCAAAAAATAGCGGTTGCAATCCCGAATTTTTTCGAATAAAAGCAAAACCAACTCCTTTAGGTCCGTGAAATTTATGCGCACTGGCCACAATGAAATCGACAGGAATTGTTTGCAAATTTATTGATGTTTTCCCGATGGATTGCACGGTATCCGAATGAAATAAAACGCTGTGCTCTTGACAAATACGACCTATTCGCTCCAAATCTAAAATGGTTCCTGTTTCATTATTCACGTGCATCAAGCTAACTAATGTTTTCTTTTCCTGCGACAGTAATTCCACTAAATCCGTTATATCAATTTCACCATTTGGTTTTATTGCCACATAATCGACTTGAATACCATACTCTTTTTCTAATGCTAAAGCGGTGTATAAAACGGCATGATGCTCTATTTTACTGGTAATAATTCGTTTTACTTTCAAATCCTTAACCGCAGAACGAAGAATCCAATTATTAGCTTCGGTACCGCAAGAGGTGAAAATAATTTCTTGAGCCGTAGCATTCAAATTTTTAGCAATTGATTTTCTGGAAAGCTCCAAAATATTTTTTGCAGAACGTCCTAAACTATGTGTTGACGATGGATTTCCATACTCTTCCGTTAAAACTTTAGTCATTTCCTGAATCACCTCTGGACGAAGAGCCGTGGTTGAGGCGTTATCGAGATATACTTTTTTCATTTTTTAAAATATAAAATTATTAAAGCCCTTTGATTTCTGCTGGCATCGCTTTTGGTTTTTTGGAAAAGAGAATTCTTTCATTGAAAACAACTATTGAAACCATAATTAGAAAATAAGAAAACAATTGAAGGAAACTTACTTGCTCATTGTAATAAAATATGGCTAGTAAAAAATTAATAATCGGGTTAATATAAATCATAATTCCCACAGCGGAAGAGTTAATTCCTTTGAGCGCATAGAGATTTAAAAACAGTGGAATAATGGTAAAAAACACCACAATCATGAACATACAAGTGTAAAATAGAGGTTCCGTAGGGATAGCTCCGCTGTATTTTGGATAAAAAGGCAAAAGAACAAGCGCCGTAAAAATCAACTGAATGGTAAGACCCAGAAATTTATCCAAATCGTTATTTTTTCGTTGACTCACTAAATAGAGTGCGTAAGTAGCAGCGGTAATAAGGCTGTAAAAAATATCCTGAAAATGGTTGAATGATAACAAAATACAACTAAAAAAACTGATTGAAACAGCTACCCATTGCCATTTACTCAATGTTTCTTTCAACATAAAAAAGGCAAATACAGTAGTCACAATTGGGCAAATCAGATAGGCTAATGACGCCGCATTAACACTGACATGATTCATCACATAAATGTAAACAAACCAGTTTGAGGAAAGAAATACGCCACCGCCAAGTGTCAATAACACAACACTTTTCTGCTGTTTGTAAGAAATACTTTTGAAATGATTCCAATTTTGTCGCATTACTCTTCTTCGAAAAATTACATTGATTAATACCATTGTAATCACACTAAAAAATACCCGATAAAACAAAATATCCAAAGAAGGATAATTATGCAGCGGTTTCAAAGCAAAACTAAAAAAACCCCATACAAAAAAAGCTAAAAAAGCAGCCGAATAATATTTGTTAAGCCTCATGACTAGTATTAAATTGGTGCAAAGATAACGAATTCCATTGGCTTTAAATGACAGTAATACTGACAACTCCTGACCGTTACTTAAATCTCAGACATTTCAATAGAAAACCCAAAATCCTGTTAAATAATCTATTTTTAAACGGTTATGTATTTGGAACAAATTAAAAATTCTATTTTTGTTAGAAATATTATAAAAAATGAAAAGAGTCCTTAGCTTGTTGGTTTTTTCCATGTTCTTAAATGGGTGTGATGATGGTGATTTAATTCAAGAAAACATCAATTTTGAAGATGTTAACACGCAAAAATGCACCACTAACAACATCATCTACAAACTGAAAGACAGTGAAGCGCTTATTTTTGAAGCAACCGGAGTTACGTTCCCAACCGAAACTACTTCTCAGGAATTAAGCATCAGCAGTGCCAATCGCGTGATTTATCGCTTTTATAATGGTACCGTTAGTGCATCAACAATTTGCGAATCAATACCACCGGCAACTCCTATTGTTACAGGACAATGGACCGCTACAGGTGGGAAAATAGTAATAAATACAACTGCTGTAAAAACCGATGAAGCGGACAACAGTACAAAAATTACAGGTTACAATCACAATATCACTTTCAAAAACATCACTTTTGATAAAGGAACGGGTACTCAGGTATACGAAACATTCTCTTTTGGAGACTATTTGATTTCCGCAACTCCTTTACCTTTTGCATTCAATAAAACTCTTGAACAATGCAGTTCTTCAAAGCAATTATATGATTACAATAGTAGCGAAGCACTTATTCTTGATGTGGATTCCGCATTAATTGTTAATGAAGCAACACCTCTAAATGCACCAAGAACAGGACTGATAAGCGATACAAAAAACAAACTTACCTACCGATTATTCTCCGGTTTAGTAACCGGCGCTTATTTTTGTAACACCACTTTTCCAGCAACTCCAGTAGTCACTGAAGAATGGATTGCAGTAGCTGGAGTAGCAAATATAAGTGGTATCGTCGAAGTTACTACAACGGTTTTTGGAAACGGTTTTAAGCACACTGTTGTCCTCAAAAAAGTTAAAATGAAGAAAGGAAACAGTGATTTTATTTTGGGTGATAATTACATTTACGGTGAATTATTGACTACCAATTAAGAACCAAAAAGGCATGAAAATCGACCGCTAAAACGTTTGTTTTTTTGTCCAAAAAGAGACCCAATTTTAACTGAATTTCAATTGTAAAATTCAGTTAAAATTGGGTCTCTTTTTTTATTATAAAAACAAAAAATAAGAACTTACATGGCACTTTGCTTAATAAAAACTTCTGTTGCGCCTTGTCCATATTTTTGATAATTGCCTTCTTGAAAAGCGATGTTATCGTACCGACCTAATAAGAAATCCAACTCCGCTTTCAACACTCCTTCGCCAACTCCGTGAATAAAAACAATTTTCGGAATCCTATTGCGAATGGCAAATTCTATGTGTCGTTTTGCCGTTTCTGTCTGCAATGTCAGAATATCATAATTTGACATTCCGTGTTTATTTGGCACCAGTTTTTCAATGTGTAAATCAAACTCCGGAGCCGGAATTTCGTGCTTTGATTTCTTTTCTTTTACAAAACTTCGTGCTTTTGGAATCTCTTTTTCCTTAGAAACCTCACTTATATTTATTCTTCTAATAGAATCTAGTAAGTTACTGGAATCGTTTACTTTAATCAACTCTTTGACAAAAAATGTCATCATGAATCCATCCTCAGTTTCTATGGTTACTTGCTGCTCTTTTACGGATAACACTACTCCATTTATGGCTTCATCCAGTACTGAAACCTTATCTCCTTTGTTAAACATTTTCGTCTTCTTTATCTTGATTTTTACTCGGTGTTTTGGCACTCAATTGCATCATTCCAATCATAAATATTACAATTGCAACGACCATGATATACACATTTTTTTCGGCACTCACCTGCTCGTACAAAGCAACAATGATAGCGACAATCATTATGGGAATTATAAATTTTTTCATCTTTTAAAATATCAGATTCCAAAAGTAATGAATTTAAAATTGCATCAATTATTATGACAAATGTTTCTTATTTTTTCGTAAAATTGTAGAAAGAAAAACCATTGGATTTAGAAAAATATATGCTGCCGTGTTTAAGTAAAACACTCTTCGGAATGGAGTGTTTAGGCTGTGGTTTTCAGAGGGGATTTTTATTGCTTTTGCAAGGTGATTTCGAAGGTGCTTTTAAGATGTATCCAGCCATTTTTACCACCCTGTTATTTCTGGGAATTCTGGGTTTAAATTGTATTAACAAAAACAGGAATTATAAAAAACTCATCATTGGCTTCGCAATCTTAAATGGTGTTTTTATGATTGCGGGTTATTATTTTAAGCATTATTAACAGGTTCCTTTTTTAAACTTTTTAGAACAAAAAAATTATTTGATGCGTGTCAAAATATCATTCATCATTTCGATTTGCACTTTTTGAATTTGTATTAATTCTTCTTGCTGATGCATAATCAAATGATCCAGTTTTTCATGAAGCATTCTAATTTCAAGTTCTGATTTCAGATTAATCATGTAATCTTTTTTAGCTCTCTCGCGGTCTTTTTCTTCTTGACGATTTTGGCTCATCATAATTACCGGCGCTTGAAGTGCGGCAAGGCAAGACAAAATTAAATTCAACAAAATAAACGGATACGGATCAAATCCTTTATTCAAGAGAATATAGATATTGGCCAAAATCCACAACAGAATAAACACCCCGAAAAAAATGATAAATTTCCAGCTTCCGCCAAAAGCAGCTACTTTATCCGCCACCACTTGGCCAAAGGTTCGAATACCGGCTTCATCTTCTACAGTACTCACTAAGGATTTATCCTCGTTTAGCGACCCAATAACTCTGGTTTCCAGATTGGTCAACTCCCCTATTTCAACTAATAAATAATTCGAAATGTATTTCTCCCGATACATGTTAAGTTCAGTAATAGACAAGAATTTATCGGCATCAAAATCAGGATAATCATTTTGGATAAGTGCCAATATTGGATTTCGAATGGTTTTAGCAGACACTTTATCTGCAATTGGGAATTCTTTTTTGGAAATATCACTTATAAAAGTTGAATTACTTTTCATGGATTGTTATTTAGTGGCTAATTTAAAAAAACACTTTCATCAAAACTACTAATCGGTTCTTGTAGATTGAAAATAAATTAAAAATACGAAACCTCACTTTTCATCATAAAAATTTAAAACAATAAATTTCTTAGTATTTACACATCATAAATTTAACAAAAGTGTCGCAATAACCAAGATAGCTTCACACATAAGAAAGAAATAATTCGAAATAGTTCAATATCTTTGCGATTCGTTTTAAAACTCTGGAAAATGTCACTGAACTTCGAAAATATTCCTATCCGTTATTGTTGTTGTAGTTTTTAAAATTTACTTGATATAAACAGTTTTCGCAAACAAATTCTTATTGTAATTAAATCCAAAATCATTCGATTACAATTCAAACACTAGACATCAATAGCATGAAATCACAAAAAATATTAGACTTAATAGGAAATACACCTTTAGTTGAATCTACTCATTTGATACAAAATAAAAACGTAAAACTTTTGCTGAAACTCGAAGGAAACAATCCCGGCGGCAGTGTAAAAGATCGTGCGGCTTACAATATGATTAAATCTGCGCTGGAAAGAGGAGAAATCAAAAAAGGAGACAAACTCATTGAGGCAACCAGTGGTAACACTGGAATTGCTCTGGCGATGATTGCCCAACTATTTAATATCGAAATCGAATTGATCCTTCCCGAAGATTCTACTATCGAACGCACGCAAACCATGCGTGCTTATGGTGCAACCGTAATTTTGACACCCGCTGCTACCGGAATAATTGGTTCCAGAGATTATGCCGATAAAAAAGTAGCTGAAGGCGGTTACATCATGCTGAATCAGTTTGCAAACGACGACAACTGGAAAGCACACTACAATACCACTGGACCCGAAATATGGAATGATACCGAAGGAACTGTAACCCATTTTGTCTCGGCAATGGGAACAACAGGGACAATTATTGGGACTTCCACCTACTTAAAAGAAATGAATCCTGCTATCCAGATTGTGGGTGCGCAACCCAGCGACGGCTCCCAAATTCCAGGAATCAGAAAATGGCCTCAAGAATATTTACCTAAAATTTTTGATGCCAAGAAAGTAGATATAATCATCGAAGTTTCCGAAGAAGAAGCACGAGCGATGACCAAACGTTTAGCACTGGAAGAAGGCGTTTTTGCGGGAATGAGCAGTGGGGGCTCAGTAGCTGCGGCAATAAAAATAGCTGAAAATTTAGAATCAGGAGTGATTGTCGCTATCATTTGCGACCGAGGCGATCGGTATTTGTCTTCGGATTTGTTTGATTAAATTACCATGCCTTTATAAAAATAGCCTTCCTTTTCTGTATCTTTCCGATAAGAATGACGGGGTGTTTCATTTTATTTCGGCATCCCATTTTTTCTGTTTTCAAAATTTAAAATTAGGTTACAAATGAAAAACATCAAATTAATTTACAGTATACTATTTTTATCAATTGTTATGGGAGGAAAAGTACAGGCACAAGATTGGCCGAATTTAAATAAATACCAAAATGAAAATGCGAATCTAAAACCGATAGCGCCCGGAGATAAAAGAATAGTTTTTATGGGCGATTCCATAACCGAATTTTGGAGTGTAACAGATTCTGAATATTTTGCTGGAAAACCATACGTTAATCGCGGTATTAGCGGCCAAACCACACCTCAGATGCTAATCCGTTTTAGAGCGGATATTATAGCCTTAAAACCCGCTGCTGTGATTATTTTGGCTGGAATAAACGACATTGCCGGTAATACCGGTCCCGCAACATTAGATATGATTGCAAACAATATTTTTTTAATGGCTGAATTGGCAAAAGCAAACAACATTAAAGTGATTTTGTGTTCTGTATTACCAGCGTATGATTTCTCTTGGAAACCCAATCAAAATCCAGCTGAAAAAGTGGTCGCTTTAAATAAAATGATAAAAAATTACGCTGACGCCAATGGCATTCTTTATCTTGATTACTTTTCGACTATGAAAGATGAACGCAACGGATTGAAAACTGCTTATTCCGGAGATGGTGTTCATCCCAACAAACTAGGCTATCAGGTAATGGCTCCGCTAGCTGAAAAAGCAATCACGGAAGTTTTAGCAAAGAAATAATCTACTATACAGAAACAAAAAGGCTCGATTTAAATTAAATCGAGCCTTTTTGTTTTATTAATTCTTGCTTATACTAAAGTTGCTGTACTTGAAATTGCTGCATTCAACACTTTAGAAACCGGACAATTTTTCTCTGCTTTGGTAACCAATTGCTGAAAAGCATCCTCTGTTATTTCTTTTAATTTTGCTTGAACCGTTAATTGTGACGATATAATTGTCCCATCCACCAAATCGATATCGCATTTCGTTTCGATACTTTCAATTTCAAAACCTGCTTCGGTAATATAAGCCGAAAGTTGCATCGTAAAACAGCCTGCGTGAGCTGCTGCGATCAATTCCTCCGGATTTGTTCCTACTCCTTCTTCAAAACGGGATTTGAACGAATATTGCGTATCTTTTAATGTGGTCGATTGTGTAGTAAGTTTTCCGGCACCTTCTTTCAGTGAACCATTCCAGACTGCGGTTGCATTTCTTTTCATATTTTTCAGTTTTCTGTTTTCTCAAATTTAGTTCTTTTATCAAAAAACACTTTCAAACAATTGATAATTTAACTAAAATTTAAAGTTCTTTTCAATACTGAAACAATCATAATCTCTTTCACTTGCTACATTATTGCGTGTTCGAAAAAATCCTGATTCCATGAATTCTAAGCTACGTTTAAAATTAATATTAATGATACCTTTCTTATTTAATTCGTTGTGCTTACTAAAAAAGAAAGTGCTTTACGGGCCTAGTGTTATTGCTTGCGTAGCTAGGATTTGCAGTGAAAATCGGGAATAGGCCCAAATAAAAAACAGCTAAATGTGAAAATATTTCGCAATTTGAATTTATAAAACCATTCAAACACTTATTTTTGCGCTATGGCTAAGAAAAATACAGACAAAGTTGTCTTTCATCAAATAAAAGTCCTTGATGCTGGTGCAAAAGGCGTTTCGGTAGCAAAGGCTCCCGATGGAAAAGTAGTTTTTATCCCGAATGTGGTTCCGGGTGATGTGGTTGATGTGCAGACTTTCAAGAAGCGCAAAGCGTATTACGAAGGAAAAGCAGTTCATTTTCATGAATATTCTGAGCATCGTGTAGAACCTATTTGCGAGCATTTTGGTGTTTGCGGAGGTTGTAAATGGCAGAATATGAAATACAGCCAGCAGTTGTATTACAAGCAAAATGAAGTGAAAAATCATTTGCAACGCATAGGAAAAATAGAACTTCCAGAATTTGAACCGATTCTAGGTTCCGAAAAACAGTTTTTTTACAGAAACAAAATGGAATTTTCGTTTTCGAACAGCCGTTGGTTGACCGAAAAAGAAATTGACAGCACTGAAGATTTAGGAAATAGAAACGCACTTGGTTTTCACATTCCGAAAATGTGGGACAAAATCCTGGACATCAATAAATGTCATTTGCAGGAAGATCCATCGAATGCTATCAGAAACGAAGTGAGAGATTTTGCTAATGCAAATGGACTGACTTTCTTTAATCCAAGAGCGCATGAAGGTTTATTGAGAACTTTGATGTTGCGCACGGCTTCGACGGGTGAAATCATGGTTTTGATTCAGTTTTTTGAAAATGACAAAGCCAACAGAGAATTAATCCTAAATCATCTTTACGAGAAATTTCCGCAAATTACTTCGCTACAATACGTAGTGAACAATAAAGCGAACGATACTTTATACGATACCGATATTAAATTATACAAAGGTCGTGATTACATCCTGGAAGAAATGGAAGGTTTGAAATTTAGCATTAATGCCAAATCTTTTTACCAAACCAATTCGGATCAAGCGTATGAATTGTATAAAATAACGCGTGATTTTGCTGGATTAACAGGAAATGAAATCGTTTATGATTTATACACAGGAACTGGGACGATTGCTCAGTTTGTTTCGAAAAAAGCTAAAAAAGTAATTGGTGTAGAAAGTGTTCCTGATGCGATTAAAGACGCCAAAGCTAATGCGGTTCGTAATGAAATTACCAATTGTGAGTTCTTTGTAGGGGATATGAAGGTGGTGTTCAATGATGATTTCATCGCTCAACATGGTCATCCTGATGTAATTATCACGGATCCGCCAAGAGACGGAATGCATAAAGATGTAATCGAACAGATTATGAAAATTGCTCCTGAAAAAGTGGTTTATGTAAGTTGTAATTCGGCTACACAGGCACGTGACTTGGCTTTAATGGATGAAAAATACAAAGTAACTCGTGTGCGTCCCGTGGATATGTTTCCGCAAACGCATCACGTGGAAAATGTTGTACTTTTGGAAAGAAGATAAGCCCCCTAACCCCCAAAGGGGGAACAATAAAGTGTATATGAAAAAAATAATTTTATTGGTATTTGCATTAGCACTATCCTTCTCCGGTTGTGAGAAAGATGACATTTGCGATGCAAATACTCCCACAACGCCACGATTGGTGATTGGTTTTTATGATTTTTTGAATCCTTCCGTTTTAAAAAACGTATCTAATCTGAAAGTTGTTGGCGAAGGAATGACCGACGGAATCCTTTTTAACGGCAGTCAAACGACTAGCGGTAATACTATTTCTATTCCGTTAAAAACTGTTGGAACAAGTACGACCTATCGTTTCACATTAAATTCAGGAAATCCTAATCCTGTATTGATTGACGAAGACATCATAAAATTTGATTACACCACACAGGAACTTTTTGTTTCCAGAGCGTGTGGCTATAAATCAATTTTTACATTAGATCCCACAAATCCATATACACATACTGATGCGACAGCTGCAAATCAAAAATGGATAAAATTTATATCGGCTGAAAAAAGTAACATCGAAAACGAAAATGAAACACACATTAAGATCTTTTTTTAGTATTTGTCTCGTATTGTCGTTGACTTTGATACAGGCTCAAGAGACAACGCCTGTCAAAAGTGATCCAAAAACTGCCAAAGTAGAACAGATTATTCCTGAAGCGCCATTGCCATTAGTCAAAATTAGTCCTGAAATTATAAAGAACGATTCGATTCCTGTAAAGACCGATCGTTATGGTGTACGTGTGGGTGTTGATTTATATAAACTGACGCGCGCTCTTTATGACAAAGATTACAAGGGAATTGAGTTGGTGGGAGATTATCGATTGACTAAAAAATATTTTTTGGCTGCCGAACTTGGAAACGAAAACAAAACTACGGATGATGATCGTGTCAATTTCACCACCAAAGGTTCCTATATCAAAGCGGGTTTTGATTATAATGCCTATGAAAACTGGCTGGATATGGAAAACATTATTTCTATAGGAATGCGTTACGGTTTCAGTACTTTTAATCAACAATTAAACAGTTACAGTATTTACAATGCGAATCCGTATTTTGGAGAAGTTCCTGTAATTCCTTCTGGCAAAAAGTTTGATGGTTTATCCGCGAGCTGGATTGAAGTTGTTGCCGGAGTAAAAGCTAAAGTATTTGACAATGTATTTATGGGTTTCAGCCTTCGATTGAACCGATTGGTAACCAATAAAGAACCGGAGAATTTCTCTAACTTATATATTCCCGGATTCAACAGAACTTACGATGGTAGTTTTGGAGTCGGATTCAATTATACAGTAACTTATTTTGTTCCTATTTATAAGAAGAAAATTGCACCAAAAAAAGTAGATAAAAAATAACCGCCAATTCGCTAATTTTTATTTTTGGTAAAAATTAGCAAATTAGCGGTTCATATTTAAAACTAATATCTCAGGATTTCTAAACTATCCTATTTCCTTTATTCCTTTCATGAAAATCCACTTCATGAATAATTTCTCCCCGTCTTTAGTTTTTATCGCATGGAATTTTGGCGACAAAAGCGTTCCAATAACAAATGCGGTTAAGGGAATCCAAAATCCGGTTAATTTCGTGTAATGCTCTACTAAATACCTGGCAGAAATAAATAATATCGCAAAACATCCCAGTTGGTATAGGAATGCTCGTATTTGTAATTTGGTCATTTTTTTAAGTCTTAAAGTTTTAAAATCAAAAGTTGAACGTAAAAAATTGAATATTGTTTATTCAGCGCTATCAGTTGTTACCTGAAACTTCGTTCTTTTGCTACCTTCGTACATTTCGTATTTTACCAAACGGGCTTCTAAACCAGCATTAAAAAGTTTGATTTTTCTCGAAGGTTTTAATCCAACATATTTCAGTGCTTCCAAGTTCGCTGTAATCATCCAAGCATTCGTTCCAGGATAATTTTTCTTCAATGTATCTCCAATATTTTTGTAGAATTCTTCCATGTGAATGTCCAAACGCTCATCATACGGTGGATTGAAAACAATATGCAGTTTCCCTTCTGAAGTTTTTTCAGTATCAAAAAAGTTCTGCTCTTCAATCGAAATATACTCGTCAAGATTGGCATTTTTGATATTGTCTTTGGCTTTTTGAACCGCACTTGGTGCTTTATCATAGCCTTTTATAGTGTAATGAAACTCACGAACACGTTTCAATAAACTGTCTGAGATATTATCAAACAAATCATTGTCCCAATCGTTCCATTTTTCAAAAGCAAATTCTTTACGATTGATATTTGCCGGAATGTTACAGGCAATCATGGCTGCTTCGGCTAAGAATGTTCCCGAACCACACATTGGATCCAAGAAATCCGTTTGACCATCCCAACCAGAAAGCAATAAAATTCCCGCTGCCAAAACCTCATTTATAGGAGCAATATTGGTCGCAGTTCTGTATCCACGTTGATTCAATGCATTTCCTGAAGTATCCAGTGCCACTGAAACTTGGTCTTTATCGATATGAATGTTGATTCTTAAATCAGGATGTACTTTATCAATGCTTGGACGTTGACCGGTTCTTTCTCTGAACTGATCCACAATTGCATCTTTACATTTTTGAGAAACGAATTCCGAGTGATTAAAATATTCCGAATGTACTGTGGTATCAATCACAAATGTCTGATTGGCATTTAATAATTTAGACCAGTTCATGCTCGAAATTCCTTTGTATAAAGCCTGTTCGTTATTGGCCTTGAAAAAATAAATAGGTTTCAGGATTTTTAAAGCGGTACGCAAAGACAAATTCGCTTTGTACATAAAGCCTTTATCTCCTTTAAAACTTACCATTCTTACCCCTTGCTCCACATCTTGCGCGCCAAGGTTTTGCAACTCTTTTGCTAATATTTCTTCAAAACCAAAAAAGGTTTTGGCAACCATTTTAAAATTATTTTCCATTTGCCCCTTTTGCCCACTAAAGCGGGAATTGTTATCGTTATATTCGGCAAAAATACACTAAATTTGCATCAATCGAATTAATTGAAAAATAATAAATGTCCGAATCTAGCAAATCCTCTACCGATAATCAACCACAAACACCTGAAAACTGGTACAGTTCGTGGTTTGACACTCCTTATTACCACATCCTTTACAAGGACCGAAACTATAGAGAAGCCCAGGTTTTCATGGACAATCTTACCCATTATCTGAACCTTCCTGAAAAGGCAACAGTATTGGATTTAGCCTGTGGAAAAGGTCGCCATTCTATTTATTTAAATCAATTAGGTTTTACGGTTCTTGGGGCTGATTTATCGGAGAACAGTATTGCCGAAGCTACTAAAAATACGAATGAAACCCTTCATTTCAAAGTGCACGATATGCGTGAACCTTTTGAAGAGAAATACGATGCCATTTTCAATTTATTTACCAGCTTTGGTTATTTCGAAAATGACGAAGACAATCTGACCACGCTAAAAGCCATCAAAGAAAGTCTTTCGGAATATGGTTTTGCCGTGATTGACTTCATGAATGTTGCCCAAGTCCTTGAAACGCTAGTTCCTGAAGAAACAAAAATAGTTGATGGAATCGATTTTCATATCAAACGTTATTTAAAAGACGGTCATATTTACAAAGAAATTGGCTTTGAAGACAAAGGTCAAAAATTTCATTTTACCGAAAAAGTAAAAGCGTTAACCCTAAAAGATTTTGAGGAATTAATGGAAGAAGCCGGAATTTATTTGTTGGATATTTTTGGTGATTACAAATTAAAAAAATTCCACAAAACAGAAAGCGAACGCCTAATCATGATTTTTAAATAAATGAATTACCTTTTACCATTACTTTCGGTACTTGTAGGATATATCGTTGCAATGATCATACGGCCAAAGAACAAAACTAACCTAAAATTGTTATTGGCGTTCAGTGGTTCTTTTTTACTTTCCTTAACGGTAATGCATTTATTACCTGAAATTTACGAAAGTGCAAACCCAAACATTGGACTCTTTATCATGCTGGGAATATTGTTCCAAATCATATTGGAATTTTTCTCTAAAGGTGCTGAACACGGTCACGTTCACGGACACGAAATAATGACACAAATTCCGTGGTTACTATTCGTAAGTCTTTGTATACATGCGTTTCTAGAAGGATTCCCTGTAAGCCATCATCATGATTTAGCCATTGGAATTGCCATTCATCATTTACCTATTGCCATAATTCTGACTACCTTTTTTATCAATGCAAGTCTGAACAAAAAAGCCATTTTTTTCTTCATGATCACTTTTTCAGTAATGACGCCATTAGGGACCATATTATCTGATTATTTGCCTATATTAAATGTATATTATACTGAAATCACAGCCATCGTAATAGGAATATTATTTCATATTTCATCCACCATTATTTTCGAAAGCAGCGAAGGACACAAGTTCAATATTGCCAAGGTTTCAATGATTGTGATAGGAATTGCGTTGGCATATTTTATATAATTTTATAAAGCTATGAAACAGAAATAAAGAGGTTTCTGTTTCATAGCTTTCAATTTTCTAATTACCTCCCGTTCTTTTATTCTCCTCCTTATTTCCAAAATCACGTTGTTGTAAATTGATCTTTTTGTTTCCAAAATTATAAGCCACAGATAAACGTACAAATCGATTACTTTCTTTCTGGTCATATACCTGTTTTACACCGTTTATAACTGAAGTAAAATCTTTTAAATAAGAGGTGTTAAAAATATCATTTGCCAAAAATGCAATCTGCATGGTTTTATTAAACAAGTCCTGCTTGAAACCAATGTCAAAACTCGAGGTATATCCTACTTCATATAAACCGGATTTAAAAGGCGTTGTGTACATAAAATCGATTTGCAATTTTGTTGTTTTACCTAATAAAAAAGTATTATTTGTCGAAAAATCAATTTGTAAACTGTTTGATGGCGTGGCATTGATATCTTTAATAAATTCTGTTTTTGCTACCAAAAGGTACAATGAATTCTCACTAGACCACCAATCTGTAAAACTTGCCGAATAGCTTTCCCCTATTCCATAATTTAAGTTTTTAAAATAATTCTCACGGGTTACAATCTGTGTATTGGTTTCCGGATTTGAAGTAAACAAAACTCCATAACCGTTTGTAATTGCATTGACAAAAACACTCGTTCTCAAAACTTCTTTATAAGAATGTGATAACTCAAAATTATCACTAAATGAAGGTCTTAAAAACGGATTTCCTTCGGAATAACTATTGCTGTTGATGTAAATTCTGAACGGATTCAATAAGTCAAAACGTGGTCTGTTGATTCTTTTTCCATAATTCAAACTAAAAGTATTGTTTTCGTTTTTCTTGTAAGAAGCATAAAAAGTTGGGAATAATTTCAAATAATTATTTTCTGTATCCTGATTCATTGTTTCTGAAAATCCATTTGTTTGCGTGTTCTCCAATCTTAATCCCATTTGAAAATTCCATTTTTCATTGAGTTTTTTATCCGCATTTACATAAACTGCCTGATTGTTTTCAGTGTATTTAAATCGGTTGGATTGGTTCGAATCTAATTCCGGAGTTCCTGTAATTGTATTGAAATAAAGTACATCACTTACACTATTTGTAAAACTCATTTTTGCACCATAAGACAAATTCAACGCTTGAAGCGGATGTTCCATATCTGCCTTAAAACTCCAATTGTCAATATCCTGATTTGAAATGTTTCTTCCCGACTGATTTATATCAACAAATGTCATCTCTGGTGTGAAGTTATTTGCGACAAAGTGCCTATCGAATTTTGAACTGTAATTAAAATAATCCACATCAAAAGATAACTTCCTTTTTAAGGAATCTAGTTTGGTAATTAAATGTGCATTATACGTTTGATTTCTTGATCCTTTATCAGTGAAGCTATTATTCAGTGTAACATTATCCAATTCATTTTGATTATTGTAATCCTCAATTCTAATATGCGATTTAAAATCAGGGTTATTTCTATCGTTTAAATATTGAAATCCAATAGTAGTGCGTTCTGAAAGATCATAATCTAAAGCCAATTTACCAGAAAGATTTTCAGTTCTTACCTTAGTTATACTATTCATTTTTGAAAGTCCATTAGGAAAATAGATTTTTAAATCTTCTGTAGCATTCAAATAACCTGTTTTTGCATTAATGCTGGTAGAAAATCTAAACTTGTTTTTATTGTAAAAAAAGTTATCTCTTAAAGTATAAATACTATATTTATTTTGATCATAAGAAACTGTAGTCGTGTTTTTCCAGGAATCACGAACTCCTTTTTTCATAATAATATTAATCAATCCACCAGTTCCTTCGGCATCATATTTTGCCGGCGGATTACTGATAATTTCAATATTTTTAATATCACTAGCCGAAATTGATTTCAAAAAATTATTCAGTTCCTCACCTACTAATTCAATCATTCGTCCATCTATCATAACACGGGAAGTTCCTTTCCCTAATATATTAATTGTATTATTCTGAACGACAACTCCGGGAGCCGAATTAATAGCGCTTAAAGCGTCTCCGCCAACTGTTGTAACATTGTTTTCAAGATTATAAACCAAACGATCCGTTTTCTGTTCGATGGTTTTCTTTTTAGATTGAATGATTACCTCTTTTAGATTGGTTGCGCTTTCTTTTAAAATGATTGTTCCTAAATCAGTATCATTTTCTATTGTAAACTCTTTCTCATAATCTGTAAATTCTAAAAGGGTGATTCCAATTTTATAAGATCCTTTTTTAAGATTGATTTCAAAACTACCGTCTTGTTTAGAGGTTGAACCGTCTATAATTTTTCCTTCTGAATTCGATATGGAAACATCTGCCCATTCTAATGGAATTGTTTCATTTGTTATTTTTCCCTTTAATTTAAATGATTCTTGTGCTAAACAAAATAAAGGCAATAATAAAAAGATAAGGAGATTTGCTTTTTTCATGATTTCTAATTTTAAAACTTGTTTCGATTAATTTGAAGCAAAGTTGCCTTAGAAATTTTCAGAATTCGACCGACAAAAAAAAGTCGAACCAATTTCTATTCAGAAAATCAGTTCGACTTTATCAGGCATGAAGTACGACTTTTTACAAACCACTTATTATAAGGCGTTTCTGTAAGCTGTAGGCGTCAAATTAGTGTGTTTTTTAAAAGAGGTATTAAAAGAAGATTTGGAGTTAAAACCAACTTCGTATAAAATTTCCAGAACGGTAAGCTGACTTCTAGACTGATCTTTCAAAATACCCATCGCTTTTTGAATACGATGTTCATTGACAAAATCAAAAAAGTGCTGATCCATATGATGATTAATTAAAACTGATAACTCTCGAACCGGAATATCAATTTGATTGGCAAGCTCCTGAATGGTAAGGGATGGATCAAGAAAAGGCTCTTTCTCAGCCATATATTGTTTCAATGCCGAAATTTGAATGGAAATCGCATCGTCTTGAACATTTTTAGATGCTGTTTTTTCTTCGACTTCAGGCAGAATATCTTTTGTCAATTGTAATTTAGAATTAATTCCCCTAAAAAGTTCGGGATGATTGAGCGCTTTCATGATAAACCAGCATGTTATAAGTAAAGCAATAGCCCCTACAAGTACATTTGTCCAAAGAAATATCTCTCTGAAACCGCTATAACGCAATACATTTTTTAATGCCACAATAGAATGTGCGATAAGAAAAACACAGGTTATCTGAAAAAGCCATTTATAAGTCGCAGTACTCGAATCAGCGTAATTTTCTAAATAGATTTCTCTATACTTTTTCAAAATCAAAAATACGCTGACGATATAAAATACATATTGAAATTCAATTAAAATCTGAATCAGGTATATCTCTGGCATTTGATTTAGCGTTGCAGCAAAACTATCTTTATCTATGTTCGTGCTAAGATAAATCCTTGGAATAAAAACCAAATTAATCAATAAAAAAGGAAGCAAATGCACTACATGCTTCCACTTTAATCTAAAATCAGAATAACAGACTGCTAGTACAAAAAGATAAAATAAAGGCATTCCAAACAAACAGGCTGTAGATCTAAAAATCTCTAAATTTAACTCATTACGAGTACCCACCTCAATAAAAAATCCGCTAAGATCGATAGCAGAGAAAATAAAAAACCAGGCAAATAGACGGTTGGCCAATTTATTTTCAGTTTTAACTGTCAATAAAAAAAATGCCATCAATAAAGACACAAAAACCGAAATCCGTGCAATCCCTTGCAATAAGATTATTCTATCCATTTATTTTTTAATATTTAACAAATATAATATTTTAGTTCATCTAACAAAGATTCAATACCCTTTCTCCACATGAGAAATTAAAAACTAAAAAAAGGAAATCAACATATATCAAATTTAAAGAAAATAGACAGTGAAAATCCTAAAACTAAAAATAGAAAATTTCGAGATTGTGATAAAAAAGGTTAATTTTGGACTTGTCCAATTATACGAAAAATGACCTTCACAAAAACTACCGAACAATCCTCAAAATACGAACATTTAGAAACAATGTCGGTTCAAGAATTGTTATCTAATATCAATCAGGAAGACAAAACCGTTCCGCTTGCCGTAGAAAAAGCATTGCCACAAATAGAAAATTTAGTAACTGAAATCGTTGCTAAAATGAAACTTGGCGGACGATTATTCTACATTGGCGCAGGAACATCAGGACGTATTGGAATACTAGATGCTTCTGAATGTCCACCAACCTTTGGCGTTACTTTCGATTTAGTAATTGGCATTATTGCTGGCGGTGATACTGCCATTCGCAAAGCCGTAGAAAATGCCGAAGATAACGCTACTCAAGCCTGGATTGACTTGAAAGCTTTCGATATAAATAAAAATGATATCGTGGTTGGTATTGCAGCTTCAGGAACAACACCTTACGTTATTGGAGGATTACAAGCTTGTAACGAAAATAATATTACCACAGGAAGTATTTCTTGCAATGTGGGAAGTCCGCTTTCGCAAACGGCAAAATTCCCTATTGAAGTAATTGTAGGACCTGAATTTGTAACGGGAAGTTCCCGAATGAAAGCCGGAACAGCACAAAAAATGGTACTCAACATGATCTCAACTACCACAATGATTCAACTGGGAAAAGTGAAAGGCAACAAAATGGTCGATATGCAACTCAGCAACAGCAAACTTGTAGATCGCGGCGTGAAAATGATTATGGAAGAAATTCCCGTCTCCTATGAACAAGCCGCTAATTTATTAAAAAAGCACGGTAGCGTAAGGAAAGCTGTTGATAATTTTACAGCTCAATAAACAGCTTACAGGTAAATATTTTGAGAATATCCAAAAACTTCGAACCTTAAACTTTAAACTAAACAATGGCAACCAACAAAGAACTATTATCTAAAGGAATCAAATATTTATCAGGAGCTTTACCATTGATTTTCATTGGGCCTACTTTAATATATAATGCCTTTATGAACAAACAAAATGTGTGGCATTATTTAGTTTTAGCAATTGGAATTGTTGCTTGTATTGCTGCCATGTATTTAATGTTTTTGGGGCTAAAAACAATTATGAAAAGCTTATTTAACGACTAATGGAAAACTTAATTCACGTTCAAAAAACATTTGAAAAAATCGTTTACGTCGATAAAAAAGTAAACAATAGAGAATTTGAGGATTGCGTTTTTAAGAATTGCGATTTATCAAATAGCGATTTCTCGTATAGCACATTTATGGATTGCGAGTTCATGAATTGTAATTTGGCCATGACTAAATTATCTGGGACTAGCTTGAAAGGTGTACAATTCAAAAACTGTAAATTACTGGGAATTCAATTTGAGGAATGTGATGATTTCTTGTTTAATGTGAGTTTTCAGGAATGTGTTTTGGATTATTCTTCGTTTGCTAATAAAAAAATGCCAAAGACAAAATTCAATTCCTGTTCATTACGAGAAGTAAGCTTTATTGGAACTAATCTTACAAGTGCTGTTTTCGATAATAGTAATTTAGATGGTGCTATTTTCAATAATACGCAATTAGCTGGAGCCGATTTTTCAAAAGCTACTGATTTCAAAATTGATCCTGAATTCAATCCGATGAAAAAAGCAAAATTTTCAACACAAGGAATTATTGGACTTTTGGACAAATATGATATTAAAATTGTGTAATTAGATTTCTAACTACAACCCTTCGATTGAATCAGTAAAATTGATTTACTTTATAAAATTAAAAATAAACCTCTTACTAATGAAAAAAATACTATTACTCCTCCCACTACTGCTTCTAATGTCGTGTTATGATGCGGAGCGCAATTGCAAAGATTTCAAAACTGGAAAATTCAAGTTTGAATATGAAGTTGACGGTGTGAAAAAAACCACGCTTTTTGAACGCAATGACACTATCGAGATTGAAACTTTCGAAGGTAAAACAGATACCGCTGCAATTCGATGGGTAAATGATTGTGAATATGTATTACAAAAAATTCATCCTAAAAATATGGCAGAGAAAAAAGCTATTGGTATGAAAATTTTGACAACCTCAAAAAATTCGTATACCTTTGAATTTGGAATGGTTGGATCAGATGCCAAACAAAAAGGAACCGTTACCAAAATTGCCGATTAAGAATTATAATTTATAACTGAACAAAATGGAAGTATTTTTAAATCCCGACGCCTGGATTGCCCTTTTAACATTGACATTTCTGGAGATTGTATTGGGAATCGATAATATCATATTCATATCGATTGCTACCGGGAAATTGCCCGTAGAACAACGTAAAAGAGCTACTAAAATAGGAATGTTCCTAGCCATGTTCATGAGAATTGCACTTTTGTTTGGTATCAACTTATTGATTCAAATGAAAGAACCTTGGTTTCATATTGATTTTAGTTGGTTTTCAGCTGGAATTACCGGTCAGAGTCTTATATTACTAGGTGGTGGCTTATTCTTAATTTATAAAAGTACAAATGAAATCAGGGAGAAAGTTGATGAAAAAGGACATGAAGAAAAAGAAATAGGAAAAGCAGCAACGAAATCATTCCAGAACGTACTGTTACAAATTATCATGATTGATTTAGTTTTCTCTTTTGATAGTATTCTTACCGCGGTGGGTATGACAAACGGAGTGGAAGGTGCTTTATACATTATGATAACTGCCGTAGTTATTTCTGTATTAGTTATGATGCAATTTGCTGTTCCTGTTGGAAATTTCGTAAACAAACACCCTTCTATTCAGATACTTGGATTATCATTTTTAATACTAATTGGAATGATGTTACTTACTGAAAGCGCTCATTTATCAAATGCTTTGATCTTTGGTAGCCATGTTACACCAGTGCCAAAAGGATATTTATACTTCGCAATTTCATTTTCATTACTTGTTGAAGTACTAAATATGAAAATGAATAAAAACAAAAAATAAATTGCGATAAAAAAAGCTTTCAAACGGAAGCTTTTTTTTTAGTCTAAACTTAATGTTATTTGTCCATCATCATCTAATTGTACTTCATCACTATCACCATCAATTTCTTGATTTTCTGCAACTTCCGGAATCACCTCAGCAGGTGGCTCATAAGGCAAGGGTTCCATCAAATTAACTTGCTTCAACTTATCAGCAGTTAACTGATTTCCTTGCGCTTTAAATCCTTTCAAGGCAATAAAAGATTCAATGTCCACAGTCATATTTTCTTTTTGAACACCTTTTACTTTTGAAAAAACTAATTCGGCTACAGGACGATAATCAGTAGAGACTATTTCAAGATGTGAATTAGTATGTTCCGTGATGAAACTTTCTTCTTTGTTTTCCGTTTCTACTAAAAAACGTTTGATATAATAACGCTCTTTTTCTCCATCATAATAAATGGCTGATATTGGTTTCTTTGGAATCCATTTTTCTAAAACTACCATATCTTCATCAAAATGCGTAGACAATTCCGGTGTAATTACCTTCGCTTTCCCCGATTGTGAGATGATTAAAATCTTATCACTTGGTCTGAATTCGCCCAACAATTCTCCTCTTCCATCTACATTCAATCGTTGAACAGTATCATCAAACCAAACTTTTCTTGGTAATAAAGTAGAAATCCCTTTCTCCTTCAATTCTATTTTTTTGATTGGATATTTGGTAACTAAATTCCCTTTAGAAGCACGTCCTTTTATCGATAAACTGGCAAAATCAATATCGAATTTTAATTTTTTGACACTTCCTATCTGGCGTAATAATATTGTAATTACTTCTGCTTCACCATTTGGATTGCAAGAAAAATACAATACTTGAGAACCAGCAGTTTCATTGGTTAAATCGTAGGCTTTGTCTCGGGTAACTCCAGAAACATTGAAACGTTTTATGTATGAAGGCCCCGATTTTCCATCACGGTATATCATGTTATAAATCGTTCTTTTATCGCTTTTGTCAAAAATAGCAATATGAATTATGTCTTTACCCACGAAAGTTTTGGCATCTACTTTGGTAATCATCATTTTTCCGTCACGCAGAAAAACAATTACATCATCAATATCCGAACAATCCGTCACGTATTCATCTTTTTTCAAGCTCGTCCCTACAAATCCTTCTTCCTTATTGACGTATAATTTAGTATTTCTTAAAACTACTTTCGTCGCTTCGATATCATCAAAAATTCGAAGTTCTGTCTGACGTTCACGGCCTTTACCGTACTTCTCTTTCAACTTCGAAAAATAGGCAATTGCAAAATCAATCAGATGTTCTAAATTGTGTTTTACTTGCTCGATATCACCTTCCAATGATTCAATTTTATCCTGTGCTTTATTACTGTCAAATTTGGAAATACGCATGATTCGGATATCTAACAAACGTAGAATATCTTCTTCGGTAACCGCACGTTTTAAGTGTTTTGTATGTGGTTTCAAACCATCATCAACAGCTTTAATTACCGATTCACGAGTCGTCATTTCTTCAATGTCACGATAGATTTTATTTTCGATAAAAATACGCTCTAAAGAAAGAAAATGCCATTGTTCCTCCAATTCACTCAATTGAATTTCAAGTTCACTTTTCAGCAATTCAACCGTTCTGTTCGTTGATATCTTCAACATTTCAGAAACACCAATAAAAAGTGGTTTGTTATCCTCTATCACACAACCTAACGGCGCCACCGAAGTTTCACAAGCCGTGAAAGCAAATAATGCATCAATGGTTTTATCAGGAGAAACACCCGGAAAAAGGTGAATTAATATCTCTACCTCCGCCGCGGTATTGTCTTCAATTTTCTTGATTTTGATTTTACCTTTTTCATTCGCTTTCAAAATACTGTCAATCAAAGTCGTCGTATTGGTCGAAAACGGAATTTGAGTAATCACCAACGTATTTTTGTCCAACTGACCAATTTTGGCACGAACCCGAACACGTCCGCCACGCAATCCGTCATTATAATTTGACACATCAGCAATACCTTGCGTCATGAAATCCGGATACAGTGTAAAAGGCTTCCCTTTTAATATTTTTATCGAAGAATCGATTAATTCATTGAAATTATGAGGTAAAACTTTCGTGGAAAGACCTACGGCAATACCTTCGGCTCCTTGTGCCAAAAGCAACGGAAACTTCACTGGAAGATTGTTCGGTTCTGCTCTTCTTCCGTCATAAGAAACACCCCAATCGGTAATTTTTGGACTGTAAATAACTTCCAAAGCAAATTTAGACAAACGCGCTTCAATGTAACGAGAAGCCGCAGCACCATCACCTGTTAGGATATTTCCCCAGTTTCCCTGACAGTCAATCAGTAATTCTTTTTGTCCAATTTGCACCATCGCATCACCAATACTCTGATCTCCGTGAGGATGATACTGCATGGTGTGACCAACTACATTGGCAACTTTATTGTAACGACCGTCATCTAATTCTTTCAAAGAGTGCATGATACGACGTTGCACAGGTTTAAAACCGTCTTCAATCGCCGGAACGGCACGCTCCAAAATTACATACGAAGCATAATCCAGAAACCAGTCTTTATACATTCCCGTAACTTTGGTAATGGTATCGTTTCCGTCTTCTTGATTATCGTAAAAATGCTGTCCTTCAGACTGTTTACCTTCGTTTTGATCTTCTGGAATTATGTTTTCTTCTTCTTCGTCCATTTATTTTCTATGAATTGTATATGGATTCCTCCTATCAACTTTAATCTGTTTTTTTAAACTTTCTCAATTACATCTAATTCCACCTTCAAATTCTTGATGATAAATTCCTGTCTGTCCGGAGTATTTTTTCCCATATAAAAAGAAAGCAATTGTTCAATCGAAGTATTTTTGTCCATCATAATAGGATCAAGACGAATGGTTTCTCCAATAAAATTCTTGAACTCATCCGGAGAAATTTCTCCCAATCCCTTAAATCGGGTGATTTCTGGTTTCGGTTTTAATTTTTCGATTGCCGCTTTTCGTTCCTCGTCAGAATAGCAATAGATTGTTTCTTTCTTATTTCGAACCCTGAAAAGTGGTGTTTGCAAAATATACAAATGTCCTTCTTTTATCAATTCAGGGAAAAATTGCAGAAAGAACGTAATCAATAGCAATCGAATGTGCATTCCATCGACATCGGCATCAGTTGCAATTACAATGTTGTTATAACGTAATTTTTCCAATCCGTCTTCAATATCCAAAGCCGCTTGCAATAAATTGAATTCTTCATTTTCATAAACAATTTTCTTGCTCATTCCATACGAATTCAAAGGCTTACCACGCAAACTAAAAACGGCTTGCGTATTTACATCACGTGATTTGGTAATCGACCCCGAAGCCGAATCTCCCTCCGTAATAAAAAGCGTGCTTTCCAAATTTTTAGGATTTTTAGTATCCGGAAGATGAGCACGACAATCTCTTAGTTTCTTATTGTGTAGGTTAGCTTTTTTGGCACGATCAGTGGCTAGTTTTCTAATACCAGATAATTCTTTACGCTCTCTTTCGGCTTGAAGAATTTTGCGTAATAATGCATCTGAAGTTGCAGGGTTTTTGTGCAAATAATTATCTAACTTCGTTTTCACGAAATCATTTACAAAAGTACGCACAGATGGCATTCCTGGCTCTGAACCCATATCAGTTGAGCCTAATTTAGTTTTGGTTTGCGATTCAAAAACCGGTTCCATCACCTTAATACTTACCGCTGTAACAATCGATTTTCGAACATCTGAAGCTTCGAAACTTTTATTATAAAACTCCCGAATGGTTTTTACAATTGCTTCACGATACGCCGCTAAGTGCGTTCCTCCTTGTGTGGTATTTTGTCCATTTACGAAGGAATGATATTCCTCGCTGTACTGCGTTTTACTGTGTGTTAAAGCAATCTCGATATCGTCGCCTTTCAAGTGAATGATTGGATATTCTAAATCTTCGGCGTGAATGGTTTCTTCTAATAAATCTTTAAGACCATTCTCTGAAAAATATTTTTCTCCGTTAAAAATGATTGTCAAACCATTGTTTAAATAACAATAATTTTTAAGCATTTTGATGATATACTCGTAGCGGAATTTATAATTTTTGAAAATGGCCTCATCCGGAATAAAAGTTACTTTAGTTCCTTTGCGTTTGGTTGTATCAATAATATCCTCTTCAAGAACTAAGTTTCCAGCGGAGAATTCTGCTGCTTTTTGTTTCTCGTCCCGAACAGATTCTACACGAAAATAATTAGACAAAGCATTTACGGCTTTTGTCCCCACTCCATTCAAACCAACGGATTTTTTAAATGCCAAAGAATCATATTTCCCACCGGTATTCATTTTAGAAACGACATCAATGACTTTTCCTAATGGAATTCCACGACCATAATCTCGAACAGTAACGGTCTTATCCTTAATAGTTACCTCGATTGTTTTACCAGCACCCATGACAAATTCATCGATACAGTTATCGAGCACCTCTTTTAGAAGAATATAAATACCATCATCCGGAGAAGAGCCATCACCCAATTTCCCGATGTACATTCCGGGACGCATGCGAATGTGTTCTTTCCAGTCGAGTGACCGAATATTATCTTCGGTATATTGATTTTGATCGGACATTGTGAATTTTCTGGATTTTAACTTGGTTCTGTTCGACCTTAGCTTTAGCTTAGACCTTGAGTTTGCTAATATAGCATATCTCAATATATTTTAAAAGAGCTATGCTTCAAAATTACAAAAAATGATTTTGTCTTTGTAGAATCAACTGCTTTTAGGATTCTATTCCTAAAACTTGCTGTGCTAAGGCAATCATTTTTGGGGTTCCTGTATGTTTATTTTTTTCATCCGATAATTTCACAACAGCTTCCCAATGACTATTTTCGGGTTTGGCATCAGTGAGTTTAATTACCATATTCATTGCAGGCAAACCAACGTCATTACTGAAGTTTGTTCCAATGCCAAATGACATTTTAATTTTTCCTCGACAATAATCAGCAATGACTTTTACTTTTTCATAATTTAACGAATCAGAGAAAACTATAATTTTGGATTTTGGATCTATTCCCATTTTTTCGTAATGTGCGATCGTTTTTTTTGCAAACTCAAGTGGATCGCCACTATCGTGTCGAACGCCATCAAAAAGTTTAGAATATTTTTTATTGAATTGTTCAAAAAAGACTTCGGTTGTGTACGTATCCGTTAATGCAATCCCCAAATCGCCTTGATACACTTTTGTCCAATTCTCGAGACTTATAGCATTGGCTACTTTAAACCCATATGCTGATGCATGAAACATAAACCATTCATGGGCATGCGTTCCCGATGGTTTTCGGTTTTGCAACATTGCCAAATGCACGTTACTTGTTCCTAAAAAACTATTTGCACCAAAAACATTTAATGTTTCATTAACTAAACTTTGGACTTTATAGGAATGTCGGCGACGAGTTCCAAATTCTAAAATCACAACACCCAAACTATTGTAATTCTCTATTTTTGTTTTAGTGATGCGTTTAACATCTTCATCACTAACACGAATTAAATTTTGAGACTTATAGAAAAGTTCTGATATCAAAGCCATCAAGGGAACTTCCCAAAGTATTGTACGGTACCAATACCCTTTAATGATCACTTTCAAGTCACTTCCCTCCTGCTCAATTAACACTTCGGAAGGATCATATTGATAACCTTGCAAAAAATCCAAATAGGTAGGATCTAAATAGGGACAATTATCGGCAAGAAACCTCTTTTCGGCTACTGTCAATTTTAGATGAATCATTGCATCAACTGCTTTACGAAGTAATTCAGCAAAATGAGACGGAAATTGATGTTTACCACGATTAATGAATGCGTACTGAACTTTAGCCTTTGGAAAAAGTTTGATTACAGCATGCTGCATCGTAAATTTGTAAAAATCATTATCTAAAATCGAATGCAATTGAACTGAAATCATATCGTGTTAAAAATTATCTGTGATTAATTTCTGAAGTTTTTTTCGCAATTCTACACTACTAATTTCTCCTTTTTCGACATCAAAATTAGCATCAAAACTAGGAAGTGAAAAAGTAGCCTTTACGTTTCCACCATAAAATGGAAAAGCTTTTTTAGCGATTTCCAAAACACTTGCACCGCCTCTAGCCCCCGGAGAAGTAGCCATTAATAACATGGGTTTTTCCTGAAAAACTTTTCCTGTAATTCTGGAGCACCAATCAAAAATATTTTTGAAAGCTGCTGAATAATTTCCGTTATTTTCAGCCATTGAAACTACCAAAATATCAGCGGTAGCAATTTTAGCCAGAAATGCTTTTGCCAGCTCGTGCTGACCTATTGCTGGCTCGACATCAACAGTAAAAATCGGCATTTGAAAATCATTTAAATCCAGAACCTCCACTTCGGCATTTTCAAAAAGAGTTGCTGCGTAGGTCGCTAATTTTTTATTGATAGAGTTTTTACTGGGACTTGCGCCAAAAGCGATTATTTTCATGACAATTAGTTTTTATTAAAAGTACTAAAAATAAAATAGCAACAAAATAATTAACTACTGATTCGCAGATTTAAAAAACGATAAGAAAACGTAACTTCATTTCTTTCTAAATCGATTTTACCCCAGAGTGAAACGGAAAGCATTTTTCAGATCAATCTCCTTTTTTTCTTGGCATAAAAGAGCGACCAGCGGAAGCTCCTTTTTTGTCTTAGAAAAAAGAGATTGATCTGAAAATCTTGTAGTGGAAAGCTGGAATAGGTCCATAAAAAAAGTCGAAAGTTATTGCTAACTTTCGACTTTATAACTTTCAGCTTTATAACTGTTTATTTATACGTTGAATCTAAAATGCATTACATCACCATCTTTTACGATGTATTCTTTTCCTTCTACTTTGAATTTTCCGGCTTCTTTACATTTGGCTTCAGAACCGTAATGAACGAAATCTTCAAACGCAATAACTTCGGCACGGATAAATCCTTTTTCGAAATCAGTATGAATTACTCCCGCAGCTTGTGGCGCGGTTGATCCAACATTGATGGTCCAAGCACGAACTTCTTTGACTCCGGCGGTAAAATAAGTTTGTTGTTTCAATAATTTATAAGCGGCACGAATTAAAACCGAAGCTCCTGGCTCACTTAAACCCATATCTTCAAGGAAAACCTGACGCTCTTCGTAGCTTTCTAATTCGGTAATATCAGCTTCAGCACCTACAGAAAGCACGATAACTTCTGCATCTTCATCTTTTACCAATTCACGAACTTGGTCTACATATTTATTTCCGTTAACTGCAGAATTTTCATCTACATTACAAACATACAATACTGGTTTTGCAGTAATTAATTGGAAACCTTCCATCAAAACTTCTTCGTCAATGTTTTGCGGGGTTATGGTTCTGGCTGATTTTGCCTGAAGTAACGTTTCTCTAATTCTGTTCAACAACGCTTCCTCAACGATTGCTTCTTTATTTCCTGTTTTAGCGGCACGTTTTACCTTCTCTAATCGTTTTTCAACATTCTCCAAATCTTTCAACTGCAACTCAATATCAATGGTTTCTTTGTCACGAATTGGATTTACATTTCCGTCAACGTGAACAATGTTATCATTGTCAAAACAACGCAATACGTGAATAATGGCATTGCACTCTCTAATATTTCCAAGGAATTGGTTTCCTAAACCTTCGCCTTTACTAGCTCCTTTTACTAATCCTGCAATATCAACAATATCAACAGTAGCCATTTGAACGCGCTCTGGTTTTACTAATTCTTCCAATTTTTCTATTCTGGAATCCGGAACATTTACAACTCCTATATTAGGTTCGATGGTACAAAAAGGAAAGTTGGCACTTTGCGCTTTTGCATTGGATAAACAATTGAATAATGTTGATTTTCCAACATTTGGTAATCCTACAATTCCTGCTTTCATATGTAGATAATATTTGTTTTTTTAATGGAACATAAAGTTGTGTACCGTACTATTTTATAATCTTGTGGTAAAGGACAATTTGATTGCGTTTTTATTTGCTAACAACGAACTCCACTATTTTTGTAATCTTCACTTTAAAAGTTTGCAAATATAATATTAAAATGAATGTAAGGTGATATAAACAGAGCATTTATTGTTATACCTAATTAATTAAAGCAATAAGAATTTCGTATTTTAAGGTGATTTAATTAATAGATAATTAATTTTATCGACAGATTTAAAATAATTACTAATATTTTTATAAAAAATCAAAATATCTATTAATGTTTTGTTAAAAAAAAATTATATTGCGACCGATTTAAAACCAAACCAAAAATTAAACACAACTTATTATGAAAAAATTCGTATTATTATTAATCCTCTTAAACGTCTCGTTTATTTTTGCTCAAAAGCAAGTCTCGGGCGTGGTAAAAGACAACACTGGTAATGTTTTACCTGGAGTAAACATTCTTGAAAAAGGAACTCAAAACGGAGTTTCCACTGACGTGGACGGAATGTATAAAATTAAAGTAAAAGAAGGAGCAACTTTAGTTTTTAGCTATGTAGGGTTTTCTAAATTAGAAAAAGCAGCTACAGATGCTGTTATAAATGTTGTTTTATCCGAAGAAGGTGGACAAAACCTGGACGAAGTAGTTGTAACAGGGTCAAGAACGGCTCCAAGAAGTAACACTACCACTCCACTTCCTATTGATGTAATATCATCAAAAGATTTGGCTTCAACTGGTCAAGCATCATTTGACAAAGCATTACAGTACAAAATCCCATCTTTCAACACGGTTCAAACTCCTGTGAATGATGCAACTTCATTGCTAGATCCATATGAAATAAGAAACATGGGACCTAGTAGAACGTTAATCTTAATCAACGGAAAGCGTAAAAACTTAAGTTCATTGTTATATGTACAAACATCTCCAGGACGTGGAGAAACTGGTGCTGATATCTCTGCTATTCCTACTGATGCTATCGAAAGAGTAGAAATACTTCGTGATGGTGCATCTGCTCAATACGGTTCTGATGCGATTGCTGGAGTTATGAATATCATTTTAAAGAAAAGTACAAACGGTGGATCTGTAACTGCTAGAAGTGGTGTAACTTCTGAAGGTGACGGAGAAATGATTGGAGTAAGTTTAAATAATGGATCTACAGTAGGTGATAAAGGATATATCAACTATACTGTTGATTTTTCAAAAGTTAATCTTGCAAACAGACCTGGAACTGTAGATGCTGCTGGTGAAGCTAAAGATTTTGAAGCTTCACTTTCTGATGTTCAAGCTTTCCTTGCAAAAAAACCAGATGCTGGAAATATCAATGGATCTCCAGAAACTGCAGCTGCTAAATTTTTAGTTAATGGTGGATTTGAATTATCAGATGAAACATCATTGTATTATAACGCAGCATATGTTTACAAAAAAGTAAACTCATTTGCTAATTACAGAACCCCATATTGGAGAACATTAAATCCTGCCAACCCATACCTTGCTGATTTCTTTGGAGATGGTACAGCAGCGTCTTACGTAGGTTATGTTCCTACTTTTGTTGGAGATTTAAATGATTACAATGCTACTTTAGGATATAAAGCAGTTAAAAACGGTTGGAATACTGACGCTAGTGTAACAGTTGGTGGTAACTCCCAAACGTATTCAGTAACAAACTCTCAAAACAGATCAGACATTCAAGATGCAAATGGTAATAACGTTTATCAAGAAAACAGCCCTATTACTTTTCAACCTGGAGGAACTTCTTTTAATCACATTGTAGGAAATTTAGATATCTCTAAAATAGTATCAGACAAAGTAAGTATTGGTTTTGGTACTGAGTTCAGAACAGAAAATTTTGAAGTAATTGAAGGAGACAAAGCTTCTTGGGATGGAATTGGTGCAGACTCGTTTGCAGGAAATAGACCTGAAAACTCAGGAAAATGGAATCGTTATAATTTAGGAGCTTATTTTGATGTTGCTTACGATGTAACTGAAGATTTCTTAATCAACGGAACACTTCGTCATGAACAATATAGTGATTTTGGTGGAGCTACCGTTTGGAAATTAAGCTCAAGATATAAATTTGCAGATGATAAAATTACACTACGAGGATCTGTTTCTACTGGATTCAGAGCACCTACATTACATCAAATTTACACACAAAAAGCACAATACTCTTTTGTAGCTGGTCAAGGAATTCAAGTAAGTGGAATTATCAATAACGTATCTCCACAAGCTCGTATCTTAGGTGTTCCACAACTAGATGCTGAAAAATCAACTAACGTAACTGTTGGTATTGGAGCTAAACCTTCTAAAAACTTCAACTTTACTGTAGATTACTACAATATCAAGGTAGAAGACAGAATTGTATTAGGAGACAGACAAGATACTCAATTTGGTAATGTAGCTTTCTTTTCAAACTCATTTGATTCTCGTACATCAGGTTTAGATGTAGTAGCTAATTACAACAACATCTTATTAGGAGAAGGAAAATTAGGATTTAATTTATCTGGTAATGTTACATTACAAAATGAAAGAATCTCTGATGTAACAAACAATTCATTCGGAGGAACATTAGACGCATTAATGTTTTCATCAAGACCTGATACCAAATGGATTTTAGGAGCTAATTATGAAATTGGTAAATTTGGTTTCTCTTTGAACAATACTTATTTCGGAAAAACAACTTTCAAACAAGATGGTTTGAATGCTAACTTAAGAACTGAGTTTACTCCAAAAGTTGTTACTGACTTAGGAATTACTTTCTCTGCAACTGAAAAATTAACTTTGGCATTGAATGTAAACAACTTATTGAATGTACTTCCTGAATGGAATTTCAAAGCAGAAAATGCAGCTGGAACAGCTATTTTAAATGACCCTGCTCAAGTAAAAAATCAATCTAACTTGATCACTTTCAACCAACGTTATTCTCAAATGACATATGATGGATATCACTTCAGCCAATTAGGAACTATGTTTAATTTATCATTGAACTATAAATTCTAATTCAGTTATAGAATAATTTTAAAAGGGCTGTCATTGACAGCCCTTTTTTTATTTCGTTTATTATCACTAAATTTAATACTTAATATACGAATATCATGGCAAATCTTTACAACGGAAAGATGGCGTCGATTTTTGATGCTATGTACCAAACCTTTATTGATTATGATGAAGAGTAGTATTTTTATAATAGTTTAATCCAAGAAAAAAATTGTAAAACTATACTTGAAATTGGTAGTGGTACAGGAAATCTTGCCAAACGATTTCTGGAAAACAATCAAAATTACACTGGTCTGGATTATAGTCAAAGTATGATTGCAATCGCCAAAGAGAGGAATAAAGACTGCACTTTCATACATGGCGACATGCGAGATTTTCAACTTGAAAACTCCGTAGATTCCATACTAATTACTGGTCGTTCCACTAGTTATATGATTACAAATGATGACATCAACAATACTTTTAAATCCATTTATAAAAATTTAACAAGCAATGGAATTCTTATTTTTGATTTTATAGATGCCAATCGGTACATTCCATATACAAAAGAGAATCCCATTATTATTCATGAGGCAAATCATGAAGGAATCACTTATTATAGAGGCAGCAGCTGGAAAACAACTTCAGCGGAAAATTTCATGTTGGAATGAACTGCTCAATATTATACCATCAAAGAAAGCGCAAAAGAAATAATAGCAGATGATTTTTCCACTGTTCGCGTATTTACTTTAAATGAAATACAATTATTTCTTTATCTAAATGGTTTTGAAATAATCAACACTATTGACCGAAAAACATATGCGTATGACACTTTTGTAATTGTTGCTAGACAAAAATAAAAACATCGTTTTCATCTGCCTTTATGTAAATTATATAATCTTTTATCATAATTACATAACATGTACTTAACCAGATGATTGTAAATTTGTTTCATATTAATCACAAAATTAAATATTATGAAAACTATAATTCTTGGAATGATTGCTTTTTTATTTACATTAACTATTCAAGCACAAAATAAAAATGTTAAATCAGAAGTAAAAACGACTGTAACAACGATTAAAGATTCAAAAGGTGAAAAAAAATTAATCAAAACGCAGGAAGTAAAAGAAATCCAAAACATTGAACTAAAAGATGCTGAATCTAATGTATTGAATAAAGAAATGAAAGATACGCCTGTTCAAGTAACGGCAATTACTGCAGTGACGGCAAACGGAGTTACAAATGTTGTGGATATCGATAGATCTGCTTATTATAATTTAAATGGTCAGAAATATCAAGTTTCATTGGCTGAGACTGGATACAATATGTATTTACCAAACAAAGAAAAAGCTGCAGTTTTGAGAAAAACATCAAACAACAATTACATTTACAAAGCAAAAAATAAAACTTCTTTTGGTTACTTTGATGCTAACGGAAATCTAGTTTTAGAATCTTATGATGATAAAACTGATAAAGTAATAGTAGAGACTTTCATTATGGTCAAAGAATAAGAAAGTTGTAAAACAAAAAAAATCCTGAATTAATTCAGGATTTTTTTTGCACAAAATTAAGATCTTCTGCCTATTCGTTATGTAAAAACGCTTGTCTGTTTAACAATGTTTCTTCGCTTTCGACGTGATTGTCATCCGGAATACAACAGTCTACAGGACATACAGCCGCACATTGTGGCTCATCATGAAAACCTTTACACTCAGTACATTTTCCTGGTACAATGTAATACACTTCGTCAGAAATTGGAGTTTGAGCTTCATCAGAATCAATTTCGGTACCATCAGGCAAAATCACTTTTCCTTTCAGTTTTGTTCCGTCTTTGTATCTCCAATCGTCTGCTCCTTCATATATTGCTGTATTTGGGCACTCGGGTTCACAAGCGCCACAATTGATACATTCGTCTGTTATAATAATTGCCATGTTTTTAATTTAGGATATTAAGGAAATAAGATTTTGGATTTAAGATTCTCATATCTTTCCTCTTTAATCTTTTAACTATACGTTTTATAGCTTATTTTTGTGCAAAATTACAATCAAAACTATTCATAAGCAAACATTATGACATTAGAAACAAAAAAAAGTGTTTTTGTTGAATTAGGAAAATTTTTAAGTCAGTTTTCCGAAAATAACACTTTAAAAAATCTGGCTGTTTTGCACAACGAAACGTTTTTTGATGCTTTTGTTGACTTGATACAATTATCACAATCGCACAATGGCTGGTATACTCCTGAAAACGTCTATTTCTCCATACAATCTTGGGCAGAAGCATTAACAGAAGAAAACCTGAATCAATGGCTTTCAAACTATACAATTCCAATTCAAGAGCCTAAAAAAGTCGCTTTAATACTTGCCGGTAATATTCCGTTGGTGGGTTTTCATGATTTCCTTTCGGTTTTGATTACAGGAAATACTGTTTTAGTAAAAACATCCTCAAACGATCAGCATTTGTTACCTTTTTTAGCGAAATACATCATTGCTGTTCAACCAGAACTAGCTAAGAATATTGCTTTTGTAGATGGAAAATTAGAAAATTTTGATGCTGTTATCGCAACAGGAAGCAACAACACTGCCCGATATTTTGAATATTATTTTAAAGACAAACCTTCTATAATTCGAAAAAGCAGAAATTCAGTAGCGGTTTTAACCGGAAATGAAACCAAAGAACAACTTACCGCTTTAGGAGAAGATATTTTTCGCTATTTTGGATTGGGTTGCCGCAACGTTTCTAAACTTTTTGTTCCAAAAGGATATTCGTTTGTTCCGTTTTTTGAAGCAATCTTTGCATACCAAGACGTCATTCATTACGAAAAATACGCCAACAATTACGATTACAACAAAGCCGTTTTCCTGATGAGTAATTTTAAATTATTAGACAATGGATTTTTGACTTTAAAAGAAGATCAAAGTCATGCCTCTCCTATTTCGAGTGTTTTTTATGAGTTTTACGATGATATAAAGGAATTAAAAACAAGATTAGAGTCGGAAAGCGAGCTATTACAATGTATCGTTGCTGCTGAGACTATAGAAAACAGCGTGGACTTTGGAGAAACTCAAAATCCCCGATTATGGAATTACGCAGATAACATCGATACTATTTCGTTTTTGTTAACAATATAGTATAAAAAAGTGCAATTATTTCGAATAAATTAACGCTTTTTAAACTCCTATTGTCGAAATTTGCACTTTAATTTTTTGGACATAAACTACACCATGAAAAAACACAACTACAGCGCAGGACCTTGTATTTTACCGCAAGAAGTTTTTGAAAAATCAGCACAAGCAATTTTAAATTTTAACGATTCCGGATTATCACTTTTAGAAATTTCGCACAGAAGCAAAGATTTTGTTGCCGTTATGGAAGAAGCAAGAGCCATCGTTCTTGAACTTTTAGGACTTGAAGGCAAAGGCTACAGCGCCTTATTTCTTGCTGGAGGAGCGAGTTTAGAATTTATCATGGCTCCTTATAACTTGATGAAAGAAGGCGGAAAAGCGGCTTATCTAGATTCAGGAACTTGGGCAGCAGCAGCTATCAAAGAAGCCAAACTTTTTGGAGATACTGTCGTTGTCGCTTCCTCAAAAGAAGAAAATTACAATCACATTCCAAAAGGATATACAATACCTGCAGATGCTGATTATTTCCATTGCACAAGTAACAACACAATTTTTGGTACGCAAATGAAGGAATTTCCATCAGTGGATATGCCAGTTGTATGCGACATGAGTTCTGATATATTTTCAAGAGAATTGGATTTTTCTAAATTTGATTTGATTTATGCAGGAGCACAAAAAAATATGGGTCCAGCAGGAACTACGCTGATTGTTGTAAAAGAAGAAATTTTAGGTAAAAATGGTAGAATAATCCCAAGCATGTTGGATTATGCCAAACATATCAAAGCAGAAAGTATGTACAATACACCACCTGTTTTCCCTGTTTACGCCTCATTATTGACCTTACAGTGGTTGAAAAACCTCGGTGGAATAGCTGCTATTGAAAAAATAAACAATGCCAAAGCGGCTTTGCTTTATGGAGAGATCGACAGAAATCCGCTATTCAAAGGAGCTGCAGCTGTTGAAGACCGTTCAAACATGAATGCTACTTTCTTATTAAATGATGAAGCACATGCTGCAACATTTGATGCAATGTGGAAAGCAGCGGGAATTTCAGGTTTGCCTGGACACCGTTCAGTAGGTGGTTACAGAGCTTCTATGTACAATGCGCTTCCGTTAGAAAGTGTTCAGGTATTAGTAGATGTTATGCAGGCTTTGGAAAAAGCAATTTAAAAATTAAAATATTGAATGATTTAAAGATTTGAAAAATCAATTTTTAATCAATAACTACATTAAACAACACAGATTGAATCTTTAAATTTTTCAATCTTTAAATATAAAATACAAATGAAAGTATTAGCCAATGACGGAATTTCTAAAAGTGGAATTCTAGCCTTAGAAAAAGGTGGATTTGAAGTGATAACGACAAAAGTAGCACAAGAACAAGTGGCTAACTTTGTAAATGAAAATAATGTAAGCGTAGTTTTGGTACGTAGTGCGACTAAAGTTCGTAAAGATATCATTGACGCTTGTCCAGGATTGAAAATCATAGGCCGAGGTGGTGTAGGAATGGACAATATTGATGTGGATTATGCTAAAAGCAAAGGAATTCACGTAATCAATACTCCGGCTTCATCATCAGAATCAGTAGCAGAATTAGTTTTTGCTCACTTATTTTCTGGTGTTCGTTTCTTGCATGATTCGAACAGAAATATGCCGCTTGAAGGCGATACCAACTTTGATGGTTTGAAAAAAGCATACGCAAATGGAATCGAATTAAGAGGAAAAACACTTGGAATAGTTGGAATTGGCCGTATTGGTCAGGCTACTGCTAAAATGGCATTAGGACTAGGAATGAAAGTTATCGCTGCCGATAGTTTTATTCCGCAAGTGGATGTTAAAGTAGAATTTTTTGACGGACAATCTATTACGACGACTATTGTTTCACAATCATTAGAATCTTTATTCAAAGAAGCTGATTTCATTACATTACACGTTCCTGCTCAAGATGGTTACATCATCAGCGAAAAAGAACTTGCCATTATGAAAGATGGTGTAGGAATTGTAAACTGTGCCCGTGGCGGTGTTATTGACGAAGTCGCATTAGTAAAAGCATTAGATAGCGGAAAAGTTTTATTTGCAGGATTAGACGTTTTTGAAAACGAACCAACTCCTGAAATGGCTATTTTGATGAATCATAAAATCTCGTTGACTCCACATATTGGAGCGGCAACAGGAGAAGCACAAGATAGAATTGGTACTGAATTAGCTTCCCAAATTATTAGTATATTAGGGTAATATCTGTAAAATAAAGCAAGAAGAAAAGGATTCACTAAAAATATAGTGAATCCTTTTTTTTATTATATTTGGATTTAAATCTAAACGAAATCTTATGTTTGAACAATTAATACAATTAGCACAGCAACATGGAAATGAATCAGTTGTAAAAAATGACGCTATTCCAAATGAACAAAACGAAGCGGTAATCAGTGAGGCTAGCAGCTCTATATTTATAGGTCTACAGAAAATAATTTCAGAAGGCGGAGTTGATCAACTTACAGGATTATTCCAAGGAAATAATGCTCAAAATAATTCGAATCCATTAGTTCAAAAACTAACCGAGCAATTCAAGGGAAGCCTTGGAGAAAAATTTGGCTTAAGTGAAGGCGCTGCATCTGGTGTTGCTGGAAATTTAATTCCACAAATCATAAGTTCGTTAATCAATAAAGCAAAAGATCCTAATGACTCTAGTTTTCAAATTTCTGACATTATTACGGCAATTTCTGGGAATAGCGGACAAAATTCAGTAATTATGGATGCTATTTCTAAATATGGTGGTCAATTTGGCCTAGACCAAAATACTGATGGAAAAGTTGATATAAATGATGCCATGGCTGCAGTGACGCAAAAAGGTGGAGGACTTGGCAGTATATTTGGTAAGCTCTTCGGAAAATAAAATATAAATTATAATAAATCATCTACTAATTACAGATGATTTTTTTTTAAAACACTATTAGACAGCGTTTTATTTTTGTAACTTTATAGTTCAATTTTTCCGTCATGAAAAACAGTTACTACATTATAATCGTCCTTTTTTGTGTGTTTTTGAGTTGTACAACTTCAAAAACTTCATTTCAAAGTACTGAAAAATCTGTTGCCGCTCAAGGCGATACAGTCCGAATTGCCAATGATGAACTGGAATATGAGGTAATAATTATTGACCCAGGTTTTAGTTTATGGTTAAATTCAAGAGCTTTGCCCCGCAATTATCATTCTCAATCTTTTTTGGAAATGAAAAACCAACTATATGTGACGGAATGGAACAATAGAGTATTGCAACCGCAACGATATGATCCTAATTTATATGAAATGACAATCAATTATGACCCTAATATTGATTATGGATATGAAGTAAATTATTTGATTTACAATTATATGATTTATTTTCAAAACACATACAAACAAAAACTTTTTGGTTTTGTCCCCATCAGATAATGTCACTATATTTGTATTCATTATAAATAAAAATGAACAAACTGAAACAACGTTGGGGAATTGACAGCAATTTTCAACTTACCATTATATTTATTGTTTTTGCGATAACCGGATCCGCTTCGGCGTGGCTTTCTAAACCTTTTTGTTTTTGGCTTGGAATTACAAAAGAAGATTTAGGCTTTTGGTTTACCCCTGTTAGGTTAATTCTAATTTTTCCAATTTATCAGATCTTATTAGTATTGATAGGATTTTTGTTTGGACAATTTAAATTCTTTTGGGCTTTCGAAAAAAAAATGCTGAAACGATTGGGACTAGGATTTCTTTTTAACGACTAGCAAAAAATGCCTCGAATTACGAGGCATCTTTGTTTTTAATTACATAATTATAGATCCAGGTTAAGGTAAACGTTGGAATAAAATCCGAAAATGGTAAAATTTCTTCCAGAAATGTAACTACTCCTCCTACTCTTCCTATTGTTCCTTTATACATCCAAGTCATTAAAAAACCGGCTAAAGGAGCCCAGATTACATCTGAAAATTCACCGATGAAAGGAACGGTAAATGAAAGCATTCCAATAGCATCAAACAGAATTCCTAACACCAGATTTCTAGTTTTGTTATTTACTGCACTAACGGACACTTGTTCTGTCATAGTATTTAGATTATTATTTTCCAGAATACTTACAAATCTAATGCCAATTATTTTTTGAGCTTATCCTGATATAATTTTTTCAATTTATCAATTTTAGGAGTAATCACATAACTGCAATAGCCCTGAGTTTTGTTCTGATTGTAGTAGTTTTGATGATAATCTTCCGCTACATAGAACTTTGTTGCTGATGAAATTTTAGTGACAATTGGTTTTCCAAATGTATTTTCAGTAGTCATCAAAGCGATATAGTCTTCAGACAATTGTTTTTGAAAAGGATTGTGATAAAAAATTTCGCTTCGGTATTGTGTCCCAATATCATTTCCTTGACGGTTCAATGTCGTAGGGTCGTGCGTGGCAAAGAATATTTCTAACAGCTCCCCAAAACTTATTTTATTGGGATCAAACGTAATCTCAATCGCTTCGGCATGACCAGTATCACCAGTACTAATTTCCTGATAAGTAGGATTCACAGTGTTTCCACCTACATATCCGGAAACTACCTTACTTACACCGTCCAGTTCTAAAAAAACTGCTTCAGTACACCAAAAACAACCTCCTGCAAAGGTTGCAACTTCCATTCCGTTTTGTATTTCCATATTTTTTGTTTCTATACTTTTTGGTAAAGTAATATTCTTTTCTTTTGCACAAAATGAAAAAGGCAATAGCGCCAAAAAAACTCCAATTATTTTTTTCATAATTTGTCTGATTTAGAATCAAATTTATTCAATAAATCGTTGTGAATATTCTCTGTTAACTAAAGTTTATAGTTTGTCAAAGGAAAATAATTGGTGTTCCAATTCATAATCATTAAAATCTTTGTTTCTTTGTAAAAACAGTTTCAAAATGATACAAGCCAAAAATCTACATAAATATTACGATCAACTGCATGTGTTGAAAGGAGTTGATTTACATATTAAAAAAGGAGAAATAGTTTCTATAGTAGGTGCTTCCGGTGCAGGAAAAACAACACTTTTACAAATTCTTGGAACTTTAGACAAGCCGACCGTTGAAAACGGAATTGAGTTGAGCATTAATAATGAGGACATTCTAACCATGAATGACAAAACCTTATCGAAGTTCAGAAACTTAAATTTAGGATTTATATTCCAATTTCACCAATTATTACCAGAATTTACCGCACTGGAAAATGTGTGTATTCCCGCTTTCATTGCTAATAAACCCAAAGAGGAGACGGAAATTGAAGCGAAAAAATTGTTAACCTACCTTGGTCTTTCGCACCGAATGAACCACAAACCCAATGAACTTTCGGGTGGAGAACAGCAACGTGTGGCAGTGGCCAGAGCGCTGATTAATAAACCAGCCATCATTTTTGCTGATGAACCTTCCGGAAATCTCGACACGGCTTCTGCTGAAAACCTGCATCAATTATTTTTCAAACTACGCGATGAGTTAGGACAAACCTTTGTCATTGTAACACACAACGAGGATTTAGCCAATATGGCCGACAGAAAACTAATAATGGTGGACGGTTTAATTAGTAATTAGGAGCTATTTCCAGCTATACACTGTATCTTTTTATTTTTAAAGGAAAAATAAAAAGGATGCCGTTTCTATCTGGGCTATACCATGCAACAACAAGCCGTACTTACTAAAAAAATTAAGTATCCAAAGTCATCAATCGATAATGAATCCATCAGAACTTAAAGATTTTCTCGACGAAAAAGTCTTGCAATACAATACACTCGATTTCATAGAAAGTGATCCGGTACAAATTCCGCATTTATTTTCACAAAAAGAAGACATTGAAATTGCCGGTTTTCTAAGCGCTACCATTGCTTGGGGAAATCGCACGATGATTATCAAAAATTCTCATCGAATGATGGATTTGATGGGAAATGCGCCATATGATTTTGTGATGTCGCACACCGAAAATGATTTAGAACCATTGGAAACTTTTGTACACCGCACGTTCAACGGAATAGATTTTACCAGTTTCATCAAAAGTTTACGACATATTTACACCAATCATGGGGGCTTAGAATCGGTTTTCAATAAACATCAGGAAACCCATTCAATGCAAAAAAGCATCCATGAATTCAAGAAAATATTCTTTGAAATTCCACACCAGTATAGAACCCAAAAACATGTATCAGATCCGCTGAATAATTCGGCTGCAAAAAGGATCAACATATTAATGCGGTTAAATAAGGTAGTCTTAAATTATTCCATGAATTAACTTATATTTGCCTATATATAAAGGATTCACAACGAAATGATAGAATTAAGTAAAGAAGAGTTAAAAGATTTTTTAGACTCAAAAGTCCTTCAATACAACACCTTTGACTTTATTGAACCAGACCCTATCAGTGTTCCGCATCGTTATTCATTGAAAGAAGATATTGAGATAGCTGGGTTTTTAGCTTCCAGTATTGCCTGGGGAAATCGTAAGATGATTACTAAGAATGGTCACCGTATGATGGACTTGCTTGGTAACTCTCCCTATGACTTCGTCATGAGTCATGAAGATTATCAGTTGGAGCGTTTAAATGGCTTTGTCCATAGGACTTTTAATGCAGAGGATTTTAATCATTTTATTAAAGCTTTAAAACATATTTACACTAACAAAGGTGGTTTACAACAAATATTTGTAAATAACCAAACCGATACTTCACTTCAACCAGCTATACATGCTCTTAATGAGGCTTTCTTTGAAATTCCACATTTAAATAGAACTAGAAAACATGTAGCTGACCCAAATAAAGGTTCAGTTGCAAAGAGGATTAATATGTGTCTTAGGTGGTTTATCCGAAATGATAATATGGGAGTAGATTTAGGTATATGGGATAATATCTCCCCTTCCAAACTTTCATGTCCATTGGATGTGCATTCTGGGAATGTTGCAAGGAAATTAGGATTGCTTACCAGAAAACAAAATGATGGAAAAGCATTACAGGAGTTGGATAATTCGTTGAGACTTCTAGACCAGAACGACCCCGTAAAATATGATTTCGCTCTTTTCGGATTAGGAATATTTGAAGGTTTTTAATTTTTAAAGAAAAGTTCTCTTATTAGGCTAATAATTTGGGTAGTTTATAAAGTATAAAATTCGTGGTTTTATAAACGATAATTACTATTTAGTTAACGGTTACTAAATCATTTTTTTATATTAAACAAAAACTTCCTACATTTATAAAATGATAAAAACGATAATAGTTGATGATGAGTTTAATGCTAGAGAATTTCTAGAAAAACTTTTGCAGCGATATTTTTCAGATAAATTTTTAGTCTTAGCTTTATGTGAAAGTGTCGATGAAGCAATTCATGCAATTGAAAAATTCAATCCCGAATTAGTTTTTCTTGATGTTCAAATGCCAAACAAAAATGGTTTTCATCTTTTTAAAGAATTGAACAAAATAAATTTTGAAGTTATTTTCACAACCGCTCATTCTGAATTTGCTATCGATGCGATTAAATGTAGTGCCTTAGATTATTTGTTGAAACCGATTAATTATATTGATTTATTGGAAACCGTAAAGAAGTACGAAAGTAAATTGCACAACGCATCTCAACAAGAAAAATTAATGTTACTTATCGAAAATTTGGATAATGGAAATTCAGCATTTAATAAAATCGCTTTACCCACAGAAACTGGATTTGAATTAGTGAAAACTAGTGCTATCCTTTATTGTGAAGCTGATAGTAATTATTGCAAAATTGTTTGTTTGGATGGTAAAAAAATTGTTTTATCTAAAACTTTAAAGTATATCGAAGAACTTCTACCTACTTCAATTTTTCAAAGGATTCATAAATCTTATTTAGTAAATCTAAATTATGTGACCCGCTTTAATAAAACCAATGAGTTACTTGTTCAGCTCACAAACGGAGAATCATTACCTGTATCTATCCGAAAAAAAGAAGACTTTATCAATGCTATCATTAAGAAGAAATAAACTACTATTCATATTACTATTTTTTAGTGAGATAGTATTTTCACAACAATTCCCATCAAGAAACTATTCTACTCTTGATGGATTACCTAATAATAGTGTCAACTCTGTTTTTAAAGATAGTCGAGGTATACTTTGGGTAGGAACAGCTAATGGCCTATCTTCTATCCAAAATGGTACTTTAAAAAATTTTTATACTTCCGATGGACTTGCCCATAATAGTTGTTGGGCTATTGTTGAAGATAGTAATCATAATTTATGGTTCGGAAGTCATGGGGGTGGATTGACTTTTTATGACGGTAAAAAATTTACAATTATTAACGTAAAAAATGGGTTAATAAATGATAAAGTAAGAAAATTATTTTTTTATAAAAATCACCTTTATGTAGGCACAGAGTTTGGACTGACCGTTATAGATATTAATTCCAAAAAAATAATTTTAAATAAAAAAATTACTGGAATTAGAAATTTATTTCAAGTTATGGGTTTCTTTGAGTTTCATTCTAAGATTTATTTTGAAACTTTTAATGATGGCATGTGGAGTATAGATTTAAAATTAAAAAACATTAACCTTATAAAGAAACAAGAGGGGGGTATTTCTTCTATATACAAAGATGATGACAGCCTCTATGTTTCAAACACTTTTTCTAATATTAATTTTATTAATAAAATTAGTATTAGAGATTATGTAGATAATAAAAAAAGTAATATTTCTTTTGGGAACAGTGTATTTTGGGATTTTGCAAAAGATAAAAGAGGAAACATTTATGTAGCGGGTAATGGTGTTAATTTTTCTACAGGAGGGCTTTTTAAAATTAAAAAGAACAAGATAATCAATGTAAATACTTCATTTGGAATTGAGAGTAAAGAAATTTGGAGTTTGCATTATGACCCTAAAATGGATGTACTTTATGTTGGAACAATAAATAAAGGATTGTTTGAAATAGATTTAAAACAACAAATAAAGTACTATCCTTCTTCGTTTTATAATAAGCCAAAATTAGATGTAGTTGCTATTACAAATATTGAAAAAGGGAACCTTCTTCTGCATAAAGATGGATTACTTTTTTTAAAACGAAATGAAATCCATAATGAAATTTCAAATCAAAAATTTTATGATTTTGCTCAGCATAGCTTTCGAACCAATCCTAAATTAAATGAATATGAATATTTTGATTCTTTTGTAAAATCTAGATTAGAATCCTTTGAATTAAGAAGCTTAAAGGTTATTAATTCTATTATCTGGGTAAATTCGACAATTGGTTTATTTGGCGTAAATAATGACGGTATAATTATGGAATACTACCCATATTCTGCAAGTGCATTCGATTTTACAGATTCAAAAAAAATAGTATTCCAAATTGCTTATGGGAAATTCTGTACAGTAAATGATTTTAGAAATAACACTGCATTCAAAAAGTATGAACCTAAAAACTTAAACAATCCAAAAGATGCTTTTGCTATTTTTTCATTGCGAGATAAATATTATATTTTTTCTTCATCTAATGGATTATATACCTCTCATAATAATAAATTTTATTCCTATTACTTTAACAATGTTTGGAAGGAAAATGAACTTGTACAAGCAACAATTAATTATAAAAAAGAATTGGTTATTGCTAATGCTCTCGGAGATGTTTTTATTATTGATGATAGTAAAGGGTTTAAATTAATCAAGAAGATAGACCGCAAAGAATTAATTGGGAATTCTATTTCATTTTTAAAATGTTATAAAGATTACTTATTAATTGGCACAGAAAAAGGATTAAATATTTATAAAGATGGGATTGTTAGATTAATTGATGAAGAACAAGGTTTAAAAAGTAAAATCTTAACATCTGCTAATCTTATCGGAACATTTTTAACCATAGGAACCCAAAACGGATATTATGAATTTGATTTGCAAAAATATCTTTCAACAAAAAATAGTCCTCAAAAAATAAAAATTACAGCTATAGAGGTCAATTTCGAATCGATAAATAAAAGTAATTTTAAATGGTTAAATTACAATTTTAATGAAATTGAGTTGCCTTATAATAAAAATACAATTTCAATTGGATTTGAACCTCAAAATTGTCAATATCCTAACAAGTTAGAATATCGCTATAAAGTAATAGGTCTGAGGAATTCTAATTGGAGTAAATGGACAAAAGACAAAAATATAAATCTTACGTATTTACCAAATGGGAATTATAAAATTAGATTAGTTACCAAAGATTTGCATTCGGGTATAGTGTCTTCTAGTGAAATTCTGAGTATTAGAATAACTCCACCTTTTTGGGAAACTTGGTGGTTCATGTTAGGAAATTTCCTTTTATTTTCAATTACTGGCTTTGTAATTTATAAAAAAAGAATTCAATTTATTAAAAAACAAGAACAAGCGAAAGCGGTGACTCAAAAGCGTTTAGCAGAAACAAAAATGGAGGCATTACAAAGCCAGATGAATCCACATTTTATCTTTAATGCAATGAATTCGATTCAGAATTACATTATTGATAACAATGTGGATGATGCGTTGATGTATATGGGTGAATTCTCTAAACTGATTCGGCAAACACTTAATAATTCTAGTAAACTTCGTATTAACTTGTCAGATGAAATTCAGTATTTACAATCTTATATCGCACTAGAGAATATGCGTTTAAAAAATAAAGTTATTGTGGAGCTCCATATTGATGATGATTTGGATTTATTTGAAACCGAAATTCCACCGATGCTCATACAACCATTCATAGAAAATGTGTTCGTACATGCTTTTGATTCTTATTCAAAAAAACCTACGCTAAAGCTTTCTTTCAAACAAATCGAGGACTTCCTTTTTTGTGAAATTAAAGATAATGGTAAAGGGATGGCAACTGATAATTTAAACAAACTTAATACCTCAAAAGGTATTATATTAGTTAAAGAGCGTATCGCTTTATTTCAATTTGACATTGTTGAAGCGGTCACTATTTCCTCTTCACTTAATGGTGGTACAACTGTTGTTTTAAAGCTCCAAATAGACTCCTTTTAAACGATAAATCAAAAAAACCTTTCGCAAACTAATTCTTAATTTTTTCATAATTCATTTTATGTAGGTTTGGTGTAATTAATGGTTTAACATAATCGTAGCATCTAATTCTGATTCTCATTATTTACCCGTTATAAGTTCTTCAAAAACTTAACATCCATATTTGAAACATCCTCAATTAAAAATTAGTAATTGCGATTTCTATGAATAAATTTACGAAAGTAACATTGGTTAAGAATGGCTTAATTTTAATTTCAGAAAAAAACAAAAAAGAAATTCCGATATCGGACGTAGATAAGGTTTATATAACAGTCGATAAACTATCTCCCATTTATACTTTTAGTTATATTATATTTTCAATAGCATTTATTCTGTTTTGCTTATGGTATCTGTCATTAGATATGATTCTAATTGTTCCCGCATTATTGATTATTACAGCGGGTATAAAACTCAATTATTATAGAAAGTATGGATTGAAAATATGCTTAAAAAACGGAGATTATTATAAGAAACAAGTGTCTTCAAAATTGAAAGATGATACTATTGAATTAGTCCATTGCATTAGAAGTGAAATTTATGACTTTCGTATAGAAAAAAGCAAAAATATCAGTCTGAATAATTGCGCCCTTTGGACTCAAAACCCATAGTAAAATCTATACTTCAAGGGGAGTTGAATTAGTTTAACAGCATTTTATAGAACGATAAATCATAAAAACATGTCGATTACTAATTCTTAATTTTTTCATAATTTATTTACTATATTTTTGAAGAAATTAAGAAATAGCAACGAAATATGAATTCAAGAATTAAACATTTTTTATTTCATATTTTGATTCCTTTTCTAACAGGGGGTTTACTTTATATCAGTTTTAGAAGTAAGTCAATACGATTGTTTAGTTGGTGTGAAACAATTGGATTAGCAAATTATATAAGCATAATTAGGTCAGTCATAAATCCTTATAAAGAAAGTATTCCTAATTGGGTTTATTATTCTATACCAGATGGATTATGGATGTATTCGTTTACATCTTCATATATGATGTTATGGCAAAAAGATATTTATTATGGAAAATATTGGCTGTCGTTCCCTTTTGTTTTTGGATGGGGTTTTGAGTTATCTCAAGGGTTAGGAATTATTCAAGGTACGTTTGATGTAATTGATTTAACAGTTTATATTTTAGCCGTTTCATTTAGTATTTTATTTTTTACAATTCAAAATAATCAGTATGAAAAACAAAAAAATACAATTTAGTTCAATTGTAATTGCATTATTATTTATTTTTTTAGCATTTGGTTCTGGAGAAATGGAAACAAATAGCAGTGCCGAACAAGTAGATTCTTCTTCAACAAAAGCTGTTACTTCAACATATCGAGCTACATGTTCTAATTGTGGGAAAAACATCAATGGTTATGGATATAAAATGGTTTCGGAAGGAAACTGTGTGCCGTGTGAGGAAGAGAATTCAACTGATTGTTCTTTTTGTAGCGAAGCTTGTGGGCTAGAGCATGACCGAAAGTCTACAGAAGGGTATAATGAAGTTCTTAATAAATACGGATATAATTCCTTGAATGAAGATAATGAAAGCAACAATCAAAGAACTTCGGACTGTTCATTTACTAGTGATAGTGATGTTTTATCTTATTTGATAGGCAAAACATTTACCCAACAAGGTGGCGATATGGAAATTAGATTTAGTACTGATGGAGCTATAATTTCTGGACAAGAAGAATACCAATGGCTAAGCTATCAATCATTAGGTGTATACAAAGGTTATGTAAAGTTAGCAAGCACAAACCCAACACACCCAGATGGAACAATCAAACTTTGGGTTTCATGTCGTGAAAATTCTGTTACTGATGGGGAAACCGTTTTGTTGTACAATTAATTATAAATTCAATTAAAAATTATGGTAAATAAAAAACAATATTACTGGATAATATTTTTATTAGTTTTTATGCAGATAAGTTGCAATCAAAAAAATGATATTGATAAAAAATCTGAATCTACTATTAAATTTGATGAAAGCAATTTAATAGATGAAAAAAATCAATCTGATAAGTATGTTGATAAGGAATTTATGGAAGGTTATACAACAAATCAGATAATATGGAAATCCAACACTGCCGATTTGAATGGTGATGGTATAATAGATACAATTAAAGTAGTTAGCTTAGATAATAGAATTTTTTCTAAGTCAGAAAATGATGAACATGGAGATTTTAAAGCGATGGTTTTTATCAATAATCTTTGTATTGATTTCATATTTAATTGGACAATGAATTCATATTTTTTTAAAAAAGGAACTAAATTTGAAATAATTGATATTGATAAAAATGATAAATATAAAGAAGTATTAATATCACAAAATGAGCAAGAAATGGAAGACCCATCCATTCAAAGAACTATTTTTAGATATTTTGGCTCAAATTTACTAACAAAGACAAAAATATTGAGTGAAGGTTATAGTGCTGGACAGATGAACTTAAAGAATAATGAATTTAGTATAGACCATCACAGGTCTCCAGACATAATCGGAACATATCAATTATCAAATTTTTTCATTAAAAATAAAGGATTGATTGAAAAAAAATTGCCAGAAAACTTTATCCAAGCTGCTTGCCCATTTGTATATGTTAAGAACAAAACAACATACATTAAACAAGGCGAGATTTTAAGATTTTTAAACGCAAAAAACACAGAGGATTGGCAATTCTTAGAATTAAAAGATTTTGAATTAGAAAAAGATGTTTTGACTATTAAATTGACCGAAGAAAAAGACGAAGTAACGTTTTTAAATTCAATCAAATTAAAAATCGGTAACACTGAAGTATTTACGATGGATTCCATTGATTTTAACAAATCTTTTTTAAAGGATGACAAAGAATATTTTCAGTTAAATAAAAACGATTTTTTAACACTAAAATTCAAGTTACCTAAAAACAAACAAGGAAAAATTTTGCTTTTTGCAAAAGGGTATTATGTCCCAAGATAATATTTACAATTTATCCGTTAAAAAAATAAATCATAAAAATACTGTCCCACACAAATGGTACAATCAAACTTTGGGTTTGTAGTCGAGAAAATTCTATAAATGATAGACAAACTGCTTTGTTATACAAATTTAAAAAAACTATAAATTATGAAAAACTTAAAAGTATTAGGAATAGCGGTAGGAATATTATTAATTCTATCTAGCTGTAATAAAGCAGATGCAAAACAGGTGATAGAGGAGCCAAACCATGAAGTAATTGTAGAATTACCAGCTAAAGTGGACATACCCTTGGATAAGAAAGTTCATCCCGTTTCAAACCCTATTAAATTAATTCATAGTGAAACATTCATCAACAAATTGTTTGTTAATGAATTTTCAAATTTATACCCAAAAAATTATAAATGTGTTCCTCAACCAGACGGAACAAGATATGGAGATATTAATGGGGATAATAATATAGATGTATTGATACGATATACTGTTGAAGATAATACACAAAATACATGGGCCGCTTGTGGATGGATAATGGCTTTTTCGAATGACAAAAAGGAATTAGACAAATTTATTTATTTCGATTGGAGTAGTGGTCCAGGGTCTAGGAATGACCAGGATTTAGGATTTCCAGTATCAATTAATAATGGTCAAATAAAATCTACTTTAAATATTTATGCGTCTGAAGATGCTAATTGTTGCCCTTCAATAAAAAGAGAGATAACTTACTATTTGGATAAAGAATTATACATCTTGGATTCGCATTTTGTTGATACTAAGGATGAGTCTAACAATTGAAGAAAATGTACATGATAAAAGGGTGTAAAGAAAACCCCAACGGTGTTATGGAAATTAGATTTAGTACTGATGGAGCTATAATTTCTGAACAAGAAGAATATCAATGGCTAACCTATCAATGATATAGGGTTACAAAGGCTATGCCAAGTTGGTAGAGTATAAATCCTTCTCACCCAGATGCAACAATTAAATTTTAGATTTCTTGTCGTGAGAATTCTTTTGCTAGATGAACAAACCTTTTTGTTATACAATTAAAAATAAAATTTTGAAATCTATGAAAATTAAAACCACTTACCTTTTAACAGCATTGTTTGTCGGAGTATTCATGATGGCATCATGTAATAGTGAAACAAAAAAACATGCTAAAAGTAGCACTAATCTTGATATTACAGGCAATAAAGAAAAGAGTTTGAAAAATAATAAAGAAGATGAAATAGATAAAAAATATATTGAATATTTAGACGAATATGGTTCAAGTAGTAATCCAGAAATTAATTTTGTCACAGTTGGAAATATTACTTATTGGGTTACTCATTATTATGGTTCTGGGACACGTCAAGAGTATTTTTGGGTATTGAGCAAAAATAAACTGATACCAAAGTTTATTTTTGAATATGGTGGAATGCCTGGGGTTGAAGAACTTGAATATACATTTATAAATATTAAGACAAATGTAACCGTAGATGGAAAAGCCTTTGAAAACAATATGGAAAAAGAAAAAGAGAAGTTTATATTAAAGAAATTGTAAAAGTCTTTCTTAGACTTATGTATTACTGCATAATATTCTTAGACTTTGAGTTTGATGAAACCGTATTGTAATTAAAAATAAATTTGAAATCTATGAAAAAATTAAAATCATTGGTAATAATATTAGGAATATTAATTGCACTAACTAGCTGTAAAAAAGCAGAAGCAAAAGTAAAAGCAGAAGCAGTACTTGAGGTAGATGAACCAAACCCAAACCATCAAGTAACTATAAAATTACCAGCAAAAATGGGAGATTCAAAAGCTTCTGAAATAGTGATTAAAGAGGATGGAACAGAAACAAAAGTAATGACATATAAATGGTGTGAGTGTAATGATTCGTGTCAATCACTTTTTATAGATGACCAAGGAAATGAATATAATTTTGGAGATATTAGCAATAAAAACGATATTGATTTTCAGTGTTATCCTAATAATTCTCATGGTGGAGTTAGTGATGATTTGAGAGAACAAAAATTTAGAGTTACATACATTACGATATCAGATAATGATTTAGAACTTGTCAAAATTTCACCAATAAACAATAATAGTTAGTATAAATCCATCCCTTCCAGATGACATAATTAAACTTTAGGCTTCATGTCGTGAGAATTTTGTTACTGATGAGCAAACGAATCTAATTGCAAATAAATTAAAACTTGATTATTTATGGACCTTTACTCTCTTATTATTGTGCTTTTTCTTATTACGGCAGTAATTGCGATAGCATTTACATTAAATAGAAACTCGGAATCTGAACCTTCTCAAAACAAATTGGAAAATAAGAAATATTCCTCACTTCAGTTTGTAAAATTTTTATATTCTTTTTGTGGCTTTATGATTATTGCTTCAACTATTGTTTTCTGTTTTGTTTATGTAAAATATTCGGAAAATTTTATATCTAAAGCTATTTTTAAATCGATAGAATCCTCTCCCTTTGGTAATGGGAATATAGAAATGTTTAATTATTCTTATTTCTATGGAAGCTTATTTGGAGGTATCTTTTCGGGTACTTTTTGCATCGGGTTTTCACAATTAATTCAACTATTGTTTGATATAAAAAGTACTTTAAAAAAATAAGAACTAGAAAATTACCTGAAACAAATTTAGAATATCTTTTTAATAAACCTAACAAATGTATAAACTAAGAACATTATCGCTATTTCTGCTTATAACTGTTGCATCAGTTGCCCAAACAAAAACTCATAAAAACAAAAGTGGTAATGCTGTAGGTTATTCAAAGCAAACAGGAAACAAAACAGTTTACTATGATAAATCGCATAATAAAACGGGTTCTTCTAAAACGATAAATGGTACAACTACATTTTATAATAAACAAGGAAACAAAACTATAATAACTAAAACAAAATGAAAAAAATTATTTTAAAAGTATCTGGAATCTTAATTATGTTTTTCATTAGTAGTAATTTACTTGCTCAAACTGCTGTTTATGATAGATTGAATGGCAAAATGGGAGTCGTAAATGTAAAAGGTGAATTTATTATCAAAGGTAAATATGATATTATATCTGTGTTTTTCGATAATGTTGCTGTTGTATCTGAAAATGAAAAATATGGATTAATAGATTCTAACGGAAAACTGTTGATTCCTATAGAATACGATTTTATTGATGAATCTCATGAAGGTTTATTAGCTGCGAAGAAAAATGGACAATATGGATTTATTGATAAAAATAATAAAATTGTAGTCCCATTTATTTACGATGGGGCGGGGTCTTTTCATAACGGAATTACTTGGATTCAGAATGGTGAAGTATATGGTGTTATTAATAAAAAGGGAGAGGAAATAATTTCTACAATATATGAGGATGCTTTTTTCTTAACTGAAAATAGAATTTTGTTTGCTAAAAAAGGAGGTAAACTTTATAAGATTGATTCAACAGGAGTTTTGAATTCTATTAAAGATACAGACTGGAGGCAGTTAGAAAAAGATGAGAGTACAAAAGACAACCTTTTTGCATTCTTTTGGGAAGAAGGACTTGATGTTAATGCTCGACCTTTTAGCGGCCACAAAGTGGGTTATGAGAACAAGAATAGAGAAATAATAATACCCGCAAAATTTAATATGGGTTTCGCTTTTCATGATGAAATAGCAGTAGTTTATGAAAATGAAAATATTGGTTTAGGTTTTATTAATAAAAGAGGTGAATATATAATAAAACCAAATGTAGAATGGAAATTTATCGAGGGTGATATGGGTTTTGTTAATGGTTTGTGTAAAATTTTGAAAATTGATATAAAAAAAACAAATGAGCATGAAAAAAATAAACAAAAAGCTCGGGAAGATTATAAGAATAAATTAATAAATCAGATGGAATTTTACAAAATTATGGAACAAAAGTTTACTTCTTACGCATATATAGATAGAGAAGGTAAAGTAGTTTTTGATTCCTCAAACTAGTTTTAGACAGTGTCAATTGTTAAACAATCTTTATGAAAAAACAATTTTATATAGTTTTACTGCTATGTTTGTTTATCTCAACAATTCAAGCGCAAAAAAGTGCAAACTTCACGAAAATTAAATTAAACAATAGTTTAAATAATTTTTCATTTACAACAGATGGAGAAAATTACATAGAAGCAAATAGAAATGAAACAGACGAAAATATTGGAATAAAACTGTATACAGTATCCGATAATTCGATGATTAAGAAATTTGGTTCTGGAATTTATAAATCCGAAAATTATACAACCTCTCCATTAGTCTTTTTTTCAGAAGATAGAAATCAAATATTTGCGATTGATGCCGATGGTAAAAGTGGTAAAAGGCGAATTGATTTATATAACTCTAAATCTTATCTAAAGGAAAGAACAATTTCTATAGTAGACAAAAATGGTAATCCACCAGATGGATATTATGAGATGTCAGTATTGCATAAAAATAAAATTGCTATTTGTTATCAAGGTGGAAATTTTATAGTTGATATTAAACTGAATAAATGTGAAAGTTATTTTGATTTTGATTTGTTGTTTAAGGATGATGCTGGTTTTGGGGAATATGAGGTTAAGGATATTTCATTTTGTTCAGACCCTAATTTATTTCTTATTGCATTTGGTAGTAAACAATCGCTTAAATTAATTACTTATTCCATTTCTACAAATAAAGTGATTAATGCAATTAATTTCCCTCAATGTACTTCAAATACAATTAAAATAGCAGTACATCCCAACAAGTCTGAAGTCATTTGTCCATGTTATAGTGATGAAATAGCTGTTATAAATTATCTGACTGGTAAGTTAGTAAAAAAATTAACTTTCAATAGAGATAAAACAAAATTTAGTGATTATTTAATAAGTGATGTTGCGATAAGTCCTAATGGAAAGTATGTGGTAGGAAATAATATGTATGGAAATTCTATTGTAATTGATTATGAAACAAATTCTTTTTTGACCTCTTATGATTTAGATAATGAAAGAGGGCTAGATATTTATTTTTTAACTGAAAATAAATTAATTATTAATGGACAAAAAAACTTTGTTTATGTCGCAAGTTTTGAACTTGAAAAAATTAAAAATAATAATTTAGCTGTTACCCCAACAAAAACCAAATTAGGTATTTGGGAATTTGACTCTAGTAACAATTACTTAAATGATGCAATAATAAACAAAACACATGAAAAATCGAGTAGCAGAAATATTTTTAATTCAAATGCTTCGAATTGTGAAGATAAAATTATCAAATCTTCTGAAACGCCATCCTACGAAGAATATAAAATGTTTGCGATAGATAAAAATGACATTGCAAAAGAAATTTGTAATAACTCTAAAGTAAGCGTAAATGAGTATTTGAATTCAAATGGGCAAATTTCGGGTTATTCCGTATATTATTATTCTTCTACAAAAAAAAGAATTAAAGATGAAATTTTTGACGAAAAAGGAAGATTAATGCAGCAATATCTTTACGAATATTATCCAAATGATAAAGCAAAGTATATGTTTTTCTTAAATTATTTAGGAGAAATAACTCTTTTAAGAGCGTTAGGAACTGACGGAATGAGGGATGCCAATTTTAAATCTCCTTATCCCAATTCTAAAGAAAAAGCAATTTACAGATACAACCATCCCAATAAAATGCAGTTTACTGATATGTGCCAAGATTGCAGAGGTACAGGATTGGGTAACAATAATCTGCATCGATGTTATATTTGTAACGGTGCTGGTAAAATTACTCATGCAACAATAATATACTGATTTTAATACATCTTCACTAACTAACTATAAAATTATCCATTATGAACACAATTAAGAATCCAGAATTAAATATCAACAAAGTTAAAGTTGATACATCAGTAATTAATTTATTAAAAGAAAACGGTTTTGATAATGCTGATACTTATAAAGAAGTTATTAAATGGTTTAAAGTAAAACACAATATAACTAGTGAATTACTAATTGATAAGTATAGATGTTTTACTTATATCTATATTCAAAATGGTGTTGCAACTAATGCTGATACTTTTTATGATGAACGTGAAGATTGTCTTCAAGATATGGTTACAAATATGATTGAATTAATTAAATAATATAAAATTGAACGGTGAAACTAATGAGGGTATCTAAGCGATACCCTTTCTTTTTTGTCCACTTATTAAGACTTATAATCGCTAGTTAGATAATCTTATTTTTTTTCAGTTGGATTATCTAATATCCTTTTAACTTTCTGAACAGTTGCTAAAGATACACCACATATCGCAGCTACTTTGCGTAATGAATTACCACCAAGCTTTAATTCTTTAACTACGTTTTTATAGGTTGATAATATCACATCATCTGGGATTGTACTGCCTTTCATACGCCCTTTAAATTTACCAGCCAGAACAGCTAAATGTACCCCTTGGGCTTGTGCTTCACGTATATTTTCCCTGGTCATCTGGGATAGATTTGCAAGTATATCTGATATCATTTTAAATGTCATTGATACCTTACCATTAACTAAAGATTCAACACCTAAATTATTAACTTTCAAATTAACACCTTTACTATTTAAATATTGAATTGTGGACTGGATATTAAAGGCATCACGCCCGATGCGGTCAATGCTTTCAACCGTTAAATAATCCACTGAACCCGCTTCAATTGCTTTAATTAGTTCTTGTGCTGCTGGTCTTTCATTAAATGGAACTGCACCGCTTATAACATCAACATATACTAATTCATCTGGTGTTTGTTTATGGTATTGGCGTATGGTGTTCTGGCTTGAACTTGAAACCCTTATATATTTGGCTTTTTTCATAATGTGTAATAATTTGATTGAATAATGATATTAAGACAACCACCATCAACCAGCATTCAATTCAAACTACTTTGTTATTTATATTCGTTTATAAATTCAATATCCTTATCGACTCTTTTTTGAAGTTCATCAAAATAAACATTGTGAACTTCTTTCTTTATGCTGTTATCATCATTTAAAAGATAATAAGAATAAGTATCATCCCAGCTTAATCTTATAAATAACAGCCCTTTGTGGTGATGTGCATTTACGATAAGAATTAAACCCTTATCATAATAGTTAACCAACTTTTCCACTCCCCAACTCCAATAAATTTGTTTATTCTGTTGTAATACTTGAAGTGTTTCTTTTGTGCTGAATTCTCTTTGTACTAATAGTTCAAAATTTTTATTTAAATTTGCCATAGCTATATGTGTTTGATTCATCTGAATCAGATGCTGGTATTAAGCGGTGCTAGTAACACCGCTTTTTTTTTGTGGTAATCCCAATATTTCAAAGTACTTGTTTCATTCCCTTTTTGGGGCAAATCAAAGATATATAATTAGTTCGATGTATGCAAATAAAGTATACTCTATTTGCATACAAAATGTATTGAAATTTTTAAACTGTTTATTGAGTTGAGAGTGTGCTTTTTATACCCACACTAAAAAAATACAAATTATTTTTTGAGGGCTAAATTTTTGAGGTAATAAAGAGTTGCAATTAATGAATCTAATTTAAAACTTTATAATATTTATAGGGAAAGGGTATTGTTATGGAAAATATTAAAATAAAATTAGCAGCTGGAAAAATAGTAACACTGGAAGCATTTCACATGTGTAAAACTTACAGTGGTTTGATAACAGGCGAACCGACAGAAGAGATGAATATAGAAATTATTAATAATATTAGTTATCCACAAAACTGGGGTACTAGGAAATCTTTTATTAAAAAATCTAATATGTACCTTTCAAAAGATATTTTGAATCCAGTGGTTTTTTCGGTATGGCTTTCAGCTAATCCAATTAATGATAGAGAAAATCAATTTGATGGTAGCTCAGTAATTTTAACTTGGTTGGCTGATAATCTAAAAGGTAAAAATATTGAGGAGATAATTGTGTCGGGTGTAATAACATTTGATTGGGACAATCAAGCTGAGAATTACAATTTTTAAATTTACACTTTATCGAATAATTTCACTAAAAATATTCGATTACTCTTTCGTATTTCATAATTGCTTTTTCATCTTTAAAATCTATTCTTTTTATCCAATTACCCTTTATATCATATTCAAACTTTGAAAAATTCCTTGATTTTAAATTACCAGCGGAAGTATAATAGTTAGATTCAATCAAAATACCAGTTGTGTCATATACATAAGTTGCTCTCTTACCATTTATGCTTTCCTCTATTTTTTTATTGTTTTCATCATAGATACAAGTTTCTGTATTTAATAATATTCCATCAGTTTTATATTTGTTTTCTTCTGTTACATTATTTCTTTCATCATATTTGTATGTTATTTTATAATTAAATAAGCCTTTTTCATTGAAAGAATTATATTCAATTTTATTATTCTGGATATCATACTTGTAAGTTTTGTAGTATAATAAATTTCCGTCAGTTGATGACAAGCATTTTTCTATTAAGATATTGTTTCTTTCATCTAAGGTGAAAATTTCTTTCGTTTTACCATAGTAATATGGACTATCTGAATTTATTTCTACAATATTATTATTAATATCGTATTTTTTGGTAATTATGTTAAATTCTTGTTTATTACTCCAGTTAGATATAATTTTTTTTTCTATTTCTTTTTGGTTCTCATTATATGTATAAGTTGTTTTTGAGGACAAACTTCCATCAGAGTTATAATGGCTGTCATCATTTAAATTGTTACTTTCATCATATTTATATCTTTCTCTAGATAATAATTCTCCCTGTGATTCAAGGTTAGTATAATAATTATTCTTCTCAATTTTGTTGCCTATTTCATTATATAAGTATGTTTCATGGATTTTTCCATTTGATAAATTATTGTAAGTGTATGTTTTGTATTCTAATATTTGCTCTTTTGTGTTAAATTTTTTGTAGCAATTATAGATTAACTTTCCATTTTCAACTTCACCAAATTTTTCAATTGGTAAATACATGAAACCTTTAACACTTTTGACATTTTGTTTTAAACCAATAAATTCTAATATTTCCATTCTATTTCTATAAAAAGAAGAGTAATCAATATTTTGCGAATAACAATTCTGTAATGAATAAAAAGCTAAGATTAGGATTAGTATGTTTTTCATATGTTTTTTTAGTATTAAATATTTGAGCAAAAATGTATTGATTATTCATAGTTTACAGAAAAAAAAAATGGCATTAGTCCTCAATAGGCCAAAATTCAATTTCATAAGTAAGCTTTCTTGTTTTGATTTTTTTAAATGTTCCTCCAATTCCCACACCCATCTTTTCTAACTTTAAAGCTAAATCAACATTGATATTCATGTCATCTGTATAACTCACTTCAGCTTTATCTTTTTTACAACCTCCTTCTAATCTGATTTTTTGAAGAGTTATCCATGAAGACTCACTTTTCATCCAATTACTTTTATATTCTTTAATTGGTGCTTTTGGTTTTGCGAAGGAACAATTAAATTTTAATATGGCATCTTTTTTTGTGCTACTACTACCATTAATATCACCATCTATCACACCAGCTTCAGTTGGTATGTTTTCTGCTTTTACTTTGGCCGTGATGTCGATACCATCTTCTTCAGCATATGTAATAATACAATTTTTCGCTCCTAAAGTTGAACACAATTCTTTAAATGAAGAAAGTTTAGATTGGAATACATATTCATGAAATTCTGCTAATGGGATATATAAATTAGGGTCAGAATCTGAACATGAATAAATAGTATTACTTACAGGATGGTATGGGGGAAAAGTAAATTCGTTGACAGCATCGTCAATTAAACAAGATTGAGGCTTTTTAACTATATAATTGTAAGAAGCTTTTTTTGGATTGGTAAGCATTTTAAAAAGACCAGTATAAGTTATTGTATCTAATAAAATTTTAGAAAAGTGAAATTCCCGAGTATTCATTATGTCAACTTCGACCTGTGACCCAACATATATTTGTCTCCTTTGATGAACAGGAGTGTCTTTAGTAATTTTCATAGTCTTTTAATTAGTTTGCAATTGATGTTTAATTAGTTTTATTTACAACTTCATCCCATACATCTTTTCATCGAACTCTTTCCAGTGTGGGTTGTGTTTGGATAATTCAGCCCAAAATTCTTTGCAGTGATTTTTTACTTTGGTAGATACCACTTGATGAATAATTACATAATTAAGCAGAATATCAATTAGATGACCGCAAGGATTATGGTGGATTAAGTAAATGAAAATTTCGTTATACAATGTATGTCCGTTTAGACGTTGAGTTGAATTTCTATTTAAAGCTTTTCTATTTACAATTCCAGTTAACCCAATAGGGTAAGCAATTAGCATAATAGCTCTATATCCAATTTTATTTCTGTATGATTGTATGAAAAATAATTATAAATATTAGTTTTGTTTTTTGTTAAAATTTGTAACCATTTATTTTTATTACTTCGTACTTCACCTTGGAAATGGACTTCAGCAATATTTAAAATTAAATGTTTTTTAGCTATTTTCTTTTAAGTGGCATTGAGTTCTGCATATCGATTAATATTTGTTTTGATGTTTCCGCTCCTACATAACGAGGTTCTAGAGGACCACCATGAAAAGTAGATAAGAAATCATTAAACTCAGTTTTACTATATGTTTTAGTTTCCAAATATTTATTTTTCATTTCTACAAAATCTTTATAATAGTAGTAAGGAAACATAACTTTTTTTGTTTCATTTTGAATTAAGTCATCTACTTCAACTATTTTAAATTGTTTTGGAATAATGCAAATAAGGTCATCTCCATATTCAATATAATTTTCTGGCTCCATAAATTCGTGAAACCTAATAATATTACTAGAAATTAAATTAAAACTAAAAAGAGTCCTTATTGAAAATGATATCGTTGGTCCCATAAAACCAACATAAGTCAGCTTGCTATTCATTGCATCCTCATAAAAATCAGCTGTTTTTACAACGGGTTGTGTTATTTTTTTTAAAGCAAATGTAACACCATATAAATCTTCTTTTTTATAATTAAAACTACATCTTTGAGTACTCTGGTCGTATTCATCATCTGATTTATTGTCGATTTTTCTACTTAAAAATTTAATTCTCTTTTCCTCCAGTTTTTGTAATTTTAACTTTTCTTTATATTCATTTTCTTTATAGTCGGTTTGTCGCTTTTTTATTTGTGCTTTCTCTATTATTGAAGATTCCATCCAATCTAAACCTATACCAATAATTGGTTGGTTTACATCTAAATTTGGATGATGTTTTTCAATTTCAACATTACCTTTTACAACGGTGAATGTATCAACAAAATTTAAACCAGATTGATTTCTTTTATTGAAATATTCACTTGTCAATATTGGTAAACTCTTAAAGTCAAATCCATCAAAATTAGGTATATCCATTTTACCTCCATTAACAGTAAAATATCTGTATTGTTGAATACTAAATGAAATCGAAATATTGTCCTTTCTTCTTTTATAAACTATTATACACTTTCCTTCAATTTCGCCAAAACCTTCCATTATATAAACTCGGACAAAATCAAAAACTTCTCCTGGATAAATTTTGACTTTATTTATAGATAATATTATATTTTTATTGAAATCCATACTTTTTATTTAATGTTTTTTAATAACTAGAAGTCTGTCTACTATTTTTAGATTTTTACGGTATTATTTTAAAAGTGGTTGGTATTATTTTTATCTAATTTATTATAAATGTCTAGAACTTTCATACTTTGTTATTTGATAAACAACCATCTTTATTTACAACTTCATTCCGTACATCTTTTCATCTAATTCTTTCCAATTAGAAATGTACTTAGACAGCTCAGCCCAAAATTCTTTGGAATGGTTTTTTATTTTGGTGTGTACTAACTCATGAATAACTAAATATTCGATAAGCGAAAATGGTAGTTTAATAGCGTTAATATTGATTATGATAGTGTTGGATGGTGTACAACTTCCCCAGCGTTTTTCAAGCTTCATGAACCTAACGTTGTTGTATTCCAAACCAGTCAATTTTGACTTCTTTTTCAAGATAGGTTCAATTTTTTCCTGTGCTTTTATTCTGAAATAGTTTTCAAAAGCTTGCTGTAAATTCTCCTGTGTATTAAGTTGGTTAGGTAGTGTAATTTTAAATTTAGATTCCGTGAAATCAATAGTGATTTTAGCACTGTCATTTTCGATAATAAGCTCAACATAATACTTTCTTCCAAGGTATTGAATGCGGGAGCCAGTTACAATCTCACCATCACTAATGGCACTTACTAACTCTAGTTTGTCCAGAACCCATTTGGCTTTCTTAAGTATCAATTTATCAGCTTGCTCGACTGGGATAGACTTCCCTTTAAGAATAACACCACGTCCTTTTTCTACACTGATATAATGCGATTTAAGACCTTCTTTTACTTCTATCGAATACTCAATGGTGTGATTGCCATATTGCACGCTATACATCTCTATTCTTCTTTAAAACATCGACCATCTCTCTTGCTTTTGCCTTAGCTTCTGACCGTTCCAACTTAGTACTCAAAAACCGAATAATCTTGTTTTCAATATCTTTTTGAACTTGACCTTTATTCTCCCAAGCTACAATACTCAGCTCGCCTTGGATAAGGTCAAACAGGGTTTTGGTGGCATCTTCGGCAGTTCCATCGAATAGGGTTTTCATAGAGTTGTAAACGGCTCGTTGTCGTTCCGTCACAAAACCTTTTTGTTCCCCTTCTTTTTGCTCATCAATGATTTCATCTTGCAACGCAGTGTAAGCAATAAGCAATTGAGCCTCATCAATTCGTTGAGCTTCTTTTTGTTTTAATAACTCATCTAGCCTTTGAGCCAGTGGTTTGTAGAAATCGGGATTCTTATCCAGTCCCACTTTTATAACATGCTTCAAGTTGTTTCGCATCTTCAACTCTTTGGTTGCTGGTGATGCGTTCATGATTTCTTCTTTAAATTTATCTTTATCAATAATGGAGATAGGTTCAGCCAACAGACTATGAACTCCGTTTGATTTTAAATGTTCATCAATCATGGCTTGAAGCATTTTACTTTCATCCTTGCTAATTTTTAATTCATCATCATCTGGAAATGCATTTCTTGCTCTTAATTTAATCTCATTGAAGAGCTTGAAATCTCCTTGGTACTTCAATGCTTTGGTATTGGGCAAAACAATGTTAATCGACTTGTTAAAATCCTTCAACAAGGATTTGAAATCATCTCTTCGGTCTATTGGTTCTATGAATCGAACTGCTGAATCAATGTAAGCATCTCTATCGTAATTTCTATCAATTTTCATTGGTTTAAAGAAATCAATTAACTTGGTATGATTCATTTCTAACTTCGGGAATTCCTCATTTATATTTTTCAAAATATCATCGGGTCTAAGGTCTCCAGAAAAGATTTCTAAGGCTTGAATTAGGTAAGCAGTGATTCCGTTATAGTCTACAATAAAACCAGCACTTTTTCCTTTTCGGGAACGGTTTACTCTGGCAATAGCTTGCAAAAGGTTATGTTCCTTTAAAGGTTTGTCCAGATACAAACATGAAGCAATGGGAGCGTCCCAACCAGTAAGTAGCATGTCAGAAACTATCATGATTGCTGTGTTATCAAACTTCTTTTTACCCGATTTTTCAGTTTCAGTTTCGTTGCCAAAAGGTAATTTGAAATCATCCGTGGCATCTTTGATGTCTTCGGGTGGCACAACGTATATTGGCTTTTTATTGCTTGGATTATTCCTGTTCCATTCCAAGGTTTCATAATAATCTTTGGCAATAGCATCTGTTTTTAGAGAACTAATACTTACGACTACTTTAGAACTGAAATTGTGGTAACCTTCTTCTTTGAGCCTATGTAAAGTTTGTTGGTATTTGATAGCAGCTTCTCTACCGCTACATACTAACATTGCTTTGTGACCATCTGGATGAATTTTATTTTTGAAATGGTCAATTAGATGTTTGCTAATGTCTTCAATTCGTTCCGCTGATAATTGGTACTTGCGAAGTGCTTCTCGCTTTAGTTTGTCTTTCTTTTCTTCGGATGCATCGGCAAAGTTTTTTTCAAATTCTTTATCGAGTTCTTCTTTCTTAACATCTAATTTACATATCCCTTCATCGTACAACAACTCAACAGTTGCTCCATCTGCAACTGATTCTTTAATAGTATAAACATCGATGTAATCGCCACCATAAAATTCACCAAGAGTTGATTTATCTTCTTTTGATATTGGTGTTCCAGTGAAGGCAATAAACTTCGCATTGGGTAAAACAGTTCGCATAAATGAAGCCAGAAAACCATAATGACTGCGGTGTGCTTCATCAACGAGAATGTAAAGGTTTTCTTTTTTAGAAAGCTCTTCTAGCTCAATCTCTACACGGTCAATTTCAACCCATTTCCCTTTTTGAAGTTCTTTGGTAATTTTGACAAGCGTTTTATCTTTCAGATGTTTTTCAATCATCAAATTGCCTCGCTCTTCCAGTTCTGTTTGGTCAGCAGATTCCGTTGCTTCTTTATCTGTTTCTTGAAATTTTTGTATAGTAGTGGTGATAATTCCCCCGTAATCATTGCGTAATAATTTATCTAAGTGTATAACTGATGAAGCTTGGTTTACATTTTTGAAACCAACGTTTTGAAGGGTAGTGGTAATTTGTCTGTCCAAATCCTTTCTATCGGTCATTATCATCACGGTGGGATTATCAAAACCGTATTCGGGGGCTTGTAATTTACGAGTAACATAAGCCATTGTTAGCGATTTACCAGAACCTTGAGTATGCCAAACCACACCACCTTCTCCCGCTTGTAAGCGTTCTATGGTTTTGTTAGTCGCTCTTATTTGTTGGTATCGTGGTAATTTTTTAATAGTAACGCCTTCATCTAGTTCAAATAACACAAAGTGACGAATAATATCCAAAACCCGCTCTTTCTTGAAAAGGGCTATCAATAATTTATCCTGTTCTGTTTTGGCTTGAGCCAAAATGTCTTTGTCTTCTTTATTGGTTTTAAAAACCGAATAAAATTGTTGAGGTGAGTTAATCGCTCCATAACGACCGTCCATTTGCCAGATACCCACACATATTTGGTTATAATGAAATAATTTCTGATTTAAGTCCTGATATTCTTTTAAATCGCTATAAGCAGAATCCCAAGCATTAGGAGCAACTGGAGATTTGCACTCAATAACTCCAATAGGCAGTCCGTTAATAAATACAACTAAATCTGGTCTTGATTTTCTACCAACTCTATTATGAAATGACATTTGATTGACCACCAAGAAATCATTGTTGTCAATGATTTCATAATCTATAAAATGTACCGAATGAAATCCTTCTATGCCATCAATAACTTGTTTTACCGTATACGTTCCTCCTCTGATATGTTCCCAAATCTTCTGGTTAATCTCCATTAACGAAGCTCCATTAACCGATGTAATTAATGTATAGGCTTTATTTAGGTTATTGTCATTTATCCAAGGATTTATTCGCTTGATTGCTATTAACAGTCGTTCTTTGAGTATCACCTCAGTTATATCATTGCGTTCTTGATGTTGCTCCCCATTGTAAAAGTGGTAGCCCATTTCTTGGAATAACGCTATGGCTGGTAACTCGCTATGAATATATTCTGGTGATTGACTCATAATTAGTTAAGACAATTATTAATAATGTATTCGGTATGTACTTTATTTGCTACTGCAAAATCAAATAATTCTTGGGCTTTTGACTTACTATAATCATTCATTTTAGTTGGTAAAATCATCAGTAATGAATCGAAAGAATTAAAATCATTTTGTACATGTGTTTTTGCAAACCACCAATGATTGAAAGAATATTCATTAAACTCTGAATTTACTTGTTTTCTATATTCACTTATTTTTTCATAATTTATGTTGTCGTCATAAAACCAAATTCCAAAGGTTTGTTTCGCTGATAATATTTCAAACAAAACTCGTACAGATTTATTTTTCCCGTCGTATAAATAACATTTTGAAGTGGGGTGAAATATATCATTATCCAATACTACTTTAAAACTCTCTTCGCTATTTGCAATTAATTCATTGAGGTCTTTTTCTACGCTTTTCCAAAATTGCTTAATCAACTTTTTTTTAACTCCGTTCAAGTGATTCGATATTTCAAAGGCTGATTTAAACTTATCGTCAGATGCAGTTAGGGTATCGAATATTCTATTTTCGTATTCGCTCATGTTAGAATGTTTTTATAATGTCTAAATATTGTTTGGCTATAAATCTCACTTTTTTTGATTTTAGCTCTTTGATATATGTTTTAAGGACGTTTTTTATGTCTTGGCGGTAACTCATATTTACAAGTACACTCGCTTCTTTTAATCTTTCTCTTTGCAGAAATGGCATGGAAGAATCACTTGCATCTTTTCTGCATTTGGTTAAGTAAATCAATAGTATGTTACCATCTGTATATCCAGATTTTTGGCAATGGTTATAATATCTTTCCAGTTGTTTCTCTTGGTCACCAGCATTTATTTTATTCTCAATGACAATGACAAATCGTTCTTTAAGACCAAAACTCTCTATAAAAATATCCAATCGTCCATCCTCAGTTGATTTTTCTTCTTTTACCCGAAGATTAGAAACTTTTAAATTCTTGTAAAGATGTTTTTTACTCTCTGGAGCAATAGCATTGATAAACAAATTAAAAAACAACAAACCATGAGCGTGTGAGGCTTTTGGATTTAATAAATTGATTAAATAAGGGGTATGCGTTTTAGTTTCTCCATGGCGAATGTTGAGAATATGGAAAATATTATAGCGTTCCGCTTTTGTTCGATTCCAACTGTGATACTCTTTTTTCATTACCGTAAAATCATCCAGAAGTGCATTGTATTTAGGAATATCTTCGGCAATTCGTTCTTGCTGAAAATTAAGTTTTACAGCATCGTACTCACAAATTAAGGCTTCAATATTGGCTATGTCATTATCCATACCGTTATACTTTTACCCTAATTTTCCCCGTTAACAATTGTTGCATCAATCCTTCTTTGAGTTCCTGGTAGTGAGTTTTCTTTTCAGATAGAACTTCAAGTTTTTCAGAAATTGTTGTTAATATATCTCCAATAATCAATTGTTCGTCTATTGATGGGATAGGTAATTTAAGCTTTTTTAATCCCGCAATGGTTAATTGTGGTTGAGCACTTCCGCTTGTTATGAATTCAACTTGTGATTTAAATATTGGACTTTTCAAAAGTTGATATAGGAATTGTATTTTGAAATTCATTTTACTATCTCGGAGAATTACCATTCCAGAGTTTAACCTAACATGTTCAAAAGGAATTGAATCGTCATATAAAGCTATATGTCCGACACTTCCTCTGGTCGTAATTACAAAATCATTTCTTGAAAGCTTACCTTTTCTTAACAATCTATCTCGTTCTTCATTAACGAATTGACAATCTTTGAATTTAAACCCATTTTTAGTAACATTTTTTGCTGAAAGAAATAAACAGTGACCTACATTATTAAAATCGTTGGATTTTGGATAGTTACTACCTCTATCGCCATCAATTAATTCAATCTCCATCAACTCAATTTCATTTACTATCCAACTCTTAGGAATCTCACCCAAAGGAGAATCTTTAAACTCAGTATGACCAATACCCTTAGTAAATAAGCGTTGCATCAAGCCTTTTTTGAGTACTTGGGATTCGATTATTTGTTGGTCTATGACCTCAATTTTATCATCTACAGTACTCAATATTTCGGCTATTTTTTGTTGTTCTGGAATGGGTGGAATTGGAATTTTCATCCTTTCTAAAGTTTTTGCTCCAACATTTTGTTGACCTCCTCCAGCTTGATTGTTTGTGAAAAATGTTTTCCCTTGTTCAGAATTGATATAATAACACAAAAAATTACTCAATGGTTTTTGTTCATTAAGTCTAATAATTAATGTTGTGAAAGATTGTGACCCGTCTAATTCCTTTGGAACTACCGCACTGATTCCAGGATACCCTGTTCTTACAGTAATAATATCATTTTCTCGTAATCTTTTTGATTTATTTAGTTCATCAAATTCGGGATTGATATATAAAATATCATTTAATGCTATTTTCCCCTCTTTAATGTTTTGATTTCTTAGAAGTATAACTCCATTATCGCAATACGCATGTGTTGTAGATGTTGCTATTCCAACAGTGCATTTTGCAACATCCCTTAATTCAATAAGTTTCCAGTCATTTGGAATAAAACCCAATTCAGAATCTTTATATCCTTCTATCATATCCCCAATTCCTTTAAAAAACCAGCCAACTTCATATCAATTTCTGTTTCACGTTTTTCTAATTGAGAAAGCTTTTGGTGCACCGCTTTAATATTTACTTCAATTTCCGCTTCACTTGTATTTATGAAACGAGAGATATTCAAGTTGTAATCATTTTCAGCCAACTCGGCAATAGGAACAATACGCATGTATTTGTCAATATCGATAGCACCATCGTAGGCTTTTACAATTTTAGCAAGATGCTTTGGTAGTAATTCGTTTTGGTTTTTACCTTCTTTATAGTCACTACTAGCGTCAATAATGGATATTTTGCCTTTTTGGGCTTCGGTTTTATTTTTATTAATAATCCAAATTGAGGCGGGTATGCCTGTATTGTAGAACAACGCACTTGGCAATCCTACGATACCTTCTACTAAATCAGCTTCTAATAATGCTTTACGAATTACTCCTTCGGTTCCACTTCTAAATAATGTACCATGAGGTAAAACAACACCCGCTTTTCCGTCTTGTTTCAAGACCGCTACCATGTGTTGCAAGAAAGCCAAATCGGCATAACCTCTAGGCGGTATTCCGTACTGGAAACGTCCGTAAGGGTCGCTTACTACTTTCGCATAATTGGGGGTTACTTTCTTTTCTTTGCCGTCTTTGTCTAGCTTTACTTCAATAGAGTTTTCGGCTGGTGTCCACCATCCATCCATCGAAAACGGGGGATTGGCAATCACACGGTCAAACAAATCGAGTTCGTTATTTTCGTTTTTATGTTGAGGTGTGATTAAAGTGTCACCCTTACGGATATCCGCATCCATAAAGTTGTGGAGTAACATGTTCAATTTACCAATTGCCCATGTACCCAAGTTTTTTTCTTGTCCGTACAATGAAACGTTTATATTGTTTCCTACTTTTCCATTGGGTTGTTCCGCAATGTATCGAGCCGATTCAATCAGCATACCACCAGAACCACAAGTTGGGTCATATACTTTTTGTTTGGGTTCTGGTTTTATCAGTTGTACAATCAATTGCACTACACCTCTCGGAGTATAGAATTCACCACCTTTTTTACCAGCATCATCAGCAAACATCTTAATCAAATACTCATAGGCATCCCCTAATAAGTCATTGGATTCCAGATGGGAGTTTCTTAGGGAATGTTGGTTAAAGTGCCTTAAAAGGCGTTGTAATAATTCATCCGATAATTTTTCTTTGTCACCAAACTTGGTAGCGGTCATTACGCCTTCCAAGGAAGTGTTTTCACGCTCTATTCCAGCAAAAGCCTTGTCTAAAGCAATACCAATGTTCTCGGTTTCTTTCTTGATGGTTTCCCAGCGAGATTCCAATGGCATTTGGAAATAGGTTTCATCCTCTGCCACTTCACGAGAAACGTCATCACGGTTCATGATGGTTTCTACTTCTTCTTCAAAGACATCATTGGAGCGTTTTAAGAACAATAAGCCAAATATGTAGTTCTTGAAATCTGAGGAATCAATGCTTCCACGTAATATGTTTGCTGAATCCCAAAGCCAAGATTCTAATGTTTCTAATTTTAATTTTTTATCGGACATTATGTTTATTGTTCTTTAATAATCTTTTTATTCTTTTTGAAAACATTTTTTCAACTGGTGATTCAAATATCCTTTTTAATAGGGTCTTGAATGTTTTTTGATGCTAAATGTAATGCAAATATTAAGAATAAATAATACTTTTTTATAGGTAATTACTTTTACCATTAGTAAAAAAAGATACTTAAATCAAATTTACATTTCCTATAAATCAATTCATTACGGTTTCCCGTAAAAGGCAAGAAATATTCAAAAATAAGATAGCATTAAATCAATTAACTGAGGCCAAACATGACATACATCCTAGTCTAAATAAATCAAAATCAAAAAAGTATTAACGTTCGCAAGCCTATCTATACTTTTCGTTGATTACCGCATCAAAAACAATGTTTTTCTGAATTGTTATCTCCTATTAACGTGCGGCTCTAGCGGGAAAAGGGAGCGGTATTTGATAGTTAAGGTACACAAATAGTACTATTCGGTTTCAAAGATTTGTCTCAAAAAATTCAAAAAAAAAAATTTTGGAGAATGACTCTTCTTGAAATAATTTTGAGAAAAAATATGCCAGGATTTTGGTTTACATATCTATACCCCATAAATAGTATGGGTACGGGGGGCTACTATTAGGGTGGTAACGGGGGGAGTGGTACAGAGGGGGGTGTAGCGGAACTGGGGTGCAATTGGTCTTCAAGTAACTGGTTTAAATTCTTTTGGTTGATGTGGGTTTTATATAAAAATAAAAAAAAGGTTTCCCTTCGGGTAGTTGGTATGTTTTAATTATAGAAGTAAGTTAATCCAAATAATATTTAGTTGATATAGGTTTATCTACATAGTAACCTTCGGCACTGTTGGTATAGGATTTTTATTGTAATTAAAATTAAGTAATAATAATTCAGATAATATTTAGTTGAATAGTTATTTTAGTAATAGCCTACGGCTTGTTATGTTTTTCTATTTTACTTTAAGTAACCAACTAATTTTTACAGTTGATATAGTTTATCTAAATAATAGCCTTCGGCAATTGGTATTATATTTTATAATTATTTAAAAAGGATATGCCGAAGGCAAATTAAAAGTAATTGAAGTGTATTTTTTTTATTTAATTATAATGATTTTAACTTATTTTAAAAGTTATCATACTATCATATATAATTTTCTTTTTATTTTAATTTATAGTATTATCTATTGTTATATGTATAGTATGGGATATGCTATAATAATGGGATAGTCTATGTTATTCAAGTTGCATGGGTATGCTATATAAAAAGGACAGGTATGCTATTTCAATTAAGTGATTTAACTGTTATAATACTGAAACTTAATAATAAAAAACATATACCAACTGAAATTTAAGTTGAAACAACAATAAAGTCTAAGTATATTTGTAAAACCAGATTTGAGATGCTAATTTTCTTAATTAGCATTTGGTAAATAAGAATCTTCAACCAAAAGAGGGTGTGAACCTTGTTGATTAGATTCAGTCCAGAATAACTCCAATAAGCCATAAAAGGTATTAGTCTAATTGATTAATATTTGGCAAAAAAATAAAGCAATCTTCAACCGAAAAGGTGTAGATGAAGTCGATAATACCATAATACAATGATTACCAAAAAAAAGTATGAGACAGAAGGTCTCGATAATTACCTACGCTTATTTCCTAAAGTAATGCGTACAGAACTAACACTGCTTCAGAAATATATCCTATGTGATGTGATTTCGAGAAATATACAGGGTGAGCCATATTATAAAGTCAGTAATACATTGGCTGAAGAACTTGGAAATTATAAAAAGAAAACTATTCAAACAGCATTTCAATGGCTGAATACAAATGGTTATATCAACACGGAGCCATATAATGATGGTAAACATAAAGAAGACCTTCGAGAGGTGGAACTAATCCAGATTGAAAAATGGATATATACGGATGAACATCTTAATAAAATCGGTTTTAAAATTTTACCAACTGAAAAGAAAACAAAAGATGAGAATTACGCTTGGATAATGAAAAATAGGAAAGGTAATGACGTTTCAAAAAAGAATGAACACAATTTAATAATTCCAGAGTCTATCAATGCTTCAATTGTAGATATTAAACTAATTCAAAATGAGCACGAGGGTGATAAAGATGAAATTACAATTGGTTACACTGGTTGTAAAGCAAAAGTACTTTCCGATGATTCACATCTTAATAATGGATTAATAACTTTGAAATTTGATGATTTAGATTATTGTGCTAATGTTGGAAACATATTTATTAACCAAATTAAAAATGGTCAAAAGTTTGATTTTCAAATGGTAAATATAGATTTTGAAGATGGCGGTATTGTACTGCAAGAGGAAGTAATAAAAATTCCAAATTCAAGTAAATATTATGCTAAATCAAGTCTAAAGCATATTGATAACAGTCTATTTTCAGATGAAATGGATTAGATTATAAAGCTGAAAGATGGTCACATGTTTGGTTTTAAAACAAGAAAATCAAAAAAACAGAAGGCTAATCTTAGTTGACTAGCCTTTATTGTTTTTATATTAACAAGTTATCTGTAATTAGAAATTTAAAACTTGAGAAAATATCAGAATAGAAGAAACCATTTTTCCTTTTGATGCTAATTTCCACGATTTGACAAAAACTTTTGATTTATTGAATCAAAAACTTTTTAGTTTTTCATGTTTTTTTATTGAGATATAACCGTTATTAAATCATATTCAGCACCACTGATATAGAGCCTTATTATTTCTATTAAAATTGGAACCAATGGCTTAATATCAACTTGGTGTCGAATTTTTGGCGGATATTTACATCCATCAAAACAACCGCTTACCATGATTTCTGAATTCATGCTAATATTCAATTTAAACAGGTCACTTTTGATTTTTTCAGAATTGATTTGGGGTATAATTTTCGGTGTAAATGGATTATATGATTCCCATAAATAATCTAAACTTTTATTTTTTAGTTGGCTTTCAATTATCATTATTACCTCTGAAATCATTTCTTTAATTTCGAGTGATTTTTGGCAATTATGATTATAATCCCTTATATTAAAATTCCGTTGGCAAATAATTTTATCATTTAGTAGTAATGTGAAATCAAACAAATAATCAAATTTGTTTTTAGCAGTCTTTTTCATTTTTATAAAGTTTTTAAAGTTAGTTTTTAATATACTACCTTAATCACCCTTCTAAACTAATTAGTTATATTTGCTAAAAAAAATATGTTAGGTATTTATACACGTATTTCTGGAAATAAAGCTGTGGGAAAAGATACTTCAATTGAAATTCAAACAGCTGAAGGAGTCAAAATAGCTTTGAAGCTTGGAATGCAGTATAAAGTTTATACTGATATTGGTATATCTGGAACTAAAGAAGAAATTGAAGATAGACCTTCATTTGCATACTTAATGAAAGATATTGATAAAGGAAAGATAACAGCTGTGTATGTAATAGACCAAGCAAGACTAGAAAGAAACCCTAAAATTTGGCAGATATTCTTGTATCAAGTCAATAAAAAAGATGTTAAGTTTTATCCTAAAGGTATTGAGACAGATTTAACTGACCCAGCAATAAAATTTGCAACTAGTATTCAATCATTAACTAATCAATTATTTGCTGAACAAACACGTGAAAAAGTTAATCTGACATTTGACAAACGTGCATCTGAAGGTTTTACGCACGGTGGTCTGCCTTATGGTTATGAAAAAGGAAAAGATGGAAAGTATCAAATAATTCCAACTGAAGCTGATATTGTTCTTAGAATATTTAATTTAAGTCTTGCTGGTGATGGAACTTATACAATTGCTAACATTTTAAATGCTGATGAAATACCAACTAAGTTTCAAAATGTTAGTAAGAGAGATTCTTTTATTCGTTACGATGCTTATACAGGTGAAAAAAAAGTATTTAATAAAGCTACAATTAAGTGGCGTGGTAATGTTATATATGACATGCTAAAGAATACTACTTATAAAGGTATTAGAGTTTGGAATCGTCTCCAAAAAGATAAGAAACAACGAATCGAAGCAAATGTGCCAGCAATTGTAACTGAGGATTTATTTGATAGAGTAAATCGAAACCTTGTTAATAACAAACAAAAAGTTGGTAAAAGAAGTGAGTTTAAATATCTATTAAATGGTTTAATAATTTGCGGTTGTTGTGGCAAAGAATATCGTGGCAAAAAAAGAATTGTAAATAAAGATTCAGCTTACAAATGCATTCAACAAGGTAAATGTCCTAAATCACGTGGTTTATCAATTGTTAGATTTGAAAACTTTCTAATTCAACATCTATTTATTAATAAAAACTTGAAAGAATTATTAATAAACTTGCCCATTAATACAGATAATGGTGTTGTTTTAAAAAGTAAATTATTTAAATATGAAGAAGAGCTCAAAAAGAAAATTAAATTAAAGGAAAAGTATTTAAAATGGTTGAATGATGAGGATTTAGAAGATGATGATTCCATTAGAGAACAGTATAAGAAAAATGTAAAAGATATTGGTAGTCTAAAAAATAATATTGAAATTTTAAAATCTGAAATACTTGAATCTGATTCAAATTTTGCTAAGCTAAAAGTTGAAAATGCTACTAATGAATATAAACTTACAACAAATTTTGATGACACCAAAAGACTTATTCATTCGTTAGTTGAAAGAATTACTGTCATACATAAGAAGCTGGATAAGGGTGGTATTTTTAACGTTGTAATTAAGTATAAAGGATTTGAAGAGTATTCAACATTTACAACCAATTGGTTCAGTTTGAAATGGATTTGGTTGTATTATTCACGGGGTGAAGCAATAAGTGAACAACAGCGTCTACAAGATATAGAAAATGAAAAAGCTTTATTTGATTACAAAGGGATTCCATACACTGATGAAGATTTTATTGATTTTGTTGCTGGTGATTCTGTTTCAATGATGATGGATGAAATAGTACTTGATAATAATAACCTTGTTGAATTTAATTAAAAAATTCAGACTACATTAATTAACCGTATAGATATGTATCTGAGATGGATGATTCGTCAAGACAATAAAGGAGTCGATTTAGGAATTTGGAAAAGCATTTCACCAGCTTCATTATCCTGCCCTTTGGACGTACATTCCGGAAATGTAGCCAGAAAATTAGGAATATTAACCAGAAAACAGAACGATGGCAAAGCCTTGTCTGAATTGGATTTGAAACTTCGTGAATTTGACAATGCTGATCCTGTTAAATATGATTTTGCTTTATTTGGATTAGGTATTTTCGAGGGATTTTAAGCGTTTTCACACCAAAAAACAATATTTCAACAAGGAAATTCCTTTTGGGCATTCTCTGTTGATTCATCTTATTAATTAAACTTCAAATAAAGGCAACCTATTTACTTTGTAAATCCTTCTTTAGCTTCCAAAAAAAGGGTTTACCATTAATACAATTTAGACTTATGAATTGTTTCGGTGCACAATGTTCGAATAATACACGGTAAAAAAATGAAATCCCTACTCTACTCGTAGCTTTGATAAAAAATCCTTAATTAAATTCAAAGACTCTAATAAAACTGCGAAAAATAAATTTCTAAAAATAGAAATTCTACAAAAAACAACATTGCTTTTTTTGGATTATGTGTTTTAAAGGATTTAAATGTTATACGTCGAAAATATTTCTTCAAGCTTTATTTTATTTGTAATATTATATTATAAAATACTGCTAATCATGGATTTAATCACTAACTACCTGCAATATTACATTATTCCATTCCTATTGTTTTCAACCTTATTATTGACAATTTTTTTATTGTTAAAAAGAATACGCTACGAACACAACAAACCCCGCAGAGAAGCAATAAGCAATAAAGCTGAAACTTTTTTGACTGAAATTATTCTGTCAGATCGAAAGGACAAAAAATTAAGTACTAAATTATCCCTCTTTAAAAAAGAAATACCGCTTCATAAGACTTGGTGCAAGGAAATGATTATCAATGATATGATTCGTTTTAAACACAGTTTAAAAGGAAAAGCATCGGAACAAATCAATGTTTTTTACCAAGCTTTGAATCTTGATAAATACTCCGCACGATTAATCCGTGATTTTAGAAGTTTTTATAAATGCGAGGGCTTTTATCATTTTCAGGCTTTAGATTATAAAAAAGGAAGTGCTTTAATAAAACCCTATCTGAAACACCCGAATATTGTGATTCGGTCAAATGCTAACATGGCTTACATTTCCTTATCCGAAAATCACATGGAAAGTTTGAAACAACAATCGTCCACTATATCGCATCTGAATATGATAAAAATAATGGATATTTTACATGAAAAAAAAATCGCTATTCCTAAAAATATTGATGAATGGATTGAAACAGAAAATAATTCGGTCACGAAATTAGGGCTGAAGATAATGGTGTACTACAATTATAGAAAACAGGCTAAAGGAATTATTTCATTAATTTATAATGATGATGATACTTTAAAAAAAGAGGCTATTATCGCTATCCGAGAACTGTTTCTAACAGAAGCTAAAACGGAATTGATACAACTTTTCAATAAAGTATCTCCCGATATTCAATTAGAAATTCTAGAAACATTAATGGTTATAGGTGATGAAAGTATAGTTCCTTTTTTAGAAAATACAATTCCGAAAGCGACTAATAAAGACATAAAACTAAAAGCGGTTGCATGCCTAAACGAATTAGACAAATTAGAACTGAATTTAGTAGCAATCAATGATTTTGATATTACAAAAATGACAAAACATGTCAGAGAAATATATTTATAATGATAAACAGTCTCACATATCAGCTTATTCACTTTTATGAAATATTCGTTTCACTTTTCTCGCTTACCTACATTTTATTCTACGTTTTACTGTCCATTCTTTCCTATTTTGCTATACTAAAACATCTTAGATACCAAAAATATATTTCGGAAGATATTCTTATTAGATCGAATCATTTGTTAGGCGTATCCATTGTTGCACCAGCTTTTAATGAGGGCGTTAGCATCGTTTATAATGTAAAATCATTATTGTCACTGACGTATCCAAAATACGAAATCATTATTGTCAATGATGGAAGCACAGATGACACGTTAACCAAGTTGATCACGGAATTTGAATTAGTAAAAATTGATTTCTATTATCAGGAAAAAATTGTGACCAGACCCGTTCGGGGTCATTATAAATCCACTAATCCTATATATTCCAAACTTATGGTCGTGGATAAAGAAAACGGAAAAAGTAAAGCGGATGGATCCAATGCAGGAATAAATTCGTCACAATATCCTTTGTTTCTCTGTACTGATGTCGATTGTATTCTCAAAAGAGATACAATTCTTAAATTAGCAAAGCCATTTATGGAAAATGAAACCCGCGTAATCGCAACGGGTGCCGGAATCAGAATATCGAATTCCTGTGAGGTAAAAGATGGCTTTTTGCATAAAGTGCATTTCCCTAAAGACTGGTATCCTAGATTTCAGGAATTAGAATATGTTCGCTCGTTTCTTTTTGGCAGAATGGCTTGGAGCCAAATCAATGGTTTGCTTTTAGTTTCTGGCGGATTAGGAATGTTTGACAAAGAAATAGCTATTAAAGTAGGTGGTTATTGGCATAAATCGTTAGGCGAAGATATGGAACTGATCACCCGAATGCGAAAACACATGCATGAAAATAAGCAAAAATTCTTAATTAAATACATTCCGGAATCGTTGTGCTGGACTGAAGTTCCAGAAACAAGGGAAGTGTTGCTGAGACAACGTACCAGGTGGGCCAGAGGACTTGTTCAGACGCTTTTTCTGCACCGAAAAATGTTTTTAAACCCAAAATATGGTAAAACAGCATTCCTGATTTTACCCTTTTTCTTTGTATTCGAATTCTTAGTACCAATTGTTGAATTACTTGGAATTATCGCACTGATTATAGGATTTTTCAACCACTCCATAAATATTGAATATCTCGTCACTATGGGATTGTTTGTCTATATATTTTATTTATTAATTACACTAATATCCATCCTAATTGACGATTTATTGTACAAAAGCTATGCTAATTACAAAGAATTAATGGTCTTGATTTTCATGGCCATCATAGAACCATTCGTATATCATCCTTTGAATGTATACGCATCGTTAAAGGGTTATTGGTTCTTTTTTAGACAAACAGAACAAAAATGGGGCGTTATGATTCGAAAAGGATTTGCAACAACTGAAAAAGTAACATTATGATTCTAAACAAAATTTTAAACACTGCCAGTTTTTTAATTTTTTTATTATTTCTGTCTAACCCAAATTTATCAGCTCAAAAAATTGATTCTGATAGTCTACTCACGGTCATTATAAAAGACATGCAAACCAATAAAAACTATGAAAAAAATATTGAAAGAGCTTTATTAGGGAAAAAAATTGCTCCTGCGTATTTAGATTACTATTTGCTTTTGGGTAGAAACTATGATTTACTGCAAAAGAAGGATAGCGCTAGATATTATTACAACTATTATATAGAAAAAAATCCCGACAATGAGGACACTTTTAACTATTTAATCAATCTTGAATTAGAGGATGAAAATTACAACAATGCCTTAGTTACAATAGACCAAGCCCTTACGAAACATCCTGGAAATAAAAACTTTGAACAAAAAAAACTTACTGTTTTCCAGTTGCAAAAGGATAGAAAAAAAGAATATGAATATTTAAAAACGTTACAAGCAAAAAATCCAAATGATGATGCCGTTACACAACTGATTTTTCAACTGGAATCAAAGATGAAATCGGATCGAGCAGGTATCAATTACAGTTATACCACTTTTGACAGAAAAGGATACGGACCATGGCATTTACTGGGTTTTCAATACATAAGAGAACGCCAATGGGGATCCTTGATTGGGAGAATCAATTATGCTGATCGGTTATCCTCAGGTCAGAGTATAGCTGACGGAATTCAATATGAAGCCGAATCGTATTTTTTTACGGGCAAAAACAATTATTCCTATGTGAGCGCGGCATACAGTAATGATCTTGTTTTTCCAAAAATAAGACTGGGATATTCTTTTTATCAAAATTTTAAAAAAGGCTGGGAAGGTGATTTAGGTCTCCGCTATTTAAAAACCCAAGATGGTACTGAATTTAATACCATAGTTATTGGTCTCGGGAAATACATTGGGTCCTATTGGATTAATCTGAGAACTTTTATTCAAAAAGACAAACAAGATTATTATCCCGCTGTTACCTTGACTATGCGATATTATTTTGATACCCGATTTGATTACGTAACTTTTACCTCTGGCTACGGTTCTTCCCCGGAAGAGCGGACTACTTTAGGACAATTTAAAGAGCGAATTTCACTGGATTCGTATCGGTTGGGTACCGGTTATTACCGAATATTCAACAATCATTATATTGTAGGAATTCAACTTACCTATAATCAACAAGAATACGTTCGAAACTTAACACAAAATGAATTGGAACTCTCATTAATGTTCCAATATAAATTCTAAAATATGTTAAATAAAAGGCTGAACTTGATTTACTTTCTGTTTTTTTTGGTTCTTTTTAACTTCAAAACTATGGCTCAATCTAACATTATAATTGAGAATAAACCTGGGGAGGAAAATGCTATTCAAATTATGAACGAAAATGCAAAACCAGCCGCAAACATTTTAAAAAAGTATTTAGACAAAAGCTTTTCTAATCCATTCATCATTCAAGGTATTAGCGAAAATAATGGAAAATTGAATGCAGCTATTCATCTCGAAATTACAAATTCGAAAAATAAAAAGGACAAAAATAATTTTAGCATCAAAAGTGATGATACCACTATTTTTTTGGCTGCAGCCAGTGAAAAACTGCTTCGATACGCCGTTTATACTTTACTTGAAAATTGGGGATTTAGAAAATTTACTTCGAAAGATCTTTATATTCCAAAATTAAACCGTGTAGTTTTTCCAAAAAACACAACCCAAATACATAATCCTTCATTTGAATATCGGGTACTTTTTTATCCAGATGCTTTTGATGAAGATTTTCGCGATTGGCACAAATTAGATTGGCATTTAGACGATTTCAGTATTTGGGGACACTCATTTCATATACTTTTACCAGCAAAAGAATTTTTCAAAACAAATCCTGAATTTTTTGCTTTATACGAGGGGAAACGAAGACCGGAATCACTTTGTATGACTAACGAAACTGTCGTTAATACGGTAATAAAAAAAATGACTCAAATTATTGCTGACAATCCTAAAGCATCATTTATATCAGTCAGTCAAAATGATGATGCTGTATATTGTGAGTGCGATAAATGCAAATCATTGAATGAAAAACATGGAGGACCGCAAGGCTCTCTGTATTTTTTTTTGAATAAAATTGCAAAACATTTTCCGAAAACAAAAATTGCTACACTGGCGTACCAACACACCTTCAAAGCACCAACTAATTTAAAAATCCAATCAAATATTTACACTTTATTTTGCCCTATAGAATTAAACCGAGGAAAATCGATACAGAATGATACTGAAAATAAACCTTTTATAAAAATATTACAAAACTGGGGGAAAACAGCTTCCAATTTATATTTATGGGACTATACCGTGCAATTTTCAAACTATTTATCTCCTTTTCCTAACGTGCATACGTTTTCAGATAATTATAAACTTTTCAAAAAAAATAATGTCAAAGGATTATTTGTACAAGGTTACGCTGATGTTCCCGGAGATTTTTCGGAATTACGACAGTATCTTTTAGCAAAATTATTATGGGATACTGAAATAGATATCGAAGCAACTACCGATGACTTCTTAAGAGGTTTTTACGGAAATGCTGCCTCTTCAATTAAAGAATATTTAAATCTTTTGTCCAAAAACCAAGAAAATTCGAATCGCACTTTAGACATTTATTCTGGACCTATTCAAAGTAGAAATACCTTCCTATCTCCAAAAGCGATGGTACAATATGATCAATTACTGGAAGAAGCATCCATGTCAGTGAATGAAGACCCCATTTTATATTCCCGAATAAAAAAATTACGTCTTGCATTAGAATATGTGTTTTTTGAGCAATCCAAGTATTACGGGAAAGAACAACATGGGATGTTCATCGTCAATGCCAATGGTGAAAAAGAAGTAAAACCCAGCTTAACTGAAAGGGTGTCGAAATTTGCTGAGGCGTGCAATGAATTTGGAATTTACGAACTGAGCGAAGATGGATTGTCTCCTGACCAATATTACCAGAATTGGCTGGAAATAACTAAAAATACGGCAGCACATCTTGGAGAAAAACTAGAAATTAATATTCTGACACCATCATCAACGGAATACTCAGGTAAAGGAAGTGCTGGACTTGTTGATGGAATAACTGGACACACAGATTATAACATCAATTGGATTGGATGGTATGGAAACAATCCTGAAATAGAAATAATTACAAAAAATTTAGATTTTAATCTTATTAAGATGCACTTTTTAGATAACCAAAGAAGTTGGATTTTTCTACCACAGAAAATCACAATATTTGGATATAAAAACAAAAAATGGAACCTGATAACTGAAAAAAAATTAGCAAATTTAATAGAAAATTATGAAGTAAAAAGTAGTGAAATAGAGATTGTGGATAAAAGTTTCAGCACTTTTGAAAAAATAAAATTAGTCGTGCAGAATCAGGAAGATTTACCAAATTGGAGAAAACGGAAAAACAAAAAACCGATGGTAATGATTGATGAGATTGAACTTTACAACAAATAAAATAACTCAAATGAATAGCGACAAAAAAATACTAATTATTGAAGATGATGAGTTAATGATTAAAATCCTCACATTTATATTAAACAAGGAAGGATATCAGTTGAGCGTAATTAGAGATGGTCTAAGTGCTATTGAACAATTACACACCATAAATCCTGACATGGTAATCACTGATTTATTATTACCGTATAAATCAGGATTAGAAGTAATTAGCTTTGTAAAAAGTAATTACAAAAATAAAGCTATAATTGCATTATCTGCCTTAGGCGAAGAGGAACATTCTGTTAGCGAAGCATTTAAACTTGGTGCCGATGATTTCATTGCAAAACCTTTTAATCCAAACGAATTAGTATTGAGAGTGAAGCGATTATTAAATTATTAATTCAAATATGAAGCTAAATAGCCTCTGAAAAATGTTGATTTTGAGCATTACTTTCAAAAAGACTATATTTGCAAAAAATTTAAGCAAATGACTACTTTTGAGCAATTCAACCTTCCGAAATCCGTACAAAAAGCGATTGATGATTTAGGATTTACTACTCCCACTCCAATTCAGGAAAAAACTTTTTCTGTGATCATGTCCGGAAGAGATATGATGGGAATCGCTCAAACCGGTACCGGTAAAACATTTGCTTACCTATTGCCTTTGTTAAAACTATATAAATTTACTCCCGGACATACTCCAAAAATAGTGATTCTGGTTCCTACACGTGAACTTGTAGTTCAAGTTGTGGAAGAAGTTGAAAAACTGACCAAATACATGTCGGTTAGAACTATTGGAATTTTTGGTGGTGTCAATATTAATACTCAAAAAACCACCGTTTACCAAGGTTGCGACATACTTGTGGGAACTCCAGGAAGAATCATGGACTTAACACTGGACAATGTCATTCGTTTTGAAGAAATGCAAAAACTAGTAATTGATGAATTTGATGAAATGCTAAATTTAGGATTTCGTACGCAATTGACGGCTATCTTAGCGATGATGCCAAAAAAACGTCAAAACATCCTTTTTTCGGCTACGATGACGGATGAAGTAGATGCAATTTTGAATGATTATTTTGATTATCCGGAAGAAGTTACGCTTTCTGCTTCAGGAACACCATTGGAAAACATCAAACAATTATCCTATCAAGTTCCTAATTTCAATACCAAAATAAACCTTCTAAAGCACTTGTTGCAAAATAACGAGGACATGAGTCGTGTTCTGGTATTTGTCAATAATAAAAAGATTTCGGATATGGTTCTCGAGCGAATCGAAGAAGATTTTGACGGTCAGTTTGGAGTAATTCACTCTAATAAATCACAAAATTATCGTTTGAGCACGATGGCTTCCTTTCAAGAAGGAAATTTACGTGGTTTAATTACCACAGATATTATGGCCAGAGGTTTAGACATTTCAAATATTACACACGTAATCAATTTTGAAATGCCCGAAATGCCCGAATTGTATATGCACAGAATTGGTAGAACAGGTCGTGCCGATGCTTCAGGAACCGCCATAAGTTTTATTGCGCCTCGCGAAGAAGAGTTCAAAGTAGAGGTCGAAGTACTGATGAATATGGAATTGGCAATTGAACCTTTCCCAGAAACCGTTGAAGTTTCATCCAAATTAATAGAGCCTGAAAAAGACAGACAGCCAATTAAGTTTTTGATGAAAAAACAGAAACTTGATGGAGATGGCGCTTTTCAAGAGAAAAGTAAAAAGAACAAGAAAGTCAATTTAGGTGGACCTGGTGTCACTAAAAAGAAAACTCATGGTTCTGTGAATAGAAATATGCTAAAAACCAGAGACAAAAAGAGAAAAGACAAGAATAGATAGTCCTCAGTTCTAAATCCTGATATTTTTAAATCATCTGGGACACAAGATAAAATATAAAAACGGGTTAAAAATGGAAACATTTTCAACCCGTTTTTTTTGTGAATTATATTGAGTTCTCAAGTTTAATTCTTAGTAAAAACTAAACAAACCGGAGCGCATAATGCTATTTTTTTTTCAGTATCAGTAAGTAATCCGGTCTTTTTATCTCTTTTAAAAATCACCACATCATTGGTATATTGATGTGCTACCAAAAGAAAATTACCTGTTGGATCAATCGCAAAATTTCTAGGTCCTTTTCCTAAAGTGCTGGTTTCTCCTTTCCATACTAATTTTCCGTTTTTTAGAATTTTAAAAATTGTAATATTATTGGCTTCACCACGATTAGAAGCATATAAAAACTTCCCGTCAGGCGAAATATGGATATCCGCAGAACTAAACTTTCCTTTGAAATCTTTAGCTAAAATAGTCGTTTCATCGATTTTCTCTAAAATTCCGTTTGAGTAACTAAATACCGTTAACGCTCCGTCAAGTTCCTGTAATAAATAAACAAATTTCCCGTCTTTGCTAAAAGTTAAATGTCTGGGTCCACTACCCGATTTCACTGAAATACTATCTTTTAATTCTAAAACAGTATTTGCAACATTAGGATTATAGGCATAGGAATACACTTTGTCATTCCCTAAATCATTAGACAAAACAAACTTTTTATCTGGAGAAAAATGAACCATATGCACATGTGGACCTTCTTGTCTTTGCGTATTCATCCCTTTTCCATAATGTTGAATCACTTGCTTTGCTTCAGCTAGACTTCCGTCGATATTTTTACCAAAAACAGAAATATTACCACCAGAATAATTGGCAACGATTACATTTTTATCATCGTTTATAATGTAACAAGGATCAGCACCTTTCGAACTTTGCTTGTTGATTAATTCTAATTTTCCGCTTGCTGGATTATAACTAAAAGAACTTACCGAACTTTCAGCACCAAACTCATTTACGGAATAAACAAAATTATTATCTTTTGAAACCGTCAAATAACTTGGATTTATAACCTTTTCAGTAGCATTTTTAAAACTAAAATCACCTGTTTTCGAATCAAATTCATACACATAAATTCCTTTACTGTCACAACTTTGAGTATAGGTTCCAATCAGTAAATTGAATTTATTTTTTTGTGCCTGAACACTTGTAAAAATGAAAATTAGTAGAACAATAGCAAACGGCTTTTTCATGTTTTTAAATTTTATTGAAAAGCTAAAATACACATTATATCCATAATGAATGTCAATTGTTTATTCCTTTGAAAAATTATAACAACTTCAACCAAAACTGTCAACAAATTTGTATTTTTGACTCACGAAATTCAATGAACTTCATTGAAAATAAAATCCAGTGAAGTAAACTCAACCTCAGAATGCATTTTAAACATCCCGAAATTTTATACTTTCTGTTCTTGTTGATTGTTCCAATTTTGGTTCATTTATTTCAATTACGCCGTTTCAAAAAAGAATATTTCACTAATGTTCGTTTCTTAAAAGCACTTTCGATTCAAACCAGAAAAAGCTCTAAAATCAAGAAATGGCTGCTTCTCACCTGTCGTTTATTGCTACTAACTTGTATTATTATAGCATTTACGCAGCCTTTTTTTGAGTCCAAAGACAGCAAAAATGCCAACAATGAATTGTATATCATTTTGGACAATTCTTTTAGTATGCAAGCCAAAGGCAAAAAAGGCGAATTGCTAAAAAGAGCTGTTCAGGAATTACTAGAAGAAACTCCGGAAAACGTTAATTTTTCTTTGCTCACCAATTCCGAAAATTATTGGAACACGGATATAAAGTCGGTTCGTAGTGCTCTGCAAAATCTAAAATACAGCGCCACTCCGTTCCAATTGGACAATATAATGGCCAAAATAAAAGCGCATAAATCAGCTTTTAAAAAAGATATCGTTATCATTACCGATGCTATTGGTCTTGATGAAAAACAATTGAAAAATAGTGATGTAACTGATTCTCCTTTATTTATAATCCCAAAAGCAGAACAAAAAAACAATGTTTCTATTGACAGCGTTTTCATCAATAAAACATTGGACAATTTTTATGAAATTAGCGTCCAAATATCCGGTTATGGAGATGATTTCAAACCGATTCCAATTTCTCTATACAATGAAAATAAGCTTATTGCTAAAACGATATTAACTTTAGAAACAAAGAAAAAAAACCTCAATTTTACGATTCCAAAACAAGCTTTTCATGGTTATTTTTCGATAGCTGATAATGGTTTGTCTTATGATAACACCTTGTATTTTAGTATTTCTAAAACTAAGAAAACCAATATTATCAGCATTGGAGAACCGGCAAAAAGCAACTTCCTTTCCCGAATTTACACCAGTGAAGAATTCAATTTTAACAATTATACTTTAAGTGCTTTAGACTACAATAAACTGGAGGAACAGGACGCAATTGTTCTCAATGAATTAGATGAAATCCCTCAGGCTTTGTCAACCACATTGAAATCTTTTGTAGAAAAAGGCGGAAATCTAATTGTGATTCCTTCAGCGATAAGTTCTGTTACCAATTTGAATTCTTTTATTTCGAATTTTGGAAATCTGAGATTCAATTCTTTAGAAAAGAGAGAAAAACTGATTACTAAAATCAACTTCAATCATCCTATATTCAATAATGTTTTTGAAAACAAAGTGACTAATTTTCAATATCCAAAAACAAAAAAATCGTTCGTATTATCAAGTTCAAGTCCTGCTGCTTTATCTTATGAAGACCAAAGTGTTTTCTTGACATCGATAGCAAATTCGGTTTCAGCAGTTGCCGTTTTTGCAGCTCCTATCAATACCGAAAATTCTAATTTTCAGCAATCTCCATTAATTGTGCCTACCTTTTACAAGATGGCGATGAACATTCAAAACAACGGTGTAAATGCTTTGACAATTGGGAATAACAATCCACACTTGACAGAAGTATCGCTAAATAAAGACGCTATTTTAACGGTAAAAGGCTCGGACGAACAATTCATTCCTATCCAACAAATTCTGAATAATAAAGTCAAAATGACTTTCAATGATTATCCGGAACAAGCTGGAAACTTTAGCATTTTCAATAAAAAAGAATGGGTTGAAAACATCAGTTTTAATTATAACAGAACTGAAAGTGATTTGGCTTCAGCCAATGACAATATTCTTTCTGACTATAAAACAATCGAATCCATCCCATCGCTATTTGATACTTTACAAACTGACAGAACTGACAATCAAATTTGGAAATGGTTTGTTATCTTTGCACTGTTATTTCTGATTAGCGAAATGGCAATTATACGATTCGTGAAGTAAATAACGTAAGTCAAATACTTTAAAACTCAATTTGAAATGAGTTTGGTTGCAAGAGTTAATACAGTAATACGAATTCCATATTCCATTAAAAAAACAAATATTATCTACATATGAAATTAATCATCAGAGGCGCCAAAATAATCGATTCGAAAAGTCCGTTTCATAATAAGACTGCAGATATTTTAATTGTTGATGGTTTTATAAAAAAAATTGGAACATCACTTCCAAATCCAGATAAAGTAGACGAATTACAACTTGATAATTTACATGTTTCACAAGGCTGGTTTGACAGCAGCGTTTCTCTAGGAGAACCTGGCTTTGAAGACCGAGAAACCATTGCAAACGGACTCAATGTTGCTGCTAAAAGCGGTTTTACAGCAATTGCATTACAACCCAACTCCTTCCCTATTATTGACAATCAATCTCAAGTGAATTTTGTTTTGAATAAAGCACAAGGTTCTGCAACTCAACTGTATCCTATTGGCGCTTTGAGCAAAGAAAGTGCGGGAAAAGACATGGCAGAATTGTATGACATGAAAAATGCAGGAGCAGTTGCTTTTGGTGATTATAATAAAAGTTTAGATAATGCTAATTTGCTAAAAATCGCTTTACAATATGTTCAGGATTTTGATGGATTGATTCTTGCTTTTTCCCAAGACGAAAATATAAAAGGAAATGGAGTAGCGAATGAAGGTATTGTTTCAACCCGATTAGGTTTAAAAGGAATTCCAAATCTTGCCGAAGAATTACAAATCGCAAGAAATTTATTCCTGTTAGAATACACCGGAGGAAAACTTCACATTCCAACAATTTCCACTAAAAAATCAGTTCAATTAATCAAAGAGGCTAAAGCCAATGGACTACATGTAACGTGCAGTGCTGCTGTACATCATTTGGTTTTAACCGATGAAAAACTGGAAGGTTTTGATACCCGTTATAAAGTTTCGCCACCACTAAGAACTGAAACCGACAGAAAAGCATTGCTGAAAGGAATCAAAGATGGAACGATTGATATGATAACATCCGACCATAATCCGATGGACATCGAACATAAGAAAATGGAATTTGACGGTGCCAAAAATGGAACAATTGGAATGGAAAGTACTTTTGGAGCTTTGATGACTGTATTGCCATTAGAAACTGTAATAGATAAATTGACATCCGGAAAAACAACTTTTGGAATCGAAACAGAAACGATTAATGAAGGTTCAAAAGCAAATATTACCTTATTTAATCCAGAACCAAAAAGCATTTTTACAAAATCATCTATTTTATCCAAATCTAAAAATTCTGCTTTTCTTGGTGCTGAAATAAAAGGGAAAGTATACGGAATTGTGAATCAAGGAAAATTAATTTTAGCATAGAAAAATGAATAATAATAATAATAATAATAATTCTGAGTCAGGTAAAACTGCAGCGATTACTAGTTATATTTTAGGAATTGGCGTTTTCATAGCGATGTCAATAAACTCAGAGGATAAAAATGCATTTGCCTCCTTTCACATCCGTCAAGGACTGGGACTGACCTTAACATTCATATCATTGGGATTAATCATCAGCAATTTTGACAGCTTGATGATATCCGCTCCCATGTGGATTTTCGTATTTGTTTTATGGTCGTATGGCATTACAAGTGCTATAAAAGGAGAAACAAAACCAGTTCCATTATTAGGGGCTTATTATCAAAAATGGCTATCAAACATATCATAACTACAATGAATTTATCTTTAGAATACAAAATAAGAGAACCAAAAATAAAATTAGACAAGAATCCTCTAATCCTTTTATTGCATGGATACGGAAGCAATGAAGAAGATTTATTTTCATTTGCCACTGAACTTCCGGAAGAATATTACATTATTTCAGCGCGTGCGCCTTATGATATGCAATACGGTGCTTTTGCTTGGTACGCCATTAACTTTGATGCGGACGAAAACAAATTTTCTGACCACGAACAAGCTAAAGTTTCTAGGGATTTAATAGCTGGATTTATTGATGAGTTAATTGCCAATTATCCAATTGATGAGAAACAAATTGCTTTAGTTGGCTTCAGCCAAGGCGCTATTTTGAGTTACGCAGTTGCACTTTCTTATCCTGAAAAAGTTCAGAAAGTAGTAGCTATGAGCGGGTATTTGAATTTAGAAATTGTAGCTGAGGATTACCTCAAAAACAACTTTAATAATCTGAAAATATTTGCTTCACACGGAACAGTAGATCAGGTAATTCCAGTAGAATGGGCAAGAAAAACGCCGGCAATAGTACAGAAATTAGGAATAAATATAACGTACAAAGAATATCCAATTGGCCATGGAGTTGCTCCACAGAATTTTTATGACTTCAAAAACTGGCTTCAGGAAAAATAAATTTCAGTAATCAGTCGCAGTTTTCAGGGTATACTATCTGAAAACTGTGACTGCTTATTTATTTCTGATACAACAGCGATTGATTCACTTCAAAAGAAATGCTTTCATCAGGATTGACAAAGTATTTTAACAAAACTTCGCCCCAAATTTCACCATCACTATAATCCGCTATAATCCATCTGTGGTTTAGTATTTTTACTTTGTTAATAATAAATTTATTAGTCCCAATTTGGTCTTGACCGGTATAAGGATTTCCTTTTGGATTGGCGTTAAAATCCATTAATTTTTCAGTAACAACAGGAATTAATTTTTCAAATTGAATCATTTTATCTCCATTTCCTGAATCAAAATAATTTTGGGCATTTTCATTCTTTTCTAAAGAAAAATAGTTGGCATCTACCAACTGATTCGAAACTAAGCTTAAACTGTCTCTTAATTTTTTTGTAGTTTTATCGTATCTATTTTGTTCAAATATCACCTGTTTACTTAAGAACATGTAGGTAAAAACAGTCGAAAGAACAGCCAAAATAGTTAGATAAAGGAATAATGATTTTTTCATTGTAGTTAAAATTAAATTGTAATTTCTAAATTATCGTAGGCCAAGAAGACGTTATCCGGAAGGTTTTTTTGAACTTCTTCATGGTATCCCATAATATGACTAATATGAGTGAGATATGCTTTTTTGGGTTGCACCAAAGTTATAAAATCCAAGGCTTCTTTCAAATTGAAATGCGTATCATGGGGTTCTTCCCGCAAAGCATTTATAACCAATACTTTTAGATTTTTCAACTTTGCAATTTCACTGTTTTCAACAGTTTTCACATCTGTTAAATAGGCAAAGTCATCAATTCGGTACCCAAAAACCTGAAGATTTCCATGCATCACATTTATGGGAACAGCTGTTTTATTTCCAATAGAAAAGGATTGATTATTGACCACTTCGATAGTTTCCACAGATGGCGCACCCGGATATTTATTGACTGTTTCAAAAACGTAATCAAAACGTTTTCTCAAATTATGGAGCACTCTTTGATGTGCGTAAATTGGGATTTCACCTTGTTTAAAATTAAAAGGACGAATATCATCAATTCCTGCAGTGTGATCTGAATGTTCGTGGGTAAAAAGAATTCCGTCTACTTTCTGACAATTGGAGGATAGCATTTGCTGTCTAAAATCAGGTCCGCAATCAATAACAAAAGAGTAATTTCCCCAAGAAATCCACACCGAAACTCGTAGTCTTTTATCTTTAAAATCAGTGCTTTTACAAACGGGATGATTACTCCCAATAACAGGAATCCCTTGTGACGTGCCAGTTCCTAAAAAATATACCTTCAACTTTCTTTATTTTAATTGCAAAAATAGGGTTAATTCTCTTTCATTAGAAACCTATTTCATTAACTTTGCAAAATATTAGCCATATTAAAAGAAAATGGATACAGAAATAAAATTAAAAGGTGATAAAATCATCCAACAAATCCCTTCAATTAAAGATAAAGCACTTCGTATCAATTTGAACGAAAATATTTATGGAACTTTTGCTGAAATTGGAGCTGGACAGGAAACTGTAAGACATTTTTTTAGATCTGGTGGTTCTTCCGGAACAATCGCAAAAGCAATGTCAGCCTATGACAAAGACTTTAGTGATGCCGTTTATGGTATTGAAGAAGATGGCCGTTATGTCACTGAAAGCCGACTTAAAAAAATGCTTTCTCATGAAGTAAACCTAATAGAAAAAAGACTAAGTAGAGAAAAACATCCTAACAAAATGTTTTTTAGTTATGCCAATACCGTGGCCACAATTGATTTTGCCAAACAATTTAAAGGACACGGCTGGGTTGGAATAAGTTACCAAATTGAACCAGACGAAGATTACAACGAAATTATTCTTCACATTCGTTTTAAAGAAACTGATGTTCGTTTGCAACAGGAAACTCTTGGAATCCTTGGTGTAAATTTAATTTATGGCGCTTACTACAAATACAACGATCCCAAACGTCTTTTGCGTTATTTATACGACCATTTAGATAAAGATCAACTAGAAATTGATACGATAAATTTCTCAGGTCCTCGTTTTGCTGATGTAGACAATCGTTTGATGAGTTTACAATTAGTCAAAAACGGAATGACCGATGCGGTAATGTTTAATCCTGATGGAAAAAACATACTTCCTGCAGCTATATTATATAAAAAGAACATACTTGCTTTTAGAGGAAGTTTTCGTCCGGTTACAAAAGTAAACATGGACATGTATGAGAAATCATTGAAAATGTTCTTGAACGAGAATAAAGTAAATGCTGAAAATACACTGGTAGTTTTTGAAATCACACTTTCAAATCTTCGTTCCGATGGTGAAATTGATGAAAGAGATTTCATGGATCGAGCTGAATTATTGTGTTCTCTTGGACAAACCGTAATGATTTCAAACTTTCAGGAATACTATAAAGTGGTGGAGTATTTTGCAAATTATACAAAAGCCCGAATGGGATTAGCCATGGGCGTAAATAATTTAATAGATATTTTTGACGAGAAATATTACCGACATTTAAGTGGTGGAATTCTGGAAGCTTTTGGAAAATTATTCTACCGCGATATGAAAGTATTCTTGTATCCAATGATTGGTGAAAATGGAGAAATAATTACATCCGAAAATTTGAAAGTACATCCAAGAATGAAAGAACTTTATAAATTCTTTAAATTCAATGGCAAAGTAGTTGATATTGACGATTATGACCCTTCAATTCTAGAAGTTTTCTCCCGTGAAGTTTTGAATATGATTAATCATGGAAAACCAGGTTGGGAACATATGCTTCCTTCCGGTATTGCAGAAATAATTAAAGAACACAGACTTTTTGGATTTGATCCAAATAAAGTCTTGAACGAAAGCAACTAGTAGATTAAAATCATAAAAAAAGTCCAGAATTGCGGTTAATTATTACCTCAACTCTGGACTTTTCTTTGTCCATCAAAATCTAAGTTCAGTTTTAGAAACTTAATTAAATTCCACTGGCAACTAACTCCTAAAAACGTAACACAAATACTTATTTAAGTATTTGAGCTGCATGCGCCTTCGTTTTTACATCAGAAATCACCTCTTCGATGATTCCTTTTTCATCAATTACAAAAGTGGTTCTGTGAATTCCATCATATTCTTTACCCATGAATTTTTTTGGTCCCCAAACTCCAAAAGCCTGAATTACAGATTTATCTTCATCAGCAAGTAATGGAAAAGGAAATTCATACTTGTCTTTGAATTTCGCTTGAGCTTTCGCTGAATCAGCACTTACACCTAACAACGCGTAATTATTAGCCTGAAATCGCTCAAAATTGTCTCTTAAATCACAAGCTTCAGCAGTACATCCCGGCGTATTTGCTTTTGGATAAAAGAAAACGACTAATTTTTTTCCTGAATAATCCGCTAATTGATGTGATTTCCCGTCTTGATCTACGCCTGAAAAATTAGGTGCTTTATCTCCTTTTTTTAATGTTGTCATTATTTGTATTTTTTACTTATTTGAATTGAATTTGAATATTGCTATTGCAGTTGAAATTGTTTTTCTTTACAATCAAATTTAATGAATAATGAATAAACAAGAACGTGTATCTTTTGTTATAAATACGTTAAAAGAATTATACCCTACGATTCCAATTCCGCTAGATCATAAAGATCCATATACATTATTAATAGCTGTTCTGTTATCAGCACAATGTACAGATGTGCGAGTAAATCAGATTACGCCTTTACTTTTTGCAAAAGCAGATAATCCATATGATATGATAAAAATGTCTGTGGAGGAAATAAAGGAAATTATTCGTCCGTGTGGCTTATCGCCAATGAAATCAAAAGGAATTCATGGATTATCACATATTTTAATTGACAAACATGGAGGAAAAGTACCCCAAAGTTTTGAATTTCTAGAAGAATTACCTGCAGTAGGACATAAAACGGCCAGTGTCGTGATGTCGCAAGCGTTTGGAGTCCCTGCATTTCCTGTGGATACACACATCCATCGCTTGATGTACCGCTGGAATTTAACCAATGGTAAAAACGTAGTCCAAACGGAGAAAGATGCCAAACGGATTTTTCCTGAGGAAATTTGGAATGACCTGCATCTTCAAATTATTTGGTACGGAAGAGAATATTCTCCGGCTCGTGGGTGGGATTTAGAAAAAGATATTATTACCAAAACGATTGGCCGAAAAACGGTACTCGATGCATATTATAAAAAATAAGTTATCTAAACACAAAAAACCGCTGATTCACATTAAGAATCAGCGGTTTTTTTTATGTTTGTTATTACCCTTTAGAAAAGTAAAAACTGACTTTTTATCAATCAATCAATACAATTCTAATTCGAAATAATTTCGAAACTCTTATTATCTACTTTTATTATGGTTAACGCTTTGGAATAGCCTAATAAAAAAGAAATTGTTTCTTTACTTGGTTTCATCGTTTGATAAACTAATGATTTTTTTGAGTAAGTTTTTGCCATAAAGTAATACATATTTGTTTTCTATTACAACGCAGCAAATTTCAAGATATTGTTAATTGGTTAAAACAATTTGGTGTTTATCAATTACTTTTCTCAAATTCATCAAAGCATAACGCATTCTTCCTAAGGCGGTATTGATGCTCACTCCGGTAGATTCCGAGATTTCCTTAAAACTCATGTCTTGATACATTCGCATCACTAAAACTTCTTTTTGATCCGCTGGAAGTTCTTCAATTAATTTCTTCAAATCCATTTCTACTTGTTCCGATATAATTTTATTTTCTATCGTCAAGGAATCATCAGACATAATTGAGAAAATAGAAAATTCTTCCGTTTCTCTGAACATGGGCATTTTTTTAGTTTTTCGGTAATGATCAACAACCAGATTATGGGAAATACGCATTACCCATGGCAAGAATTTACCTTCTTCATTATAGGAGTTTGATTTCAAAGTCTTAATCACTTTGATAAAAGTATCTTGAAAAATATCGTTGGTAATATCTCTGTCGGGGATTTTAGAATAAATAAATCCATAGATTTTTGATTCATGCCTTTTTATTAGTTTAGCTAAGGCATCCTCATTACCTGCGACATATTCCTTAACTAATGACGCATCTGGGAGTTGTATATTAACCATAATAATACTTTTTAGTTTTAATTAAAATTGGAGAGTTTTCTCTAAAAAGTAGTTTTCTATTATAGGCTAAATTGGATTACGTTCGTTAAGTTTTCAAATTTAACTAAATATTATTTTAAGATGCAAGTAAAATTAATTAAAATTAACATATCATGAATAAAATTTGTTAAAATTTTTCTTCTTTTTTTCACATTTACTACACAAATAGCATGCCGTTGAATAAAAAAGAATAATTTATGTCAAGAAATTCTTAAAAATAAAAAAACTAAAATAAAGTCTGATTGTTAATCGATTAGAATCAAACCTCATTTTAGTTCCAACTATTTTACTGTTTGTGTACCATTATTGGTAGACTCTGATGTAATCAACTATGAAATCCTGCGGTAGAATATTGTCATCAACTTCTGGACCACCAAAGTTTCCTCCTATTGCCATATTAACAATAAAATAAAAAGGCTGATTATAGGGCCAAATTGCCTCTGTTTTATTTTCAGGCTGAAACGTGTACACTAAAGTATCATCCACATAAAAATCGATTTTGTCTTTCGTCCATTCCATAGCGTAAATGTGAAAACCTTCCTCAATATTATCAAATCTTGTTTTCTTGGTATTTATAGTATTTCCATGGCTGTCCTGCGTATGCAAAGAAGTAAAAACCATATTTGGCTCTTTCCCTATGTATTCTAAAATATCGATTTCACCACATTTAGGCCAGCCAACTTCATTTATATTAGAACCTAACATCCACAAAGCAGGCCACACTCCTTGACCGACCGGCAACTTCGCTCTTGCCTCAAAACGACCGTATTGAAACTCTTTTTTGCCTTTGGTAGTAATGCGTGTCGAAGTATATTTATCTCCTTCTTTTTTAGCAGTAATGACCAATTTATTTTTAGCAATTTTGTGATTCTGTTTCGTATACAATTGTCTTTCTTTGTTGCCCCAACCGCAATTAGGACAACCATCACCAAGTTCAAAATTCCAACTCTTTTCGTTTAAAATTTTACCGTTGAAATTTTCTTCCCAAACCAGTTTTCGTTTGTTCTGTTGCGCAAAAGAAAAATTAACCACAAGCAGTAATACTATTATTTTCTTCATTATGTTTTAATTAGAATATTGAAAATCTCCTTCCAACTTTGTTATTGAACTGCCTCCAATGAATACTTTAAAATCTCCAACTTCTGCTTCCCATTTTCTATTAGCCGTGAAATACTCAATTGTTTTTTCATCGATTGTAAACACCACTTTTTTGGTTTCGTTGGGTTGTAATTCTATCATTTCAAATCCTTTCAACTCTTTTACCGGACGTGTGGTACTTCCTATCAAATCTCTAATATACAATTGAACCACTTCTTTTCCGGCAACTTTCCCCGTATTTTTTAAATTTACAGAAACTTCAATTTTACCATTTTTAGAAAATTTATTGGAGGATAATTGTAAATCCGAATATTCAAATTTAGAGTAACTTAAACCGTGACCAAAAGGATACAAAGGCGTATTTTTTTCATCGATATAATGCGACCAAAACACACTTTCGGGTTCGTTCATAACTGGCCTTCCCGTATTTTTATAATTGTAATAAATAGGAATCTGACCTACATTTCTCGGGAAAGTCATTGGCAATTTTCCGCTTGGGTTGTAATCGCCATATAAAACCTGCGCAATTGCGTTTCCGCTTTGTGTTCCTAAATGCCATCCTTCGACTATTGCAGGAATATTTTCATCAGCCCAAGGAATCGCTAATGGACGACCATTATTTAAAACCAAAACAACATTAGGATTGACTTTATAAATTGCTTCTAATAATTCTTGCTGAACACCCGGTAAACCAATATCGGTTCTGCTTCTTCCCTCACCTGATTGCAAACCGTGTTCTCCCAAAACCATAATTACTACGTCAGCTTGTTTTGCAGCGGCAATAGCTTCTGCAAATCCACTCTTATCCGTCGTATTGATTTTAGTTTCCCAAATGAATTGGGTTCTTCCCTCGGTTACATCAGCGCCTTTTACATACGTGAGTTGATTTTCTGAGTACTTTTGTAATCCTTCCAGAACAGAAACTGCCGAATTATCATCAGCTGCGATTCTCCAACTTCCCAAAGGACTCGTTTTATCATTTGCCAAAGCACCAATTAATGCGATTTTTTGACCTGATTTTTTTAAAGGCAATAATTCCTTTTCATTTTTTAAAAGCACGATTGACTTTTTGGCCATATCCAAAACTCCTTCATGAAAGGCCGCTTTTCCAACGGTTGCCAGTTCTCGATTTTCATCACAATATTTGTATGGATCATCAAACAAACCCAATTCGAACTTAACTTTCAAAATTCGTCTTGCAGCATCATCAATAACGCTTTCTTTGACTTTGCCTTCTTTGACTAATGCAACCAAATGTTCCACATATGCACTGGATTCCATATCCATATCTGAACCTGCATTAATCGCTATTTCAGCCGCTTGTTTACTGTCCTTAGCAAAACCGTGCGGAATCATTTCGTTGATAGAACCCCAATCCGAAACTACGAAACCATCAAATTTCCAATCTCTTTTTAAAACTTCTCTTTGCAAATAGGCATTTCCTGTTGCGGGAATTCCATTCAATTCATTAAAAGAGTTCATAAACGTTCGCACACCTGCATCAACGGCTGCTTTAAAAGGTGGAAAAATGGTATTTTGCAACACAGTTTCGCTTATATCAACTGTATTGTAATCTCTTCCTGATTCTGCAAAAGCATATCCTGCAAAATGTTTGGCGCAAGCCAAAATAGTATTCACAGCGGCTAAATCTTCCCCTTGAAAACCTTGTACACGAGCAACGGCAATTTTACTTCCTAAAAAAGGATCCTCGCCGGCGCCTTCCATAACGCGTCCCCATCGGGCGTCTCTGGAAATATCAATCATGGGCGCAAAAGTCCAGTTCAATCCAACAGCAGCGGCTTCTTCAGCTGCAATTGCTGCCGACTTTTTCATCGCTTCTAAGTCCCAACTTGCTGCTTCAGCGAGCGGAATAGGACTGATCGTTTTATAACCGTGAATAACATCAAATCCAAAAAGCAAAGGAATTCCCAATCGGGTTTGTTCCACCGCTATTTTCTGTAATGCTTTAACATCTTTAACTCCTTTGACATTCAGCATTGAACCGACTAAACCTTTTTTCAAGTCCTCGTATTTTTTGGCCGCTTGACCTTCTTTTGGAGTTGGACCTGTAATATCCCAAAACCCGTTATACTGATTGAGTTGCCCGACTTTTTCTTCCAAAGTCATCAGTTGGAGAACTGAATCTACTTTTGTCTCTAAAACATTTTCTTTGGAATAAGAAACAGAAGATTTCAATATTTTATTACTACATCCGGCAACTAATAGAGTTGCTACAGCAAATGATGCTATCAGGAATTTATTTTTCATCTTTATCCATTTTTTTACACTTAAAAGGCCGAAATAAATTTCGACCTTTTTATTTTCATCATATCAAATTATTATAGTTTTAAACTTGTAAAAAAACACTAGTCTCAACTAAGATTATATTCTTTTTTGAAATAGCAAACGTACACTTTAACTATTTAAACAACAGTTTAATTAATAGTCACAGAAACGTTATCGATATTAGCAGTTACTTTGCACCCTGCATCACCACCACAAACTGCTTCAATTAAGAACGACAATCCTTTAGAGACATCAGCATTTGAAGGTATTGTATAAGTACCCGTAAATGTTGTCCATGATGAAGTTAAAGTTGGAGTTGGATTGAAAACATGTGTAAACGAAGCTCCAGCAGCACCTTCACCAAAAAGTAGAACATTAAATACAGCACCTGGTTGTACAATAGAACCTTTAACATCAAACTTAACTGTTATTTTGTCACCAGATTTTACTGTTCCTGCACCAACAGCTTCTTGTTTAAAGGCTGGATTACTTGGCCCATTTGTCACTAATTTACCTGACCATGTACCACCATTATTACTTGTTGTATTATCTAAAGCTGCAGTACCTCCATTTTGAAAAACAATCCATCCAGAAAGCGCCCCAGTTTCAAAATCACTATTTTGTGCTAATCCTGTAGTCGTTCCTGACCCACCAGTACCTCCTCCTGAACCTTGTAAAAATAGGGATACATTATCAATATTTACTTCTCCAATTGCTGCACCTAAATCAAACAATACACGTGCATCGCTTGCACCAAAGTTACTCGCGGTTACAGTAATTGTGTATTTCGTGCGAGTTGTAGTAATGTTTACTGTCTGAACCGTATTAGAAAAATCTCCTCCACTCAATCCTATTCCTGCTATGATAGATCTTGCTCTATCTGACCATGCATCAAAACTCAAGGTGTATGTTGCACCTTGTACTATCGCTAATTTCTGACTTACATTGACATCATAAGAATTTCCTGCAGCGGTCACGTTTACCGAATAAAAAGTATCACCGTTTACAGTTTTAACTGGAGCAGGATCAGTACCAACTCCAATAATCCAAGAGCTGCTACCGCTTTCAAAATTACCATTAGTTAATAAACCATCATCAAATGCGCCAGGAGTAACTCCACCACCAGTTCCTGCATATACTTTAAGATCATCGAAATAGTAAGTATCTTTATTATTTGCATTCAAATCAAAGAAAAGAACTATTTTATTAAACTTATTGGTTTGAGAAGCTGCAAAAGGAAACGTTAATTCTTCCCACTCACTTGTTTTTGTTGTAGGTACTTCTAATTCTGTGTTATTATTTGGATTACCAATTTCTTCTAATTTAATTCTAACTTTAAAACCAGGTTTTGCCGAATAAACTTTCATTTTCAATCCTCCGTTGGTATTGAAATCTAATTTGGCATTTAAATTAATTTGTGTGTTATCCCAAGGATTGTTTCCTAATTTTGTGATTTTACCCACTTTACATGAACTATTTAATGCATTATCGAAACTAGGGTTTGACACCCATGCAAAATCAGCTCCATCATTTATAATAGTTCCTGCTGCAGGTTCTGTTTTAAATGTCATATTTAAAGTTGCGGCATTTATTGATTCTAATGCTTCAGTAGTACAAGGAGTGGTAGGAATTGTTATGGTAATTTCGTCCTCAAACGTATCCGAACCACCTGCTACATTATTTGCTATTAAAACAATTGTATATGTACCGGCAGCATACGACTTTATCGGATTTATTTCAGTAGAAGTCTCATCATCTCCAAAATCCCATTCGTAGTTTTTAGAATTCTCTGAGATATTTATAAATGTAACTGTTCCTGTTGCTGGATTTACTGTGTAAGTGAATCCGGCAACTACTTTAGGATATTTGGAGTCATCATTTGTACATCCAAATAAACATATCGTTAAGATCAAAATTGCAATTTGCTTAGCGCTATTGATTAAGTATTTCATAATTATTATATTTTGGGTTAATTGGTGTTATTTTTTGTAAACTCTTACGTAATCTATTAACATAGTTTGTGGAAAGACCGTTTCGCTATTTGGAGAACCAACAAAAGAGCCTCCTACAGCCAAATTAATGATGATGTAAAAAGGTTTGTCAAACACCCATTCGCCTGTCACATCACTAGGTGTAATTTGATTATATAACACATCATCTACATAGAAGTTAATATATTCAGGTCCCCACTCTATGCCATAGACATGAAAACCAGTATCAAAACGATCATTTAAAAGATTATAACTTTTTGATATTGAATTTCCTCCTGAATAACCTGGACCATGGACTGTTCCTAAAATTGTTGTGGGATTTTGTCCGCGATATTCCATAATGTCTATTTCGCCACATTGTGGCCAAATAACAGTATCGGAATTAGCACCTAATAACCAAAAAGCCGGCCATATCCCTTGGCCATAAGGCACTCTTATACGGGCTTCGTACCGACCGTAAGCTTGTTCAAATTTACCTTTAGTCAACAATCTTGCAGAAGTATAGGAAGAACCATTAAAAGATTCTTTTCTTGCAGTAATAAGCAGAACGCCATTTTGTACTGTTACATTCTCAGTGCGATCTGTATAGTATTGCAACTCCCCATTTCCCCAACCATTGTTTCCAGTTCCGATATCATAATTCCAAATTTCGCTGTTTGGTTTACCATTAACATCAAACTCATCAGACATTACCAAATTATTAAATGTTGCTACCGTTTGCTTCTCATCAGTTGAACAACTAGGGAACACAAAAAAGGAAAAAACTACATAAAAAGGTATTATGGATAATTGTCGTGCTCTTATTTTAAGTTGATTTATTTTATTCATCTTAAGTGTTTTTATTATTTATTAAAACCAATAAATTATTTATAGAAATATAGATTATCAAGTAAAAAATTTATATCGCCTACAAAAACAATTTGTGCTAAATTTCCCTTTTGCGAAGCAATATCACCAGTTAACGGAATGTTTATTGAAATCCATTGTCCAGGAGTTATTTGATTTGCTGGAACTGTATATGATATTTCTTTATCATCTACAGTTGGTCCTCCTGTAAAAACATTGGTATCAATTACACCATTAGCGCCTCTATCTCTTATTTTGACTATAAAAGGCGTATTTGTTGTATCTGCGGTCCAAATATCTAAATGAAGAAAACCCATTGTTGTCGCATTTATTGCAGGATTTTTAAACTCAATACCCACATAATTTAAATCCGAATAATATTTAAAATTATCAAAACCAACTTTTATATCAGACGTTTTAGTTGTTGAACCATCGTACAATCCATTGAAAAAATCAACTGGTACATTTGTATAAGCATTGCTAAACAACGATATTACATTAGCTGCTGCTTGAGTTGGCACAGGTGCAGAACCAAAACCACCAGAAGCTTCAATTGTCAAGGAACCTGTCGCTTTAACACCTGCTACAGCAGCGGTTATTTTGGCTGTACCAAATCCAACAATTGTAACGATTCCTAACTCACTAACTCTTGCAACCTCAACATTTGAGGAACTAAATTTAAAGTAAGAAGGTGCTGCCAAAACAGTTTGATTTATACCCGAAGCCAAATTATAAGTTTGAGTCAGACCATCAATTGTAACATTTGAACCAATGAAACTATTTTCCTTTTTATCAACACCATTAAAAATAGCAGGTTTTGGCTGTGCAACAGTCCCTAATTTTTCATATTTCAATTCATCAATCCAAAAAGTATATCCATTACCATTCTCAGCTCCTTCAGCATACCAAAACATCCCCTTTTCAAGCGTCAATTTAGTAGCATCAGGTATAGGAATTATAACTTTAGTCCAATTTGTAGATAAAGGAACATTAGTCATTGTGACTAAATATTTATTCGCCCCAAAATCATTCCCAAGACCCACTTCATTTAACGTTGCTGCTTGTGTGGATTTAATCCAAAAAGTCAATGCATCATAATCCGATAAATCACGTCCCGTAGCATCCGGAAAAATTGCCCCTGCAAAGGCACCATTAGGATCACCTACTGTAGGAACGTCAAATCGCATTGATGCCGTACCTTTATATTTTACCTCTTGGTCTACTGTAAATGCATTTGCTTTTGAACCACTAAAGGGGAAATAATTTAAACCTCCACTAAAACCATCGATAAAAACTTCAGCTGTTTTAGGAAACGTTGCAAACTCAACATCATCGGAAAGCTCTCTCTCACATCCAACTGTTACAATGAGTATCAATCCCAGTAGGAATATGATTTTTGAATCTCTATAGTTACTCTTTTTCATATTTTATTTTTATTATTTTCCAATATTAATATGTATGTATGTTCTAATTTCCCATTCATTTCCGTTAGGGAATCCTACTGGACTTATTATCGGTGAAGTGGCAAATTCATCAGCAACATTTGGAAGGTAGCGTGGAGAATATTGATCAAGTGTACGCCACGTTCCACGAATACCAATTTTAGTATCAGGTAATATAAACCAATTAGGCTTTCCTACTGAAGTAGATAAATCTAGCATCAACTGCAAAGGATACGTCAAGTTAAAATCTCGATGATAATCAAATGGTCCCCAATCATTAAGTTTTATAGAACTAACTAATTTCGATTTATTATAGATAACTCGTATGTCACCTCCCAGACGCTCCACTAATCTAGCATCACCACCATTTGCTTGCGCATTTCCAAAGTAAATATTACCTATTAATCCAAAATCCGGAGTTAACTTAGAAACTATACGTGTATTTGATTCCCATAAGTCATGTGCAGGAGCCGAAGTAGGAAAAGCAAACGTTTGTCGCCCATCAGCAAGAATTCCAACAGCAGCATCTTGAGTAGTTGGTAAATGACGAAATACAAATCCGGTACTTACTGCAAACTTAGCGTCCTCAGTCATGTCATTATCCCATTCATACATCCAAGTCGCAGGTGTTGGATCATAAGTCAGCAATAATTCTCCTCCCACTGTTTCTCTATTTCCTCTTACAGCAAATGGATCATCTTGAATATTTCGTAATCTTCCTGGCGCTTGCACATCATTTGGCATAGCCGCCACAATTGGTTTTTGCCACAAAAAGTTTGGAGCAATTTGGAAATTTCCAGTGGTATAAGTAAATCCGGAAAGAACATTTACTTGGTTTCCACTTCCACTGTCTTTTAATCTCCAGCCGGTAAATGTTCTGGTATAATCAGCACCACCATTAGCGACTAAGCCCATAGCTGCAGCTTGTCCGTACCAATTGAATGAACCTTTGGAATACGTTAATTTAGCTTTTCCTCCCCAATTATCAGTTGATTTAACTTCATCAGTATAAATTACATAATTTCCTGGTTGTCCTTCAGCAAATTGAAATCTTCTACCATTTAATGGTTGTCCTCCCCAAATAGCACCAAGCTCAACACCTAAATCTCCAAATTTAGTTTTTGAATAAATAGAAAGTCTTCTTGTTTTAGGTAGTGGAACCGCAATTGATGAAACAGCTTCCGGAGCATCAGCAATATCTTCATGATAAATACCCGCAAGATCAAACCTACCAAGTTTTGTAGCATATTTCAATAGAACTGCTGGATTTGCACCCCACCATAATTGTGGTCCGAAAGCAGCTTTAAAACCTTTTAATGCTCTTTTACCATCAATTTCAAAACCAGAAGTTTCTCCATTATAAATATCTAAATTTGCTCCATAATTTGCCTCAGGATACAACCCAAAAAAATCGCCTTCGTAACCCCAATGATAATGGCCTGTCCTGTAGAAACCTCTTAATTCAAAATCTTTTGCATCCCAAGTGTAACTTGCATTGTAAACTTTAACTCTATTTATATCATCTAATAAAAGGGGACCATTATCAGTTAATACAGTTCTACTACGACCACGGTTTTCATAAAAAACTTCATCAATTGGATTTTCAGCGACATTGCCAAGTATACTGAAATTGACATTAGCACGCATATTTGAAGAAGGATTACCTTCAACTCCTACAAAAAAGGATTGCATGTGGTCAAATCCAAGTTTTTTAGGATAAACAGTTGATTCAGGATCTGCAGTTTTCGGAGTTGTAATTAAACTTCCACCAGTATTAAATGTAGTAAACTCAGCTCTCATATTACTAATACGAATTTTTTCGCTACCACCACCCAACAACGCAGCTTTATCTCCACGAGCTTTTAAAACAGCATCCATTAACTCAATATTTGCAAAAGAATTTTGTATGCTCTCAAGATTTTCGCCTGAAGCGTATGGATTTACATTATGTGCTTGCTTCAATGCATAATAAGCTGCACGTGGATAAAGATCATATAAGCCACGTTCATTTGTTGGTCCTTTGGCACAAATACCAAACCACTCTTCATTCATATTATTATTAGTACCTTCTAAATCCAATGAGTATCCTCCATTCGACCAAGAGGCATTATTATCATGGATGTCTAGATTTTTAGTTTGACCATATTTCCACCAACCATCACTAAATTGAAATGTAAAACCGCCAAGTGAATTTCCCGCTTTACCAATTCCTGCTGCATTTTCATAAATTTCTTTCCAGTTCCCAACCATGTAATATGCCTGAGACTTTTGATCCTCAGTATTATTAATGGTATTAAATGCATCTGCACCAAATTCTGTAAATAAAATAGGCTTATTAATTTCATTTTTAACTTTTGCAAAAGCATCACCAAAAGAAACACCACGATACATATTAGTACCTAAAATGTCAATGTCCGGACATTCCGTTTTAATGATGTCTAAAAATAATAAGTCTCCATTACAAATCGCGATAGGATGTGAAGCATCAATTTGTTTCATTTCTAAAACAGCTTCATTGAAAAGCTTATATAATGAATGTGCTCTTACAGTAGATTTTCGATCTTCTAACGGAATATTTTCCGTTTCTGCACCATCCCAAAAAAGACCATAGTTATTTTCATTTCCTAATAAAAATAATAAAAGTCCTGGAGTATTTTTATATTCTTGAACCATCTCTTTAGTTTCTTTCAAAAGTAATTTACGAGTTCTAGAATCAGAATATTCGGTGTTAGGCACCCAATTTCCATTTAGAGTTAGTCCGTAACGTCCAAAAGAATGGTTAAGCATAGTATAAATACCATATTTTTCATAAATATATTGAATCCATTTTGGTTGGACACCCGTGTATTGACGAATTACATTAACTCCCATGTTTTTCAATAAACCCATTTCAGAGTCAAGAGCAGCTTTAATAACATCATCTGGTTGTTTCCATAGACTATAGGAAAAATTAGTCCCAATAGGATAATAATCCCAGTTCATACCGTTGATCATAAAATCTTTTCCATCAACAACTAATTTCATTCCCTTCTCGTTAGAAACGACCGAGACGTTATTAGACTGTGCAAAAACAGTTGTTGTTATTAAGAAAAATAGTAATCTTAGAATATTGATTTTCATATTTTAATAAATTTAATTTGATTCTTTCAAAAATTATTGAACGATAATTATTTTAGTGTAATGAGCAAATAAAGTATAAATCATATTTCACTTATAGTTTCTTGCTTACATTTTTATATTAATCCGAATTGCAAAAAGTCTTAACGAATTGGACTACTTTCTATTTATCAATATTGGTTTATAAAGACAATAACTTGTCTTCAATAATAAGTAAGTACTAATGTAAATTGGTTTCTTCATTTTTTGGCTTTTTATGATATTATAAAATTAATCGGAAACACTAATAATAAATCAAAAAGAACCTCAACAAAAAACATACAATGCAAAAAATTCACTATTTAATTTACAATACTTAAAAAAGCATTGAAAATTAAGAAGAAATTGTGATAACCGTTTTTTCTACAAAACAAAAAAACCACAACAATAACGTTAATGTTGTGGTAATGTATAGTTCTATTTGAGGGAATTGAAGAAAACTATACAGCTAATATGTACTCAACAAGCCCTTGTTCATGCGTTAATTCCATTTTTTTACGCAAACGATATCTTTTTATTTCGACACTTCGTACTGAAATGTTTAACAAAGGAGCCACTTCTTTCGAGGAAAGATTTAACCTCAGGTAGGCACATAATCTCAAATCGTTTGGTGTTAACGAAGGATGAGCAGCTTTCATCTTTTTCAAAAAGTCTTTATCTGCGTTGTCAAAAGCTTCCTTAAAAACACTCCAACTATCGCCTTCTGTAATGTTCTTGTTAATTGTAGAAATGACAGATTTTATACTTCTGTTCCCATCATCTGGTGTTTTCTTTAAATCATCTTTAATGAACGCCAATAACTCATTTTTACTATTCAAACTCATAGTAGAAAATGCTAATTCTCTATTTTTGGCATCTACATCTTGCGAAAGTTGTTCGTTTCTAATCCGCATCAATTCCTGCTCGTTCTCCAGTTCTTTAATTTCCAATAAAAGATTATTCTCTTCTATCAGTTTTTCTTTTTGTTTTTGATAGTAACTTTTATATGCCTTATGGATAAATCGAGCCATTACCATTATAAAAATCAAATATACTAACAGTGCAGTATGAGTTAAATACCAAGGTTTTTCAACCGTAAAAGAATATACCGCTATATCTTCCAGAGTAGAATTAGCAAATTTAGCTCTGACCTTAAAAGTATATTCGCCAGGAGGAAGGTTTTTAAAATTTACCGTTGATTTCGCACTCCATTCACTCCAATCATCTTGAAATCCTTCTAATAAATATTGAAATTCAGCATTAATGTATTTATTAAATTCAGGAACCGTATAATTGATAGTAATATTATTATCATCATGTTTAAAACTACCTTTTTCTAGAATCGAACGATTTTCGGAGCTTTCATTAAGCTTATTTGTATTAATTGCGGAAATAGAGACATTATGATTTTTAAAACTCAACTCGTTAAGATTTAAAATATAATATCCGTCAGTGGTTCCAATCAAATAATTAGAATTAGAAATTTGAGTAATATTTTCATAGCCCAACATCGAATTTGTTAACGAAGCTGGAATAGGAATCACGTTTTGCTTTAGTTGATTACTCAATTTACTCAATGAAAAATAATGGATGTAATTTTTTGAAAACAACCATATTTTGTTGGAATTATCCACAATCAGTTTTCCAGAAGTGTATTCATCTTTTTCAAAAACAGCACTTAACAAAGTATCTTTACTAAATTGTTTTGTCTTTTCATTCAATTTAAAAATACCTCCTTTATTTGCATAATAAATGCTATTATTAAACTTTGTCAAACTGGCATTTTTCCCTTTTGCAGGTGTTTTATATTTCAAAAAAGGCTTTGTTTTCAACAGTTTACTGTCTAATTCCAGTCTGTAAACGCCTTTGTATTCATGACTTACGAACACATTCAAATCGTTTGTGATTTCAAAATATTTAGCAGAATAATCAAATCCGGCTATTTTGTTTCTAAAGCTCCACTGATTATTCGTTTTTTCCAAAACTGAAATTCCGTAATAATTCCCTTGAAGCAAAAGTGCTTTTTGATTGGGTACAGTTTCAAATTTCCATGTTCCTGATGCTGAAAATATATTTTTCGCTACCGCATTTTCAATCACAAATGTCCCCGAATCGTGACCGCAAAAAAGCGTCCCATCGTGTTCAAACAATGACCAAACCTGTCCTTTAGTTCCATTTACAAATTTGAAGTCATCTTTACTCTGATAACTTTTATAAAATAGACCTTGATTCGTTCCTACATACAAAGTTCCATTGTACAGTTTTGAAGTGTAAACCGTCCCCAGAATTCCCGTGTCATCAACAAAATTTTGTATTGGAGATTGCAGATTAATGCAATTGATTCCGTTGTCTAATCCTACCCAAAGATTTTTATCAGCATCTTCATATAAAGAAAGCGCAGTATTATTAGTCAATCCTTTGTTTTGAGTGATGTGATATTTAATTTTTCCGCTATTGTTTAAAATAAATATCCCATTGGAAACGGTTCCCAAAGCAAAACTTCCGTCTGAAAGCACTTGACTGCTATACAAACTACTGGCTGCTAATACCGAATCAGCCTCAGTAGAAAACTTTGTCAAAGCACCTCCTATGAGCTTGTAAAATCCATTTAATTGTGATTGGATCAAAAGCCCTTCATCAATAGCAAAAACATTGACAATTTTATTGCTTTGCAAAATTGGATTATTGGAAACTAACCGTGCTTTTCCACTTTCTATTTCAAAAAATCCTTCGTTTAGTGTTTGAAAGTAGATTGCATTTTTGGTACGGAATGACTTAGTAATATTATTTTTTGGAGCAATAATTTTGAAACCTCCCGTTTTAGTATCATAAATATAAATTCTGTTCAAGGATTGGAAAATTATCCATTGATCATAATTTAATATATTCCAAAATTGCTCATCATCAAGAATTTTAGTTTTTATTGTTTTGCTAAGTGACGTGTATTTTAGTTTTCCATTTGGTTGTCGGGTCCAAAAACCAAATTCCATATAACAACCCGTAAAAATTTTATTTCCAATTACTTTCACAGAACGAACAATCGTTTCGTTTGGTGACGGATATAACTCCCAATTAGAACCGTTGAACTCTAATAAACCTTCATTGTTAGCAAAGAAAACATAATGATTTTGATCCTGCGAAATCATCCAGTTTTGATTTCCCGCACCGTAAATACTAGATGCATATTTTACAATTGGGGGTAATTCTTGAGAAAAAGCACAGAAGGATATTAAAAAAAGAAAAAAGTAAAGTTTTGTTTTCAAAGGGTCTTGTTGTTAATTTTTTTCAAAAATAAACCTAAAATTAGTATTTATTTACGGGATAGAAAACATAAAAACCATACAAGAAGAAAAAAGAGATTTCACACGACCTTTTAAACAATATTTGTGACTTGTTGAATCCTTTTAGTCAGTTGAAAATTGATTACTTTTGTAAAAATTATCATTTTTATGCAAGTTGACCTTTCGAAATTAGATCCAAAGAAAAATATCATCATAAAAGGCGCACAAGTACATAACCTAAAAAATGTAGATGTTGCGATTCCCCGAAATAAATTAGTTGTTATCACAGGACTTTCGGGTTCCGGAAAATCAAGTTTGGCTTTTGATACTTTATATGCCGAAGGGCAGCGTCGCTACGTAGAGAGCTTATCGTCTTATGCGAGACAATTTCTTGGACGATTGGACAAACCAAAAGTGGAATATATCAAAGGAATTGCTCCTGCGATTGCTATCGAACAAAAGGTGAATACTACAAATGCACGTTCTACGGTAGGAACTTCAACCGAAATATACGATTATGTAAAATTGCTTTTTGCCAGAATTGGAAGAACTTATTCTCCTATTTCTGGTCGTGAAGTCAAAAAAAATACTGTTACTGATGTGGTTTCCGATGTAAAAACATTTGAATTAGACAGCAAATGGTTACTTCTTGCACCCATTCACCTTGAAGAAGGACGAAAACTGGAAGACAAACTAAAAGTCCTTTTACAACAAGGATTTGCCCGAATATTAGTAGAGAATGAAATGGTACGTCTAGACGATTTACCGGATGTTTTGGATAAAAAAGAAATTTTCCTAATCATTGACCGAATTGTCGTTAATCACGATACATCAGGCGAAGAAGAGTTCTACAATCGATTGGCAGATGCGGTACAAACTGCTTTCTTTGAAGGAAAAGGGATATGCTATTTAAAGGAATTAAATTCCGAAAAAAAGTATTCCTATTCCAATAATTTTGAATTAGATGGTATTACATTTCTGGAACCCAACGTTCATTTATTTAGTTTCAACAATCCTTATGGAGCGTGTCCCGTTTGCGAAGGCTATGGAAATATTATTGGAATTGATGCCGAATTAGTGGTGCCAAATACCACTTTATCCGTTTTTGAAAATGCAATTTTTCCTTGGAGAGGCGAAAGCATGAGTTGGTTTCGAGATGAATTAGTAAATAACGCTTACAAATTTGATTTCCCAATTCACAAACCGTATTACCAATTATCTGAGGATCAAAAAGAATTGATTTGGAATGGAAATAGCTATTTTCAAGGCTTGAATGATTTTTTCAAAGAACTGGAAGAAAAAAATTATAAAATCCAAAACAGAGTGATGCTTTCGCGTTACAGAGGCAAAACTAAATGTCATTCCTGCAAAGGAAAACGTTTAAGAATTGAAGCTTCTTACGTAAAAATCAATGAAAAAACAGTTTCGGATTTAGTTGATTTACCTATAAAACATTTGGTTACCTTCTTCAAAAATATTGATTTAGATGTTTATGAAAAACAAATTGCCAAACGATTATTAGTAGAAATCAACAACCGTTTGTCCTTTTTGACCGAAGTAGGACTAGATTATCTGACATTAAACAGGAATTCAGCAACACTTTCCGGTGGAGAATCGCAACGCATCAACTTAGCAACTTCACTTGGAAGTAGTTTAGTGGGTTCTATGTATATTTTGGATGAGCCAAGTATTGGTTTACACCCAAAAGACACAGAGCGCTTGATAAAAGTATTGCTTTCCCTACGCGATTTAGGAAACACGGTAATCGTGGTAGAACACGATGAAGATATCATGAAAGCCGCTGATATGATTATAGATATTGGTCCGGAAGCGGGAACTTTAGGAGGACATTTAGTCGCTCAAGGAACTTATGACGAAATATTAAAATCAACTTCACTTACCGCAAAATATTTGAATGGAGATTTAGAAATTACCGTGCCTAAAAAACGAAGATTATTTAAAAATTTTATAGAAATAAAAGGAGCTCGAGAAAACAATCTTCAAAATATTGATGTTACTTTCCCATTGGATGTGTTAACAGTAATTACTGGAGTTTCTGGAAGTGGGAAAAGTACGCTTGTTAAGAAAATCCTTTTTCCGGCCATGCAGAAAAAGCTGGAAAATATAGGCGAAAAAGCAGGACAGTTTACTGAAATGACTGGTTCTTTTTCGCAAATTAAACATATTGAATACGTAGACCAAAACCCAATAGGAAGAAGTTCCCGATCTAATCCTGTGACCTATATTAAAGCGTATGATGACATTCGGGAATTGTATGCCAAGGAAAAATTATCAAAAATAAGAGGGTATCAGGCCAAACATTTCTCTTTTAATGTTGATGGTGGAAGATGTGAAACCTGTAAAGGAGAAGGTTCTATAAACGTAGAAATGGTTTTCATGGCCGATGTGCAATTGCCTTGTGAAACCTGCAACGGGAAAAGATTTAAGAAAGAAGTACTGGAAGTCGCTTATGAAGGTAAAAACATTCACGATATTCTTACGATGACTATTGACGATGCCATTGCTTTTTTCATTGCGAACAAACAAACTAAAATCACTCAAAAACTACAGCCGTTGCAAGATGTGGGATTGGGTTATGTTCAGTTAGGACAATCCTCTTCTACCCTTTCCGGAGGAGAAGCACAGCGTATAAAACTAGCTTCATTCCTAGTAAAAGGAGCAACAAAAGACAAAGCTTTATTTGTTTTTGATGAACCTACAACTGGATTACATTTTCATGACATCAAGAAACTACTGGCTTCCTTTGATGCATTAATTGACAAAGGACATTCGATTATTGTTATCGAACACAACCTTGATTTGATAAAATGTGCGGACTGGATTATTGATTTGGGACCTGAAGGAGGAGAAAATGGAGGAAAATTACTCGCGGTAGGAACTCCAGAACAAGTTGTCAAAATGAAAGGATCTGTTACAGGAAAATATTTGAAGGATAAATTATAAACATTACCCCATATAACATTTCTCTTCAAATGGATTTCCGTCTTCATCAATTGCTATTAATATTTTTTTAGCTTTTGACGAAACTTGTGAAATATATATCCAAGCTATAGACCAAAGTCCAAGAGTAGCACAAAAGATGTAAAAATTAAAAACATGGTCCACCTTTTTTTTCTTCTTTAATAAAACTGCATAAGGTAATTTATCATTTCGTTCTAAAACTACAAATCCATTATTGGTTTTATCGGTTAGAATAGATGTAAATTTAATTAAATCAGCATCATTTGCGTTTATTGCGGAAGAACTATTTTTCATTGCGATTCGTCTATTTTTTTGCGGTTATACGTTTATATAACTTTCACAAAAATAATAGCAAAATTAAAACTCCACAATACCCACTTTTAGTGATATTTAAAATTTTTAAATAAAAAAAGACTTTTCCTAAATAAGAGAAAATGAAAGAGTTATTTCCTTTATGTATCAAATAAAAATACTAAGACATAATTTTTAATTTCTTAAAAACTACATCAATAGCTTGATTGATTTCGACAGAAATAACAAATTTGTAATTAATATAAACGTATAATAGGGTTATTAAAACCGATTTCAACACAATATTAATCATTGGATTAAAAGGAAATTCCCAGAAGTAAAACAGTAAAAATAACAACAGTGTTATTGCCAGAGAATACAATGTTTGTTTTGTAAATGGATACAAATGCAATCGTTTTACCACAAAAAGCAACTTGGCAATACTATATAAGGTTATCGATAATAAAGTAGCAAAAGCAGATCCCATAATTCCGTACAAAGGAATAAAAATCATGTTTAAACCAATAGCTACAACGACTAAAAAAACTCCCAGAAACAAAACCGCTCGATAATATTTAGTATTAAAAATAATAGCATTGTTATTCCCTAATATCAAATCAAAATATTTAGACAACCCAATCATAAACACAACTAAAATTCCACCGCTGTATTCTTTAGGAACAATTTCATACAACTGATTGATATTGACAAAAATGCCCAACATTACAAAGCCACCTACGACTTGTAAATTTATTGACGTTTTTTTGTATAAAACATTTAATTCATCGAATTTGTTATCATGCATCAGTTTTGCAGTGATGGGATAAACAATTTGATGCATCGCCCGACTTGGAACTGATATTACCAAAGCAATAAAGGTTGCAATTGAATAATAGGCTATATTTTCGATAACCATATATTGATTCAGCATTATTTTATCGCCATCCAAAAGCAAATTAGCCACACTTCCTGATAAAATAATATAAAAAGTGTACTCCATCAAACCTTTTACGTTATGCGGAATTGCAAACTGAAAACTTGGTGTTTTGATATAAAATGCATATCCCATTGTAATAATCAATGCCAAAAAATAAATACCAGCAGTAATGTAAACAAAATCAACAACCGTTATCCATTTATAATAGACACCAATCAACGCTAATAACGAAAACAACCTTAATCCTACTTCTTTGACAAAATTCCCAAAAACCGAATGCATGTGAACTCTGGCCCAAGCGTAAAATATTTCGAAATAAGCCATGCACAATCCAATAAATGGAATCAGCCAGATAAAATCCTTGACTACTGGATTTTTCTTTGATACAAAGAATAAAATATCATCAAAGAAAATATATCCAATTAGAATTAAAGGAATCGATAAAAGCAACGGAAAAAGTACGGTAAAGGATAAAAATCGAGATCGTTCTTCATCAGTTTGATATTGGGAATAAAATTTCACTAACGTATTTTGCATTCCTATTGCAAATAAAGGCATGATAACATTGGCAACTGAAAGGATATAATTCGTTAAAGCATAATACGTAGCGCCCAAAAAAATAGGGTACAAATACAACGTATTTATTGCCCCAATTCCAAAACCCAAATAGGTAATTATCGTATTCTTTAAAGATTGATTTAATACTATTCCCATTATTTTATTATTGCGAGGTATTAAGAAACCACGCTTTTAATTTAAATTTTTAAGCAATTCAACCAATTCTTTGGTTAGGTTTCTTCTGGAATAGTTTTGTAAACCAACTCCATTAGATTGTAATTTTCCTTCCAAAAACTGATTATAAAAGTCCAAAATTACACTTTTAAGTTTCACTTTCTCCGAATAATCAAAAAATACACCTGTATTGGTATTCGTAATAATTTCTGCAAAGTCAGAATCCTTTGGTCCAATGGCAATAATTGGCCGGTTTGAAACCATATATTCGAATAATTTCCCGGGAATAATGCTTTTCGTATCTTCAGAATTGATTTCAATAAGCAACAAAACCTGTGATTTTCGCTGGTGCGCAATTGCTTCTGCATGCGAAACATAACCTAAGTTATTCAAATACGGTTTTAACCCAAATTGAGAAATAGTTTCTAAAACTTCCTGGCTGACTGCGCCGATTAGTTTAATTTCTAAATGTGATTTAAAATCTGGAATCTCATGTGTCAGTTCAATTAAACTTTCCCATAAAATCGAAGGATTTCTTTCGGAAAGAAAAGAACCAATATGTGCTAAACTAAATTTAGCATCTAATGTTTGTTTTTCGACCCGTTCAGTATCGTACCCATTGGTAATTACCGCAATCGGTTTAGTAGTAATCGCTTGAAATTCCGTTTTAGTAGTTTTACTCGTGACTATAATTGTATCCGCTGTATTCAAAACCTGATGTTCCAGAGCTTTATGTTTTTTGGCAGCAAAACTAGATAGTCGCAATGATTTATGATAGCCAATAGTAGTCCACGGATCTCTGAAATCAGCAAACCATTTTAAATCTAATTTTTGTTTTAATTCTAATCCAATCAAATGCAGACTGTGCGGCGGTCCGGAAGTTAAAATAGTATCGATATCATTGTCTAGAATATATTTCTCCAAATAAGCAACCGATGGTTTTACCCAAAAAACGCGCGCATCTGGAATAAAGAGATTCCCGCGAATCCAAAGAAACGTTTTGTCCAGAAAAGATTGCTTTTTCTGATTTGGAATAATTCCCGAACTGATTTTTTTAGTTTTGTTTTTTGAAAGAAAAGAAGCCAATTGATAGGGTTCAAAAATCCTTTGTTTCAGAATAATCGCTTTATCCGAAACTTCTTTAACCAAATTTTCATCAACAATGGGATATGTAGGATTCTCCGGAATATAAACAATAGGCTGAACGCCAAAGTCTGGCAAATACTTTACAAACTTAAGCCAACGTTGCACACCTGGCCCGCCCGCCGGTGGCCAATAATAGGTAATTATTAAAATTTTCTTCGGTTTCAAGTTCAAGGATTTGTTATAATACGATAATTTAAAATCTAAAATCAAAATTCGTTAATCAACAATCTTAAATCTTTTTCTTCCTTTCGAAATAAATCCCACCAACTAAAAGCAACAGCATTCCTATGGAGCTAATCAACGTTATGGTGCTTCCAGTTTTTACGACTTGTGGTTCAAACTTAAATTCTATCGTGTGTTTTCCTGCCGGAATTTGCAATCCTCTTAAAACGTAATCGACTCTAATATGAGACACACTTTTTCCATCAATATACGCATTCCATCCTTTTCCATAATACATTTCGGAGAAAACGGCTAAACCTTCTTTTGAATTGTTTGATACATATTTCAAGTAATTAGGTTTATAATTTTCTAAAGTTATACTCGCTGAACTGTCTTTTGCGAAAGCCGTATTTTTAATTTCAAAATCTTTACTGTTTACAACTGCCACATTTTTAGAATCCAAACTATCCAAAGCTTTCATCTCTTCATCAGTAGAATTGACCAATTGTACTTGGCTTACAAACCAAGCATTTCCATTAGCATTTGGGTTTGAAGTTGGAAATTCTTTTCCTTCTTTATTGGTTTGAATCACATATTTTACATCCAGCATATTGAGGATTTCCATATTGTTATTGGCAATTTGGTAATCGAATAATTGCTGCATTCTGCGCGGTTTTACGGCACTGTAGCCACCAATCGATTTATGAAAATAAGAAGCTCTGGCACTAGATAAATTCCCAGAAACTTCAAATACTCTATAATGTGAGGTGTCCTTTAGAATCTCAACATCAGAAGGAGACTCCTGAAAAGGCACTTCTACTTCTCTTCCGCTAACGAAATCTTTTCCTGAAACATAATTTTTATCCACGAAAAACAAATCGGAAACCATTAATAATCCTACGATTATAATAGCCGTATTTTGTGCAAACCGATCTTTAATAGCCATCCACAAAACGCCTGCAATTACTAAGATAAAGAAACCCGAACGCAATAAATCAGCACTATACAAACTCATCCTGTCCTGTTTTAATGCATTTACAAAATCTGGACCATACGTTTCTTGAAAATAAGCATCATTACCGCCAGAGAAGCTGAATAAGCTTTTGCTAAAGAACAAGATTATAATGATTCCAAAACCTAGAATAGCTGTTTCATATAATGCTTTCCACTGTAATTTTTTATCCAATTGAAAGAAAGACTGTAATCCCATAATAGCCAGCACTGGAAAACACAATTCAAGTATAACTTGGATCGAAGATACCGCTCTGAACTTGTTGTACATTGGAACATAATCGATGCAAAAGTCTGTTAATAACGGGAAGTTTTTACCCCACGAAAGTATCAAGGCAACGACAGCTCCCGAAAGAAATACATATTTAATTTTGCGTTTATCAATAAACAGAGCCATAATTCCTAAAAAGAAAACCACCACACCTATATATGCTGGAGCCGCAACAATAGGCTGATCGCCCCAGTACGTTGGCATTCCTGAAACAAAATCAACAGCTTGGTCTTCTGGAACACCCTGACCAATCATAAATTCGAACATATTGCTATTCCTCCCTACAGCTTCATTATTAGAACCACCAAAAAGTCGAGGTGCTATAAGATTAAAACTTTCGGTTATTCCATAACTGTACTCCGTGATGTAATCATGAGTCAGCGCACTGCTGTTTGAATTTTTTGAACCATCAGGATTAAAACTCAATTCGCTTTTTCCGCGTGTACTGAAATCTGCATATTCGGCTGTTGCCAATAAATTGGTCGCATTTGCACCAAGAGCAAAAATTCCTGCTATGGCTAACGTCCCAAAAGAATACAAAAGCGATTTATATTCCTTTTCTTTGATTTGCTGATAGATAAAATACACTGAAAGAATCAATAGGAAAATCAATAAGTAATAGGTCATTTGGAAGTGATTTGCATTGATTTCTAATGCTGTCGCAAAAAGCGTAATCAAACCTCCCAGAATATATTTTTTTTGAAATACCAGAATAAATCCGGCAATAACAAGCGGCATGTAAGCAATAGCATGCGCTTTGGCATTATGGCCAACGCCTAGAATGATAATTAAATAGGTAGATAAACCGAAAGCCAATGCTCCAAAAAAGGCTTTCAAAGGATCAACTTTTAGCACTAACATCAAAACATAAAATCCAAGAAAATATAAAAATAAATAATCCGCAGGACGCGGTAAAAATCGCAACGCATCATCTAAAGCGCCAATATAATCGTACGGATATTTCGCTCCTAATTGATAGGTTGGCATTCCACCAAATGCTGAGTTAGTCCAATAAGGTTCTATATGATCCGTGGCTCTAAAGTCATTTTGCTCTTTGGCCATTCCGGTATATTGTACAATATCCGATTGAAAAATTTGTTTTCCTTGTAGTACAGGATAAAAATAAAGAACAGAAACGAGTACAAAACCAAGTATGGCAAGGGCGTGCGGATAGAACTTATTTATTATTTTCAATTTAAAAAAGTTTGGATTAGAATAAAAAACCTGCAAATAACGACAAATTTAATCTATTTCTTCGTAATCAACATAATCTCCCACTTTTTTGGTTTCGCGTGGGTTTTTAGCATTTGCAGTATTGTATATTACTTCATCCTTACTTTGTGTTTTTTTCCAAGTATTGTCTTGGGCATATTGCTGCTGCTTTTGCATATTCTCTCCTGCTTTTTCGACTACTTTTTTAACTAGTAAAGGCAAAAACAATTTTGCTAAAAATCTGAAAATATAGTAAAAAGCGAGCATATAAAATATTGCTTTTATAAAACCAATGAAGGAAGCTGTTTGCATATAACTGTAATTTTTTCCAAAATTAATAAATCAACCGTTCAAAATTAAAATATCTCTCTTAAATAAATAATAAAATATAGTACATTTGAAAAGCGTTATTACTTTTTAACCCAAAAAAAATAATATGTCCAAAATCAAAATCTTATTTATCACTGCTGTTTTAATGATTCCAAGTATTCATTATGGCCAATATACTGATCAAATAAATTCGAACAGACCTGGAGAAACCATGTCCGCTTTCGCAGTTGGAAAATCAGTAATCCAAATTGAAACAGGCGTTTATGGCATCAAACAAAATCATAGTTTGTTGAATTATGATGCTAATGGTTTTGGAATTGACGCCACCTTACGATGGGGATTATTCATGGAGAAATTAGAATTGATTGCCGACATCCAATACCAAAACGAGAAATACACTACCTTGTTTAACAGTTCCAATCGAGCAGATTTCAAACAAACAGTTTTAGGAGCCAAATATTTGATTTACGATCCTTTCAAAAATTCCCAGAAAAAGGTCAATCTTTACAGTTGGAAAGCAAATCACGGCTTCAGATGGCGCCAATTGGTACCTGCCGTTTCTGTTTTTGCGGGAGCAAATTTTACTATGGCGGATAATCCGTATTCCTTTTCTGCAGAATCCAGCATCTCCCCCAAAATAATGCTAATAACTCAGAACCATTTAGGTGACGGAAGATGGGTTTTTGTAACTAATATCTTAGCGGATTATATAACCACTGATTTCCCTAGTTATGGTTATGTATTGACATTAACCCGAGGATTTAATGACAAATGGTCTGGTTTCGTGGAAAACCAAGGCTTCAAAAGTGATTTTTACAGTGATGCGATTGTTCGAGGAGGCGCCGCTTATTTATTGAATAAAAACATGCAAATTGACGCTTCGATTAGTACAAGCCTAAAATACACACCTTCTGCCCTATACGGCGGCATTGGTTTTTCATGGCGTTACGATGGTAATTATAAAGAAGTACGCATAAATATTGACTCTGGTGATTCTGGAAAAAAAGCGAAGAAAAGAGCAAAAAAGACTAAAAAAGGATAAACATAGAATTTCAAAAACAGCATGATTACAATACAAGAAGCAAAAACAAAAAGTGAATTAACTCAATTTGTCAAATTCCCTTTTTCACTATACAAAAACAATAAAAACTGGGTTCCGCCATTAATTGGAGAAGAAGTCGAAGGATTTGATAAAACTAAAAATCCCGCTTTCGAAACTGCTGAAGCCTATTTTTATGTAGCTAAAAGAAATAACGAAATAGTAGGTAGAATTGTTGCAATCATCAATTGGAGTGAGGTAAAAGACCAACAAAAAATGAAAGTTCGTTTTGGTTGGTTTGATGTTATAGATGATATTGAAGTGACAAAAGCACTTTTAGAAAAAGTGCATGAATTAGGTCGAAAAAATAACTTAGAATATGTTGAAGGCCCGATGGGCTTTTCAAACTTGGATAAAGTTGGCGTGCTTACTGAAGGTTTTGATACGATAGGAACGATGATTACATGGTACAATCATCCTTATTATGCAACTCATTTTGAACAATTAGGCTATGTTAAAGAAAAGGAATACATTGAAAGTAAATTTCCTTTTTCAAACGTAAAACCTGAATTTTTTGAAAAGGCAAATGATTTGGTAAAAAGAAGGTACCAATTAAGTCCACTTAATTTCAAAACTACTAAAGAAGTAATGCCTCATGTGGACAAAATGTTTGATTTATTCAATAAGTCATATGCGTCTCTATCTTCATTTGTAGCTATTTCAGATACGCAAAAAGAATATTTCAAGAAGAAATACATCAGTTTCATCAATCCTGAGTTTATAAAATTTGTGGAAGACAAAGACCATAATATAGTTGCTTTCAGTATTGTAATGCCTTCCTTTTCAGAGGCGATACAAAAGGCAAAAGGAAAATTATTCCCGTTTGGATTCCTTCATTTACTACGAGCTAAGAAACAAAGTAAAGACGTGATTTTTTACCTTATTGGCGTACTGCCCGAATACCAAAACAAAGCGGTTACAGCCATTATATTTAAAGAATATTACGAAACTTTCAAAGAAAAAGGAATCTTAAATTGTTTCAGAACTCCTGAATTAGCTGACAACGCCGCAAGCATCAATTTATGGAAACATTTTGATCCTCAGATTCACAAACGACGATGTACTTATAGAAAAGAATTGTAAATAAATTGCATTTTATAGCAAAACTAAAAATCCATCAATTTCATGCTGATGGATTTTTTGGTTTTAATTATCACATGTTTTTAATAAAATCACATTTTACAATCTACTTTTGACAAAACTATACTTCCATCAAATTGTATTTTTTTTTTATCCTTGAAAGTTACTTTTCCTTTGTTATCATCAACCACATCTCCAAAACCTTCAATATAAGAATCATCTTTTTTTAAGAAAACAACTTCGCGGACTGAAGAAGTTCCTTCGGACATAAAAGTATAATCCGCATAAAGCGTATCACCTTTCAGTTCCCCAACAAGTGTTCCTTCGTTTTTATCTTTCTCATAAAAATTATAACTTAAGTTTCCTGAGGAAAGCTCACCGTTTTTTATCTTCAAAGTCAACGAAATAGTATCCTTTTTAAGAATTGCCTGGTAACATTCTTGAAATTCTGATTCTTTAATAACAATTTTTTCTGACGCAACAGGAGGTTCTTCTGTTTCCATTTCTTTTTTACAAGAAATAAAAAAAGTCATAAAAACGACACCCAATATAATTTCTTTTTTCATACATTTTCAACTTTAGTTTACTAAATATACGACTTCTTGATGGAATACCTTTCAAAAAAAAATCCATCAGCCCGAAGACTGATGGATTTACATATACATTTAATGACTTAATTATGCGTCTAAATCAACCGTAGTTCTACTTGCGATTTCTTTGTACGTACCATTTTCTAATTTCTCACGAATCGCTTCAAAAGCAGTTAGTGTTTCATCAACATCTGATAATGTATGAGATGTTGTAGGAATCATTCTCAACAAGATAATCCCTTTTGGAATTACAGGATAAATTACAATCGATAAGAAAATCCCGTAGTTTTCTCTTAAGTCATTTACCATAATCATTGCTTCCGGCACACTTCCTTCAAGATAAACTGGCGTTACACAAGTATTTGTATCTCCAATATTGAAATTACGCTCTCTCAATCCGTTTTGCAACGCATTTACATTCTCCCACAATTTATCTTTCAATTCCGGGTGATTACGCAACAATTCTAATCGTTTCAAAGATCCAATTGTTTGAATCATTGGCAATGCTTTTGCAAACATTTGAGAACGTAAATTGTATTTCAAATAATCAATAATATCTTTATCAGCAGCTACAAACGCACCTATGTTAGCCATAGATTTAGCAAAAGTAGAGAAATAAACATCAATTCCATCTTGACAACCTTGCTCCTCACCTGCTCCGGCACCCGTTTTTCCTAGTGTTCCAAAGCCATGTGCATCATCAACCAATAAACGGAAATTAAATTTTTCCTTCATGGCAACAATCTCCTTCAATTTTCCTTGTTGTCCACGCATTCCAAAAACACCTTCTGTAATAAAAAGAATTCCTCCTCCAGTTACTTCAGCTAATTTTGTAGCACGTTCCAAGTTTTTTTCCATACTGGCAAGATCATTATGACGGTATGTAAAACGTTTTCCCATGTGCAAACGAACACCATCAATAATACAAGCATGCGCATCTACATCATATACAATTACATCATTTTTTGTAACCAAAGCGTCAATTGTTGACATAATTCCTTGGTATCCAAAATTCAATAAATATGCCGACTCTTTCATTACAAAAGCAGCCAATTCATTCTCTAATTGCTCATGATATTTAGTGTGACCGCTCATCATACGCGCTCCCATTGGGTAAGCGGCACCGTATTGTGCTGCTGCTTCCGTATCTGCCTGACGCACTTCTGGGTGATTAGCAAGACCTAAATAGTCATTCAAACTCCAATTCAAAATATCTTTTCCACCAAACTGCATTCTTGGACCTAACTCACCTTCCAATTTAGGAAAAACGAAATAACCTTCAGCTTGCGAAGCCCATTTCCCTAACGGTCCTTTATTGTTTTGAATCCTTTCGAATAAATCTTTTACCATAATATATCAAGTAATAATTTTAATTTTAAGAAGTTGCAAAAATAATTATTTAAATTTTATAATGGACTTGAAAGCAAATTTATTTTTCATGCTTTATCATATTGTCTCTTTAGTACTAATTTCTGTTATTTAATATATGATTTATGAGATTATGAAATAATGCATGATTTCTTGCCATGGTCACGCAAAATGAACTAATCGAACTTAACAAGGATTAGACTAAACCAGAAGCTTCGAGTCGTTTTCAATGATAATCTTTGTATATTTGATTTATAGAATTATAGTTTATGTCTGACAAAATAATAAATGAACTGGAAGAACTACTCCACGCGAACGTAGTGACTAGAGAAACCGCCGAAAAAATACGCGAATATTTCCACCAAAAAAAGGAAGAAAACCACAACAGACTTTCTTCTATTTTTGGAATTTTGGGAGCTATACTTGTTGGACTTGGAATTATTCTTGTTTTCGCTCACAATTGGGACAATCTTTCCCGATTAACTAAAATAATCCTATCGTTCCTTCCGCTTCTTATTGGTCAATTATTATGTGGTTATTCTGTTTTAAAAAAATCTGGAAGCACTGTTTGGAAAGAAACTTCATCCGTCTTTTTATTTTTTGCCATTGGCGCAAGCATTTCATTAGTCGCTCAGGTTTATAATATTCCGGGAGATTTAAATTCTTTTATAATTACTTGGATGCTATTGAGTTTGCCTCTGGTTTATCTGCTTCAATCCTCCATCGTTTCACTTTTATATATTGTAGGAATTACGTATTATGGCTGTAATGCTAATTACTTTACCTATCCAAGTACTCATTCTTTTTTATATTGGTTATTGCTTTTAGGAATCGCTCCTCATTATTATCAGCTGATCAAAACCAAAGCATTAAGCAATTTTACGTTGTTTCACAACTGGTTTATTGCTGTTTCAATTGTAATTTGCCTCGGTACTATTGCCCATAAAAATAGTCATTTACTACATTTAGGCTACATAAGTTTGTTCACGATTTTTTATTTCATTGGTAAAACGTCATTCTTTGACAAACAAAAATTAAAAAATAACAGCTTTCTCATCGTTGGAAAATTAGGAATACTTTATCTTTTATTGCTGTATAGTTTTAAATGGTTTTGGGATAAATCTTTTTATAAAACAGATTCAATTTCAGAAACATTGCTATCGATAGAATTCATAACTGCTTGTGCACTCACATTGATTGCCGCTCTCTTATTTTACAAAAAAAACAGTCAAACGAATTTTAAGGAAGTTTCTCTTTTAGAGCTTGTATTCTTGATGAATATCCTCACTCTTAATAGCGGCTATGAGTTTTCAATTGTGGCCAATGTAATCGTATTATTCATTGGCATCTTCGAGGTTAAACGTGGTATTAAATTAAATCATCTGGGACTATTGAATTTTGGATTACTCCTTACTACTATTCTTATTACGTGTCGTTTTTTTGATACGGATTTAAGTTTCGTACTTCGAGGTATTCTATTTATAACGATTGGTTTAGGATTCTTCTTAGCTAATTATTTCATCCTTAAAAAAAGAAATAGAAATGAAAAATAAGAAAATCACACTCCTAATTTTCATATTGGTTGTTATCGCTCAATTATACGTTCCATTGCAAATGATGTTCAATCAGGAAGATATTATGAAAACTGGAACAGAATTCAAATTTCAGACAGCTCCAATAGATCCTTATGATCCTTTTAGAGGGAAGTACATTACGTTATTCTTTAAAGAAAGAGAAATCACGGTGCAAAACAATATTAAATGGAGTAACGGTGAAACCATTTTTGCAACACTCACTATCGACAAAAATGGGTTCGCCAAAATCAGTTCTATTTCTAAAATAAAACCAAAAAATAGCGAATCGTATATTAAAACAAAAATTAGTTTAGGGTATCTGGACTCCAAAATAATAATTGACTTTCCTTTCAATCGGTATTATATGAATGAAGATATTGCGCAAAAAGCAGAGAAAATCTATCAGGGATTCTCTATTAAAAAGAAAAACGAAACGTACGCTTTAGTGGCTGTAAAAAATGGAGAAGCGGTGCTCAAAGATGTTCGTATCAATGACGTTTCAATTAAAGATTTGGCATCCAAAAAATAAAAAAAACACAATACAAAAGAAAAATCTGTACCTTTAAAGTACGAAAATCAACAACATTACAAGATGTCACAAGATACTAAAGAATTAAAATTAGCCGTTCTCATTGATGCTGACAATGTTCCGTACAGCAATGTAAAAGGAATGATGGAGGAAATTGCTAAATTTGGTACACCAACCACCAAACGGATTTACGCCGATTGGACTAAACCAAATGCTGGCGGCTGGAAAAGTGTTTTGTTGGAACACGCCATTACTCCTATTCAACAATACAGCTATACGGTTGGGAAAAACTCTTCGGATTCAGCGATGATTATTGACGCCATGGATTTGTTGTATTCTGATAAAGTCGATGGTTTTTGTATTGTTTCCAGTGATTCTGATTTTACACGTTTAGCCATCCGATTGAGAGAATCCGGAATGAAAGTCATTGGAATAGGTGAACAAAAAACACCAAATTCATTTATTGTAGCCTGTGACCGATTTATTTACATCGAAGTTTTAGATGGCGCCATTAAAAAGAAATTACCGAAAAGAACCGCAACCGATACTAAAAAAACAACTCCAAAAAGCTTAAACAAAGTCGATTTACATACTATTGAATTGATTGAATCAACTATAGAAGACATTGCTGATGACAGTGGCTGGGCATTTTTAGGCGACGTAGGAAATTTGATTGTTAAGAAAAAACCAGAATTCGATCCAAGAAATTATGGCTTTTCTAAACTTACTCCTATGCTCAAATCATTGACTGACATATTAGAAATCGACGAAAGAGATTCTGATAAAAAAGGAATCAAACACGTTTATGTGCGATTGCGTTTTAGTTAAACTAATTTTTTAATCGCCTTATATAACGTTTCTTTCTTAATTGGTTTAGACAAATAATCATTCATCCCTATTTCTTTGACACGATTTTTTGTTGTTTCCATAACATCAGCAGTAACTGCAATAATTGGAATATTGCAGTTGTGTGCACCAGCTTCACCATCTCTAATGGCAACTGTTGCTTCATAACCATCCATAATTGGCATTTGCAGGTCCATTAAAACAATATCAAAATGATTTGTTTCAAATGCTTCCAAGGCTTCCTGACCATTATTAACATATAAAACTTTTGTATTCAACCATTTTTTGGTTATTACATCAATAATCATTTGATTCATTTTATTATCCTCAACTACTAATATGCTTTTTCCTCCCAAATCATAAACTGCAGGTACAGCAGCAACTATCTCCATTTGTGATTGCACAACAATATCAAAGTCTATGCTAATTTTAAAATTTGTTCCTTTACCTAAAACACTTTTTACTTCAACTATACCACCTTGCATATCAATTAAAGATTTTACAATGTATAATCCTAAACCTATTCCACCATATGCCCGTTTATTGTCAATGCTATTCTGACTAAAAGAATCAAATATTCTATCTATTTTTTCATTTTCAATACCAACACCCGAATCAGTTATGGAGACAGTTAGTCTAACTTTGTTATTGGGTATTACTTTAGATTTAATATCAAAATCAACAAAACCTACTGAAGTAAATTTAATAGCATTATTCAGCAAATTATTAATAATCTGTGAAAACCTCGACTCATCCCCAATTACTAAGTTTGGAAAACCTTCACTTTCAGAAAAATTAAATTTTAACCCCTTTTCTGTGACTCTCAGCTCCTGCGTTTTTCTAATTCGAGTCAAAGTCTGTAATGGATTAAAAGCTAAATTATCTAACTTCAATTCTTTTTTCTCAATTTTGGAAAAATCAAGAATATCATTAATTGAATTTAATAAATTTTCAGAGGAATTTTGAATATTTTCGCACTTTTTATTAATGGATGTGTCAATATTTTTCTCTAAAATGTCTCTGTTTAAATTCATAATCACATTCAAGGGTGTTCTCAATTCGTGGCTAATATTACAAAGCAGATAACATTTTAAATCTTTAATTTCTTGCGCTTTAATCAAAGCCTTTTCACTTAAATTATTTTTTAAAATTCTTAATCTAAAAAGATAGACAACCTCTCTAATTGTAAATAAAATCATAGCAAGTGCTATTGAAATTTTAGTACTACTTTCAATTACGGTAGTTGAATCCAATATTCCATAAATTTTCAAAGTATAAATTAAATAGCCCACAAATAGGGAGATATTTCCTAATACAAAAAATATTATTATCTTATCTTTTCTATTTTTGAAAGTTAGAAGCGCAAATCCAATTAATAAAAACAAGATAAAACCGAATAAATTTGAAAGAATTAAAAATAAAGCAAAATGTGTTTTAAAAATACACTGTAAAGGAAACAAACTAATATTTAAGACATAAAAAATTTGAAAAACATAAAATAATTTTTTATTGTTTTTTTTAATTTTTAGTGATAATTCTCCAAACTTTCCTAAAAACAAACCTGTAAGTATCAGAATTAATAAAAATATATTATTTAGAAAAACTCCTGATTCATGATTAAAATTTACGGAAAAATAACCATCAAGCATAAAAGCTATTAGTCCACTTAAGAAAATAAAAAATGCTAAAGTTACTATTTTGGCTCCCCGCATTGCAAAATATAAAAAAATCAAAAACAATGAAAACTGTATTACAAGGCCATAAAAAATACCATTAATAAACTTTTTTTGAATTGTATTTTTATAGAAACTCTCATAACTATAAAGTTCCATAGGTATTGCAACAACACCTCCAGTGGTGCTATAATGTATATATAAATCCAGATTAGTGTCAGGATTAATACTTAAATCAAAAAGAACCTCGTTACTAGCTAAAATCCTTTTTGAGTAGTTTAAAGAAGCACCATTTACAATTTTTTTAATTTTTTTTGATTGTTCATCGACTATATACAGTTCAACCAAGTTAGTCATTGGAGTTGCAGTTGAAAGTAAATAGTTTAATGATTGATTTGTTTTATTTTGGATTGCAACTTTGGCCCAAAAATTATCATTTGTGTAACCAAAATATTTTTGAATTGAAGCTTTTAACTTAGGTTCTTGTTGATCAAACTTTAAGATTACTTCTTGAATATCTAATACTTCGTCTTCAGCATTAATAATTTCAGTAAAACTTTCTAAAGATACTTTTTCAGGCACCGCTTTTTTTTCAAAAACATATTGAGAGTAGCAATTTGTAAAAAAGAGCATTAAAAGAAATGTTTGAATATTTTTCATAAAAATCAGTTAGTTTTATTTTTTTTAATAAGTTAGCAAAGATTAAAATACTATAGAAAATGATTAGAGATATTCGACGACATGCAGTTTTATACTGTTGGAATAATTTTAAACGGAGTTAAAAATAAATTGGTAAAATGAAATAGAATAAAAATTTATATTGATTTACTATTAGCTACAATTTTGATAAAATTATATTTTTACTAATTATTAACTTTCGATTTTATAAAAAAGAAAAATATTTTATTTCGAACATATCCAAAAAAACTCCACCCAAAAATTATTTTAACTTATCACTATAAATCGAAGCAAAAGGTTAAATTTATTTTTCCTTATTTTTTAATAAAAAATATTTAGAAATAGAGGCCTAAATTTTAATTTATACCAAAATGTACTTAATTTCGTAAGAAAACTATAACCAAGTTTAAAATGAGACAAAAATTTTTCCTTATCGGAATATCTGCACTACTTATTACAGCTATAATTTATTTCTTTTTCCAAAAAGGGCTGCTGTTAATGCTACTATTGATTTTGCTTTTAGTTGTTGGTTTTGCCAATACTATGCAGCACAAACATGCTATTTTAAGAAATTTTCCTGTTTTAGGTTATTTCAGGTATCTATTTGAAATGATAGCACCTGAGATCCAACAATATTTTATAGAACGCAGCACTGACGGCAAACCTTTTTCAAGAAACGAACGTTCCCTTGTGTATCAAAGAGCCAAAAATATTGATTCGACAACACCGTTTGGAACGCAACTCAATCTGAACGACTCAAATTATGAAGGAATAAAACATTCTATTTTCCCTGCAATAGTCAATGATGAGCTCCCTCGGTTTACAATTGGCGGACCAGATTGTACCCAACCATACTCAGCCTCGTTATTAAATATTTCGGCAATGAGTTTTGGTTCACTAAGTGAAAATGCAATAGTAGCACTCAACAAAGGAGCAAACCAAGGAAAATTCTATCACAATACCGGAGAAGGAGGCTTAACTGAATTCCATCAACAAGGAGGTGATATATGCTGGCAAATAGGAACAGGATATTTTGGTTGCCGCGATGACAGAGGTGGTTTTGATGGAGGAAGGTTTACTGAAAAAGCGAATCTACCAGAAGTAAAAATGATAGAAATCAAGTTATCACAAGGTGCAAAACCAGGTCACGGAGGTGTTTTGCCTGCTGCAAAAAACACAATGCAAATTGCTAAAATAAGAGGTGTTTTACCTCATACAACAATTCTTTCGCCACCAAGTCATTCGGCTTTTCAAGACATTAAAGGTTTAATTGATTTCATAGCAACATTACGCGAGTTATCTAATGGAAAGCCAATTGGTTTTAAATTATGCATTGGTGAGACTCGGGAATTCGAAATGATTTGCCAAGAAATGATTACGCAAAACTGCTATCCCGATTTCATTACTGTTGATGGTGCCGAAGGAGGAACTGGCGCGGCCCCACTAGAATTTGCTGATGGTGTAGGAATGCCATTAGAACCAGGACTTATTTTTGTAAATAAAACATTAGTACGTTTTGGAATTAGGGACAAAATCCGCATTATTAGTAGTGGCAAAATCATCTCAGGATATTCTATATTAAGAGCAGTTGCTCTAGGTGCTGACCTTTGTAATAGTGCGCGCGGTTTTATGTTTTCTTTGGGATGTATCCAAGCCTTGCGATGCAACAATAATGAATGCCCTACAGGAGTTGCAACACAAAATAAAATGCTGATGAAAGGATTAGTGGTTACTGATAAAGCGGAACGCGTTTTTCATTTTCATAAAAATACTTTACATTCTGCCAATGAACTTCTTGCAGCCGCAGGTAAAAAAAGCTTCTCTGAAGTAGATATCAATATCTTTATGCGTGGGGATGAATTTACTCATTTATCTGATTTATATTTTCCTGATAACTTAAAAAGTGTCACCAAACATTAAACTAAATCCCAAAAAAAAGGAGGACTTTTACAGCCCTCCAATTGTTGATTCTGATTTACCATTATCAACTCATACTTTTATGTATAGCTGATTATTGAATGACCGGATCTTATTGCAAGATGGATAACTCAAGTAATTAATCAAAACCACATATAAATTTAAGATTTTAAAATACATAAATAATTAAAAATCAATATTTTAACACATAATTAACGTATTACTATCAGTTTCTATATAAAGAGGAAATTTTAATTTAAACAATAAAAAAAAGGAGGACCTTGAGAGTCCTCCAATTGTCGATTCTGATTTACCAATACTAACTCATACCGTTACTGATAGAGTCAATTATGAGTTATCAATCTCATTATAAGATTAACATCCCAAGTAATTAATCAGAATCACATTCAAATATACAACTATTTTTAATTAAACTAATTGAAAATCAATATTTTAACTTTTATTTAAATTATTAAATTAATGTTTTTTTTGTTTCCTTTATTTGATTTTGAAAATTTGATTTTGAAAAGAAATCTGAAAACATAGCTTTTTAAACTGTTTCAATAAAAATTTAATATGAGAATGTTATTTAGGGTAATAAACAAAAAAAGGAGGCCTTTTTAAAGGGCCTCCAGATATGGACTTTGGTTTGTTGTTATCGGTATATATCTTTCGACACTACTAACTATTAAATACTCTTCTCTTTGCAGATGGATATATTCAACAATAAACCAAAACCATACCCAAAGATACAACTATTTTAAACATAAAAAACTAACGCACAGTAGTTTAACTAATCATTAACATACTGATTTTTAATTACATAGAAGCTTTTTAACCACTGTGTATTTTCTAAAACTGTTTCAGAAAATATTTTGCAAAAAAAGGAGGTCTCATAAAAGACCTCCAATTGTTAGTTTCGATTTACCATTATCAACGCTACCGTTCAGTATAATTGAGTATCTGAATATTATCACCACAAACTGGTAAATTATTCAAGTGATCAATCAAAACCACATTCAAAGATACAAGTATTAAATATTTAAATTACTGTATATCAATATTTTAACTAATATTTAATATATTCATTTATAACGTAGCTCTACTCATTTTGAGAAACTTACTCCTTCAAAACCCTGCAAAATATATGATCGCATAAATAAAAAACTGTTTGGCACTATCCTTAATTAGCAGAAAATGTATATTTGAAAAATAAAACTAAAAAAAATGCAACTCGTTTTCGCCTCTAATAATAAAAATAAAATCCACGAATTACAAAGCATGCTTCCTGAATCTATTACCATTCTTAGTTTAGAGAGCATTGGCTGTTTTGAAGATATTCCAGAAACAGCTGACACTATTGAAGGCAATGCCATCCAAAAAGCAAATTATGTCACTCAAAAATACGGATTTGATTGTTTTGCCGATGACACCGGACTCGAAGTAGACGCTTTGAATGGTGAACCAGGAGTTTTCTCCGCACGTTATGCTGGCGAACAACGCAATGCAGATGATAATATGAATAAATTATTAGTTAATCTATCCGATAAAAATAATAGAGCAGCGCAATTTAAAACCGTAATTGCGTTAAATTTAAAAGGAGAGCAACATCTTTTTACAGGAATTGCAAAAGGTGCGATTACTTTGGAAAAAATTGGAAATCAGGGTTTTGGGTACGATCCTATTTTTCAGCCAGAAGGATTTACTCAAACATTCGCCCAATTATCATTAGACATAAAAAATAAAATAAGTCACAGAGGAAAGGCAACACAAGAATTGATCGCTTTTTTGAAAAAGTCTAAATAACGATTGAATACAACATTTTATAACAAAAAATTGAAATTCAAGCCATAATTTCACACTCAATTGCTTAAAGTAAAATCTCTAATTTGCAAACAAAAACTTAACTTTCTGATAATCAAATTATAATAAATCATTAAATCTTAAAATAGCATTAGTTTATATGAATTATAAACAGTAATTTTGCACCCTATTTTAAAAATACATATGAATAAATTTGAACAATTAGGATTGAGTGAATCGTTACTGAAGGCGATTTTAGATCTAGGATTTGAAAATCCGACCGAAGTACAGGAGAAAGCGATTCCCCTATTATTGGAAAAAGATACAGATATGGTTGCGTTGGCTCAGACAGGGACAGGGAAAACGGCAGCTTTTGGTTTTCCAGTTATTCAGAAAATTGATGTCAACAACAGAAACACACAGGCATTAATTTTATCTCCAACACGCGAACTTTGTTTGCAGATTACCAACGAAATTAAAAACTACTCTAAATACGAAAAAGGTATTAATGTGGTAGCAGTTTACGGTGGAGCTAGCATTACAGAACAAGCGAGAGACATAAAGAGAGGCGCGCAAATTATTGTGGCAACTCCAGGAAGAATGCAAGACATGATTAATAGAGGTTTGGTAAACATTTCTCAAATCAACTACTGTATTCTTGACGAAGCTGACGAAATGTTGAACATGGGTTTCTACGAAGATATCGTAAACATCCTTTCTACTACGCCAGACGAAAAAAACACATGGTTATTCTCTGCAACAATGCCTGCTGAAGTAGCACGTATTGGAAAACAATTCATGACTGATCCAATTGAAATTACAGTTGGAGCTAAAAATTCAGGTTCTGCTACCGTTTCTCACGAATTTTACCTTGTAAATGCACGTGACCGTTACGAAGCTTTAAAACGTTTAGCTGATTCTAACCCAGACATTTTCTCAGTAGTTTTTTGCCGTACCAAAAGAGATACGCAAGCTGTTGCTGAAAAACTGGTTGAAGATGGATACAGCGCTGCTGCATTGCATGGAGATTTATCTCAAGCGCAACGTGATGGTGTCATGAAATCTTTTAGAGGAAGACAAATTCAAATGCTTGTAGCGACTGACGTTGCTGCTCGTGGTATTGACGTTGACAACATTACTCACGTAGTGAATTATCAATTACCTGACGAAATCGAAACGTACAACCACCGTTCAGGTCGTACCGGTCGTGCTGGAAAATTAGGAACATCTATTGTAATCGTTACTAAAAGCGAATTGCGCAAGATTTCTTCAATTGAAAGAATCATCAAGCAAAAATTCGAAGAAAAAACAATCCCTTCTGGAATTGAAATCTGCGAAATCCAATTATTACACCTAGCTACTAAAATAAAAGATACGGAAGTTGATCATGAAATTGACACTTACCTTCCTGCAATTAATAGCGTACTTGAAGATTTATCGAAAGAAGAATTAATCAAGAAAATGGTATCGGTTGAATTTAATCGTTTCATCAATTACTACAAGAAAACAAGAGATATTTCTAATCAAGCTTCAGGTTCTGAAAGACGTGAGCGTGACGATAGAGATGGTGCTCCAAGAGAAAATAACAATGGTGGTGCAACAAGATATTTTGTGAACATAGGTTCAAGAGATAACTTTGATTGGATGTCATTGAAAGATTACTTGAAAGAAACATTAGACTTAGGTCGTGATGATGTTTTCAAAGTAGATGTAAAAGAAGGTTTCTCTTTCTTTAACACAGATCCTGAGCATACTGATAAAGTAATGGAGATATTGAACAACGTACAATTAGAAGGACGTAGAATCAATGTTGAAATTTCTAAAAATGATGGTGGCGGAAGACGTGACCATAATGGAAGAAGTTCTGGTGGAAGTTTTGGTGGCGGAAGAAGTTCAGCTCCAAGAAGAGAAGGTAGTTTTGCCCCAAGAAGAGAAGGTTCTGGTGGTGGTGGTTTCAGAAGCGACAGAAATTCAGCTCCAAGAGAAGGTGGATTTGGCGGAAGAAGCGATTCTCGAAGAGAAGGTGGTTTTTCATCTGACAGACCTAGAACTGAAGGTTCGTCTGACAGAGCGCCAAGACGTTCTGAAAGCTTTGGTGATTCACCAAGACCAAGAAGACCAAGAAGAGACTAACATTCATTGTTAATTTTCTTATAATTAAATACTGGAACTACAAAATATTTAATCCTGTTTTATTACTTTTAAAGTCTTAAATCAGTTTATGAAATATTTTGTAGTTTTCTTTTTTTTAGTACTGTCCTTAAGCGCTTTTGCGCAAGTTAAAGAAGCCTCCCAAAAAGTTAATGGTATCATCATCAGTAATACTACCAGACAACCTTTATCTAGTGTAAATATTATTAATATTAATAAAGTTAGAGGAGCAACAACTGATTCAGGAGGATTTTTTGAGATAGACGTTCAAGTGAACGACACACTTCACATCACCAGTCTGGGATTTCAATCACTTCGCGTTCGAGTGACCAATGACTGGATCAAAAATAAAAGTACTAAAATTCAACTTACAGAAAAAGCTATAGCACTTGAAGAAGTCGTAATAAGACCATTTAATCTTACCGGATATCTTGAAGTAGACACCAAAATTATTCCCGTAAAAGAAAACTATCGTTACAGTATTTCAGGTTTAACACAAGGATATGAAGCGGGTGAATATTCGCCAAATGCGTTTGGAAGAGTTCTTGGTTCCATCTTTAATCCAGCCGATATGCTTTATAATTTCTTTGGTAACAATCCAAAAGAGCTCAAAAAACTCAAAGAAATGAAGAAAGATGATACGGTGCGTAATCTTCTGGAATCAAAATTTGACAGAGAAACTATAGCCGTACTTTTAGGTATTGATAAAAATGAAATACCTGAGATTTTACAGCGTTGCAACTACTCGGAATCCTTTATAAAAACAGCTAACGACTTACAGATTATGGACGCTATCAGCGGCTGTTATGAAGAATATAAAGTTTTAAAGAAAAAATAAAACATATAATTAAATCTTAGTAAACAAGCTTTCACAAATTAAATCATTCCTCAATTCTAAAAGAAATTGGGGAATTTTATTTTGGAGTGATACCATTTAAATCAAAATTTCAACAATTTAATAAAGTAAAATATATGTCTACTATACCTTTTCAAACTATTGATTGGGATTCAATAGAAAAAACCGAACATATCGGCACAACAGGAATTGCGCATTGGCAAACTATACAATTAGGCGGACTTAGAATTCGCAAAGTAACCTATTCCAAAGGATATCTAGCAGACCACTGGTGCCAGAAAGGCCATATTGTACATTGTCTTGAAGGAGATTTCATTAGTGAATTAGAATCTGGAGAACAAGTTATACTTTCCAAAGGAATGACTTATATCGTCTCAGACAATGAAAGTTCGCATCGGTCTATAGCTGCTACCGGCGTAGAATTATTAATCATCGATGGGGATTTTTTAAAATAATATTTAAAACAAATCAAAAATATTATATACATTTACCTGAATCAAGAATTAAAAACATAACCTAAATATCTATATCATGGCAAAAAGTCAAGACGCAAAAAAAACTGCGAAAAAAGAGCCTTTAAAAACGGCTAAAGAAAAGAAAGAAGAAAAGAGAGACAAGAAGAACGCTCCGAAAAGAGACTAATAATTAGTGGTCAGTGTTCAGTTTAAAAAGAAGTGTTCAGTTTAAATACTGACTCCTTAATAACTGAACACCGATCACTTTTTCAATAACTAAATATTATTTTACCGGAATATTTGCTAATATTTCCAATACAAACTTCCAGAATTTCTGAGAAGAAGAAACACTAGCTCTTTCATCAGGGGAATGTGCACCGTGAATTGTTGGTCCAAAAGAAATCATATCCATATCTGGATAATTAGTTCCCAGAATTCCACATTCTAATCCTGCGTGACAAGCCACTACTTTTGGTTTTTCACCGTTTTGTTTTTCATAAATTGGAACTAAAACGTCCAAAATCTCTGATTCTGAATTTGGTGTCCAACCAGGATACGAACCTGAAAATTCTACTTCACAACCCATTAATTCAAAAGCAGAACGCAACCCATTAGCCAAATCAAATTTAGATGTTTCAACAGAAGAACGCGTTAAACATTGTACTGAAAGTTGTCCGTCTCCAACAATTAATTTGGCAATATTATTAGATGTTTCTACTAAATCATCAAAATCAGCACTCATTCTGTACACTCCGTTATGCGCCGTATACATCGATCTTACAAAGTAAAACTGAGCAATTGTCGGCATTACTTTAGCAGGAGTTTCCTTCATTTTATCAAAAACAACTTCTAAATTTGGCTCCGTTGTTTTAAACTCTGTTTTGATTTCGTTTACAATTTGCTGCATGTCAAAAACAAAAGCTTCATCATATACTTCGGCAATAATTACTTTTGCCTCACTTTCACGAGGAATCGCATTACGTAAACTTCCTCCTTTTATTTCAGAAATTTGCAAACCAAAATTATCAAAACCATCAAACAACAATCGGTTCATGATTTTATTGGCATTACCCAACCCTTTGTGAATATCCATTCCAGAATGCCCACCTTTCAATCCTTTTACGGTAATCGTATATCCAACTGAACCTTCTGGAGTTTCCTCTTCATCATACTCAGCAGTAGCTGTCACATCAATTCCTCCAGCACAACCAATGTCGATTTCATCATCTTCTTCCGTATCCATATTCAAAAGAATTTGACCTTGCAGAATGCCTCCTTTTAAGTTCAACGCTCCTGTCATTCCTGTTTCTTCGTCAATAGTAAACAAAGCTTCTATGGCAGGATGCGGAATATCAGTACTTTCTAAAATTGCCATAATAGCCGCAACTCCAAGACCGTTATCAGCACCAAGAGTGGTTCCGCGAGCACGAACCCAATCCCCATCAACATACATATCAATTCCTTGTGTATCAAAATCAAAAATGGTATCCGAATTTTTTTGATGCACCATATCCAAATGTCCTTGAAGCACGATTGCTTTTCGGTTTTCCATTCCAGCAGTTGCCGGTTTGCGGATGATTACGTTGCGAATTTCATCTTCAAAAGTTTCCAATCCTAGATTATTTCCAAAGTTTTTCATGAACTCAATTACACGCTCTTCTTTTTTAGAAGGACGAGGCACGGCATTCAAATCGGCAAACTTGTTCCAAAGAGCTTTTGGTTCCAGATTTCTTATTTCCTGACTCATTTATTTTTGTTTGAGGTTTAACATTTACAAGTCCCAAAGTTACAAAGTTTAAATTCGGTATGATAGTAATTGATATTGTAATTATATTTACATTTCCAAAATTCAAACATTGAAAACAAAATATTTCCTTTCCTGCTTCCTATTAATCCAAATTCTGCTTTTGCAAATAATTCCCTTTTATCCTAAACAGATAGAAGACTGGTACAGCAATGGTTTTTATCCGATACTTTCGCTATTTTCAAGAACTATTTTGGGCGGAATTCCTTTTTCTATGGGTGACTTTCTCTATTTTATTCTTATTTTATTTATTTTAAAATGGCTTTGGAACAAACGAAAAACTTGGAAATCCGAATGGAAAGACACTATTTTGAGCATCTTGAGTTTTGTTTCGGTTTTTTACTTTTTGTTCCATGTCCTTTGGGCATTAAATTATTACCGTGAACCGCTTTTTGAAAAAATGGAAATTCAAAAAGACTATTCGGATGCTGATTTGCTGGCTTTTACCAAAAAGATAATTGCCAAAACCAATACAGTTCATTACCAAATCACAAAAAATGACAGCTTGAAAGTGGTATTTCCTTACTCACAAGAACAGGTTTTTGAAATGAGTCTGAATGGATACAAAAACCTATCCGCGGAATATCCTTATTTTTCTTATTCCAAGTTAAGCACCAAGAAATCATTGTTTAGCCTGCCGTTGACGTATATGGGTTTTGGAGGTTATTTGAATCCGTTTACCAATGAAGCACAGGTTAATTATCTAGGTCCAATGTACAGTTTCCCTATGACCACGAATCACGAAATGGCACACCAAATGGGTTACGCAAGTGAAAGTGAATGCAACTTTATTGGGTTTTTAGCTTCTGTAAGAAATGATGATTTATACGTTCAATATTCAGGTTACAGCATGGCTTTACGCTATTGTTTAGGCAATTGGCAAGCACGAGACGAGGCTCTTTTTAAACAATTATTAAAAACTGTTCATCCCGGTATTTTGAAAAATTATAAAGAAAGTGAACATTTCTGGAAGCAATACGACACAATTATCGATAAAGGTTTTCATGCTTTTTACGACCAATTCCTGAAAGTAAACCAACAAAAAGACGGCATGGAAGGCTACAGTAAATTTGTTAATTTGATGGTGAATTATTATAAAGAAAAAGAGTTATAAATGATTAGTTATGAGTTATGAGTTATGAGTTATGAACAAGACCTTAAAACTTATCATTCATAACTCATCATTTTCTATACTTCATCACTTGTAAAAGTGGTAAAACTTTTCTTTTTGTATGGTCTAATAATCAATCTTCCTTCCCGATCAAAACGAATATAATTGTAGACCCAATTCAGGAATACGACAGCTTTATTTTTGAATCCAATAAGTGAAAACAAGTGTACAAACATCCATACAAACCAGGCAAAAACACCACTGAAATGGTATTTTGGCAAATCGACAACGGCTTTATTTCTTCCTATGGTTGCCATCGAACCTTTGTCGTTGTATTCGAAAGCTTTCATGGGTTTGTTTTCAATTAATTTCACTAAGTTTTCGCCTAATAATTCTCCTTGCTGCATGGCGGGTTGCGCCATCATGGGATGTCCTTGCGGATAGGTTTCGGATTCCATGGAAGCAATATCGCCTACTGCAAAAATGTTTTCATAGCCCGCCACTTGATTGAATTCATTGACCCGAATACGTTCTACTTTTTCTACCAAAGATTTCCCATCCAATCCCGCAACAAGAGCACCCTGAACGCCTGCTGTCCAGATTACGGTGGCGGTTTCAAAGGTCAAATCGGAATTTGTGGTTATGGTGCGCCCATCATAATTAGTTACGCGAACGTTTTTCCAGATTTTTACACCCAAACTGGTTAGAAATTTTTCAGCAGCTTGAGAGGATTTCTCGCTCATGGTATTCAAGATTCTATCGCCACTTTGAATCAGATTGATTTCCATTTTGGCAATATCAAGATCGGGATAATCTTTTTGCAAAATGGCTTTTTTCATTTCGGCCAAAGCTCCTGCAAGCTCTACTCCTGTTGGTCCGCCACCTACAAGTACAAAATTGATGAGACTGTTTTGTTCGGCTACATCAGTGGTCAAAACAGCTTGCTCAAAATTTTCAAGAATCAAACTTCTTATATTCAGCGATTGCGGTATGGTTTTCATAGCCATACTGTTACGCTCAATTTCTTTGTTGCCAAAATAATTGGTTTTGGAACCCGTGGCAATGACTAAATAATCATACTTTAATTCGCCAATTTCGGTAACTATTTTTTGATTTTCAGTGTCTATTTCTTGAACGTTGGTGAGCCTAAAGTAAACGTCATCGTATTCCTGAATTACTTTTCGGATTGGGTATGCTATAGAACCGGCTTCGAGTCCGCCTGTAGCTACTTGATATAATAAAGGTTGGAAAGTATGGTAATTGTGTTTGTCTAAAAGGACAACCTGAACTTTTTTATTTTTTAATTTTTTGGCTAATGCAATTCCGGCAAAACCACCACCTACAATGACTATTCTTGGTAAAGTTGAATTTGGGATGTTCATGTTTCTAAAAAAGTTCAAAATTGTTAAAAACCAAAGATACAAAGTTTTCTATTGTTGCATTTCATCAAATAGTATCGAAATTTTTGTTTGTTTTAGAAATGTTCTTCTGAAAAAAAAACGTCTTTGTTAGCCCCGATGGTAATGAAAATCCTTTATTTACTGATTTTTATCAAGAAATAAAGATTGTAATGTACAGCGGGACGAGTATTAATTATGGAATGAAGGCGTTGTGCTCCTGATTGCTTCGTACCTCATAATTACAAATTTGAGAAGTATTATTTTATTCCTTAATTTGTAACAAAAACCAGTATTGACTTACTAACGTATATATGAGTGATAATTTAGAACATTCTTTTGTTAAGCAGTTGCAGGAAAATCAGAATATAATCCACAAAATTTGTAGGTTGTATACTAATGGCGATGATGCACACAAGGATTTGTTTCAGGAAATTACGATTCAGTTATGGAAGGCTTTTCCAAAATTTAGGGGTGACAGTAAATTTTCGACTTGGGCCTATCGAGTCGCGCTAAATACGGCGATTACTTTGTACCGAAAAACAAAACGATCCATAAATACTATCGAATTTGAAGGGCGGCAACATTTCCTGAATGATGTGGAATATGATTATGAAGAAGAGGAACAATTAAAGTTAATGTACAAAGCGGTTTACCAATTGAATGATATTGAAAAGGCGTTGATATTCATGTATCTGGAAGATAAGGATTATCAGGAAATATCGGAAACTTTAGGAATTAGCGAAGTAAATGCGAGGGTGAAAATGAATAGAATAAAAGGGAAATTAAAAAAAATATTAAATCCATTAGGAATATGAAAGAGCTGGATTTATTAAAAAAAGACTGGCAGAAGAGTGATAGCTCTTTTGAGCAAGTATCGGAAATAGAAATTTACAAAATGATTCATAAAAAATCATCTTCGATTGTGAAGTGGATTTTGATTATAAGCATTTTAGAGGTTTTATTATGGACCTGTCTTAGCGTTTGCTTTGACTCTAATGAGTATTTAGAAAAAATAAAACATGCAGAATTAATTGGCTATTTTGAAGTCTTAAACTACTTTAACTACGCTGTTATTTTGATTTTTATTTATTTGTTTTACAAAAACTATATTCTGATTTCGACCACTGCTTCCACCAAGCAATTGATGCAAGACATACTCAAAACCCGGAAAACGGTTCAGTATTATGTTTGGTATAATTTAGCGATGCTTGTTTTTAGTTTAATTATTGGTTTTATAATTGCTTTTGCTTATAATCCTGAAATGGATGCCTTGAAAAATCAAATTAATGGCAACAGTAAAGTTATGGCTATAACCATAGCCGTCTTAAGTATTTTTAGCATTGCATTATTCGGTTTGTTATGGCTGTTTTACAGAGTATTATACGGCACTTTATTGCGTAAATTATATGCCAATTATAAAGAATTAAAGAAAATAGATCTTTAAGTGCAAAAGAAAAAGTCTTAAAATTCAACTTTCTATAATATTGAATTTTAAGACTTTTTCTTTATGACTAATTTTTTAATATTCCCATTTTCTTAATCGGTTCAATTCTTCTTGCTCCTTTATAATTTCAGATGGAATAACTTTTAGGAATGAAGGATGTTGCTCAATTGCATATTCCACTTTTTCTACAATTTCTTCTATGGTATCGTTATCGTAATCAATGTCCAACGGTTCTTTTATAATAAAAGATTGCAGGATTCCTTTCTTCTTCATGCGTAGTCCCTTTTTATCAAACGAGCGACGAAAACCATCTATAACAATAGGAACTACGATTGGTCTGTGCTGTTTTATAATGTGCGCTGTTCCTTTACGAACCGGTTTAAACGATTTTGTTGTCCCTTGTGGAAAAGTGATTACCCAACCGTCATTTAAAGCTATTTTTATATTTTCCGTATCATCGGGGTTAATATCTTTTTTCTCCTGAACATCAACTCCTTTAGCACGCCAGGTACGCTCTACAGAAATTGCTCCGGCATACGCCATAATTCTTGGTAATAATCCCGCCTGCATGGTTTCTTTGGCAGCTACATAATAGATATTCATTTTAGGTTGCCACAAATAGCAAACATTCTTGATCGTATCGTCGCGACCGCTCAAGCTTGCATTAAATACGTGAAACATGGCTACAACATCAGCAAAATAGGTTTGGTGATTAGAAATAAAAAGTACGTTAGTATCCGGTAAATTTCTGATAATTTCCGAACCTTCAATTTGTAGTTCGTTAAATCCTCTATATCTTCTATGCGTACTAGCACCGAAAACTCGAATTAACCATTTCTTTATAAATAGTATGTGACCAAAAGGATTTCTCTTAAACAATCCCATAAAATTATGTGTTTTTAATATTTAATTAGCAAACTTACGAAATTAATATTTGATGTACTTTACAATTCCTACACATTAATTTAACTTCAAATTGAAGTGCCAAGCACTTCTTTCAAGACTTCTTTTAATTCACTTAACATCATTGCAGTAGCACCCCAAACGATGTGATTTTCAATTTTGAATGCTGGAACATTGATGTTATTCGCATAGGAAGTAGACAAATTCGTATCAACTACAATACCATCACTCAAAAAAACAGACAAAGGCAATTCTATTATCTCCGCAACCTCTGATGGTTCAGGTAAAAATACAAGTTCTTCTATACTGATACCTAAAAATGGATGTACCATAAAGTTACTTGGCGGAATATACAATTCCGTAAACGGTTTAAGAATTTCAATTTTATCCGGATGAATACCTACCTCTTCATGCGTTTCTCGAAGAGCTGTTTCAGCATAATTATCATCGTCCAGTTCGTATTTTCCTCCAGGAAATGCAATTTGTGCCGAATGAACTCCTTCATAAGTTTTCCGAACAATCAACACTAAATGGGTTCTCTCATTTTTAGGATAAAAAAGCATCATCACAGCCGCTATCCTTGGATTTTTATTCTCTAAATATATATTTTTTAAACTTTCCAACCTTTCCAAAGGTGCCATTTTGATATGCGCCTCAAATGCGGGAAGCTTAGCATCGATTAATTTAGGAACAAACCGTAAAAATTCTTGAAAATCCATAATCAAAGTCTATTTTTGTACACTGAAATTAAATATAAATATAGTCTAGAAAACAGAGTTGCACAAATTTTCTAGTACCTAAAGTCATAACTATTATGTACAGCAAAGTGGAAACCCAAAAATTAAAGCGTGAATTCTGGATTGCATTTGCAGAAAAATATCCCCGTAAATGGGTGTTGTATGACACTAAAATCAAAGATTTCTCTTTTAAATTTTACGTAGATAATAAAAAAGCGCAGGTCCTAATAGATATCGAACATCGAAGTAATGAAAAAAGAATTGCATATTTTGAAAAACTGCAATCTTTAAAAAATATTCTGGAAGAGGAATTTATTAAAGATTTAATTTTTGAAAAAGAGTACACCCTGGAAAGCGGAAAAACAATAAGTCGCATTTGGGTTGAAAAATTAAATGTTGGAGTTAGCAACCAAAAATACTGGGATGAAATTTTTGATTTTTACCATGAAAAAATGAGTGCTTTGGAAATGTTTTATTCTGAGTATGATGATTTTATTAAAGATATAGAAATAGTTTAATTAATAAAAAAAACATAAGAAGACCCTTTTTACATGTTGAAAATATTATAAACAACAATCCTATTGTCATAATTGATGTACAATTGTTTCCTGTTATCTTGCTTTTTTCGGGTAATGATTGAAAGGGTACAATTGACTCCTTCATTATCTTTACAGGAAAAAGAATATACAATATCAGCATCATTTTCCTCAATTTCCTGATACTCAATAATTTCAAATAATTGAATAATCTGAGAATAAATTACTATCCTACTTTTGTTAGTGTCCAATGTCACTAATAAATTTACCAAATTCAAATCAGACCATTTGCCCCATTTCCCCTTTTCATTTTTTTCCAAAACACTAAAGCCCGAGGTTTTAAACTTATAATTTTGTCCAAAGGAATTTTGCAAACCTAGAACCAAAAAAAACAAGATTATATATATTTTTGTTTTATTCATTATTTAAAAATCAAAATTTACTACTTCTTTCCTAGCAGTTTGAAAATCGAATATCATCTCCTTAATGATTTCTCCCGCTGGCTTTATTTCATGAATAATCCCTGCAATTTGTCCTATTTCTAATTCTCCTTCAACTAAATCTCCTTCGAACATACCTCTTTTTGCTCTTGCTCTTCCTAATAAAACAACTAAATCTTCCGTTGTTGGACATTTTTCATATAAATCCTGAACATCTTGATAAAATTTATTTTTAATTAAGCGCACTGGAGCGAGTTCTTTCAAAGTCAATTGTGTATCACCTTCCTTAGTATTTATGATAGTTTCCTTGAAATTTTCATGAGCTGATGATTCCAAAGATGCTGCAAATCTACTTCCAACCTGAACTCCATCTGCACCAAGAATCATAACGGCTAACATTCCACGACCAGTAGCAATACCCCCAGCAGCAATTAATGGAATTTTTATTTTTTCTTTCACGATAGGAATCAGCGCAAGTGTGGTAGTTTCTTCTCTTCCGTTATGTCCTCCGGCTTCAAAACCTTCAGCAACTATAGCATCAACACCTGCATCTTGTGCCTTCAAAGCAAATACAGAACTGCTGACTACATGCACAACTGTAATGCCATTTTCTTTTAAATACGAAGTCCATGTTTTAGGATTTCCAGCCGAAGTAAAAACGATTTTTACGCCTTCTTCAACAATGATTTTCATGATTTCTTCAATGTTGGGATACAACATTGGAACATTTACTCCAAAAGGATTTGAAGTGGCTTTTTTACATTTCTGAATGTGTTCGCGTAACACTTCAGGATACATAGAACCAGCACCAATCAATCCCAAACCCCCAGCATTACTGACAGCACTTGCTAATTTATATCCACTGTTCCAAATCATTCCTCCTTGAATAATTGGGTATTTAATTTTAAAAAGTGCTGTGATTTTATTCATGTGGTAATAATGCTATTATTGTTTTATTATTTTTCCCGTTTTAGAGAAACCGATAGATTCCATTTTATAAAGATACATTCCTTTTTCAAGAGATTTCAATGAAATAATTGATGATTGAGAAGTGATTTTTTGTTCAAATATTTTTTGTCCCAAAATGGTAAAAATAAAAACGGTTCCCATTTCAAACTTTGCCGGTAAAGAAACCGAAACAAAATCACTTGCCGGGTTGGGATAAATTATAAAATCGTCTTTCAAAACAGATGTTGAAGCTAATCCATTGCTAACCGCCAATCCAAAATCTGGGATACCATATCCATATTGATTATTTGGCACCAAAAATTTATCGGATGATTGTAGTATTAATGCTCTGATTTCCTGATTTGTTTTTTGTGGAAACGCCTGCCATAAACAAGCTACCATTCCCGCCATGATTGGACCCGAAAAAGAAGTTCCGTTTGCTGTTACAATATTACCTGCTGCATCTGAAACTATAGCAGCTTGCCCTTGCGCCATGACATCCGGTTTTATCCTTCCGTCAAAAGATGGCCCTGTTGAACTGAATGAAGTTATTATTTCAGAAGCTGTTACTGCTCCAACAGAAAGCACCGAAACAGCATCAGCAGGAACAGCAATATGTGGATCTGATGAATTTCCTGAATTACCAGCTGAAGTAACTAAAATCATTCCTCGGCTAAATGCAATTTCAGCACCGCGAGACATAAATGCTGTTGCGCCATTCATTTCACTGTAGGTATGATTGTAAGCCTCATTATCAAAATCAAAATAACCCAAAGAAGTATTGATAATATCTACCCCTAAACTATCTGCTTTTTCTGCAGCTTCAACCCAAAGGGATTCTTCCACAGGATTCTCAGAGGTGTCATCTTCTGTTATAAATAAATAATAAGAGGCATCAGGCGCCGTTCCCACTAACGAGTTCTCTTTGTATCCTCCAATTGTGGAAAGCACAGATGTTCCATGTGAAGAACCTGTATAAAAATTTGAATCTCTAAGAACAAAGTTATAACCACCCAAAATTTGGTCATTATCTCTTAATCTTTGAAAAGGCTGTGTGGTGTTTACTCCTGGGTAACCAGCATCCAATATTGCAATTATTTTTCCTGACCCGGTATAATTCTGCTGATGCAATAGTTGTCCATTAAGCATCTTAATTTGATTCGATGAGGATCCATAAGCATAGTCAATTTTAGTTTTCTTCGTTTTATTTCCCTTTTTTACCTTCGTGGATTTTGCAATTTTTCCCAATTGATTTAACGATTTGTCCGCAAAATCAACTTTATTGACAAAAGAAAATAGGGCTAACGAATTTATAGCCGCTTGTTCCCCTCGAACATGAATTGCGTTGAGCCATTTGGATTTTGCCATGACAGTAATTCCTACAACTGATTTTATTTGACTGATATAAGTTGCTTCTACTGGAACATCTTTATAATCTAGGGCAATACTTTGATTGCCTCTTCTGTCCAATGCTCTTTGAGAGAGCATATTTAATGGTGAATCAGAAAAAAACCGAGAATTGGGTTTTGCATTAAAATATACCCAAGCATCCTGTTGTGAAAAACCTGCAGTAGCAATGATTAGAAAAAGAAATAAGTAAAATTTTCTCATAAAACTTTATTTGTTAAGCCATAAATATGCTAAATTCCACTGGTTAGAAACAAGATTGCAGTTTTCTATGACACTCCTACTTATATCAAAGGAAACGTTTATTGAAATTAAAATACAGCACTAAACTAAGAAATTACACCAGAACCAACTAATTCTTCACCTAAATACCAAGCTGCAAATTGCCCTTCGGTTATGGCGGATTGTGGTTCATTAAAAGCTATGTACATTTCATTTTCAAATTGATGTAAAATAGCTTTTTGTAAGGGCTGTCTGTACCGTATTCTTGCCATTACCTCCATTGTTTCTCCATTGGCCAAAGCCAAATCTTTACGAATCCAATGTACTTCATCTTTCTCAATACGCAATGCTTTCTTGAATAATCCGGGATGCTGACTGGTTAATCCGGTATAAATTGTATTGGTTTCAACATTCGTGGCGATAATAAATAATGGATCCGTTGTTCCTCCTACATTTAATCCTTTTCGTTGTCCAATAGTAAAATAATGGGCCCCTTGATGCTTCCCTACTACTTTCCCCATTTGTGGCGTATACGGAATTTTTCTTGCTTCTGATTTTAAAGTATCCTTAATACTTAATCCTTCTTGTAATTCAGAACTGTAAACAGGATCATTTTTATCTATTTGAATTATAATCCCATCTTTGGGCTGCAATTTTTGTTGTAAAAATTCAGGCAAACGTACTTTTCCAATAAAACATAAACCTTGCGAATCTTTCTTTTCGGCAGTAATCAAATCCATTTTAGCGGCTATTTCACGAACCTCAGGTTTTGTTAATTCTCCAATAGGAAATAAAGATTTAGCCAATTGCTCTTGTGATAATTGACATAGAAAATACGACTGATCTTTATTAGTATCTGCACCGGCTATTAATTGATAAATCGTTTCTCCATTCTTTTCGATTTCGGTTTTCTGGCAATAATGTCCTGTAGCTACAAAATCAGCGCCCAAACTCAATGCAATTTTCATGAAAACCTCAAATTTTATTTCACGATTACAGAGTACATCAGGGTTTGGAGTTCTTCCTTTTTCATATTCACTGAACATATAGTCCACGATTTTCTCCTGGTATTCTTCGCTTAAATCAACAGTTTGAAATGGAATTCCTAATTTTTCGGCAACAAGTAATGCATCATTACTGTCTTCCAGCCACGGGCATTCATTAGAAATAGTGACTGAATCGTCATGCCAATTCTTCATAAAAAGACCTATTACTTCATATCCTTGTTCTTGCAACAAATAAGCTGCAACACTTGAATCTACACCTCCGGAAAGTCCTACAACAACACGCTTCATCTTCAAAAAATTATAATTTTATAAGGGTCCAAAGTTACAAAAGATTTGCAAGAGTATTTGTTATCTATAAAGTTAATTGTATCCGATTTTGTTACATTTCCAGAACCAGTAATCTGCGTTTTTAAAGATCAAAATGAACTAAATATGAAGTGAAAATTTTAATAAGATGCTAATTGATTTGAATTAGAAACAAATAAAGATCAGCCAATTTTGCTTTTTTTAATTACATTCTTCTCTAAAATAGTCAACGGAATAATTTAAAAAAAGTGCTGCTACTGTTGCTGAATGATCCATTTTAGAAAGTGTCAAAAATATTATTGAAGCAACTTCTGTAAATAATTTGATTGACAAAAGGTTTCATTCGGTCGCAAAATCGTTGCTTTAAAATAAAACGCTAATCAAAAAACCTCATTCAGAATTTCTTGAATGAGGTTTTTATAGTGCACATTTTACCTTTATTGTATTATCAATAGAAAATATCTAAAATGATATTTGTTTTTGAATTATCAATTAACTTTTCAATTCTTTTATAAAATTCCACATTTATCATTGGACAGCCAAAACTTTTACAAATTGGACTCTCTTGTTCTCCAAAAGGCACTTTAGAATATTTATGAAGAACAATATTTCTCGCAAAAGCTTTATTATTTGTTTCCTCTAAGCCGAATAATTTGTATGATTTTCCAAATTGCCCATTATAGCTGGATCCTATACTGTACTTACCTAATGAGGTAGAAAGAGAATTAGGTTCATTGCTGAAAATTAGTTCACCTTCAGTTTGTGTTTGTGAGCCAATACCATGAGCAACCAAACCTTGATCGATTATTACATTGTTCTTTAAGTCATAGACAAAAAATCTATTTTTCCCAGACATAATCTTCATATCAATAATGAAAGCGATTTCATTATTATATTTAGAATTATTGACAATAAATTTCTTAATAATTTTTGCTCGATTAAAAAGTTTTTCCTCTGTAGCATTATTAAACACCGAAATTATGGTACTATCATTAGTGTTTTTTGACAAAATTTTGATACTAAACATCAACATTACAATTGACATTAAAACAAAAAAAAGTTTTTTCATTTTATCTATATTACGTTTTATTTATCTAAAATATTAGAGGGCTACAGACTCTTTTATAAACGTAATGCAATACTAAACTAAGACAAAGCTAGTACGTTTTGATTACAATTTATAAATTAAATTTTGCAAAACTAAACCTTTTACACAATATCAATACACTCATTAGCAATTAATTAACAAGTGAAAAATTGAATTATTCGTCTTGTTAAATTTATCCATTAAGAATTTGAATAAAAATAAATCTATTATTAAATCATAACTAATTTTACCGAAAATTATTTTATGTCAAAATAATTAATTTTTAAAAAAAATTACAATTTAGATTTTGTTGCATTTTCCGGAAAGCTCATATTCATTTCTTTTACTAATTCTCCTTTCTCAAAAAACTGCCAAATTCCAGCTTTCTTTCCATTTACAAATTGCCCTTTAGAAACCATATTCCCATCAGAATCTCTAAAGATTGCCAAACCGCTATATTGATCATTCTTGAAAATAGACTCTTCCAACAGAATACCTTTTTCGGTGTATTTTTTATAAAAACCATTTTTTAAATTATTTTTATAATTAATTTCTTCCGCAATTTTACCACTTAGATAAAAAACGGTACGCAAACCTTCCAACTTACCTTTGCTGTAGTATTCCGTTGTCATTATATTTTTAGAGGCTAGATGGTAATATTTCCATTGTCCTTCAAATACTTTATTGACCACTTTCCCTTCACTGACTTTATTTTTATTCTGATCATAAAAAATGGTATAAGCCGAATTGTCTTTTGCATTAAATTCCCTTGTGGCAATTATAGATTTAGCTTTAGTGTCATCAAAAAAATTAAAAATTCCTATTTCTTTTCCGTGCTCAAAAGTCCCTTCATATCTTGAGCGTTTAGATTCCGCATAAAACCCTTTCCATACCCCGTGCTTTTTCCCTTTTGCATCTAATTTATTAAAATCGGTTTGCGATATAACATTTTGGCTCAAAAGCGCAAAAATCAAAAAGGCAAAAAAACTAATCTTATATTTTATCATTACTACTCTGTATTTAGTCCTCACTTTAAAACTGAGAATCTTCTTTTTTATTTTAGCAAAAATACGAATTTATTAGAGTTGGTGCTCGCTCTATTATTTCACAAATAAAATACACTCTTCTTTTAAGTCAACACAAAATCACAGCAAATTTCAAACTTTAAACCCAACCAATTCGCTTCGTGATATTGAAATAATTATCTCTACAAATATTTAAAATAAAGCAATTTATAAATTGTTTAAGCATCCTGTTACTATTCTTTTCTAATAGTGTATTGAAAATAACCCTAAAACCCATATAATATTGAACAACAACGTGTTAAATACTATTTTATGCAGTTAAAATAAAAATTAAACAACTTTAAAAAAAATAATAAATTTTCACATTGTTTATCATTTTTAGATAAAAAATAAACAAAATTAGAAATCAGTTTACTAATTTAGAGGAAACAAATAAACAACAAACACTATGAAAAATGTATCTAAAATTAAAAATTGGGCTCTGATTGTATTATTTTCAATCGCAGCTGTATCGTGTGATGATGACGATAACAATGTAGTTGTAGACAATACCATTACAGGAAAAGCAACTGCGACTGCTAACTTAAGCATCTTAGTTCAGGCACTTGTCAAGGCTGATTTAGCAACTACTTTAAAAGGAGCTGGTCCATATACTGTTTTTGCACCAACTAACGAAGCCTTTACCGCTTTTCTAGCTACAACTTCTTATGCTACAATAAATGATGTACCAAAAGAAGCATTAACACAAATTTTACTTAATCATGTGGTTACTGGGGCAGTAAAATCAACCGATTTAACTACAGGCTACATTAAAACTCTTGCCAAAGGAACTGCATCCACGACTAATACCTTGAGTATGTATGTTAACGCCTCATCAGGAGTGAAACTCAACGGAATTGCAACAGTTACAACTGCGGACATCATGGCTTCTAATGGCGTAATACACATCGTAGATAAAGTTATTGATTTACCAACTATTGTAACTCATGCTGCTGCAAATGCCAATTTTAGTACTTTAGTTAGTGTGCTGAATCGATCAGGTCAACCCAATTTCATAACTGCATTATCAGCAACTGGTCCATTTACTGTTTTTGCTCCTACAAATGCTGCGTTTACTGCATTAAATACTGAATTAGCTCCAGGAGGAATTGCAGGAGTTTCAGCAGCAAACCTGACTAAAGTTCTACAATATCATGTGGTAAGTCCAGCTAATGTTTTAGCAGCAAGTTTAACAGAAGGTCAAATTGTAACTCCAATTTTGACACCAGCACAAACTTTTACAATTCAACTTACTGGTGGCGCGAAAATTAAAGATGCTAACAACAGAATTTCAAATATTATCATAACTGATGTACAATGTTCCAATGGTGTCATTCATGCCATAGACAAAGTCCTATTACCTATTCTGTAATTTTTAAAACAAAAAAAAGCTCTCAAAATTGAGAGCTTTTTTTTTGTTTTATTTTTTCTTCTGTTGTGCTTTTTGAGCTTCGGCTTGTTCCATCACTTCTTGCAATTTTTTCTGGAATTTACCTTGTTTCTTTGGCTCTTTCAATTTGTTCTCTTGAATTTGAGCATGAATTTTATCACTATCAATAAAGTATCGCTTGATAACAATCATAATTCCAATGGTAATCAGATTCGAAATAAAGTTATACAAACTCAATCCTGCGCCATAACTGTTAAAGAAAAACAACATCATTATTGGCGAAACATAAATCATGATTTTCATCATCTTCGCCATATCCGGCATACCTTCTTGTTGTGGAGCAGCCATTTGTTGGTCGCCAGAAGTCATTTTCATATAGAAGAAAATCGCAATCGAAGCCAGTACTGGAAACAAACTGATGTGATTTCCGTAAAAAGGAATATAGAAAGGCAAACGTATAACTTCATCAAAAGACGATAAATCATCTGCCCAAAGGAAACTTTTTTGTCTCAACTCAAAAGCTGAAGGGAAAAACTGAAACGAAGCATACATAAAAGGAAGCTGAATCAGTGCTGGAATACAACCTGCCATAGGATTCACTCCCGCTTTGTTATACAACTTCATGGTTTCCTGTTGCTTTTTCATTGGGTCTTTTTTGAATTTTTCTCCCAACTCAGTGATTTCAGGACGCAATACTTTCATCTTCGCTTGTGACAAGAACGATTTAAAAGTGATAGGCGACATTGCAATTTTTATTAGAATCGTAAAAATGATAATCGCAATTCCGTAAGCAATGTAAGAACTTAAAAATCCGAATAACGGGATAAAAATAAACTTATTAATCCAGCCGAAAATACCCCAACCTAAAGGAATAATCTTGTCTAAATTTTTATCATAGTCTTTTAAAGTTTTGTAATCCGTCGGACCAAAATACCAACTCATTTTGTGGTCTAATTCTCCATTAGTAAAAGCTAAAGGAATATTAGCTTTAAACTGTTTCGTGAAAATTGTATCTACTTTTTCATCTAAAACCAACTTAGTCGATTTCAAAGATGATTTAGCAAAAGGAGTATTTGTCAATAATATAGTTGAAAAAAAATGTTGTTTAAAAGCTATGTATTTAACATTTTCAGGAATCTCTTCTTTATCTTTTCCGTCGCCTACATAATCAAATTTTTTATCTCCATACTCAAAATACAGAAGTGTATATCTGTCTTCATAGGAAACACTTTTCTCATTTCTGTAGGTTTTCAAATTCCATTCTAAATCCAATGGTTTTGCAGTATTCAATACTTTATTCAACCCTTGAGAACGAATATCAAAACCAATCATGTAATCGTTAGGCTTCAAAATGTATTTGTACTCCAAGAATTCATTGGCTCCCGCTTTCAATTTCATGGACAATATTTGATCTGCTCCAACTTTCGTTAAAGTAGGTTCAAAATATAAATCTTTTGAGTTTAAAGTACGGTTATCACTAGTCAGTAATTGCACATTTAAATTGGCATTATTGTCTTTTACCAATTGAACTAATTGTCCGGAACCTTTCTTAAACTTTTCGAATTGTTTCAAAGTCGCTTCAACAATATATCCTCCTTTATTGGCAATTGTCAGCTTCACCAAATCGTTTTCGATAGTGGTAACACCCGCTTTCGCAGAAGGAAGTGTCGCTGAATACGCAAAATTCCCTAGCGTCTTTTGCAATTGCGCCAATTGAGTAGAATCTCCCGTAGTTGCTACTGCAACTGTCGCTTTTGCCACAGTTTTAGCTTCTAACTCTTTTGCTTTAGCTTCTCTAATTAACAACTCTTTTTGTGCTTTTTCAGCTGCAACCACTTTCGGGTCCGGTTGATTTTGGTACATGATAAAAACCAAAATAACAAAAATTAATGCAAAACCGATAATCGAATTGAGGTCAAATTTCTTTTGTTCCATTGTAATTAAAAAAGTTTAAAATTTAAAGTTTAAAGTTCAGCTCCACAGAATTATATTATTTCTTCTTCGCTAGAACAGCCGCTGCCACAAAATTCACAAAAATAGGATGTGGATTCGCAACCGTACTTTTATATTCCGGATGGTATTGTACCCCAATAAAAAATGGATGATTTTCTATTTCTACAATCTCAACCAATCCGGTATCAGGATTTACTCCTGAAGCAATCAATCCTGCATTTTGCAATTGCGCCACATAATTGCTATTGTATTCATAACGATGACGGTGACGCTCTGAAATCGTTTCTTTTCCATATATTTTGTAGGCCAATGAATCTTTTTTGATGTCACATTTCCATGCACCAAGACGCATTGTCCCTCCTTTGTCCGTAACTGTTTTTTGCTCTTCCATAAGGTTTACCACCGGATGAGACGTGTGTTCATTCATTTCGGTTGAATTGGCATCAGTATAACCCAGAACATTTCTTGAATATTCTATGATTGCCATTTGCATTCCCAAACAAATACCGAAAAACGGCATTTTATTTTCACGCGCATATTGGACTGCTGCAATTTTGCCTTCAATTCCTCTTTCTCCAAAACCTGGGGCAACGAGAATTGCGTCTAAACCAGAAAATTTCTCGCTTATATTATTCGCGTCAATATGTTCCGAATGAATGGAAACTACATTTACTTTAGTTTCATTCGCAGCACCTGCATGAATGAAAGCTTCCAAAATAGATTTGTAACAATCCTGCATTTCAACATATTTTCCAACCAAACCGATATTCACAGTATGCTTTGGATTTTTTAATCGGCGTAAAAAAGTATTCCAGTTTTTTAAATCCGGGGCCGCTTTTTTAGGTAAATCTAATTTTTTTAACGCAACAACATCAAGTCCTTCTTCCAACATTAAATTAGGAACTTCATAAATAGTCGAAGCATCGATAGACTGGATAACCGCTTCTCTTTTTACATTACAAAACAAAGCTAGTTTGTTGCGTAATTCTTCAGAAAGTTCATGCTCAGTTCTACAAACCAAGATGTCGGCTTTTATCCCACTCTCCATCAACGTCTTAACAGAATGCTGTGTTGGTTTTGTTTTCAATTCTCCCGCAGCAGCCAAATAAGGTATTAAAGTAAGATGAATTACAATGGCATTATGTTCTCCTAAATCCCAAACCAATTGACGAACAGATTCGATATATGGCAAAGATTCAATATCTCCTACCGTTCCACCAATTTCCGTAATTACAATATCGTAGTCACCGGAATTTCCAAGCAACTGCATTCTTTCCTTAATTTCATTGGTAATATGAGGTACAACTTGAACCGTTTTACCAAGAAATTCTCCTCTTCTTTCTTTTTCAATAACCGAAAGATAAATCCTTCCTGTTGTAACATTATTCGCCTGAGAAGTAGGAACATTCAAGAAACGCTCGTAATGCCCTAAATCCAAATCGGTTTCTGCACCATCATCAGTAACATAACATTCCCCATGCTCATAAGGGTTTAATGTCCCGGGATCTACATTAAGGTATGGGTCAAACTTTTGGATGGTTGTACGGTATCCTCTTGCTTGTAACAATTTTGCCAAAGATGCAGCAATGATTCCTTTCCCCAAGGAAGAAGTCACACCGCCAGTAACAAAAATATATTTCGTTTGATTCATTCTGTTGTTGTTTGTGTTGTAGTTGTGTAAAAAACGTGGCAAAAGTACAAATTTAATTGGACTATTAGAATATTAGCTTGTTAGATTTTCAGACTCTTTTTTGGTTAAAAAAAAAGCAAAATACAATTCTCTAAAAATCTATGGAGTCTTATAGATACTATCCTATGGTTTTGGATAACGTTTTTTTATATTCCTAATTAACTCCTCCAGACCGTTGAGCTTCAATTCATAAATTAATTTCAGCTGTTCACCTAATTCTCCTTTAGGAAACCCTTTATTGCTGTACCAAACAATGTAATATTCAGGAATATCAATAAGAAACCATCCTTCATACTTACCAAAAGGCATTTTAGTATGGGCTAGCTTAACGAGTTGTTTTTGGTTTTGATCCATTTTTTATAAAAAAGAAGCAAGAGATAAGAATCAAGAACTATTACTTCTTCTTGATTCTTATCTCTTGCTTCTCAAATCTCTTTATTTCCAATTAAAAATTATTCGTTTCTCGATTTCAGGATGCAAGCTTAAAAAAACGGGACAAGTCATCGCTACTCTTTCCAGTATGGTTCTGTTTTTTTCCTCTGCCGTTCCGTACATCTCAAAAGCAATTTCTATTGCACCGATACGCCTTGGTTCTGCATTCATAATTTTAATTACTTCGGCGGTAGAACCTGTCAAATCAACTTCCATTTCTTGTGCCTTAATACCCATTATGGTCATCATGCAAGTTGCTAATGCGTTTGCAACAGTATCCGTTGGAGAAAAAGCCTCACCTTTTCCGTTATTGTCTACCGGAGCGTCCGAAAGGATTTCGGTTCCTGATTGCAAATGAATAGAAGACGTTCTCAAATCCCCTAAATAAGTCACTATTGATGTCATTAATTCGCTTCTTTTATGGTTAAATCCGTGTCATAATATAAAATATAGATTCCTTTATTGGTATAACCGCCGTCCTCTTTTTTATAAAATTCGAATTTATTGTCAATTTGCTCCGTTGCCGCAGCATCAATTGTTTCCTGGTATTTTTTATCCTGTGACAAACGCAACATCGTATCAAAAGTTAAATCAAATCCACGAGTAGCAAAAACACTAGGATAAATTTTGTTTTTCTTTCTAAATTCCTTTTCGAAAATTAAAGCTTCAGGAGATTCATTTTCACGGGTAACTGAAGGATACATTAATTTTAATTTGGTTAAATTTCCAAAATTAATTTCATCAGTATCCAACGTTTCATTAGGTTCCAAAATTACCAACTGTACTTTAAATGAAGGCATCGCACTTAACATTGCCGCAATTGTCGTTTTTATCATTCCCGTGTTTCCAGTTTCCATTACGACATAGTTTATCTTGTCTTTTACAAATAAACTTTTCAAGTTTTCAGCAGAAACGCCACCATTTTCGGTAAGCGCTGAAAATCGTACATCTTTGTGATTCTCTTTGATAAACTGAATTATCGAACCTTTTTTCTTGTCTACAACCGCTACCATGTTACCACCTTTGGAACGCATGTAATCGAACATGGCATTTTTGACTGCTTCAGGAGCTGGAATCGATTGAAAAATGTTAGCGTATGAAGCTCCTAAATCTTTAGACAAAGGCGAAATTACAGGAACTTGATTTGGCAACAGTAATTCGGCAGTTTTCTCCACATTGCTTTGGTAGAATGGTCCAATTATGGCATCCGAATTTTCTAAATCATTACTTTTGATCAGAGCAGCAACATTGGAACTATTTTTAGTCTCCTGAGAATCGAAGATTTTCACATCAATATTAAGTCCTAATGTTTTAGCGGAATCAATAGCAATTAGTGCTCCAGCATAAAAATCCAATGTCATATTCAAGAATTTATCCTTTTTTAAGCGCATTGCAGTCGAATTGACCGTATCGCCTTGAATCTTGGATATGTTAAACGGCAACAGCAGTACCAGCTTTTTTCTGCCGCTACTTCGCTTGTTGTTTGACAATTCTGTGTATTCTTTTTTAACTTGTGGAGAAAATGCTATTGTAGCAGGAAATTTCAAAACCATACCTTCAATAACGCCTTGAGCCAATTCAGGGTTGAGCGCTGTTAATTCCTCCTGACTTATACCTGCCATTTTAGACAAACTATATAAGGTCTCTTTAGGCTTTACAATATAATTTAAGTAATTTACTGCAGAAGCTGTTTTTACTGGATTTGTAGTAACAATCTCTTTTTTAGATTCAGTAACCGGAACAGTTTTATCTAGTTTTGGTCCCGAAGTTTCGGGATTGCCTTTAATCAATAATTTAAATCCTTCCGGTAAATTAGTGACTACTTCAGGATTTTTGCGTTCTAATTCCTCAATCGTAATTCCGTATTGCTTTGCTATAGAATATTTAGTTTCTTTTGGAAGCACAAAATGAAACACCACTTTTTCAGTGATTGGAGTTTTATTTTTCAAAATAACATTCGAAGGAATTGTAAGCGTCTGTCCAATTTGTAAACCCTCTTTTTCAAGAAAAGGATTCGCTTGTTTTAATGCTTCATCTGTGACACCATATTTTTTCTCAATTCCATACAAAGTCTCTTTTGGCATTACTTGATGCATTGTAGACGGTGTACTTTTTTTGGTTTGAACTACTACTTGCTTTCCAGAATTTTGAGGAATTAACAAGATTGTATTGGGTTTCAAACCACTTTGTGCATCTGGATTTAATTGATAAATATCATAAGGAGTGACTTTATATTTTTGTGCAATTTGATTTATAGTTTCTCCTTTTGTTACATTATGTTGTATCACTTTATTTTGAGCTTGACTCGGAAAATAAATAAAAAAAAGAACAACAAAGAATGTTAAAAAATATTTCATGCTGAGTGTAATAAATTAATTTTTTAGTTTTTGTAAAATTAGTAATGAACTTTAAAAAGAGTAGTTAATTGTTTCCTAAATAAATTAATTCTGTTCAATCTTTACAACAAACATTTTTTCAAAGAATTCTTTGTTTTTTTTCTGTTTGTATTCATAAAGAGCTTCTTCTTCAGTAGTAAAAAATTCAGTAAAGACATAATATGACATAATATTTACATTAAAGAAAAAACTGGAATTCAATTCTCCGGCATCAATCAATTTCATTATAAATTTATCTCTGTCCTCTGCTTCACTAAAATCTCCTAAAACAATGTAATACCCTGCCGGCACTTCCTTAAGATTATCTAATATTTCTATTTTAGATCTATTTCCCTCACTTAAAGAATCCTGCTTTATAGGTTCTTTTATCTCCACTAGATTTTGTTGGTTTAAATCTTTAGAAACTGGATTTTGATTTTGAGACTCCTGCGCTTTATTTTGGTATCTTTTTAATCGCACCAACGCTAATTTATCATCAAAATTTCTTGCTTCTCTGCTATAAAAAGTAGCCATACTAATATGTCTTTTTAATTCAATTTTTTTCTCTCCGCCTAACGAATCAATTTTTTTAAGAAGCACTTCATTTAATTCATCTCTTCGTTTTTGGTCTGATTCCATCTTTTTATAAGTATCAAGAGAAGTAATTTCATTGTCAGACTCCGCGAGATCAGCTTTACTATTTTCCCTTACTTTCTTCTTGTATTCAATGTTTTTTTCAACAGCGATTCGCTGCACTTTATTCATCAATGTAGAATACACTTTTCTATTTTGAGCTAAATCTTTTTTCAATTGAAATGACAATTCACTGGTTCTAGAAATACTTTCATACGATTTAGCTTCCAATTGCTTTGATTTCTCTAGATTTTCAATCTCAGTATTTTTTAATTCTGACAAATCTTCATTCATCGTGTAGACTAATGAATCTAATTTTGAAATCAATATATCCTGAATATTTTTATTAGCTTCTAAGACTAACTTAAGCCTTTCCTCTGAACCTTCTTTGGCATCATCTATCTCGTTAAGGTCAATTTTTAAATTATTAACTTTAATAACTTTTTGATTTATTTCTTTTTGAACGGTGAGCTTGTCTTTTAAATCCTCTAATTGAATATTTTTAGCTTTGGTTTTCTCTACCACTACTTGCTTCTCTGCCAATGCAATCATCAACTCTTCATTTTCGTTTGAAGGAGTTATCTGCTTAACATTTATAGCCAATTTATTTCCTTGAGTTAATCCATTTACAATTTCAGGATTTTGTGATTCTAATTGATCAATTGTAATCCCGTATTTTTTGGCTATTGAGTATTTAGTTTCTTTAAACTGAACATCATGAAAAATAGTTTCAGAGTTAATAATTCTGGTTCTTCCATCTACTGTTTTTCGTTTGTTTGGTATGACTAAATTTTGTCCAACTTGTAATCCTACTTTAAAAATATCTGAATTAGCTTTGTCTAAATCCTGAACAGATACGTTATACAATCTTGCAATACCAAACAAGGATTCTTTAGGCAGTACTTTATGAGTAATTTTTGAATTAGCAGCATTTATGGTTTGCTGGTCAAACCCTGTTTTTTTAGATTCAAAAGATTTCGGAATGACTAACTCCTGTCCTGTTTTTAACCCATTAACGAGCACTGTTTCATTTAACTCTCGAAGTGCTTCAACTTTTACATTATATTTTGTAGCTAAACCGTAAAGTGTTTCTTTAGGACCTACAATGTGAATAACACTATCACTTTGATGTAAGACAACATTAGGAACACTAAGAAGTTGGTTTTCTTGAATTCCGGACTGAGATTCCGGATTAAGTTTATAAATAGCTGCAGGGGTTGTTTTGTACTTTAATGCGATTTGTGTTATTGTTTCCCCTTTAACAACGGTATGTTGCATTACGCTTTCTTGTCCAAGAATGACATTTGAAAACAATATTACTAAAAACAAAATTCGTAAAAATTCTTTCATAAATTATGATTTAAAACAATTAAGTCATCACAAATGTAATGACTTAATGTTAAAAAACGATATTATTCCCACTCAATTGTTGCTGGCGGTTTTGAGCTTATATCATACACTACTCTATTTACCCCTTTTACTTTATTAATAATATCATTAGAAATTTTCATCAAGAAATCATACGGTAAATGCACCCAATCAGCTGTCATACCATCAGTAGATTCTACAGCACGAAGCGCAATCACTTTTTCATATGTGCGTTCATCACCCATAACTCCTACGCTATTTACAGGAAGTAAAATTGCTCCTGCCTGCCATACTTTATCGTATAATCCCCAAGATTTTAATCCATCAATAAAAACAGCATCTACATCTTGCAAAATTTGCACTTTTTCAGGTGTAATATCACCTAGAATTCTAATTGACAATCCTGGTCCTGGAAAAGGATGTCTTCCTAATAATTCTGGGTCAATTCCTAGTGAAGCTCCTACTCTACGCACTTCATCTTTGAAAAGCATACGAAGCGGTTCCACGATTTTCAATTTCATATAATCCGGCAAACCACCTACATTATGATGTGATTTGATTGTTGCTGAAGGCCCTTTTACAGAAACCGATTCAATAACATCAGGATATATTGTTCCTTGAGCCAACCATTTTACATCTTCTATAAGGTGTGATTCATCATCAAAAACTTCGATAAATACACGTCCAATAATTTTACGTTTGGTTTCCGGGTCGCTTACACCTGCTAATTCTGATAAGAAACGATCTCCGGCATCAACTCCTTTTACGTTCAAACCCATTCCTTTGTATTGATCTAATACGTTTTGGAACTCGTTTTTACGAAGCAAACCATTATTTACAAAAATACAGTATAGATTTTTTCCAATCGCCTGGTGCAATAAAACTGCCGCTACAGTCGAATCAACTCCGCCAGAAAGTCCTAGAACTACTTTATCATCTTGCAATTTCTCTTTCAGTTCAGCTACCATCTCTTCAACAAAAGCATTTGGTGTAAAGTTTTGAGGAACTTCTGCAATTTTTACTAAAAAGTTTTCCAGCATTTTTGATCCATCGGTAGAATGAAAAACCTCAGGATGGTATTGAATCGCATACGTTGTTTCGCCTTCAATTTTGTAAGCAGCAAATTCCACATCATGAGTACTTGCCAGTTTTACGCCATTTGTTGGCAAAGCTTTGATACTATCGCTATGACTCATCCAAACTTGGCTATTTTCAGAAACTCCTTCAAAGAAAATTTCGTCTTCCTTTATGAACGATAAATTAGCTCTACCATATTCTCTGGTATTGGAAGCCGCTACTTCCCCACCACTGAAATGGGATAAATATTGCGCGCCGTAACAAACAGCCAGCATAGGAAGTTTTCCTCTAATTTGAGATAAATCTGGATGAGGCGCATCTTCTGAACGGACAGAAAATGGACTACCACCAAGGATTACTGCTTTATAAGAGGATAAATCACTCGGAAAATGATTGTAAGGGAAGATTTCGCAGAATATATTTAATTCGCGAACTCTACGCGCAATAAGTTGTGTGTATTGCGATCCGAAGTCTAAAATAAGTACGTTGTGTTGCATGCGCAAAAATACTTTTTATATTTTGAATTGAAAAATTGAATTTTGAAAAATATTTATTTTCTTTTAAGTTGCTAAAAAAATTCTCTTGCCTACTAAAAGACATCTGATCTTGTATCGTAATTTTGGGATTATTCTAAAATTAGGTTTAGAATATAAAAGAGTACATTTGTAACCCTCATAATCTCGTAAAAACAGAAAGAAAATGAAAGCAAAGAAATTTATAGCAGTTGCAATTTTTGGCCTTATAGCCATTTCGTGTAGTGTAATTGATGATTTATTAACGTTTACAATCGATGACGAAACCTCTTTTACAATTGATAGTGCTTTCCCAGTTGGAGCTCTATTTGAAGTTGTAACACCGGAAATAACCACGAATTCAAGTAAAGAATTTGAAAATAACAATACAAAAGCAGATTTAGTAAAAGATGTAAAGTTGACAGCGTTAAAATTAACTATCACTGAGCCAACTGATAAAACATTTCGCTTTTTAAAATCGATACACTTATATATTTCAACAGATGCTAATGATGAAATTGAATTGGCTTATTTAGACGACATTAATTCCACTTCAAATACGATTAATCTAATTTGTATCTCTCAAAAATTAGACAAATACATCAAGGCACCTTCCTATAAAATAAGGGCTAAGGCAGTTATTAAAGAATCCTTAACTCAAGACATTACTGTAAAATCAGACATGAAATTTCAAGTTACTGCAGATCCGTTTTAGACAAAACATCCTTAAACATAAAAAACCGTTGAATATTCATGATATCCAACGGTTTTTCTTATTTACCTTACCTATGTTTTTATTCTTTTACCAAAATAATAGTGGCTTTGAAACCAGTTCCAAGATTCCACTGGCTTGCTGATATCAAACCACCTTTATCATCATACACTTTAAATTCGGCGGTATTAGGACCCGAACTACCTTGGTTTAATGCTTCGAAATCTATCTTATTAAAGCCTTTTTCCAACACAATTTCAAAACCCTTGAAATCACTATCGAGGTTCACCTGATATTCTATTACTCGATCATTCAAATACACCCTAATCTTATCGCCATCAACGTAAGCTGCATCCCGATACATTACCTTAGCAGTAACTGATCCCGTGGCGAAATTACCTAAATTTTGGTTCTTTCTATACACAACACCATCTGTATTTTCCTCCTTTTTATTCCACTTATCTTTATAAACATCTCCGGGATTAATAAACTCGTTTTTAGGAGTCATGGAGAAGTTAGCTGCAGGCGTACTAGGAAGCGACGGACTTGGTTTTGGGTTAAAAATTTCCGGATTTTTAAAAACGTTTGGCGTATTAATAGGCGGAATATCTGCTTTGGGTGGAATTGCTTTTTTTATTTTTGGTGCATTAACTTTCGGCGGAATCGCTTTAAATTTCGAGCTAAATTCATTCTGGGCATATCCGCTCAAGGACATACTGATGGTAATCATTAAAAATAAAATCCTTTTCATAACTTTTTAAATTAGTTTATCCGTGCTTGTAAAATTTTAAAAATAAAAAACCAATTGTATTTATTCAAGAATCAAGCTGTAATTTAACTTTCATTTATAACTCCTAAATCTGTATTTTATTTCATTAAAGAGAATAAAACAACTAAAATATCCCTGATAAAATTTGATTTTTTTTAATCCAAAATCGGTATTTTTATTTCACTTTTTTTTCTAACTTGCAAATAGTATGCCATATCCAAAATCGCATTTTTATTACTAAACAAGATTTAAACACTACGAAAATGAAAAGAGAAAACATATTGACCGGTTCTCCATGGGAAGACAAAATGGGATACTGCAGAGCGGTACGCATTGGAAATACTATTGAAGTATCTGGTACAGTCGCTATTATTGATGGCGAAAAAGTAAAAGCTACTGATGCGTATGCACAAACAGTAAACATTTTAGAACGCGTACAAGTAGTTCTCGAAGACTTAAAAGTAAGCATGGAAGATGTCATCAGAACACGAATTTTTACTACCGATATTTCGACATTTGAAGATGTTGCCAAGGCTCATGCCCTATTTTTTAAGGACATAAAACCCACGACCGGTTTTTATGAAATTAGCAAACTAGTTGCTCCTGAGTATTTAGTCGAAATTGAAATCACCGCAATAGCCGCTGAAAAACCATTAATTCAAGAAGGTTTATAATACTTTTGCAAAAAAACAATTTGCCCATTCTACTAATGAATTTAGAGAAAACTAAAAAAAATTCGTCGCTGCTACTCCAATGGATTTTCATCTGCATTTTAATCGGTGTTATTTCCGGATCGGCATCTGCTTTTTTTCTGGTTTCCTTAGAATGGGTTACGCAAATAAGGAAAAATAACAGTTGGATCATTTGGCTTTTGCCAATAGGCGGTTTGATTATAGGATTGGGCTATCATTATTGGGGTAAATCAGTTGTCAAAGGAAATAATTTATTGCTGGAAGAATACGAAAATCCGCAAAAAATCATTCCGTTAAAAATGGCTTCTTTGGTGCTTTTTGGCACCTTAATCACTCATCTTTTTGGAGGTTCAGCCGGTCGAGAAGGAACCGCCGTGCAAATGGGCGGAGCGATTGCAGACCAGTTTACAAAATTGTTTCAACTTGATGCATCCGAAAGAAAAACGATACTCATTCTGGGAATCAGCGCTGGATTTGCCTCCATTTTTGGAACTCCTTTAGCCGGAGCTTTATTCGCTTTGGAAGTTGTTTATTTTAGTAAAATCAATTTCAAAAGCATTTTTCTTTCTTTTCTGGTTGCATATATCGCTTATTTCACCGTGGAACTTTGGCATGTAAAGCACACCCCTTATGCGATTCCATTTCTGCCGGAAAATAACTTTACGACTCTATTTTGGGTAATTCTCGTGAGTATTTTATTTGGCCTAGCCGCCATGCTTTTTTCCAGAAGCACACACTTTTGGGGACGTTTATTTTCAAAAACTATTTCGTTTCCACCGCTTCGCCCTTTTGTGGGCGGATGTTTTATAGCACTAGCCGTATATTTTATTGGAACCACAAAATACATTGGTCTTGGAGTCCCTATGATTGTCGATGCTTTTTCAAACCCAAATGCTTCCTATGATTTCCTGCTAAAAATACTTTTTACAGGATTTACGCTGGGAGCGGGATTCAAAGGAGGTGAAGTCACACCATTATTTTTTGTTGGTGCCACTTTAGGAAGCGCTTTATCGCTTTTTGTTCCTTTACCAATAGCCCTTTTGGCAGGAATGGGATTTGTAGCTGTTTTTTCGGGAGCCACTCATACTCCTATTGCCTGTACGGTTATGGGAATGGAACTTTTCGGGATCGAAAGCGGCATTTTTATTGGGATTGCGTGTTTGCTTGCTTACTTTTCTTCGGGGTCAGTGGGAATTTATAATGCTCAAATTGTAAAAGGAGCAAAATACCATTTGTATCAAAAATTGAAAAGAAAAAATACCGACTTTTTATAACCTTCTAAAAGTTTGTTAATTGTATAAATGATTTCAACATTACGCTAAAAAAATGTAATTTCGCAGACTATGAAAATACAAGACATTCAAGCGATACAGTTGTTATTATCAACTCCAAAAAAAATTGCCATAATCCCTCACCGCGGTCCTGACGGAGACGCCATGGGTTCTACACTGGGTTTATACCATTTTTTATTAAAAAACAAGCATCATCCTGTGGTGGTTTCTCCAAATGAATTTCCGGATTTCCTAGCGTGGATGCCGGGTTCTGAAACCATTAAAATATTCGAAAAAGACAAACAAAACTGCACCCAAATTCTTGAAGAGGCAGAACTTATTTTCACTTTAGATTTTAATGCGTTGCATCGCACCGGCGAAATGGAACATGTTTTAGCCAAGCTAACCGCACCTTTCGTAATGATAGATCATCATCAAAAACCAGATGATTATGCTGTGGTAACCTATTCCGACACTTCGTTTGGATCTACATGCGAAATGCTTTATAACTTCATATCGCATCTTGGAAAAAAAGAAGATATCGACAAAACTATCGGAACTTGCATTTATACAGGAATCCTAACAGACTCTGGTTCGTTTCGTTTCCCAAAAACAACTGGAACAACCCATAGAATTGTGGCCGAACTAATTGATTTGGGCGTTGAAAACACAGAAATTCCAAGCTTGTTATTTGACAACAGTTCTTTTGGACGCTTGCAAATATTGGGAAGAGCACTTCAAAATATGAAAGTGATAACGGAACATAAAACAGCCTATACTACACTGACGCAATTGGAACTAAATTCCTTTGATTATGTAAAAGGAGATACGGAAGGTATTGTAAATTACGGACTAAGCATTAAAGGAATCCTTTTTACCGCTATATTTATCGAAAATAAAGAAGAAAAAATCATCAAGATTTCATTCCGCTCTCAAGGCGATTTTGATGTCAATCAATTTGCAAGAGATTATTTTAATGGTGGCGGACATCGCAATGCTGCCGGAGGAAAATCAGAAGTTTCGATGGAAGAAACGATTCGGAAATTTGAAGATTTAGTAACAAAATTAAGCATCTAATCCTATGAAAAATAGCAAGGGAATCGCAATTGTATTTTTTATGTTTGTCCTCTTTTCAAGTTGCAAACAACATCAGGAAGCCAGGAGACCTATTTCTCAAGCATCAGGAAGCTTCATGAAAAAATCTGTGGCACGCAACAAAAAATTAGTTGCCAACGAGGAAACCCAAATTCAGGATGTAATCAAAAGTAATCCTAATGTTGTTTATCTCGCATCCAAAAAAGGATATTGGTATTCCTATGAAACAAGAAATGAAGCCGATACGCTTACACCAAAAAAAGGAGACGTTGCTTTTTTTGATTATGAAATCAAAGACTTGAAAGGAACCATGATCTATTCTGCATTAGAATTGCGACCGCAAATTTATTATGTGGACAAACAAAATATCATGATGGGCTTGCGTGACGGAATCAAGCTGATGCGTAAAAATGAAAAAGTAAACTTTCTTTTCCCATCGCACATGGGATATGGATACCATGGTGACGAAAAAAGAATTGGCACTAATCAACCGCTACTTTGCACCGTGACATTACGTGATTTTAAATCGGAAGCAGCTTATAAAAAAGAAAACGAGGTAAAACTGAAAGTCACGCCAACAGTTCCAACACCTACAAAAGAATCAACCCCTATTATAAACAAGACCGTAGATACAATAACTCAATAAAATAATTTAGAAATGAAAAAAAAGATTCTATTCGTATTCCTGATAATTGCTTCATTTTACTCTTGTAAAGAAGAATACAACAACCTTCCTGACGGTTTATATGCGAAAATTGAAACCAATAAAGGTGAAATCATTGTCCAATTAGATTTTGAAAAAGCACCTATCACGGTGGCCAATTATGTCGCCTTAGCCGAAGGAAAAAATGAATTTGTAACCAACGAAAATCTTAAAAACAAACCCTTTTTTGACGGTTTGAAATTCCACCGAGTTATCAAAGATTTTATGGTTCAAACCGGAGATCCGCTTGGAACAGGTTCTGGAGATACAGGATACAAATTTAAAGATGAATTTTCTGATTTGAGATTTGATAAAGGCGGTGTTTTGGCTATGGCCAATAACGGACCAACAACGAATAGCAGTCAATTTTTCATCACGCATCTTGCAACACCTTGGCTCGACGGAAAACACACCATATTTGGTCATGTAGTCGAAAATGGAATGGAAGTCGTAAACAAAATTGAACAAAATGATTACATCAATAAAGTAACCATCATCAGAAATGGTGAAGCTGCCAAAAAATTCAACGCTGTAAAAATATTCAATGATTATTTCGCTGTAGAGTCTGAAAATCAAAAGAAAAAAGCAGCAATCGAAGCGGAAAATAAAAGAGTATACAACGAAAAGTACAAAGTAGTTCGCGAACAAAAAGTAGCTGAATTTACTGCTTTAAAAGCAAAGGCTACCAGAACGCCTAGTGGTTTGCAATATGTGATTATCAAGAAAAGCGGTGGTAAAAAACCGGCCAATGGCGCTAATGTTTTTATACACTACGCTGGTTTTCTGGAAGACGGAGAATTATTTGACGCCAGTGTCGAAAATGTGGCTAAAACGTTTGGAAAATACGATGAAAACAGAGCCGCTCAAAACGGGTACCAACCCATCCCTTTCCAAGCAGGCAAAAAAGATGGCATGATTCCTGGTTTCATCGAAGGATTGGAGCAATTATCTTTTGGTGATAAAGCCGTAATTTTCATCCCATCCCGTTTAGGATATGGAGCAGCGGGTGCTGGAGGCGTAATACCACCCAATGCCAATATCATTTTTGAGATTGAATTATTAGAAAAAATGCCCCAATAATATTAAAAAAGTAAGCCTTTAAATTAGTACAACATGAAATTTAAAATTCTGTTTTTATTATTTCTGGGAATGGTCAACGTCCATTCTCAAACGATCAAGAAATCCGTTCCTGCCAAAAAACCGGCAACAAGCGTTAAAGCAACTGTAAAATCGCCAGTAAAGCCTGCAATAAAAACTCCAGCGGCAATCGAGGGGATTTTTGCAACAATAGCAACAAACAAAGGAGATATTGTACTAGAATTAGCATACCAAAAAGCACCCGTAACAGTGGCTAACTTCATTGCACTTGCCGAAGGGAAAAATACTTTTGTCACAGATGACAAACTAAAAGGAAAACCGTTCTTTGATGGTTTAAAATTTCACCGTGTCATCAAAGACTTCATGATTCAAGGTGGAGATCCTTCCGGTAATGGTTCTGGCGGTCCTGGTTATGCATTCAAGGATGAATTCACAGACTTGAAGCACAACAAACCCGGAATACTCTCTATGGCTAATTCCGGCCCTACTACTAATGGAAGCCAGTTTTTCATTACGCATAAAGAAACGCCTTGGTTAGACGGAAAACACACCATTTTTGGTCACGTTACCGAAGGAATGAATATAGTAAACTCCATTGCGCAAAACGATGTAATCACAAAAATTACCATCGTAAGAAAAGGCGCTTTAGCACAAAAATTTGATGCGCCAAAAGTGTTCGCTGATTATTTCAACAATAAATCCGAAGACCAAAAGAAACAGGATTTAATCAACGCTGAAAACAAAGCCAAAAAAGCAGCAATTGAAGCCGAAGCCAAAAGAGCGTACACTGAAAAATACGGTCCTGTAGTAGCTGCAAAAAAAGCCTATTTAGCCGCTACAAAAGCTACAGCAACAACCACTCCGTCTGGATTAGCATACAAAATAACAGAAAAAGGAACAGGAGTAAAACCCGCTAACGGATCCACATTCTATTTTCATTATGCTGGTTATTTTGAGGACGGAACACTATTTGACAGCAGTTATGAAACGGTGAATAAATCCTATGGAAAATATGATGCAAATCGTGCCGCACAAAACGGCTACCAAGCCTTCCCGTTTGAAGCCGGAAAAAAAGACGGTATGATTCCAGGATTTATTGAAGGACTTGAAAATATGGCTTTTGGCGACAAAGCAGTAGTTTTCATCCCATCAAATCTAGCGTATGGAGAAAGAGGCGCCGGTGGTGTTATTCCGCCTAATACAATGCTTATTTTCGAATTGGAAATGCTCGAAAAACAACCCGCTCCAAAACAATAAAACTCAAAAAAAATTCCATAAAAAAACCCGACAGACTTCAAAATCTGTCGGGTTTATTTTTATAATTTATTCTCTGTGATTACAGGAATAGAAATCGGCTTTTATGCTTTTTTGAGCATTATCGACGTCTCAATTATTTCTTTCCAAATTTCCAATCAAATTCATCTTTCTGATTGATAATGGCACCAATCTCAAATTTCACCACTTCATCAAATTCTGTTTGAAAAATCATCCAGTTTTCCTCATTGAAATAGTTTTCGAACGTATCAAACTCTTCCTGAGTAAATTTAGTAATTCCCTTTGCTGCCAAATCTTTTTTGACCTCACTGATTATTCTGTTAATTATTTTATATCCAAAAACTTCCAGTTCCGGGCTAGACGCAACGATGTAACCCAATTTAAAATCTTCCTCTACATAGAACGTCAAACGCATTTTTAGCTTATTATAAGCAAAAATCACATTATCATCCTCATCCTTATAATTGCGGTCTGGTTTCCCGTAAATAGCGGTAACATCATTTTGTTTCATTCCGAAAATGAGCTTGTCAATTCCGTTTTTTGGATTTATTTTCATATGTAGATAATATTTGTTTTTTAATGGAATATGGTATCGCCAGATCTTCATCGGTGTATGCGACAAATGTTGTCATGGCGATTTCATACGTAGTTTATATTTTTTTTAAGCAATATGTAATTTGCATAGCGCTATAGTTGTTTATTTCAAACTTGCGTTATACTCCTTTCATCTCGTATTATTGGACCGCAAAGTTCGCAAAGTTTTTCGCAAAGTCCACTACCTTTTTATTTAAAAAATAATGCTACACAAATACTGCTACTAATTCTAAAATTTACAATTTGGGCGTGACCCGCTAAAAAAAGCGGGTCGGGCTATCCGCTTTAATCTCCCGAAGAAAAATCGGGAGGATTTCCGCTTTTATCCCTCACGCAAAAGCTTTGGTACTATAAGAACCTTTGGTTTAATAAAACAATATTTGTAAAAATTAGTATCTTTCAATCACAAAATCAATACGATATGACTTGGACTGCAAAACCCATAAAACACAAAGGCGAAAATAGAATTGCCGTTTATTTTGAAAAAAATGAAGATTTGATTGCCCGTATCAAACAAATAGAAGGAGCCCGATGGAGCCAGCAAAAAACGGTTTGGCACCTACCCGATACAATCGAAAATAGAGAACGTTTCAAGATAGAACCCCTGAAAAATTCTCTTCCTTCCCCCGAGGGGATTATTCAAATAGAGAAATTCAAGCAATGGCTTCGTTCTAAACGATATAGCGAAAGCACCATTAGTACCTATAGCGAAGCTCTGAAATCGTTCTTACTCTTCTATCGAGAAAAAGCCGTTGTAGAAATCAATAATGAGGACGTGATTATTTATAATAACGAGTATATTTTAAAGAATAATCTTTCGGCTTCGTATCAGAATCAAACGGTCAACTCCATTAAATTATTCTTTATAACAATTATAGGCACCAAAATCGATATTGATAAAATCCATCGTCCCAAACGAGCCAAACTATTACCCAATGTATTAAGCAAAGAAGAAGTAAAATTAATATTAAATGCGCATAGCAACATCAAACACAAAACGATGCTGTCCTTAATTTATAGTTGTGGTTTGCGTAGAGGTGAGCTTTTAAATTTAAAACCAAATAATATTGATTCAAAAAGAGGTATTGTAATAATCAGACAAAGCAAAGGTAAAAAGGATAGAATTGTTCCTTTATCTCCAAAAATATTAGAAATGCTGCGAGATTATTATGTAATAAGCAAACCTAAAACCTGGCTTTTTGAAGGGCAAAATGTAGGAGAACACTATTCAGAACAAAGTTTACAAAGTGTTTTAAAACAAGCTCTTCAAAAAGTGGGGAACACAAAACCCGTAACATTACACTGGTTGCGTCACAGTTATGCCACACATTTACTAGAAAACGGAACTGATTTACGATATATACAGGAATTATTAGGCCATAACAGTAGTAAGACTACCGAAATTTATACCCATGTAAGTACGAAAAGTATTCAACAAATTAAAAGTCCTTTTGATGATTTGTAAGATAATATTTAAAGTGTATATTTGAAAGCAATACGCTACGCAGTAGCGCCTATCCACCCAAAATGAGAGGTATAAGCGCTACTTTGTAGCGCCTATATACTAGTTACCTGCAATGCTGACACGTACTAACATCAATAGAAAGAAATGAAACCAATATCCTTAACTAAAATAGCAGACAATCTATCCGACAATGAACATCGTAAGATTGCGGAGCAACTTGCTATTTATAAAATTGATGGAATAGAACTTTCAATCGCAGGCGGACGATGGGGAGCAACTTGGGAAACGAACAAAGATTATGACTTAAGTTTCTTGAAGTTTTACAAAGGTATTAAAGTAATTAGAATATTTCTACCTGGTGTTACGGACATAAAACCAATTCTTCATCTTGCCGATAGTCTAGAGAACTTACAACTTGGAGAATTTAATAATAAGAAAATTTCATTTGCTTTTTTTTCTGACCTTCCCAATCTCAAATACTTAGGCGTAGTGAAACAACCAAAAGGACTGGAAAGTATAGTGCAACTTCCAAAATTGACAGAATTGACTTTGACGGGTTATTCAATTGATAAGCTTTCATTTCTTAATGACCTCAAGAATTTGAGACGCCTTTACATTGGTTTTGGTACATCAAAAAATATAGACACAATTAGCCAACTTGAAAATCTTGAAGAACTTGACATTCTGTGGGTAAAGCAACTTGAAGAAATAAACGCAATATCCAAACTAACGAGTCTAATCAAACTTAAAATTGAAAACGAAAAACAAATTAAAACTTTGCCTGACCTTTCACAATTAAAGAGACTTAAAAATATTCGCCTAATGAACATTAGCACTTTGGAGGACATTTCAAGTTTGACTAACTCTTATGTTGACGAGTTTATTATTACTGGACCAAATAAAAATACTGACATTCTCATACCAATTGCAAAAAGTAATTGTGTGAAAAAAGTTTATACTTATTTCTATCTCAAAAAAGAACAAGCTAAAGCAGAACAACTTTTGGGAAATAAGTTTTGTCCATTGAGCAAAATGGAGTTTGAAATGACACACTTAAAACAAGTATCATTATACTACTATGACAGCAAAACAGGAGAAGAAATAGAGTGACGACAAACGGAAAGCACTGCAGGTAACACACGCTACAAGCAATTTGGGCATTAGGCTTAATTTAAAATTGGTTTTGTATTTGGAAGATTTGGCAAATCCGAATAATGGGCTTAATTTAGTCCCAAACTGCTTGTAGCGCGAGAACGTCAGGCTGTGAAAAAACCTCTTTTTTGCGTTAAAATCTTCAATTTTTCCTTTTCTACAATCCAAAAGAAAGCCTTTTAAGAAAGGTCTTTTTTAGGCTGCTAATTTTAAACTGGAAAAAAAGA
>NZ_QNVY02000004.1 GCF_003314435.2 Flavobacterium petrolei | reverse complement strand
GAACAGCAATTGTATTTTGTAAACGGCTTGGGCATGCCCAACGGCAAAGCGTCTGTACCGTCAATGCTTTGGTATGCTAGTAAAAACAGCCTTGCCGTATTTGCTCTTACTACTGACAGAAGACCAACAGAAAATACACCATTGTATTTTGCTCCTTTCTTCAACATTTATGAAGATGGTAAAGTATGTATGGGAACTGTAAGTATAGACATTAAAAATTCTGCTTCTGTAGAGGAATTTACCGATGCTTGGGAAGACTACTTTTTTAACAGCTATTTCAGCCATTTATTAGGAAAACAAAATCCCATAAAAGGGAATTGCGTAAGCCTTTGGAAAAAATTGATTGAAACAGGTGAAGCCTTTCCTAAAGATGTATTGAAAAAGAACAACAAAACCCTTAAAAATCTTTTGTGATGAATACCGAAAAACTAAAAGTACATTTTACAGATAACTATTTGATAACTCCCACCAATCCCATTACGGTAAACTTAATCGGTGCAGGTGGTACAGGCTCAAAGGTTTTGACCGCTTTAATGGAAATAAACCACAGCTTAATCGAATTGGGACACGCAGGCTTACTGGTGCGTTTGTGGGATGATGATATTGTGACCAATGCCAATTTAGGAAGACAGCGTTTTGCCGAAATTGAAACAGGGTTATACAAATCCGTTGCACTAATTAACCGTGCAAACCGCTTTTCAGGGACAAATTGGAAAGCCGAAACCACAAAGTTTGAAAAGGACAGTTTGGGCAGAATACCCGAAGAAGCACAGGCAACTATTTACATTACCTGCGTGGATAATATAAAGGCGAGGTTTGGAGTTGCCGAAATTCTGAAAGAAATTTGTAAACGCAGACACCACAGGGATGAACCGAAATATTGGTTGGATTTTGGCAACAGCCAGCATACAGGGCAAGTGTTACTGTCTACCATAGGAAACATTCATCAACCCAATTCGGAGAAATACGAAACGGTGGCAAGCCTGCCAATGATTACGGAAGAATTTGGAGAATTATTGAAGCAGTCCGAACAACACGATGAAACACCGAGTTGCAGTTTAGCGGAAGCTTTGGAGAAACAGGATTTGTTTATCAATTCCTCTTTAACACAAATGGGCTGTTCGCTTTTATGGAGCTTATTTCGGTATGGTATGACTCCGTACAGAGGCTTTTTCCACAATCTGAAAGACTTTCGTACCCACCCCATAAAAGTCGCCTGATAGTCAAAATCGGGCGGCAAAAAGACACTCCCTTCCGATGGTCGGGACAGTCTTTTTGCGCCAAATCGGTGCAACCACTTTACCAAAATGCACCTTTCGCACTTCCTAACTCCGCATTTTACCAAACAGGTTGGAATCTTATTTCTAAGGGATATTCATTATCCCTTTCGTTGTTTCAGCCGACTTCTTTTCTTTCCACATCAGCCACCAAAGAAAAGATTCTGTGTTATAAAACAACTTTTTCTAGTTTTATTTTGCATTAGGTTGTGTAAAATATCTAGAAAATGTATTTTTGCATAACTCAATGAAAAGAACAGTACAAATATCATCTCAAGTTACTCCGCCTTGATCTTAGGCTAACTGTTATATTTCCCAATTTTAATTTATTGGCTTCTCTGTCGTATCCGAAGGTTTTGCTTTCGTGTACCTACTTTTCTATTTACATTTTACAACTTTAAACATAAATCTTTATGCAGAAAATTATCAATTTGTTTGATTTCAAACAGAAAATTAATTACAAAAATGAAATTCTTGCGGGTCTTGCAGTGGCTATGACCATGATACCTGAGTCTTTATCCTTTGCTATTCTGGCAGGGCTTTCGCCTTTGACAGGGCTTTATGCAGCGTTTTTAATGGGTATTGTTACAGCAATCTTGGGAGGCAGACCCGGAATGGTTTCCGGAGGTGCTGGAGCAACGGTAGTCGTACTTATTGCATTGGCTGCATCGCATGGTGTGGAATATCTTTTTGCTGCGGTTATATTAGCAGGTCTACTGCAATTTTCAGTAGGAATTTTTAAGCTGGGTAAATTTGTCCGCTTGATCCCACAACCGGTAATGTATGGTTTCTTAAACGGTCTTGCAGTAATCATTTTTATGGCACAGGTAGCTCAATTTAAAGTTGTAGAAAACGGGATAGAAGGTTGGATGCAGGGACCGGCGCTTTATCTAATGGCTGGATTGACATTATTAACTATAGCTATCGTATTTATATTGCCAAAATTTACAAAGGCGGTTCCAGCATCTTTAGTAGCAATAATAGTTGTCTTTGGTATTGTATATTTTTTCGGCATTGATACTAAAAAAGTAATTGATATCGCCTCTGTAGGAGGTTCTTTACCTTCATTTCATATCCCTGCTATTCCTTTTAGTCTGGAAACATTGAAAATTATTTTCCCTTATGCCTTGGTAATGGCAGGAGTTGGATTGATTGAAAGTCTGTTAACGCTTAATATGGTTGATGAAATAACCAGCACAAAAGGACAATCTAACCGTGAGGCTGCCGCACAAGGTATAGCCAATATCACCAACGGTTTCTTCGGAGGAATGGGTGGATGTGCAATGGTTGCCCAGACTTTAGTGAATATCGGAGCTGGAGGAAGAGCCAGACTTTCTGCAATAGTTGCAGCTATAGCAATCTTATTGATCATTCTGGTTGCAGGTCCTGTAATCGAGCAAATTCCAATGGCGGCATTAGTCGGGGTGATGATGATGGTAGCTATAGGCACATTTGAGTGGGTCAGCTTTCGAATTATTAATAAAATGCCTCGACACGACATTTTTATTGGTATGCTGGTAGCAGTTATAACTGTACTATTACATAACTTAGCTTTAGCCGTTTTGATAGGCGTGGTTATTTCAGCTCTTGTATTTGCCTGGGAAAGTGCCAAACGAATACGTGCAAGAAAGTATGTAGATGAAGATGGTGTAAAGCATTACGAAATTTTTGGCCCGCTGTTCTTTGGCTCTGCTATGGCATTTACAGAAAAATTTGATGTTGTAAACGATCCCGATGAGGTGATAATAGATTTCAAGGAAAGCAAAGTTGTAGATATGTCCGCAATTGAAGCCTTGAATAAAATTACAGAGAAGTATCACAAGGAGGGTAAAAAACTACATTTACGCCATTTAAGCCAAGACTGCAGGCAGCTGCTAAGAAATGCCGAGTCGGTCATTGATGTAAATATTATTGAAGATCCAACTTATAAAGTAATGACAAATAAGTAATATTTCATTATCCTTATCAACATCGAAAGCCACAAGAAAAAATTTCTGGTTTTCGATGTTTTTTTATGATTTTCAGTCTATAGTTTTCAACTAAATTTTCGGATCTATCAAATATTGGGTGATTATATGTTTGGCACTATAAATTAACTTCAAACAATAAATATTTAAAGTATTGCAGAGGCTCAAATCTAAGCTTCAGCATTCGTGTATTTGCCTTTGCTCGATGACTTCAAAATTAAATACCCTAATATCCCAGCAACCAATGAAGCAATTAATACTGATAATTTTGCTTCTTCAATAAATAGCTGATTGTCAAAAGAAAGCATAGAGATGAAGATTGACATTGTAAAGCCTATACCGGCTAGCAATCCCAATCCAATCATGTGAATTAAATTACTGTTCGCTGGTAACTGACCGACTCCTAATCTGGAGCATATAAGTGAGGTAGCGACTATTCCGATCGGTTTTCCAAATATCAGTCCCAAAGAGATACCTAAGCCTAATGGAGAAGTCAAGCCTTCAATCATTTCGTGGCGAATTGTAATATTTGTGTTGGCAAATGCAAAAATGGGAATGATTAAAAAGTTAACTGGTTTTACAAGCGCATGTTCCAGCCTCTCCAATGGAGATTCAACCGCTGTATTATTAGTTGGCAGGGTCATAGCTACCAGTACGCCCGCAATAGTTGCATGAATGCCGGAATGATGTACAAAATACCACACAAACACTCCTGGTATCAAATACAGATAGGGATTCTTCACATTTAATCGGTTCATCAAAATCAGTATTGCAATTCCAATCCCTGCATAGCCCAAGTAGGATAACTCAATTCCTGATGAATAGAAAACAGCAATTACTAAAATGGCAATCAGATCATCCACAATGGCCAAAGCTGCCAAAAATATTTTTAAACTGGTTGGAACCCTTTTGTCCAAGAGAGAAATCACGGCCAATGCAAAAGCGATATCGGTAGCCATCGGAATTCCCCAGCCCGAAACCGTTTCACTTCCAGAATTGAAACTTATATAAATCAAAGCCGGTACAACTGCACCGCCAATGGCAGCGATTATTGGCAAAATAGCTTTCTTGGGAGAAGAGAGCTCTCCTTCAACAATTTCTCTTTTAATTTCCAGACCTACCAGCAGAAAGAATATTGCCATCAATCCATCGTTAATCCACATGCTTACTGAATAATTCAGGTGTATGGCTTCATTTTCAAAACCCAGTTTTGTGTCCAATAAATTTTGTAACGGTACGGCCATTGATGTATTTGCAACTATCAACGAGATCACCACGCATAAAAAAAGGAGCAAACCTCCGAAATTACTTGATTGAACAAAGTCTTTGAAAATCTTTAGATTGATCTTATCCTTCATGTTTTAAATGTAAAGTTAAATATCGCAATTTACCAATATTAGCGCATCAAACCTAATAAATAGAACCCAAAAGTGCATTCAATAGCTTTGACTTGGGATAAAGAAATCTACTTATTTAAAAAAGAGAATTTCTTAAAATTGAACATGTAAAATCCTGCGATAATAGCAAGCGAGCCAGTACCCTTTTAAATTGTAAGATATAGTTTTGGGCTATTTCCCAATTATTATACTTCTGATGAAATTATGCTGTATTGATATGCTGAGTCATAATATGCATTATTTTTCCATAGTATATATGTCAATTCCAATAATTTCCTTTGGATGGCAACTATTGCCTTCATTTTAATTCCATGCTTTGAAACTATTCTTAAAAAAATATCTTTGAATCTTTCATCTGTCCGGATTGCAGCCAGTGCCGGAAAGTGCATTACCTTTCTTAAATTCCTATTACCTCGCTTGGATATTCTAGGTTTAGATTTCACTGAGGTTCCAGATGTTTTTTCTCTTACATCTAATCCTGCATAACTCACCAACTGTCTTTTATTTTTTATTAACTCGAATCCGTTTGTTTCGGCGATAATGGTTACAGCAGTTATATTCCCAATTCCAGGAATAGAAGATACTATTTTCATCTTTTCGACTAGAGCATTATCTTCTTTGATAAGTATGGCAATCTCTGCTCTTATCTCCTTTTCCTGTAAATCAATAAGAGTTATTCTTTTTTTAGTTCGTTTCACGGAGCTTTCACTTGATCTTGCCGAAGTGCGTTCTGCATGAAGCTGGTTTTTTAGCATTGTACGCTCCTGTACCAGCTGCTCACGTTCTCGGCAAAGATTTCTCAAGTCATTGAATATTTTTAAAGGAGGTTGCCAACTTTCCAGTTGTCTTTCTAAACCGAATCTCGCAATGGCTTGTGAAGCACTCTTGTCAGTTATAGTTTTTATGTCAAGTGTTCGGGCATAATTACTGATCTTGTTTGGCAAAACGATACTTACTTGTTTTTTAATATTGCAAAGATAGTAGGCTAAGGATTCATGGTAGACTCCTGTAGCTTCCATTACGTAACGTACTTCAGTTGTAATTGACGTCTGCTTATTTACCCATGATACAAGACTTGAAAATCCTTTTTTAGTATTGGGAAATACTTTGTAGGCATAGACTTCTATGCTAATCTGCTCATCCATTCTACCAAGCGATACAACTAATTCATTTTGTGCAACATCAATTCCTACTGTCTGCTTTAATAATACCTTCATCTTATCTGGTTTAGGTAAGTGATAACCTTTCTTCATCTTTTCTCCTGACTGGATATACTGGCTATAAGACTCATTATAATGAGCAAATTCCTTACATTCTGTTCAGATTCTAAAAGGTTAAAGAAGAGGAGGCAGTCTCTTTTCTTGAATATACCATAAGGCTATTTAAAGCAAAATCTGCTCTCGCCCTTCTTCACTTAGATTATATTATACAAACATAGGAGAAGCAAAAGAACGTCGCCTTACTATAACTGGATTTTCTGTCATTCCAAATTACTGAATTGGCTGTGTTTTCCACACAGAAAATCCTTCAAAAAGATTTTCAATGCTTTCAAACTCTATAAATGCGATTAGTTCTTTTTTGCACTGTTTTTGGAATCCCTTGAAACGATGAAAATCTGTCAAAGGTATCTCGCAAAGCTGACCTATGGTGTGAATATCTAAAACCTCCATCATACTATTCATTCTCTTACTAAAAGGAAAATGGCTTTTATAAAGCTTTTTTTGCAGGTCAGTTTCGATTTTATTTTTTCTTTTTTTAATTTGTTGAGTCTCACCTTTTTTAATTTGTTGAGTCTCGCATTTAAAGTCGTATTTTAACTGTTCCAATTTGTGCTTATAGTCATCAATTTCAGCAAGTAACTGGGTTACGCTCTTTACTTTTTTATACGTTTTCGCGTAAATTTGGCGAACACGTTCACCGGTGACCCCATAAATGGCGGCCACTTCCTGAAGCGTCATTTTTTCTATCAGGAGCTTTTGCAATACATCATATTCCTTTTCAGAGAGTACTTTTCGGGACATTTCGATATAAAATCTATTGGTAAGTGCTATTACATCTTTCATAGGAATGTTGTTAAAATCTCATTATTAAAAATAGTCTTTGGATGCCACAAATTAGAACCAAGATAATAATGTTTATTCAGTTATACAATGAGCTTAATAGAGATCCATAGGGTAATAGCAAATAAAACAACCCGAAGATGATCTTCGGGTTGTGATTAAATACGAACTTTATAGTGAGAGCATAAAAACCTATATCTGACGGCTAATTACTGCTGTTAAACTCAAAACTCAACTGCCTTTCGTTCCCGAAATTATCCGAAATCCATACATCAAAGGATTGGGAGACGGTGGAGTTCGAAGTATAATACAATCTGAATTGCTTAGCCTGCAACGGGTACAAATCGTTGGGCAGATAAGGTGACGTATCGTTATACTGCAAAGTTCCTTGTCCGTCAAACTGAAAGTAGCGAAGATAGTATTGCGTGTTGTTATAATTGCCGGTTGGCTGTATCGTCAGCCTAATCTCCACGGTATTGCCATTAGCAATTTCTTTGGGTATGGGCATCACCTTTACCTCAAAAGGGAAATCATTTTGTATTTCCAGTTCGTCTTTGCTACAGGATGAAACGGAACTTATCAGGATTCCCAGCAATACATACATTGACAGTAATCCTATTCTGAATTTATTAAAAAATGTTATCATTGTTTTATATTTTAAAAGTTAATCCTCAATCCCAGACCGGCTGAAGGTCGGAACTGTTCCAGGTCCGTACCCCACAAAACTTTTGTGCGACCCTGAAGAATCAACACAAAACGGTCGGACAGGTATGTTTCAAAAGACAGCCGTCCGCCTGCGCCGTAAATGAAATTGTCCTCAGTCAGTATTTTTGCCCCGTCATACAACAAAGCTTCGCCACGGTTAATGCTTTCATAACCCAGTACACCAGTTATTGCTGCATTCAGGGTAATGTTCTTACGGGTATCACCCAACATGAAGAAACTATAACCACCTTCTGATGTGTAGGTTTCCTGTGGTAAGCGGAGGTTTTTATACTCATCATACTGGTACGTATATTCCAATGCCCAAAGCTGATAATTACCATTTTTACCGTTTAAGGTCATTCCAATATTGAGGTAGTAGTTCCTGTCGGGATAGACATCGGATAAGATTCCTGCGTTTACCTCCAGTCCTTTCTGTTTAGGCAGCATTCGTTGTGCCTGTGAGATAGTGATGCCTATAAGGAAGAACATCATTATATAAATATACTTTTTCATTTTTCTGTTATTACGTTTAATGGATTACTAAAATTTAAGGTGCATATCGTTAATCAAACTAGCCTTAATCAAATCGGAATTTTCTACCTGAAGCGTTTGGTGTCTGCCACCGTTTTTCTCAAAGATTTCAATCAGCAAAACCTTGTCATCGGCAATGGTAAACTGGTCTAAAAGGAATACGTTTTGTTCGATTGCTTTCCCGCCAATCTCATTCAATGGCTTATAAGTACGTAATGGTATCATTGGTCTTTCCTGCACTACGGTACGCTTGGCTACTTTTTTATCTACTACTTTGAAATTGATAAAATCAATTCCGAAAGGCACATTGGTACGGTTTCTCAATTCTGTATGGAAATAGTATTTGCCATTGTGTATGTAAATTCCTTTTAGGATAAACTGAATACCGAAACTTTTAGCACCGATATGCTTTACAATTCGCTGGTCTTTTTTGTAAATCGTTTCCAAAAGCAAACCTGACAATGATGGCGAATTGTTACCCAATTCTTCAAAAAGCACATCATTTCCATTTTCCTTATCCACTGCTTTTTGCATTGTCAGCAGATCGTAACTCAACGCTTCCGGATAAGCACTATAATATACATTGAAGCTGTAAAATCGACCGTCATTGGTAATTACCGAAAAATTGGTTTCCGTTTCGAAATCTTTTACCGATGCTTTTACACGAAGTACGTTTTCCGCATCTTCTGCTTTTCCTGCAATCAGGTATTCGCTTCCCAAATCCACATAACGTATGGCGGTTGGGAAAATCAAATGAGTAGTCTTGTCATAAGTTACTTGCATTTGGTACGGTTCTATCTTGCCTAAATTTAGCGGTGCTTTTATACTGTCTTGTGCAAAAGTGTTTACGGCAAAGCCGATGATAAGGGCAAAAGCCCAAAAAGTTTTTATATGATTTTTCATTTTCTTAATTATTTGAGTTCAATATTATTTTTTAGAAACAAGGAAAACTTGATGTCCTGCTTTTAGCGTAACTTTTGGTGTTCGTATTTTTTTGGCGAAATAACCCGAAATACCTTGTACGGCACTTTTACTGAGGTCGGAACCAATCTGTTGTCCTGTTGACGAGTTCATACTGAAGCTTGAACCTGTGGCATTTCCCATATTGGCTACGATGTCGGTAACTGCATTACGTTCTGGCGAATAGGGAACGTACAAACCCTGCTGACCATCGAGGTCGTAGATGGTTATATCTACTGGGATAATATTGCCCTCAAGCTCAATAGATGTAACTTTTAACTGTAACCTGCCACCTTGAAACTTTCCGATTGCCGTTAAAATTGTTCCCTGCGGAATGGTACGGTTTGGCGTTTGTGCAGGTTCTAACAAACGCAGTCGTACACCGCTTTCGCCAATAATGGTCTGTGTTTCCTGTATGCTGGCTTTTACGCTATTTTTTGGTTGAGCGACTTGCTCTACTGTTCCAGCAGTATAGAAACCTCGGTTTTTGTTTTCGCTCCAGTCGGCTAAAAAAGCACTATCTGTAGGTTCTCTGTACAAAGCCGATACAGCTTTCTTTCTTGTAGGTGTGAATGCTACAAAATATTCTTTCTGAGAATTTGAAGAAGAACCTCGGCTAGCACTGTCGGTGCTTACAGGTTTTTCGGTATTTCCTCCCGAAGGCAGATACTTTGAAGCCATCTGGTACGATTTTTCCATCAACGTCAATTGGTCATTTACAGTTACACCGACAGGTATATCTTTTTCAGCCAATTTTTCTTTTAGTTCGTCCAATTGCCTGCGTAGTTCTTGTGTTTCGCTGTTATTATCCTGATAAAATGAACCTAATGTGCTTTGTGCATTTCGGTAACTGTTTAGTGTAGAAGTGCCCGATTTTCCAGTCATCATACCATTGTTTTGGTCTTCTTCGGGCAATTCTTCTTTAGTCTGCTGTGTGCTATCGGTATTCCAATAATCCGATAGCGTAGTTAGGGCATTTCGGCTTTCCTGGTCTTTCTGTTCCAGCATATCTTGCTCATAAGCTTTTTGTTTATCATCCTGCATTCCTGCTTCGGTAGCCTGTGGAAAAGCATCGTTTAGTCCGATGTTTTCCATTTCTTTTTTATCTGCCGAGGGTTTAAATATCAGGTATAAACAACCCATAAAAACAATCCCCATTAAACCAAAAATGAGTGGTTTTTTAAATCGTTCAATGGCACTCTTTTTATCCTCCGTAAGGTTGGATACTTTGTTTTGGTCGCCTTCCTCAACCAGAATGCTGACCCTTTTTTCATTTTCTTTCATAAAATTTATTTTTAAAAATTGTTGTCAATGTGTCCTTCAGCTTTTCAGCACTTTCTTTCTTTTTGAGAACAGGATTTTCGATATGCTCAATGACCAAATTGTTATCGGCTTTGCCTGCATCATACCATACTTTTAAAATAACTCCTGCGGTAAGCAGTAGATAGCCTATAAAAAAGTATAAGGTGTATTTATGCTGTTTTCCAACGGGTAATGCCCGCCATCGTTCGTCCAACTTTTTAAAGTAACTGTCCATATTTGCTCTTAATTTTTTCATACTTTAACTGTTATTGAGTGTTATAGCCTAAAGCGTCTTTGTCCAACAGGGTTTTTCTGTTTTTCAATTTCACTTACCATTGAAACTGCTTCATTCGCTTTGGGTGCTGTTTCCACCGAAAGATTGAGGAGTTCCGAATGCTTTAAGATATTTCCAAACCGGTCGTTCTTTTTTACCTCCATTTTGCTAAGGCCAAATGTTCCGTTTTCGTGTTTTACCCACAAATTGCATTGGACACTCGGTCGGTCATCTCCTGCCCAATGGAGGTAGCCAGTCAGAATTAAATCCCCTTTTGGCAGCTGTTCTTTTCCGCTACTACAAGCTTCCAGATATTCGCTGATACTGTCTTTTAGTTTGCCGGGATAAGCCGATTGAGTATGGAAATAACCATTATAGCCTTTATCCGAAAGGTTTTTTGAGAACGTGTCTAAATCGAGTAACTGTTTCATAATCTTTGTTTTTAGCGTTGAATAACTTCAATGTCCTTATTCTCTACCACGGCAAATTTTTCAATATTGAAACCTTGCGGGTTATTGTCTGAACGGACAGAGTTTACAAGGAAACAGGACGTTACCAAGCTTCGCCTTGTCACATTGCTGGAACGGATGATGAATTGCTTAGCGTAAGTACGCACTGCATAAGGATGATTGTCGAAATTGCAGACCACACTATCCACCTCGATACGTTGCTGTACATTACCCGATATGATACGGTTGTAATAACCTTTTTCGGAAAGATCTTTGTAATAATCAAAGGCACTTTTATCGGCAAGATTGAACGCCCGTTTCATATTGCTTTCAATGGCATTTTTGTCGGGTGCAAGTGTAAAAAAGAGTTCGTGAAAACGTCTTACGTGTTCCCTTGCCTCAACCGGACGGTTGATGGATGCATCTTGCGAAAGAGCCAACATCAATGATTTTCCATTGTCTAATACATAAATTTTTTGGCGCTGTTCTGTTGCAAAGCTGTAGGACTGCCATACGGCATATCCTACAACGCTAATGCATAGAACGGCAAACACAATGGCGTACAGCCTTATCTGTCTAAAGCTGTTTTCGATATTTCTGAGTGTTTTAAATTCCATTTCTTAAGTGATTAATTTTATTTACTTATTAATTAGCCTGCCACCAATATTTCCTGCAACAGACCCAGCTCCAGCTCCGGCAAGATTTCCCGATTTCATTGCAGTTTGGTTAACATTACGGGTAAAGTTTCCGGCACCCCCTGCCTGAATAATCCAACCCGTTACCGTTGGAATTGTAAAATATCCTACAATACCGATAATCATAAAAATGATATACACGGTATTACTTGTATCGGGTATATAGGTTGGGTCGGCAAGCATTTCGATATCCCGTTCCAATATCAGCGATTGTATCCTTGCTAACATCGAACTGAACAAATCTGAAACTGGAAGCCAGAGGTAAACACTTATATACCTTGTAAACCATTGCGAGAGCGTGGATTGAAAACCGTCCCACACGGAAATAGCAAAGGCAATTGGTCCGAGTATGGACAACACTATCAGAAAAAATGTTCGTATGGTATCAATAACCAATGCAGCCGCCTGAAAAAGTATTTCCAGTAAATTGCGAAACCATTCCTTTATTGCTTTCTCAATCTTGTAGGCTTGCCTGTCCATATACATTCCTGCCATTGTTCCCACATCAGAAGGCGACCAGCCCAATTCCTCCAATTTCTTATCGAATTCCTCATCCGATGCCATATAAGCAGTTTCGGGATTTCTTACCATTGCTTCGTATTCCAATTGGTCTTTCTGCTGTTGCAATTTATTGAGGTCAAGTACCTGGTCTTCGAGAATGGAATGGGTTCCTGTTACTATCGGATTGAGAATTGCATTGATGGTTCCCAACACGATTGTTGGGAAAAACATAATGCAAAGTCCCAAAGCAAACGGACGTAACAATGGAAACATATCAATTGGTTCGGCTCGGCTTAAAGCCTGCCAAACCTTTAATGCCACATAGAACAAAGCGCCTAATCCGGCCACACCTTTAGCTACTCCTGCCATATCACCGGCAAGTGGCATCATATCATCGTACAGCGAACGCAGTACTTCGTGAAGATTATTCCATTCCATTTTTACCAGTATTTTTGGTTAGAAGTTCCATACAAGTCAAGCACTCGTTTGGCATCGTTTTTCTTTTTCGCTCTCAGGTAGCTTACAGATATGTTCTTGTTGGTGTAATAGCGAACAAGACTGTGATAATGCTTTACCTCTTTGTACACACGGTCGATAACATCCATACGCTCTTTGTCATTTAGCGAAAGGCTGGACGAGGTTATAATCTGCTTCAATTCCTTTAGCAGTTCCGTACTTTCATTTAGCAATGAAGAATAACCGTTGCCGATGGCTACCAATTCCTGTGGCGAAAAATTTGGATCGTTCATCATCTTGCCAAAATTCTGCACATACATTTCCGAAACATCACCTACCAACAAAGCAGTCTGTTGCACTTTACGAGCATCTTTTACAAGGTTGTTTATAGCCTGTAGTTTGTCGTAATACTCTTTGCCTTGCTTATACACTTTTTCCACTTCCTTAAAATTCTTAACCACATTGCTTACAGTGGAAGAAGTCTGTATAATTTCGTTCGCACTATTGAGGATGCCTGAAGCCAGATTTGCAGGATCTGTAACCACGAATTGTGCTTTTGCGGACGGTGCTACGGCAAGCGTTAATGCCATACACACCATAAAAATGATTTTTTTCATTTTCTTAAATTTTAAATTGTTAATGAATTATTGATTTGCACTATCACGCCGTTGCATAGCGATGTGCTTAATGGCGAGTTCTACATTGCCATCCAGTTCAGATGCGAGTTGCATCACTTCCAGTTTTTCGGTTTCTTCGGTGGTGTATGCGAGATATTCCTCCAAACTAACTTCTGTGGCATATACCGCAGAGTGTGTTCCACCCAAGCCAATCCATACTTCCTTGTAAAGTCGTGATGGGTCGTTGTTCATATTGATAGAAAGTACTTGCGCTTTTTCCTTATCTGTAAGTCCTAGCATTGCCTGTATATCATCGAACTTGTTCATATACTTTCGCTGGTCGAGCAGGATTTTACAATCGCTGTTGTTTATGATACTTTCCTTTACAATGGGCGATTGGATGATATCGTCCACTTCTTGTGTTACCACAATGGCTTCGCCAAAAAACTTCCTTACCGTTTTGAATAAATACTTGATGTATTCAGCCATTCCTTCTTTGGCGATGGCTTTCCAGGCTTCTTCAATCAGGATGAGTTTTCGGATACCTTTTAGCCTTCTCATTTTGTTGATGAAGACTTCCATAATGATGATGGTCACAATTGGAAAGAGGATTTTATGGTCTTTGATGGCATCAATCTCAAACACAATAAAGCGTTTGGAAAGCAGGTCTAATTGTTTATCAGAATTCAACAGATAATCATATTCGCCACCTTTGTAATAAGGTTCCAAAACATTGAGAAAATTGGCAATGTCAAAGTCTTTTTCCCTTACTTGTTTTTCTTCCAATACCTTACGATAATCGCCTTTCACATATTCATAGAAACCATTGAAGGATGGAAAAATATCATCTTGTTTAATGCGTTCGATGTAACCGCTTACGGCATTTGATAATGCAACTTCTTCCGAACGGGTCGGTGGTTCATCATCACGTTTCCAAAGGGTAAGTATTAAGGTTTTAACACTTTCTCTTTTTTCAATGTCAAACACACCATCATCGGTGTAGAAAGGATTAAAGGCAATAGGATTATCTTCGGTATAAGTAAAGTAAACGCCGTCTTCGCCTTTGGTTTTGCCTTTGATGAGTTCGCATAAACCCTGATAAGAATTGCCAGTATCAACCAACAAAACGTGAGCACCTTGCTCATAATATTGGCGAACCATATGGTTAGTGAAAAACGATTTTCCACTTCCCGAAGGACCCAGTATAAACTTGTTCCGGTTCGTGATGATACCCCGTTTCATCGGTAAATCCGATATATCCAAATGAATAGGCTTTCCGGTCAATCGGTCAGCCATCTTAATGCCAAATGGCGATGGCGAATTGTCGTAATTGGTTTCTTCTGTAAAAAAACACAAAGCAGGTTCAATGAACGTGTAAAAACTTTCCTCACTCGGAAAATCGCCTGCATTACCCGGCATTCCTGCCCAATATAGTGTTGCTACATCCGTAGTGTTGTGGCGTGGTTTGCATTCCATTAATGCCAAAGCGCTACCACTATCATTTTTTATTTGTTTGAGTTCGTTGGCATCATCTGACCAAGCCATAATATTGAAATGCGCTCTGATGGATGACAGTCCAAAACTATGTGCCTCATTCAGGTATTTTTCTATCCACTCTTTGTTGATTTGATTTGCCCGACTGTAGCGAGCCAACGAGTGCATATTTCTTGCAGACTTTTCAAACTTTTGCAGGTTGGCTTCGCTATTATCCAAAAACAAATACTGGTTGTAAATATGATTACAGCTTAACAGCAATCCCACAGGTGCAGCAAACGACAAACGGCAGTCGCTTCGGTCGGTAGATAGTTTTTCAAAACGGGTATCAGCAGATACTGTTCCGGGTAAATCGTCGGTATCAGATAAAGTGTGCAGGCACAATCTTTTGTTACCAATACGAATTTCTTCGCCACCCAATGCAATGTCTTGCATCGGTGTTCCAACTTCTCTTGATAATGTTAGGTATTGCTCCAATAATCCCTGCTTTCCATCTGTACCTATGATTTCGTCTTCGGTCAACCGTTGCAGTTTGATAAACCCACTATCGTTTACGATACGTTCAAATTGTGCAATGGCTTCCATAAAGCGATGTATCACTTCCTTATCCCTGATTTCCTTCGGTATCAGCGTTCCTTTGCAAAGCGAACTGAAATTACTCTGCATTCGCATACGCTCTTTGCTCGTTTTAGTTAGAAATAGATAACAATAATGGTTCAGAAAAGGACGTTCATTGAAATGGCGTTGGTAGGATTTTGCTAGAAAACTTTGGTCATCTTTTGCCAGATCTGGCGCATAATTTTCTTTGATGTACCAATCCTGTTTATGGACTATCGTGAAATCTGGCAAGGTTTTGATAGCCTTATGCCAAGCGGAATGGATAGCTTCATATTCAGCAGAAGCCACGGTAAACAGCTCCGGCAGACGTACTTCAAAGCAGGCAGTAATGTCCGCATCTTTTGACAGAATACAATTGTTCTCTACCGCCAATAATGGAAACTTGCTTTCCAGTGTTGTTGATTTTGCTGTATTTATCATCGTACATTGGATTTAGTGGTAAACTTTAAATAACGATGTACAGGCTTGCGACAAATGATGTAACGAGGATGCCGTTTATTAGCCGCTATTTTCATTAATCCGTGTTCTCCATATTTTCTATTCAGTGAGAAGGTTTGCCACACAATTAGCGAAGCACCACCTGCTCCAAGAAAAAGACAGATGTAAGAATTAACCCCGATCATATATAATATCATCACGAGGATTAGGGTTCCGAGCAATCCACCTGCGAAAATGAACAAGTATTGTGCTTTCAACCCTTTAAATTCCACCGTTCTTCCAATACCCTTATTGATGTTATAATTACTCATAAGGCAAGGGATTAAAGGAAGAATGAACGAAGGACGGTTGCCGCTACGATGAGGAAAATACACGCACCGAACCACGAAGCCGCCGTTTTGCTTGTATCAGGATCACCCGAACTGAACTTGTTGTACACTTTAACACCTCCGATGAGACCTACTACGGCACCAATGGCGTAGATGAGTTGTGTGGCAGGGTCGAAATAAGACGTTACCATTTGGGTTGCTTCGTTGATACCGGCTGTACCATTTCCTTGGGCGAAGGCACCAATTCCTGACAGCATTGCTACCGCTGCCAGCAAAGCTTTTTTTCTCTGTTTTTTCATAATTGAAACACATTAAATTGTTATTCTTTCCCACACCTTGCGGGCTTTCGTGACAAAGGTGTCTCAGAAATGAAGGCGTTATAACAAAGTGGTAGTCAAAGGAATTGTTTGGCTGTGGGTGGCGGTTAGAAAAAAGAAATGTAGTATATTAGTACATTTGAAATGTTCAATTATAAACTTCATTTTTTAATGTATATATCTAAAGTTAGCCTCATCAATTACAGAAATTTCGCAAATGCAAATTTTAATTTCAAAAAAGGAATTAATACCATTATAGGCGAGAATGGATCTGGAAAAACAAATGTTTTTAAGGCTGTAAGATTGCTTTTGGAAGATGCTTCCTTACAATATGCTTACAAGCTTACGGAAGGAGATTTTAATAGAACTTTGGATAAGAATAAATGGAAAGGTCATTGGATAATAATCAGTATTGAATTTGATGAACTTAATGATGAAGAAGCTATTCAATCGTTATTTATCCACGGAGCCGGAATTGCGGAAGAGGACTATGTGAAAAAAGCTACCTATAATCTTTTCTTTCGTCCCAAAGCGGATATAAGACAAAAGCTATCTGAATTAGCCAAAGGAGATACTGCTGGATTACAAACCTTGCTTGATGAAATCAATATTCAGGATAACTACGAAACTTTCTTTACAGGAAAAAGTATCGCTGACTTTAATGACCCGGCTGTATATAAGGAATTGGTTGGTGATTTTGAAAATGTTATTTTTCCTCCCACAATAGATGCCTCAAAATTCGGGTCAAAAATCCCACATCAAATGTCAGTTGCTAAAGAAATCTCTTTTACATTCATTCAAGCTTTGCGGGATGTTGTTAGCGATTTTCATAATAACAGAACTAATCCATTATTTACACTTTTGAAAAATAAAAGTGGTGAAATTAAAGAAGCGGATTATAAGCCAATTAGTGATTTGGTTAACGATTTGAATGAAAGTATTGAAGCACTTCCCGATGTACAAAATATTAGGGATGATATTAAATCTACAATTCAAGATGCTGTAGGACTTACTTATTCTCCGTCATCATTATCTATCAAATCCAGCGTTCCAGACGAAGCAGAAAAATTGCTTCAATCTTTAAAGCTATTTATTGGCGAGCCTGGAGAAGAATATGAAGGTGGCATTCACGAATTGAGTTTAGGTGGAGCAAATCTAATTTTCCTAACTCTAAAGCTGTTAGAGTTTAAATATCAAAAGTCCAAAGATACTTTTGCTAATTTTTTAATCATTGAAGAGCCCGAAGCCCATATTCACAATCACATTCAAAAGGCTTTATTTGATAAGCTGGATTATGGAGATACACAGATTATATATTCAACACATTCTACACAAATATCTGAAGTAAGCAATGTTGAGAACATTAATATTTTGGCTAAAAAATTAAATTATGCTGAAGTATATCAGCCCTCTACGGGATTAGGACCTGAAAATATAAATCAGATACAACGCTATTTGGACGCTGTGAGAACCAATTTGCTTTTTGCTAAAGGGGTAATTTTAGTAGAAGGAGATGCCGAAGAAATTTTAATCCCTACTATGGTTAAAAAAGCTTTTGGAGTAAGTTTAGATGAACTTGGTATTAGTCTTATAAATATTAGAAGTACAGGTTTTGAAAACGTGGCTCAGCTTTTTCATAATGACCGAATACAAAGAAAGTGTGCCATACTCACAGATTTAGATGATGCTATCTGTGACACCACAGAAGTTGTGGGTGATAGTGATGCATTGAAAAAGTATAAAAAGAAAGTGGCCGGTTCCAAACAAAAAGGTTTGGCTAGAAAGGTGAAATTAGATGCATTTGAAGTTGGCAATATTTGGGTGAAAGCTTTTTATGCAAAACATACTTTTGAAGTAGATTTCATTACTGAAGGAAATGAATTGGAAGTTAAGAAAATAATTAACCAAGTTTATGTAGATCAAGATACACGTGATACTGCAAAGGCAGATATTGAAGATGCTGACGTTTCTATTTATGGGAAACGTGTACTTACGATGGCAAAACAAGAAGGAAAAGGTTGGTTTGCTATAATGTTAGGAAAGCATATTTCGTACAAGACTATTCTTCCCAGTTATATAATTGATGCCATTTTTTTTGCTAAAGAAACGTCTCCAAATACCATTGCAGATATAATTGATTATCGAATTAAGAAAAATTTTGGGGATGATAACAAATTGGATTTTACAAGTTGCAAAGTAGAATTGTTAAAATATAGAAACGGAGAAACCACTTTAGGAGACTTAGCTTTCGACTTCGACCTCGTTATTCCTGACGATCAAATTTTAACGCTAATAGATAAATTGAAGTAGTTATGTTTATTTGGGAAAAAGACAGTATCAATAAAGAACAGGAAGATGCAATTCTCGAAAACAACAGCGTACTTCTTATTGCTTGTCCCGGTAGCGGTAAAACAAGAACTTTGACATTCAAAATTGCTTATGAGTTAAGCAGATTGAAGTCAGACAAAGAGTTCGTGATTGCTATAACCTATACCAACAGAGCTTCTGATGAGATCAAGGAACGAGTTGAATTATTAGGCGTAGATACAACCCAATTATGGATAGGCACTATCCATTCTTTTTGTATGGAATGGATTTTAAAACCATACCATCTGTATTCTGAAAGATTGAAGAACGGTTTTAAGGTCATCAATTCCTTTGATTCAGAGAAGATTTTAACCGAATTATGTGCCCCCTATAAGAAAGAGAAAATAACATATTATGATTGTGGTATTCTTGCCAAACCGGATGGTTTTTACTTAACCTGTCTTGATAGTGGTAAACATAATTCATTAAAGAAGATTCTTGGAGAATATTTTAAAGTTCTTGAAAAAAATCGACAAATTGATTTTGAGCAAATCTTATTTTATTCTTATGAAATTCTCAAATCAAAACCAGTTATAGCTAATATTTTGTGCAAATTATTTCCGTTTGTTTTAATTGACGAGTATCAAGATACCAAAGAAATACAGTATCATATTATATCCAAAATATTAAGCGTAAGCAAAGGAGCTTCAAAAACACTGATCGTAGGTGATCCAAATCAATCTATTTACGATTCACTGGGAGGGTATCCGATGCCGAAAGATGAATTAGAAAAATTATTAGGATTTGAATTGACTCCATTAAGCCTTGACAAAAACTATAGGTCATCTTCTGCTATTATTAGCTATTTTGATTATTATAAAACTTTCGATACCCCAATTGTAGCCTTTGGAAATGGAAAAGATTATTCAAGTTCAATCACATTTAACTCTTCCGTTTCAGTAGATAATTTAATTGAAGAATTGGCTCAGTTAATATTGTATAATGTTGAGAAAGCAGGGATTAGTCCCAATGAAATATGCATCACTGCACCACAATGGGTACACATAGCAAGTATTACAAGAAAACTTATCATTCGACTTCCTGATTTCAGTTTTGACGGACCAGGGATGGCACCGTTTTCTCGGGATATTGATAATTTTTGGTTCAAGGTTTCAAGAATTGCATTGACAGAACCATCTCCTTTTATGTATGTAAGAAGATTAAGGTGGAGCAATGAAATTTTAAATGAACTTGATTCCGCAGGAGTTGATGTTTCAAATATGACTAGTAAGAAATTTTTAAGAATTTGTAATTCTTTGGAGATTATCGAGAAAGATGGATTAACTTATTTAAGGACTTTTTTTAATCAGATCTGTGAAAAACTGAAAATTGCATCACCCAATTTTCCTTTGTTAGATGAACATTTCAATTCATTTTTTGCAAGTTCTGAAAGTAGAATTCAGAGGCTGATTGATGAAGGAAATCCATATATTGGTGATATTGAAAATTTCAGAAAAGTATTCAGACAGCGAGATGGAATTACAGTATCCACTATCCACGGCACCAAGGGCGAAGAATACGATACAGTTATAGGTTTTGGCTTGTTAGATGGCTATGTTCCTCATTTTAACGATAATAATGGTCTTGAAAATTCAAAGAAGCTATTATATGTCTTAGCTTCAAGAGCGAGAAAAAATTTACATCTTATTTCGGAAAGAAATAGAAACGTACATAAGTTTTATGCTCCGGATGGAAAGCCACCAACTTCACATTTAACTGATTACAATTTCAAGTATTTACATGTTCTGTAACTAAAAAAAGGGAGTTTGCTCACACAAACTCCCCAATATCAAAATCTCTCAAATCATTTTTCCGCAAAGTGGAAGAACCGGCTTCCGTTTCAGATGAGAATGTGCTGTCCAATAGCTCTGCTATTTTTTGGGAAGCACCCTCCATAGAGTTTTCCAGTAGGCTGAATAATTCGGTTCCTTGTATTTTCTGAACTATGGCTATCGCTGTTTCCTTTTGAGACGGCTCCAATTTTTCTTTTTGTAGCAACATCCCCACGGAGCTTAGTTCTTCAAAGGTAACCCCTTGGGCAAAACCGTTATCGCTACTGGATATTCCGTACCTGTTCCATTCATCTTCTTCATCATCAAAATCAGACATATTACTGAAAACTTCGTCCAGCTCTTCCTGCGGAATTTGAATGTCGACGTTTTCATTTTCGTCGTATTCTATGTCAAAATTATCAGGATTTACTTCCTGCTCCTCATTTTGGCGTTCAGTGGCATTGTTTGGCACCGAAAGGCTTCTCTTAGGTCTAGGTTGCCCCATAATATCGGGCAGTTTAGGGTTGCTTTTTCCCTGTATCGGTTTTCTTTCTGAACTTTTTTTGATTACAATCTTGTCCTGCACAAGCAGGGCAATCAAAATCAGCAGGCATATCACAATTACTATTTCCATAACTTATAAAATAGGTTTGTATTTATCATTAAAACTCTTGGTAATCTGCTCGCCAAATTCCTGAAAATGGTAGTCCAGTAAATTGTCTAAATAACCGTAAATGGTTATTTTGTCTTCGCCTATCACTTGTACAATACGTGACAATTTTTCGTGAAAATCTGGTCGGATATATACCGTTTTTCCATCTCGGGCATTCGTGTCTGTTCTTTTGAAAAAGAGGCTTTCGTAATCTGTTTCGTTTGTTTTTTTAATTTTGGTCTTTTCCTTCACAGCAGATTTCTCCAATGGTAGTTTTTCGGGCTGAACATATTCCTTTTCGAGGGCTTCAACAGTTTGTTCTGTGGGTAACTGTAATCCCTCTCTTTTTACGCCATCTACCATCAGGCTCATCATCAGTTCCTCGTTAATATCGGGCGTACTTTTTTTCTTATTTTCTTTTTCCATTAGACTATAATTGAATGATTCTTAAAAATTCATTTACAAATTGATCTAACTGACAGGCTTTCATCAAGCGTTCATCAGGTGGCATTACCGTAGAACGGAAAACGGCTTTGCTGTTTACTTCACTTTCTTTGCGAAAACGGGTGCTGTTTTTGATTTGGCTCTGCATCAGGCTTAATCCTAATTGTTTGATGAGCTCGTTATAAACCTCATATAAAGGTGTACTTTCCCTGCCATCAACCTGGTTCCAAAACAGGTTGATGGTTTCTATGGAAGTTTCGCCTTTTTTCATAATCACATCCTGCAAAAGCTGTGTAAAAATCAGTGTGCTTTCCATTACCACTCGGTCTGCCGTGATAGGTGTAAAAATGTGGTGCATTCCTGCCAATGCATTCAAAATACCAGGCGTGTTAACCGTTCCGGGCAGGTCAAAAAAGACCACATCAATAGGTACTGAAGAACTACTTAAAAATTCGTGAGCGGTTTCCAATACGCTATCAGCTTTGGATTGCATAATCGGATAGGCTTTTTTGTTGATGGTGGTAAATTGTTTGTAAGCCAGCTTTTTTAAAGCTTCGTTTTCCATTACCATCGCCAAATCACGAGCCTTCATTTTCATCAGGCTGTGCTGGGGAAAATCGGCATCAAATACGGCTACATTATAGCCCAACCGATAGTGCATCGTACTTGCAACCAATGTTGTAAATGTACTTTTTCCCACACCGCCTTTTTGAGATGAAAAGGCGATAAATACTGTTTTGTGTTTTGCATTCATATTTCAACTGTTTTTTAAATTTATATCCTCAATTACTTAGGTGCGCATATAGGTTTGTAGCTCTATACAGAATTATAGAGATAAACAGGTAATTACGCACTAGGCTATTTATGTACTTGAATACTTTTTTATGGCTGTAGGCAAATAGATTTGTACAACCATAATTACTTATTTATATACCTGCTTTTTTGCGTACACAATTGCATATTCAAGTATTTCAATGGGTGCTTTTTTACATCTTCACATTTGTATTTATTTACATCGGTAATGAAGTACTTACGTTGTTACCTGCATAGCTAACTATGTCTCTATATGTGTTTGTAAGTACAAATAAATGCAGATAAATAGGTGTTTACATTATCGTGGTAGTGTTTGGCTTCTAAAGGCAGAGTTTGTCCTAGTATCACATTGCAATACTCTTATCAACAGTTGGTTACTTTGTAAAATGAATTTTACTAACGGATTTATGCAAAGCATCTTGATAAAATGGACACGAAGCAGAACGGCATCGAGCCGATTTTCCCTGCTACATTTAATCCGTCCCGCAGGGCGGATTTTTGTGTTCATCAGAACACGGCAAGTTGTGTTTTGAGCATCTCGAAACGATTTCGGATGCTCAAAACAACTTGCCCTGCCGGGGGCTGAAAAACACCTTCCGAAGTCAGGGTTTTGTGTAAATTATAAATGGATTTGTGATGAACGAAAACAACAGAAAACAATTAAAAAAGACCGGACGCCGACCTAAAGAAGACCCGGCGAAGATTAGATATACAATTTCCTTTAATGCAGAAGAGCACAGCCGATTTCTTTCGCTCTTTGACCAATCGGGAATGCAGGTAAAGGCACATTTTATAACCTCTTGCATCTTTGAAAAAAAGATAAAAACCATTCAAATTGATAAAGGAACAGTTGATTTCTATATGCGATTGACCTCGTTTCACAGTCAATTTCGCTCGGTAGGTGTAAATTATAACCAAGTTGTAAAGCTATTGTACAAGAATTTTTCAGAGAAAAAAGGATCTGCCTACCTCTATAAATTGGAAAAACAGACGATTGAAATGGTATTGTTATGCCAAAAAATAATTCATCTAATCGAAGAATTTGAAGCAAAACATCTGAAAAAACAGGTCTAAAAATGATAGCAAAAATTGGAAGAAGCAGTAATTTATATGGTGCTTTGGCGTACAATAATCTTAAAGTGGAAAAGGAAAACGGACAAATTCTGTTTGCTAATAAGATAATTGAAACACCAAGCGGACATTATTCTGTAGCACAATTAAGCCAATCTTTTACACCTTATCTTATTGCAAATCGAAATACCGAAAAACATACGTTGCATATTTCGCTCAATCCAGACCCGAAAGATAATGTTAGTGATGAAAAATTTAGGGAGTTGGCAGAGCAGTATATGCGTGAAATGGGTTATGGCGAACAGCCTTTTGTCGTGTTCAAGCATACTGATATCGACAGAACGCACATACATATTGTTTCGGTTTGTGTGAATGAAGAAGGCAAAAAGATTTCAGATAAATTTGAGAAAATGCGGTCTATGAATGTGTGCCGAGAACTCGAAAGGCAACACGGATTGGTATCTGCAACAGATAAGGAACACAAGCAGAACGATAAGATTTTTAGCCCTGTGAATTACCAGAAAGGTGATGTAAAAAGTCAGATAGCTTCGGTAATTCGCCATTTACCGAACTATTACCAATACCAGACATTGGGCGAATACAACGCATTGCTTTCGTTATTCAATATTACTACTGAAAAAGTTGAGGACGAATTGCAGGGAAAATCTCAGCAGGGTTTATTGTATATTCCGTTAAATGAAAAAGGAGAAAGGGCCGGACATCCATTCAAGGCTTCGCTTTTCGGAAAGAGCGCAGGGCTTCCGACTTTGGAATTGCATTTTGCGAAATGCAAAGAGGCTTTGAAAGACCACCCGACAAAGCCAACTATCAAAGCTGCCATTACCATTGCCCTGAAAACCACGAGCGATGAACAGGCATTTAAAAAGCAGTTAACGGAACAGGGCATTAACGTAGTAGTGCGCCGGAATGATACAGGGCGTATTTATGGTATCACATTTATTGACCACAATTCCAAAGCGGTTTGGAACGGTTCCCGTTTAGGAACAGAACTTTCTGCCAATACCTTTAATGATTATTGGAACAATAATATCAAACCCGACATTAAAGAACCAGTTGAACTACAATCGAAAATATCAAGACCGAATGATGCAGATCTTCCTGCGGAAGAACCACATCATTTGTTCGACTTCCTGAATACTTCTGAAAAACACGAAGACGGTTTGATTGAGGCATTAGGCGGTTTGCTTCCCGAAGCCCAGGGCGATGATTACGAGGAACAGGATTTTGCTAACAAAATGAAGAAGAAAAAAAGAAGACTGTAATAGGTTAGATTTTTAATTCTATTTGTTATATTTAAGTACTTGCTTAAATAAACGAATTAGCTATCTTTGCACTATGGACAATAATTCTTGCATACGACAACAAGCGGACATTAAACAAATAAACCGTTGTAAAGACAGAGTTTCAGAACTCAATGGTTCGTTTGACTATTTATCGAACGGACTTGAATTAGCGGGAAACAATGTAAGGCTGAAAATCCTCTTTCTGCTTTATGAAGAAAAACGGCTTTGTGTTTGTGACATAAGCGACATACTTGGTATGACAATTTCAGCAGTTTCACAGCACTTACGAAAACTCAAAGACAGAAAACTCATTGAAGCAGAACGAGAAGCTCAAACCATTTTTTACTCATTGGCTAAAGAGTATGAAAAAATGCTGAACCCGTTTTTCAAAATCCTTGGCGAAAACAAAATTTTGGAAACAATATGAAAACAGACAAAAAATTAATTGGTGCAGGACTTTTGACTGCAATTGCAGCTTCTCTTTGTTGCATCACACCCGTATTAGCTCTTATTGCAGGAACAAGCGGTCTTACTTCCACTTTTTCTTGGCTTGAACCTTTTCGACCGTATTTTATTGGGTTGACAATTTTGGTTCTTGGTTTTGCTTGGTATCAAAAGTTGAAACCCAAAAAGCAAATAGATTGCAATTGTGAGACAGAAGAAAAACCAAAATTCATTCAGTCAAAAATGTTTTTAGGAATTGTAACAGCATTTGCAATCGTAATGCTTGTCTTTCCATACTACTCAAGCATTTTCTACCCAAAGACAGAAAAGCAAATTATAGTGGTGGACAAATCCAATATTCAAAAAGTAGAATTTACGATTAGCGGAATGACTTGTGCAAGTTGTGGCGAACACGTAAACCATGAAGTAAATAAATTGACAGGAATAATAAGTTCAAACGCCTCATACGAAAAAGAAAACGCAATCGTAAAATTTGACAACTCAAAAACTAACATTTTTGAAATTGAAAAAGCAATAAACTCGACAGGATATTCTGTAACCGACAAAAAATAAAATGAAATGGAAATCAAATTGCAATCAACAATAATCTGCCCCAACTGCGAACACAAGAAAGAAGAAACAATGCCGACAGATGCTTGCCAATATTTCTACGAATGTGAAAAGTGCAAACAAGTTCTTAAACCAAAACAAGGAGACTGTTGTGTTTATTGCAGTTACGGAAATGTTCCTTGTCCACCCATTCAGCAAGACAAAAAATGTTGCTAACGGACAGAAAACAAAAAAGGTTAGCAACTAAAAGTGTCTTTTATTTTGATCCTCTATAAATGTTACTATACAAAGTGGTCATAGGAGCTACACCTCTTATCTCTCCGCCAAACAGTACCATGCACCGCCATTGAGTGCCACATTCTTATAACCACTCTTTAGACCTTTTAAATTCACGCCCTAACATTAAAAATTAAAATAATGCAGGGAGAAGATGATTTAAGAGGACTTGCCAAGATTATGGCATTTATGCGGGCAGTCAGTATTCTTTTGGTACTGATGCACCTTTATTGGTTCTGCTACGGTTTCTTCATAGAACGTGGCTGGACTTTAGAAGTAATCAATAAAATATTAGGCAATTTCCAACGAACAGCTGGTTTGTTTTCGCATACCTTATATACCAAAGTTTTTGCAATTGTATTGCTGGCTTTGAGCTGCTTGGGAACTAAAGGCGTAAAGAATGAAAAGATAACCTGGACTAAAATTTACGTAGCTTTGGGCGTTGGTTTTGTGCTGTTCTTCCTGAATACACCGTTGTTAAAGCTATCTCCGGTAATAAGCACATTCCTGTATATCCTTACTATCTCGTTAGGTTATATCGCTTTGCTGATGGCAGGTGTTTGGATGAGCCGTTTGCTTCGTACTAACCTTATGGACGATGTTTTCAATAATGAGAACGAGAGTTTTCAGCAGGAAACCAAATTGATGGAAAATGAATATTCTGTCAATCTTCCCACAAAATTTTATTACAAAAACAAATGGAATAACGGCTGGATAAACATCGTCAATCCTTTTCGGGCAACCATTGTTTTAGGAACGCCAGGTTCCGGAAAATCGTATGCTATCGTAAACAACTATATCAAGCAACAGATTGAGAAAGGGTTCTCAATGTACATCTACGATTTTAAGTTTGATGACCTTTCCACCATTGCCTACAATCATTTACTGAAGCATCGGGACAAGTACAAAGTTCAACCCAAACTCTACATCATCAATTTTGACGATCCACGTAAGAGCCACCGTTGCAATCCTCTCAATCCCAACTTTATGACGGACATTTCCGATGCTTACGAAGCCGCATATACCATAATGCTGAACCTCAATCGTAGCTGGATACAGAAGCAAGGCGATTTCTTTGTGGAAAGCCCGATTATATTATTGGCTGCTATTATTTGGTATCTGAAAATCTATGAGGACGGTAAGTACTGTACATTCCCACACGCCATTGAATTGCTGAATAAAAAGTATTCGGACGTATTTACTATTTTAACTTCATATCCTGATTTGGAAAATTATCTTTCGCCGTTTATGGATGCGTGGCAAAGTGGCGCACAAGACCAATTACAGGGACAGATTGCATCAGCAAAAATTCCTTTATCAAGAATGATTTCGCCACAATTGTATTGGGTAATGACTGGCGATGATTTTTCTTTGGATATTAATAATCCCAAAGAACCCAAGATTTTGTGTGTTGGTAATAATCCCGACCGTCAAAATATTTATTCGGCAGCTTTGGGATTGTATAATTCAAGGATTGTCAAACTCATTAATAAAAAAGGGCAATTAAAGAGTTCTGTTATTATTGATGAGTTGCCCACTATTTATTTTCGGGGATTAGATAATCTTATTGCAACTGCCCGAAGTAATAAAGTGGCAGTTTGTTTAGGCTTTCAGGATTTTTCGCAATTGATAAGGGATTATGGCGATAAAGAAGCAAAGGTTATCCAAAACACTGTGGGCAATATATTTTCGGGTCAGGTAGTTGGCGAAACGGCAAAGAGCCTTTCGGAAAGGTTCGGAAAAGTTTTGCAGAAACGTCAAAGTTTATCAATCAATAGAAATGATACCTCAACTTCAATATCGACACAATTAGATAGTTTAATTCCGGCTTCCAAAATCTCAACATTAACCCAAGGTATGTTTGTAGGTGCTGTTTCGGACAACTTTGACGAACGCATCGAGCAAAAGATTTTCCACGCTGAAATTGTCGTGGACAATGAAAAAGTTGCCGCAGAAACTAAAGTATATCAGAAGATACCGGAAATCCTATCCTTTGTTGATGAACACGGGGAAGATAAAATGAAACAGCAAATTGAAAGTAATTACCGTCAGATAAAAATAGACATTGTTCTAATTATTGCAACTGAATTGGAAAGGATTAAGAATGATCCGAATTTGCAACATTTGGTGCAACAGGGGTAAACTTCACTAAATATTTTTTTTAAACAATTTTGGCAGTTAAAATATTAATCGTAATATTGCGATGTATAATTATAGATAAAAATGGGAGTTACAAAAACTGAAATATTTACGGAACAGCAGAACCGTTTAGCAACTTCGCTAAAGGCATTGGCTCATCCTGCACGCATAGCTATCCTACAATATATCATTAAACAAAATACCTGTATTTGTAATGACTTGGTAGAGGAATTGGGATTGGCACAAGCTACCATTTCGCAGCATTTGAAAGAACTAAAAAACATTGGTATTATTAAAGGAAATATAGAGGGAACCAGTGTATGCTACTGCATTGATGAAAATGTTTGGCAGCAGATTAAGAAGGAACTCAACACTTTCTTCGTTGACGATATAGGTATTGATAAATGTTGCTAAGCATTTATTTTGACTAAATTAATCGTAACAATGCAATATAACAATTAAATAATGGAATTATGAAACTATCAAAAATCAAAGAAATCTTACCAACATTAGAGAATGTTGAATTTCAATTAGAGAACGGAACATTTGTTCCTGAACATTTCCACGTTACCGAAGTGGGGCAAATCAATAAAAAATTTATTGATTGTGGCGGTGTAATCCGCAATGAAAAAGTAGTCAACTTTCAGTTGTGGAATGCTGACGATTTCGAACATAGATTGAAGCCAACCAAGCTATTAAACATCATCAAACTATCCGAAGAAAAATTAGGCATGGAAGATGCTGAAATTGAAGTAGAATATCAAAGTGATACTATCGGGAAATATGATTTGGATTTCAACGGAAAAACATTCGTACTGAAAAGTAAAACAACAGCTTGTCTTGCTCAGGATGCTTGCGGTATTCCTGTCGAAAAGCAAAAAATAAAATTATCAGCGTTGAATAATGCTTCCTGCACACCTAATTCAGGATGTTGTTAAACCCTTTAAATCAATCAAAATGTAAAAGAATTTAGTTGAAACAATAAACAATGTTACTACTTTTCAAAACATCAGTGAAGAACGCAAAAATATATTACGACCACTGATAGATTTTGTACAGCAAAAAGTAAACAATAGTCAGGAAATAAGTATCAACTTCATTTGTACCCATAATTCACGAAGAAGTCATTTGTCGCAGGTTTGGGCACAGGTAGCAGCAGCGTACTATACTATCCCAAATGTACATTGTTATTCAGGCGGAACAGAGGAAACGGCATTATTCCCGAAAGTGGCAGAAACATTGACACATCAGGGATTAAGTATTTTCAAAATAGCAGATACCGACAATCCTGTATATGCCATAAAGTATAGTGATAATTCTTTGCCGATTGTTGGTTTTTCCAAAAAATATGATAGCCCTTTCAATCCTGTATCAGCGTTTGTAGCTATTATGACCTGTTCACAGGCAGACGGCGGATGCCCTTTTATTGCAGGAGCAGAAAAGAGAATACCTATCACATTTGAAGACCCTAAAATTTCAGACAATACACAGGAACAATCAAAGGTATATGCTGATAGAAGTTTACAGATAGCAACGGAAATGTTCTATGTTTTTTCAATGATTAAAATGTAGCCGATGCAACCAAAACTAAAATTCTTAGACAGATACCTTACCTTATGGATATTCCTTGCAATGGCAGTAGGTATAGGATTGGGATATATTTTTCCCGGTATTTCAAAAATTACAAATGCGCTATCCGTAGGCACTACAAATATTCCGTTGGCAATAGGTTTAATATTGATGATGTATCCGCCATTAGCAAAGGTTGATTATTCATTATTGCCTATGGCGTTTAAGGATAAAAAAGTAATTGGTATATCCTTATTACTGAATTGGGGTATCGGTACAGTGCTAATGTTCGGGTTAGCCGTTTTATTTTTAAGGAATGAACCCGATTATATGACAGGTTTGATACTGATAGGTTTGGCAAGATGTATCGCAATGGTAATCGTTTGGAGTGACTTAGCTAAAGCAAACAGAGAATATACAGCTATGTTAGTTGCATTAAACAGTATCTTCCAGATATTTACTTACAGTTTTTTAGTTTGGTTATTCATCAACGTATTACCTGCAAAATTAGGATTAGCCAATTTCAATGTAAGCGTATCAATGAAAGATGTTACCGAAAGCGTACTGATATACTTGGGTATTCCATTCTTGGCAGGTTTTTTAAGCCGCTACTTCCTTGTAAAATCAAAAGGTATAGAATGGTATAATCGGAAATTTGTACCCAAAATATCGCCCATTACATTGTATGCTTTACTGTTTACCATAGTATTGATGTTCAGTCTGAAAGGCGATAAAATAGTAGAGTTGCCAATGGATGTAGTAAAAGTAGCAATACCGTTAATCATCTATTTTATACTTATGTTTTTCGTGAGCTTCTTTATCAATAAATCTCTTAAAGTTCCTTACGATAAAAACACATCCATCGCATTTACAGCCACAGGAAACAATTTTGAATTGGCAATAGCCGTAGCAATATCGGTTTTCGGTATTCATTCGCCACAGGCATTTGTGGGCGTTATCGGCCCATTGGTGGAAGTTCCTGTACTGATATTATTGGTACGTGCAAGTTTGTGGCTAAAGAAAAAATATTATGACCAAAATGCTCATTGATGCTTTGAATAAAGAAATGGGATAAAGAAAGTCAGCAAACTACTTGGCCAGTTTTTCATTTGGTAGATACAAATTTAAGCAATATTAAAAATGAAGAATTGGACAACGCAGTGGATAAATACATCAATTGACAACTGTTCTACAATTACAAGAAAATATTAATTGTAATTTTATAGAGCCTATTTTAAGCTAATTTCAAATAAAGCACAAAATATATGACAACACTCTTTATAAAAAATATGGTTTGCAACCGTTGCATTATGGTAGTGCAGAATGAATTGGACAAGCTTGGCTTAGACGTAAAAAATATAAAGCTCGGCGAAGTAACATTAGATAAAGAGCCAACAACCGATGAAAAAAATAAATTGGATAAAGCCTTAATTCTATTAGGATTTGAACTCATTGATGATAAAAAAAGCAGGGTTATCGAAAAGATAAAGAACGTCATTATTGACTTGGTTCATCATCAGGACAACAATACCAAAACTAACCTTTCAGATGTATTAAGCAGTCAATTGCACCACGATTATAATTACTTATCCAACCTGTTTTCAGAAGTAGAAGGCACTACTATCGAAAAATATTTTATTGCCCAAAAAATAGAGAAGGTAAAAGAATTATTGGTATATGATGAACTATCTTTGAGTGAAATTGCTTTCCGTTTAAATTACTCAAGTGTAGCCTATTTAAGCAACCAATTCAAAAAGGTAACAGGACTTACCACAAGTTATTTCAAGCAAATACGAGAGGATAAAAGAAAACCTTTGGATAAGGTCTAAGTAAATCTTACAAATCATTCCCAAAATTCCACAACGAAAAAATGGAAACAATATGGAACTTTGTATCATAATAAAACTCATACAAAATGGTACACAAATATCAAGTAACAGGTATGACCTGTGGAGGTTGCGAAGCAAAGGTGAAATCGGCTTTATTAAAGGTTGAAAATGTGACAAATGTTGAAGTTTCAAAAGATGAAAACTCAGCTACCCTGACAATGGATAAACACATCCCAACTACACAATTGCAAAAAGCATTAACTGCTGTTGGAAAATATACCATAGAAATGAGCAATAACAAAAGCCCACAACATACCACGACAAATGAACCAGTGGCAAAATCCTGCTGTTCCGCTCATTCTCACGATGATAAAAAAACAATCGAAGTGACTAGCAATATAAAAGGCAAATACTATTGCCCAATGCATTGTGAAGGCGATAAAACCTATGATAAAGCTGGCGATTGCCCTGTTTGTGGAATGCATTTGGTAAAAGAAGCAGAATTGGATGTAAAGAAAACGATGTACACCTGTCCAATGCATCCCGAAGTTATTCAAGATAGTCCGGGTTCATGTCCTATATGCGGAATGGATTTAGTACCCATGGAACCAAGCGATTCCGAAGAAAAAAAAACCTATCTGGATTTGCTTAAAAAAATGAAAATTGCAACCCTCTTTACGGTGCCAATTTTTATTATTGCCATGATGGAAATGGTACATAACAATCCGTTATTTCAAATAATGGACAGCAACATGTGGAACTGGGTGCAATTTCTGTTTTCAATTCCTGTTGTTTTCTATGCTGGTTGGATGTTTTTTGTACGAGCTTGGAAATCCATAATCACTTGGAATCTAAATATGTTTACCCTTATCGGAATAGGAACTGGAGTTGCATTTTTGTTTAGTATTGTAGGAATGCTGATTCCGAATATCTTTCCGGAAGAATTTAAAACCGAACACGGAACCATTCATCTTTATTTTGAAGCAGCAACAGTAATCATTACACTGGTCTTGTTGGGACAATTGTTAGAAGCAAGAGCACATAGCCAAACCAGTGGAGCTATAAAAGCGTTATTACAATTAGCACCAACCGAAGCTACTTTGATTGGTGAAGGGGGCGATAAAGTGATTTCCATTCATGATATTAAGAAAGGTGATTTATTACGCGTAAAACCAGGAGATAAAATTCCAGTTGACGGAAAAATAACCGATGGTGAAAGCAGTATTGATGAAGCAATGATTACAGGAGAACCAATTCCCGTTGACAAAAAGAAAGACGATAATGTAATTTCGGGAACAATCAACGGGAACAAATCATTTGTAATGATGGCCGAAAAAGTAGGTTCTGAAACATTACTTTCTCAAATTGTACAAATGGTTAACGATGCTTCTCGTTCAAGAGCACCCATTCAAAAATTAGCCGATAGTATTTCTAAATATTTTGTACCCATTGTAGTAATCATTTCAGTAATTACCTTTTTTGTTTGGGCACTATTTGGTCCAGAACCAGCGAAGGTTTATGGATTTATAAATGCCATTGCAGTTTTAATCATAGCTTGTCCTTGTGCTTTAGGTTTAGCCACGCCGATGTCTGTGATGGTGGGTGTGGGCAAAGGAGCACAATCTGGAGTATTAATTAAAAATGCCGAAGCCTTAGAAAATATGAATAAGGTGGATGTTTTAATAACAGATAAAACAGGAACGCTAACAGAGGGAAAACCTTCGGTAGAAAAAATTTACGCATCAACTAATAACGAGGATGATTTATTGCAAAATATAGCTTCCTTAAACCAATACAGTGAACATCCATTGGCACAAGCAGTAGTCAATTATGCCAAAACAAAATCTATTTCATTAATTGGAGTCAAAGATTTTGAAAATGTTACAGGAAAAGGAGTTACAGGAACGGTTACCAATAGAAAAGTAGCATTAGGCAATAAAAAACTAATGGAACAGGTTAAGGCAACTATTTCTGACGATTTAGAAAACAAAATTATTGCAGAACAAAAACTTGGTAAAACGGTTTCTTACATTGCTGTTGATGGTGTTACAGTTGGTTTTGTTTCAATTACCGATGCGATAAAAACTTCGAGTGCAGCAGCGATAAAAGAACTAATGCTTCAAGGTGTAGAAGTAATTATGCTTACTGGTGACAATGTTAATACAGCCAAAGCAGTAGCGGATGAATTAGGTTTATCTTCCTATAAAGCAGGATGCTTACCCGAAGATAAACTCAACGAAATTAAACGTTTACAAGCAGAAGGGAAAATTGTAGCTATGGCTGGTGATGGTATAAATGATGCTCCGGCATTAGCACAAGCCAATATCGGAATAGCTATGGGAACTGGAACCGATGTAGCCATAGAAAGTGCCAAAATAACTTTAGTAAAAGGCGATTTATTAGGTATCGTTAAAGCAAAAAATTTGAGCCATGCTGTTATGAAAAACATCAAGCAAAATTTATTCTTTGCCTTTTTCTACAATGTGCTTGGTGTTCCAATTGCAGCAGGTATTTTATATCCGTTTTTTGGAATTTTATTATCTCCAATGATTGCAGCTTTAGCAATGTCTTTAAGTTCTGTATCGGTAATCGTAAATGCATTGCGATTACGCAGTTTTAAACTTTAAATGAATTATTCAATAAACAAAATGGAAAAGAATAATCAAGACTTACGATTCAAAACAAATATTAACTGTGGTGGATGTGTAGCATCTGTAAAACCTCATTTGGATAATGCCGATGGTATATGACATTGGGAAGTAGATACAACTAAAGACAAGGTGCTTACCGTAAAATCAGAAGGAATTACACAAGAACAGGAAATTGAAACTGTACAGAAAGCAGGTTTTAAAATAGAACCATTAAACAAAGATAATTTACTTATCCTAATACCTGTTTAGTTATTTAACTTATAACAAACACTTTAGGTAATTCACTGTATATTTATTTTAATAAGCATAAAAAGGACTATGCAGACTAGTGATTTAGACATTTTATCTATAATTCTGTGTTTGCAGTTCACGAAAGTGCAAAATATAGCAATTAAAAGAAATAATTTCATAATTTTGTAGTGTTGAAAAATTTGAGTAAACATATCAGCTTTGTCATCTTACTATGTTTGGGCTTTTTCCTAATGCCAAGCATAAGCTATGCTTGTGCAAAAAAAACAACTAAGACAGAGCAAAAGTCCTGCTCAAAAGATCAATCTGCAAAAGCAGAACATAAAAGCAGTTGCAAGGACAAGTCCTGTAAAAAATGCAAAGATGGTCACGACTGCGACGGCAATTGTAAGCACAGTTCTTGTGGATGCAGCACTTCTTCATCTTCTGTAAGCTTACCAATACCAGTAGATTTAAAAACAGCTGACCCTTTTGCTGAAATTAAAAAGCAAAAATTCGGTTTCAAAGAAGCCTACTATTCTTCAGGCTACTCTTCCATTTGGCAACCACCTAAAATAAGCTAAAACGATGGCTTGTTAGCCATACGTGTGCCTTGTCGAAAGCTGAATCCAGTTTTCGCAAACTCTTCGTATATCTTATTAAATAAAAAAAAATAAAAATGAAATCAATATCAAAAATATTGATGGTAATCACCGTATTACTATCAGCTGTAAACAGTTTTGCACAAATCAAAAATGCAAAAACAGAAACCGTAAAAATATATGGCAACTGCGAAATGTGTAAAACAACCATCGAAAAAGCAGGAAATTTAAAAAATGTAGCCACAGTAGAATGGAATAAAGACACCAAAATGGCTACACTTAAATACGATGATAAAAAAACAAATCAGGATGAAATACTGAAACGTATTGCTTTGGCAGGTTATGACAGCGAGAAATTTTTGGCTCCAGATGATGTATATGCAAAATTATCCGACTGTTGCCAGTATAAAAGGGAACTAAAACCAGTTGCAAAAACCAAAGATGCAGGTATGGATATGAAAAATGAACACGCCAACCATAACCAAAGCGATATGGCTCAAAAAAACACCACTGAAACGCAAAATGTACCGCAATTAAAAACCGTTTTCGAGAACTACTTTTCGGTTAAAGATGCGTTAGTAAAAACTGATGCAGGTATCTCATCTGCAAAAGCCGCTGAATTGGTAAAAGCCATTAAAGCGGTAGAAATGACAAAACTTTCTACCAAGGAACATAACGTTTGGATGGAAGTGATGAAGGATTTAACAGCAAATGCTGAAAAAATTGCTACAACCAAAGATGTGGCAAAACAAAGAGAAACTTTCGCTTTGCTTTCTAAGAATATGTATGAATTAACTAAGGTATCAAAACAAGAAGCACCTGTTTATTATCTGCATTGCCCTATGTACAATAATGGGAAAGGTGCAAACTGGTTAAGTAAGGAAGAAGTGGTTAAAAACCCATATTACGGTTCTAAAATGCTTACCTGCGGTAGTGTGCAGGAAACTATTAAATAACAAATAAAACGCTATTGTTATGGAAAGTATGAAAAACCAACACGGAATGCAACATACCCAAAAGAGTGAAGAAAATAACCCCAATCATTCTTTAGCAATGTACAAACGTTTTGCTGTAATGGCTGTTGCAATGTTTGTAGCTATGTATTTTATTATGTATGCTATGATTGACGGTTTGCAGAACCTTATCCCCAACATCAATAATTTATATATGACCCTACTAATGGTTTCGGCAATGTTGGTAATTGAATTATGGATAATGAAAGGAATGTATCAAAACAAAAAAATCAATTGGGCAATCATAACGGTTTCCTTTGCGATTGGCATCTTTTGTTGGTTTGGTATTCGGGAGCAATTATTTGTGGGCGATAAGGAGTTTGTAAAAGGTATGATACCACATCACGCAGCAGCAGTATTGATGTCTGAAAAGGCTAAGCTTACCGACCCCGAATTGATACAGTTACAAAAAAACATACTGGAAACACAGGCACAAGAAATCGAATTTATGAAGCATAAGCTAAATGAATTTGAAAACAAATAAATAAGATAAATTTCTTCAATAATATCAAAAATGAATAAAATGAAAAATATAATTTTCTCAATCATTACATTAGTAACAGTTGCAGCGGTAACAATTTCCTGCAATCAATCTTCAAATAAAAATAGCGACCAGCAAGCTAATGATAGCACAACAATTGCTGCAATTCCGGAGTTACAATCACCTACACTCAATGATACGGTAGCAACTGTTACTTCAACGGATACGTCTTCTCAAGAGGCAGAAAAATCCGATGTGAAGCAAGCTCAAAAGTTTACTATCGCACCTATAATTAAGGATTATTTGACTTTAAAAAATGCACTTGTCTCAGATAACGACCAAGCAGCTGCTAATGCAGGGAAGCAATTATTTACAACTTTAAACAATGTAAATATGAAATCCATTCCTGCCAACAAACATAAAGAATATATGGAGATAGCTGAAAATGCTAAGGAAAATGCAGAACACATTGGTGATAATGCAGGCAAAATAGACCATCAAAGAGAACATTTAGCATCATTAAGCAAAGATGTTTCCGATCTTATAGTATTATTTGGAACTACACAAAAATTATATCAAGACCATTGTCCAATGTATAACGATGGTAAAGGTGCGGTTTGGATTAGCGAAGCTAAAGCTATCAAAAACCCTTACTATGGCGGTAAAATGCTTACCTGTGGCTCTGTAAAAAAAGAGTTCTAAAATGAAGAAAGTATTAAAGATAATATTGACAATAGTGCTGTTTATTTTTATTGGAATACAATTTTATCAGCCTGCCCTTAATGTAGATAAAGGGCAGGTTTACACAACCGATTTTACCCAAGCCTATAAAATGCCTGTTCAAGTAAAAGCGATGTTTCAAACCTCTTGCTACGATTGTCATAGTAACAATACTAATTATGTTTGGTATGACTATGTGCAACCTATGAGAGCATTAGTTGAAAATCACATCAAAAACGCAAAAGAGGATTTGAATTTCAACGAATGGGGTACATATTCAAATAGGAAGCAGGAAAGATTATTAAACTCAATTAAAGAACAAATCGAGACTAAACAAATGCCCTTATCATCATATACAATAATGCATAAAAAGGCAAAACTGAATGATGAGCAAATCAAAGTATTAACCAATTGGTTAAAAAAGCAGGAATAAGTTTCATTAATAAAAATATTAAAATGAATATACCCAGAAATATTACTATCAGATTGCTACAGGCAGTTTTCATACTGTTGTGTTCGCAATCTCTTTTTGCACAAAAGGTAGTCCGTTATGACCTTTATGTAAAAGACACACTTGTAAACTATGCAGACAAAGAAAAAAGAGCCATTGCTGTAAATGGTCAAATACCAATGCCTACCCTAACATTTACGGAGGGAGATACTGCCGAAATTGTAGTACACAACCAATTAAAAGAAAGTACATCATTGCATTGGCACGGAGTGTTCCTGCCCAACAAAGAAGATGGTGTGCCCTGGCTTACACAAAAACCTATTAAGGCAGGCACAACATATACCTATCGTTTTCCTATTATTCAACACGGAACACATTGGTATCACTCACATTCGGGATTGCAAGAGCAGATTGGGATGTATGGCAGTTTTATAATGAAGAAAAAGGATGATGATAAAACCTTTAGAAAAGGAATTGACGATTTACCGACTGTACCCATCATTTTAAGTGAATGGACAAATCTAAACCCAGATAATATTAACAGAATGTTGCATAATGCCAACGATTGGTCTGCCATCAAAAAAAATGCAACACAGTCTTACGCAGAAGCCATCAGAGAAGGTCATTTCAAAACAAAACTAACCAACGAATGGAAACGAATGTTGGCAATGGATGTAAGCGATGTTTATTATGACAAAATTTTAATCAATGGAAATCATACTACCGATTTAAAAACTGTTGACGGCAAAACGCTAAAAGCAGGCGATAAGGTACGATTGCGAGTTTCAAACGGTGGTGCTTCGTCCTATTTTTGGTTGCGGTATGCAGGCGGTAAAATTACAGTAGTTGCAAATGACGGCAACGATGTAGAACCTGTGGAAGTAGATAGATTAATCATTGCAGTTTCTGAAACTTACGATATTGTAGTAATCATTCCTGATGACGGTGTTGCCTATGAATTTTTAGCCACCACCGAAGACAGGACACAGTCGGCAAGCTATTTTGTGGGCAATGGCATCAAACAACTGATTTCCCCACTTCCCAAATTGAAATATTTTGAAGGGATGAAGATGATGAACGATATGATGAAGATGGACGGCAACCTTGACGATATGGGAATGAAAATGAGCCTGAACCAAATGGATATGAATGTGGTAATGTATCCCGAAATCACAGGAGATAGTAACCAGAAAGAAGACCATAGCCAACACAATATGAATATGGACAACGACCCCAACCGTTATAATGCTAATGCTTTAGGAGAAATCAAAACCTTAAACTATACAATGTTGCAATCACCATACAACACTACACTACCAAAAGATGCACCAGTAAGAGAACTCAAATTTACCCTTACAGGAAATATGAACCGCTATGTGTGGAGTATGGATAATAAAATACTTTCAGAAGTTGATAAAATACCTGTTAAAAAAGGCGAAATTCTACGAATTACCATTCATAATAACTCGATGATGCGCCACCCGATGCACTTGCACGGTTTTGATTTTAGGGTAATCAATGGCAAAGGCGAAAATTCGCCCTTAAAAAATGTGTTGGATATAATGCCAATGGAAACTGATACCATTGAGTTTTTAGCAAACGAAGAAGGAGATTGGTTTTTCCACTGTCATATCCTTTATCATATGATGGGCGGAATGAATAGAGTTTTTGCAGTGGATGACTACCAAAACCCATACTTACCCAACAAAAAACAAGCCTACAATAAATTGCAAAGAGAAAGCAATATGCCACATTTTATGGCTCAAAACGATTTTGCAACCAATGGAAATGATGGTGATGCAATGGTTCAAAATGCAAGATGGTCTTTAGGGACAGAATGGCGTTTAGGTTACAATGATATGCACGGTTACGAGGTGGAAACCCATTTAGGAAGATATATAGGAAAAACGCAATGGCTTATGCCGTTTATTGGTTTTGATTGGCGTTATCGTAAAATGGGAATGGACGAACACGAAACAAATTTGTTTGGGCAAAAAAATGAGAAGGATACACGTAGAGCCTTTAGTTTAGGTTTTATGTACACATTGCCAATGTTAGTCAATTTTCAGGCAGAGGTATATCACGATGGCATTGTTCGTTTGTCATTAATGCGTGAAGATATTCCTATTTCTAAAAGATTAAGAGGAGGATTTATGGTTAATACTGATATGGAATATATGGCAGACCTAAAGTACATTATCAACAAAAACATTGGTATCCGTACACATTACGATAGCGATATGGGTTTTGGAGTGGGGCTCGCATTGAATTATTAGTAAACAGTGTATATATAATACGAATTAAGGGTTAAAACCATCAATTAATTTGCGGTTTATTGCAAAACCATAACTATTAAAATCCAACCCTTAATTCGTATTTAATAAGAAATTATATTGTAGACTAAATAGCAGAACCCTTAGTTTGAACACCCTTTTAACATAGCTCTCAATTTAAAATAAATGATAATAGAAATTAATCATTATGAAAAATGAAGAAAATATTTTACAACAAAGAAATATTAAACCCACAGCAATGCGTTTGTTGGTAATAGAAAAATTGTTGAAACAGCAATATGCCATCAGTCATAAGGAATTAGCAGAACAGTTTGAAAATGCAGATAATGTTACGCTATTCAGAACGCTGAAAACTTTTTTAGAGCACAAACTTATCCATACTATTGACGACGGAACAGGAGTTGTAAAATATGCACTTTGTCAATCGGGTTGCAATTGCAAACCTTCAGAACAGCATACGCATTTTCATTGCTCCCAGTGCCAGCGAACTTTTTGTCTTACCGATACCGAAATTCCAAACATCAATATTCCACTAAATTTTAAATTAGAAGGTGTCAATTTGGTACTTAAAGGACGGTGTGACAGATGCAACTAAAATACTATGAAACTTTGCAATCCGATTGCAAAGTTTATTTTTCTATATTTGCACTATAAATGAGATGGATAATCACAATATGGACTTTTTACCTGATGGTACTTTTTTCATTGCCTTGTAGCGATGGAAGCAATCAGTGTGAGGATACCATTCCTAAAATTGAAACCGTTCAATCTCACGACCACAACCAAGATAGCGATGACAATTGCAGTCCTTTTTGTTATTGCAATTGTTGTAGTATAAGTATTGCTACTTACCATTTCAAACCTTTTGAAATCAAGCAACCTAAACCCACTCTTGTTGTTAAAAAAATTACACTTCGTGATTTTACTTTAATTTCCTTCTACTCAGGAAGTATTTGGCATCCTCCTAAATTTACTGTTTAATTTTTTCAGATTTTCTTAATGCTATTGATGGTTTGTTGCAAGCCTCAGTAATTGTATGCCTTTTATTGGCTTTACGGTACTGCTAGCCTGTTCGTGTTATGTATTTTCTATGAATGTTTGTTTATAGAAATAATTACAGGCATAATCCACTTCATCCGATAGTTATTTGATTATCTGTTGGCTTCTTATGGCAAGAGGCAATAATTTATTTATCAAAAAATTAAACAGATACACGTGTTAGATAACATTATAAAATTTAGTATTCAGAACAAGCTCGTCATTGGGATAATGACCTTGTTACTCATCATTTGGGGAGTGTGGAGTGCCACAAAACTACCCATTGATGCCGTACCCGATATTACTAATAATCAGGTGCAAATAATTACGGTTTGCCCTACATTGGCAGGGCAAGAAGTAGAACAATTAGTAACCTTCCCTATTGAGCAAAGCATTGCCAATATTCCAGATATAGAAGAAACAAGGAGTATTTCAAGATTTGGCTTATCGGTAATTACAGTAGTATTTAAAGATAAAGTAGACATTTATTTTGCCCGTCAGCTTATCAATGAAAAACTAAAAGAAGCAGAGGAAAATATACCTAAAGGTATTGGCAAGCCAGAACTTGCACCAGTAAGTACCGGATTGGGAGAAGTCTATCAATACATCATCCATCCGAAAAAAGGCAGTGAAAAAAAATACAATGCAAAAGACCTACGCACAATGCAGGATTGGATTGTAGCAAGACAATTATATGGAACTCCCGGAATTGCCGAAGTAAATAGTTTTGGTGGCGAACTGAAACAATATGAAGTAGCAGTAAATCCCAATCGCTTAAAAGCTATGGGGGTAAGTGTTACCGACATTTTTACCGCATTAGAAAAAAACAATCAAAATACTGGTGGTGCATATATCGACAAAAAACCAAACGCTTATTTCATCCGAGGTATAGGTTTGGTAACTTCATTGGATGATGTAAAAAATATCAGTGTAAAAAATGATGGCGGCAGTATTCCTATTTTTATTAAAGATGTGGCAGATGTTCGTTTTGGAAGTGCTGTACGATACGGAGCAATGACCTACAACGGCGAAGTAGATGCAGTTGGCGGTGTGGTAATGATGTTGAAAGGCGAGAACAGCAATGAGGTTGTAAATCGCATCAAAGAAAAATTGCCTATTATTCAAAAATCCTTACCCGAAGATATAATTATTGAACCCTATTTAGACCGTACAGATTTGGTTGACAGAGCTATGAGTACCGTTGAAAAGAACCTGATAGAAGGCGCACTGATTGTCATTTTTGTATTGGTGCTTTTTTTAGGGAATTTTAGGGCAGGATTGATTGTAGCATCCGCTATTCCTTTGGCGATGTTGTTTGCATTGGCTTTAATGAATGTGTTTGGCGTAAGTGCCAATTTAATGAGTTTGGGAGCAATAGATTTTGGATTAATTGTAGATGGTGCGGTAATTATTGTAGAAGCCACATTGCATCATTTAGGTTTAAGGAAATCTACACAAAGGCTCACACAGCAAGAAATGGATAATGAAGTATTTACCTCAGCTTCCAAAATTCGTAATAGTGCAGCCTTTGGTGAAATCATTATCCTTATAGTTTACATTCCTATTCTTACATTGGTAGGTGTAGAAGGTAAAATGTTCCGTCCAATGGCACAAACAGTAGGTTTTGCAATATTCGGAGCATTGATATTATCTTTAACATATATCCCGATGATGTGCGCTTTGTTCTTATCTAAAAAGCCGATGCTCAAAGAAACCATTTCGGATAAAATGATGAATTGGTTGCAAAAAATGTATCAACCATTATTAGAAAAAGCCATCAAAATAAAATATTGGCTAGTAGGAATTACCGTTGGTATATTTGTTTTTAGTCTTTTCTTATTTAGCAGAATGGGTGGCGAATTTATACCACAATTACAGGAAGGAGATTTTGCCTTCCATTGTATTTTACCACAAGGCAGTTCATTGAGCCAGAGTATAGAAACCTCTATGCAAGCTTCAAGAATTATTAAAGAATTTGATGAAGTAAAAATGGTAGTAGGTAAAACTGGAGCGGCAGAAGTGCCAACGGATCCAATGCCACCCGAAGCTACTGATATGATGATATTGCTAAAGCCTCAAAGCGAATGGAAAAGTGGTAGAAATTATGATGAATTGGCGGATGCAATTAATGAAAAATTAGAGGCAATACCTGGTGTGTTCTTTGAAAAAAACCAGCCGATACAAATGCGTTTCAATGAATTAATGACAGGTATTAGGCAAGATGTAGCAGTAAAAATATTTGGAGAAAATTTAGATACGCTTGCCTTGAATGCTGATAAGGTTAGTAAGGTTATACAAACAGTAGAAGGTGCTACATCTCCACAAGTAGAACGTGTGAGTGGTTTACCGCAAATAAATATAGAATACGACCGTACACGTTTAGCCAATTATGGGATAACGGTAGAAGATGTAAACAATGTAGTAAGCACTGCATTTGCAGGAAAAAGTGCTGGTGTAGTATATGAAAACGAAAGAAGATTTGAACTGGTAGTTCGGTTGGATAGTGTTTACCGTAACAGTATCGAAGATGTAAACAATTTGATGATACCAACTTCAACTGGTAATCAAATTCCGCTTTCGCAAGTAGCAACTATTGATTACAAATTAGGACCGGCACAGATAAGCCGTGAAGCAGGAAAACGTAGAATTGTAATCGGGTTCAACGTTGCAGACAGGGATGTACAAAGTGTGGTAGAAGAAATTCAGCAAAAATTAAATACACAGGTAAAATTACCACCGGGCTACTATTTCACGTATGGCGGTCAATTTGAAAACTTGCAGGAAGCCAGTAACCGATTAATGATAGCCGTTCCGGTTTCTTTGTTATTGATTTTTGTATTGCTCTATTTCACGTTCCGTTCCTTTAAACAGGCAGGCTTAATATTTACAGCTATCCCAATGAGTGCGATCGGTGGTATATTGGCTTTATTACTTCGTGGTATGCCGTTCAGCATCAGTGCAGGAATTGGATTTATTGCTTTGTTTGGTGTGGCAGTTCTCAACGGAATTGTATTGATAGGCACTTTCAACCAATTAGAAAAAGAAGGTGTAAAAGATGTTTTCAAACGAGTAATAGAAGGAACTAAAATCCGACTGCGACCAGTATTGATGACAGCAACTGTAGCCAGTTTAGGTTTTTTACCAATGGCATTAAGCAGTAGTGCTGGTGCAGAAGTACAAAAGCCTTTAGCCACGGTAGTAATTGGCGGATTAGTTACAGCAACATTCCTTACCCTATTTGTACTGCCATTACTCTATATCATTTTCAATTCAAAAATTAAATTAAAAAGAAAGCCACAAGTGAAACCCATTGTAACCATAATTGTATTGCTTTTATCAATGGTAGGCTTTACAGCAAATGCACAGACAAAAAGTTTAACTAACGTTGACGATGCGATAAATATTGCACTTCAAAATAATCAAACCTTAAAAGCTTCAGATTTAGAAATTGATGCCAGCAAAGCTTTGAAAAAAACTGCCGGAGAATTACCAAAACTTGATTTTAATGCACAGTTGGGACAGTACAACAGTACCAAATTCGACCAGTCTTTTCAGGTGTCACAAACCATTCCGTTTCCATCATTATTCGGAGCTAAAAAGCAACTGATTAATGCCGAAATAAAAGGTAAAGAATTGCAAAAAAACCTTACTGTATTGGAGTTAAAAAATCAAGTACGTACTTATTATTATCAAATTTTGTACTTGCAACACAATGAAAAACAGTTACAGCAATTGGATAGTTTGTACAACGATTTTATTAAAATAGCCCAGCTTCGTTATAAAACTGGCGACACCAAAAAAGTGGACATCAGCACAGCGGAAGCTAAGAAAGGCGAAATCAATTTATTGCTAAAACAAAATGGAGTGTTCTTATCCAATGCTGTTGCCAATCTGAAAACATTGATGAACACAAAAGACGATTTTACCATTGCAGAAAACGGAATATTTCAGCCTCTACAAATCAGTAATTTGTTGGATAATGAAGTCGTAGAAAATCATCCTGCCATTCAATCTTTGTATCAGGATGCCATTATTGCCGAGCAAACCAAAAAGGTAGAACGTTCGCAAGGTTTGCCCGATTTCACCATTGGTTACGTCAATCAGTCTTTAATTGGTTTTCAAAATGTAAACGGAGACGAACAATTTTTCAATGGCGGAAACCGATTTAGTTCTGTAAACATTGGTATTGCTATTCCCATCACTTATGGTGCTACCAAAGCCAGAATAAAATCTTTAGATTACAGAAAACAAGCAGCCGAAGCCAATGCACAGCAACAGCAAAAAACATTGGCTACGCAAATGCAAAATGCCTTGCAACAATACCAGCAAGACCTACAGCAGTTCAATTATTTTGAGAAAGAAGCATTGCCAAATGCCAAGGAAATTGTATCAGCAGCACAATTGGGTTACAGAACAGGCGAAATCAGTTATGTAGAATATCTTTTTGCGCTGCAAACTGCCACCGATATTCAGCTGAATTACCTCAAAAGTATTCAGCAGGTAAACCAATCTGTAATCACTATTTATTCATTCATCAATCAATAAGAAAAAATGAAATTCAATATAAATAAAATCACGTTTATAGCAACGATAGTTGTTTTAATATTTAGCTTTTCGGCTTGTAAAAACGATAAGCAAAACGAAGGTCAATCTACAGAAGCAGCAGCAACCGAAAAAGCTGAAGCTCCTCACGAGGAAGAAGCACCAACCATTGCCACACTAACTGAAGAACAAATAAAAACGGTAGGCATACAATTAGGCGTAATAGAGCAAAAAGAATTAACGGCAACCATCCGAGCAAATGGTTTGCTGAAAGTTCCCAATAACAACAAAGCCAACGCAACTTCTTTGTATGGTGGTGTAATAAAAACACTGAACGTACAAATTGGAGATTATGTAAAAAAAGGACAAGTAATAGCCACTATTGCCAATCCGCAGTTTATACAATTGCAGGAAGAATATTTGAGTACTGCCAGCAGAATTACTTTTGCAGAACAAGAATTATCAAGGCAAAAAGAACTTTTCGAAGGCAATGCAGGAGCGAAAAAAAATCTACAAAGTGCCACAGCCGAACTCAATAGTTTACGTACCAGAAGAGCATCTTTGCAACAACAGATACAATTAATGGGCATCAATCCAGGCTCTGTTTCAAATGGTAATCTAAAATCAGCATTGGTTGTAATCAGTCCTTTGAATGGTACGGTTAGTAAGGTTTCCGCTAAAATAGGAAGCTATGTAGATGTATCTTCTCCTGTTATTGAAATTGTAGATAACAGTTCCTTGCATTTGGATTTGAATGTTTTTGAAAAAGATATGCCGATGCTCAAAGTAGGGCAAACTATTCATTTTAGAATAACCAACAATGCAGTAGAAGACTATAATGCTAAAATATTTGCAATAGGCTCATCTTTTGAAAACGAAAGCAAAACAATTGCCACTCACGCCGTGGTACAAGGCAATAAAACAGGACTTATAGACGGAATGAATGTTACTGCCATTGTAAGCCTTAACAACGTAACTACTCCTGCTGTACCCAATGATGCTATTGTAAATGCTGATGGCAAATACTATGTTTTTGTGCAAACCGATAAAAAAGCAGAAGAGCATCACGAAGAAGGCGAAAAAGAAGGAAGCCATAAAGAGAGTGAAGAAGAACATAAGGAAGATAAGTCCAGTAAGAATTTTGAAAAAGTAGAAGTGCTGAAAGGTGTATCTGATATGGGTTATACCGCTGTAACCTTTGTAAACGAAATTCCTGCAAATGCAAAAATTGTGGTAAAAGGAGCCTTTTTTGTAAACGCAAAATTGAGCAATACTGGTGGTCACGAACACTAAAAAAAGAAACTATGATTTGGCTAAATTTTTATTTGCCTTTGTATTTGGTGTTGTATATGATGGTAGCTTTTGTGCTACCGTCATACCGCACCTATAAGCAAACAGGCATCAATCCGATAACATTTGGCAAAACGGATAACGCACACGATTACATCGGTTTTGTAATGAAAGTATTGATAGCCTTGCTTTTTATAGCGGTATTCATTTATTCATTCAGCGATAAAGCATATCAGTATCTAGTACCCATTTCTTATTTAATGAAAGAAGTGTTTATGACAGTTGGATTAATCTTGATACATCTTTCACTACTCTGGATTTCGGTAGCTCAATATCAAATGAGCAACAGTTGGCGTATTGGTATAGATGAAAACAATAAAACCGAATTAATAACAAAAGGCTTATATTCTTATAGCCGAAACCCGATATTCTTAGGAATGATAGTCAGCGTTACCGGAATATTTTTCATACTGCCCAATGCAATTACATTTTTCCTGATGCTATCCACTTACATCGTTATCCAAATTCAGATAAGATTGGAAGAAAAATTTTTAGAAAAACAACACGGACAAGAATATTTATCCTATAAACAAACTACTAAAAGATTACTATAATGGAACACAAACATAAATATGATGCACAAGGCAAACAGCTTTGTTGCACACCTCAAGAAGAAAAAATATATACCGATGCCGATGCTAAAATGCTATTAGAAAAACATCACGACGATGATGGACACAACCACGAACACACCGATGATGACGGTCATAACCACGGAAGCACCGATAAATCTACCTTTCAAATGTTTTTACCTGCTATCATCAGTTTTGTGTTATTGATGATAGCCATAACTTTCGATAATTGGCTTCCTCAATCTTGGTTTACAGGTTGGGTAAGAATTGTGTGGTATGTGGTAGCGTATGCACCTGTTGGATTACCCGTCATTAAAGAAGCATCTGAAAGCATCAGAAAAGGCGATGTGTTTTCAGAATTTTTATTGATGAGTATTGCCACCATCGGAGCTTTTGCCATTGGCGAATATCCGGAAGGTGTTGCTGTAATGTTGTTTTATGCCGTTGGCGAAGTATTCCAAACCTTAGCTGTAACAAGAGCGAAAGCTAACATTAAAACGTTGCTCGATCAAAGACCAGATGAAGTAACTATTTTAGAAAATAATCAAGCTAAAACCATAAAAGCAGAAACCGCAAGTATTGGCAATATAATTCAATTAAAACCCGGAGAAAAATTAGGACTAGATGGAGAATTATTATCCGAAACCGCTTCATTCAATACAGCAGCACTAACAGGAGAAAGTAAGCCCGACACCAAAACCAAAGGTGAAACCGTATTGGCGGGAATGATAAATTTAACGACCGTTGCACAGGTAAAAGTAACGACTGCTTATACTGATAGCAAACTTTCTAAAATTTTGGAATTGGTACAAAATGCCACTGCACAAAAAGCACCAACAGAATTATTCATTCGAAAATTCGCAAAAATATACACACCGATTGTTGTATTGTTGGCAGTGCTAATTACCATAATTCCTTATTTTTTTGTGAGCGATTATGTATTTAGTCAGTGGTTGTACAGAGCATTGGTATTTTTGGTTATTTCTTGTCCTTGTGCTTTGGTTATCAGTATTCCTTTGGGTTATTTTGGTGGAATTGGAGCAGCTTCCAAAAATGGAATTTTGTTTAAAGGAAGCAACTTTTTAGATGCCATTGCCGATATTAAAAACGTAGTGATGGACAAAACGGGTACAATGACCGAGGGCGTTTTCAAGGTACAAGAAGTGGTATTAAAACCGGAATTTAATAAAGAGGAAATCCTGAAAATGGTAAATGCTTTAGAAAGTCAAAGTACACATCCGGTTGCTACCGCTATCCATAAATATGTAGGTGAAATTGATAGCTCGATAAAGTTAGAAAATACAGAAGAAATTGCAGGCCACGGTTTGAAAGCCAATGTAAATGGAAAAGAATTATTGGTAGGAAATTTTAAATTGATGGATAAATTCAACATCAATTATGATTTAGACCCAACCACAATTGTTTATACCTTAATTGCCATTGCTTACGATGGAAAATTTGCAGGTTACATTACCATTGCCGACAGTATAAAGGAAGATGCACAGCTAACTATTGACAAGTTAAAAGCATTAGGAGTAAAAACCACAATGTTGAGCGGAGATAAAAGCACCGTAGTAAAATTTGTTGCAGATAAATTAGGAATTTATAATGCCTTTGGCGATTTACTACCTGAAGATAAAGTAAATAAAGTAAAAGAAATCAAATCCAAAAACGAAACCGTAGCATTTGTAGGCGATGGTGTGAACGATGCTCCTGTGGTAGCATTGAGCGATGTAGGTATTGCAATGGGGGGTTTAGGTAGTGATGCTACTATTGAAACCGCAGATGTAGTAATACAGGACGACAAACCGAGCAAAATACCGATGGCAATCAATATCGGTAAGCAAACCAAAAAAATCGTTTGGCAAAATATTACGTTGGCATTTGTGGTCAAAGGCATTGTATTAATATTGGGTGCCGGAGGTTTGGCTACGATGTGGGAAGCAGTCTTTGCCGATGTAGGCGTTGCGTTATTGGCTATCCTGAATGCGGTACGAATACAACGAATGAAATTTTAAAGAATAGTTGGTTTTATACAAAATGGGTAGTAATGATAACAGGGGTAGTAGTTTGTAACGTAGTTTTCAATATCTTTGGGAAATGAAACATTTATCATCCATATTAGCATTAATGGTCTTGGTCTTATCGACCTTGCCAGGCTTTATGAAAGATAAATGTTTTGACCTCGTACATCAAACAACAAATAGTCAGGAAGAAGATAGCGACGGTTGCGGTATGGAATGTTGCTCGCCTTTTTCTAAATGCAATACCTGTACCGGATTTGTAATTACCTCTTTTTATGCTTTAACAACAAATTCTGCCCAACAACCTGAAAATAAATTAAGTGTAATAACTGCCTCAGCTGTTTCAGACTTCCTCTCTTCCATTTGGCAACCGCCTAAGATTAATTAATGTTTTTAGTGTCTTCGGCACAATAACAAATTGCGGTGCTACAAACCGTCAATTCTTATTTTTTAAACATTAATAATTTTTCATATAATGAAAAAAATACTCTTTATGTCATTTTTTATGACACTAAATCTCTGTGTCTTTGCACAAAACACATTTAATGCTGTTGTTAGAAACAGTGAAAACAAAAATCCTTTGATTGGTGTGACAGCATCTATAAAAGGGACCTCGCTTGCTGCTACATCAAACGAAAACGGTCAAATCATAATAGTAAATGTTCCTGACGGTGTACAGGAAATACATTTTAGTTACGTAGGCTTTTATGAACGTATTGATACACTGGGATTTCCATTAAAGGACACCAGCGTTATTGAAATCTTACTCAAAGAAAATTCAGAAGAATTGGATGAAGTGGTTATATCTTCTACAAGAAGTACAAGGAGCATACAAAATATTCCTACCCGTATTGAATTTATAGGAAGTGAGGAATTGGGAGAAAAAGGAAATATGAAACCTGGGGATATTCGTATGCTTTTGGCGGAAAGTACAGGTATTCACGTACAAACCACATCGCCCACAAGTGCCAATGCAAGTATTCGTATTCAAGGGCTTGACGGACGATATACGCAAATTCTAAAAGACGGTTTTCCTATTTATTCGGGTGCTTCAAGTGGGTTAGGTTTGTTGCAAATTCCACCGCTTGACTTAAAGCAGGTTGAAGTTATCAAAGGTTCTACATCTACGCTGTATGGTGGTGGAGCAATAGCAGGTTTGGTAAACCTGATTTCCAAGACACCAACGGAAGAAAGGGATTTGCGTTTTCATTTAAACGGAACATCAGGCGGAGGTTTAGACATCAACGGTTTTTACGGACAGAAGTTTAAGAAAATCGGAACAACCATATTTGCTTCGCATAATAGAAACGGAGCTTACGACCCTGCAAAAATTGGTTTTTCTGCCATTCCAAAATTTGAACGTTTTGTACTGAACCCTAAATTGTTTGTTTATTTCAATGATAAAACAAAAATGAATTTCGGTGTCAATACAACTATCGAAAACCGTTTGGGAGGTGATATGCTTTACATCAAAGGAAAAGGAGATAATACAAACCAATATTTTGAGGAAAATAAAACACAACGCTATTCCACTCAATTTGTTTTCGACCACTTAATTAATGAAAAAAGTTCTTTTCAAATTAAAAATAGCGTGAGTTATTTTAATCGAAATACAACCATTCCAAGCTATCAGTTTGAGGGAACACAAACCGCAAGTTTTACCGAAGCCAACTACACCAACAGTACAGAAAAATCGGAATGGGTAGCAGGGGTTAATATTTGGACGGACAATTTTAAAGAAAAGCAGATTACTGCATTTCCGTTGAGGGATTACAGCCAAAACACATTCGGAGCTTTCGTTCAAAATTCTTTTAAGGCTACTGATTGGCTTCAATTAGAAGCAGGTTTAAGAACGGATTACGTGATAGATTACGGAGCTGTATTTTTACCAAGAGTATCGGCATTGTTTAAGATTGCAAACGGATTGACTTCACGTATTGGAGGTGGATTTGGGTATAAAACACCAACCATTTTTACAGAAGAAAGTGAACGCCTACAATATCAAAATGTAATGCCTATTGACGACAAGACCAATAAATTGGAAAAAAGTTATGGAGCAAATGCAGACATCAATTACCGCACCTATATTGGAGAAGATTGGTCATTTAGCATAAACCAATTATTCTTTTACACCTATTTGGATAATCCTTTGTTACTTGAAAATTCCTCGGCAAATCTGTATCAGTTCGTTAATTCTCCGGGCTACATCCATACCAAAGGAACAGAAACCAATATTAAAATTGGTTACGATGATTTGAAATTATTTTTGGGATACACTTATACAGATGCTCGATTAAACCAAAATGGAACGACTGTAGAAAGTCCTTTAACGCCAAAACACCGCATTAATTCCATCCTGATGTATGAAATAGAAGACAAATGGAAAGTTGGTCTGGAAGCCTATTACTTCAGTCCTCAAAAACTGAATAATGGAACTACGGGCGAAGGTTACTTTATTACCGGATTTATGGCTGAAAAGATTTGGGAAAGATTTTCTCTGTACATCAACTTTGAAAACTTCCTTGACACCCGACAAACACGCTTTGGTAGCATTTATACAGGAACAATAACCAATCCGGTTTTTAAAGACATTTATGCACCTTTGGACGGATTTGTGATTAACGGAGGAATAAAATTCAAGCTTTAAAACAAATGGAAAAAACCATATTCAATATAACTAAAATGGATTGCCCAAGCGAGGAGCAATTAATCCGTATGAAACTGCAAGACTTTGATACGGTAAAAGGATTGGAATTTGATATAGCCAATAGAAAATTGGACGTTTATCACAATGGAAACCCAGAGCCAATTTTTTTGGCTTTGGGAACACTGAACCTAAATACGACATTGGTTTCAACTGAAAAAAGCAATTTTGTTGTTGAAACAGATACAAGCAACAAGCAACGGAAATTACTTTGGATCGTGTTGATTATCAACTTCCTGTTCTTTGGATTGGAAATGTTATTCGGTATTTTTTCAGGTTCAATGGGATTGATAGCCGATAGCTTGGATATGCTTGCAGACAGTGTCGTTTACGCATTGGCATTAATCGCTGTTGGTGGAACAATCGCCCTAAAAAAGAACATCGCCAGATTTGCAGGATACTTCCAAGTCTTACTGGCTATTATAGGTTTCGTTGAAGTGATCAGGCGTTTTATTGGAATTGAAGCTATGCCCGATTTCAAAACAATGATTGTCGTTTCAGTTTTAGCATTGATTGCAAACGTATTTTGCCTTTATCTCTTACAAAAGAACAAAAGTAAAGAAGCGCATATGCAGGCTTCGATGATATTCACATCAAATGATGTCATTATCAATTCGGGAGTTATTGTTGCTGGTCTTTTAGTTAATTGGCTCAATTCAAGTTATCCTGATTTGATTATTGGGGCTATTGTATTTGTAATTGTAGCAAGGGGAGCTTACAGAATATTGAAGTTAGCGAAGTAAATCCCTATATCTATAGTTGCCTTTATCTTAGAAGAATAGGAGATAATAGAAATAAAAAAAGAGTGTTCAGGAATTGTTCTAATAAACATTCCTGAAATCTTTTAACCGATTATGGAAGAAGCTAAGCTATTGCAAATAGGCTCTATAATAATTTCAAAAAAAATCATTAGATGTGATATAGCCTACAAATTACACAGTTTATTTTTTTTCACTAACTCAAATATAGACTTCAAAATAGCCAGATGAACAAATTTTATACAGAAACACTACACAAGCTGGAAACAGAAATCAACGATTTGGAGATTGAAACCGATCACTCTATACAACGGATAGAAGCCGTTATAGATATCATTCTAAAATACTTGTCGGAAGTAAAGAAATATGTTCTAAACAGAGGATTTAAGAATATTGGGGAAGAAATCCATTTTTTTAAATATCAAAAACCTACTATCGTTTCAAAACTAATTTATTATAATGCCATTTATAAAATCGAAACAAAAAAGCCTTACGGTTCAAAACCTATTAAAAAATACCTTAATGATGAATTGAGAAAACTTAAAAGGTATTTTGACAACAACCTTGAATTTTATAAATACTACCGGACGAATAACTCATTTATTGATGATAAGCTGTTTGTTCGGGGCAAGTACGATATTAAGCTAAGTTTAGACACATTTTATTTTGAAGCAGACCATAGTTTTTCTACTTCACACGATTACAAAGTTGCAAAAATTATTGCCAACGACCTGATACAAGTCTATCTTGAAGACCAGCTTCACAACACGGCGTATAGAGATAAATCAACAGACCTGCCGAAATTAAATTGGACAGGGAGCAAAACAGCAATGATAGAATTGATTTATGCACTGTATTCGCAAGGTGTGTTTGACAATGGAAATGCAGATATTAAGGTTATTGCCAAAACATTTGAACGTACTTTTAATCTTGATTTAGGCGACTTTTATCATACATTTATGGAACTTAAATCCCGAAAAATAAACAGCACCAAATTCCTTGACAGCTTACGGGATGCTTTGATTAGAAAAATGGACGAACAGGACGAAATGTAGCAAATTCTTTTGCATATTACAATACTCCACGTGGTAAATGAACACCTTTTATCCGTACAATATTCTCCGAAATGCTTGGCGTTTGCTTTTGTTTTTCGGTTTGTTCCGCAGGTTCCTCTTTAGTTTCCTGCGTAATTGATAACTGTATCTTTCGTTCAACGGCGGCCAGTTCGGTTTTGAGTTCGCTCAATCGGCTTTCCTTAGACCACGTACCATTTATGACCTCCTGAAGAATAGGTAGGTCTTTTTGTATTTCCGTAATTTTCTTTTGCTCCTGCTCAATATATCCAGGCAATTTTTCCAGTGCGTTAAGGAAGTTCATAGCAGCTAGCTTTTCATCTTTAGCGATTAGACCATTGTTGTAGGTATATTTGATATTTCCCTCGCCTTGCATCAAAAAACGATTTACACGAATATCCACACCGTCTTTTTGTGACATTTCCGTTTTTACCAAAAGCTGAAAACCATAAAGACTTCCGATTTCCTCGTAATCACCACCTGTACGGGCTTTATCCGCAAGCTGGTTGAGTTTTGCACCGATTTGTTTTATATCCGCATTGGGCGGTAAACCGTCCAACTGAACAGGATTGGTAATAATACCGTCAGAACGTTTTTGGATACGTTCTTGCAGATTATTCCAATCTAGGCTCATACGGTCATATCGGGATTGGGCTTTGTCCAATTCAGCCGTATAGTCTTCCAATTTGTACTTCGCACTATACTTTGAACGGTTGAAAGCCTGTTTTTCGCTTTCCAATCCGGCAATCTGTTTTTCTAATTTGGCTTTATCCAACAAGTCTGTATTTCCTGAAAGGATAGCCACATATTCCGAGAAATTCATTCCCGATTTTTCGTCCATACTTCCTTCATCAATGGTACGTTTGCCGAGGTTATTAGTTTTAAGCTGGTCTATAAAAAGTTGCTTGTTGTACAAGAGATTGAACTTATAGCTATCCAACGATTTTTCTGTAGCATAAATAATTACATCCACTTTATTGTTTGCGAAATGCTTAGCAATTTCATTACCCTTTCGTATTGCTCTTCCATCCCTTTGGGTAAGGTCGCTTGGTCGCCAAGGCGTATCTAAATGATGAACTGCAACGGCTTTTTTCTGTGCATTCACGCCAGTTCCAAGCATACTTGTAGAACCGAAAATCACACGAATTTTACCCTCGTTCATATCCTTGATAAGTCCTTTACGCTGGTTATCGTTTTTGGCTTCCTGTATAAAACGGACTTCGTGTGCCGGAATACCGTGATTTTCCACAAGTTTGCGTTTTATTTCAGAATATACATTCCATTCGCTAGGCTTGTAGGTGCCGAGGTCGGAAAAGATAAACTGTGTACCTTTCTGTGCATTGAATTTGTTGTAATATTTCGCAATGTTTGTCGCACAATGGGATGCTTTATTGTCGGGATGGTCATCATATCTACCGCCAACCATTCGCATATCTAAAGACATTTTTCGGGCATAGTCGGTAGCGATAAGCATTTTTGCTTTTTCTTCTCGTTGCGATAAAGGTGCTCTTCCCAGCAAAGTCGCATTACCCGATTTTGCAAAATCCATCAGATTTTGGATAAATGCTGTCTGGTCGGGTGTTGGTGGAATGTTATACAGTATTTCGTTCTTTTCAGGGCGGTCAATGCCAATATCTTTTGCCGTTCTGTAATCTGTAATTTCAGAGTAGAATTGTGCCAATTCTGGCACTTTAATAAAGTATCGGAAACGTTCTTTTGCTACAATATTGTTGGCAACCGAGAATTCATAATCCGTAGTTTTTCTTGAATAAATAGCAGACCAAGCATCGAAACAGTTAATTCCTTGCTTTTCCAACGCTCTTGGTCTCAGGTATTTGAACAAAAGGTACAATTCCGTAAGTGAATTACTGATTGTTGTTCCGGAAAGGAAAGTCGCACCCATATCCGCTTGTATTTTGTCTTGAATGGTTCGAATTGCAAAAAGCAGGTTCATTGCTTTTTGGCTTCCATCTACATTTCCCAATCCTGCAACCCTTGTGTGGCGTGTGTTGAACATCAAATTTTTGAATTGATGGCTTTCGTCCACAAACAAATGGTCGATGCCCATCATTTTGAAGTCTACTACATCATCCTTTCTGTTATCAATATCGTGTTGCAGGGTTTTCAGTTTTACCTCAAGATTTTCTTTCCGTTTGATAGCACCCGCAAGCATCCCTCGTGTAACTTCACTGCCTTCTGATTTTAGAGCATCGAGATTTCGCTCTACACTGTCTAATTCAATTTCGAGAATTTCCTTTTGCATTTTGGGCGATTGCGGTATCATGCCAAACTGGTCGTGGGTTAATATCACACAATCCCAATCGTTGTTTTTAATATCCCCGAAAATCCGCAAGCGTTTTTTGGGCGTAAAATCTTCTTTGCCAGGATAGAGAATTTTTGCGTGTGGATAGGCGGATCTGTAAGCTTCTGCAATTTCGTGAACGTTACTTTTTAACCCGATAATCATCGGTTTGTGTGCCAGACCTAAACGCTTCATTTCTTGTGAAGCCGTACACATTACCAATGTTTTCCCAGCGCCAACTTCGTGGTCGCAAATAGCACCGTTGTTCAGCTTTATCATCCAAACAGTATCTTTCTGGCTCGAATACAAGTCTTCAATACCTAATGATTTTCTATCCAAACCCGGAAATTCCTGATGGCTTCCATCATAATTCGGTCGTACAAAACAGTTGAATGTGTTGTTATACTGGTCAGTCAACCTATTTTTAAATTCATCGTTTTGAGCGTGAAGCCAATCGGTAAAGGCGGTGCGGATTTCGTCAATCTTGGTGTTCGCCATCTGTACGGCTTCCATATCCCTGACCTTGACTTCTTGGTCACCAACCTTGATTTTTTTAGTAATGTCTGGTGTGGTGTTTACGAGTGCGTGTTTAAGCAAAGCAATCCCATCAAAGGTTCTACTCTCTGATTTTACGGCATATTTATCCCATATATGCACATTCTTTTGATTGCACTTTACCGAAAAATCATCCGAACTTTCGGAATAATGGATATTGACTTCCGTATCGAACAAATGCGAAGCAAAACGGGCATAAATCCCTGTGGGTATCCAGCGTTCGCCGAGATTGAAATCCAGTTCTTCAAACTCAATGCGTCTTGGTTTGGCTTCTTCCAAAACCGTAAGACTTACTTTGGCTTCTGCATCATCGGGACTACTTTCAAGATAGGCTTTGACCTCTTCAGATTTCTCTACTATATTTCCAGCAATCCATCGTTCGGCTATTTCATATTCCTTTTGTAAAGGATTATAGAAAATACGACCGTGTAGGGCTTCTTTCAAAGCATCGGCAGGCATACTGCTGATTTCGGACATATAATACAAATCCACCTTGCCGTATTTGTTCAGTGATGATGCTAAAGCCTCATCGGGATTGTCTGTTGCTAAAATGGTAGTAGAAAAAGTAACGGGACGACTGAATATATCCGCCTTATGCACCACACCACCAACTACACGTTCCAGATAAGGAATTTCTTTCCCTGCACTGTCTGTTTTAATCAATTTGATATTTTCGGCACTGTTCAAATTGCCATATCTTTTTACAAAAACATCATACAAATTATTCAGCGTTTCCCTTTCTACTGTATGTTCGTTTTGCTTTTCGGCTTCCTTTTGATACAAATCGAGATAGCTATCTCTTACTGAAATGTAGGCTTCGGCTCTTACTTTCTGGAATGATGGTAATTGCAAGGGATGGAACATTGCCGTTGCTCCATTTTTATCAACATCTTGCAAATGACCAACCCAACCATTATCTATAACAAGACAATCACTTCGATGAAATGATTGTAATCCTTTGCTGTATAGAGCAGGTTCGGGAATGGTACTGACAACGGTTTGCTTTTGAGCCTGACCATTTCCGTTTAAGCCCGAAAACAGGTCGCCGATAACTTCCTCTTTTTTGCTGACAGTTGAAGTATTTCCATTGGTATTTCCATTTGAAATTGGAGGGATATAAGGTGGTTGTATCGCCGAACTGAACAAGTCTGCTTGGCGAACAATATTGGCTCTTCGCTTCGTGGAAGTTTGCCTTTGAGTTTGAGTACCTTTTTTTGGTGGAGCAATAACCGCTACTGGTTCGTCCACATTTTCAAACAAGTCGAAAATGCTTAATTGTTTTAATTCATTTGGATTTTCCTGAATGGTTACAGGTGTTGGTTTAATCGTTATAGGCTCTACAATGGGAGCTGTAACAGTTGTTGTAATTGGAATTTGTATGTTCGGCTCGCCTTTGTATAAACTCAAATTCAGATGATTTTCAAAATCTTCTGAAAGCATTTTTTTAAGGTCTTTGGCAATTCCAGTAACGCCATCTTTATGCGTATAAATTAAGGCTGATTTTCCATAAGGGTCGGTGTCTAATTTTCTATCTGTATGAACAATTCTTGTGCTATCCTGAAAAAAAGCATTGTTTGGTGTATTATATTCTGTTGTATTACTTTGGCAAAACAGTTCTTCCACTTCGATCAGACTTTGTTTTGCCGTATTTTTTTGTAGGATAATCAGGTCGCTTCCAACTTCTGTACCTGCATATTCAGTGAACAGATTATTTGGCAATCTAACAACCGAAACCAGATTACTATTCTGCATCAACGCCCTGCGTATCGGTTCGTTTTTTGGGCTATTTAGAATACCCTGCGAGGTAACAAATGCCAACAAGCCACCGTCACGGAGCATATCCGTTCCTTTTAAAAAAAAATAATTGTGGATGCTTCGGGATGCCTGTATTTTTGCTTCGTCCTTACTTCGGGAATACGAAAGGTCAAATATGGAAGTATCGCCAAAAGGGATATTACTTGCAATTACATCATAAGTGTTTTGTTCCTTTTCGGGTATTTCCTCAAAACCACTTATACGGATATTGCTTTCGGGATAAAGCTGTTTTAAAATCTTTCCAGTAAGCAAATCCTTTTCATAAGCAGTTACATTGGGTTGCTGGTTTTCGGAAAAGGATTGTATGAAAGAGCCGATACCTGCGGAAGGTTCAAGGAATTTTTGAATGTTCAAACCGCTATCACTCAATGTTGAAGAAATTGCATCTATAACCTGTGGCGGTGTATAAAAAGCCGTCAGCACCGAACTTTTCATACTGTCCACATACCTGCGGTATTGCTTTTCGTCTTCGGAATTTTCTTTTAATAGTTGGTGGAGCTCCTGTGTAAGTGGAAATAAATCGTGTTCAGTTTTTCGCCAATTATTGATGTCTATTTCATTTTCTATGGGGTTCAAAACGAATTTAAGACCGCCAAATCCGCTGTATTGCATCATTAGCAGTCTTTCGCCTATGGTAGCTTGTCGGTTCTCCTTTTCAATTTTGAAAGCAATTCGTAAGGCATCAATGTTCTGTTGGAGATGTTGCTTTTTACTGAAGCCCATTTTCCGCTATCCATATTGCGATGGTTCCGGTTATTTCGGTGTAGAGCTGGTCATACTCATAACCATAAGCGAAGTCATCAGTTAGTTCATAGTTGGAGAAAATAGGTTCACAAACACGGAACATTTTTAAAGTAAATGGTCGCAATTCTTCATCTGCCATTATGGTGTCGAACTCATTACAAACCACCTGAAACACGGTATCGAACTTAGAAAAATGTAAACCGTCAAATAGAATATAATTGGCGATTTCGTTACATTTTTCAATATCATTTCCCGATTGAAAAGCACCTTCATAGGCATTGGTAGCCCAAGAGGAACGCTGGTTTATAAATTTTTCGTCATGAGCCTTTTCTGGAAAGCTGGTGTTTAATAATTCTTGTAGTCGTAATCTAAAATACGACAGTTCTTTTTGTTGTGTATCCATACTATATTTTGTTTATAATTTTGCTAAACGGATAAAATTTGAAGCATTCTGCCAATCTCAATATCCATTCTTGAAAAGGCAAACCATTTTTTACCCAGATCTTTAAATGATACTCCAATATGATAGAGTTCGGTATTATAATTATGAGAAAACGGTCGTGGTCATCCTTTTACGGCAGTATAGCTGCGGAGCACAGATAAGAGCATAGCGATACCTTGTTCGGTAAAAGCATAAGGCAGATAACGCCTTCCCGCATAATTCAAACTTGAGTTCACAAATTGTGACCTCAAGGTTATAGTATCAAATTCATCTTGGGTCAACTGGAAACGGAAGTTTTCAGGAAAGCGGTCTATATTCCGCTTTACAGCCTGATTAAAGACTTTAGTTTCTACCTGATAAATTAGATTTTTCAAATTCAAAGGAGCTTTCCCCTTTTTCATTCAATACAATATAGGCCTCGAATTTCTTTCCAGCTTTACTTTTCATTCCTCTTATAAGAGAAGTTTTGCCAGTATTGACAAGACTTTCTATATCAGTTATGCTTACATGCACACCACATACATTTCGGAACTGTACCCAGTTGCAGACCTCATCAGGACATTTAACAATTTTATCCCTAATAATCAGTTGCTCCTTTTTGCATTTAGGACAAACAAGGGTAGGCGTGTTTTCTTGTGCAATGGCCGTTTGCAGCAATTCATTGGTAATAGATGTGGCATAGATTTCCATTTCTTTTTGAAAAGCTTCCGCATTACTTTCGTTGTTTTCAATTTTCTGCAAAGCCAGCTCCCACTCTGCGGTCATTGCTAAATCGGCAATTTTCTTGTCTTTGACCAGTTCATAGACTTGCAATCCTTTACCGGTAGGTATCAGGGATTTATTTTCCCTTTGGATATAGTTACGGCTAAACAGGGTTTCAATAATGGCGGCTCTTGTGGCTGGTGTACCAATACCTACGTTTTGCATTGCTTTTCGCTCCTCTTCATTTTCAATCTCCTTTCCTGCCGTTTCCATAGCTGATAAAAGTCCGGCCTCAGTATAAAGCACAGGTGGTCTGGTTTTCTTTTCCAAAACCGAAGCATCTTTGATTTTGAGTTCATCACCTTTTTTTAGTTCGGGTAATTCCTGCATAGGTCCAGTATCATTATCTGAAAAACTGCCTTTGATGGACCGCCAACCTGGTTCCAATATCTTGCAGCCTTTCAGGGCAAAATCATAATGCAAAGCCTGTAAAGTAATATCGGTTATCTCTTTTGTACAGGCTTGTGAAATTGCTTCAAGTAGTCGAAAGGCAATCATATTGTAAACGGCATTTTCCTTTGCCTTTAATGCCGAAGGGATTTTGTCCGTAATCAGCAGACCATGATGATCTGTAACACGAAGGTCGTTTACGATACGTTTATTGAAATGCCCCCATTTCACTTTGGTTATTGCTCGCTTGAAGGCTACCATTTCCTGCAAAGCCCTGATAAGATTTGGAATCTCTGCCCACATATCTTCAGGAATATACTTACTCCCAGTGCGTGGGTAAGTAATAAATTTCTTTTCATACAGGCTTTGGACAATGTTCAAGGTTTCTTCAGCCGTCAGATTCAACTTTTTATTAGCTTCTTTTTGTAAGCCAGTCAGATCAAACAGCAAAGGCGGTTGTTCCGTCACATTTTTGGTTTCTACAGTGGTGACCGTAACTGTATTGCCATTTCTTTCCATGGACTTTAATATATTTTCCACCAGCTTTTTATCTTGCCATTTGTTTTTGGAAAGGCTTTTAAAGTCTATGAACTCTTTTGTATGGGACACCTGTATTTGCCAGTATTGCTGTACCGAAAAATTTCTATTTTCCAGATAACGCCTGCATATCAAAGCAAGTGTAGGCGTCTGAACTCTTCCAAGCGAATAAATCCCGTTGCCTGCGGCAATGCTTAATGCCTGAGAAGCATTTATGCCCAAAAGCCAATCAGCTCGGCTCCTGCCCTGCGCTGCCTGATATAATCCGTCAAAATCGCTACCAGGTTTTAGGTTGTCAAAGCCCTGCTTGATTGCCTTTTCGGTCAGCGAACTAATCCAAAGACGTTCAAAGGGTTTGTAGCTTTTGAGGTATTCATAGATATAGCGGAATATCAGTTCACCCTCACGCCCAGAATCGGTTGCGACAATAATCTCTTCACTAAGGTTGATAACATGTTCAATTACCTTTAACTGCTTTAACGCTCCTGTATCTGCTACATAGATTTTGTCTTTTTTGACTTTTCGGACGGTCAATAAAAAAGGATTTGGAAGTATCGGCAGGTATGATTTCTGAAATCCTGAAATTCCGTAATCTTCCGGCATACCCAATCCTACCAAATGTCCAAAAGCCCACGTAACATAATAGCCATTGCCCATTAGGTAGCCATCTTTCTTTTCGGTGGCTCCTAACAGGGCTGCTATTTCACGGGCTACGCTTGGTTTTTCTGCAATCACTACTTTCATAATTCAATACATTTTTAGTAATTACCTTTTTATGCCTTTAGATTTGGCCGGTGCTTTGGCTGCTTCTTGTTCCTCCAGCTGTTCCTTGCTGTCGGGATTTTTTTGTCCTGATTTTAAAGGCTCTTTGATATTCTTGGTCGCTTCATTAGTTTTCCCTTCAGAATTGACTGCCGTCTGTGTTTTATGAGCTTCGGTAGGTTTTGCCTCTTCTTTGATTTTGTTCGGGTTTTGAAAAGAAAAATCTGTTTTGTTTGTCCCCTTGTTGAAAGTGATGTAACCATTGTATTCTTTACCTTTCTTATCCACCAATCCACTAACATAGACAGTCTGACCGTCTTTGAACTTTTGATACTGCTCATTATCCAGTTCTTTACCTCTAAAAGTTTTCGGAGTTTCCAGCGATTGTTTTTTCTCATTACCTTGTACCTGCTTATTGGTATTATTCCTGTCAAACAAGAACTCTACAAAACGTTTGTCGGCATTGAATTGTACCTCTGCATCAAACGAAGTTCCTTTTTTGGAAGTCATACCCTCTATATGAAGCGGCTTACCCTCCATAAGGGTTTGCTTTTGTACATCATCCAGTTTCACGCCTTTGATCTCATCAGGGATTTTGATTTTGTCTGTTCGCAGAGCAATAAGCTCATTAGTCAGCCTATCCACGCTGACAATAGAGAGAATGGTCTCATTAGTTTTAGGATTGATCAGATTGACCACACGCCCCATATTGCCTGTTTGGAGCAGGTTCTCTTTATCTTCCTTACTGAACTCATGACCGAAAAAAGCAAAATTCAGATTAGGTTCTTTGCGGATACCATGAATAGCAACCACAACCGCTCCTTCATCATTTTGTTGTAAAGACAGTCGTGCATCCATCCGAGTAACGGCAGTGCCGAGATTAAGGCTTACTGGTACAAGCTCATTGGTTTTAAAACCTCTCAATAAAGGATCAAGGAGGTTCATCTTTTCAAGTTTTTCTTTATTCAATCCTAGATTGTTCATTGTTTCCCAGTCAATCTGTTCTGGTTTGTAACGGTATCCACCTGTTTCCGATGTTGTCTGTGTTGTTTCCATACTATTTCTATTTTCTTGTTTATTATTATTTTTATCAGGTTCTGCTTTCACTTCGTGTTGCTTCATCAGCTGTTCTACTTCGGGAGTTGGTCTATCCATCTGTTTTTGCATTTCATTTGCCATATCAATAGCGACAGGTTCAGTAACTTTGAAAAAGGAAAAACGAGTAGGATCCTTTAATTGGCTGAAAAAATTAGAAAAAAAGTTAGAAAATAAATCGCCATTCTTATCCACCCGCATAAACTGGTTCTGGTTTTTCTTTATAGGTTCAACGGTTTCCAGCTTGCCATTTTTATCAATGCCCTTTACAGCCTGAATTTTCTTTTTCTCTTTATCCAGTACCAATAATATCTCAGATAATTGTTCGGGAGATTTTGGTGTATCTAAAGTTTGTTCGCTCATAATCTGAATATTTTCTATTTCTATGCCGAAAGTAAAGAAGCTGCCACTGTTTCTCTTTGGTTGGCTTTAATTGACATCATTTGTCAGCCGTTGACTTTTGCTTTGGACAAGGGAGAGGTAAAGCTTTCTCTGATGAACTGGTGCACATCTGAGAGCTTATAATAAATTTTTCCACTAATTGTATAATAGGGTAACTTACCGGAAGAGCGGTAACGTTGCAAGGATCGTGGGCTTATCTTCAGTATTTGTAAAATATCCTGATTGTCCAACAGCTCTTCTCCATCAATAATCGCATGTTGATTTTTAGTCCCAATTGCCAATTCCATAAGGATGTCAAATCGCTCCATGATTCGCTCCATCCAAGCCATAAATTCTATTCTGTCGATATTCATAATCAAAAATTTAGGTTCAATACGCAGTATGTAGCAATTCTTCCAGATAGAGGTACTGTTTAAAATGCTTTTACAAAATTCAGTTGCTTTTGTTGGATTTTATCCCAATGGCTTTCGTAGTACTGAAAAACTTTAACATTTAAAATTCTTAAAGCCTTGGTTTTACTGGAAAATAATTCTCCATAAAATGATGATTTCTTATTCGATTTAAAATATTCTCTTTTTAGGCTCCAATTATTTGAGTGATCTTCTCATGAAAAATGAGTGAAACCATGATTTCTGTTTTTAGATTAGTACTGTTTAGTATGTTTTTATAAAATTCAGCAGCTTTTATTGGATTTTATCCCCATGGCTTTCGTAGTATGAAAAAAGTAAAAACCTTAATTTTTCTGATAATTGTTCTTTGATTGATTCTGGCATAAAAAAAAGCAGTATATCCTTTTAAAATCAGGATTTACTGCTTGTGGGCATAGTGGTTAAGGCTTTATTCTTGGTCTTCTCTATACATTTTTTGCTGTAGGTTTAGCGTTAATTCCTCCAGAAATTTTGTCTTACTGCTTTTACGTGCTTTAATTTCAGTATAGGTTTTATAAATGTTATCTAGTTTGATGTTGAAAAAATCTTCAAATGATGTCGTTATCATATTAATATCTGCCGCACCATGATTGATTGTTCCATTAGAAAACAAGGCGTAGATTAATTCTGTCAAAGCTGTTTTTGGCCCTGTCCATACCAATACTTTATGCTTTTTTTCTTCAAAAATATCAGAATCATCCACTTTTAGTCTTTTTAGTGCTTGTCGGATGTAATGAATAAATCGATACATCGCCTTTACTTTTGCCCAGAGCATGTCTTGCGATGTTGAAAATTCCGGAAATTGGTAATAATCAGTCATAGGTGTAAAGGGAAAATTATCGCGATGGTTTCGAGTAAAGAATTGATGATCCAGATAACTGTATCCTTGTTCCATATAATGCACAAAATCGGCATTTCTGTAAAAGAACTTATTAATTTTCCGCAATTCTTTTTGGAGGAATTCGACTTTATAAGTGTTTCCCGCTTTTGGCATTCTTAGCTCGCAGGAACGCACTTCTGTAAAATAGATCAATAAACTCATAGGAACGGGTTTGATATTTTTGAAAAAATCGATCTCCTCCGGAACGGTGTTGAAATCATTTTTATCAACTATCTCTTTTAAGTTCGTTAATGTTTTATTACACAATACAATTCCATTGCAAGCCTTATTTTGCATTGTATCGTTTGCCTCTAAAATTTCATTGCAGACAGCATTAAATGATTCAATCGCTTTTTCAAACATCTTTTTAAATATTAGTTGTCAATATCTTTCGTCATTTTGCAATTGATTTGTAATCATTTTGCAAAGTATTCATAAGTTCCATTGCGTAATTGTCTCTTGCCTGAACATAGGCTACTTTTGGAATTATCCTAGCTCCTAATTTTCTTTTTTCAAATGAGGCTGACACTCCAAAATCTATCTTTTGAAGTTGCAACTCATTAGCTCTTTTTATGGTTTGAAATAACAATTGCCTGTACAGTTGGTATTCTTTCGCCCATTTATAATCCATACCTATTAATTCCGGTACATAGGTATGATTGTCATTTTTGTAGCAAAACATAACTCCTACAAATGGATTTTCAGGCTCTACTTTCAGGGCTAATACTATAAATTCCCAGTTGGGACTTTCATTCATGTTTTCGAAAATTTTTTGGGTATATCGGAATGTATTGATAGCGTAATTATTGTCTTTTACATTGTTGTAGAGTTGATATGCTCTTCCTATTTCTGATTTGCTCAATTTATCTTTTATTACAACATCATAGTACTTCTCATAAGGTTCTATCTCTTTATTGAAATGTTTACGGGAACGCAACGATAATGTTTTTGTAAACTCTTCGTGTGAATGCCAAACTTGATTTTCAATTACACAGGATTCCGGCATGTCTATTTTGAAATAACCTTGATCTACTATTATTTTGTTGTAGCTGTTGTCTTTTTCGAAATCTCTTAAAACTAACATGTCTGCATTTAAGTCATTGAATTTTTCTTCTAGCTTATCCAATAATAGTTTCAATGCTTTTTCTGCCAAAGGATGTTCCTGATTGATAAAGCAGTGTTCTCCTTCGGTAAATAGAGAGCCCATACCCAATACTCTTGAGGTGAGGTATAAAGGATTAGTCTTTCTTATTTCTTCCAAATGGATAGAAACCGACTCAGTAGCCAGCATGTCGTCTTTCCAAAGACCGTAGGTAACAAAGGTCATTAATACTATGATACCTTTGTTGTCTTTAATGATATAATAGTAAAAATCCCATTGGTTAGTCGGGTCTGGATGCTGACTAAATGTTTTTTCTAAATAAACAATACCATCCCAATCGAAAATATTTTGTTTTCCCATGTATTGATTCCATGCTGATTTTTCAATATCTTGAATGGTATTTTTTTCTTCGATAAAAAGCTCCTGCTCTTTTGATTGTGAAATATTTTCTGCTTTTTTATTGTCCATTCCAAAAGCCCGTCTGATTTTGATTTCACTACTATTTGTTTCTTCCAAAGCTTTGGGAAAATGGTATTCCATTGCATCAGCTAAGGCTGTAATATCTTCTAGCTTATTGTGGCTCGATAATGTTATTCTGATTCCTGTATTCTTTATTGGAACTGCTGGATAAATTCCCAAGTTCAGAAAAAATCCTTCTTCAAATAGGCGATGCACAAACTTATAAGCTGTTGCAGGCGTACCCATACCCAAAAAGAACACTGGCGAATCATTTTTTGAAATTATGGGGAGGTTTCCGTTTGATAATAACTGGTTAAAATAATCGATTTTATCCGCTAGCACTTTTTGTTTCAATTCTATTTCAGGAGATAAATGAATGTCTGCCGAAGCGATTGCTGCTGCTACAGATGCAGGTTCTAACTGAGCGGAAAAAGTTAATGGACCGCCGAAATTTTTGATTTTATCTCTTAGTTTCTGATTCCTGCAAAATACCGTCGCACCACTGGCTCCAAAGGTTTTGCTTAATGTACTCACCACAATACAATTTTCTGGAAGTTCTTCTATCATATCAAAAATAAAACCAGTTCCATTTTTACCTCGCCAACTCATACCATGAACATCGTCAAAATAGAGATTAAGCTGAGAATATTTTTGAGTCAAAGCCAATAATTCTGGGATAGGTGCATAATCACCAAACATGGAATATACACCATCAGCCATATACCAGATTTTATTGCATTTGGTAGTTAATTGTTTGATTTTATCTTCTAACATTTCCAAATTACTATGTCTGATCATCTCCACTGGAATTCCCCGTAGCTTTAAAAGCTGACACGCATTTTGTACACTCCAATGTACTTGATGATCCATTATTACGGCATCTTCATCTCTTATCAATGTCGGGATAACAGCTAAATGTCCTAATGTACTGTTCTTTGTTATAATGGGTGGTATACCATACATTAATTCAATTTTTTGCTCTAGTTCACTGTAAAGCGGATGCGAAATATATGACTTTGAAAGTGGGAATTGTGTACCATAATTGTTTATGGCTGCTATTGCAGCCTCTTTCAACCGAATGTCTTGTTCGAGTCCCAAGTAACCTGTTGTACCAAAATGAAACATTTCCTTTCCCTTAACTTGGATTGTCCTACCTGTCAATTTTTTGTCTTCTGCATATAGATGTAGTAATCCTTCTTTTTTTGCTCCTGATAAAACCTCATCAACTGTGTCTATGAAATTATTGTGCTTAATTTTTGCCATTTTTAAATTGTTTAAGTTGTTTTAAAAATTTAGATATCTAAAATTCATCATAAAAATTGAAAGTTATTTCATCCAATACCTCAATACTCCCGATATAACAAGTCAAAGTCCCGAATTGACAACTAAAACTTCCAAATTGCAACAAATAATCCCAAATTGGCAAGTGTCTTATTAATAGATGTTTATATTTTTGTTAAATTAGAAAAATTAAATTCGTAAAACATGATTGCAGCACATGATTTTTATGAGAATGATTTTGCCAGGTTTTGGATCTCTGGGGGCATTCTCTTTTTTGAATACAAGCCTAATACTACTATTGATTTAAGGGTAGCCCAGTGCGTTGTAACCGATAGAATTCATTTTCAAAACGAATGTACTTATCCTATTTTATGTGATATTAGGGGTGTTGTTGCTACTGAGAAAGCTGGAAGAGATCATTTAGCACAGTCGGGCTCTATTTTGACGCAAGCAGTAGCACTTATTGTAAATGAAAAACTTTCCTTGATTATTAGTACTTTTTATGTAGAGATTAGTAAGCCCTCTGTACCTACTCAAATTTTCACGAAAGAAGATGACGCTTTAATTTATCTAAAAGGGTTTGTTTAGCGTTTACTATAAGATAAAAAATTAAAAGTTGAATCTTATGAATAAAACATACAACGAAGAGCGTATTGTTACAATTCATCAAATGTTATTTGAGATGGCACGTGGCAATTTCAACACGCGCATTCCTTTAAGTTCAAATGATGAACAATTGGAAACGCTAGTTGTTTTAATTAATATGGTAGCGGAAGAAATGCAGGAGTCGGTTTTTCAAATTGGTTACATTAATACACATAAGACCCTTCAAGTTACAGCTCTAAGCACATTTGTTTTAGATTCGTCTTTTTTAATCAAGAGCTTTACTCCTGAAGTTACTTCCTTTTTGGGTCATTCCGAATCTGAGTTGATCAACCTATCTTTGGCGGACATTATTACTACAGCTTCTTTTGAACAACTTCAAGAAGTAGTTGATGCAAATAGTACTTTGCCTACAACTATTACATTAGATTTTACACCTAAAGAACATTTACCTATTTCGGTTGCCAGTAACATTGTAAGGTTGGTTAATGGTTCGGAAATTATAATAAATCTGGTTACTCCTGCACGTCAAGATACTTATAGTCCTTTACTGTATGGGAATGAAAACGAGAAACATAATAAAACTCGAAAGGCAGATGCGTTATTGATTCAAAAACTTTATGATTATATTTTAGCACACCTTGAAGAACCCCTTCTCTCCTTAAAGGTGCTTTCTTCTAAATTTGGTACTAATGAACATAAATTAAAAGATGGTTTTCGCCATTTTTTTAAGACTAGTATTTATCAGTTTTATAATCAAGAGCGTCTCAAAAGAGCTTTCTTTATGATTGAACATACTGGAATACCGTTAAAAAATATTTCTGTCATGAATGGTTTTAATAATTATCCAAATTTTTCAAAATCATTTAAAAAACAATTTGGTTTTTCTCCCAACGAATTAAAGCGAAATGAAGTTGGTTTTATTTCGTCAGTTGAGGATTAAAGTTATCCGTTTTAGTCATCTCTTACTCCCAAAAAGACAACTATAGTCATTTTATAATTCAGAATTTTGCTTTAAATAAAAAGTACTATGAAACTGAATATTAAATTACAAAATGTATTTTTAGAGATGGTCTGCTTCCTGTATATCATTTTGTTTACGTATGCTGCAATCAGTAAACTAATTGATTTTGAAAACTTTCAAACACAATTAGGCCAGTCTCCACTTTTAAGTGCTTATGCTGCTTCTATCTCGTTTCTTGTAATTTTTGCGGAATTGGGACTAGTAGTTGCTTTATCTCTGCGAGTAAGTCGAATAAAGGCCCTTTATTTATCAGTGGGCTTAATGACTGTTTTTACTACATATATTATTTTGATTTTGAATTTTAGTTCGTTTATTCCATGCTCTTGTGGTGGAATTTTAGAAAAGTTAGGATGGAATGAACACTTGATTTTCAACCTTTTTTTCATTTTCATAGGTAGTTGTAGTCTGTTGCTTCATCAATATGATAAAAAAGGGATTATCTCACTGTTATTAATAGTAGTATCAAGTGTGCTTTTCGTTGTTTTTTTATTTCTATCATCAGAGGATACTATGAAGAAGCAAAATCCATTTATTCGTCGATTTACTCCTAACGTTGCATCAAGGACTTTAACAAAAAACTTAAATAATTATGGATTTTACTTTGTCGGCCACTCTAAAGGAAATATCTATTTAGGAAATACCATTTCTCCTTTAACTATCATTGAGTTTGACAGCACATTGCAACATAAAAAACAATATTCTATTCAACTTACTCCGGATACTTTACCTTTTAGAGCCGTTAAAACAAAAATTTTGGGTGCTCATTTTTTTCTTTATGATGGTTCTATTCCTATCATTTATCGGGGTTTAGTTTCTGATTGGAAAGCTACCATTTGGGTTACCAAAAAACCTTACTTTACTACATTACAGCCAATTGATTCTACTCTTTGTGTATTTAGAGGGCAACAATTAGGTACTTACGAAAATATATTGGGTACAATAGCTTTAGATGATTCTTTAAAAATTAGAAAGCAAAAGCACTTATTACAAAAACAAATAGACGGTATTTTTGACACGGACGGAACCCTGACTTACAGTGAGGGTTTAAAGAAAATCGTTTATACGTATTTCTATCGGAATCAATTTATTGTAGCCGATACAGCTTTGCAACTTGTCCATCACGTTACGACTATAGATACCACTACCAGAGCTAAATTAAAAGTAGTCAGAGTCAAAAAATCAGGGGATAGTAAACTTGCAGCTCCGCCTTATACTGTTAATTTAAGAAGTGCTGCCTTTAATGAACTTTTGTTTAATCAATCAGGGCTTCGTGGTCGTTACGAAAGTAAAAAAAACTGGGACCATGCTTCTATAATTGATGTTTATGATATTACGAATAAAATCTATTTATTCAGTTTCTACATCTACCACGAAAATAAAATGAAAATGAGTGATTTATTGATAACTGAAAAGGCCTTGTATGCAATAGTAGGACATCAAATTGTAAAATATACTTTTGGGACCCCAATGTTAACGCAACTAAAAAAATAAAATGAAAGATATACTGGCCGGTATCAGGGGTAAGATCGAAAACCTGTAGAAAAGAGTAGATCGAAATAATAATTATTAATTTTTTTATTATGAAAACAGATTTTTTAAAATTGATGGTGCTTCCAATGGTAGCATTCTCATTGGCTAGTGCTGCTGCTGTAACCACTAGTACGGCTAAAGAAAGCCAAACGGCTACTGCAATTATTAATGGTTATATCCATTCACCACTCCCTTCCAGTTGTAAACTGGTAAACGTAGATTGCGATGTTACTGGAAATGCTTTTTGTATGAGTGGTTCTTCACAAGTATTCGATAAAGATAGTGAAACGACCTGTTCTACGCCGCTTTTTAGAACTGTTAATCCGTAGATTAACGAATAAGTGCAGTTTTTTCAAACTGCACTTATTTATTTTATTCCTTTAAATATCGGTCAAACCAATCGGTAATTCGTTTTGTAAGGTCCATTTTATTCTCCTTGATTACAATTACATGCTGGTCTTTTGGATATACCAATAAAACATTCTTCTTCTTGGCTCTTCTCAATGCATTATAAAAAAGTAAACTCTGTTCGTAGGGTAAATTAGTCTCCATTTTACCCACCCAAGACAGTAATGGTGTAGTAATATTATCTGCATAAAGTATTGGTGAATTTTTTAGGTACAACTCTTTGTCTTCAAAAATAGATTTTCCTATTCTCCATTGTTGCGATTCACTTCGCCATAATTCTGGGATATTGAGACTTTTTGAGTTACTAAAATACCAACTTACCATATCAGAAATTGCTGCACCCGATACTGCCGCTGCAAAAATATTCGATTTTGTAATAATGTAATTTGTTTCATAACCTCCGAAAGAATGCCCTATTAAGCCAATATGCTTTAAGTCAATCATTCCTGTTTTTACAACGGCATTGTTTGCAGCAACAACACAATCCAGTGCACTATTTCCGGTTTCTCCTTCATAATATTTCACATCTGGTAATAATACAAAATAATTTTGTTGCACAAAATGCTTTACATTAAAACCGGTATCGTTGTATAAAGTCGGAATGCTATATTCGTGCAATGAGTTTGTAATTTGCGAATACACATTGGTTATCATCGGATATTTTTTGCCTACTTCATAATTTACCGGATAATATAATAATCCTTGCAGTTTGTCTCCTTTTGAATTCGAAAATGAAATTAGTTCTACCTTTCCTTGATTAAAGTTTTTATCATGATTATTGCTTTCAAACAGAACCTTATTTACACCGTTTTTAAAAGATACAATTCTGGGAGACTCATTATGTGATTGTTCTCGATAGACATAGACTTCATTATTGGCTCTACGCAGTTCATCTGATTTTGTAGCATTATTTGCTACTGGAATTAAAGTGTTGGATGTAGAAACTAATTTAAATTGTTGTGACTTGGTGGCCGCATTTCTTGATGAAACGATTAAATTATTAGCTGAATTAATTTCAGTAAGAGCCCAACCATTGTAATTGTCATTTCCTATTTGCTTGATATTTGAACCATCTACAGTGAAGTAGGTACCGCTTTCTCGTCCATTAGTAATGCGTTTTAGTTTATTTGTTTTGATGTTAAATTGATAGACGTCGAATTCGTCTTGTAGCAAAAGGTATTCTCCATTATCACTCCATCCTTTCATTCCAAAAACATGTGGTCTTGTTATGTACTTTAAATCATTTGAAACCCATTCGGAACCTGCAGGTGGAACAATTGACACCGTAGATTGTGTTTTTATATTGTACAGCCACCAATTTTTATCTTTAAAATAGCATATGTATGCTCCATTTGGAGAAAAAGACAATAAGTAATTTTCACCAGGTTGCTTTTCTAAAAATAACTTTTTGGTGCCATCAGCCAGATTGTACAAGAAATAGTCAACCTCTCCATAGCGCTTAAAATGAGGTGCATATGCAGTTGGATTGTAAAGTATTGCAACTGATTTACTGCCGTTAAGCTGTACAAAAGGAAGTTCTTTATTTGTAATCGTATTCCACCGCTTTTCTTCAATAAACCAAACCGATAAAGTGGCGTACCCCTCAAGATTTTCTCTGCTTGCTTTTGGATAAATCCATAAATCTTCTGTATCCCAAACCTCGACATCGTCTTTTTTTGGTGTTGCCTCTTCTTTGACTTTCGCGATTCCAAAAAACACTCTTTTACCATCACTTGAAATTTTGAAAGATTTTGTGGTAACAATTTCATGCTTTTCTGGAAAATTTAAGAATGATTTTGGTTCAAAGGTTTGAATACTTTTATCTTGGGTTTTGTAGAAATTCAGTTTTGTGTATTTCCCGTTGATGCCCTCTTCGAGCCAAAAAACACCTTTTCCATATCCTGCTAATGTCAGACCAGATAACTTATGTGTCGTTGTGTAATATTCTGTTTTTTGGTTTGTCCTAAGATTAATTGTTCCGAAACTACTTTTCCCTTCATGGATAGTGTGATAAAACAGGATATTGTTAGGCTGATCCAATTGGTATTCTGTTACATTTGGAACACAAATGATTTCTTTGTTTTTTATTGTTCTCATGATTAATTCCCCATCACTGGAATAGCTCACAATAATTTTCCCACTATTTGCAAATTCAAAAGCAGTACAATTTGATATAATAATTTTTTCACTATTTTCTAAGATGGTAACAATTACTTTATCTCCTTGAAAGGCACCAAATGCAATTTCACCACCAAATTTGCCTTGTGTTCCTAGTGGATAACTAAATCCAATCTTTTGCTGCGTATGTTTTACAAATAATGTATCTGAACCATTGCTGTACTGCATATCAAATGATATCCAGTTTCCTTTCTGGGAAATAGCTCTGTTTTCTAATTTGCCCCACCTTTCATACTCTGCTACAGCAATATTCTTTTTGGAATTATCCTGCCCGTAAATAGAGCAGGATAATACTATCCAAAATGACAAAATTGTTTTTTTACAAGAATAACTGAAAGCGATAGTACTATTTTTTTTTAATAGCTTCATAACTTTAATATCCTGTGTTTTGAGGTTGTAAATTTGGATTTGCATTCAATTCTAGCTCTGGAATAGGCCACAAAATATCTGCACTGTTCCAACCTGGTTTTGAAACAGATAGTACTCCATCGACTGTTCCACTGCGCTTTAAATCAAAAAAGCGATGCCCATGTTCAGTAAAAAACTCAAATCTTCGTTGTTTTTGAATTTCAGATAAAATTTCAGTGGCGATAGTTGAGGTAATTATTGGTAAACCAGCGGTCGTTCTTATCTTATTTAAATCCTCTTTTGCGCCTGCTAAATCGCCTAGTTTTGCTCTTGCCTCGGCTCTAATCAAATATTGTTCTGCTAAGCGCAACACAATAGAATATTCCTGCGAACTTGTTGTTGCGGTGCGCAGTTTGTATTTATTGGGATGATTCCAAGTATTTAGTCCGGTGGTAACTGACTTTGTCCAATTCACTTTGCGTTGGTCGCCTGTTTCAAATGCATTCATAAAATCGGTACGAAGCGCACAAACTGGTGGTGGACCTGATACGAAAATAAAAGTTGTACCTTCATTACTGTTTCGTACCGCTGTTGCTGATGCTAATTGCCAAATAGTAGTTTTACTATTTCTTAGAAAAATTTTGTTTAAATCCGTTTCCCAAGCATAAAGCGGACTATTGATAACAGTAGTTGCTTCATTTGCTGCTTCTGTATTTTTATTCCTGTATAAATATACTCTGGCCAGCATGGCTTTGGCCACCATTTTATTGGGTTTTGCACGATCCGAAGAACTATAATTTTCAGGTAATCTTGAACTGGCGCTTTCTAAATCCTTCACGATTGCTGCATATACTTCATCCGCAGCACTACGCATAACTTTTCTATTAATTTCATAATTGGTTCCTGTAATATAGGGGATGCTACCATAAATTTGTAATAGATAAAAATGTACTAGAGCACGAACGAATAGTGCTTCACCCGACACTCTGTTTTTAACCGCAATAGGTAACCCGGTCGAATTTTCAACTCCTTGAATAACTGAATTGGCGTTATATATTTGACTATAGCTTGAAGTCCAAAGTGACGCCACAGTAGCATTATCAGCCGTAAGCGCATTGTTGTAAATAGGTAGGGCAATTGTAGAGTTGGTATAATCCTGTAATTCATCCGCGTACAATCCCATTCTAACAGATGCACCAGTAGGTAACCCAGATAGGATGCCGCCGTCACGAAGTTGTGCATAGATTTGTGCCATTGATGCATTTGCTGTCAATTCACTTTCAAACACTGTAGTTCCTGTAAGCTGAGAATTAGGTAATGGAACCTCTACAAAATCACTACAGGAACTTGAAAAAAGTATCACTGTCAAAACCAAAAGAATGCGATACACCTGAAATGGCTTTGTTTGTACCGTTATAAATTGTAAATTTTTCATATTACTATTTTTTGAGGATTAAAAGTTTAATGTCATTCCGCCACTGATCACTTTTAGTGGAGGGAGGAATCCTGAGAACTTAAACTCGGGATCACCTGCTTTGTAAGATGTAAATGTCAGTAGGTTTTGACCTTGAATAAAAAGTTTACATTTTACATTAGTGGTCGCTTGTAACGGAATATCATAGGAAAGTGAAATATTTTTTAGTCTGATAAAAGAGCCGTCTGTAATTACAGCATCGCTTTCTATGTACCTATAATAGGTGCTTACCGCTGCACCATTTAGTCCCGTAGTGTGCAGTTGCGAACTGCTTTGATCCCCAATTTGCTGCCAAGCGTCACCACTAGTGTTGCTTTGGTTTACTTGACCACCTCCCGGAACATTTGAAATGTAATCGTAATTGTCTCTTTTTACGAACTGCAATAAAAAATCCAATTGCCAATTTTTATAGTCCAATTGGTTTTGGATACCTCCAAAATATTTAGGAGATAAGTCCTTGCTAATTTGCTTGTCGCCTGCTGTTATGCTTCCATCCCCATTTAAATCTTCAAAATCGTATAATCCTGTTTGTGGATTAACACCTTTGCTTTGGTATAATTTTACAATATCAATTGATTGTCCAATCACATACCGATTTGCAAAAGTGGAACCTGAAAGATTTGGAAAAGAAAGTAGTTTATTTTTTGCAACGGCCACATTGAAGTTCGTTGACCATTTAAAAGAGTTTGAATCAATATTTAGGGTTCGTACGGAAAATTCAAAACCTGAATTTTCAACGGTAGCATCAAGATTCGCATTCAATGACAAGAAACCTGTTGTAGCTGGCATAGGAATACCCACCAATTGATCCGACGAACGATTCCTATACAACGCTAGCGTACTAAAAATTCTGTCTTTAAAAAAACCAGTTTCTAAAGCTAATTCTAGTTTACGATTGGTTTCCCATCCAAAATCGGCATTATAAAGTCGTGTAGGTTGTAACCCAATTATGCCCTGATAATTTGCACCAGTTGTACCGTAAGTATCATAAAACTGATAATCTCCAATTTGATCATTACCCGTAGTTCCATAACTAAAACGGAGTTTTCCAAAACTCATTTTACTATTTTCTGGATTGAATTTTTCTTTGCTAAAAATCCATGCAGCTCCAATAGCACCAAAATTAGCATATTGTTTGCCTGGTCCAAATCGGCTGGATCCATCCCGACGACCTGTAAAGTTTAAAAAGTATTTTTCGTTGTAACTGTAATTGATGCGACCAAAAAAAGCTTGATAACGGTATAAAAAGGTATCGCTATTGGTTGTGTTTTTTGTAATTGCAGAAGCTAAGTTGTTAATCAGATTATTGTTTGCAAAACCAATACCTGATTGGAATAGGCGTTCTGTACGTTGCTGTTGGCTTGTCATCCCCACTAGTATATCAAATTTGTGGTTTCCAAAATTTTTGAAACCTCTTAGTTGTGGCTCTATAATCCATGATTGTCTGCTGGTAAGGTTTAAGTACATTGATGAATTGTCACTCCCAACTTCGTAAACGGGATTGTAAATCGTGGATGGTATCGTTCGGACTTCTTTCGTTTTTAAATCGGTAAAACCAAAATTTGATTTTATTTCTAACCCTGGAATTAATTCATAAGACAACACGCTGTTGGCTACTAAGTCATTGGTGTTCGCACGGTAGGTACTTTTTAGAGGTGCCAAAGGATTTTCGAAGGTATCATTTTCCCAGTTCAGATTTCCATTTGAATCGTAGAGTGCTGGAGCGTTTGGTGCCAAATAACGCGCTGTTAACGTCAAATCTGTCGCTGCTTGTAGATTATCTTGTGCCGTGTAATTTCCCGAAAAAGAGATTTTGAATTTCTTATCTAAAGAAGTGTGGTTTATTGAGCTAAGAATCCCTCCTTTAATGTACCTGAAATCTCCCGGAAGGACTGTTCCCTCGGTTCTGTAGTTCCCACTAATCAAGAATTGTGTTGTTTCACTACCACCAGAGATACTGGTTCTAAAGTCATTAATTGTTGCTGAACCGCCTAATAATTCCTTTTGCCAATTGGTATATCGAGTTTGATCCCAAGCTCCATTTAAATCATAATCGGTATCCGATATTGGAATTCCATCATTGATAAATGCTTGTTTACGCATCGATAAATACTCCTCCGTATTCATCAGATCTACAAATTTAGTCGCTGTACCAACGGCTGTTGAGGCAGTTACTGAAATGTTTGTTTTACCTGATTTTCCTTTTTTTCGAGTAATTAAGACTACGCCGTTTGCTCCCCTTGAGCCGTAAATTGCAGTCGCATCAGCATCTTTTAATACTTCGATGCTTTCAATGTCATTGGGATTAATACTGTTGAGCGGACTGGCTTGGCTTGGTAATGCCGTTGAAGTATTCGTGCTTCCTATGGACTCGTTTGAATAGGGAACTCCATCAATAATGTATAATGGTTCATTTCCATCAAGGCGAATACTGTTGCGACCTCTAATTTTAATTTGGAAACCACCGCCGGGAGTTCCCCCATCTTGAATGATATTGACACCTGCCATTCTTCCTTGCATTGCGGCTAGTACATTTGTGACAGGTTGCTTGTCGATATCTTTTGCAGTCATTCTTGCAATGCTACCGGTTTGCTCTTTTTCTTTAATAGAATAATATCCGGCATTTATTACGATTTCTTTTAAAGTCGTTGCATCTTCAGTCAATTTTACATTGATAGTTGCTTGATCTGCAACTACAATTTGAATCGTTTTATAGCCTAGATAGGAAAAAACCAAAACATCATTCTCCCCTGCTAGTATGGTGTAATTTCCATTTTCATCAGAAAATGCTGTTGTTGGCTTATTTTTAACCTTTATGGTTACACCAGGAACTGTGCTGGTATCATCGGTAATTTTACCTTTGATAGATCGTGTTTGAGCATTTAATCCTGTTATGAAGCACAGGAAAAGGATGCAGTACAGTTTGGACAGTTGTGTTGTTGTCCAAAACTTCAAAAATGATTTTTTTTTCATACTTTTGAATTGGTTTAGTTAGACTTCGGTTTAGTTTGCTTTGGTCCTCTATTCGTCCGCCAAGAAGAGTTAGAGGGCCTTTTTTTAGTGATTAGCCTCGAAAGCGCTAAGGCATAGATTTTTGTTTTTTAAGTCATAGGCGTTATCTGTATTTTATTAGGTTTTGTCACATCTAAGCAAGCTGTATGATGTGAAAATAAATAGTTATTTTTCTTAGTTATTGCTGTTTATATAAAAGCATCGGAACCATAAAGCCAACAAATTATCAGTGTAATTAAAGCTAGAATTAAAGTAACTTTTATAGTTTTATAGTATTTCATGTTTTCGTTGTTGTTTCCTGTTTTTCAATTCATTATTTCGATTTGCGCCATTGCTGTTACCACAGATCTTGAGAGCACTCTTTTTTTGGGTGCAAAAGCTTTTGAATTTATATTGTTGTTTTTTTTAGGAAAGTACACTGCCGTTGCCAGTTGCAGCCCAACGCAGGCAGTGCGTTTCCAAACTAACTAATTCAATTAATTGATTGATTTACGATACTGTAAAAAAGAAGATTTGCTAAGAATAAAAGGAGTACCTTTTGCGCATAAAAAATGGCATGGAACTCAGCTTACTGCGCCGAAGGTACTGGTATACCGTGCAACAATAAGTGAGCCCACGCCATGGGACGTGAGCATCTAACTTATCATCTCGTTGCTTAAAGTACCAGTTTTTCGACGCGAGATTCAAAGCGAATGCTTCAAATATTTTATATGAAGAATCGCAAAATTACATTTAATATGCAATTATATTACAAACATAATAAAAAAAATAACACGGTATGATATATCATACCATTAATTTCACAAATAAGAATGAATTTTAGCAAAAGCTAATAAAAACGATGTGACTGAAAAAGAAAAGTTAGGAGAGGAAATGAGAAAACTCCGTGAAAAAATACCAAGCTCAGACTATAATAATGGAAATATTTCTCAGCAAGAACTTGCTGATAAAAATATTGGTTTGACAAAACATTTAATTGGTACAATCGAAAGAGGTAGCGCTAATCCTACGTTAGAAAAATTAATTTTTCTTGGTAAAGCATTAAATCTCAAAACTATCAATATCTTAAATGTAGAAATTAATGTAGATAAGTTTATTAAAGAGAATGCAAAACGGAAGTAAAATAAGTAAACACTGATAGAGAACAATAACGGATAAAAAAATAAAATAAAAAGATGCTTAGGCATTTTTTTTATTGCCTATTTGGAAAACCGTAAAGAATTTTAGAAAGGGTTTTGTACGTTAGTTATTGAATATAAATTATCGAAATGAACTTTCAGTAATTTAACCAAAAAGGTTGTATATACTAAGCTCAGTTCAAACATATATACAAGAATTACCGGGTCATAATAGTAGTAAAATAACTTAAATTTATACTTATGTAAGTACGAAAAGTATTCAGCAGATAAAAAGTCCATTTGATGATTTGTAAAAAAATATTTATACATTTGATCTGAAACAAAGTCTGACCGTAGTCAGACCTATCTCTCTAAATTTAGGGTGATAGGTGTGATTTTATCAGACCCATCTACTAGTTGTGCGTCATTTTACCAAAACTAACCGAAAAACGAAAAAACAAAAACTTAAAATTTTAAAATGAAATTATTCTTAAAAGTTATTATCTTTTTTATACTTTTTAGTTCAATAAAAAGTCAGTCTCAAACAATTGATACTTTAGTGGATGTAGGAAATCATAAACTACATTTCAACATTATAAAAGGTTCAGGAATTCCAATTCTTTTTGAAGCTGGTGCTGGAAGTGCTGGAAGAGTTTGGAATTCTATTCTGCAACCAATTGCAGATTTAACTGGAGCAACAATAATAACATATGATAGAGAAGGTTTAGGTAAAAGCACTATGAATACTTTAGAAACTGAAGACTCAAAACACAATATGTTAAATAGCCTTGTGGATTTAGAAACTGGATTAAAAAAATTGGGCTACAACAAACAAATTATGTTAGTTTCTCATTCTTTTGGCGGTTACTTTTCAACTTTATATTCAGTAAGGAATCCAAATCTTGTAAAATCGATTGTATTAATAGATGTAAACCATAATTTTATGGAAAAGTTTGTAGAAAGCGATTTAAAAAAGCAAGAACTGCTTATTCCAGAGTGGAAAAAAAACAAACTTGCTATATATTATATGGCTACAAATATACGTGAAACTGTAAAAATGATGAGTGAAATTTCAATTCCACAAAATATTCCAGTTGTAGATTTAGTTAGTGGAATTCCATCTTTTAAAGAAACTGAAAAAGTAGAACATTGGAAAGAATGTCATAAAAACTTTGTTGCCAGTCATCCAAAAAGTATCGGTATTACCGCATTTGAATGTGGTCACGGAATTTGGTTTGATAATCCAACTTTAGTTATAACAACAATAGCGAAAAGTTATGCCGAAACACTAGATAAAAAACAGAAAACGGAAGTTTATGAACGTACGCTAAATTATGCAATTAGTTCATTAAACAATGTCAAGAAAGAAAATAGTGCCTACATACATTCGGAAGACAACCTAAATAATTTAGGTTATGAATATTTAAACAAGAACGAAAATGAAAAAGCTTTAGAAACTTTCAAACTAAACGTATTATTAAATCCTACAAGCGGAAATGCTTACGATAGTTATGGAGCCATACTATTGAAAATTAATAAAAGAGAAGAAGCAATTAAAATGTATAAAAAATCTGTTGAACTAAACCCAGGAAATGAAAATGGCAAAAGAGTTTTAGATGAACTTTTAAAACAATCGTAAATAAAAAACGAACGCACAACAGCTGTTTTGAGCTAGTGTGTAATTTGGTGGAATTATCGTTTCGCATCAATTTTCTGCAAAGCCGAAAATTGAAAGGTTACGAACCACACACCATCTCAAAGCAGCGGGGACGTTGGCATATATATTATGAAAAAACTACAAACGACATTATTTTTATTGCTTTTAATCCAAATAAGTTTTGGACAGAAACTAAATATAATAAATAATCAAGCTATTCAATTCAGTATCAAAAAAGAAAAGGATACTATCAATTTTGTATTAATCGATACTAATTTAGACGAAATAAAACCTATTTTTTTATTTTGTCAAGGTTCTTTGCCAATGCCATTATTCGTAAAACCAGCAAAAGAAAATATATGGATGATTGGCGGTGGAATAACAAATTTCGAAATAAATGAAATAAAAAAGAACTATCATTTAATTGTCATTTCAATGCCGAAAACTCCTGTAATTGTTAATGAAAAAAACTTAAATAAATCTTATTGCTATATTCCAAATGTAGAAAACCCGATGAATTTGATAAGGAATATGTAAAAGCAGATTTTTTAGAGAATTATGAATATAGAGCAGAGAAAGTTTTAAATTTTTTGCGAAGACAGAAATGGGTAGATAATTCAAAATTAGTAGTTGCTGGACATTCTCAAGGTTCTAAAGTTGCAACACTTATTGCTTTAAACAACAAGAAAGTTACACATTTGGGATTATTTGGTGCAAACCCATTTGGAAGAATTGACCAAAACATTAGAAACTATAGAAAGGAAGCCGAAAGAAAAGAAATCACTTGGGAAAAAGCTAATGAATATATCGAAAACACATATCAAATGTATAGAGAAGCTTATAATAAAGAAACTTTAAAAGAAAATCCAAATTTATTAGCTTGGAAATCTTTCTCAAGACCATTATTAAATGATTGGTTACAAATCAAAATACCTACTTATTTAGCTTATGGTACAAATGATATTGCTTCTGATTTATGTGATTTAGTTCCTTTATTTTATATCCAAAACGCAAAGGATAATTTAACATATAAAAGATACTTAAATTTAGAACATAACTTTTTTGAAGTTAATGATAATGGAAGAGCAAATTACGAAAAAGAACATTGGAAAGAAGTTATGAATGAGTTTATAAATTGGACGAAAAAATAAATACATCTGCCAAAAGCCATTTTGAGCTAGCTGGAGTTTAGTCGAATTATCGTTTCGCATCAAGTTTCGGTTAAGCCGAAAACTGAGTGGTTACGAACTTCCAGCCATCTCAAAGCAGAATAACGTTATGCCCAATTTTACCGCAGAAATGGATACTTACAATTAAAAATTGTTAAAAAATAATACAAAAAAACAAAAAAAAAACTATGACACCTTTAGAAAAAATTTTAGAATGGTTTGATGCACAAGACCTCAAAATTAAATATGATTTTGTACCAATGACCTCGCATTTCCATACTGATGAGACAATAGAATTAGAATTTGATAAAGAGAAACAGATTGAGCTTTTCAGAGATTATTTGAAAGAGACGAACCTGAAACCAAAAGAAGTAATAAAACGAACATTCTTTTTGAAATCATTATTTAATTTTACAATGGATAGTAGAGATAGTGAAGAAGGTTGGGAAAAAGCACGTGAAATAAATAAGAAAATAAATGATGATTTGGAAAGTGAAGGTAAAAGTTTTGGGACTTATGACACTTTTATGCTAGATTTTGACGAACGTAAATCAAAATGGATTGATTGGTCTAACAAATGGAAACTTCTTCTTGATTCAAGTTTATCTGATAAAGCTATAGGAGATTGGTATTTTTCTTCAATCAGAAAATAAAGAATTCAAAATTTTATTTTTATTATATTTTGACCCTGTTTAAATTTTAGTTATTAGAATTTAAACAGGGTCTTAAAAAAAAACTGGGCATAACAGCTAGAGATTCGTTGCGTGCGCAGCACGAACAATGAAACTCCGGTTGAACGGAACCGTTCACTGGAAGGAACTATGGAGTTATCGTAAAGTTTTAAAGGAGAATTTCAAGAGGATTTAGTGTCCTCTTTTTTTTAGAGAAGTATTTTGGATTTGGTTTCGTATTTTCCTTCACTTTTGAACACAAGTTACCTTACCCATAAAATTAGTTTTGACAGGAAATTTTGTTTTGGCTACCGCCAAAAAACGATCGGTAGCTATGGTTTCATCACTTATCAAATCAGCATCTTTCAAGAACGAAACAAATAGATTGAAAGTGTTATTTAATGCGATTGGGTTATTTTTATGAAATGGGTAATGCTTTGATAATTGGGACGAATTTCTACTAAAAGACATTGCATTTTAATGTTTCTGAAAAACTACTTTTCTAGATCTCGATCACTTCTAATTGCGTTGAGATAACCATATAAATACATCTTTAGAAACAATTTACTATTGAAACTCGGGCGACCTTCGGTCTTGAGCGTTTTTATAGCAAAATCGAGCTTAGAGAAGTCAATATATTCGACAAAGGCATCGATAAATCGCAGCTGATTATCGGGACATATACTAGTATCTTCTAAACTTGAAAAACACTTTTTTTAACGGAAAATACCTGTGATGTGTTGCATTCTTAAAAATACGAAAAATCTTCTTTTCATACTAGTATTTTGTTATATTTGATGATAATACAACGGAGGTTTTTTCACAGACTGACGTTAGCTGACATATTACCAAAAAATGAGAGAAATCAATAATTTATGAAATCAATTACAGAAAAACTAACGACAAACTCGAGAGTCATTAAAAGTCATCTAACAAAATACGGTGATACTTTTAAAGCCTTTAAGGAATTAATAAATAACTCAATCCAAGCTAAGGCAAAAAATATAAAAATTGAGATTGTCTACAATAATTCTATTACCGTTAAATCAGGTATTGAAAAAATATCAATTGTTGACGATGGATATGGTGTCCCTTTTTCAGAATTTAAAACCAAAATTTTACAAATTGGTACAAATGTTAAAGAAAAAGGACAAGGTATTGGAAGATTTAGCTCTTTTCAAATTGGAGAGTTAATGAAAATTGAAACTGTAGCATATGATGAAAAGGAAAAAAAATTCAGCAAAACACTTTTTGGAATAGATACAACCGATTTAAAAGATATTGAACTTGAGAAAACCGATTTAAAAATTGATTTTCAGTATTTTGAAGAAAAAAAACTAGATACTTATTACAAAGTAGAAATTGAAAATTTTCATCATAATACTCAACCAAAAGTTTTTAATAAAAATAAGATAGCTACTGACTTTTTAAGTGAAAACATAACTCAAAGTCTTTTTGAAAATTATCCCTATGAAATTTTTAATGATAAAATAAGTTTTTTTGTAAACGACCACAAATTATCAAAATCCGATTTCGTCATTGGACAACCTATATTTAAAAACGTTCCTTATACTGATAAAAACGGAAAAGACCACGACATCAATTTTTATTTTTACAATATAAAATCACAAATTAATAAAGTTAAAGTTTTCTTTCAAACTGAGAATGATGGAGTTAAATCGGTCGCTTATGAATACACCTATTCTTCCGATTGGTACACAACCGATTTAGGAACTTGGTTTATATATGTTGAATCAGATTTTTTTGACATTGATCTATTTAGAAATTTAGATATCGAATCACTTGGTGAAGAAGAAATTAAAAACTTAAAAAATACTGTTAAAGAATCTATCAATGATTTTTTTAAAGCAAGAAATAAAAGATTTGAAAAATTTGTCGCTAGCTTAGAAAAAGATAAATTCTATCCTTATTTAGATAATAAACCAGCTTCAACTTCTCAAGAAGTTGTTTTTAAAAAAATAGCATATATACTTGAAGATGAACATCATTTAATTCAAAAAGATGAAAAAATTAGAAATTTTCTATATCCTCTATTAGATAAAGCTATTAGTAATGGTAATATCGAATACATATTTAAAAAAATTCTAAAATTATCCGAAGAGAATTTAGAAAAATTTAATTCACTTCTTCAAAAAACAGATTTAGAAGATGTTATTCATTTTGCAAGTCAAGTTTCTGAAAAATTAGAGTTTTTAAACTTCTTACACGAGCTAGTATATGGTGAAATATCTAAACATTTAAAAGAAAGAAGCCAATTACATAAAATTGTTGAAAATGAATTATGGTTATTTGGTGAAAATTATAATGGATCACCACATTTATGGTCAGATAAAAAAATTGGAAACATCCTAAATGAATTAAGAAATAAATATTTCAATTATATACCGTCAAAAAATGACGACAATTTAATTGAGACAGAAGGTAATATGGACGATATTACAGACCTATTTTTCTACAATGAAAGAATAACTGATAACGATACTCGTGAAATTATGGTCGTTGAATTAAAATCACCAAAATGCTCTATAGGTCAAAAAGAGCTTAATCAAATTGATCGTTATGCATTCACTATTGAAGAAAATTCAGCATTACCAAGTGATAAAGTGAAGTATAAACTTTTATTAATTTCATCTAAATTAAATAGTTATGCAAAATCAAAAGTAAAATCTCAGAGGGAAAACTATAAAGATAATCCATTTTTATATGACCGAAAAACTGAAAAAAACATTGAGGTTTATGTAATGACTTGGTCTGAACTTATTGAGTTAAATAAAAGAAAATTAGGCTATTTACATAATCAATTATCAATTAAAGATAAATCAGTAAAAGAAAAATTTGAAAATGAATATCCGAATTTAATTGACGAAAAAGTAAGTGCTCAGCTTAGAAAAGCAGTGTAAAAATACGTCAGCTAACCGCCATTTTGAGCTAGCTGGAAGTTCGTAACCGCTCAATTTTCGGCTTAACGAAAACGCGATGTGAAACTATAATTTCACTAAATTCCAGCTAGCTCAAAATGGCATAACGTTATAGGGCATTTTAAAAAAGACAACGATCGAAAAAAATATAATTTAACAATTTAGAAAATGAATAATTTAGAAAATAGTTTAGACATTCGTGTCAACGCACTTTTCAATAGCGAGATAAAAAAGCAGTTATTAGATAAATCTCAAAGCATCTATAATAGTATTCAACCTCAAAAAAGTAATGATGTTTTTGCCAACTTACAAAATAAATTAGAAGCAATGAAGCAAACACTTGTAATGTTATCTGATGAATTAATTAAAATTGGAAATGAAGCATTAAACGATTTTGAAGAAGAAATACAAACTGTTCCTGTAGCTGAAAAAAACACAGCAATTGAGAACCTAAGAGGACTGATTACTGAAGAAATCAAAGAAATTGTAAAACATATGTCAACGTCTAAATTTCGCGAATAAAATATTAAACAGCGATTTATATTGAAAATTGTAATCTGAAAAGTAGAAACTTGAAGACTGAAATTTTGAGAAACGTTAATTGAAAAAATACTTTATAAAATCCAAAAAATAAAAGTTCGTAAAGCAAAAAAATATAAAAACATACTAAAAAGCGAATTTTTTATTGAAAGTGTAAATTGACAATCTAAATAAATAAAAAAACGCCCTATAACAGCCACTCCTATGTAAAGCATCATAAAGTTATTCACAACTTTTGAGAGGGATATATGTTGGTTATTTTTCGAGTATAAAATTCCGCTCCTACGGCTTGTTGAAAAAGTTGGAAACAACTTTTTGTCCGCCGAAGGCTTAGACTGAAAAAGTTATTCTAACTTTTTCAATAATGCCACGTATTTTGATCTCTTTAATTTCATAGTCTTTCTTTTAAATGCTTGAAAATCCAACTCCTATATGTGGTTTTCGTTTTTTAGAACGAGACCACCTGTATCTGTTTGATTATAAGAATAAAAATAGATGCTTGCTACAAAATGTGCCTTCGTTTTATGGAATCACCCTAGCTGTTTTGTAGTTTATTCTCTGGTATGGTTGAGCTTTTTAAGAATGTTATTTTTATTTTTCTAACAATAAATTTCTATTAATTTTATAGGGTGTTTCGGTTTTAATCATCGAGAGTATTCTTCGTGCCAATTTATGGGCTATTTTAATAATGACGCTCTTTACGTTCTTGCCTTGATGTTTGCGGTAATAGTTTTATATTTCGGCATCCTAGCTAACTGGTTCTCGTTTGAAATGAGTGCATACTTACCTTATAAAAACAAGTCGAAGCGTTTACAACGCGCCTACTATACTACTAAACTGAAGTTATTAAAATAAATGTATTAGCTAAAATAATCAAACTATTTAAAAAAAATAAATTCTAAAATCTATTTTTGACTACTTTTATGAACTTTCAAAAAACAAATAAATGAACGATATCCTTAAAAAAAAATTCCCATCCTTCTCAAATGCTCTTCTAATAGACGTTAATACAAATGCCCTACAGCAATCTTTTGCTGCTGGAGATGTCATTATGCGAACAGGTCAGTACATAAAAAATACTGTGCTCGTTTTGAGCGGTAAAATAAAAATCTATCGAGAAGATGAAGAAGGCAGCGAATTTTTCATGTATTATTTACAGCCAGGTCAAGCCTGTGCTATTTCAATGATATGCGCAACAAAAAATCAAAAAAGCCAAATTATGGCAAAAGTAGTTGAGGATGTTGAATTAATTATGGTACCATTGCAATTGATGGATAAATGGATGATGCAACATCGCAGTTGGTATGAATTTGTAATTGATACGTATCGAAGTAGGTTTGAAGAAGTCCTTGATGTGATTGACAGTATTGCTTTTAGAGCAATGGACGAACGCTTGGAATTTTACTTAAAAAGGCATAGAGATGCTTGTGATTGTGATGATTTAAAATTGTCGCATCAAGAAATTGCAAGTGAATTGAATACTTCTAGAGAAGTTATATCTCGATTACTCAAAAAACTAGAGCAACGAGGGGTACTAAAAATGCATCGCAATAATATTGAACTTTTAAAATAAATCTTCCTATGTGATAAATGTTACAGATTATAAAATTTTAACTAGCAATATTTGCAGTATAAAATTTATAATTATGGAATATATAGGTTATTTTGCGTCAATTCTGATTGGCGTTGCTTTAGGACTGATAGGTGGCGGTGGCTCCATTCTTACTGTACCCGTTTTAGTTTATTTATTTGCAGTTGAACCGGTACTAGCAACTGCTTATTCGTTGTTTATTGTTGGTCTAACCAGTGCAGTAGGAACTGTTGGTTATTTCAAAAAAGGGTTGGTAAACATAAAAACAGCCATTGTTTTTGGTATCCCATCCATAATTGCCGTTTTTACTACAAGAGCTTTTATCGTTCCCGCTATACCTAAAGAGATCTTTTCGACAGGAAGTTTCACATTGACTAAAGATCTTTTTTTAATGTTACTTTTTGCTGTAATCATGGTTATTGCATCTTACACAATGATTAAAAAAGATAAAAAAAATACAATAGAAGAAGCCGGAGAACAAAAATTCAATTATCCATTGATACTTATTGAAGGTGCAATTGTTGGAATTATTACAGGTTTAGTTGGTGCAGGTGGAGGATTTTTAATAATTCCTGCGTTAGTTATTCTGAGTAAATTACCCATGAAAGAAGCGGTTGGAACATCGCTTGTAATTATTGCAGCCAAATCATTAATAGGCTTTTTTGGAGAAGGTGGAGAAAGTATTATTGATTGGCAGTTCTTATTTACCATTTCAGGTTTTGCAATTGTTGGAATTTTTATTGGAACTGCATTATCCAAAAAGATTGATGGTGCAAAACTAAAACCTGCTTTTGGTTGGTTTGTTTTGGTAATGGGTATTTATATCATCACCAAAGAGTTATTCCTAAAATAACACACGTATGTGACAAAAGTCACAATAGTCTGTTTGTAAATTCTTTACGTTTATATTCACAATAAAAAAATCAAAAAAAATGGCTAATCATTATCAAATACTAATCATCGGTGGTGGAAATGCAGGACTTTCTGTCGCTTCCCAATTACTTATCAAAAGAAGTAATCTAAACATCGGAATCATTGATCCATCTGAAAAACATTATTATCAACCTGCATGGACATTGGTTGGTGCCGGTATATTTGATATTAATAAAACCGTTCGTAATGAAAAAGATGTAATTCCAAAGAATACAACTTGGATCAAAGAGGCTGTAGCTGAATTTATGCCTGATGAAAACAGAGTAAAATGCCTTACAGGTGATGAATTCACTTATGATTACTTAGTGGTTTGTCCCGGGATTCAATTGGATTGGAATAAAATAAAAGGACTTAAGGAAACGCTTGGAAAAAATAATGTCAGCAGCAACTACTCCTTTCAGCACGCACCTTACACATGGGAAATGATTGAAAATTTTAAAGGCGGTACGGCAGTTTTCACAAACCCAACAACACCTATCAAATGTGGTGGAGCACCTCACAAAATTATGTATTTGGCTTGCGATTATTGGCGTAAAAAAGGAATTTTGGACAAATGTGATGTTCATTATATTTCTGGAGCAGGCGTAATATTTGGTGTCAAAGAATATGCCGATACATTAAAAAAAGTTGTGGCTAAATATAATATTCACGTTCATTATGGTGCTAATGTTACGGCGATAGATGGTGAAAAGAAAACAGTTGAATTTGAAACTAAAGAAATTGATGAAAACCTAAACCAGAAATTATCTTCTAAAAATGCCGGCTGCTACGGTATAATAGAAAATAGCGCTGATAAAGAACTTAAAAAAGTAACATTGAATTTCGATTTATGCCATACAGTTCCACCACAATCAGCTCCTGATTTTATAAAAAACAGTCCATTGCGCGACTCCGCAAATCCATTAGGATATGTGGAAATTGACAAGAACACAATGCAGCATACTCGTTTTTCAAATGTATTTGCTCTTGGAGATTGCACCAATGCGCCGTGTAGTAAAACGGGTGCGGCAATTAGAAAACAAGCTCCGGTTGTGGTAGAAAATCTTTTGGCAATTATGGATAATCAAAAAATGACAGCACAATACGATGGCTATAGCGCCTGCCCTATTCCTACTCAATACGGAAAATTAATGTTAGCCGAATTTGACTATACTAATACGCCAAAAATGACTTTTCCTATAAATCAGGCAAAACCAAATTGGGCCATGTGGATCCTTAAAACAAAAGTATTACCTTGGTTATATTGGAATAAAATTTTAAAAGGAACTGCATAATAATTATTACCCATTTATTTTTTTGTTTGTTATCCCTTTTGAGTAAAATTGAAAGGGATTTTTTTGGCGTATGTGACAATTATCACACTACAAAGGAATTAATATTCGGAAATTTACAGAGTGAACATTCACTTACTTGTTTCTAAATCAATTTAAAATGGAAATTTCAGCAAAACAACTGGAGATAATTAAGGCGGCCGGAAGAATTCTAACTGCATCGGGCGTTAGTGGTTTGACCATAAAAGAGCTTGCCAAAGAAATGCAATTTTCTGAAAGCGCGATTTACAGGCATTTTGAAAGCAAAGAGGAAATCATCCTTGCATTACTGGATTTTCTAGCCACCAATATGGATGAAAGATTAACAGCATCGTATTCCAAAAATGAAAATCAAAAAGAGCAGTTTGTTCGATTATTTCAGAATCAATATTCATTTTTTAAACAAAATCCACACTTTGTTGTAGCCGTTTTTTCAGATGGTTTAATGGAAGAAAGCCAGCGCATCAACGAAATGATATATAAAATAATGACTGTAAAAATTAAACATCTAAAACCACTACTGATTGAAGGTCAGCAATCAGGCGTTTTCACCAAAGCCATTTCTGCTGATGATTTAACGCATATCGTAATGGGAACTTTTCGACTCCAAATGTACAAATGGCGCATGGCAGAATTCCAATTTGATATTGAAATCGAAGGAAATAAAATGATACAATCTATACTTACTTTAATCCATATAAAATAAAATTAAAATGAAACTAAACAATCTACATATTAGTGACAAAGCTGTTTCAACATTGCAATTATTTAAAGCAATGGAAGGAAATGTTATTGCGCTTAAAATTTTAAAGAATGAGCAACTCAAAGAACATAGTACAAAAACACCAGCATTATTAGTATGTATTGATGGGAATGTAATTTTTGAGAATGAAAATCATAAAAAAGAAATACTCCTAACAGGTGACTATATAATTATTGAAGCAAATGTAAAACATTGGATAAACGCAAAAATGGACAGCAATTTACTACTCATTAAATAAATTATAATGAAAAATATATTTCAAATACTACTACTCATTTTGCTTGGTTTTCAATCAAAAGCCCAAGATGTGGTTTCTTTTAACTCCATTGATCAAGTTTTACATTATGCCGAAAAAAATGCGGCAATACTTAAAATTTCTAACGAACAAGTGGCATTGTCAAAGTACCAAACTTTAATTTCAAAAATAAATGCTTTTAATCCACGAGCAAATGCAACGGCTTCGGCTACGGATAATTTACAATTACCTTCTAATTATTTGCCGGCAGAAATCTTTGGGGGTACTCCCGGTACTTTTAAAGAAACACAATTTGGACAACAATACATCAGTACCATTGCAATTACACCACAGATTGATTTGATAAATATTCCAGCTTGGCAGAAAATAAAAGCGTCTAAAATTAATGAAAACTATGCCGTTACAACGACTTTATTGGTTAAGAAAAATCTTTTTGAGACCATAGCAACCACCTATTACAACATCGTTTCCATTCAAAAACAAATTGAAATACTGCATGACAATTATTCGAATACTAAAAAGATTGAAGACATTGTTTCCAACAAACAAAAAGAAGGTCTGGCCAGGCAACAAGATTTGAATCAAGCTACTGCAAATGTATTGCAGATTGAAGATAAAGAAACACAACTAGCTACTGTCCTACTCCAACAGAATAACATTTTGAAAACAGCCTGTGATATTCCAATTACAACTGTTTTAGAAATAAGTGATACACAAGAAAATGCAACGGAAAATACTGTTTTGGATGTTACCAATACTTTATTGAGTCAACAGAGCAAGTTGCTTCAAGAGGTTTCCAATCAAGAGTTGAAAAGTTTCAATTCTTCGTTTTTTCCAACACTTTCATTAGTGGGAAACTGGATGTATCAAGACAATAGCAATGCCGGCTTTTTTAATCCAAATTCAAATACGTTTCAAGCCTCTTATGTAGGACTTCGATTGAATTATGCACTGCCGGACGCTTCTAAATATCTGCAAAAAAGAAATTTAAAAACAACTGCTGCGATTGCCGAAGATAATGCAAAACACAATTTGCTTCAGGAAAACAATCAAAACCAACAGTTGAAATTAGAGTATCAGAAAGCAGTTGACAGTTATGTGATTAACCAAAAAATTGCTGCACTGAAAATTGACACCTACACTAAAAATTTAGAAATATACCATCAGGATTTGATTTCGCTTGATAATTTAATGATTTCTTTTAATGATAAATTAAATGCAGAACTCAACTTAAAAGTGATAGCCACTAATATTTCCTATTTGACCACAAAAATAAACCTCAACAACACCATTCAATAATGAAAACAATAGTAAAAAGCACACTAATTTTAGCATCACTCGCACTGCTTTTTTCCTGTGGTAAAAAAACGGAAGAAAGCAAAGTAGAACGCAAAAATATCACCGAAATGGTCTTTGCATCGGGAACTTTAAAAGCCGATGACGAATACAATTTGATGGCTCAAACCGAAGGATACATCACCAAAATCAATTTTAATGAGGGCGATGAAGTGGCTGTTGGAAAAATTTTGGCTGTAATCGACAATCCGCAAAGTAGTATCAATACTAAAAGTGGTTCCAAATTGTTGCAAATCGCAAAAGCAAATACCAGTTCCAATGCGCCACTTTTACAACAATCAAAAGCCAATCTGAACGCAGCAAAATTAAAACTGCAGCAAGATGAATTGTTGGCTGTTCGATATAAAAATCTCGTTGAAAGTAACAGCATTGCTAAGGTTGAGTACGAAAATATATTGGTTGCCGTGAGCAATTCGAGAGCTTCAGTCTCGGCATTGGAACAACAATATCAAAATCTTTTGGTTCAAGCCAATCAGCAAGTAATTGTTCAAAACCAACAACTGGAAAACAGTCAGGTTCTTCGGGATTTTAATGAAGTAAAAGCTTTGGTAAACGGTAAAATTTACAAACAGAAAAAGCAAGTGGGCGACTATGTCCGCAAGGGTGATATTATTGCGGTGATTGCCAATAACCAGAAAATCTACGCCAATTTGAATATCGACGAAAGCAATATGGGAAAGATAAAATTGAACCAGCAAATCGTGGTAAAACTGAACGTAAACAGTGACAAAACCTACCAAGGCGTTATTTCAGAAATACTGCCCACTTTTGATGAGCAGTCGCAATCTTTTATCATAAAAGCCATTTTTACAGAACCTATGGATTTTGCTATTTCCGGAACCCAATTAGAAGCTAATATTTTTGTAAATAAAAAGCAAAATGCCTTAGTTATTCCAAGAAGTTTTTTGGGTTATGGTAACAAAGTTTTGGATGAAGACAGAAAACCAATAGCAGTAAAAACAGGGATTGTTTCCTCTAATTATGTTGAAATACTAGCGGGTTTAAAAGAAAATCAAATCGTATTAAAAGAACTATACTGATGAAAAATTACAAACACAATATCAATTCTGAAATTGCTTTTATCCATTTGATTTCCAAAAAGAAACAGACGATGGTCGCTGCATTAGGAGTTACGGTTGGGATTGCAATTTTTATTTTTATGAATTCGCTGATGTATGGTTTTGAAGTATATTCTGTTGAAAGTTTATTTAAATCGACGCCACATTTACGCATTTATAAAGAAGAACACATCAGCCAGCCTTTAGTTAAAACGAGCAAAACCGATTTAGCCTTGCTTACCAATCCTAAAATTACCAAAGAAAGCAAAAAATTAATCAATCCGAATTTACTCATCGAAGCGCTAAAAAAACAACCTGAGGTAATTGGCGTAACGCCAAATGTTTCGGCAAATGTGTTTTACAATAATGGAGAAGCACAAGTAACAGGAAGAACATCCGGAGTGAATATCGAGGAGCAAAACACGATGTTTCAATTGGAACAATACATTGTTGAAGGTAAATATTCCGACTTAAAAGCCAATCAAAACGGAATCATTTTAGGGGTTGGAATTGCTGAAAAACTGAATGTTCGGTTGGCTGATAATATTTCGGTCACCACAGCTTATGGCGTTTCTAAAGTGATGAAAGTGGTTGCGTTATTGAAAACCGGAGTTACAAATACTGACAAAACACTATCGTATACCAACATTTCGGCAGCGCAACAACTCAACAAACAGGGCGCAAGTTTCATAACCGATATTTATGTGAATATCAATGATTATGAAACGGCTAAAAAACTAATTCCAAAATTCAAACAGTTAAGTGGATATGAAGTTGAAGATTGGGAAACAGCCAATGCTTCGGCAGCGGCAGCGAATAAAATCAGGAAAATGATGGCCATGTCTATTTCATTTTCGATAATGCTGGTAGCGGCTTTTGGCATTTACAATATTTTGAATATGACTATCATGGAAAAACTGAATGATATTGCGATTCTCAAAGCGATTGGATTTTCAGGCAAAGATGTCATCCAAATTTTTGTAAAAGAAGCTATTGTTATTGGATTAATCGGGATTGCATTTGGTTTGGTGTTAGCGATGCTTTTAGTAAAAGTAATGGGTAATATGTGGGTTGGCGGCGATATTGGTTTTTTCCCGATTCGGTTTTTCCCAAAATTCTTTGGCTTAGGAATAGGATTCGGATTAATCGTAACCACATTGGCGGGATATATTCCGGCCAGAAAAGCAGCTAAATTAGATCCTATAACAATTTTTAGAAAATGATACAATCAGAACTATTATTACAAGCAAAAGGAGTTAGTAAATATTTTTACGAACCCGAAAAATTTAAGGTATTGAACGATATTTCTTTTGACATTCATAAAGGAGAATTTGTAACTATGGTAGGAAAATCAGGTTCGGGAAAATCGACTTTGTTATACCTTCTCTCAACAATGGATACGGATTATGAAGGAAATATTATTTTAGACGGTGAAAATTTAACCCAAAAAACAAAAGAACAGTTAGCTGCTATTCGCAATGAAAAAATAGGTTTTGTTTTTCAGTTCCATTATTTATTACCTGAATTTTCGAGTTTAAAAAACGTAATGATACCAGCACTCAAATTAGGAAAATATTCTAAAGAAGAAATTGAATCAAGAGCGTATTCCATCTTAGAAAAATTAGATTTGAAAGACCAAGCATTAAAACCCGCTTCCAAACTTTCAGGTGGACAACAACAGCGCGTTGCCATTGCGAGAGCCTTAATAAACGATCCGAAAATCATTATGGGCGACGAACCAACGGGGAATTTAGACAGTAAAAATGCAGCAATTGTTTTTGATTTGTTCAAACATCTGACGACCGAATTTAATCAAACGGTACTTGCGGTAACCCACGACAATGATTTTGCAAAAGCCAGTGATAGAATTATTGAAATGGCCGATGGAATTATTTTATAAACAATGACATTTATCAGTGTTTTTTATTTAAAGTAAAAAGTACCATTAAAACCCATTAAAGCACCACACACCTATTCTTGAATTTGATTTAATTTGTATAATTAAAATTTATAACAAAATGTCAAGTCATTATCAAATAGTAATCATAGGTGGAGGAAATGCTGGTCTTTCAGTAGCTTCGCAATTACTTCGAAAAAGAAGCAATTTAAATATTGCAATTATTGAACCTTCCGAGAAACATTATTATCAGCCAGCTTGGACTTTAGTTGGTGCAGGAGTTTATGATATCAATAAAACGGTAAAGAAGGAAAAGGATTTTATACCAAAAGGAACTACTTGGATAAAAGAAGCAGTAACTAAATTTGAACCGCAACTGAATACAGTCGTTTGTACTAATGGTAAAGAAATTAGTTATGATTTTTTAATTGTATGTCCAGGCATACAATTAGATTGGGGAAAAATTAAAGGTCTGAAAGAAACGTTAGGAAAAAATAATGTAAGCAGTAATTATTCTTTTGAATTTGCACCGAAAACATGGGAGTTCATAAAAAACTTTGAAGGAGGAACCGCAATTTTTACCAATCCGAAGGGCGCTATAAAATGTGGTGGAGCACCGCATAAAGTTATGTATTTAGCTGTCGATTATTGGCGTAAAAAAGGAATCCTCGATAAATGTGATGTTCATTACCTTTCTGGTGGAAGTATCATTTTTGGAATAAAAGAATACGCGAAAACTTTGGATGAAGTAGTAAAAAGAGGAAATATAAAAACTCATTTTAAAGTTGATGTTACTGAAATTGATGGGGATAAAAAAATTGCGTATTACGAACAGGAAAATAGTAGCGGTGAAGTAGAACGAAAATCAATTCCATTTGATTTATGCCATGCTGTACCCCCACAATCAGCACCAGACTTTATTAAAGAAAGCCCACTCACGAATCTGACAATCCCATTAGGATATGTTGATGTTGACAAATATACAATGCAACACAATAAGTTTTCAAATGTATTTTCATTGGGAGACAGCTCAAGCGCCCCTTGTGGGAAATCAGGTGCAGCCATACGCAAACAAGCTCCTGTAGTTGTTGCAAATGTACTTTCGATACTAGACTATAAACAACCTACAGCAAAATACGATGGTTATGCAGCTTGCCCAATTCCTACTCAATACGGAAAATTAATGTTAGCTGAGTTTGATTACAGCAATACTCCAAAAATGTCTTTTCCTATTGATCAAGCAAAACCAAGATGGTCAATGTGGATCTTAAAAACAAAAGTTTTACCCTGGCTATATTGGAATAAAATATTGAAAGGAACAGCGTAATAGATATCTTTTTAAAAATATAAAGCACCACTATTAACTCTTTTTTTAATTATCTTTAAAAGAATTCTACAATATAATTTAAAACAAATAATTATGGCTTTTCAAATGAAACATACCTTTTCAAAGCAGATCCTTTTTGTAGCATTGACTTTCCTTTTACCATTAGCAACAAGTGCTCAAACGGATAATGGAGTAAGTTTTTTTCCAAATAAATCAATAGGTTTTTTAGGATTAATGACAAGCTTAATTATAATAATTGTGGGGCTGGTTTTCCTTTTAGTCCTAAAACTAAATACCGTTACTGCTCATTTTCTCAATGATAAAAATTTGACTAAAAAAGATAAATTTAAAAAATACTTCAATAACTTAAGTACTTCTGAAATTGAAATTTTAAAAAAGAAACAAAATCAATCCAATAAAATCATATCGGTTCTGATTCTCGGTGTTATTTCACTGCTGCCGCAAATAACTTTCGCACAAACTGCACCTGCAAATAGAGCACATTTATTTTCTGAACCGGGAGTTATTATTACTTTAGTTTTGGTATTTATTCCTTTATTTTTCGCTCTTTTATATTTAGCGATAAAAGTGAACAAGGGATTTAATCAGTTCTTCAACTCACAAAAAATAAAAGAAGCTGAAGAATTAGCAGCATATCTTTCTAGTCCAGAAAACATTCCTCCAATTGAAAAATTAGAAGAACTGAAACAAAAACTAGATTATAGCCTATCATCAACTGAATTATCCGGCACTGAAATAGCTGAAGACAAAAAAGGATTACTGAAAAGCATTAGTTCAGAAACAAACTATCGTTATTTTGCTGTAAAACGTCCCCCAATAAAACGCCCTAAAATTGATCCACAACTGACTAAATTGATTTTATGGTTTTTGGGCACAGCTGTATTTTGGTTGTTTATAGGAAGTAGTGTTGGTGAATATGTAGGTATTAAATTTATTGCACCGGATGCAGATACCTTCAGTTGGTTGAGCATAGGAAGACTTAGAGCAGTTCATACCAATTTAGTTTTTTGGGCTTGGGCAACTATCGGAATCATGGGATTGGGTTATTATATCGTTCCAATGGTGAGTAATGCCCCTTTGCACAGTATAAAAAATGGCTGGACGGCTTTGATATGTGTGAATGTAGCGATGTTGGTTGGTGGCATATCTTTAATGGCTGGAATTAATAATGGTGGTGGTGAATATCGTGAAATTATTTGGCCAATAATGGCAGTATGGGCTTATGGTTTGATGCTTACCGTGATTAACTTTATTAAAACTGTAGCAAAAAGAACCACACATGAAATATACATCTCTAACTGGTTCATTATTGCTTCGTACATTTTCATCCTTATTGTTGCTATAATTGCATATATCCCAATGGGGCAAGATGGTATTGGTGAAACCATAGTACAAGGATATTATATGCATCAGGCCGTTGGAATGTGGTTTATGTTTTCTATGCTTGGGGTCTTATATTACCTGTTGCCACAACAACTGAACAAACCTATCTATTCCTACAGTTTAGGAGTGCTAGCCTTTTGGTCACAAATTCTTTTTTATACTGTAATTGGAACTCATCATTTTGTTTTTAGTGCTTTACCTTGGTGGCTGCAAACTGTTGCTATTGTTGGAAGCGTTGGTATGCTTATTCCAGTTACCGCTGGTACCATAAATTATCTAATGACATTTAGAGGTTCTTGGGGAAAAATAAGTAATAGTTATTCTCTTCCATTCTTCTTTGTGGGTGTTATCTATTATTTTACAGGTTCTTTCCAAGGTACTGCGGAAGCCTTCAGATCTACTAATCTAATATGGCATTTTACTGATTTTACTATTGCCCACTCTCATATAACCATGTATGGTATCATTACCTTTTTATTGTTTGGAAGTATTTATGCCATTGTGCCAAGACTTACTGGCAAAGAACCACCACAGCTGGGTGTTGGTGCTCATTTTTGGTTGGCTTTAATAGGCTTACAATTTTACACCATACCACTTATGATTGGTGGTACGCTCAAAGGATTGATGTGGGCAGAAGGAAAACCATTTATTGATAGTGTGGTAATGATGGGTCCGTATTGGTTGTGGAGAGCTATCGGAGGAACGTTAATGTGGCTTTCTCATATTGTTTTAGCTTACAATATGTATAAAATGATGAAACCTACAATTGAGATTGATATAAAAGAAAAAGCATTTGAATTTATCAATCAAAATATTGAAACTAATGCAGTTGAAACTAAAATATAAATAACGATGAGTCTATTTCACGAACATAAGAAACTCTTTTCACTTGCTACAATTCTTTTTGGTACACTAACGCTTTTTGTTGCCGTTCTTCCATCACAGTACAACCAAGAAAATAATGCTCCATTATATGGAAGTATTCCGCTTACTAAAGAGCAAGAAGCCGGACGACAAATTTACATTCGAGAGGGATGTGTCGGGTGTCACTCGCAACAAGTTCGAAATGTAGATATGGATAAAACTTGGGGCGACAGACCCGGAATAGCAGCTGACTATGCTCTAAGTACGCGAAAAAGTATCTGGCAAAATGCTGGAACTTTAATGGGTACAGAACGAACCGGTCCGGATTTAACCAATATTGGTGTAAGGCAACCGAGCCAGGATTGGCATTTGGTTCACTTATATAACCCCAGGACTGTCATGCCTCAATCCATTATGGCACCTTATCCCTGGTTATTTGAAATTAAATCAAAAGCAGAAAAAGGGGATATAAAAGTGAATGTACCTAGTGAATTTATGCATGGTAAAATTGGAGATGTAGTAGCTACTGAAGAGGCATTAAATTTAGTAGCGTATCTTCAATCATTAAAACAAGTAAAATTACCAGATGGCACACCTAATCCAGATTTTCTTTATAAAAAAGAGAAAAAAGAAACAGATGATACGACAGGTGCTGGTGCAAAGGAATTAGATGGTGCCGAATTATATGCTGCCCAATGTATGAGTTGTCATCAACAAAATGGTGAGGGTTTAAAAGGTGCTTTTCCTCCTTTAAAAGGAAGTAAAATAGTATTAGATGACAATCCTGAAATTATGGTAGGCATCATTATGAATGGCTACGACGCAAGAGAAGATTATGGAGTAATGCCCGCAGTAGGAACTAACGGAAATTTAAAAGCGGAAGAAGTTGCAGCCATAATGAACCATGAGAAAACAAGTTGGGGAAACACAGCTAAAAAGGTAACACCGGAACAAGTACAAAAATTAATGGATCTCGCAAAATTAAGTGCACCTAAACAATAAGTAAGATGAAAAAGTCACTATTTTCTATTCTGTTTTCAATACTATCAATAGCAACTTATGCCTGTCCGATGTGTGAAAAGCAACAGCCCAAAATTTTAAGAGGTATAGCACATGGTGCAGGTCCCGAAAGTAACTTGGACTATGTAATTGTATGGACTATGGTGGCTACCGTTTTTGTTACCTTATTTTTTGCCATAAAATATTTGGTAAAACCAAAAGAAACCGATGCAAATCATATAAAAAGAACCGTTATAAATTTCGAATAAAATGGACAGTAAAAGCAAAATAATTATATTTGTAGATGATGAAATTCAACCCATCGGAGAATTTGATGTCCCTGTAAATTTTGAGTTAGATACTCGAAAACTGACTGATGGCTTACATCAACTAAAAATAGTTAGTAAGGATCCATCTGGTAAAGAAGGCATCAGAATAATTCCTTTTACCGTTCGCAACGGTCCCGCTATAACCCTAGATGGATTAAATGACAATGATGTTGTTGATGGAATTTTGCCTATGATGATTAATGCCTATGGAAAAGGAAATCAAAAACAATTTTTAATTTTCGGAAGCGAGACGCCTAAAAATGTACCGTCTTGGTTGTGGGCTGCTATAATTGTTTTTGTTGCTTGGGCAATTTATTATATAATAACTTCTTTAGGATAATTAATTTATGAATGAAATTAAAAATATCAAATGTAGTGAAGTAACACAAAATGAACTAAAGTTTGCGGTGTACCATACTTCGGATTTTTTACCTTTTATGCAAAAATTAAATATTCCGCACCGCCATAATTATTACATGATTTTGCTTAATGAAAAAAATACAGGATCACAATTGATTGATTTTAAAGAATCTCCCATTGAACCGCTATCTGTAACATGCATGTATAATGGACAAATTCACCAATGGCTGGATTTTGATAAAATTGAGGGATATATATTAGTATTCGAAAGTGATTTTTTTGCACTTCGGTATCAAAACTATCAATTAAGTGAATTTTCGTTTCTCACCTATCGTCATAAGCAACCCTATTTAAAAATTGCTGTAGAAAAATTTGAACGGTTAAAATCTATTGCAATATGGATGTTAAATGAATATAAAACCAATGAAGCTGATTATGAGAAAAGTTTACGTTCCCTGCTTAATTTATTATTAATAGATTTAAACCGATTGTTTGAACCTATACCTAAAAACACTGAATTCAGTCAATCCTTGCAACTTGTTCATCATTTTGAAGAACTGATAGACAAACATTATAAACAAAAACACTTTGTAAAAGAGTATGCTTCCATAATGTATATTCGTCCCAATTACCTCAATTCCGTTTGCAATGATGTTGTAAATATAGCAGCCGGGGAATTAATTAGAAATAGAATCCTGCTAGAAGCCAAGCGCTTACTTATCCACGAACAAAAAACGGTTGCTGAAATTGCTTATGAATTAGGCTTTGAAGACAATTCCTATTTTGGTCGCTTCTTCAAGAAGTATGAAAACATAACCCCTGATGCATTCAAACGGAAATTTATAAATACAAGTCAGTTCTACCAAATTTAAAACAAACAAGTTCTTGTTAAGTAACAATTATCACACACTACCTTGTCTTTAAAAACTATTTTTGATTAAAATATTAAATATGCTTCAATTCTTAAAAAATATATTTTCATTCAAATGTCCCCGATGCCATAAAGGAAACTTGTTCATAAACAAATGGTATAATATCACCGATGGCAATAAAATGGTCGAAAAATGTTCCCTCTGCAGTCAGCGCACTGAATTAGAACCTGGGTTTTATCAAGGCACCGGCTATGTCAGTTACGGATTAACAGTTGGCATATCAATAGTAACTTTTATCGCATGGATTGCTGCTACAGGTTACGGCTTCAAAAATAAAGAAGTGCTGTTGTGGTTTCCTCTAAATGTAATACTGCTTATCGCACTTCAACCGTGGTTAATGCGTTTATCAAGAGTGTTGTGGTTGACAATGTTTTTTCATGGTGATGATAAATTTCACCCCAATAATACTAAAAAATAATTACTTATGGACGTAGAGATTCTTGCTCGAATTCAGTTTGCTTTCACCATTGCTTTTCATTATATCTATCCCCCTTTAAGCATTGGAATCGGTTTGATTATGGTTCTTATGGAAGGACTTTACCTTAAAACCGGAAATAAAGAATATGAAATTTTAACGCGCTTTTGGATTAAAATATTTGCCTTAACATTTGGTATTGGTGTGGCTACCGGCATTATCATGGAATTTGAATTTGGTACCAACTGGGCCGTATATTCAAGATTTGTAGGTGATATTTTTGGTAGTGCTTTAGCCGCCGAGGGTTTATTTGCTTTTGGTTTAGAAAGCACCTTTCTTGGTGTCTTGCTTTTTGGATGGAACAGAGTAAAGCCTTGGGTTCATTTTGTCTCTACATTAGGTGTTTTTTTAGGTTCGATGTTTTCGGCAGTTTGGATTGTAGTCGCTAATTCGTGGCAACAAACACCCGCAGGATTCCACATCGTGGGTGAAGGATTAATGGCACGTGCCGAAGTAACTGATTTTTGGGCCATGGTGTTCAATCCCTCAAGCGTAGACCGAATCATCCATACTTGGCAAGGAGCGATTTTGGCAGGAGCATTTTTGGTCTTAAGTGTACATGCTTATTATATCAGAAAAGGTCGTTTTGTCGAAATTTCTAAAAAAGCATTTAAAATAGCGCTTGTTGTAGCAACTATCTTTTCTTTAGGCCAGTTAGTGTCTGGACACAGTTCAGCAGATGGCGTTGCAGTAAACCAACCCGCAAAATTAGCGGCAATGGAAGGGCATTTCGAAAAATCAGCACCAGCGGACTTGTATCTTTTGGGTTGGGTTGATAAAGAAAAACAAAAAGTTACCGGGATTGGTATTCCTGGCGGGCTATCGTTTTTAGTGCACCAAGATTTTAAAGCGCCGATTACGGGGTTGAATAGTTTTCCGGTGGAAGACCGACCAAGCCAGATTAATGCTGTTTTTCAGTTTTATCATATTATGATTGCTATTGGGATGGCTTTAATTGGATTATCATTGTTTGCTTGTTTTATGTGGTGGCGTGGAAAATTATTTGAAACTAAATGGCTGTTGTGGATTTTTTCGTTCGCTGTAATTTTACCACAAATAGCCAACCAAGTAGGATGGTTTGCAGCCGAAATGGGAAGACAACCTTGGGTAGTTTATGGTCTGTTACGAACCGATAAAGCTTTTTCACAAGAAGTGACTTCCAGTCACATCCTCTTTTCTTTAATCTTATTTTTAGTGGTTTATACGATCCTTTTTGTTTTATTCATCTATATGGTCAACAAAAAAATCAAACACGGCCCTTATGAAGAAGCTGAGAAACCGGTAAATTTCACAACCATTTAAAAAACTTAAAAATTATCAATTATGGAATATTTTTTAGGAGTTGATTATCCTACTTTATGGTATTTAGTCATAGGGCTTTTATTTTCAGGTTATGCCATTTTAGAAGGGTTTGATTTTGGAGCTGGTGCATGGCATCTATTTTTAAAAAAAGATTTAAGTCGCAGAATTGCTATCAATGCTATTGCTCCTGTTTGGGATGCTAATCAAGTATGGCTCGTTATTGGTGGTGGTGCTTTATTTGCTGGGTTTCCGGTAATGTACGCCACAATGTTATCGGCAATGTATGTTCCCTTTATGCTCTTTCTAATGTTTAATGTACTTCGTGCCGTAGCTATCAAATTCAGAAGTGACGAAGAAATGCTTTGGTGGAGAAAAACTTGGGATTACGTATACAGTATTTCCAGTATTATGATTTCATTTTTGCTTGGTGTAGTTTTAGGTAATATTTTACAAGGCTTTGCACTGGGACCCAATTTCGCATACAAAGGCGATATGTTTTTCTCTTTCTTAAGTCCTTACGCAATAATGGTTGGGTTGACCACTTTATCGCTATTTATGACCCAAGGCGCTATTTATTTATTACTAAAAACAGAAGGAAGACTTCATGCAAGACTTACTTTCTTATTGAAAAAAGGAATGATATTTTTCATTATAAGCTTCGGTATTACCACACTTTACACTTTAGTTTTTATACCGGAAGTTACCGAAAATTTCAGAGCAAATCCACTTTATTTCGTTGTTCCGTTAATTTCTTTCTTGGCTGTAGCCAATGTTCCGCGTTTAGCATCAAAAAAAAGATATATGCTCGCACTGGTTTTTTCCTCTCTGACAATGGCGTTTTTGCTTGTTTTGGTTGCTTTACAATTGTATCCAACATTATTAATTTCTACGATCGATCCAAAGTATAGCGTAACCATTTACAATGCCGCATCGTCGCAAAAATCATTAGGAATCATGTTGACTATTGTGGTGATTGGCACGCCCCTCCTTGCAGCTTATTTTATCTTTTTATACCGCACATTCAACGGAAAAGTGAAACTAGATGATACAAGTTATTAATTCGAAATAGCATTTTATTTTAATCCGTAAAAAAATAAAGAATACACAAATATGAAAAATTTTTGGAATGAACGATACAGCGAAAGAGAATATGTTTATGGAGAAGAACCTAATGTTTTTTTCGCTGAACAACTCCAACAGTTAGCTCCCGGAAAAATCATTCTACCCTGTGAAGGCGAAGGAAGAAATGCCGTTTATGCTGCCGCCAATGGATGGGAAGTACATGCTTTTGATACCAGTATAATAGGAAAATCAAAAGCAATTCAATTAGCTACTCGTAAAGATGTATCCATAAATTATACTATTGAAGATGCTGTCACGGTAACTTATGAAAAAAATACTATTGATGCAGTTGCTTTTATCTATGCGCATTTCCCTGCGTCAATTCGAAAAAAAATACACCAAAAAGCAATCACTTGGTTGAAGCCCGGCGGCAAAATTATAATAGAAGCCTTTAATCCGAATCAATTGCAAAATAACTCTGGTGGACCTAAAGATTTGGCGATGCTTTACACAAAAGAAATGATACTTGAAGATTTTGAAGAATTAAATTGTGATATCAGCGAAATACAAAGTGTAGCATTAAATGAAGGTGAATTTCATAAGGGCAAAGCCGATATCATTCGATTTGTTGGAACCAAAAAATAAAGAACCAACTAATAACTGAACGTGACTTTTATCACCTTACACATAAAAATTATACTTTAAATTTGTTCAAGATTACAAAAATCTCTTGTTAACTCACTTCTCTTTTGAAAACAGTACTGAAATATATATTTGTAACGGTATTTTTAATATCTATTTTATTTTATAATTTAAGAATGACTTATTCTATTCTTGATTTTTCATTAAATAATACTGACTTTACCGAAAAATATTGCGAAAACAAGGATAAACCAATCTTGAAATGTAATGGAAAGTGTGCTTTGGCAAAAATAGCGAAAGCAACTGAAAACCAAAATCCTGATAAAGATATTAGTATTGAAAAAGAAATAGTACTCTTTTTTCAACCCATCGAAATTATTGAATTCAAATTGTTTATTGCAATAAAAAATAACATCCAAACAAAATGTAAGCTGCATAATTTCAATAGTTTTGGAAATAATTTTCACCCTCCACAAAACTTTTTTTCATTTTCGTAAATTAAAAAAATCCTATCAATTTTAAAACTTTAAAATGAAAAATACATTCATTGTGGCTTTGCTATGGTGTTCTGTTGTATCCTTTGGACAAACCAAAGAAACTACAAACAAGCAAGATACAGTAAACAAAAAAACGATATTATTAAATGAGGTTATCGTTACCGGAAACACAAAAACGGACCCAACACTTACTATCGTAAAACAAGATTACAAGGAAAAAGTAGTCCAACCAAAAAATGCAGGGGAATTATTCAGTGATATCAACGGTTTTTCTTTGATTAAAAGAGGAAGCTATGCCGTAGATCCCGCTTTTAGAGCAAGTCAGTACGAACAGTTAAATGTCCAGTTCGATGGTGGAACCAAAGCATCGCACGCCTGCCCCAACCGAATGGATCCGATTACCACATTAGTAAATCCTGAGGAAGTCAGCAAAATAGAAATTATCAAAGGTCCCTTTTCGGTTCGCTATGGAAATACTTTTGGAGGAGTCGTAAATTTAGTGACTAGAAACGCTAAGGATAGTGATAAAAAAGTATCCGGTTCCTTATCTTCTGGTTATGAAAGCAATGGCAATTCATTAGTAAACATGCTACATTTAGCCGGAAACTTTGGCAAATTTGATATATCAGGAAATCTGAGTTATCGAGATTATGGGAATTATAAAGATGGTGACGGTACTGAAATCCCCTCTTCTTTTAAAAGTACCAGCTATGGCCTAAAAGTAGGCTATAACTTTACTGATAATCAAAGATTACAAGCCAATTTTCGTCAGAATTTTGGAAGAGATGTTCTTCATGCCGGATTGTCTATGGATACTGACATTGATGACAGCTCCATTGGAAGTTTAGATTACAAATGGATAAGCGACAGTAAAACATTCAAAGGATTATCTGCTAAAGTCTATTATTCTTTTGTAGATCACTTGATGAGTAATACAAGAAGAGCTGCTTATGCCAGTACCGAAGCGTCTTCTGCAGTAAATGCCACGACTTATGGAGGAAAACTGGAAGCAGAATGGAATTTTACTGAACGTTGGAAACTTTTCACTGGTCTTGATATGGTTAACATTTCTCGTGAAGGCGGACGAGATCGACTGGTCAAAAGAAATATGGCGGGCATGGTATTACCAACTCCAATGGCTTATTATGACAAAGTGTGGCAAGACAGTTACAATAATACTTTTGGAACCTTTGCGGAAGCTAAGTGGTTTGCTTCTGAAAAATCAATTTTCAATATAGGGGCAAGAATAGATTTTGTTACTTCTGAAGCAAGGGATCTAGATCCTAATTTTGCAGCATTGTATCCAAACTTAGAACAAAGAAATGAGGCTAACTTCAGCGGAACCATTTCGTATAAAAGATTACTTTCTCCAGATTATACTTTGGAAATTGCCTACGGGAGAGGAACTCGTGCTGCCAATATTGAGGAGCGTTATATTTCCTATTTCAATATCGGTCGTGACCCTTACGAATACATTGGAAATCCAAATCTAAAAGCGGAAACCAATAATCAGTTTGAATTAGGTTTGACAGGAAAAGAAACTATTTCCAGTTTTTTTGAACAAATAAAATTCGGAAGTTCCATTTACTATTCAATCTATGAAAATTACATTATGGGAGTGGTTGATGAAACCTTAATTAGAAAATACAACCCTACTACTCCACCTATCCATCCAAAAGTTTTTAGAAATATTGAAAATGCTTTCAAAACAGGATTCGAAATCTTTGGAGATATAAAATTTGCAACGCATTTTAATTTCCTGACGGAAGTTGCTTATGTTTACACAGAGAATAAAGATTATAAGGAGAGTTTACCCCTTACACCGCCTTTGGTAACCCGATTGAAACTTGGTTTTGAAAAGGACATTTTTTGGGCAGCAATTCATTATACATTGACTGCTGAGCAAAATAAAATATCAAAATCCTATGATGAAATTCCAACTTCAGGATATGAAATCATGGACATAAAAGCGGGTGTTACTCCTATAAAAGACCTAAATCTAGGAATGGGAATTTTGAATCTTTTTGACAAGCAGTACAACAATCATTTAAGTTATGCTTTCAACGGCCAAACTGGATTTTCAAGAACTCCAATAACCGAAATAGGAAGAAATTTTACCGTTTTTGTGAATTATACATTTTAGCAAAATCCAAAGAATAAAACGGACCTTTATGCGCTGAATACTTTAGAAAAGTAAAATCCTAAAAGGTAGAGATGCTCTCAAAATGAGCTACTCTACCTTTTTAAATTAAAAAACAAAAAAAAATTCAACCTGCATACGCTTTTTATTAAAAAAAATTAAGAACCTCTTACAAAACAGGAAATTGGTAACGATATCGTAAAAATAATTCCTTCAAAAAAATTAATTAGTTTTAATTCTATGATTAACTCAAATAATATGATAAAAGCTATAACTTGAATAGATTATTAATCATTAGTAAAACATAATTTTATTTTGTAATTTTAATTCTTATTAGTTTAATTATCAAGTCAATAACAAATATTAATTTAAAAATTAAATAAATGAAACTCTCAAAAGAATTATTAAATGGAATTATTATTTTCATTGGAATAGGAGTATATTTTTTACTAATTAATATATTTGGTTTTTCTGATATAATGTATTTACGGTACTTTAATGTATTTTTTATTTTTTACGGAATTAATAGAACTCTAAAAATGAAACTGGCAGAAGGCAAAATAAATTTTGCATCTGATTCCATTTCAGCATTAAGTACAGGATTAATAGGAGTGCTCTTAAGCGTAATAGGATTAGTAATCTACAGCTATATAAAAGGAGGCGATGCTTATATGGAAGCATTACCCAAAAATTTTTGGTTAGGTGGAAATTCATCCATAAATGTCTGTATAATTTGTACACTTATTGAAGGTATAGCATCTTCAGTAATTGTTACGATGCTACTTATGTTTTATTGGAATAACCGCCTTAAAACGGAATAAAATTGGCTCAAAATTATTTAAAATTATCCAATCACTGAATTTATTTACTTTGCTTACTTGCAATTAATTTCTATCATTCAATATGATTAATTTAAATTAAGATTTCCGCTAAAAAATAGTACTTTTTTTCTGCTCCACTAAAAATTATTGCTAATGGTAATCCAAAATTATTTTAGTTTATAAACTGGGCATGCTAACCTAGCCATCAAAGGAAGTTAAAAAATAAAACTTAATTTCAGCTTCTAAAACAAATGCACAAAATTTATGGGAAAGCTTCTAAAAATAAGGCGGTTCAATTAAGTTATGATTGAACATACCTATCAGAACTTGCCAAATAGTTAGGTGAACAGTGGATAAAGAGTTGTCAATTCTTTTATAATTCTAGCTAATTATTCCCATCCCCATTTTTTAAATATAGCATGCCCTTCATTTGAAAGCATAAACTCAATAAATAACTGTGCCTCTGCCTTCTGTATAGTAACAGTAGTTATTGCAATAGGAGTACCTCTATAAACCGTATTTCTGACAGGAATCGTAACTAACGTTGAGACATCTTTTAATCTCAAATACCATGATGTATAACTAATAAATACATCATAGGTATTATCTTCTTTCCATGCTTTAATAGCCATTGCTGTATTAGGGAAAGATTTGTAAATATTTTTTTGAATTCCTCCTATCAGATTTTGTCTGCCAGCTAAATCTTCCCACATACCTAATTGCCCTGCACCATTCACATCTAAAATTCGAATACCTACTTTAGTCAGGTCTTTTAATGAAGTAATATTTTTAGGATTGTTTGGACGTACTAAAATTGCAGCGCCTCTTTTATATAATTCCGTTCGTGTAGCGGTATCAATTAAACCTTCATGCTGCATAGTAAATTGTGTAAGCATATACTCTGATCCTCCAAAAATTAGATCAGCATTTTGTTTAGCTCTTTGAATCCATTCCACTTCGGGACCTGCTTTTACTTTTACAGGAATAGAAGTTTTATTTGAAAATATTTTTGCACATTCCTCTATTGCAGCTGCTGGACCGCCAGGGCCATAAACATACAATGTATCCGTTTGAGCTCTTAGTATACTAGAAAAACCAATCAATAGAATTAGAATAAAATACCTGACTTTCATTTTAAAATGTTTTTAAATTTCTAAAAATTGTTTTCTTAAATTCTAAATCAAATTACAGTAAATTGAAAACCCAAACTTCCTTTAAACAACCAAATTTAAAATTTTATTTTTAAACTCTAAATTACTTAGTACAATTTATTATTGATTGAATATTATTTTTAAATAGTATATAGCAAATAACTTATATATTTCTAATTCATAGCTAAATGGCTTACAATAAATTCTACAAATCTAATAATAGTAAAAATCTATTATAAAAAAAATATTATAATTTTTTTCTATTTAATGTGACTAAAGTCACCTTTAGTAAGATTTATCTAAATTATATTTGCATCAGTAAATTAATAATCAAAAAATAATATTATGGAAGAGAAAGCATTTTTAATGCCAAGAATTGGCGATATGGCTCCAGATTTTGAAGCTGTAACAACTACAGGAAAATTAAAATTTTCAGAATACAATAAAGGTAGTTGGGTTGTATTTTTTTCGCATCCTGCTGATTTCACACCAGTTTGTACAACAGAAATGAGTGGTTTTGCTCTTGAAAAAGATTTTTTTGCAGAACACAATACTAAACTGATGGGTTTGAGTATTGATAGTATCCACTCTCATATTGCGTGGGTTAATGCAGTTCATGAAAAAACAGGCGTTTTATTTGAATTCCCGATAGTTGCCGATATTAGTATGGAGGTTTCAAAATTATACGGAATGCTACAACCAGGAGAAAGTGAAACTGCCGCTGTTAGAGCCGTTTTCATTATGGATCCAGAAGGAAAAGTACGTTTGATCATGTACTACCCATTAAATGTAGGTAGAAACATGGCAGAGATTAAACGCTCTCTACTGGCTTTACAAACTTCAGATGAGCATAAAGTAGCCATGCCTCTTGATTGGCAACCGGGCGATAAAGTAATTATCCCAGCGCCTAAAACTGTGGAAGCTTTAGCAGAAAGAAAGAAAAGTAATTTAGAAATGGTGGACTGGTATTTAGCCAAAAAATCACTTTAAACAACTCTAATCTTTCATTAATTAAAACCATCCTTGTGATGGTTTTTTTATTTGTAATAAATAAAAAACAACAGTTGTATTTCCTTCTGTGACTTTTGTCACATACTATATTTACTGATAAAATAGTTGTTTTAGTATGATAATTATCACTTTGGAAATTAAAAGTGTCTTCTAAATTTGCCACAATCTTATTGATCTGAAACTATTATTAATTCAAAAACCCTGATTATGAAAATCGAACAAATTTATACCGGATGTATTGCACACGCAGCTTATTATATTGAAAATAATGGAGAAGTCGCCATTTTTGATCCTTTACGCGAAGTACAACCGTATATTGATAGAGCATTTAAAGACAACGCCAAAATCAAATATGTATTTTTGACTCATTTTCACGCTGATTTCGTTTCAGGACATTTGGATTTAGCAAATAAAACGAATGCGAAAATCGTATACGGACCAACGGCTAAACCAGCGTATGAAATTATTTCTGCTGTAGATGGACAGATTTTTGAAATTGGAAACTATAAAGTAAAAGTGATTCATACACCGGGACACACCATGGAAAGTACTACGTTTCTACTGATTGATGAAAACGGAAAAGAACACGGAATTATAACCGGCGACACTTTGTTTATTGGTGATGTTGGTCGTCCAGATTTAGCGCAACATGTTGTGGCTGATTTAACTCAAGACAAATTAGCGCGTCATTTGTATCATTCTTTGCGAACTAAAATTATGCCTTTGTCAGATGATTTAATTGTATATCCAAATCACGGTGCGGGTTCGGCTTGCGGGAAAATGATGAGTAAAGAAACTACCGATACTTTGGGCAACCAAAAGAAAACCAATTACGCCTTGAACCCAAAGATGACCGAAGATGAGTTTGTTACCGCTGTTTTGACCGGATTAACGAATCCTCCTGCCTATTTTCCAGCCAATGTGTTACTGAATATTAATGGCTATGACAGTTTAGATGCAATACTAAAAAAAGCGAAAACACCTTTAAATCCAACCGAATTTGAAGTAGTGGCCAATGAAACCAGAGCTTTAGTATTGGATACACGTGACGCATCTGAATTTGCTAAAGGATTTATTCCGAACAGTATTAACATTGGTTTAGACGGAAGTTTTGCGATGTGGGTGGGAGAAATGATTGCTGATATCAAACAAGAAATCTTATTAGTTACTGAAATTGGTAAGGAAGAAGAAAGTATGGTACGCCTTTCGCGTATTGGGTACGATCATACTATTGGCTACTTGAACGGTGGAATTACTGCTTGGAAAAAGGCAGGTTTTGAATTGGATACCGTAAACAGAATTACGGCCAAACAACTGGAAGACACTATTGATTTTGATGCAACACTAATTTTTGATGTCAGAAAGAAAAGCGAATTTTTATCGGAACATCTTATCGGAGCAATTAATGTTCCCTTAAACGAAATCAACAATCACTTGGCAGAATTTCCAAAAGAGAAAAAATTTATTTTGCATTGTGCCGGTGGATATCGTAGTATGATTGCTGCCTCAATTTTAAAACAACGCGGATGGGATAACTTTGTTGACGTTATTGGTGGATTTGCCGAAATCAAAAACACCAATCTTCTAAAATCAGACTATGTTTGTCCAACAACGCTGTTGTAAATAATTCATTGTTTTTTATTATAAAGAGATTGTCTAAAAAAGGCAATCTCTTTTTTTGCTATGTGATATAAGTTACAATAAATACAAAATTCACAAGCTACTTTTGAAGAAATATTAGAAAGTAAAATGAGAAAAACAATCCTAGCAATTGCAATTTTAAGTATTACAATAGGTTGCAAGAAAGAAGAAATAGCAAACCCGATTGCTGAAAACCAAGAACCAATAGAACAACTAATTTCTGGAAATCAACGTTTTATAAACGAAAAATCTATTCATCCGCATCAAGACAAAAAAACAGTGCTAAAAAACCAAAATGAACAACATCCTTTTGCTGTAGTGCTTACTTGTTCTGACAGCAGGGTTTCTCCTGAAGTATTATTTGACCAAGGATTAGGTGATTTGTTTGTCATTAGAAATGCAGGAAACTTAATTTCAGATATTGACATGGGAAGTATTGAGTATGCCGTAGAACATCTTGATGTAAAATTAATTGTTGTTTTGGGTCATACAGAATGTGGTGCCATTAAAGCCTATATAGCTGATAAAGATAATTTATATAAAAAACATTTAAGTCACATTGATGATATTGTAGAAACTCTTGCTCAGGAACAAGAAGAACAAGAAGAAGAAAAAAAAATGCCGAAGGATAAAAATTTATTAGGATCAATAAATGCTAACATTGCACATTCAACAAATTTAATCAAACAAAATCCTATTGTAAAAGAGAAGCATCCAAAAATTGTATCCATGCGCTACGATGTTCATACTGGTAAAATAATACAATTATAGTTATAAAAAGCTTGTGTAACTTATGTCACAGTTTTTAATAAATGCAATACGTAATTTTGGTTCCTAATTAGTAATTAATCTAAAAATAAAAGATATGTTTTTTCAACACGTTTACGATAAAAGTTTAGCACAAGCCAGTTATTTTATTGGCTGTCAAAAAGCAGGAGTAGCAGCTGTAATTGATGCAAAAAGAGATGTAGATACCTACCTCGAAATTGCAAAGCAAAATAACATGAAAATTACTCACATTCTTGAAACACACATTCATGCAGATTTTCTTGCAGGATCAAGAGAATTAGCCGCTTTAACTGGAGCAGATATGTATCTTTCAGATGAAGGTGGAGAAGGTTGGGAATATGAATTCCCTCATATTGGATTAAAAGATGGTCAAAAAATAAAACTTGGAAATCTTATATTAGAAGTTGTACATACACCGGGACATACTCCTGAAAGTATCAGTTTCCTTCTTACAGATACTCCTGCGAGCGATGAGCCAGTAATGCTTTTCACAGGGGATTTTGTATTTGTGGGTGATATTGGAAGACCAGATTTACTAGAGAAAGCTGCTGGTGTTGTTGGTACAGCTGATGCTGGTGCTTTACAAATGTACCAATCTGTACAAAAATTTAATAAACTTCCAGATTTCATTCAAGTATGGCCTGGGCACGGTGCGGGCTCTGCTTGTGGCAAATCTTTAGGATCAGTTCCAAGCACAACAGTGGGATACGAGAAAGTGAGAAATTGGGCATTTCAATACAAGCATGATGAAAAAGGTTTTGTAAAATATTTATTGACGGATCAGCCCGAACCACCAAAATATTTTGCGATGATGAAGCACTTAAATAAAGTTGATCGTCCACTTTTGACAGCGGTTCCTAAATTAAGAAAGTTAAATCAAATAGAATTAACAGAAGCATTAGCAAAAGGAATCAAATTGATTGACGCCAGAGACAAATCTGAATTTTCAAAAGGATTTATACCGGGAAGCATCAACATTCAAGGTAATAATTCTTTTGCCACTTGGGCAGGATGGTTTTTAACTTACGAGGAACCTTTTATGATACTTGCTCCTGAGTCCCAATTAGATGATCTCACCAGAAAATTAATGCGAATTGGCCTTGATAACATTTATGGCTACATCCCTTCTACCGAGACTTATACCGGGAATTTGGATCAATCCCATTTCATTTCTCTTGAAGAACTAAAAGCATTAAAAGGGGATCCAAATGTTCAGATCATAGACCTTCGTGGCGTTGCTGAATTTAATGCCGGTCATATAGAAGGAGCAGACAATGTTTTTGTAGGGACTATGGTAAATAATTTAGATAAAATAAGTAAAGACAAAAAAGTTGTAATCCATTGCCAAGGCGGTGATAGAGCTTCAATTGGTTATTCCCTATTAATAAAAAATGGGTATACGAATGTTTTAAATTATTCCCCAGGAATGAATGAATGGGTGAATGAAGGCAATCCGGTAATAGCATAATTAATAGCAGTACATTCAAATTAGAAATAAGATGAAAATAGAACAAATATATACAGGGTGCTTAGCACAAGGAGCGTATTATATTACCTCAAATGGTGAAGCAGCAATTATAGATCCGCTACGTGAAACAGAACCTTATATGGAAAGGTTAGAAAAAGACGGAGTAAAATTAAAGTACATTTTTGAAACCCATTTTCATGCGGATTTTGTTTCTGGACATTTAGATTTGAGTAAAAAAACAGGTGCTAAAATTGTATATGGTCCCAATGCAAAGCCAGAATTTGAATTCATTTCGGCCAAAGACAATCAGGAATTTACAATTGGTACTATCAAAATAAAAGTATTGCACACCCCAGGTCACACTATGGAGAGTACGACCTACTTACTGATTGATGAAAATGGAAAAGACCACGCTATTTTCTCTGGCGATACTTTATTTATTGGTGATGTAGGCCGTCCTGATTTAGCTCAAAAAGTGGCACACATGACGCAAGAAGAATTAGCTGCAGTCTTATTCCATTCCTTACGAGATAAAGTAATGACGCTAGCTGATGATGTAATTGTATATCCAGCTCACGGTGCCGGTTCTGCCTGTGGAAAAAACATGAGTAAAGAAACTGTTTCAACAATTGGCGAACAAAAAGCTACCAATTATGCTTTACGCGCTAATATGACGGAAACCGAATTTGTACAAGAAGTTACTGAAGGATTGTTACCTCCCCCTGCCTACTTTGGTATGAATGTAGCTATGAATAAAACGGGGATTGAAAGTTTTGAAGAAGTATTCAATAATGGTATGAGAGGTATTAATGCAATAGAATTTGAAAGTGTAGTTGAAAAAACCGGAGCATTAATTTTAGACACAAGAGACAATAGTGATTTTGCAAAAGGATATGTACCACAATCGATAAACATCGGTATTGATGGTGATTTTGCTCCTTGGGTAGGTTCTTTAATTGCCGATGTAAAACAACCGATTGTCTTAGTTACTGAAATAGGTTTTGAAGAAGAAACAGTTACACGCTTAAGCCGTGTAGGTTTTGACAACCTACTTGGCCACTTAAAATATGGATTTCAAGCATGGAAACAATCAGGTTATGAAGTTGATAGCATCAACAGAATAACTGCAGAAAAATTTGAAAACGAAGTAAAAATTGGAGAAAGTAAAGTCATAGATGTACGCAAAAAAAGTGAATACGAAGCAGAACACGTCAATGAAGCTTATAGTCGTCCATTAGCATCCATAAATGAATGGATAAAAGATATTAACCCAAAAGAACATTTCTACATGCATTGTGCCGGTGGATACCGAAGCATGATGGCTGCGTCAATATTACAAGCTAGAGGGTACAGGAATTTTTCTGAAATTGAGGGTGGTTTTGGAGCCATATCTAAAACAAATATTCCTAAAACCGATTTCGTTTGCCAAAGCAAAGTTTTAAAATAGTAAAAACAAACACACCTTACAATCATTATGTTCAAAATATTAAAAAAAATGTTTTCAAAATCAGATAACTCTCAAATGGAAAACTTAATTAAAGAAGGTGCCTTACTTGTAGATGTTCGCACACAAGCAGAGTTTGCTGAAGGGAATGTAAAAGGTTCCATAAATATTCCTTTAGATCAGGTAGCAAATAAAATTGACCGATTTAAAGGAAAAAAATATATTATTGTTTTTTGTAGAAGTGGAAACCGAAGTGCTCAAGCTAAAGCTATTTTAGAACAAAAGGGCTTTAATAACATTACCAATGGTGGCACTTGGCAAGATGTTAACAACCTAATAAATAAAGGATGAATTTAGTAAAAAAAGGAATATTATTTTTTATAATAATTTTTATAAGCAATTTTATAGCTGCACAAAATACTCCAAATGTATTAACTCAAACTTTATCCCAAAAAGCAAAAACAACTGAACTAAAGAGAGTGTTGAAAAAAAGACCTTTCTTAGTAGACGTTCGAACGCCTGATGAATTTGCTCAAGGCACTGTAAAAGGTGCAGTTAATATTCCTTTGGATCAAATACAAAACCAATTCCCAAAGTTTAAAGGTAAAAAAAACATCGTTGTTTTCTGTAGAACTGGTAATCGTAGTACTCAGGCTAAAGCAATTTTAGAGCAAAATGGTTTTACTAATATTACCAATGGTGGTACCTGGCAAGATGTAAATGCAATTATAAACAAATAAATAGTAAATACCACACAGAAATAGTTCAGTTTGAAACAGATTAATGCCTGTTTTTTACATTGGACTATTTTTATTAAATACAACGATGTATGAAATCAACATTCAAAATTTGGGAAACTAACAGAAATCTACATATCGAATTTTTAGAACAATTTTCATTAGAACAACTCAATAAAACCCCCTCTGGTTTCACAAATAATCTTATCTGGAACATTGGACATATTATAGCTACTCAACAAGGTTTAATTTACAGATTATCCGGTTTACCGGTAACAATTTCAAAAGAATTTCACAACAAATATAAAATTGGAACATTCCCCACAAAACCAGCAACACAAGAAGAAGTAGATGAAATAAAAAGTCTGTTACTATGTCATATTCAACAAACAAGAGACGACTATGAGGACGGAAAATTTCTAAACTTTAAGGAGTATGTGACATCAATAGGTTTTCATTTGTCTTCAATAGAAGAAGCAATAAGTTTCAACAATTATCATGAGGCAATTCACCTTGGTTTTATGATAAATATCAAAAAATTTATTTAATTAAAAAGTATGCTAAATACAATGTTCACCAATTGGAGTTTCATTAGAGCCATTCGACTGATTCTGGGTATAATAGTAATCTCACAAGCTATATTTACCAAAAATTATTTATTCGTCATCCCGGGTGTTTTGTTTACAGGCATGGCCCTTTTCAACACAGGATGTTGTGGCAGCAATGGTTGTGCTATTCCAAAATCAAAAAAACAGGACTATGGAAAAGAGTAATTTTAAAGATACTATTCATTCAGAAAACCCAGTTCTAGTTGATTTCTTTGCCACCTGGTGTGGTCCTTGCCAAATGTTAACTCCTGTTTTACAGCAAGTGAAAGACCGTCTGGGAAAACGCGTTACGATAATCAAAATAGATGTTGATAAAAATACTAAAATAGCAGAAAAATATAAAGTTCGTGGCGTTCCTACATTACTACTATTTCAAAATGGAAAACAATTGTGGAGACAATCCGGTGTTTTATCAACCGATGAAATAATAAATGTCATTTTAGAAAAAAGTAATTAAATAATATAAATAGTAGTCATCATTAATGAAATTGCAATAGTAATCAAAATTATTTCACATATGTATTCTACCTAGATATAGACTGTATTCCTACAACTTATTCTCTACACAAAAACTGTTAATTCATCTTTAAATACTGGATTAACAGAATATCTATTGTTAAATATAACCGTAAAAGCTTTAAAAATACAAAAAACTAAAAATAGTATTAGCTAAAAAAAATTATGAAAAATATAAAAACAAATCCCCTAGGAATAATTTTTTCTTTAGGTTTAGGACTATTTGTATTAGTAGTTTCTAATTATTTTACTTTTTTTAATAGTATTCTTTTGGGTTTATTAGTTGGATTACAATTTATTTGAAAAATATATTAATCAACAACTGTTTCTTTTATTAACTCAAATCTGTGTGCAAAAACAATACTTAAGGAATAAAACGCATCTATAAAAAAGAAATTGGGTTTTAGAATGGAACTACTTTAGAAGCTGAATTAAAAATTATTTTTCTAAACTTGGATATCCATCTTTTCCTTGAAAGAATACCATTCGTTGACGATTAACGATTTATAAGGGATAAATACCGATTATCAAAAAATTTCAGAAGGGAATGCCCTTGTCTGAAATTATTGAAGATCACTTCATAATATAATAATAACAAAAATTATTATTGTTATTATTTGAAACGATGTGACTTTTGTTACATAGCTTTTTATTTTTAAAAACTACTTTTATAAATCTAAAATAGATTACTATGAAAAAAAATATGGGTACTGTTGATAAAATCATTCGTTCTGCATGTGCTATTCTTGTTGGAGTACTATACTATACTGGCTTAATTAATGGCACATTAGCAATTGTACTTGGCGCTTTTGCGGGTATTTTCATTTTAACATCGTTTACAAGTTTTTGTCCTTTGTATTTGCCATTTGGAATAAATACACGAAAAAAATGAAAACCGATAACGCACTTAATAAAGATTTAATCTTAAGAGAAAGGTTAGCTTTACAACGAACTATTTTAGCTAATCAATCTACTTTCTTGGCATTTTTAAGAACATCAATGTACTTCTTGATAGCAGGTTTGAGTTTAAGAAATTTATTGAAAATTGAAAACAGTCTAATTATAGAGATTGTACTTTTTATCACTTCTTTTGTGATTTTTGTATTTGGAACAATCAACTATTTCAAACATAAAATATCAATTTCAGAAAATAAAAAACATATTGGAGATTACCAGTTAGAATATTATAAAATATAACAGTAACTCTTTTTGTACCAAATTTCTTTTCCAAACGAAGATTCATAATCAATAACAACACAACAATTGAAAACAAATACAACAAAACTGGGACTGAAAGAAAATTGGAAACAGTTTTCCATTTTGGTTATTGTCAATGCTTTTGTTGGCGGAATGATAGGAATGGAAAGAACTATTATTCCAAAATTTGCTGAGATTGAATTTGGCATTGCTTCAAAATCGGCTATTCTATCTTTCATCGTTGCCTTTGGAATTACAAAAGCCATTACCAATTATTTTACGGGCAAATTGGCGAATCGTTTTGGAAGAAAAAATTTGCTTTTATTTGGTTGGCTTCTGGCCATACCGATTCCTTTTATTTTGATAAATGCACAATCTTGGAACTGGGTAATTTTCGCCAATATTCTTTTGGGCATTAGCCAAGGCCTTACTTGGAGCAGTACGGTGGTGATGAAAATTGATTTGGTAGGAGAAAAAGATCGCGGATTGGCGATGGGACTTAATGAGTTTGCTGGTTATTTTGCCGTTGGATTAGTTGCATTTCTTTCTGGCTATATCGCTCAAAAATATGGCATTACGCCCTACCCTTTTTACTTGGGAATTGGAATTTCAATAATTGGTTTTATATTGACTTTATTTTTTGTGAAAGATACTCGAGTATTTGTACACCAAGAAAACACAACGAATAAAACCGAAAAATTAAAAAATATTTTTCTCGAAACCACTTTCAAAAACAAAACATTAAGCGCCATAACGCAAGCAGGATTAGTCAATAACCTGAATGATGGTATGATTTGGGGGCTTTTGCCTATTGTGTTACTTTCCTTGAATTATGATTCTCAAAATATTGGAATTATAACCGCTATTTACCCTACCGTTTGGGGTTTTGGGCAATTACTAACGGGAAAAATGTCTGATATTTATTCAAAAAAAAAGATGCTGTTTTGGGGAATGTTACTGCAGGGAGTTGCGATTCTTTTTATTCCTTTTGCGGTAGCTTTCTACCAATTGGCCGCCATTTCAGCCTTTTTAGGTTTAGGGACGGCCTTAGTTTATCCCACTTTTTTATCTGCCATTGCGCAAGCGACAAATCCACATCAGAGAGCCGAAAGCATAGGTACATTCCGACTTTGGAGGGATTTAGGATATGCGATAGGCGCGATTATTTCAGGAATAACAGCTGATATATTTGGAATAAATTATGCTATTATATTAATAGGCCTTATCACCATTGTGTCGTCGCTAATTATTGAAATCCGAATGCCAAAAGACACTATATAAAAGAATAAACAGCTAAAATTGAATAGAAAACAATCTCTTTCTAGATAAAAATAATTAAAAAATGGAACCAAAAAAATCAAAAAAATCTACTATTCAAAATATTGTTTTTATAGTATTGATTGCACTGCTGCTGTTCAGTCCGTTGGGTACTTTTGTAAAAGTACAACTGAATAGATTAATTGCCTTTTCACCTAAAACTATTGCTATAAGTGATCAGAAAATGCTTTCCACTTACCAATGGAAATTAAAAGACGCCACTGGAAAGATTGTGTCATTAGAAGCATATAAAGGAAAAATAGTATTCATTAATTTCTGGGCCACTTGGTGTCCTCCATGTATTGCCGAAATGCCAAGCATGCAGAAGTTATATGCCGACTACCAAGATAAAATTGTTTTTTTATTCGTCACGACTGATTCCTTCGAAAAAGCAAATACTTTTTTAATCAAAGAAAGTTTAGACCTTCCGGTATATCAATCTTTATCAGACCCTCCTTCAGAAATGGACTCGTCAACGATACCCGCTACTTATCTTATTGATAAACAAAACAATTTAGTTTTAGCAAAAATTGGTGCTGCTGATTGGAATAGTGATTCGTTTAGAAAAAAATTAGATAGTTTGCTGAAAAAAAATTAAAAATTAACAAGTAAAAAAACATTAATCTAATAAAACAGAATGATTGAATTTCAATGTAAATTAACTTTTCGGAGGAATTGAATGAATTATAAAACAAGAATGACTACAGAATTTACTATAAATGGAATGACTTGCAATGGCTGCAGAACTACTGTCGAGGAAATACTTTCCAAAGTGGAAGGGGTTTCACAAGCAATTGTAATTTTAGAAACTGAAACAGCAACGATACACGCCAATAATGAAATAAAATTGGATGAATTAGTAAGAGCCTTAGCTCAAAAACCAAAATTTACAATTTTAAAGAAAGAAACTATAGTTCCACTAATTGAAAACTCTGAAATTAAAAAATCTTGGTTAGCTACTTATTTTCCATTACTGCTCATTGTAGCATTTATCACTGGAATTTCACTTATCACTTCATATCAAAATGAAACTATAAAATGGATGTCATTTATGAATAGTTTTATGGCTGGTTTTTTTATTGTTTTTTCATTTTTCAAATTATTAAACTTAAAAGGTTTTGCCAGTAGTTATGCTATGTATGATATTTTGGCTAAGAAAATTCCTGCTTATGGATTTATTTACCCATTTATTGAATTGGGTTTAGGACTCGCCTATCTCATCAACTACAACCCAAAATTAATCAATACCATTACTTTAATTGTATTGACTATTAGCATAATAGGTGTTATAGAAAGTAATCTAAATAAGCGAAAAATAAAATGTGCTTGTTTGGGTTCCGTATTTAATTTGCCTATGAGTACCGTAACTATTATTGAAGATCTAGTTATGATTTTAATGGCACTCTTTATGATTTTTAGTTGATTTTTTATAAAAAAATTGATTTAATTGTTTAGAACAATAAATTTATACCATGAAATTTTTTGCGTATATATTATGTTTTTATTTAACTACTCTAACTGCACTCCCATCTGTTAGAGTATTAAAGATGCAATTTATTGAAAGAAATCAATCCGCATGTTCTACAACTAATACAGTTGATAATTCCCAATCAAGTTGTGAAAAGGGAAATTTTATAATGAATTTAAACTTTAGTCCTACACAATGCATTAAGGAGCAATTCATACCATTTATTTCAGTTACACCTTTATTTGAAACGATAAAAAAAGAAAAATCCAATTACGAAAAGATTTTTATCTCCCAATATTTCAACTCCATTTGGCAACCGCCAAAGATTATTTCTTTAGTTTAATACCCCTCTAAATAAGAAAGAACAAAGCCCATAACAGTTTGCTAGTTATGAGGTAATACTATAATATATACCTAAATGAAAACTAAAATAATAATTACAAGCATGATAGCATTATTTGCTTTTTCAAGCTTTCAACTTATAGACAACAGTCAAAATTATAAGAGTATCATAAAAAATACAAAAAAAAATTTTGATTTAAAAAAGCACAAATCCTATTTTTCACAAGCAATGGTGAGTTGCGCAAAGTGTCACGATTGTCAAAACGAGAATCCGATTGTTCAAGATAGTACCAGAATTAGTGTACAAGATTATTCTGAAAATTTTAATAAAAAATCAATTCAGGTTTCAAAAACTCAAACTCAAACCAAACAAGTCAACATCGAAAAAACTAATTTGAACGATGTTCAAAATACGGATAATTTAAAAACGCAATTAAAATGAAAAAATACATTTTTATAATCATACTGCTGCTTTCCTTCAAAGCAACAGTAGCACAAAATTCGTTTTCTTTTGATGTGCAACTTACCCCCATTGCTATAGCTAATCTACCTGGATTACATTCTTATGTTTTTGCACAACATAATGGTAAATGGCTTGTAATTGGAGGAAGAAAAGATGGCATTCATGCCAGACAACCTTTCAATGCATTTCCTCAAACACAAAACAATACCGATATTTATGTGATTGATGTAAATACAAAACAATTGTGGTCAGCTTCTTTAAATTCACTAACAGCTGGAATTGCAGAACAATTACAGTCTACCAATATGAATTTTCACCAAGATAGAAATACATTGTATATTATTGGTGGTTATGCTTTTTCAGCAACTGCAAATGATCATATTACATTTGACAAACTAACTTCAGTCGATGTTCCTAACCTAATTACAGCAGTAATTGCAGGAACTCCAATTACACCCTATTTTAAACAAATTTCTGATCCTATTTTTCAGAATACTGGTGGACAATTAGGTAAAATCGGCACTGATTTTTATTTAGTAGGTGGACAGGTTTTTACAGGTAGATATAACCCAAATAATGGAGGTTCTTTTGTACAATCCTATTTAAGTCAAATTCAAAAATTTACCATTGACAATTCTGGAATACAATTAAGTTATGATAATTATTCAACGGTTACTGATGCTGTTAACTTGCATCGAAGAGATTATAACTTAGTTCCTCAAGTCTTTCCAAACGGAGAAGAAGGCTACACAATTTCTTCAGGAGTTTTTCAAATCAATGCTGATTTACCTTTTCTCTATCCTGTAGACATTAAAAGCAGCGGCTATTTTCCACAAACACAATTTAACCAATATTTAAGCAACTATCACTCCGGAAAAGTAGGTTTATACGACCAAACAGAAAACCAAATGCATACTGTTTTTTTTGGAGGAATTAGCCAATATTATTATAATGGAACAACTTTAATCCAAGATAATAATGTCCCATTTGTAAAAACAATCAGTAGAGTTACCCGACTTGCAGATGGTACTTTAACAGAACACAATCTACCGATAGAAATGCCTAATCTTAAAGGTGCAGGCGCAGAATTTATTCCAAACACCAATCTGCCACATTATGAAAATGAGGTAATTAAGTTGAGTGAAATATCGGATGATGAATTTATAATTGGTCATATCTATGGGGGAATTCAAAGTCCGACCATTAGCGCTTTTACGGATAATGTAACTACTGTTACTTCTGCTGACCCCACTATTTATGAAGTTAAGCTAATTAAGAATACGAACTTGAGCGTGGTAACAATTGATGGAAAAAACCCCTTTACTTTTACTGTTTCACCAAATCCTACCGCTAATAAAATCGTTAAAATTCAATTTAATCTACCTTACCTAGCAACTTTAGATTATTTCATTTCATCGCTAGACGGAAAAATATTGGATGACGGTGAAATTGAAGGAGTAAAAATTGGGAATAATACCATGAACTTTAGTTTAGAAAATGCAAATACGCAAATGGTACTACTTACATTTATTTTCGATCACAAATTTTATGTTTCACAAAAAGTACTAGTAAATTAATTCCTCTTTAATATAGAAACACAAAAATGAAAAATTTCAAATATATAATAGCATTATTTACACTTATAGGTTTTACCTCTTGTTCAAATGATAATGAAACGTACGCTACTAATGGAGAAACAATTTTTAGAACAGGAATAAATATTCATGGTACTGTTTTACAAGATATTTCGCAATCTGAAATAAAAAAAGTACATGGATGTGCAAATTGTCATGGAGATAACGGTAAAGGTAAATTTAGAGGTGGCGGAGACAAACAAACAGGCTCAATTACCTACTATGACTTGACAAACACTTCCATTTATACTCCCGTTTATAATGATGATTTGATTAAACGCTTTATTGATAGCGAAACCAAGAGCGATGATACTCATGCAAATACTGGCGTGGTGTATGTAATGAAAGAAACAGATAAAATCGACTTAATCAATTTTCTTAAGACTTTATAAAAAACTATCAAGCATCTTTAAATATTATTTTTCCATCTAATCATGGCACAGTTAATCCTTTTAAATGCAAAAAAGGGAAAGAAAGTTCTCTTCCTCTCCTAATTATTTTACAATAGGTTTCCTGCTAATCAAAAGTGATTAAAATTAATATTTACTTAAGACTCTTTTTTAAATTCTTTAAGTGACTATTGTTACATTTAAAAAAGAGTTCTTTTAATAAATTTACTTCATATTAATTCAAAAAATATAATTATGAAAATGAAAATATTTGTTGCTTTTATAACAGTATTACTGTTTAGCAACTGTACGAATGACAATGTTAACACCGATACTGAAGTTACATTGACACAAAATGAAATAAACGATCTTAAATTTTTAAGAGAGGAAGAAAAACTAGCTCGTGATGTTTATATTTATTCCTACAATAAATACAAATTGGCTATTTTTAATAGCATTTCTCAAAGTGAACAAACACACATGAATAGTGTTTTATCATTATTAAATAAATATGGAATTCCAGATCCTTCCTCTGTTCAAATGGGCATTTTTGTAAATCAGGATTTGCAAGTGTTGTATAATAATTTAATTTCACAATCTAATATTTCATTGATTGAAGCATTAAAAGTTGGTGCAACTATTGAAGATTTAGATATAAATGATATTGATGACTTTATAATAAATACTTCAAAATCAGATTTATTAACTGTATATAATAATCTAACCTGTGGCTCAAAAAATCACATTCGTTCTTTTACAACTGAACTGAGCAATAATGAGGTAAGCTATGAACCACAATTTATTTCTTTAGAAGAATATAATAGTATCATAAATACTCCAAGTGGTGGCTGCGGAAATAATTAATCAGAATAGAAAAGCTGCTTAAACCCGAAGACAAGACGATATAAATTTTAAATCATTTCAAAAAATAGTACAAAAAAATATTTTATAACTTTTTATAACGATGAAATTTTTGATAACTACATTGTGCTTTTATATCATAATGCTGACAGTGTTGCCAACTGTTAGACTTGTGAAAATGCATTATGCTCTAAAATCTGAGTCGGCTTGTCAAAAGAATAATGCTGAAAATAACAGTATGCCATATGGCTGTCAAAAAGAGAGATGTATTTTAAATTTTAACATAGGGCAATTCATAATCAATCAAATAGAATTTATATTTAAAAAAAACTATAATTTTGAGGTTGTAAGTGAACAAAAATTATTTTTCGAAAAAGAACTAATTTCAAATTACATTAATACTATTTGGCAGCCTCCGGAGATTAACTCTTACTTAGAAAAAATAAAATTTTACAAATTCAATAAATAAAACATAATAAAATGAAAAAAATAGTTTCATCATTAGTAATAGCAACAGTATTATTTACAATGAATATAAATGCTCAAGAGCAAGAACCTAAACAAAAGAAAAAAGTAAGAACAGAAAAATCATGTTCTACTGAAGAAAAAAAGTCTTGTGGTAGTGATACAAAAGAGCAAGGTAAAGGTAAAAAAGATGGATGTTGTTCATCTAAAAAAGCCGAAAAAAAATCATAAATTCTAGTTTTAATTTGTTAAAAAGTGTTTGAGAAATCAAGCACTTTTTTATTTAACACCATTTCAATAAAACACTTATTTATATTAATACATCAAGATTAATAACTATTTAAGTAAAAATGAAATAGGATAATTTCTCTTATATATGTCATTTTTTACAATTTTTTTTTTCTTGTGTGACATAAGTTACACAAATTATCTTTTTTAAAAGTGAATTTTACAAGAATAAAAAAAACATATGGAAATTTTAGAATTAATCAGAGAACCTTGGCCTTGGTACATTGCAGGCCCATTAGTTGGACTCACAGTTCCGGCTTTGTTAATCATTGGAAACAAAGCATTTGGTATTAGTGCATCATTGCGTCATACTTGCGCCATGTGCTTACCGGCAAACATTAAGTTTTTTAAATACGATTGGAAAAAAGAAATCTGGAATATGTTTTTCGTTTTCGGTATTTTATTGGGTGGTGTAATTGCGTATAGCTTTTTGTCAAATCCTAATCCGATTATCATTGATGGAAATCTACAAACTGAATTGGCAGGCTACGGCATAACTGAAATTTATGGAATGTTGCCAGAACAATTATTCTCTTGGGAAAGTTTGTTTACACTCAAAGGATTTTTTATGATGGTCGTTGGTGGCTTTTTCATTGGTTTTGGATCTCGTTATGCGGGAGGTTGTACTAGTGGTCATGCGATTTCCGGTTTGTCTAATTTACAATTGCCGTCACTGATTGCAACATGTTGCTTCTTCATAGGTGGATTGATTATGGCAAACATTATTTTACCATTTATTCTTTCACTTTAAATTACGAATTATGAACATTAAAGATCAAAATACAGATTTCGAAACGCGTTCCTTAGATACGGTTTGTATCAACGAGAGTCAATTGGAACACAAATGGTACCACAATTTAAAATACTTAGTCATTGGTGTTTTATTCGGTATTGTTTTCATCAAAGCAGAAATTATCAGTTGGTATCGCATTCAGGAGATGTTTCGTTTCCAATCTTTCCACATGTACGGAGTAATTGGAAGCGCCGTTGTGGTGGGAATAATTTCCGTTTTCCTGATAAAAAAATTCAATATTAAAACCATTTATGGAGAAAAAATTGAGTTCCACGACAAAACCTTTAACAAAGGTCAGATTTATGGTGGACTCATCTTTGGATTGGGCTGGGCAGTAACCGGAGCTTGTCCTGGACCGTTGTTTGCACAAATTGGAACGGGTGCAACCGTGATGATTGTAACCCTATTTTTTGCAATAGTAGGAACTTGGGTTTATGGCTATTTTAGAGATAAACTGCCTCATTAATACATTTATGATTCCAGAAAAACAAAATATCGTACAATTTAAATCGCTTGTAAAAAGACTGATTTATCTCTTTATGACTATTATTTTCTTAGTCATGGGGTTGTTCTTGCTAGTGTTTTTCAATTCATCCATCACTTCTTGGTTTCAAAATAGTGATTCAAACCTCGATTCTCTTTATATCGATGCTAAGAAAAAAGTGATGGTGCAAAATGAAACGGCAAAATTCTGGAAGCCAGCTGATCTCAATTTGATTACAGATGCCACTTTAAAACAAGAAGTAGAATATGGCAAAGATTTAATTGCGCATACGGCAAAATATTTGGGTCCAAATGGCAGTGTGAAACAAATCACCAACGGGATGAATTGCAACAATTGCCATCTGGATGCCGGCACAAAACCTTGGGGAAACAATTATGGTTCCGTTTATTCGATGTATCCAAAAATGAGAGCGCGTAGTGGCCAAGTAGAAAATCTATACAAAAGAGTCAACGATTGTATGGAAAGAAGCTTAAACGGTCAGCCTCTCAAAGAAGATGAAAGGGAAATGAAAGCCATGATTGCATATATTGAATACATTGGCAGCAATGTTCCAAAAGGCAAAGAAGCAAATGCGGCTGGAATCTATGATTTGGAATATTTAGATCGCGCTGCTGATCCTCTTAAAGGCAAAGCATTATATAATGCCAAATGTGCCAGTTGCCATCAAATAAATGGTGAAGGGATTCTGGCAGCGGATAAAAAAGAATACACCTACCCGCCACTTTGGGGCAAAAACTCCTATAATAGCGGTGCGGGATTGTTTAGAATTAGTCGGTTCGCAGGGTACATAAAATACAATATGCCGCTGGGTGCAACGTACGAAAACCCTCAATTATCAGATGAAGAATCCTGGGATATTGCGGCATATGTGGAAAGTCTGGACAGACCATCGAAAGATTTAAGTCAGGATTGGCCCAATATTTCCAAAAAACCAGTAGATCATCCATTTGGACCTTATTCCGATAAATACACCGAAACACAACATAAATATGGGCCATTTAAACCCATAAAAATGGAAAAAAAGAAAATGGAAGAAGCTGAGGGAAAATTGAAATCTAAGACATAAAACAAATGAAAAATTTAAAACTAACAACACTCATTCTTCTTGGATTATTTACAGTTAGTACCTTTGCCCAAAAAAGGCCGAAAAATCATAAAATAGTTTTTCAGTTTACAAATGCTATCGATACTTTACAACAAAAAGCATTTGCTAACCAACTGAAAAATTTAACGGACCATTGGCCTAAAGCAAAATATGAAGTAGTGGTTTACAACATGGGATTAGAATTTGTTATGGCTACAAAATCAAAGCATATAGCAGCAATTAAAGCACTTTATGCTAAAGGAGTCCGTTTTGTAGTTTGCGAAAACACCATGAAAAACCGAAAGATAACCAAAGAGCAATTGATTCCAGAAGTAGAATATGTGCCCGCCGGAATTGCCGAAATTGTTGAAAAACAAGAACAAGGTTGGAGTTATATCATAGGAGGATTTTAATTAATTCCCATTAGATATCTGCAAATTCAATGTCGCTTAGCAGTTGTCAGGGATATCAGCGTATTTAAAGTTTATGTTTTGTTTTAAATCGTTATACTAATTTACATGACAACTGCTACGCGACATTTTTTCATTTCCAATCAATTATAAATCGTTCGATATATTTTTAATTTACAATATCGTTTTGAAAATATATAGAGTATTCGTGGCAAAAACACGAAATCGATTTCTTAAATATTAAAATGAAAACCATCTTCCACATAAGGATGAATTCAATTGGTCATTAAATCAGTACTAATTAGCATAAGATGTTGTTAATTTGAATTTTAAGTGTCTGGTTCTTTTAAACCGAAAAATATAATAACAAGTCTTAATTTAATACAAGTATACTAATGCTGGAAATTTCGTGTAAAATATAGTTTTAAATAATAATCATTTTAAATAAATAAAATGGAATCAAATAACAATCGAAGAAATTTTCTAAAATCAGTAGGAACACTAAGTCTGGGAGCGGCGATTATTTCGCCCCTTTCTGCTATTGCAAATGCAAATGAAACCGAGGGAATAAAACTGGATGCAGCAATCGACCAAAGCAAACCTCAAACAATTTCCATTCTTCAAACTACCGATGTCCATTGCCAAATTCATCCGCACGACGAATTGTTTTGGGAAAATGGAAAAGCTATTTTTAGAAAAACGGGGGGTTATGCTTATATGGCAACGATGCTAAAAAAATTAAAAAAGAATAACCCAAATACCTACATCATCGATACTGGTGATATGTTTCAGGGCAGCGAATTAAGTGTAGAAACAACAGGTGAAGCTTTTGTACCTATTTTAAATGCGTTAGATTACGATTTGTACTTACCCGGAAACTGGGAAGTAATTTACGGCAAAAAAAGAATGCAAACCCTTTTGGGTTCTCTGGATGCACCAAAAATTTGTACCAATATGTACCATGATTTAGGCGACGGAAAACGAGGCGAACTTATTTTTCAACCCTATACTATTTGGAATATAGCTGGAGCAAAAATTGGTTTTTTAGGCTACACAGATCCTTTGGTACCCTTGAGACAGAGCCCAAATTACAGCAAAGGAATCATCTATACCAATCCCGAAGAAAATCTGGCTCATTACGTGGATGTCCTTAAAAATCAGGAACAATGCAGCTATGTAATTATGATTGCACACCTTGGTTTATCGCAACAAATAGCATTAGCAAACCACCCTGAATGTGAGGGTGTCAATTATATTTTAGGAGGTGATACACACGAAAGAGTCCGCAAACCTATAATTTGTAAATATTCAAAAGTAGTAGAACCAGGAGCATTTGGTTCATTTATTGGAAAATTAGATTTGACCGTTGTAAACGGAAAAGTAATTGATGATAGCTATGAACTACTCGAAGTTGATTCACCAAAAATAAAACCAGATGCTGCAATTGAAAAATTATTAATAGAAAAAGAGTCTGTTTATCAAGAACAAATCAATCAGGTTATTGGATACAGCACAATTCCTTTGTACCGCTATTTTGTGGTGGAAAATCCTATTGACACAATGATTCTCAATGCCTTGAACTGGAAATTTCCGGAAATTGATATTAATCTTTCTAATGGATTTCGTTTTTGTCCGCCCAAAACAACTCCGGATCGAACCGGAAATATCCCCATCACAAACGGATTTATTTTTGATATGTTGCCCGTGGACAGCACGGTAAGAACAGCAAAAGTAACCGGAAAACAATTGAAAAACTGGTTAGAAAAAGAATTAAACAATGTTTTTGCCGAAGACGCATCTAAACGTTTTGGTGGTTGGGTAGTGAAGTTCAAGGGAATGGAAGTGCAATTTAATGCTTTTGCCGAAATGGGGAAAAGAGTGCAAAGTATTACTGTAAAAAACACGCCAATAGATCCTGAAAAAATGTATTCAATAATGGCCTGTGAACGTGACGGAGACCCTGTGGACATGCTCTGCAGAATGAAAGGTGTTATGGATGCCAAAAACACAAATGCAACCTTGCATTCGGTAATGAAAGAATATTTAAAACAAAACTCTCCCGTTACGCCTACACCGCAAAAAAATGCGATAATTCTTGATGCTCCAGAAACCCTATTAACTCAGGTTACTGGTGTTGATTATACCTTCAGATAGTATTCTGACCATTTAGTTTTTATATAATTTGCCCAACTGTGATAAATGTTACATTTATTTATCACAGTTGGGTTTATTTTTGTCAAAAATTAAAAACTTACAAATGAAATCTTTTTTCTCTATATTAATTTCATCTTTTTTACTTTTAGTAAGCATCCAATCCTCGGCACAACATCAAGAAATTTCCGACAAACCAACTGTTTGGAAAGAAAAAAGTGATGAAAAAATTGATTCCACATCGATTCTAAATGCTTTCAAAAACGGAAACTTCAGTGGTCATTTTCGCTATTTTTTCATGGCGACTAACAATGAAAGTGGCTTATCTGATTATTATGCCAATGCCCTTGGTGGCGGTGTGAAGTTTGAAACGGCTAAATTTCATAATTTTCAATTTGGTGTCAGCGGTTATTACATTTATGATATCGGTTCCTCTGATTTTTCTAAAAAGGACCCCGTAACCAATTTATCCAACAGATACGAAGTAGCGCTGTTTGATTTTCAAAATGCATCCAGTAAAGGTAATTTAAGCCGGTTAGAAGAATTATATTTAAAATACAACTACAAAAATTCTAATGGAACCCTAGGAAAACAGTTATTGAACACTTCTTTCATAAACCTACAGGATGGCAGAATGCGGCCTACAGAAGTGGATGGAATTTGGATCGATTATAATGAAATAAAAAAAACTAAAATTAATGTGGGTTACCTATACGGAATTTCACCCCGAAGCACCATGAAATATTTTAGAGTTGGTGAATCCATAGGGATTTATCCAACTGGTGTGAATCCTGATGGAACAAAATCCGGTTATGCAGGAAATTTAGACAGTGATGGAATTTACATTGTTGGGATACAAAATGAATCGATAAAAAATTTAAAAACACTTTTATGGAATCAGTACGCAGAAAATATATTCAATTCGGCATTGTTCCAAATGGATTATAAATACGATTTAAATCCAAACTCAAAATTACTTTTAGGTTTTCAGACGATATACCAAAACGCTTTGAATTCTGGTGGTAATGAGGATCCAAGCAAAACCTATTTTGAAAAAAATGGCAATTCTCAAACTTTTGGAGGAAGATTAGGCTGGCAAAATAAAAAAATAGAAATTACTTTAAATTACAACCGAATAACGGCTAAAGGAAGGTATTTAATGCCGCGAGAATGGGGACGAGACCCGTTTTATACTTTCATGGCCAGAGAACGAAATGAAGGTTTTGGAGATGTACAAGCGGTAATGACTAAAATACAATACACGAATCCTAAAAAGACTTTCAAATCTCATCTGGCGGTAGGTTATTTTGATTTACCGGATGTAAAAAACGTAGCAATGAATAAATACGGATTACCTTCTTATGTGCAGACTAATGCTGATGTTCGTTACCAATTTCAAGGAATTCTAAAAGGGTTTGATGCGCAATTATTGTATGTACACAAGTTCAATGTGGGAGAAACTTACGGGAATAAAAATTATATTTTCAATAAAACAAATATGAGTAATATCAATTTCATACTCAATTTCAATTTCTAGTCTGTAGACTATTTTAGATTTAATCGCTCCGTCAATGCCCTTCTATAAGTAATGCCCACCGGGATTTTCTCGTTATTGATGATGACCATATTCCGCTCCCAATCCTTAATTTTTGCAATGGCTACAATATAGGATTTATGAACTCGCATGAAAAGTTCCGGAGAAAGACTATTTTCCAGTTCATTTGTCGTCATCGAAGCAAGATAAACTTTTTTTAACGTAAAAATTTTGACATAATTACCGCAGCTTTGGGCAAAAAGAATGTCATTTACATTCAAATCGAGCATAAATCCATCAATTTTTACTGCAATAATCGGATTTATTATTTCGGCCTTTTCATCAGCATAAGCGGAAAAGAAGCGCTCCATAGATATCAAAAAACGCGGAAAATAAATGGGCTTCAATAGATAATCAAAAACACCGAATTCATAACTTTCCAATGCAAATTCTGAATATGCTGTGGTCAAAATTGTTTTGGGTGGATCTGTCAAGGTTCGTAAAAGTTCCAGTCCGCTAATCTCAGGCATATCAATATCCAAAAACATCAGATTAACTGGATTCGACCGAAGATAATTTAAAGCTTCAATACTATTGTAACACTGCTGTACCAGCTCCAACTGCGGGTTTTGGCTGATATAGTTCACCAACACATAATGCGCAGCAGGTTCATCATCAACAATAATACATTTTCTTACGGTCATGTTTGGCGGAGTTCAATTACTAAATTAACGTTATACTCTTGGTCGTTATGAGTAATTTCAAGTTGGTGTTTTTTCGGATATACAATTTCCAATCTTTCTCTCGTATTTTTCAGACCAATTTTGGTAGAAACCACTTCTTTTTTATGCTGAGGAACTGAATTAGATACCTTCATGTACAATTTCCCTTTGATCACCTTTACAGCAATGTTTACAAAACACTTTTCGATGGTAGCGGTCCCATGCTTAAAAGCATTTTCAATAAAAGTTATTAGTACCATCGGTGCAATTTCATACCGTCCTTCCTGATCGCATTCGTAATCAAAATCAATACGGCAGCGGTAACCTACTCTTTCTTTTTCCAATTGTATGTAACTGGAAATAAAGGCAATTTCATTTTCTAATGTAACGAATTCTTTGTTACCCTGCTCCACCTGATACCGCATTAGTTGCGAAACTTCCATAATCATTTCCGAAGTGCGTTCCGGATATCGAAGGCTAATTCCGTAAAGTGTATTCATCGTATTGAACAAAAAATGGGGATTAAACTGGTTCTTCAGTGCATTAAGCTGCACCTGATTGGACAACAATACTTTGTTAGCTTCCTTTTTTTGTGCTCTATAATGTTCTAAAATCTGCATGGTTCCCAAAATACAAACCAGCGTTCCAGACAAGGTGGCAAACTGAAACTGATACGTTTTTTGATGGGATGATTTGTATAAAAAGCAATTTTTGTAAATAAAATCGGTTGAAACTTGATATAAAAAGACCGTAAATAATGCTATTAACCCAACGGTAAGAATTATATATAAAACCGGTTGGTGTTTTTTTAATAAAACAGGAAGCAGAAAAACACGATTGAGCTGAGCGTGGAAATACAGCACGAAAAAATAAAGTAAACCGTTACTAAAACCTTTCCAACTTTGTATAAAAACCCAGTCGTTGAGTGTAAAAAGGATAAAAGAAAAAACTAAAATAGCTGTTTCCTGTTCCCATTTATTTTCTAAAATCGGTTTAAATCTCCATTTCATTACTCTTTAATTAAAGTATCAAAGGAACGACATATAATTTGAATAGGCACCGATTGAGTGACCAATTCAATTCGTCATTTATAAAAAGTGTTCGTCATTTATAACCGCACAAAAAGAAGTACTCCGGCTAGTTTTGCAATTCAAATTTATTCCTAATTTAATAATGAAAACAAAAAAACTAACCCTTTTTCTATTTCTGATTTTCTTTTCTCAGGGTTTTTCTCAGACGCTTCCGCTAAAGGAAGCTTTGGAAACCGGAATTTCCAATTTCGGAACAATAAAAGCAAAAAGCAATTATGCCGATGCTTCCAAAGAAACTATTAAACAGGTTCGCAGAGACTATCTGCCCAATGTTACGCTCTCGGGACAGCAGGATTACGGAACCGTTAACGGACAAAACGGACCACTTTATGGTTTTGGCGGACTCGGAGTGGCTTCCTCGGGACTTCCGTTGCAAAAGCAAAATTGGAATGCAGCGTTTGGTGCCTTGTATCTGGTCAATGTCAATTGGGATTTTTTCACTTTTGGAAGAATGCAAGAAAAAATCAATCTGTCCAAAGCGGAATCCCATCGTTTTCAAACAGATCTTGATCAGGAAAAATTCCAGCATAAAATTAAAATTGCCGCCGCTTACCTCAACTTATTGGCGAGTCAGCGATTGTTGATTTCCCAAAGAAAAAATCTGGAACGCGCCCTGGTCTTTCAGAATATTGCAGCAGTCAGAGTAAAAAACGGACTCTTGGCCGGCGTAGATTCTACACTGGCTTCCGCCGAAGTTTCCCGATCCAAAATCACACTGAATCAGGTGAAAGACCAGGTTAAAGAACAAAACAACAAACTCATCGCACTGATGGGCGTTTCCATTCAGGATTTTGTGCTCGACACTACTTTTGTCACAACAATACCAAAAGTAATACTAGCACAGGAAATCACAAATGAAAGTTTGAATCCGATATTGGAATATCATAAAAGCAGGGTAGCTTTCAGCGAACAACAGCTTCGTCTTTTTAAAAAGGAATACTATCCCACCTTCAGTTTATTTGGGATATATCAGGCCCGGGCTTCCGGTTTTAACTCCGATTATGCCGCAAATCAGAATTCTTTTTCCCAAAATTATATAGACGGCATTGATCCCTCAAGACAAAATTATCTGTTCGGAGTTGGTGTTACTTGGAACCTGACCACTATTGCTCGGGTGAGCAAAAAAGTCAGTGCCCAAAAATTGATTTCCGAAGGTTTACAAGAAGAATACAAAGTAATCGACCACCAATTAAAAATTCAGTCGGATGCGGCTGATGCCAAAATGCAATATGCTTTGGAAAATTATGTTGAAGCTCCAAAACAGGTTCAGGCAGCACAACAGGCCTATTTACAGAAAACTACTTTGTATAAAAACGGAATGACCAATCTCCTCGATGTTACACAGACTTTATACACATTGAACCGCGCAGAAACTGACCGTGATATTATTTATACCAATGTCTGGCAATCACTTTTGATGAAAGCGGCAGCCACCGGAGATTTTGACTTATTTATGAATGAATTTTAATTATTTAAAACAATGAATTTAATACGTTTTGCCCTTCGCAAACCCATTTCAATAATGGTGCTAGTTGCCGGATTATTCTTTTTCGGAATTGGTGCCGTCCGTGATATCAAAGTGGATATTCTGCCCGAAATGAATCTTCCCGTTATCTATTTGGCCCACTCCTTTGCGGGTTACACGCCCAATCAGATGGAATCCTATTTTGCCAAAAATTATGTCAATGTAATGATTTTAGCCAATGGTGTAAAAGATATCGAGACCAAAAATATTCAGGGACTCACACTAATGAAAGTGACGTATTATGAAGGTACTAATATGGCTCAGGCCGCTTCTGAAATCAGTGCGCTGTCCAACAGAATACAGTCCAGATTTCCTCCCGGTTCCCAGCCTCCGTTTATTATTCGGTTTGATGCATCTTCCTTGCCCATCGGTCAATTGGTTTTGAGCAGTAAAACTCGTTCTAATAATGAACTTCAGGATTTGGCAAACGTTTATGTACGGGCTTCTTTCACGGCTATTCCGGGATTATTGTCACCACCACCTTTTGGCGGAAGCCCGAGAACTATTGAAATTAATGTGGATCCCGATTTGCTTCGTTCTCATCAATTAACAGCAGACCAAATTGTGGAAGCTATACGTACCAACAATCAGACGGCTCCTTCGGGAAACCTGAGAATTGGAGATATCAACTACATTATCCCTACAAACAATACCATTAAAGAAGTCAAGGATTTTGAAAAAATACCGTTGTTCAAAGGCGGTGTCCAGAATTTATATCTTGGCGATGTGGCTCAGGTAAAAGATGGCGCCGATATTACTGCAGGATACGCTTTGGTCAATGGAAAGCGTTCCGTTTATATCAGTATTGCCAAAGCCGGTGATGCATCGACTTGGGATGTTGTTCAAAAATTAAAATCACAACTCCCAAAAATCCAGAGTACATTACCTGATGATGTCACACTATCGTATGAATTTGACCAGTCGGTTCATGTGATTAATTCCTTGAAAAGTTTAATTATCGAAGGGATTATCGGTGCCGTTCTTACAGGGCTGATGGTTTTATTGTTCCTTGGAGATCGAAGAGCAGCATTGATTGTCATACTCACCATTCCCATTGCGATTATTTCGGGTGTGTTATTCTTAAAACTATTCGGGCAAACAATCAATCTGATGTCCTTAAGCGGCCTGGCTCTTGCGATTGGAATCCTCGTCGATGAAAGTACGGTAACCATCGAGAATATCCATCAACATTTGGATATGGGCAAACCCAAAGCCTTGGCTATTTGGGATGCCTGTAAAGAAATAGCTTTGCCCAAGTTGTTAATCCTGCTGTGTATTTTGGCCGTCTTTGCACCTGCATTTACGATGACCGGAATTCCCGGTGCGTTGTTTCTGCCATTGGCATTAGCGATTGGATTTTCGATGATTGTGTCTTTTTTACTTTCGCAAACCTTTGTTCCGGTGATGGCCAACTGGCTGATGAAAGCGCATCCAAAAAAAGAGCATCCGTCGAATATTACAGATGATGAAGCGGAGTTTAATGCGTCAGGACTGACGATAGAATCCGAAAAAGACACTTTTGACCAGAAAAAAATCCTTGTTCAAAGAGCCGATTTTAACAATGATGGCAAAATCAACTTTTTTGAACGATTCAGAAACCGATACATGCGATTCATAAATCGGCTTTTTAACTATAAAAAACCGGTTACACTGGTATATCTTTTCCTATCGGCCTGTTTAGTGTTACTACTGTTGAATACTATCGGGCAGGATGTTTTTCCTAAAGTCAATTCAAGTCAATTCCAATTGAGACTGCGGGCGCCGGATGGAACCCGTTTGGAAAGTACCGAAGATAAAGCAATAATGGTGCTCAACGAACTAGAAAAAATGATTGGCAAAGAACACGTCGCCATATCCTCCGTTTATGTGGGTCAGCATCCCGCCATATTTTCCGTTTCACCCATTTATTTGTTTACTGCCGGACCTCACGAGGCGGTTTTCCAAATTGGTTTGAAAGACTATCATGTGGATATGGATGTTTTCAAAGATGAATTCCGTCAGCGCATTAAAAAAGTATTACCCGATGTCAAAATTTCTTTCGAACCTATCGAACTTACGGACAAAGTGCTGAGCCAGGGTTCCCCTACTCCAATTGAAATCAGGATAGCCGGAAAAAATAAAAAGCGAAATGAAGCCTATGCCAAGAAACTCATCGCAAAACTGAATAAAATTGACTATTTGAGAGATATTCAGATTGCCCAACCCATAAAATATCCAGCGCTGGACATTACTATTGACAGAACTCGTGCCGCTCAATTAGGAATTGACATGAACGACATTTCGCGTTCCCTGATTGCTTCCACTTCTTCGTCCCAATATACCGAAAAGAATATCTGGGTAGATGAAAAAGCTGGGTTCTCCTATAACGTTCAGGTTCAGGTACCTTTAAACAAGATGAAAAGTGAAAATGATCTGAAAGAAATTCCGTTGCTTAAAAATGAATCCCGTCCGGTTTTAAGTGATGTAGCCACGATTACCCCCTCTTTTACATATGGGGAAAACGACAATATTGGCGCCATGCCTTATATTTCAGTGACCGCAAATATGGATCATGTTGATTTGGGAACCGCTTCCAAAGCTGTTCAGCAAAGCATTGAATCACTTGGGGAACTTCCCAGAGGATTGTTCATAGAGCAAATTGGTTTAAGCACCGTTTTAAAGGAAACTATGAGCAGTCTGCAGACTGGTTTATTGATTGCCATAATGGTTATTTTCCTGATGCTTGCTGCAAATTTCCAGTCTTTCAAAATTTCATTGGTCATCTTAACCACGGTTCCCGCCGTTGTTTTAGGCTCCCTATTGCTACTGGTGAGCACGGGTTCGACTTTGAATTTGCAATCCTATATGGGAATTATAATGTCGGTGGGTGTTTCTATTGCCAATGCCGTTCTGATCATAACCAATGCAGAACAGCTGCGAAAACACAATGGCAATGCGTTACAATCGGCACGTGAGGCCGCTTCGCTGAGGCTGCGTCCCATTATTATGACCAGTATTGCCATGATTGCCGGAATGCTCCCGATGGCCATCGGACATGGAGAAGGCGGCGATCAGATTTCCCCATTGGGAAGAGCCGTAATTGGCGGATTGGTATTTTCAACCTTTACAGTACTTCTTATTTTACCGCTCATTTTCGCCTGGGCAATGGGTAAAACTCCGGTACACTCTTTATCCTTAGATCCGGAAGACAAGGATAGTCAACATTATATCTCATCTTTACACCCTCAAAATGAAAAATAAATTATTTAAAATATCGTTCCTGTTTTTAGTCCTGGCCATTGTTTTAACTGGCTGCAATACTTCTGAAAAGAAAGAAATTGCATCCATAGAATCTGCTCCGGTTATCGAAACCTTTACCATCAGTAAAGAAAAATTAGCTACTGAACTCCGCATTCCGGCAGAACTGACCGGTTTCCAACAAGTGGATATTTATGCCAAAGTGAGCAGTTTTGTCAAAGAACTCAAAGTTGATATTGGTTCGCAGGTAAAAAAAGGGCAGTTATTACTAATTTTAGAAGCGCCTGAAATCAGTTCGCAATTGGCGGCAGCCCAATCCAGAAAACTTTCGCAAAAAGCCATTTATACGGCAAGCAAAAGCACTTTCGACAGGCTTTTTGAAACCAGCAAAATAGAGGGGACTATTTCCAAAAATGATTTGGAACAGGCTGCTGCCAGAAAAAACTCCGATTATGCCCAATATCAGGCAGCACAAGCGGCTTATAAAGAAATTGCGATTATGAAAAGCTATCTGTTAATCCGCGCTCCTTTTGACGGAGTCATCTCGGCTAGAAATGTAAATCCGGGCACCTTTGTTGGATCTTCCGGAAAAGGATCGGAATCCCCTTTGTTTACGCTTCAGCAACAAAGTAAATTGCGTTTGTCGGTCTATGTACCTGAAATTTATACCGGCTATTTGACTATTGGTGATGAACTGATTTTTAAAGTAAAATCAATCAATAACGAGACTTTCCATGCTAAAATCGCACGTATGTCCGGCGCTTTAGACAGCAAACTTCGATCCGAACGTGTAGAATTAGATGTTATAAATACCTTTAAAAAACTGTTGCCGGGAATGGTTGCCGAAGTCCTTTTGCCTTTAAAATCAAAAGACAATAATTATGTAGTACCCAAATCAGCTGTGGTGACTTCCAGTGATGGCATCTATGTTTTTATAGTAGAACATAATAAAATGAAAAGAACAGCCGTTCAAAAAGGTAGGGAATTAGAAAACCGCGTTGAAATTTTTGGCGATATTCCTGAGAATTCTATACTGATAAAAATAGCTTCAGAAGAAATGAAAGATGGTATGGCGGTGAAGTAATCCAAAATAAATTTGTAATAATTGAAAAATCGTATCCATCATTTTTGAACGGATCCAATTTTAAACAAAATGAGCCCGATGCAATATCGAGCTCATTTTGTTTAAATTAATTGCAAATTTTTCTAGACTTTAGGTTTCTTTCATACTAGCCTTCCATTTTATACAGTGATTGAATTGCTTATTAATCTTTTACTCCTAGTTTTTCTAATATAGTGTCCATCAAGCACCATTTGCTGATAGAAGACTGCAATAAATTGGCTCCTACAAAAGTGGTAAACCACAACCAGTTCTGGTTGACATAGATTGCTAAAAGTAAACTGATTAATATAAAACTCCCGGCTACGCCTCTTACAATTCTATTTTTCATAATTCTTTATTTTAAATTGATTTTTCGATATTTAGAACAGCAACATGTATTTTTGATAACGTTTCTTGCGTTTTATTAAATTCGGTAACCATATCAAATAGTGTATCTACGTTATCTTTTTTTACAAAAGCATAAAATAATATCGATTCGGTTTCATTTAATTCTGCCGAAAACCAATTGCTTTCTATAGCTTCTTCAGAAATATCATTAAACCCTTTCACTTCTTTATACGTGAAGGTTTTTACATTGGCCTGTTTAAGCATTTGTTTGATGTCTTTTTCAAATGCTATGACTGCAGTTATAATCAGTAGTTTCATGTTTTATTTTTTGTTTAAAAGTTTCAAGTTTAAGGTTCCGGTTTTACAACTTTAAACCTTAAACTCTACACCATTTTTTTATTTTTCCCATTTCTTTCTCTCCGTTATGTAATAAATCAGTGGCACTACAATCAATGTTAGAATAGTAGAAACTATTGCTCCAAATACCAATGAAATAGCTAATCCTTGAAACAAAGGATCAAACAGTATAATAGAAGCTCCAATAACCACAGCACCAGTTGTCAATAAAATAGGAGAGGTTCTCACTGCACCTGCCTCGATAATCGCTTGTTTTAGTGGAATGCCATCATTCAATCGGATTTCTATAAAGTCAATCAGCAGAACCGAGTTTCTCACCATGACTCCAGCCAATGCAATCATTCCGATGAAAGAAGTTGCTGTAAAATAAGCGCCCAATAACCAGTGGCCAAACACAATCCCGATTAAGGAAAGCGGTATAGCAAGCATCATCACAATCGGGGTTTTAAAGTTCTGGAACCATCCCACGATCAACATATAAATGATTACAATTGCGACCATAAAGGCAACACCTAAATCACGGAATACTTCCAAAGTAATTTGCCATTCACCATCCCATTTTACGGTAAAATCACTTTCATCTGTGGGTTGCTCCATATACAATTCATTGACTTTGTACCCTTTTGGGACTTTCATTTCAGTCAGTTTTTCACTCATTCCTAAGATTGCATAAACCGGACTTTCTAATGCTCCAGCCATATCAGCCGTTACATAAACCACACGTTTCTGGTCTTTTCTGTAAATGGTTTTTTGTAATGTATCTGTTTTTACTTTTACCAAATCACTCACCGGAATCATATTTCCCTGACTTCCTTTGATTTTTAGGTTTTGAATGTCTTGCAAACTGGTTTTGTCTTTATCGTCAAGCGAAAGGACAATTGCCACGTTATCATTTGAATTTTCATCATACAAATTAGAAACTGGGTATTCTTTGAGTAAATAAGTCAAATTCCCAACTACTTGTTGCGGTGCAATTCCGTTCAGCATGGCTTTCTCTTTATCTACTTCCAGTTTGTATTCCGTTTGATTGTCTTCTACCATCCAATCGATATCCACAACATCGGAAGTTGTTTCCAAAATAGTTTTCACCTGTTGGGCTACTTTTATTTGGTCTTTATAATTGGGTCCATAAATCTCAGCGACTAAGGTTGACAAAACTGGCGGTCCTGGCGGTACTTCAATTAATTTTACGTTTGCCCCATATTTCTTGGCAATCTTCTGAATATCGGGACGCATCGCTCTGGCAATAGCATGACTTTGTATATCTCGGTCTTCTTTGTGCAATAGATTCACCTGAATGTCTGCCATGTTGCTTCCGCCACGCATATCGTAATGACGTACCAATCCGTTGAAAGTAATTGGAGCAGATGTTCCTATATAATTTTGATAATTGACCACTTCTGGTTTATTTGATAAATACTGGGCAATTTCTTTGGTAACCGCTGCAGTTCGTTCGAGTGTTGTACCTTCGGGCATATCAATTACCACTTGAAACTCATTTTTGTTATCGAAAGGCAGCATTTTTACTACTACTGATTTCGTGAAAAACATCAAAACAGAACCAAATAATAACACAACAGTTACGGCAAGTAGCACTCTTCTTTTTATACTGCTTTCTAAGAACGGTCGTTCCAGTTTGTTGTATATTTTATAAATATGACTAGTTTCTAATCCTTCAGCTTCTTTATGTTTTTGATCGTCTTTTTCCTGAAGCAAATGATATCCCAAATAAGGGGTCACTGTCAAAGCCACAAATAGAGACAAAATCATCGCAATCGAAGCGCCAATCGGCATTGGACTCATATAAGGCCCCATCATTCCAGATACGAAAGCCATTGGCAAAATAGCCGCAATAACTGTAAATGTTGCCAAAATTGTTGGATTTCCTACTTCGTTTATCGCATAAATAGCCGCTTGTTTAAAGGGCAGTCGCTTCATCTTAAAATGCCTATGCATGTTTTCGGCAATAATTATACTGTCATCCACAACAATTCCCACCACAAAAACCAAAGCAAAAAGTGTAATCCTATTCAACGTATAATCCAATAAATAGTAAGCGAATAAGGTCAGTGCAAATGTCAACGGAACCGAGAAAAATACAACCAATCCACCACGCCATCCCATGGCTAACATCACTAAAATAGTCACCGCAACTATTGCGACACCTAAGTGTAACAATAATTCGCCTACTTTGTCGGATGCCGTTTCACCGTAGTTTCTCGTTACTTCGACGTGAACATCATTTGGAATTATATTTTTCTTTAGTTGCTCTACTTTAGCAATAATTTTTTCCGAAATTTTCATCGCATCGGCACCTTTCACTTTACCAACAGATATGGTTACGGCAGGATATTCCGATTTTGCGGTTTTAAATTTTTCATTGGCTTTGCCATAACCAAAAGCCACATAACTTCTGGGTGTAGCCGGTCCATCTTGTACTTTCGCTACTTGCTTCAAATACACGGGCATATTTTTATTCACGCCAACTACCAAGTTTTCGACATCATCGGCATTCGATAAAAACTGCCCTGTTGTAATCAAATATTCTTGGTCATTTTGTACAAAACTCCCCGATTGTGAACTTCCGTTATTGGCTTGAATCATTTGCATAATTCCCAAAGCATCTACGCCATTTTCGGCCATTTTATCTTTGTCGAGAATCACTTTCAGTTCGCGATTGCTTCCACCTATTTCTTTGGTTATCGCCACATCTTTTATTTTTTCAATTTCCGATGTTACTTCTTCGGTAATTTGTCGCAACTGAAAACTATCTTGTTTATCACTCCAAAGCGTAATCCCCAACATAGGAACATCATCAATAGAACGTGTTTTTACCATAGGTTTATACACGCCTTTTGGAAACATATCTTCGTGTTTTGCTAATTCGTCGTACAATTTTACATACGAACGCTCCACATCCTGACCTACATAAAACTGTACAATCAACATCGCCTGACCGTTCATCGCCATCGTATGCACATGTTCAACCCCTTTGATATTCGAGATTATTTTCTCCAATGGTTTTGCCACACGACTTTCTACTTCTGTAGGACTTGCTCCCGGATAACCCACCATCACGTCGGCCATTGGAACATTAATTTGCGGTTCTTCTTCCCTAGGAATCAGAAACGAACTGTAAACTCCAATAATCATCAAACCCACCATAAGCAAAATAGTCAGTTTTGAGTTGATGAAAAATTGGGCTATTTTACCTGAAATACCTTCTTGCATTTTCTTTTATTTTTTTGGGCGTGACCCTCTCAAAAAGGTCGGGCGGGGCTTTCAGCAGTATCTTTTGTTCCGCTACGCTTCACAAAAGGATGCCGCCTCAATCCCTCACGCGGAATTAACAATGACATTTATTTTATACATTTTCAGTTTTTGGTCTTCCGTTTTTCTGCTTTAAACCTTAAACTTTCAACTTTTTTTACTGAATATGAACCAAAGCTCCGTTATACAACTTCCCATCTGCCGAAACGATATATTGCTCGTTCGCTGATAAACCAGATAACACTTCTACTTGATTCCCAAACGTTTTCCCTATTCGTAACCATCTCAGAATGGCAATATTTCCAGTTCCAATTGTATAGATTCCGCTTAATTGTCCTTTTTTTACCAAAGCACTTTCGGGAATTAAAATTCGATCAGACGCAACAGTTTGCGTTTTGTTTGCAACAGGAAATTGCACATTTACAAACATTCCTGATAATACGGAATTATCGGTTTTATCTAAATTTACCTTTACCAAATATTGTCCTCCGGTATTCGTAGCCGAAATACTCACTTCGCTTACTTTTCCAATTAGTTTTGCATTTGATGATTTTACCAAAACATGTACAGGCATTCCTTTTTTGATTTCTGCAATATCATTTTCAGACACCATGGCCGTTACTTGTAATCTTGAAGCACCTTCAATACTTACCAAAGGCATTCCGGGATTTGCCATATCACCTTCTTTTACGAAAGTATTAGTCACTGTTCCTGAAAACGGAGCCCTAATATTCGAATAGGAAAATTGAGCTAAAATCTCGTTTCGCATTTGTCTAGCTCCTTCCAATCCTGCTTTTGCCATTTCGTAACGCGCCGTCATATCATCTAATTCTTTTTGCGAAGCACTTTGTTGTTTGAATAAATTCACAAAACGATCGTAATCTTTTTTAGCATTGTTGTAACCCGCAGTCGCTTGAAGAATACTGGCATCGACCTGTGCTTTTTTGGCTTGCAAATCAGTGTTATTAATGCTGACCAATAATTGTCCGGCACCTACTTTTTGGCCTACTTGTACATGAAGTTTAGTGACATAACCCATCATTCTCGTGCTGAGGTTGGCGCTGTTTTCTGCTTCAATTTTACCGCTGGCCGTTACAAACGGACTGTTGCCATCAGCTGAAATTCCGCTTACTTTCACTGCAATTGCTGGTTCTGTCTTAATTGGTTCTTTTTTGTCGCCTCCGCATGAGGTTAAGAAAACTGCAGCTATTGAAAGGATTGCTATTATTTTTTTCATGATTTTTTTATTGATTATTTTATGTCTTTCTTCTTTGTTTTTTCTTCTATTTCTTAACTCTTACTTGGTCAAAAATTGTAAATATTCTTGAGTAAAATTATATTCGAAAACGGCTTGCAGGAATTCCAGTTCTTTTTGAGACATTTGGGTTTCTGCTTGTAATAAATCAGTTGTTTTTTCCAATCCCTGCGTAAAACGATTACTACGGATTCTGTAGGCTTCTTGTGATTGTTCTAATGCTAATTTGGAAAGATTAACCTTATTCTCAGCATCTTTTAACTGACGGTTGGTTTTGTTTAATTCCAATTGACTTTTGGATTTATATTGCTGGTTTTCCATTTCTGACTTTTGGAAATCTGCTTTGGCTTTTTCCATTTTTCCAATAGATTTATAACCGTCAAAAACATTCCATGATACTTGTGCACCAATTAAATATCCTTTGGCATTGGTTCCAAAAAGTTTATCATCATACAATTCATAACTTCCAAAAGCATTCAATCTCGGCAAGAAATTCATTTTGCTCGATTGTACCATTTTTGCGTAGGCTTCAGATGATTTATCCATTGCTTGAATGTCTTTCCTATTGCTGGAAAGCGTCGTGTTGATGGTTTGAATAGCTATCGCATTTTCCAATTCCTCGATAGGTTTATATACTTTAGTGCCAGTATCTTCATTTAAAAGAAATCCCAAATAATCGGAAGCATTTTGTACATTGCTTTTTGCATATTGCAACTGATTTTTAATTTCATTTACACGAACCTGTACCGAAAGCAAATCGGTTTTTTGAAGAATCCCTTGTTTAAAATAATTTTCTATCAATTTCAAATTCGCTGCAGCAGTTGTGTTGGCTTTTTCCAAAACTTTTACCGCTTTGTAACCCAATTGCAATTCCATGAAAGCTTTATTGACTTCTAGTTCAAGATATTCTTTGGTGCGCTCTGTTTGCAATTGAAAAGCTTGCATTTTTGCTTTGGCAGCTTGTCTTCCGTACAATCCATCTACATTGATTAAGGGTTGTAAAACCTCAATTTTAGTAGCAAAATTTTTCGTTCTTGCAGGATTGTTTAATAGAGCGGGATTAAAATCAGATTGCGTTAAAATTTCCTGATTCAATTTGGAACCAAAAGCCATCAAAGGATTTGTTGTTGAAATCGCTGTATGTGATGCCGAAATACTGGGTAAGAATAACGAATTAGATTGTCTGTAATCTGCTTGTGCCGATTTGAAGTCCTGATTAACGATTTTGATTTGCAGGTTTTTATCGGAAGCCTTTTGCCAAATTTCTTTTTTAGAAATAGTCAAGGTATCCTGACTGAATCCTACAGCAGAAAAGGAAAGAATTCCAAAGAGTAGTAATGTGTTTATTTGCTTCATAATAGTTTTTTCTAAATTAATGCAGTAAAGGTAAATATCAGAAAATACGTAAACAGTAACTAATGTCACACTCGTCCGATAAAATAAAAAAAGCATCTTTAAATGGTTTTAAAGATGCTTGAGATTAATTAGTTGTTTTTATTTCTCTAATTAAATCATGTGGTCCTGTTGATGCGTGTGAAGCATGGTAATAAGTACAAGCAGAGAAGGTTATATTAGTTCCAGTAATCAAACCTTCGGTCATGTAAAACGCTAATTTTAGACCCGTTTCATTGATGAGGAAATCATAGCGTAATTTTTCTCGAATGCCTTTTCGTTCTGCAAAAACATATTCGACGAGCACATATGGTTTGGCTTCGGAAGGATCGCCTTCGGGATGAAACGAAATGACTTGTGCTTTTTTGTAGCCGATGTCATTTTTTTGTACAAAGGCTCTAAAGGGAAAATAACCTCTTTGACTCACATACGTCTGATGCCTACCCAAATGTTAGAAGGAACCCATTGGTAATTTCTATTAGGAGAAACTACGAGAACATCGTGATTTTTTGAAAGTTTTTGTCTCAAATGAGCTGCTGCGGTTTGACCGGCAATTCCTGCTCCAAGTATTACAATTTTTGACATGGTGAATCATTTAATTTTTTCAAAATTTGGTCAAATCTATTTTGCAATCAGTAAGTAATATTAGTCGCAACTGGGTAAGTCTAAAAGCTATTTTTGTTATACAATTATTGTTTATTTCCTTTTTTTGGTATTGAGCCAATAACTAATGCCCCCTGACCAGTAAAATATATTTTTGAGGTCTTCTTTTAATATTATTTCATTAGTAGTAATGGTTGCATTGCTTTGGGGAAATGCCCAATGAGGAGAAATTGAAAATAGAAATGAATTACTTTGAAATTGAATGGGTAAACTAATTTCAAGATTTAAAACATTAAATTGGTTTACTTCCTTTATAGCAATAGAATTGTTAATGGATGGATTTTGCAGATTACTCTTCCCTTTTCGGTTTCCCAAACGATTGTAAGTGTAGTACTCCTGATAAAAGTATTGTGATCCTCCAAAAATATTAAATGTTGGAGTTATTTCAAAATTATCATCTAATGCGTATATTGATTTATCTAATTGTATTCCTCCGAAGAAATCAGTAGAACTATTACTGCTGAAATAGCTGCTTGCAGTTAATGAAATTTTAAAAAGGCTTAAGTCATAACCAAGAGTGGCTGTAAGATCACCTTCAATTTCCGATTGTATGCTGTAACTATCTTTACTAAAAAAATATTTTGTACCTGAGAGTAAGCCACTTAATTTTTTAGAATTAAATTGGTATCCTGCAGTTAATAAAAACAGGTCTATTCTGCTTTCTTCCGATTTAGTTAAATAGGATAATGACGCATCTGCAAAAAAACCCGATCTGTCATAAAATCCTAATGAAGGTACTAAGTATGGCGCACGGACAGAATCGTTTCTTCCCATAAATACGGCATCGCTTTCATAGTTTAAACTAAATAAGACGTAGGAATTTTTATCTTTGTTTTTTAGGTTTTGTCCCATTAATGAAATTGGGAGTGCTACTAAAAGCAAATAAAATAAGAGTGGTAAGTTTTTCATTTTAATAGAATTTTGAATTAAAAAATTAAAGCAACTTTGATTTTTAAAACCAAAGTTGCTTTTGTTATTTATTGTACTCTACCTCTTTTTTGGATGTTTGGTTTACTTTGGATTTTTTTGTTCATCCTAACTTTGTTTGCATCCATTTGTTTTTGAATAGTCATTTTTCGATGCGTGTATGCATTTTGAAATTTTTGCCCATCCATATTTAAACATTCCCCTTCTTTGAGACGTAATTTATTTTGGCTACGAGTTTGGTAACTTCCGTCAGGATTTATAACTACACCGTTACCCAAATTAAGTTTTTCTTGAATTCTATTTTGAGATTCATTTCGTACTTGAAATACAGTTCCGTTTAAGAGCATAAATTGAGTTCTGTTCTGATTTTTTTCTCGTATTTGTGCTTCCGAAAGGTTTTTGTTTTCATTTTGTATTCTTTGTCTGTATTGGTATTCATTGGTGTATTTTACTCCGTTCATATCCAGACATTCTCCATCTCGAAGACGCAATTTTTTCCCATCACTTGTTTGATAACTGCCATTTGGATTTATAGTTGTACCATCAGTAAGCGTTACCTTATCTTTTAGACGTACCTGATCTCGGTCTCTTATTTGTAATACATCACCATCTACGAGCATGATTCGGTCCTGATTACGATCCTGATCTTGATCTTGAATTTGACTTGAACCTACAGTAGCTACTAAGACTACTAATGCGATTGAAAAAAGTATTCTTTTCATAATAAATATATTTAATTGGTTATAAATACAAATTGATTATATAAAGATTTGGAGGTATTGATGCAACAATTAAGTGTTATAAAATATAGGTTAATACTTAATTGTTTTATGATTCAAAATTAGTTTTTTTTTGGGGTTTTTTAATCACAAACATCTGATTTTCTGATAATTACATTTTTTTTAGACGAAATGTATTAATCTGCCGATTAAGGGCATATTTATATTAAGTATGTGTACGAAATTAATCGTTAATTATATACTAATTGAAATTTTATCTTTAAGACGGTAATGCTATACAAGGATTTATATAGTAAAAAATAGGGACAAATCAGCAAAAATCTGATTTGTCCTAGTATGTGAACCTGATTGATCAACAATACTTTGTTGGCTTCTTTTTTTTGTGCTCGGTAATGTTCTAAAATCTGTATGGTTCCCAATTTACAAACAAACCTTCCAGACAAGGTAGCAAACTGAAACTGATACATTTCTTGATGGAATGATATGTATAAAAAGCAATTTTTGTAAATAAACTCGGTTGAAATTTCATAGAAAAAGACCATAAACAATACTATTAACCCAACAGCAAAAATTATATATAAAGCCGGTTGATATTTTTTTTTATAAAATTGGAAGCAGAAAAACGCGATTGAGCTGTGCATGAAAATATAGTACGAAAAAATAAAGCAAACCATTACTAAAACCTTTCCAACTTTGTATAAAAAACCCAGTCGTTAAGTGTAAACGGATAAAAGAAAAATCAAAATAGCCGTTTCCTGCTCCCATTTATTTTCTAAAATCGGTTTATTAGCAAATTCACCACTAAGATTGAATGCCGATTGTATTCGCAATTGTCTTGTGTCACCCGTCAAAGGAGAAGTTAGTTTGGCTTCATCATCTTTATGGAATCGTACATTTTTAAAATAGCGTGAGATAAGCACCTGACGACTTATAACATTACTAAGACAGGTTTTCCTGTATTAGTAATCAGTGTCTTTTCTTCGAAGAGAACGAGTTTAGGTTTTTCAACAAGGAACATTTTGTCATGCCCTTTGATTTTTTACACTCTTCCTTACTACCAATTATCCAATTAGAAAATTACTAGCACACCTAAAATATTTAAGTCTTCGTATCTTGCACCCGTTTCATCACATCTAGGGATTGACAATCAATCCCTTCTAGCCCTTTGATATTTTTCTCTCGGGATTTTCTGTTCGGACAGGGTTACTAAACCGACAGTTCTAACCAACATTTATCCTCAATGGATTCTTATGTCTTATAAACGACAATAATTAGAAATTAAAAGCCAAACTCTCCCTTTTAAGGACATCTTTCATCTCCAAAGTCGGTAATAAATACTTTTACATGAGATTTAAATAACCGATCACCATGAAGCCATTTACTTTTGACCAAATACCTGTAATGATGAACAAAATTCATGATAAATTGGAGCATTTGGAAAAACTTATTCTAAGAATCTCTATTGTAGAGGAAAATGAGAACGAAATTCTAAACATTCAAGAAGCATCAAAACTTTTAAATCTATCGGTATCAACAATCTATAGTAAAGTATGTAAAAGGGAAATCCCCGTCAATAAACAAGGTAAACGCATTTATTTTTATAGACATGAGTTAATGAAATGGATTAAGTCCGGTCGTGTAAAAACTTATTTAGAAATCAAAAATGATATTGAAAAGAGGTCAAAAATCTAAAGTTAATACTAGATTTTTGACCTCTGTTCTTTTTACCCCTAAATCTAAATATTCTCATCATACAAGACTTAGTTTTTTTATGTTAGTAACATAAAAAACATTCAAAGTTTATAACTATTTTTGCATAAACAACTCCCATGAGTTATGTTATCTTGATTAAGGATACTTTGTTTTGTTTTGCGATAGTTTGCTTTAAATTGTACCATAATTGTACCACCTAAGTTTAAAACCCTATTAAAGTAAGGAAAGTTATTTTCTGTATCGGGAAATAGATTTCACAAAATATCACAAACCACCGACAAAACAAACGAGTTAAAGTATTGATAAAAAATATTTTAACCCGTTTTTATTTATATTATCTTTTTGATATTATGTTTTATTTTGATTAGATTTGTACCTTATTTGTACCTCAAAATCTGAGGTACAAAAAATATTTTTTTTTGGCCAATTTATGGCACACATAGTCACAGTGGGACACCTAAAGTCACATTACTATGAGTACAAACATTAAGATTACGCGCATCTGTGAATTCTGCAAAAATGAATTTACGGCACGCACAACAAGAACGCGCTACTGCTCATTAGGCTGCAATAGCAAAGGTTACAAATCGATCGTAAGGCAGTCGAAGATCAAACAAAGTAATAAGCAGACCGAGAGTGCCAAAAATCCTGAACTTGAAATAGTACGAGTTAAAGATTTCCTTAGCATAAGCCAAGCGAGCATTTTATTTGGAATTAGTCGAAGAACATTCTACAGAATTATTTCTAGAGGAGAACTTGATGTAGCAAAATTTGGTACCAGAACAGTCATTAGAAGGTGCGATATTGATTCATTTTTTTCGCTTCCGCTGGATCAATCTGTTCTTCGCCCAACTCAAGAATTTCCTGGTTTGGAGAATTGCTATACAATAACGCAAATACAGCAAAAATATGGAATTTCTTCTGGTGCATTGTACATGCTTATTCAAAGACAAGGTATAGTAAAGTATGCAGTAGGCAAATATAATTATTTAGCCAAGAATGATATAGATATAATATTTAATACAAAAAGCCATGGAAAAGAGTAATGTAACGTTGAGGCAAAAAGATATTTCAAACGAAAGAATATCCCTTTATTTGGATTTTTATCCCCCAATCTTGAATAACAATAACAGGTATACTAGACGCGAGTTTTTGAAAATATATCTTTTCAAAAAGCCAAAAAATCAACTTCAAAAAAATTCAAATATTGAAAACCGCCATATAGCAGAATTAATTCAGATGAAACGACAAAATGAGATAAGTAAAAAAAACATATATACTTCATTTGAAAAAGACCAATTACATATTCAGGCAATTGGTCGCGAGTCATTTCTCGGATATTTTAATAAACTGGCACAGAAGAAAATCGGCAATAATCGAAGTATTTGGAAATCTGCAATTACACATTTTGAGTCTTTCTTGGAAGGAAAAGATATTTGTTTTAATGATATTTCTATTTCTTTAATGGAAGATTACAAAGAATACTTGCTAAATGCAAAGAGTTTAAGAGATACAGGGAAAAAGTTATCTAGAAATACAGGCTTATCATATCAAAACAAACTCAGAACCACATTGAAAAAAGCGTACATAGAAGGTAAACTAAAAATTGATATTAATGCTGGTATAGATTCTATTAAAGAACAAGAAGCTCACCGTAACTTTCTTACGCTTGAAGAGGCAAAAAAACTATTCTATACTCCATGCTCTAATGACCTCGTATATCAGATTTCCATGTTTTCAATTTTAACAGGTGTTCGATATTCTGATATTGCAAAACTTTTGTGGTCAGAAATAGAATACATCGAAAATGATGGTTATTATATCCGATTTAAGCAAAAGAAAACTGGAGGAATGGAAACACTTCCAATACCTAATGAAGCTTTTGAACTTTTGAGACCTAAAGTAAATGAAAATGATAAAGTTTTTGCAGGTTTGAAGAAATGGGATGTAGATAGGATACTACCAGTTTGGATTGCAAAATCAGGTATAAAGAAGCACATAACTTTTCATTGCTTCAGACATACTTATGCGACCCTTCAGTTATCCTCCAGAACAGATATTTATACTATCTCAAAAATGCTAGGGCACAAAAATGTTAAAACAACCCAAATATACGCGAAAGTTATTGATTCAAAAAAGAGGGAAACAACTGCTAAGATAAGTTTAAAAAGACTTAGCGTTTAGAAAAAAAGATATTACTTATATTTAGTGGAATTGAATTTCAATTCCACTTCTTGTTGAATTTCTAAGGTAGTTTTAATTCTTCCTGATTTAATCCAATCCAGTAGTTCTGCTCTATAAAAATAAAGTCTTTTATCTTGCTTATTGACAGGGATTTCATTTTTACAAACCTTTGTATAAATAGTGGCTACGGATAATTTCAACAGTTCAGCGGCACCTTCTATCGTTAACAGCTCTTCATTATTATCTAAATCATTTATTTTTCGTTCTTTGAGAAGCTTTTCTATCTTATCAAGCTTAACAAACAATTTTCCAATAATATTCGGTAAGTCTTCAAAAGTAAACTGTTTCATAATGCTACTATTTAGAGTAAAAAGGAAGACGACATATAAGTTACTGATCGACGAAAAAGATAGTACTCCCTTGATTTCGCTTGCGGGTGGACTTGTAAATAATATAACCATACTCGTTTAGTTCCCGCATGCATTTGTAATATGTTTTTGGCGAAGCAATCTTCGCTAGATCCATAATTTCATATCGGTACGCTTGTATTGGATTACCAAAACCCTTACCCGCTCTAAACTGCAATAGTGCGGCATAAATACCAATATGTGTAATGCTAATACGGTAATCATTCTCTATTGCTTTAAAGAAATCGGATAAGGGCTTTAGTAGTTCCATCAGAATCTACATTGAATTAGACTGCTTTTTTTTTCTCTTTTTGGCTTCTTGGGGAACGGCAGGCCCATCATCATCACTTTGACTTTGTTTTTTATTGTCCTGCTTCTGTGAGGTATTTTGTCCTTCTGATTGCTTTTCCTCTTTGGTCTGACGGTTGTCTATACGTTTTAGATTTACATCATATGCATTGATGGTTTTGAATTGAGGATTAGCTTCAATATAATGTTTGACTTCTTTACCGTCTTTCATAAAAGTGGCCGATTGTAAGTTTCCTTTTTTCAAGGAATCCATCAAATCTTCTTTAAATTTAGCGGTACGCAGTTCCTTGATTGGATGTTTGGCTAGCGCTGCCTCTAAATCATATCCATAATTTTGATGGTACTGGTTGAGCTTGAAATTGCCACTGTTATCCGCTTCCTTAAAATCCATTTGTACCCTTCACTCCAAGTCTACTAAACGGTACAATCGAAGTACCAAATTATTTCAGTACCGTACGCACCGATACTGATGCCATTTTAGGCGTAGTCGGTAAAGACTATCAAATTGTACAAGACAGGGATGCCTTTTCATTCTTTGATGCTATCGTAGATGGTGACGGTATGCTATACGAAACCGCAGGGGCGTTGGGCAAAGGGGAACGCATTTTTATAACTGCTAAACTGCCTAACTACATCCGCGTTGGTAAAGACGACCTTATCGAAAAGTATCTTTTTCTAACGACTTCGCACGATGGAAGCGGAAGCATTACAGCTGCTTTTACCCCTATACGTATTGTATGTGCCAACACCCTGAACGCTGCCCTGCGCAACCAAAGCAATACCGTGCGCATTCGCCATACTGCCAACGCCAAACAACGCTTGGAGCAGGCTCACAAAGTAATGGGAATTACCAATGTTTTATCAGAACAAATGGAAGCCATTTTCAACAATTGGTCTAAAGTGCGTATCGCAGACAATGACGTAAAAAAACTCATTCAGTCTGCTCTTGCTCCCAGCAAGGAGGTGCTTAAAAACCTGCAAGATGGCAGAGTGGACGAACTTTCGTCCTGTTTTGTCAATATGGTAGACAGTGCGTTTGAGTACGCCATGAGCGACCCTACTCAATTAATGAATACTACAAAAGGAACCGTTTTCGGGGCGTATAATGCCATTACTGGCTACTTTCAAAATGTTCGGTCCTATAAGGATCAACAAGCCAAACTGGCTTCTCTCTTAATGGGTGGTACAGGACAAATTCGAGCACAATCAGCATTTAATCTTTGTAACGATTTTGCAACTAATGGCGCCGATGCACTACTTCTTAATTAAACGATGAGGATAGGCAGTTTATACTGCCTGTCCTCATTTTTATCAAAGTGCTTTTAATTATTATCTCATATTGTATGCTATTTTTTTACCTCTGCATTGCTAATAAACACCGACCAATACAATACCATCCTAGAAGAAACTGACGGATGGCTCCCCCTCTGCACCAGCCTGCACAAATGGTTCCACGGTAAGGAATGCTTTTATGGTTGTACCAAAACCTTCAAAAGACTTCAATCGAGGTGCTACCCTATAACCCCATTAGATGAACAGATTTTATACAGCAGCGCGATACTAACCAATATAGAAGCATCACTATTAACGGTTGTATTGCTTAAAATAGCTAACGCCGATATTGCCCCGCCGCCCCGAAATCGCACCTTACTGCGTCGGACTCTTTTCGGGGCGCTTTGGATTGAATCAATTTCTATTATAGCGTAGATTATTGTATTATAAGCTGCAGACTGCTTCAATACAACGATTTCTAATTATCAGTATTTTTTCACCGATTATTTACTTTTTATGTTTACAATAATTAACAGTGAGTCTAAAGCTTTAAAGTGAAGACCAGCAAAAAGTTGCTATGGGGTTTTACTATATTGATGCTTATTAGATCTGCATAAGAATTTCAAAGAAATGACAATATTAATTTGCTTCGAAACATCCAAAAACTTATTTCAAAAATTTATAGTATGTATTAAAATAAGCATTACCCCCATTTACTTTGATACAAAATCAATATCGAATCCCTACAACAATGGATTAATTGTGAGTATAAAAGAAAGCTAAATGAAAGATGTTAAGAAGTATTTTTTCGAGAAATCAACAAGAAAAAAGATGAAATTTATACCTAGATGCTACAAGAATCCAAATGCTGTTTTATAAAAAAACACCGCCAAAAAGAACTAAATTTGAAAAACTTTAGTAAAAAATACTGTTATGAAATTTTTTTTGATACTCTTAATTTCAATTTTCTTTTTTTCTTGTCATCTTAAAGAAAAGGAGACTGCTGCTGCTCCTGCCCCATATCCAATTGCAACAGAGAAAAAGAAAAAAGAAAACAGACAAACAGGCGACACCATTCAAATGAATTTTAGTAATGAAAAAGGTTTCTATACAGGTGAAGGTTCCTTAGATTCGATTCGTTCAAAAGTATTCATCAAATTTAAAAATAAAGATTTAGGCGCATTGGAAGCACGAATTGTTCCAACTACAGGTAAAGGAAACATCCGTTTCAACCAAATTATTTTTCCAGATAAATCTTCAGATGGCCCCTTTGGAATGGATTTAAAAATCCCACTCAAGCAAAAAGGAGATTATATTTTAGTGATTGGACACTCGCTAATGGCAGATAATCCCTATTGGGGGAAATTCAAGGTTCAGCTTGAGAATAAAAAAGAATAATTTTTGACGCTTCCGAATTAGTTCTTACCATAAATTCTATGCTAATTATTTATTAATTTGTTGAGTATACTGATAAAATTAAAACTCCGTAAAATCAAAAGTGCTATCCTACTGGGTTAAATACTGCTATTCACTAATAGTAATTTATGATTATTATGTCAATGAAAAACCATTGTATAATTACATCTATAATTATGGATATTTAATCGATAAAATACTGGTTAAACACTTTTAAAATCATATAAAAAAATGTATTTCAATGAATAGATACTCAATACAATACCGAGTATCTATTTATAATTTTACAAATTTTCTTAATTATGGATTTCAGCATATTATTATCTTCGTTTAAAAGATTAGTAATAAAACTCATAATTATTACCTATCAACATTATAGTGTCTCAATAATGATCTAATTTTAACACCAGATTCTTTCAAATTTTTCTTTTTCCAATTCCCTTCCGATTTAGCTGATTTTTTTAGAATAGAGCACGTTTCATCTTTGTCCGATACTGACCAAGTAATCCAACTCAATTTTCTACTTTCCATCCAATCGATGTATTGCTGCCAAGATTCATAGTCGAGTGGACCGTCCCCCGTAGCCTCCATTCCAGCAGATTCTGAGACAAATACTGGTAATCCGCTATTTATCGCGTCATCCGTTCTGTCGCGCAACCATTTTCCTTGGGTTCCTGCATAGAAATGCATGGTATACATTAAATTATCGAATCCTTTTATAGGATTTGCAGCTGGTAAATGAATATCCTGATCCCATTTGGGACAACCTACAAGAATAATATTATCTGAATCATTCTCGCGAATAACTTTTATAACCTCTTCCGAATAGGCCTTTATTTCTTCCCAAGATTCATAATCAGGCTCATTAAAAATTTCATAAATTACATTGGGGTACCTACCATATGTTTTCGACATTTCTGCAAAAAATTCTTTAGCTTCTTCTAAATTTATGTTGTGGCTGTGCCAATCTATTATTACATAAATATCCGCTTGAATTGCGCCTTCAACAACAGCTTTCACTTTAGCTTTTGAAAATTCACTTTCTTTCAAATATGGTTTGTCCCCTACTTCAATTCCCATTGCAGCGCGAACTACATTACATTTAAAATCTTTTTTTAGCCATTTAACCGCTTTTTCATTATAAAATCTTGGCCAGAAACTATGCCAGCCAAAACTCAATCCACGAAGCACAACATCTTCTCCGTTAGTATCTACAAGCTGCGTTCCTTCAAGTTTCAATTGCCCATGATTTTTCACAAATTGAGCGTTAGAAAAGCAGCAGCAGAGCAAAAAGAGCAATCCCGTAATTTTCGATTTTACGTCCATTTTTAAATTTTATTTAATTTCAAAGTAATTACATCATGCGAGGATAAATCAGAAATAAATATTTTTTTTGTATTTCCAACCTCTTTGTTTTGCCAAAGGTCAATAATTTTATAATTTGTCGTACTAAAATTAGTTTCTAGATTGAAATCGACATCTCGTATCACCTCTTTTATCCAATCGAAATATATCTTCTTTGTAATATCACTTCGATTCAAAAAAGTTATTACCCAATTTCCATCAGATAAGGGTTTAACCCAAATTCCCAGTCCATCCTTAGCAGAATATTTAAACCCTTGAATCCCCAATTTATCTTGATTTACAGCAATTAGCTCCTTGTTTGATAAAATTGCCAATGTTTCTTTAGACATTTTTCTGAAATCATTTCCAGCTATTAACGGTGAAGACATCATAGACCACATTGTGAAATGTGCTTTATCTTCGTTATTTGTCATGCCATTACCCACCTCCAACATATCGAAATCATTCCAATGATCCGGTCCGGAGAACTTACGAATGTTTTTACGCATTTCGATAATTTTCATAAATCCCCAGGACGACCAATTTCCTTGTTCGTGTTTAAATTCACAATCAAAACACGGATAAATATCTCCGGAGATTCTCCAAAGGTTACCAACAGGTTTTCCCCAATCCCAAGGCTGATTGTCACCCCATTCACATAAACTGAAAACGATTGGTTTACCTGCTGTTTTCAATGCGTTACTCATTGTGGTATAGGCTTCTTTTGCATTGATTCCTTCAGTATTGCACCAATCATATTTAAAAAAATCAATATTTAATTCTGCATAAAACCGCGCATCTTGATATTCATACCCACGAGTTCCAGGATATCCGGCACAAGTGTGCGTGCCTGCACAATTATACAAACCAAATTTCAGTCCTTTGGCATGAATATATTCGACTAATGATTTCATTCCGCAAGGAAATTTTATTGGATCTGGGACTAAATTACCTTTAGCATCGCGCTCTTTCGCCATCCAGCCATCATCAAGTACAATATAAGTGTAACCTGCAGCCGCCATGCCAGAAGCTACCATTATATCAGCAGTTTCTTTTACCAAATTTTCATCGATATTTGTTTCAAAAGTGTTCCATGAATTCCATCCCATAGGCGGAGTTAAAGCTAAATCATTGTATTTGGTACTTTTTTGCGCTATTACATTTCCTTGGCTTGATGTGGACAAAGAAAAAGCAACCATAAAAAAAGAACAAATTATTTTTTTTATCTTTATATTTTATATTAAAAAATTCTTTCCAAAAAGAATTCCCTAATTGTTGAACTAGGGAATTTCTTAAACAAACTCAAACAAAACCAAATATTTACTTTAAAACAAAACCTACATCATCAATAAAAATTTTATCCCCATTATCATTTCCAAATTCTTGAAAAACAATTTCATTAATTTCTGCAGGTGCACCACCTAGATCGCTAAATGGTATCACTACGCTAGTCCATTTATTATCAAATGAAACCTCTTTTCCAGCACCAAAATTTCCATTTAATACCACTTTAAATTTACCCGTTGCCTTCGTGCTTTTAAATGAAACTCTAAGCGCTTTGTAAGAAGCTGTTGAAACTGGAGCGGCGAACATTGGGAATTTGAAACCCGTATATCCGGTAAATGTGGTTTCTATCGAATTTTGACCTTGTACTTTTTCTGTAGTATTGACTTTATAACCACTTCCATCCCACGGTCCTAAATAATTTTCAACAAATGAAGCCGCAGCATCATCATAAATTGCTGTCCCTATAGCTTGAGTAGAGGTTGCGAAACCAGATATATTTGTAACCGTAACGTACTTATATTGTGTGAGACCAGCGGGAACTGTTACCTTAATTTCTGTCAATGATGATGAAATTACAGTAGCGTTAATATCACCAATTTTAACGGAAGGGTTTAAGAAATATTTACCACTAATTGTTATAATATCGCCTGCAACTGCATTAATAGGATTGTAACTTCCAAAAGTAGGAGCTGGTGGAGCAATTATAAATGGATAAATTACAGTACCAAATTTTGTAACTATTTTTAATTCATTCGATGCATTTGCGTACGGAGTACTTTCATCAATCGTAACAAATATGGCTTTATCGGTAACTAAAGTTGGATTGAAATACGTATCCACATCATTAAAATAAATTTTTTCAAGGGTGGCAAAACCAGAACCTTGAATTACATATACATTTTTAGGTGATCCAAACGTAGTTGGAACCAGTTCTCCTTCTCCAGCTTTACTCACACTATCAATTGTCAATGTTCCTGAAGAACCCTCATTGTCATCTGATGAACAGGAAAACAACATACTTGCCACTAAAAACAAGGTAAGAAAGGGGTATATATATTTTGCTTTAAGATTTTTCATAATAGTATATTTTTTTAGTTATTTAAAAACATAAGGAACTGCAGGTTCTCTTAATTTTGGATTTTGCAACAGCTCATTTGCAGGATAAGGATATATAAGTGTCGTAATGGGTAACGAAGAAATTTTAGTTGGTGCAATTTTTGTACCTCTGTCTTGAGCTTCCAATTTAGCCTTTGCAACAGCAAAATCAAGCCTGCCCAAATCAAACCAATAGTCATTTTCCGCAGCCAATTCAGCTCTTCTTTCTTTGAAAATGTCTTCAAAAGTTATCAAAGTTTTAGGCGCTAAGCCAGCTCTAACCCTAACTTTATTGTAGGAGGCCAGTGCTGCACCGTTTGAAGTACTGCCAGATTGAGAACCTAAAATTGCCTCGGCATGGATCAATAATAATTCAGCATATCGCATCACATATGTGTTTTGCTTAGTAAATCCATTTGCAAGAGCATTATACACTCCTGTAATGTCAGCATTACTTCTACCACATACATATTTTTTCATTGCAGCACCAGAACCTTGTGCGAAGTTAGTTTGCCCATCTTGATCTAAATCTGGCATAGTATATCCCAATGTTATTGCCCCAGTTCCGTCATAATTTGCTGATGCTGATAATTTAGGGTAATTATCTCCAGGTTTCATAAATGTTTCTTTTCTACGCAAATCTCCTGGCTCAAAAGCATTATTAATCAAGTCTTGAGAGGGACCTACAACTCCAGCATAACTAGCTTCTGTTAGATTTCTATTACTTGCAAATTGTGTATTCAATGAATTCCCATAAAAGTAAATACCAGGCATCCATTGGAAAGCAATGATTGATTCTTCATTGTTGTTATATTTCGGAAGAAATAAATCTCCATAATTAGTTGCTGGTACATCTGTACCAAATAGTTTAAATTCTCCGCTGTTGATTACTTCTTCTGCTAGAGCTCTAGCCTCGGCATATTTCTTTTGATATAAATACACCTTTGCCAGAAGTGCTTTTGCTGAGCCTGAAGAAACTCTGGCATTATCCTGATAACTACCTCCTCTGACTTTTGCTTTCAAATTGTCTCTAGCGAATATCAAATCGTTTTCGATAAACTTATAAACATCCGAAACAAGATTAGTATTTATTTGAGGATTAGAAGCAAAATCTGCTGCATTCTCAACAATTGGTACCGGTCCAAAAAATCGAACCAAATTAAAATAAGCTAAAGCTCTCATCAAATGGGCTTCACCTAGAGAATTATTGATGGCTGCTTCACTTACCTTCGGATTATTAATATTAGGTAAAGCCAAAATTAAGGTGTTTGCATTTGCAACCACTCCAAAACAGGAAGACCAAGCTCCAAGTAAATTCTCATCACTAGTTTGAAACAACAATGTATTAAACTGATTAAATTCAGAAGATGTGTTCACTAAATTTCCAGATGCCATGTCAGTTAAAGCAAAATACGGCTTTACCGTTAATTCAAACCAAGCTTTTCCATAAAGTATATTAGTACTTGAAGCTACTTTCTCATCAGAATCATAATATGTCGCAGCGTCATAAGAATCCTTAGGAACTACATCTATAAACTCGTCTGAGCAAGATGATATGACCAAAATCGAACATAAAACAACTAATGTTTTATAATTTATTAAATATTTTTTCATTTTTTTAAGTATTAGAATTCAACATTTACTCCCACTGAAATAACTCTTGGAGTTGGATAACGACCATTATCAACACCAGACAATAAAGCGTCTTGATTGAACGATCCAACTTCCGGATCATAACCAGTATATTTTGTGAAAGTATACAAGTTTTGCACACTTGCATATAATTTAAGTCTAGTCAACTTAGCTTGCGAGATAATATCCGTTGGTAATGTGTATCCAACTGTAATATTTTGTACTCTTAGGTAAGAACCGTCTTCAACGAAACGATCAGAAAAAATTAAATTAGGATGATCATAAGATGTAGGTCTTGGTAAACTTGCATCGAGGTTAGAAGGAGAATAAAAATCCAAAGCAGAAGCAAACTGATTCTGATACAAATTGGAATTTGATGTTCCAGCTCTCCTTGTAAGATTAAATAAATCATTTCCAACAGAGCCTTGCAAAAACACTGAAAAATCAAAATTTTTGTAAGCAAAATTGTTAGTAAAACCGAATGTGAAATCTGGATTTGGATCCCCAATCGTCGTATAATCTAATTCATTTATCACACCATCATTATTATTATCCGCATATTTCATATCACCAGCAATAAAATCAACCGGGCTGGCACCAAAACCGTTTTTAGGCCCTGCGCTGGCATCGGCATCCGAGGTATAAATTCCTAATGAATTCAATCCATAAAAAGTACCTATAGGGCCTCCGACTAGTGTTTTAGTAATTGGTTTTCTTGTATAATCATTTATAAGAGCATATTTAATAAGCAATGAACTGTTAGAAATCTCAACTAACTTATTTACATACTTAGACACGACTAATGTAGAATTCCAAGAAAAACCACTATCTAATTTGGTACTATAGTTCACAGACATTTCAATTCCTTTATTTTCCAATGTTCCAATATTTCCAAAAGCTGAGGCTACTCCACCACCATCGGCACTTCCAGTAAGAAATAATGGCAAAGGAATTTGATACAAGAAATCTTTAGAAGTCTTCTTATAAACATCTATCGAAGCATTTAATCCCGAGTTAAAAAGTGAGAAGTCTAAACCAATATTTATTTGTTTTTGAGACTCCCAAGTCAATTCAGGATTTGGAGATCTGGAAAGCTGAAAACCAGCACCTAAAGGTGATTGTACTAAAGTCAATGCTGGGGCATATAAATTATTTGCAATTTGCTGATTTCCAGTCTCACCATAACCAGCTCTGAGTTTTATATTTTTTATTACAGTAAAGTCCTGCATGAATTCCTCATTAGATAATTTCCAAGAACCAGAAACAGCCGGGAAATACCCCCATTTATTTCCTTTTGCGAACTTTGATGAACCATCTGCCCTTATAGATCCTGAAATACTGTAGCGTCCTCCATAATCATAAACTGCTTTTCCAAAAAGTGAATACAATCTTTGTGATCCACTATAAGCGAAACCTGGCTCAACTTTTTGCAATTCTGCGGCCACAGGTAATTCAGGTAACGAATTATCGAAAAATCCAATTCCAGTTACAGCCAAACCTTTCCAGTTGCCTTCATTAGCCTCTTGGCCTGCTAAAATATTAAAACTATGCTTTCCTATTTCAGTTTTATAGGTTAGTAAATTTTTAATGTTTATCGAATAAAAACTATTTGTTCTTGAAGTAAGCGAAGCTGTATTATTGCTTGCAGCTCCCCAATTATAAGTTGGACGGAATTCGTTTCCTTCACTAAATTCTGCATATCCGCCTATCTCAAAACGATACTCTAAACCCTTCATTAATCTCGCTTCAGTAAAAACATTTCCAGAAAAATTCTTTCTGACCAATTTATTTGTGTTAGATAAAGCTTCAGCGATTGGGTTTCTAAAATATATTCCTTGAGAATTTGTTGGAGGGCCAGCATAAGTTCCATCTGCATTATACACAACTACATCAGGAGTACTCAACAATGAAGTACTAACTATTCCGTTTTGACTTCCATTTAATGTAATATTTTCGTTTGTAATTCCAGTATTTACAAATGCACCTACCTTCAACCAATCCTTCACTTTAGCATCCACATTAGTTCGAAAAGTATATTTTTTAAATCCAGATCCTATCACAGTACCTTCCTGATCAATATACCCTCCAGATACATAATAACTCACTCCTTCTTTTCCTCCAGAAATAGACAATTGATGCGATTTCATGATGGCAATTCTGTAGATTTCATCTTGCCAATTAGTTCCTTTGCCTAATAACTCCGGATGTGAAAAATTATCATTTTTTAATGCTGTTGGGGTTAAAGCATCAATCAATCCATTTTGTAATCTGGCGTACCCTTGTAAATCCAGAACATCGATTAAATTTGTTTGCTCTTGAATAGAGTAACTATGATCATAAGTCAATTTACCCGAACCTTTTTTTCCTGATTTTGTAGTTATAATTACCACACCATTAGCGCCACGAGATCCATATATCGCTGTTGCTGAAGCGTCTTTCAGAATATCCATCGACTCGATATCATTGGGATTTAAAAAAGCAATTGGGCTTACAGAACTATTCCCTGTCGATGTACTCCCCTCACTAAAATCATTTCCCACCAATGGTTTACCTGTAGTTGACTTACTGGTGGCATCACCAGAAATTGGTACACCGTCCACCACATATAATGGCTCATTTGTACCACCAAGGGAAGAAATACCTCTAATTTTCACAGAAGTGTTGCTCCCGGGTTGACCAGAATTACTAGTCACTGTTACTCCTGCTGCTTTACCTTGTAACATCTGATCTACAGACACCTGTTTCAAATTTTCAAGATCCTTAGCTTTTACAGAAGATATCGCACTAGTTACATCGCCTCTTTTTTGAGTACCATAACCTATAACCACAACTTCTTGCAGGTTTTGTGAAGTTGACTTCAATGACACATTGATTTTAGATTTCCCTTTTACTGCAATATTTTGGGTTTCAAATCCAATAAAAGAAAATGACAATGTAGCATCCACGGGAGAATCAATTTCATATTTACCATCAATATCTGTCGATGCAGATTTGCTTGACCCTAGGACCAATACATTCACACCAGGTATAGTAAGACCCTTTTCATCAGTTACAACACCTTGAATTTTTGCTTGAGCTGTAATAAAATTGCTTGTAAGCAGTAAAAATAATAACAAAGGAATTGCTCTGTGATTGCCGTTCCAATGAATTAAATTAGACAATAGTTTTTTCATAATAAATGTTTAGTTAGTTAAGATTGTTAATTTCTGAAAAGCATATTTCAGAAATAAAATGCATATTAATTATTCTGACTTATAATTAACAAATCTATAACACAAGTAAACATTAAATTAATAGTATTATATCATTTAATGATAATATTTTTACTTTAAAGTGAAATAGTAAAACATATCAAAAAAATAACTCAATAAAATTATACATAACGTAATTTTATTGACTAAATAATGACATAAAAGAAATTAAAAGATAAGCAACAGTAACATTTATTTCAATTTAAAACGAAGTAGTAACAGGAAAATAAGAACAAATTATCTATAAAATTCTTTTCAAACCAGAAAAATCTTCTCTATACTGACTTGGAGTACATTTTTTTATAGACTTAAAGCTTCTATTGAAATTTGCAATGTTATTAAAGCCTGATTTAAAAGCTATTTCTGAAATACTAAGATCTTTTTCTACCAACCATCTTGCAGCATAACCAATTCTAATATCATTGATATAATTAACAAATGTTTTTCCAGTTCTCTTCTTAATAAATCGATTGAACGATATACTAGTCATACTCGCTACATTCGATACATCATCCAGAGATATTTTCTCCGCAAAGTTCTTTTGAACATACTCATACACTAATTTCATTTTATCATAATCGTCAAAAGTGTCGTAATCGACAGTAAATGTTGACAATAACCTTTGATTTCTTGAATTTGCTAAATCATAGAGTATTGATGTGATTTCAAGAAAATAATCCATACCATCTAACTTTGAAATTTTAGTCAATCGTGAAGAAAGCTCTTCCGCAGTTTTTTTTGAAAATAAAATACCATGAATAGATCGATTAAACATGTCTTTTATAGGATTCATTATGCGTCTTGACAATAATGTTTCATCAAATAAATCATTATGAAATTGTATGGTAATTTCATGAATTTGCTTATTAGTACACTTATGTAATTCCCATCCATGGTATAAATTGGGGCCAATTAATACCAATTCAATATTATCGATTTCTTCTATATTATCACCCACAATTCTTTTAACTCCTTTACCATTTTGTATGAAATTTATCTCAAATTCAGGATGATAATGAACCGGAAAGTCAAAATTGTCTTTTACTCTGTCAAATACCAAAAAACTATCGCCTGAGGATAATGGTGGAATTTCTCGGTAAAAATTCTTTAAATTGCTCATATCGTTCTTTTTTACCTGCAATAATATGATATATAATTGATAAAATAATATTAATTAAATGCGAGTCTTGCAATTATCTTTGAAAAATACAATTATCATTTTTTTAAAAAGAATATGAATATTAAATATGAATCATTTTTATTACACACTATTTTTATAGTTTTAGCAGTTAAAGTACTAAAAATAATTTTTACATATTTTAGCGCTGATTGTATTGTAAAAAACCAAGTATACAAAAAAACAACTCTCCCATCTGACTACTAATGAAAAAAATATTTTATTTGATTCTTATCTGCACTAGCATTGCGACATCCTGTTCTTCAAAAGCGCAAAATAGTGATACAAAATCGTCTCTCACTGATAGAAATGCGACTGCAGAAACGAAAATACTATACAAAAAATTGATATTAAATGTAGAAAAAGGAATTCTTTTTGGGCATCAAGACGACCTAGCTTATGGAGTAAACTGGAAATACAAAACGAAAAGAAGTGATGTAAAAGATATTACCGGAGATTATCCTGCAGTTTACGGATGGGATCTGGGCGGCTTGGAAAAAAAATCTACAACTAATATTGACGGTGTACCTTTTGACAAAATGAGGCAATTTATAAAAGATGCTCACACAAGAGGCGGCGTTGTAACACTAAGTTGGCATTTAGACAATCCTTTAACTGGAAATAACGCATGGGATACCACTCCAAAATCCTTAGTCTCTGCTTTACCAGGAGGAGAAAGCCATGAAAAATTCAAATCTTGGCTTGATGAAGCTGCAAAATACATTTTAACTTTAAAAGATAGGAAGGGTAAACAAATTCCAATCTTGTATCGTCCTTACCATGAATTAACAGGAAATTGGTTTTGGTGGTGTAAGAACAACGGGAATCCTGATGAATTCAAACTTTTATGGAGATTCACCATTGATTATTTACAAAAAAAAGGAGTACATAATTTAATTTATGTCTACAATACTGCTGATTTTAAAACGAAGGATGAATTTTTAGAATATTATCCAGGTTCTAATTATGCAGATATCTTGAGCTTTGACAAATACCAATACACTGATCCTACCAGAGATAACTCCTTTGTTGAAAATTGTCAAAATCAATTTAAAATAATGAATGAAGTTGCGAAAGAGCAAAATAAAATAATGGCATTTGCTGAAACTGGTTATGAAGCGATTCCTTATGATAAGTGGTGGACTAATACGCTCATGAAAGCCATAGGTGACTACAAAATTTCCTATGTCTTAGTATGGAGAAACGACGGATGGCAGGAAAAAGAACAAAAAATGCACTACTATGCACCTTATAAAGGACAGATTAGCGAAAAAGACTTCGTAGATTTTTATAATCTTGATCGAACTTTCTTTGAAAAAGAAGCTGCAAAAGAAAACCTGTATCAAAAATAATTTATTAAAACTAGACCTATAAACCCTAAAAAATGCACAATAAAATTAGTATAAAAGAAAAAGTTGGTTACGGCTTAGGAGATGCTGCTTCCTCCATGTTCTGGAAAATATTCAGTATGTATCTCATGTTTTTTTACACTGATGTTTTTGGTTTGGCACCAGCAGTTGTAGGAACTATGTTTCTGATAACTAGAATATGGGATTCTTGTTTTGATCCACTAGTAGGAATAATTGCTGACCGTACAAAAACGCGATGGGGAAAATTCAGACCCTATCTTTTATGGACTGCAATCCCTTTTGCAGTAATCGGAGTTCTAACTTTTTATACACCTGATTTTGATGAAAAAGGAAAAATAATCTACGCCTACATTACCTATTCACTAATGATGATGGTTTATTCTATTATAAATGTACCATATGCCTCATTACTTGGAGTACTTTCATCCGATAGAAAAGAACGAACTACTCTTTCATCGTATAGAATGGTTTTTGCTTTCGCAGGAAGTTTATTAGCGTTATGGCTCATCGAACCTTTGGTGAATTATTTTGGTGGCAACATGAATTCAGAAAAAGGGTGGTTGTATACCATTATAATCTTTGGAATTATCACTACTTTCTTTTTCTGGGGTTGCTTTTTTTTAACCAAAGAAAGAGTCCAACCAATTTCAGATGAAAAAACTGACTTAAAAGAAGACCTAAGAGATCTTTGGAAAAATAAACCTTGGTGGATTCTTCTTGGTGCAGGAATTGGGGCATTAATCTTTAATTCAATCCGTGATGGTGCAGCAGTTTATTATTTCAAATACTATGTCAGCAATACGGTAAATTATAGTTTTAATCTCTTTGGAGAAACCTTTGCGATGACACCAACTTCTCTTTACTTGGTTTTGGGACAAGCAGCAAATATAATTGGAGTAATTGCAGCTACGCCAATTGCTAATAGAATTGGCAAAAAGAACACCTTTTTGGGAGCAATGTCTTTGGCTGCGATTTTGAGTGTGATTTTTTACTTTTTTGGAAAAGAAGAAGTTTTACTAATTATGATTTTCCAAGTATTAATAAGCATTTGTGCGGGCTGTATCTTTCCTTTGATATGGTCAATGTATGCCGATAGTGCTGATTATTCAGAATGGAAACAAGGAAGACGCGCTACAGGACTTGTATTTTCAGCTTCTTCGATGTCTCAAAAATTTGGATGGACCATCGGAGGTGCAGCGACAGGATGGCTACTGGCATACTACGGATTCCAAGCAAATATTGAACAAACTGCGGTTACACAAAACGGAATCCAACTCATGCTTAGTATACTTCCAGCGTTAGCCGCTGTGATTTCAGTACTATTTATTGTGTTTTACCCACTAACAGAAAAAAAATTACAGATTATTGAACAGGAACTTAACAGCAAAAGAAATTTAACTAATTAATACTTTATTCTAGCACTTTCAACTATGAATACAAAAACAGTAATTACCCGTTTCCAAAAAAGAAAAGCTGAAATTGAAAATGAATTTCAGCAGCTTATCGAGCAAAAAAACGAATCTCAGTCATCTGTTGGCAACGGTATATTCGTTCGTTATAAAAATCCCATCATTACAGCAAGCCATACTCCTATTGAATGGCGATATGATTTAAATGAGAATACAAATCCATTATTACTAGAACGAATTGGCATTAATGCTGCGTTCAATTCTGGTGCTATAAAATGGGAAAATAAATTTATTCTTGCCGTTCGCGTAGAAGGTTTCGATCGAAAATCTTTTATTGCAATCGCCGAAAGTCCAAACGGATTAGATAATTTTAAATTCTGGGAGAAACCATGTGTTTTACCCCAAACCGAGGAACCAGATACTAATGTGTACGATATGCGTTTGGTCAACCATGAAGATGGTTGGATTTACGGCATTTTTTGTACTGAGAGAAAAGATCCAAAAGCCCCCGCTGGAGATACTAGTTCCGCTATTGCCAATGCAGGAATTGTTCGCACCAAAGATTTAATTAATTTTGAAAGATTACCAGATCTAATTTCAAATACAGGACAACAACGAAATGTAGTTTTACATCCTGAGTTTGTCAATGGAAAGTATGCTTTATACACACGTCCACAAGACGGTTTTATTGACATAGGAAACGGTGGCGGTGTAGGATTAGGATATGTTGACGATATGACAAATCCAATTGTACAAAACGAAGCTATCATCTACGGAAAACAATACCATACTGTTTATGAACTTAAAAATGGCTTAGGACCAGCTCCAATAAAAACAGAAAAAGGTTGGTTGCATTTAGCACATGGCGTAAGAAATACTGCTGCAGGATTGCGTTATACACTATATATGTTCATGACAGATTTAAATGATATTTCAAAAGTAATCTATAAACCTGCAGGACACTTTATGGCTCCTGAAGGAATAGAAAGAATTGGCGATGTCTCAAATGTAGTGTTTTCTAATGGTTGGATTGAAGACAGCGACGGAACTGTATATATCTATTATGCCTCTTCAGATACAAGAATGCATGTTGCCGTTTCATCCGTTGATAAATTGATTGATTATGTCATAAACACGCCCGAAGATACCTTTACATCAGCAGGTTCTGTGAATACTATTATTCGACTAGTAGATAAAAACAAAGCAATTTCATAAACGTGTCGACACCTATAAATCAATTACAGTCAGAACTTACTACTGAACTCGATTCTATCCTTTGGTATTGGTCAAAGTTTACTATGGATACCAAAAATGGAGGTTTCATTGGTCAAATTGATTCTAATGAAATTATTAATATCGATGCCGAAAAAGGCTCTGTTTTAAATGCACGAATCCTATGGACGTTTTCATCAGCTTATCAAATAACCAAAAACGAAGAACATAAAATAATAGCAAAAAGAGCTTTTGATTATATATTATCACATTTTTATGATACGGAATTTGGCGGAATTTTTTGGAGTCTTCATTCCGATGGAACTCCAAAAGACACCAAAAACCAAATCTATGCAATAGCATTTGTTATCTATGGTATGAGTGAATATTATGCTATTTCCAAAGATAATAAAGCGTTGGAAGTAGCGATTGATTTGTACAAAAAGATTCAAGAGCACAGTTATGATCCAATAAAAAAAGGATATCTAGAAGCTTTTACACGGGATTGGAAAAACATTGACGATTTACGTTTAAGTGACAAAGACGCTAATGAAAAGAAAACAATGAACACCCATTTGCATATCGTCGAAGCATATGCTAATTTGTACAAAGTGTGGAAAGATGAGACCTTACAAAAAGATATCATCGAAATATTACAGGTTATCGACACTCATTTTATAAACGAAGAAACGGGGCATCTAAAGCTATTTTTTGATGAAAACTGGATAGAAAAACCCGATGTAATTTCTTATGGCCATGACATTGAAGCTGCCTGGCTCCTATTACAATGTGCCGAGATTTCAGAAGACGCTACAATGATTGCACGGTACAAAATACACGCTATTCAACTCACTAACAGTACAAAAGAAGGAATTGATGTAGATGGCGGTTTATGGTATGAATTAGACCCAGAAAGCAATCAATTAATTGCCGAAAAACACTGGTGGCCACAAGCAGAACTGATGATAGGTTTTTTTAATACTTATCAATTAACAAGTGATAAAGCCTATTTAGATATTGTATTAAAAAATTGGGATTTTGTTAAAAAACACATTCTTGATACCCTAAATGGAGAATGGTATTGGGGGATTAATGCTGATTATTCAGTAATAAAAAAAGACAAAGCTGGTTTCTGGAAATGCCCGTATCACAATGGTCGTGCTTGTATAGAAATCATTAACCGCATTAAAACAATTAAAAATGAATAAATTATATCTTTTAATCCCAGTACTTTGCTTTACATTCTTTATTTCAGGCTGCTCTTCAGGTCTTGATACTCCTGATACGATTGTATCGCCACCAGTCAATACACCAGTTTCTGATACAGATGCTTTAACTACCGTGAATGTAAAAACATATATGGTTGATGCTAGCGCTACAGCAGAAACGGTTGCTTTATTTTACAATCTAAAGAAACTTGCTAAAACTAAATTTGCCATTGGACAACAAGATGCATTCAATTCTTTTTACAACAATGGCTCATCGTCAATGTCCGACATCAAAAAAACAACCGGAAATGATCCTGCACTATTAGGTTCTGACTTCATGTTTATTACCGACAAAAATAATACGGGTCAAAACGACAACTGGTTTTACCAACAAGAAAAAAAGAGTACGGAAGATGCCAAACAAGCTTACGCAAAAGGTATGATTAATTTTTTCTGCTGGCATTTGAGAGAGCCAAACAAAGAGGACAGTTTCTATGCTAATGACATGAGTGCAGCCGAAAAAGCTACTTCTTTCAAAAGTATTTTGCCGGGAGGCTCAAAGCATGATTGGTATAAATTAAAACTCGATAAAATAGCATCGGTAATTTCTAATTTAAAAGGAAACAATGGTGAGTTAATCCCTGTCATCTTTAGACCTTTTCATGAGTTTGACGGAAATTGGTTTTGGTGGGGTGCTGATTATTGCTCACCCGAGGATTACAAAACTGGTTTTCAGTTTACTGTCAATTATCTTAAAAACAGTAAAGGCCTGCACAATGTATTGTATGCATTTTCTCCTGACAATACATACACAACATCAGCTAATTATTTGAGTCGCTATCCAGGCGATGCTTTTGTTGATGTTTTAGGTATGGATAATTATGGTGATTTTAACAATCAAGGACAACCCGGTTCAGACAGAGCCAATTCAAAATTGAAAATGGTCTCCGATTTAGCTAAAAGCAAGGTAAAAATTGCCGCATTGACCGAAACTGGTTACCAAGTAACAACTACAAATACTCCTATATCTGGATGGTTCTCTAATTATTTATATAATGCTCTAACTGTAAACAATGTCGAGATTAGTTTTGCAATGTTTTGGAACAATACTCGAGATGGTTATTATGTGCCAACTCCTTCTTTGTCAAATGCACCTGACTTCACAAGTTTTACCAGTAAACCAAAGTCGGTATTAGTAAATACATTGCCTAAAATGTATGTATTACCAAATTAGGCATACAAAGGAACCTATAAATATTTGACGACAACAATTGCCCTAGCCCAGATAGCAGTGTAAATCCTTTTATTTTTTTCTTTAAAAAATAAAAGATTAAAACGTGTAGCTGGAAATATCCCCTAAATAAAAAAATATGAGGAATTTAGTTTCAAAAATAATGCTGCTCGCTATTTGTGCTTCGGCAACTGTTTGTTCAGCACAAAAACAAGCGCCAATAACTGTAAAAGGGACGCAATTTTACAAAGGTGACAAACCGTATTCGTATGTGGGTGCTAATTATTGGTATGGCAGTTTACTGGGTTCCAAAAAAGTGGGTGATCGTAAACGATTACTTCGCGAACTGGATTTAATGAAGAAAAATGGTATTGACAATTTAAGAATCTTAGTAGGTGCTGATGGTGGAACCTATGATTTTACCGTTAGTCCGGCTTTGCAATACGAACAAGGAAAATACAATGCCGATTTGCTGGATGGTTTGGATTTCTTGATTGCTGAAATGGGAAAACGCAACATGTATGCGGTTTTATACCTCAACAACAACTGGGAATGGTCAGGCGGTATGTCGCAATATTTAGAATGGAACGGTTTCGGAAAAATTCCGAATCCAAACATTAAACCCAACTCTTGGCCTCAATTCATGGATTATGTAAAACAGTACCACAGTTGTGAGCCTTGTATGGTGGCCTTTGAAAATCATATAAAATATATTTTGGGCCGAACAAATGCCTATACGAACAAGAAATATACTGAAGACAATGCGATTATGGCTTGGCAAATAGGCAATGAACCCCGTGTTCTTAGTATCGAAAACGAAAAAAAATTTACTGCTTGGTTTAACAAAACTATTGATTTGATTGATAGTTTAGATTCCAATCATTTGATTTCGACAGGTTCTGAAGGTAAAGCGGGATCAAATGATGATTTGGCTACCTATGAACGCACGCATATGAATCCGAAAATTGATTATTTAACTATGCATATCTGGCCAAAAAACTGGGGTTGGTTCAACGCTGAAGACGCAAAAACTACTTTGCCAATTGCGATTGAAAAAGCTAAAGCATACATAAACGAGCATGTCGAAGTAGCCAAAAAATTAGGTCGCCCCATTGTAATTGAAGAATTTGGATTACCAAGAGCCAATGAAAGCCTACTACCAAATTCCTCGGTATTGGATAGAAACGCATTTTACAATGCTTTCTTTGAAAAATTAGTTTTAAGTCACAGCAATAATGAGACGTTGCAGGGTGTTAATTTTTGGGGTTTTGGCGGCGAAGGAAAAGCTGTTAATCCTTCAGGAAAATGGAATATTGGTGACCCTTTTACTGCTGATCCACCGCAGGAACCACAAGGTTTGAATACTGTTTTCTCGACAGACAAATTAACACTGGAATTGGTAAAAGAATATAATTTGAAACTTAAATAGAAAGGTAGCCCACTATTTTAAATTCATAAAATAAAAACATAGGTTTTAATGTCGTCCTTCTTATTTTTTAGCACTTCCGATTTTTAATGAAACTATAAATTATCGACCGCTATTGGCAAAAACACCTATTGCTTTTTTTAATATCTCTCGCTCCAACTCAACATTTTGAGTCTTTTCCAGTTCATGAATTTTTTATTGTTCCGGACATAGTTTTAAATTTACTTTTGCAGCAAGAATTCTTTCTCCAAAATCATTAATAAAAAGAAATATTTTTCGAATTATGACCAATGGGTTAATTTTATAATCAAAATAAGAACTTATAACACAAAAAAACAGTAGTTAACGTTGGTTTACTACTGTTTAAAAAATTATGCTTTTTATTTTTCATTAATCCACTATCCCTCTTTCAGCTCTGGACAGTGTATTTTGAAAAATTAGAATATTCCTAAAAATTTACGCTTGTATATTTTCTTTAAATCTTTTTCAAAAATAGTAAAGGGGTCATTATAAAATTTCAAGAAATCAGGAGAACTATCTTGCCCGGGAAATGGCGCATAATAATGTGTTGGACTTTGTGTATCATTTCTCCAAACTAACACATATGACAATTGCATGTTTTCAGACTTCAATACTTTTAGCAAAGTTTCTGTCCACCATATTGGATTTGGAATCGATTCTAATCCAGTTTCTGTTAACGCCGCTAATTTATTATTCTTAATACCGTAGTCTGAAACTATTTTAAGCTTCTTTATAGCTCTTTCAATATTATAATTCCCATCTCTTCCAAAATCACCATAATTATCCATCCCTACCATATCTACATAATCATTACCAGGAAAACGCTCTAAAAACTCCTCTTCCGTATTAAATTTGTCATCGGGTGAAAATGCGTATATGAAATTATGAACCTTTAAAGTATCTCTTAAGTAAGAAACTGTGAACTGCCAGACGGCGATAAAATCTTCACGAGAGGTATACGGTTTTCCCCACCAAAACCATTCTCCGTCAAATTCATGATAAGGCCTAAAGATTATAGGAGCCAACTTGCCATTACTCCCTATTACAGAATTAGCAAAATCTGCAATATTCTTTAGAATTTTTTTATACTCTTCGTGTTTTGAACCTCCAGGCTTGATCAATGACATTGAAGCTAAAGATATCCCCTCACTCAAATAAAACCCATCTTTAGAAGCTGGATTTGAAAAATGCCATGCAGCTGTAGTTACACCACCTCTATTGTAGGTATCTACAACATTTTTTCTTAAGTCTTCTTTAGTTTTTTTGATATCTGCTTCTGATCCCCCAGATAATCCGCTAAAATCGATACCAACCATTGCAGGAAATGATCCCGTAACCGATTTTACATCCGAGCGATTGGCATCACCACTCCAACCATGGCCATATTCAGTAGCATGTTGATGTGCAAAAAGTATGCTCCTTTTAGAGATATCTTTCAGGTTTTTGTATAAGGCTTTGGTTTCTTTAGTTGCATCTTTGTCGATCTGACCGGAAACAAAATTTCCTACCAATAAAAAGGTTACTGTATATAGAGTATTATAATATCCTTTTTTATTCATAATTATAAATATTTATTTGAATTCTGAAAATTAAGCTTATAAACCTAAATATGATGATACATTTTTGTCAATTGATTCTCAGATAATATCACCCCTCTGGATATTATTTTTTATCTATAATTTTTACCAATCAGACAAGCATATTACTCAAGCTAACAAGCCTGTGATACAGTCAAAAAATACAATTTTTTGGCTTTTATTTGTTTTATTTTTACTCCATTTATAAATAAGTGATAAGGAACCAAAGAAGCAATCGTCGCCCCTGAATCGACAACATATTTAGCTCAACTCCGAATGAGGTTAAAAAAGAAAAAAACATGTAAAACCAAACCATTATTTTTAAAACCAACTCGAATTCACATTTAAATAAATTGAAAAAATGCACTTTACTAAAGACTAATTTTCAACTAATGTAGTTGATTAGACATTACATCAAAATTAGGTATCGTTTTAAATCAATTTATCCTAAAATTTAAAAAAGGCTCCAATTATAAAAAACGGAGCCTTAGTTTTTGATCTTACATCTGGTAAGTACGGGATAGCGTCTGTTTATTTTAAAATTTGCTCAATTTCATTCAACTCATCTGGAGTAAAAGCAAGATTTTGCAAACTATCAATATTGTTGTTTAGCTGCCCTATTGAACTCGCTCCAATTAAGACCGAAGTGATTCGGTTATCTTTTAACAGCCAAGCCAAAGCCATTTGTGCCAAAGATTGATTTCTGTTTTTTGCAATTTCATTCAAGTCCACTATTTTGAGCACTTTCGCATCAGATACTTCATCTAATTGTAAATGACCATTAGGATTAAAAGCACGAGAATTTTCTGGAATTCCTTTCAAATACTTATCGGTCAGTAGTCCTTGTGCCAATGGTGAAAAAGCAATACATCCTACTCCTTTATCTTCTAAAACGTCCAGTAAACTTTCCTCACAGGTACGCACAAACATGGAGTATTTTTCTTGATGAATTAAACAAGGTGTCCCTAATTGTTGTAAAATTTCGGTAGCTTGTTTCGTTTGTTCTGCAGGATAATTAGAAATTCCTGCATACAACGCTTTTCCGCTTCGAACTGCATAGTCTAATGCATTCATAGTCTCTTCTAAAGGCGTATTGGGGTCATAACGATGCGAATAAAAGATATCTACATAATAGAGGTTCATTCGCTTTAAACTTTGATTCAAACTCGTTACTAAGTATTTTCTTGATCCCCATTCTCCATAAGGACCGTCCCACATTTTATAGCCCGCCTTAGTAGCAATCACCATTTCATCACGCAAATTGCCTTGGAAATTATTCTTTAAAATTTTACCAAAATTAGTCTCTGCAGAACCTGGTATTGGTCCGTAATTGTTGGCTAAATCAAAATGTGTTATTCCTTTATCAAAAGCTTCTTTGACAATATTTTCCCCATTTTCAAAATTATCTACTGAACCGAAGTTATGCCATAAACCTAAAGAAATTTGTGGTAATAATAAACCACTTTTTCCGCATCTATTGTATTCCATTGTATTAATTTAAAGATTTGCTTTTCAATTTTCTCATTCGTAAAATTCGCATTCATAAGTTTATAATACAAATAAACCCGACCTGTTTCTTAAGCTGTCGGGTTTAAATATTAAATTATATAAAATTATTTTATCTCAAAACGACTTTCTAAACCTTTGTCTGAGCTTCCACCTACCATGATTTTAAAAGTCCCTGGTTCTACAAGGTAATTTCCATTATTATCAAAGAATCCTAATTCTTTACCTGTCAATGTTAATGTTATTGTTTTAGTTTCCCCTTTTTTCAATTCAACTAATTCAAAACCTTTCAGTTCTTTTACCGGACGAGCTAAACTTGCTACCTCATCATGAATATATAATTGAACGACCTCTTTACCATCATACTTTCCTGTATTAGTAACATCTACAGATGCTTTTACCGCTTCTCCCAAAGCAATAGCAGTTTTATCTAATTTTAAGTTTTTGTAATCAAAAGTTGTATAGCTTAATCCAAAACCAAAAGGAAATTGTGGGGTTTTCTCCACATCCGTATAGTGAGACCAAAACACATTTCCCTCTCCATTAGTTGGTCTTCCTGTACTGTAATTGTTATAGTAAATTGGTACTTGCCCTACATTTCTTGGGAATGACATTGGTAATTTACCACTTGGATTATAATCCCCATATAAAACTTGAGCTACCGCATTTCCAGTTTGAGTCCCTAAGTGCCAAGCTTCAACAATAGTAGGGATATGCGCTGCTGCCCAAGGTAAAGCTAAGGGTCTTCCGTTGTTTAAAACTAAAACAATATTTGGATTTACTTTATAAATTTCTTCTAATAATTCTTGTTGCAAACCTGGTAAATCAAGATTTGTTCTACTTCGTCCCTCCCCTGATTGAAATCCATGTTCTCCTAATACCATAACTACCACATCAGCACTAGCTGCCGCTTTTTTAGCTGAAGCAAAACCAGTTCTATCAGTTGTATTGAAAACCAATTCTTCGATAAATGCAGTTTTACCTATAGTCAAATCAGCTCCTTTTTCAAAAGTCAACTGATTCCCTTTGTATTTTTGCATTCCTTCTAATACCGAAACTGCAGTATTATCATCAGAAGCAATTCTCCAGCTTCCTAATGGACTGTTTTTATCATTTGCCAAAGGACCAATTAAAGCAATTTTTTGTCCTGATTTTTTTAACGGAAGTAAATTAGACTCATTCTTCAATAACACGATCGATTTTTTGGCCATGTCCAAAACTCCTTCATTATTGGCTTTATTACCAATTGTAGCTTTTTCACGTTTCTCGTCACAATATTTATACGGATCATCAAATAATCCCAATTCAAATTTCACTCTTAAAATTCTACGAACGGCATCATCAACTAATGATTCTTTTACTTTTCCTTCTTGAACTAATTTTGCCAATTCAACTACATACATAGAGGATTCCATATCCATATCAGATCCTGCTGTTACGGCTTTTTGTGTGGCATCTGCACCATCTTTTGCATAACCATGAATTATCATTTCACGAACCGAAGCCCAATCTGAAACCACAAATCCGTCAAAGTTCCATTTTACTTTTAAAATATCTCTTTGCAAAAAAGCATTTCCTGTAGCAGGAACCCCGTTTAAGATATTAAATGAGTTCATAAAAGTACGAACACCTGCTTCCTTAGCAGCATAAAATGGAGGCAATACTTCATTATACAATCTAGAATTACTAATATCCACAGTATTATATTCCTTACCTGCTTCGGCAAAACCGTAAGCTGCAAAGTGTTTGGCACAAGCCGCAATCGTATTTACTTTTAGCAAATCAGCTCGAGTATCACCTTGAAAACCGGTAACCCTAGCTATTGCAACTTTACTTCCTAAATACGCATCTTCACCCGCTCCTTCCATTACTCGACCCCAACGTGCATCATGTGATACATCAACATTAGGTCCAAAAGTCCAGTTAATTCCCACTGCCGATGCTTCGGCTGCAGCAACCTGAGCCGATTTCTTAATCGCTTCCATATCCCAACTCGCTGCTTCGGCAAGCGGAATTGGACTCAAGGTTTTATAGCCGTGAATTACGTCAAACCCTATGATTAATGGAATCCCTAAACGGGTTTCTTCTACAGCAATTTTTTGTACCGCTTTTACTTCCTTCACTCCACGAACAGATAACATGGATCCAACTAATCCAGCGCGCAATTGTTTGTATTTCAATTCAGCATTTCCTCCCGTTGGAGCCGGTCCAGTTACTTCCCAAAAACCGTTGTATTGATTCATTTGCCCCACTTTTTCTTCTAAGGTCATTTGTTTCATCAACAAATCGATACGTTCTTCAGTAGGCTTTGTTTTATCTAAATAAGATTTATTCTGTGCATTCATAGTTCCAATGGTAATCAGGGTAAAAATCCCCGTTGTAATTAATTTTTTTGTGTTCATTATTTATTTTAGTTTGGTTTGGTTTTTTTATTGGCGTGACCCTTATTGAAAACTTCGGGTCGGGCTATACAGCTTTATCTCTTCACTCCGTTACGGGGATATCGCCTAATATCCCTCACGCACTCATAATTTCCTATTACTATTCTGTTATAAAAGACGATGCAGGCAAATTTGCTTTATTGAATAAATCAGATTGTGCTTTGTTCTTCCATGAAAAACGAACTTTTAATGGATTTGGAACTTTGTTAGAGTTCAATAAAACAGCATTGTTTTTTATACTTGCATCTGCAACATAAAAGACATTATCAGCACCTGCAATTTCAAATTGATTTGATTTTCTATTTGAAAAATGCAATCCCTCAGCATAATCAAAAGCAACAGTTACTTTGTTCTTTTCTATTTTAATGCCTTTATAGAGTGGTCCATTAACTAAGTCTGAGTTGGTTTTGTATATTTTTACTAACGCTAAATTAGCCAATCGAGTTCCTACCGTTTTCTTATCTTTAGGATGTATGTCATCAATTGGTGAAATATCAGTAGTAAGTACCATTCCGGTATTAGGAATTTCTTGCAACACTTTACGTTGTGCATTTCTAATTTCTACTCCGCCAAAATGATCATCACCATATTGATAAGGAGCAATTTGTACATAATAAAAAGGAAACTCGTAATTCCATAATTTTCTCCACGAAGCAATTAAAGCCGAAAATGTTTTATCGTAAACTACAGATCCAACATTTGATTCCCCTTGATACCAAATCACACCTGCAATTTTATACCCTATTAGCGGATAAATCATTGCATTAAAAGCACGTCCAGGCTGATTAGGTCCATATAATTCTTCTTTTCTTGTTTTGGCACTTTCTAGTAAAATTGCGTCATTTTGAATAACTTCTTCTGGAGTCCAAATCTCTGCTGGCGTTCCTCCCCAATTGGATGATATCAAACCAATTGGTACTTTTTTTAATTCTTCTTGTAATCGCGTTGCAAAAAAGTAACCAGCAGCACTAAAATTTCTCATGGTTTCCGGAGTACTTTCGGTCCAACTTCCTGGCACATTATTTTGTGGTGATGTTGCTGTTAATTTTGGAACCGTAAAAAATCGGATGTTGGGATTCATTGCCATTTTTACTGCTTCATCTCCATTCTCAATTCCCCAAGCTGCTGACATCTCCATATTAGATTGTCCTGAACAGATCCATACTTCGCCAATTAGGATGTTTTTTAATATGATTTCGTTATACCCTTTTACAATTAGAGTGTAGGGCCCTCCTTCTTTTGGAGTTGGAATTTTAATTTCCCATTTGGCTTGATTGTTGGCTTTAATTTTATATTCTTGATAATTCCAACTTGGCGTGACCACCACCTCTTCCTGTGGATTTGCCCAACCCCAAATAGTAACTTCGGTATTGCGCTGTAACACCATATTATCTGAAAACACATTTGGAAGCGTCACATTTGAGAAAACAGTATTTGACAACAGTACTATAAGAGTTAGGGCAAGAAGATTATTTTTCATCAAGTAATTTTTTAAAGTAAGGAATTAATTGGTCGGCCATTATTTTGTCATCGGCAATATCAGGATGAAAGCCACAACCGTTTGGTTTCATCGATTGAAATTCAAATAAAGCAATCGTTTTATGTTGTGTGTCATGCTCAAAAGCCTCAATTACTTTTTTCAAACAACGTACTAAAACTACATTTCTATCTCCAGAAACCATAGGACTGTTCAATAGAACAATTCTAGCTCTAGGTGCATGTTTGTATACCGTTTTGATAAAAGCAATATAATTTGATACGTATTTTTCTTCATTAAAAGGCAATCTTTCTTTTTTTCCATCTCCATCAGAAAGGTCATTTGTTCCCAAACAAATGCTCACTAAATCCGGCTGAAAAGCAAAATTGTATGGTTTAGAATTGTCTTTATTTAAATATAAATTTTCATAAACATCAGGAATAATAGCTTCGTCGTTATGCTCATCATTCCAGTTGCGATACATCCCAAATCCAGATACAGCACTCAATACATAATCAACATCTAAACTTCGTGACGCTATAGGTCCGTATGCCCAATACCCATTATGTTGATCATACCATTCCCCAGTCCCACATGGAATTTCAGCCGTATCATTGCCAAAACCACAAGTAATAGAATCACCTATAAATTCAATTTTCTTTTTCTTTGGCGCTATACTTTCTACTAATTTAGCGGTAGTTCCAATGAATAATACGGCTCCATTTGCCGCTTCAGTAGCTTTATATATGGTTAAATGGTGCTTTTTATTTTTGTTTGTAATAGTTATAGGAATTTTTTGGGCTGTACCTTTTTCAATTCGAACTCTTCCTATATATTCACCATCTAATTCTAATGAAACAAAATTATGATGCTCATAAGTATCGACACTTTGCAAGTTTATAATACAAGTACTTCCTTCAAATTCAAAAGAAACTGAGGAAGCAGAAGCTATTAATAATACTTTGTTATTCTCTTGTAACTCTACTCTTCCAGCATAATGAAAAGTATCGTTTATATTATCTTTTTGGGAAGAGCAGGATAAACCAAAGTATAGAAAAAAAAGTAACAAAAAATTTTTTAGTATCATTCAAAAAAAATTTAATTAAAATAAAGTAAAAATAACTTTTTAATATTTTTAGAATTGATAGTATAATAACAATTTACAATCTAAAAATTGCGTATGAGTATATTGAATTATTTCTATTTAAAATATAGCAACCACTGATACAGTCTCGCCGCCCCGAAATCGCACCTTACTGCGTCGGACTCATTTCGGGGCGCTTTTGCTTGAATCAATTTCTATTATATCAGAGATAATTGTAAAATAAGCCACAGACTGCCAAAATATACCGTCTTCTAATTATCAGTATTTTTTACGGACTATTTACCTTTTATATTTACAATAATTAATAGTGCGTCTGAAGCTTTAAAGTGAAGACTGGCCCAAAGTAAGACCGTCCAAAAGATTGCTATCGAATTTACTATATAAATCTGAGAACTGCTATAATGTTATTCGTATTTATTTTTTATTTGACAAACTAAAAGCGCTCATAATAATAGTAAATAACCTCTCGCAAATAGTTCCTGATAAACCTCAAGAATAAAAAGTTTGAAATCAAGTAACTGCACACCGATAATTGAATAAATTTTCCATAATTAAGTTCCAAAATTCGTATACCTATTGTAGAATCAAAAATTTAAATATGGTCCAAAAAAAACTAGACTAATTAATTCAACTGCTTAGCTCACAAAATTACTCTTGCTTCTTTTAATGAAGGTGTGGCTTCTGTAAAACCATAAAAAAATTTGTGGTACAATAATCATACTAAAAAATAGTATTGACTTTTTAGTTAAACCTTTTACTGTAAATAAATTGTCGCCTCTGAATCAAAAATCTTATTTAATACCTATATGCCTTGCACGAACTCGAATTATAAGGATTTAAAATTTTAAAAGTCAAAAAAAATCTATTAATAGAGTCGGAAAACCCAAAACGAGAGATTGTGCATCTACCCTAAAGATGTAAAATGTGTAACCGGGAAGAGTTATCGTCAAAGCATTAGACTACTTCAAAAAATAAGAAAGGAGCTCAATAAGCTCCAAAATGAGTTTGTGTCAATCGAGGAGTTTTGTCAATACACTAGCCTAAAAATTGAACAGGTTAATCCGTTGATAATTGGATGAAATTTGTTTTATGCCAGTGAAAATAATTAGTCTTAATAGCTATTGCAACTAATCAGTTAAAGCGAGAAGCCTGTCTTTAAACTAAGCTTCTCGCCTTAGGGCTAGAGAATCTTTAAAGAAACTGACAACAATTTATTAATCCATTTTATTGCTCAGTTTCTGAAATCCACTGATTCTCTATTCCCCACTTTTCATTTGGTACTGCTCCCGTTTCAATGATTAGGGTTCCGCCATTGCTGATTTCTTCCTGCGTCAACCAATTCCTATTTAAAGACTGACCGTTTAATTGAACCGAGTGAACATAGAAATGCTCTTTATTGTAATTACTCACTCGAATTTGAAATGATTTTCCGTTTTCCCAATTTAATTGTACAGACTCAAAGATTGGAGCTGTCAAATAGTAAATCGGACTTCCAATGTTTGCCGGAGACAGCCCTATGCTTCGCATTACAAACCAAGAGGACATGGTCCCAGCATCATCATCCATGGTGCGGACATAAGCTTGAGGCTCATTTTTATAGATCCTTCCAATATAGGAATCAATTCCCTTACTATTGTCATTAAAATAAGTCTGAACCATGGTATCCAACATAATATTCCGAAATAGTTTTTGTGATTTCCAAGGTTGGGAACTTGCATTATATAATCCCGGAACTTGCAAGTCCGGCTGATTGGCATGGTTGTAATTGTCCTCGGCAAAAAATTGATCTAATTGCTTTAAAAAAGAAACTTCCCCACCAACTAATTTTTTTAGACCCATAACATCAAAAGGAACAAACCAGCGATATTGCCAAACTGTACCTTGATACATCCCACGAGCGGGCATTTTATCAATATCTTTCTGGGATAAATCGGCAAAATCTTTTTCCCAATAGCGCTTATAGTCTTTTGCTTTATTCAAATATTTGGTACTCAATCCAGAGTCTTTGGTAATTTTCAATATTTCCGAAAGTGCCCAACTATCATAAGAAGATTCTAAAGCCTTATCAGGTGAGGTGTATTCTAATCGGTCCACTTCTGCTATTAGAGAATCTTTTATCGCATTAAAATCGATAGGATATCCTTTTTTATAGCCGTCCAATAAAACGACAATCGCATGTTCTGTTCTTACTGTGGGTGCCGATTCGTATTTTGTGGCCCAATTATTTTTTCCATAAGGATACAAATTAGCGATAGATTTTATAATCGGTCCAAAACGCTCCGGATAAGCCAGCGAAAGCATGGGTAATTGCTCGCGATAATTATCCCAAATGGCCCAACCGTTGTATATAGGACTAGTAGTTTTTTCAATGGAACCATCAATAGCTTTGTAAGTTCCGTCAGTTTCCGAAACTAAAAACGGCGCTTGTAATCCTCGATATAAGAGCGAATAGAATAATTCTTCCCGATCTTTTTCACCATTAACTTCAATTCTGTTCAAATGGTGATTCCATGCTGCAGTGGTTTGCACAGACAAGTCGTTTATGGATATCGTTTCTATTTTTGCTTTGGCGAAAGCCGTACTCACGGAAGAAAAACCAACACGAACTTCCATTTCAGTTGCATCTTCAAGGGCTGCAATTTGATACTGATGATCTGCAGTTTTTGTTATTATTGCTAAATTAGAGAATTCCAACTCGTAATAAATACGGTATACTCCCTTATCACAAGTAGTTTGGGTATCAATCCAACCGCTGATGCTTTTGGTTCCAATTTCATGCGCTTCGGCAACAAATCGATTGACGAAAGCGTGGGATAAATCAATATGAAGCCCTGCTCCTTTTCTTGGAAATTTGTACTGATGTATTCCAAAATTATGTTTGACACTCATTTGAGCCTGAATTCCATTTTCGAAAGCGACTTTATAAACACCCGGGCTAGCTGATTCTTGTTTTTTGAGCAATAGCGTTTCGGCATCGCTGTCCAAAATAGGTTTGATCAACAGATTGCCTCCACTTCCCATACAGCCCACTCCTTCAATACGGCTGTGGGTAAACCCCAGAAATTTCTTTGCCAGATACTCGTAACCCGAATGAATATGAGGATAAGTTTGTGGCCCAATACTCATCATATTGAAGGGTGAAGATGCAGATGGGGACATTTGGCCATGATCGCCAGAAGTACCCAAAAAGACATTTACTTTTTCTACTGCCGATTTTTCATTAGCAACATTATTTTTTAAAGGCTGGCAGGCTGCAGCTAAGATTGCAAGTCCCAAAATAAATATTTTTTTCATGGTACACATTTACGGATCTAAGGGATCAATTGGATTTTGATGCAAGGAATTCACATTGGGAAGGAATTCTAATGCTGTCGAATGTAGTCTTTTTAAAATAATTGCAGGCAAATAACCCAATTCCTCCATACAACGCGCATTAAAATTTGGATTTCCTACATAGTCGCTATGGCTCACATTCGTAACGACTATACTTTTTTTGTCAAGTGGCATTTTATACTCAATCATCAATCTGGTTGCATTGCGCAAATTGGTTGTGGTATGCCGGGCAAAAGGATCAATCAGGATATTTTCTTCAGGAATATTGTAGATGTTCATTAATTCTTTTTTCATTTCAATAGCCTCACAATACGCCGCTCTAAAAGGATGGGCATGACCTCCAGAAACAATAATTAACGGGGCTTTCTTAGCTTCATATTCCAATACTCCCAATTGTAAGTTTAATTTTCCAATAGCGGACAATCGGTCTTGATAATTTTCCGGACCGTTACCCAAAATTAGAATAGACGCATACTCAAAAGCATTAAAATTGATTTTTTTTATACGGGCAATTGCTTTTTTATTCTCCTTTTCCTCCAAAGGTTCATAGCGAGCCACCTCATCGCGATGGTTCATGTACAAAAGCGATAAACTGAAATCCAGGCTTTCCTGAAAAAACAACGCATTTATTTTAGGCTTTTTATTATGTAAAAAATCTGACCACATAAAAACAGAACCTTTATAAAATTGAGACTGAACATCATAAGAAACAGAATCTATTGTTGCATATTGGGCCCTTTCGCCAAGACCATAAACCTTCATAATGCGATTCATTCCTTGAGCACAAAGTTGCCATACTTTTACGAGCAATTCGGTATCGGTACTGTTTTTAAAATTCTCGTATTTTCCAGACAGACGCAAATTGTTTTTTACAAAATTTTGCAACTCCTTTTTATCTTTCATCAAAATCCGAAGTTCCTCTTCAATACTAACGAGTTCATTTTCCTTAAATTGATACCCATTAACCAAGCAGGAAAGACTGTCTTTGCAAGACTTTAGTTTGGAACCAATCTCTTGTTGCTGATTTTTAAAAATGGTTTTGAAAACAACATTGTTCTCCATTAATTCAGTGACGGCTTTTTCATTTTGAATAGCCGTCAACAAATAAAAATTCTTGTCCTGAATCAACGAACCTGATTTAGAAGAGGAATAATCCAGTTCAAACCCATTCCCTTTTTGGCTATAGCTTGAAACAAATACAAGCGCAATTAGTATGTAAATTATTCTTTTCATCTTTTTTTAATAAAAAATTGGGCAACCATTTCGATTGCCCAATTTAGTTTAATTTCTAAAAGCCACTGTTTTGGGTTACTGTACCCGCCGGCAAAGCGTCAATATAACGTTGTGGTATTGGAAAATATTCGTTTTTGCCTTTGGTAAATACGGCATTTGTCAAATGTGTTCTTCTTGTTTTTTCTGTGGTGAGATAAGTATTGATGACAGTATCTGCTTCACCCCATCGAACTAAATTAAAGAAACGGTGACCTTCCATAGCCAATTCTAAACGCGTTTCTAAATGCACCGCTGCTCTTGCAGCAGTTTTATCAGTCCAAATAGTACTATACGGTTTAACATTGTAATTCGCGGCATTTGCGCTACCATCTAACGTTTTTACATAAGCAGAGTTAGCGGCACGATTCCGAATTTGATTTACTAAAATTCGAGCTTCATCGATTTTTCCTAATTCTACAGCAGCCTCAGCTCTCCATAAAACAACCTCAGCATATCGAATAATATAATAATTTAGAGCATTTACATACGGCCAAACGGTAACATGGAAAGCAGATTTAGCCGAAACAATTCGCTTTTTAGGAGCAAAGGCGCCATAAGTTGCCAAATCTCGCGCCCAGCTGTCTTGGTACAAAACGCCCAAATCCTTGTAAGGTATTCCCGGACGGCCTATCGTGATATCGATACGTGGATCTACATTATCACTGGATACAACGTTGATGTTGTTTTCTAATGGCAAACCGTTAACATCCGTTTTAAAGGCATTTACAAGATTCTGTGTCGGACGGTGAAAACCATATTGAGAATAAAATGGGCCTCCAGGTGCTGATAAACGATCTCCTATACTTCCGTTGTAGGAACTAGGTTGACCATCTTTTACAGATAGTTGTATCGCAAAAATCACTTCCTTATTATTGTCATTTTCCGGTAAAAATATTTGCTGAAAATCAGCCAATAAGCCATAATTACTATTCATTATTTCAGTCGTAGCATCATAAGCCAATTGCCATTTGTTTTGAAAAACATAACATTTAGCCAAATATGATTTAGCTGCAATCTTGGTTGGTCGTCCTAATTCTGATTGTGTAGCTGGAAGATCAGCATAGGCCAATTGAAAATCAGCTTCGATTTTAGTCCACAATTCGTCTGAGCTAAAAGTCGTATTTGATTTAGCATAATCAGCCACTGTAGTTGCCGTTTCATCAATATACGGAATACGATTGTATATTTTTTTCAACTCAAAATAAAAATGACCTCTCAAAAATCGTAATTCTGCCATTCGTTTGGCTTTTAAACTGGCTTCAAAATCTGCAGAAGCATTTAATAATCGCATGGCTTCATTTGCTCGTTTTACCCCTTCATACAATGCCACCCATTTGCGTTCTATATCAAGCGTCGTTGAGTTCGCATTGTAAATCTCCATTTGGTGAATGTTATTCTGATCTCCAGTTCCGCCGCCGCCTTTGTAAGTGTCATCAGAAGTGACATCGCCAAAACTCCAATTTGAACTTGGAGAATTAAGGGCATTCGTTGCTCCATCAATTTGTCCGTTTAAAACGCTGTAAGCGGATATAATGGCGCGTTCTACATTAGCTGGCTTTGTCATCTCAGATGGATCGACCTCGCCATAGGTAACTTCCTCTAGAAATGTATCAGAACAAGAACTCATTTGAAGTCCTAAAGCTAAAAAAGCTACTATTTTTATTGTGTTTTTTATTCGCATCATTTTTAAATTTAAAAGTTTAAATTACAACCAAAAGTAAATGTTCTTGAAGTGGGATAAATTCCTCTATCGATACCTATGTCAAGATTTCGGTTGCTTGAAGTGTAACTCTGTAATCCTATTTGGGGTGTTAAACCACTATATTTAGTAATAGTGAATACATTACTCGCTTGTCCATACAAGCGCAATTTCATTCCAGCGAGAATATCTGGATTAAAAGTATACCCCAACTGTAAATTATTTAATTTAAAATAAGAACCATCTTCAACATAATAGGATGAAGGTCGGATATTATTATTTCTATCATCTAAGGACAATCTTGGAATAGAAGAATTAGGATTATCAACCGTCCAAGCGCCTAATAATGCACTGTCTTTATTGTAAGCCGCTTGATTGAAGAAATTAGTTTTGTATTTTGTCAGATTGTAAATATCGTTTCCAAAACTTCCATTAAAAAACATTCCCATATCAAACTGTTTGTATTTCAAATTGATATTAAAACCTAACATAACATCTGGATGCGGAGAACCTATAAAGGTTCTGTCACTACTATTGATTACTCCGTCACCGTTAATGTCTTTAAATTTGAGATCTCCAGCTTGCGCACTGGGCTGCATTCTATAATCCGTAACTTCTTGTTGACTTCGAAACAGACCTTCGGAAACAAATCCATAAAAAGATCCAATAGGCTGTCCAACAGCACTTCTGGATATTTCCTGACCAAAATTCACAGTATGCAAGGACGAACTAGGAATTCCTAAGTAAGCCACACTATTCAAAGCAGTCAGTTCATTTTTGTATCCCGTCAAATTTAAAGCAAGATCATAAGAGAAATCACTGATTTTATCGGCATAATTTAAATCCAATTCAAAACCACGGTTTTTCATTTGTCCGTCATTAATCCACTGTCCGTCATTTGTACCTCCATAGGTTAATGGAATAACATTATAGACCAGAATATCATTGGTCTCTTTGTTGTAATATTCTGCCGTTACATTCAATTTATTATTGAAAAAACCAAGATCCAAGCCAATTGTTTGTTGAGTAGTAGTCTCCCAAGATAAATTTGCATTCGAAACTCGCGTTTGTGTTAATCCTGTTGCAATAATATTCTGACCTCCAATGGCATAGTCAGAGTAATTATTGTTGTTGGAATAACTATCAACCGTAGAATACGAAGGTAATTGTTGGTTCCCGGTTTGTCCCCAACTGGCACGAAGTAAAAAGGAAGTAAACGTATTTCCAAAATCAAAAAAATCTTCCTTATCTACTCTCCATCCCGCAGAAACTGCTGGAAAAGTACCCCAGTTATTATTGGCTAATCTGGAAGTTCCATCCCTTCTAACAGTAGCACTCAGAATATATTTCTGATTAAAATTGTAATTTACTCTACCAAAATAGGAGTTCAAAGCCCATTCATTTGCAGTCCCCGTGTTTAATTGATTTTCAGTTCCGTAACTTAAATATCTGAAATTGGGATCTTCATAAAGGAAATTTTGGCGAGAAGCACCAAAGCCTTCGTAGTAATATTTAATCGCTTCTTGTCCTAAAAGTAGATCCAGATTGTGTTGACCTAATTGCTTTTGATAATTTAAAGTATTAGAGATCGTAAGTTGATAATTAAAATTGTTACTAGTCGTTAACGCATTTTTTACGTTTTGCGAAAGAATCTCATTATAAACAGGTGAGAAATCTCTGAAATTAAAACTTTGAAAGTCCAATCCTAAAGAAGTTTTAAAAGTAAAATCACTAATTTTTGCACTGGCAAATACATTTCCTAAAGCCTGAATGCGTTTTTGTATATTGTCTTTGGCACGCGTTAAACTTCCTAATGGATTCGAAATATCATTGATTGGGTTTCCCGCAAAATTTCCGTTTATATCATACACCGGAACAATCGAAGGAAATTGTAGGGCATTGTAAACAATACTTCCCAGAGAGCTATTAGTTCCAGTAGCAACTTGCTCCGAATAAGAAGCCGTAAAGTTTTCGCCAATAGTCAGAAAATCTTTTACCTTGTAACTAGAATTAAATCGTGCCGAATAACGCTCAAATCCAGTATGTTTTATAATTCCTTCCTGATTAAAATAACCTAACGTAAAAGCATGCTGACTATTTTCATCTCCTTTTGACAAGGACAAATTATAAGAATGAACCGCCGCAGGTCGCATAATTTCATCAATCCATTTTACATCACCACTAGGAATTGTATTGGTAGCATTAAAAAACGCTGGAATTGTAGGGGAATTGGGATTACTTCCATAGATGCCACTTGATGGAACTTTACCATCATTCTTAGTGGCTTGCCAAAGTAAATCTCCATATTGCTGTGCATTCAACATTGTAGGTAAATTAAAAGCGGATTGAACACCGGAATACCCATCAAATTGCACTTCAGTTTTACCACTTTTGCCTCCTTTTTTAGTAGTTATAACAACAACTCCATTTGCGGCTCGTGAACCATAAATTGAAGACGAAGCAGCATCCTTTAACACTTGAAGGGTTTCTATGTCAGATGGATTGATCCCATTTAAACCATTCGACGCAGGAACTCCATCAATAATCACTAACGGATCATTGTTGTTAATTGTACTAAAACCACGTACACGAATTGAAGATCCTCCTCCTGGGCTGTTATCACTCATGATTTGAACCCCCGGCAAACGACCTTCCAGCATTTCGGTCACATTTGCTTTAGGTTGTGATACAATCTCTTTCATTTTTACCGACGATACAGAACCGGTAACATTTCGTCTTTGCTCAGTTCCATAACCCACAACTACAACTTCGTCTAATTGAGAAGCGGATTCAGAAAGCATTACTTTAATTTCAGTCTGTTTTTCAATGTTGATTATTTTAGTCTCAAATCCGATATAACTCACTGATAAAACCATTGTATTTTCAGGAACATTAATCGTAAATTTTCCTTCAAAATCAGTTGTTGCAGCTATCGTGGTACCTGCTACAAAAACGGAAGCCCCAGGAATAGGCAAATTAGATTGATCTAAAACTACACCTGTGATTTTTCGATTTTGTTGATCCTTTTTAACACTGCTATTTGTAGTAACCCCAATCAGTTCTTTTACTAAAACTCCATTTTTAGTAATCTTAAAATCAAGACTCACTTTAGTTTTCAAAACGGCTAGTACTTGATTTAAGTCTTGGTTATTTATTATAATAGAAATTTTCTTTTGAAGAAAATTTTGGTCCGACCTATAGATAAATTTGCTGTTTATTTGTCGTTCTATAAGCGTAAAGGTTTGCTTAATGGAAACGTCTTTTAGGTTTAAATTGATATTTTCTTTTTTAGCAACATTTACTTCAACAGCAGTCAGTATTGAAGGATTCGAATACGATATCCCATTACCTAACAGTAGCAAGAGGGACGCCGTTAACATGATTTTTTGTTTCATTTTATCTGTGTTTATTTATTGATTGTTTTAACAAACTGAAGCTGATATTAAAAAAGTTGATTTTTTCTACAACTATTTAAATAGAGTTAAGAACTCCTTCTTTTTTATAGGATTCCAGAGCTTTACTAATATATTTGAGTGCGAGTGCTATGTGGTTTTCCACTGTTTTGGGAGTGACGTTTAAAATTTCTGCAATTTCTTTGTATTTTAATCCGTCAATTCTGCTGAGTTCAAAAGCTTGACGTGATTTTTTAGGAATAATATCTAATATTTCACGGATCAAATTAGTTTTCATTTCTTTTTGTTCATTTTCAATAATTTCTTGCTCTCGACTCGGCGAAAACATAGAATTTATAGGTTTAGTTTCATCAATTTGTTGGTAAAACTGTTCTGATTTACGTGCTGTTTTTAAACTGTTTTTCACGATTACATAGATATAAGATTTAGGGTTTATAATTTTATCAAGAATATTTCTATTGGTCCACAACTGAATGAAAATATCAGCCACTTTTTCTTCAACAAGACAAGAGTTCGATTCATAACTCATTCCAAAACGACACAAAGGCATGTAATACCTATTAAAGAAAAGTTCCATTGCCTCGTATTGACCATTTCGAATTTGCTGAAATAAATAATCGTCTGAAAAGCAATCACTACTGCCCATTTTTGTTTGGTTAATTTTCATGATACTTGGTTATTTCGATGTTATTTCGAATGGTTTTTCTTATACTTACATCTGAAATAAACTCTAAAGAAGTTATAAATTCATCAATTGTCTGGCTTTTAAAAGCACCTTTTATATGCTGATTAGCTATGGTAGAATCCTTTATAATAAAATTCACTCCATAGAATTGATTAATCTTTGGAAGTACATCTTGAAATTTCTCATCATCTAAAAGGAGAATATTATCTTTCCATGCAGATACCTTATTCACATCAAAATTTCGTTTGATTACTAAATTGGTTTTAGAATTCCATACTAACTCTTCATTTGGCACCAGATTTATTTCATCCTTACTCTCTTTAAGCAATACATTTACTTTTCCTTTTGCTAAAGAAACAGTTTGATTGATAGTAGTGCTATTAACATTAAATTCTGTTCCTAATACCTTTACATCAAAATCATTAGTCTGAACAATAAAAGGAGAATTGATATTTTTCGTAACTTTAAAAAAAGCTTCTCCTTTCAACCAAATACTTCTTTGTTCTCCAAAATCACTTGAATATTTAACTTCGCTGCCCGCATTTAAAATAACAGTACTACTATCCGGTAAAATGAAAGTAAGCCGCTGTCCTTTTGGTGCAATTCTATGATTGGTGTATTCAGAATGTGTGTTTCCGATAAAATAGAAACCTAAACAAAAAACAACTAGGAATGCTGTAGAAAGAACTGCCTTTCTTTTTATGGAAAATTTTACAGATTTAACTCTCTCTGATTTGCTGGATCTAGCAAGAATTTCTTCAAAACAAATAGTTTGATTTGGTAATTCATTATTGGGATAACTAATCCAAATTTTTTGAAAATTTACAAAAACAGCAAGTAAATTATCGTCTAAAGACAATTCGATTTCAAATACAGATCGTTCTGCTTTTGTCATTTCATTGGCAAGATACCTCACACATTTTTTTTCCTTCTGACTTACATTCAACATAAAAATTTCCCTTTACTAATAAGAGTCAAAATAAGAGAAATACCCCTAGTTATCAATACCATCAAATCGACACGATATTGTTATAGAATTGTTAATAGACATTTTTATGGATATTGAATAAGCCAAGTTAAAGTGGATCTTGGATTAAGAATAAACTTAATTGGATAGTTAGTTTGAATCAACAAATGATAATATTCTTAAAAGCTTCAAATCTTCTAAAAAGTGGTTCGAAAATTATCTCGGAAGGGTCACTTTTAAAGCCTTTTTTAACACTTAACAAAGGTATTAGCATACCAAGTTGAAAAGATTAATATTTAAAACCTTTTTTTTTCGAAATTATTAGAACTAAAAAGAATAAATTCAGATCAAGATTAAATCTGTGAAGTGATAAAATTAAGTAGAAAAAAAAGGAGATTTATATTTCTAGTAATTGTTTATTTGTTTCCAAATTTTTGAAGAAAAATTATCTTTATACATTAGTACGTTGGTTCGAGAAGGATTTACACGATTAGTAAGAATAATCAAAAACTTATTGTTAGTTCGATTCAAAAAGAAAAAAGTCCCTGTATACCCCGTATGCCCAAAATCACTTTTTTTATAAAAGGCATCAGGTTTTCGTTTATCAAAACCAAGTCCACGAAAAATTCCTTTTTTGGCAAGAGGTGATTTTGTAAACATTGCAACAACCTTTGCTTTTAGAATTTGTTTTCCCTGATACTTCCCATTGTTTAGTAACATCTGACAAATTACCGAGATGGATCCTGCGTTTGCAAATAAGCCTGCGTTTCCAGAAACTCCTCCTAAAATGGCAGCAGCCTCATCGTGTACAAATCCCTTAATGGTATCTTTCCTAAAAAAATTGTCAATTTCGGTGGGTATTACATTTTCCTCAGCAGTCCATTTCAATGGATTGTATCCAATTTTTGAAATGCCTAATTCGCTATAAATTTCTTTCGCCAGTTGATCCAGTGTTATACCCGTTTTTGCCTCCATCATTTGTTGTACAAGAATCAAATTCAAATCACTATACAAATAGTTGCCACGAGGATTGGTATTAGCCAAAGCTACTCTTCCATAAACCGTTTTATAAAACTCAGGATTTAACCACATATTTTTATAAATCTGAACATAATTCTCCTTTGGTTCAAAAGCAAGGTATTTTGTATCGTAAACTATGTTTTTATTTACATACATAACATCAAATGAATTAGGAAAACCAGCCGATTGTTGATTGCTTAACAAAGGTGACCCATCGGTTGTAGACAGCAAGCTTTGATAAAAAGTAATCCCAGATTTTAGTCCACTAGTATGGGTTAATAATTCAAAAAGGGTTAAATCGGCAATAGCCGTATTTTTGTAAACACCAACTACCGCTCCTAATTTATCTTTCAAATTTATTTTATCCTCTCCAACCAAACGCATTGCTACAAGGGTGGCTCCTAAAACTTTAGACATAGAAGCCAAATCATATACATTATCTGTTTTTACTAATTGCTTTTTTGAGGTGTCATGATAGCCATAGTTTTTTAATATAAAAACAGAATCTTTACTCCCCACTACAATTTGAGCTCCCGGAAAAAATCCTTTTTCCAGCGCATTATTCATCATTGAATCGATGTAAACTTCCTTTTGTTTGGTATCGAAATATTTTTTTTTATTCTTTAGGGAGCGACAACCGATTCCCAAAGAAATCAAAAAAACAAGTGTGAGTATAACTGTTATCTTTTTCATTTTTTTTTAAGGATTAATTCTCAGATCCTGGGAAGCCATAAGAGATTCGTTGTTTGTCCCTGTGATTATAATCCTAACTGCCTTTACTGGTTGTTTTGGATAAATTGATGCATTTCCGTAATCAAAAACATCTCCTTTTTCAAAATCTACACCGTTATATGAATATTCAACATAACCATCATTAACAATAAATCTTGGTTGGTGGGGAATTCCAGTTAACACATCAATTTTAGAAGAAGCAACAGGTTTGGCGAAAGTGTATAAAATCCAGTCTCCACTTACACACGGAACATCGGTACGTAAATAAGTCTCTATGTTATAATCCTCTAATTTTGAAAGTGGAAATTTAGGATTTTCAGCCATCGATGAGGTAACTTTTACTTCAGGTTCCTGATACGGTGAACAATTGAAATTTACCGTAGCAGAAGATTCCTTTACTTCTTTATTATCAACAATAAACTCCAAACGATAATTGCTTTTTTCGCTATAATTTTCAATCAAAAACCGCAGGCGTGGTTTTGATTTCAGTGTTTTTTCTTCTGGATATGTTTGTATCAATTTATCATTTTCAAAAAGTGAAACTGTTCTAACGATCCCACTAGTAGCTGCATCAGTTGTAGGATTGAAAGTTAGGTACCAAATCCCATTTTTATCAACATTTTCGGAAATATTCTCCGAAATAGTCAAAGTTTCTACTTGAGCCGTATTCCAGCTTGCAACTGGTAGTTTCTCTACTTTTACAGCAGGACTTGCTGAATCTTCATTAAAAAAAGTACGAAACCGGTATTTCTCGTAACTCTTTGTTTGAATTGGGTTTGTATATAAAGGAGATAGTATTGTAGGTTCATTTCCTTGCGCATCATAGCGTACAACAGCTCCTTCATAAGGCTGTGTCACTGTAATGATCCCGCTTTTATAAGTTGCGGAAGGAGGGAAATCTCTAAAAGCAATTCCCATATTAACCAAACGCTGTAAATGACTATTGGTTAATCTTCCATAAAAATCATCCCAATTTTTATCTTCTTTTTTAGACCAAGCAATTTCTGACAAGGCACTAATTCTTGGATAACTTTGGTATTCCATAAATCGTGTCGGACGATCAAGATACTCGCTCCATAAAGCACCTTGAACTCCTTTTATCAATTTTTGCTGCTCGGATGTTAGATTGCTTTCAGGAATGGGTTCAAACGAATAAACTCTTTTTGTATCTGTAATGGCAGCCCAGCGATGACCACGTTCATTTTCAGATTGTGCCATATCAAAATAAGTATATTGCCCCGGAATCATAACTGTTCGATGTCCTTTTTTAGCAGATTCTATTCCGTAACCTATGCCTTGCCATGCAAAAATTTCTATATTCGGATTCATCTCTCCTCCTTTAAGTATTTCGTTCCAACCCGCAGTTTTTCTGTTATATTTTTCTACGATTTTTTCAACACGCTTAAAGAAATAATTCTGAAGTTGAAAAGTATCTGTATACCCTTCTTTTTCCATCAAAGCTTTACATTTTGCGCATTGTTCCCAATTAGCTCTATTAACTTCGTCTCCTGCAACATGGATGTATTCAAAAGGAAACATTTCCTTAAATTCTCTAATAATAGAATCTAAAATTTGATAATTTTCTTCACGACCTACACACCATACATTTTTCACTTCCCCTTGAACACTTTTTGTTTCCTGAGTTGTAACACAACCAATTTCTGGATAAGCCGCCGTTACTGCGCGAGAATGTCCTGGGATTTCAATTTCGGGCATAATAGAAACTCCACGATCTGAGGCATAGGCCACCACATCTTTGATGTCGTCTTGAGTATAATAACCACCATACCGTTTATTTCCAGAACCGTATGATGGTAACAATGCTTCTCCTGGGCCTCTCCAAGCTCCTTTTAAAGTCAAATCCGGCATTGATTTGATTTCGGCTCTCCAACCATTATCATCTGTAAGATGCCAATGAAAAATATTCATTTTATGTGCTGCCAGCCAGTCAATATAATTTTTGACGGTTTGTTTATCAAAAAACTGCCTTGAAACGTCAAGCATCATTCCTCGCCATTCAAAACGAGGATAATCTTCTATTTTTACGACTGGAATTGTTCCTTTTTGCACCTCTTTTGCGGAGCAAATTTGTAAGAAGGTTTGAAAACCATTCAGAACTCCGTTTGGAGATTTTCCTTTTACACTAACTCCTTTTTTAGTTACGCTCAATTCATAACCATCTTTTGGAAGATCTATTTTTTCATCTACCAGAAATACTATTGCATTTTTTTTATGCTTGTTTCCAATAGATACCATCGGAACAATACCTGTATTTTTCAAAAAATTGCTTCCTATATAATCAGTACTTTTCTGTAATTTTTTGTCAACAATAATTTGCACTGATGAAGGAATTACAAACACTTCTTCTTTTTGTTCTATTTTTACGGGCCTTGGAATTATATCCAGTTTCTGAGCCTGTAACGCATTCAAGGAAGTCAAGAAAACTGCAAGTAGTAGCATACTTTTTTTCATCTTTTTATCTTTATTATTTTGTTATAAATTCTATTGGGATGCTTTAGGTTTGTGTTTGACTCAAAGCTGTAATGTCATAAATGCTATTTTTAAAATTTGCTTGTAAAAGAAACTAATTCATCGAATATATAGCTTTCATATTTAAAATTTACATCGATTACACTACTAAATTACCAACCTAATTAATTTCTGTCAATACTAATAACTGTAAAACCATATTTATCTGCCAGTCGTCAAACCCTTTTAAAAATTTTTATCCCAGTGCATAATTTCCGCTATAACGATGAATGAGATAAACAATTAAAGTTTTTAATGCCTTGTATATTTATCGGGAACTATTAAACACTCCTATATTTTTTTTATAGAAACATAACATGGTTCAACTTGAATACTTTAAAAACCCACTCAGAATAGGCAAGAAAAAATCAAATTATATTCGAAAAAATTTACTTCAAACAACTCCTTAAAATGGTCACTGGATGCAACGCTTTTCTACTGGTTCCGTCAAAAATCTGGTGGCGACAACTGGTTCCCGCAGCAGCAATAGCCGTCGTCGGTTCAGTTGCTCTAATTTTTGGAAACAACGTATCTTCGCCCATTTGCATGCTGATTTCATAATGTTCTTTTTCATATCCAAAAGATCCTGCCATACCGCAACATCCCGAATTATAAATGGTAACTGAACTGTTTTTGGGTACATTCAACATCGCAAAAGTCGCTTCCATCGTACTCAATGACTTTTGATGGCAATGTCCGTGAATTTTTATTGTTTTCTCTTCTTCAGAAAATTGCTCTGCATGAATTTTACCTTTAGTAATTTCATTTTTGAAAAACTCTTCAATCGTAAATACATTTTTGGCTAATTTTTCGGCACCTTCTTTATCATCTGCCAATCGAATGTATTCGTCCCTAAAGGTCAATATTGCCGAAGGTTCTATTCCTATCAAGGGAAAATCAGCAGTACTATAATTCGAGAAAATTTCAATATTTATATTCGCAATTGCTTTTGCTTCTTCGAGAAACCCTTTCGAAATAAAAGCTCTTCCGCTTTCTTCATGGTTCACCAGAATTACTTCGTATCCTAATGCTGTCAATAATTCATACGCATCAATTCCAACCGATACATCATAATAATTAGTAAACTCATCACAAAACAAACATACTTTTCCGTTTACAAAAGAATCACTTGGCGCCTGATTCCAATTTTTCTCGTACCATTTTCTAAACGTCTTTGGGGCCAAAAGCGGCACTTCTCTTTTAGAAGCAATTCCCATGCTTTTTTTCACCAAAGGCAAATTCACCATAAAATTCGTAAACTTCGGAGTGATACTGCCCAATCCATTCAGTTTCGCATTAAAAGCAAATATTTTATTGCGCCATGAAAATCCATTTGCTTTTTGATATTGGTATAAAAACTCTGATTTTAAAGCTGCTACATCCACATTACTGGGACATTCGCTGGCACAAGCTTTGCAACTCACACACAACTCAAATACCTTATATAATTCTTCGTGGTCGAATTTGTTGTCTTTCTCTGAATGTGTAAGGTATTCCCGCAGCACATTAGCTCTGGCGCGAGTCGTATCTTTTTCATTTCGGGTAGCGCGATAACTGGGACACAAAGTTCCGCCAGCCGAAGGTAATTTTCTGCAATCACCGGAGCCATTGCATTTTTCCGCGGCACGCAAAATTCCCATACTATCCGAAAAATTCTGAATTGTTTGTATTTCCGGTTCCAATCTTCCTGCTTCCACCCGGAGGTTTTCATCCATTTTGAAAGCGTTTACAATTTTCCCTACATTCAAAATGGTATTAGGATCAAAGGCATGTTTGATTCTTTTTAATAATTCATAATTCTTATCCCCAATCATAAAAGGCAAAAACTCACCACGCACAATTCCGTCTCCGTGCTCTCCACTCAAGGATCCTCTGTATTTTTTGACCAAAATAGCAACTTCGGTTGCGATGTTTCTAAATTGGTGTAATCCCTCTGTTGTTTTTAAGTTTAAAACTGGTCTCAAATGCAATTCTCCGGCACCGGCATGCGCATAATAAATCGCGCTCTGACCGTGACGCTCCATCATGGCAGAGAATTGGGCAATATAATTGGGTAAATCACTCAACTCAACTGCGGTATCTTCAATAGAATCTGCCGCTTTATTATCACCAACAATACTTCCCAAAAGTCCGAGACCTGCTTTTCGCAACTCATTTATTTTATCAATATCTGAACCATAAATTTTTGGTAAAGCATACCCAAAATTGTTTCTTTCCAAATCGGCTATTAAATCATTAGCTTGTCTTTCGGCATCTTCCAGACTGTTATGCGACGCCACTTCGAGCATAATAACCGCTTTTGGTTCCCCTTGAATAAAAAATCTGTTTTTAGCTTGCTCTCTGTTGGTTTTGGTACAATTCAATATCGTATCATCCATCATTTCGCAGGTATATAAATGATGTTTCATCGCTGTAACTACAGCTTCCAAACTTTCCTGAATCGTATGAAAATGAGCAACCACCATCACATTATATGTTGGCGGTACATGATCTGCTTTTAGTGTAATTTCAGTGGTAAAAGCTAGCGTTCCTTCGCTTCCGCAAAGGAGTTTCCCTAGATTTATTGTGTTTTCGGTTCCTCCAAAAAGTTCCGATTTCAATAATAAATCAATCGCGTATCCAGTATTTCTTCTGTGAATTTCAGGTTTCGGAAATTCCTTTATAATCTCTTTTTGGTTTTCTGTATTCGAAAGTTCCTCATAAATGGTCTTGTAAATAGAGCTTTCAAGCGTGTTCCCTTTTGTTTTTTCAATGAATTCCGCTGAAGTTATTTCTTTAAATACTGCCAAAGTCCCATCACTCAAAATCGCTTTGATTTCCACTATTTTATCGCGGGTCACTCCGTACCTAATAGAAGTAGTTCCCGACGAATTATTGCCTACCATCCCTCCTATCATACAGCGATTTGAGGTGGAAGTATTGGGTCCAAAAAACAATCCGTGTTCTTTTAAATACAAATTCAGTTCATCCCGAATTACTCCCGGCTGCACGGTAACCGTTTTTTGTGCAGAATCAAAAGCGACAATCTTAGTGAAATGTTTCGAAACATCCACAATTATTCCATTACCTACCGTTTGACCAGCTAAGGAAGTTCCAGCAGTTCTGGGCGTAATTGAAATTTTATTTTTTGCTGCAAAGCGAATAATTTTGACAATATCATCCTCTGATTTTGGAATCGCTACAGCAACTGGCATAATTCGATACGCGGAAGCATCTGTGGCGTACAATGTTTTATGGAGATTATCATAAAAAAGTGTTCCTTCTAATGACTGGGATAATTGTTCTAACTGAGGCGTGATTGACATGTAGTGGCGTAAATTGCTGTTGTTTATAAAGAATAAAATATCACACATTCTGATTGACACTTTTCGCAAGAGTCTTCAGTTTACTAAAATTTTATTTAAACCGAAGACTCTTGCAAAACGTGAATACAAAATCTAAATCAATCATTGTAATATTTAGGATATTCAAATTTTCTAATAATCAAAACGTTTAAATGCCTCAATTGCCTCATACTCGGCTAAACCTAAATCATCATAAAGTTTTGCCGTATTTTTATTACGCTCCTCAGCTCTTACCCAAAATTCTCTAGAATCATTTCCTTGAAACATCACTCTGTCTTTTTGAGATTGATGATACAAAATGGCGTGTCTTTTAATGGTTACTTCGTCTGGACTCAAAGGCACAGCCATATCTATCTCGTGAATATCCCATTCATGCCAAGCACCTCTATACAACCACAACCAACAATCGTTCATAAAAGATTCTGATTTTAATTGTTTCATTGCCTCGAATATAGCATTCAAACATACTTCATGAGTGCCGTGCGGATCTGCTAAATCGCCAGCAGCAAAAACTTGATGAGGCTTTATTTTGGCAATAATATCTTTGACGATAGCAATATCATCCAGACCTAAAGGGTTTTTCTTTATTTGTCCTGTTTCGTAAAAAGGTAGGTCTAAAAAGTGTGTTTTTTCATCATTTAAACCTATGTATCTGGTAGCAGCATACGATTCACGTCGTCTTATAAGCCCTTTTAATTTTCGAACTTCCAAAGAATCAACTTGGTTTTCGGTCTTATTATTTAGAAAATTAATAACCGATGAAAAATTAATTTCACTGTTCTCCTTACCGATAAAATCACGACATACTTCAGCAAATTTTAATGCTTCATCATCTGTAACTGCTATGTTTCCGGAAGTTTGATACACAACATGTACGTCATGTCCTTGTTTTATTAATTTAGAAAATGTCCCTCCCATTGAAATTACATCATCATCTGGATGTGGACTAAAAAGAATAACTCTTTTTTTGGCAGGATTAGCTCTTTCGGGTCTGTGAGAATCATCAGTATTGGGTTTTCCTCCCGGCCAGCCCGTTATGGTATGCTGCAAAACATTAAACATATTAATATTCAAATCATAAGCCGAACCTTCTTGTGCTAAAAGATCTGACATACCATTATTATTGTAATCCCTGTCGGTAAGTTTTAATATGGATTGTTTTGTTTCTTTGCAAAGCCAAATAATTGCTTTACTTTTTAATTCTTGTGTCCAAACACATTCACCAACGAGCCATGGAGTTTCAAATCGTGTTAATTCAGAAGCCGCAAATTGGTCTAAAACAAAAGTAGCATTCGAATGATTCTGTAAAAAAGTAGCAGGAACTTCTGATGTGATTTCGCCTTGGATTGTCTTCTTAATAACAGTCGCTTTATTTTGACCCCAAGCCATTAAAACAATTCTTTTAGACTTAAGAATAGTTGAAACTCCCATGGTAATAGCTCTTTTAGGAACATTATCAATACCATTAAAATCAGAAGAAGCATCAACTCTGGTTATGTGGTCTAATGTTATAATTCTGGTTCCGGAATTAATATGAGAACCAGGTTCATTAAAACCTACGTGTCCGGTACGACCAATTCCTAAAAGCTGAAAATCAATTCCTCCTGCATTTTTTATTTTTGCTTCGTAATCAATACAATATTGATTCAAGTCCTCTAATACAATTGTTCCATCTGGAATATTGATATTTTCAGGTTTAATATCAATATGATTAAACAAATGCTGATGCATAAAGTAATGATAGCTTTGGCGGTTTTCTTTAGTCATAGGATAATACTCGTCCAGATTGAAAGTAATAACATTATGAAAACTAAGACCGTCCTCTTTGTGCATTCGAACCAATTCCTCATATACTTTAATAGGTGAAGAACCAGTCGCCAATCCAAGTACACATGGTTGATTTTGGGTTTGTTTCGATTTGATTAATGCTGCGATTTCCTGAGCAACGACCTTTGAAGCTTCTATAGAACTTTTAAAAATCACATTATGATTTTTTTCAAATCGAGTTTCTTCAAATTTTCCAGGTATGTCGTAAGTCAAAGAAGTATTTGTTTTCATACTATATTTTTTGGTTAAATAATTAGTTTAACAAATATAACTAAAAAACAAAACAAATATTTTATTTTGCGTTATTTAGCGAAAATAAATTTAAATAACGCAAAATAATGCATTTTATAGTGGATTTAAAATTATAATATAAAAACTCCTAATTTTCTATATTCGTCTAACCTTGAATCTTCTGGATCTAAATCCGTAACAATGGTATCTAACTGATTGAAATCACATACAATATGTGGCATTTTAGTATTTAATTTATGAGAAGCAAACATAGAAATCACTTTATCGGAAGAGTCAATCATTGCTTTTTTGACTATAGAAACCTCATAACCCACTTCTGTCAAACCTTGTTTTACATTAATACTGCTGGCTCCGATAAAACAAATATCTGCTTTAATCTTTGATAAAACTTGAATCACATCCATTCCTATGGTAACCATTGCGTTTTTCTGCATTTTCCCACCAATAAATATTAAATCTATATTGGGATGCTGCGATAATTGCATTGCTATAGGTAAACTATACGTATATATAGTAGCTTTTAACTCCGAAGGAATCAATTTAGCGAAAACCAAATTCGTACTTCCTCCACTCATTATAATTACCTGTCCATCATGCAACAAAGACAATGCTTTAGAGACAATTTTTCTCTTTTCTTCCTCAGCTGTTATGACAATATCGAAAACATCACTAGGTTTTTCGACTGTCTGTATCGCCCCTCCATAAACCTTCTTGAGTAAATTCTTGTCATCTAAATCATTTAAATCTCTTCGTATGGTATCTTCTGACAAATCGAGATCTAAAGCCAAATCAGCCGTAATGACCTTCTGATCTTCAATAAGTTTAGTCATTATGTATTTATGTCGTTCGGCTTTCAGCATACTTTTAAAATTAAAAATTGAGTACAAATATATTAAATATTTCTATTCAAATGTAAAGATACACCATCAGCCGCAAGAGACTATTGCAATCAAATCATTGATTTACCATAATTTATCCTTTATCTAAATAAAAAATGCATTTTTTTGCATAATTTAGCATGTATTTTAAAAAAACATAACAAAATATCGCATTTATATGCATTAAATAAATATATTTGTTCAACAACCATAAAACCAAAAATAATTATGAAGAAATTATTCCTTATTTCGTTATTGGTTTTGTTCGTCCAAGTTACATTGGGACAAACGAAAACAATTACTGGAACTGTTAAAAACAAAGCGGACGGAATTCCTATACCCGGAGCTACAGTACTCATTAAAGGTACTACTAAAAGTAGCACCACTGATTTTGATGGAAATTATAGTATTTCGATATCTTCTGGACAAATACTTAGCTTCAGTTATATTGGTTTTGAAACCAAAGAAATACAGGTTACAGGCTCATCAATGAATGTAGTTTTAAATGAAAGTGTTGAAAGCTTAAAAGAAGTTGTTATCATAGGATCGATGGGTAGAACTTTAGACAAATCCTCCTTAGGATATTCCGCACAAGCGGTTAAAGGACAAGAAATCGCAGATACACAACGTGCGAATTTTGCCAACGCGCTGCAAGGTCGTATTGCTGGTCTTACAGTGACTAGTACTACTGGAGCCCCTGGAGCTTCTGCAGCTATACAATTAAGAGGTGTAAACTCTTTGAGTGGAAACAATTCACCTTTATATATTGTGGACGGTTTGCCGGTAAGTAATGAAACTCTGGACCAAGGTTTGATGATCTCAAATGCTCCCAATAGAAATCAAGACTATACTAATAGAGGTGCTGATATCAACCCTGAAGATATTGAATCGATAACGATTCTTAAAGGTCCGGAAGCTGCTGCGCTTTATGGTATGCAAGCAGGTAACGGAGCTATCGTAATTACAACTAAAAAAGGAAAAAAAGGAGTGGGAAGAGTTACTTACTCTACCAATACAAGACTAGATCAAGTCTACCGTTTCCCTGAAACTCAATCCGTATATCAAAGAGGTGCTGACGGAATAACTAATACTGATTACAGAAGACAATTAGGAGAAGCTTTTGCTCCAGGTACAAAATTCTATGACAATGTTAATAATTTTTTCAAAGTAGGAACATCTACAACACACAACTTGTCGCTTGAAGCAGGCACAGAAACGACTTCATATAGATTGTCGTTAAGTAATTTAGATCAAGAAGGCGTTACACCTAATACATCATATAACCGATTAAACGCTAGCTTAAATGCAACAGCAAAAATTTCACCTAAATTTAAATCAGAAGGGACCTTTAGTTTTACTAAATCGGAAAATCAAAAAGCATCAAAAGGTGGATCAGGTTCACTAACTGGTAGTAATGGGTATTTATTAACACTATTGGGCTGGCCTCAAAATGATGATGTACGTAATTATTTGAATACTGATGGATCAAGAAGGAAAATTACTTCCGGAGCGCTGGATACTGAAACTGACAACCCATTTTGGGATGTAAACAAGAACTTATCTGAGGATTTCAACAACCGTTTTGTTACCAATGTTGGATTAATATATGATCCAACAGAATGGTTAAATTTTACAGCTCGTGCAGGTTGGGATGTAAATTCAGGTCAAGGATATAGAGCAATTCATCCAGAATCAGCTGGTGGAATAGCAACAGGAGGTTTCATAGAAACGTACTATAACAGCACTAGTAACTTGAATACGACTTTCTTGGCAACTGCCCAAAAATCTTTCGGAAAATTCAATACTAAAATTTTGCTTGGTAATGCAATTAATGACAACTATTTTAGAATTTTATCTACATCCGGAAACAAGTATTTTGATCCAAATTTTAATTCTATTAATAATACCGAAGCTACAACACAAAGATCACAAGAAAGAATCATTCAAAGTAGAATCGTAGGTTTCTTTACAGAGGTAAATTTTGATTATGACAAGATTGTTTATTTATCGTTGACAGGACGTAAAGACTGGGTTTCAGTATTGCCTGATCCTTTCTTTTATCCTTCTGCCTCAACCAGTTTTATGTTCTCTAATTTACCGGGCTTGAAAGACCAAGGAATATTGTCTTATGGAAAAATAAGAGCCTCTTACGCTGAGGCAGCTAACATCCCTTCTCCTTATTCCGCAGTACCTATTTATCAACCACAGTTAACGACAAATGGCGGATATGCATACGGAGTAACAGGTGCCAATCCAAATTTAGTTCCTGAGTTTCGCAAGTCTGTTGAATTTGGTACAGAAATTAAATTTTTTGACGATCGTATAGGGCTAGACGTAACCGTATATAGCACCAAAACAGTTGATCCTATCTTAAAAAATATGCGTTTAAGTTACGGTACTGGATTCGTTTTAACATCTGCTAATTTTGGAGACTTAAGAAATGAAGGTTTAGAAATCACCTTGAACGCCACTCCAGTAAAAACATCCAATTTTTCTTGGGATTTGAATGCCAATTTTAATAAAACACGATCAGAACTACTGAATCTTCCACCAGTAGTGACAGAATATTATTTATCTGATACTTGGCTTTATGGAAATGTTCGAGGTGGTGTAAAAGTAGGCGGGCCACTAACTACGATAACAGCTGTAGATTATTTAAGAAATAATGCAGGACAAATACTAATAGATCCAAGCACAGGTTATCCTCTTAAAAATCCAAACTTTGTTATCGCGGGTGATAGAAATCCAGATTTTGTACTTGGTTTTCAAAACACTTTCAAATACAAGAATTTAAGTTTGTCAATGTTACTAGACCTTCGTAAAGGAGGAGATATTTTCAATGGAACCGAATTTTGGATGTACCAAAATGGAATCTCCACAAGAACTTTAGACAGAGAACAACCTCGTGTTGTACAAGGCATATTAAGAGATGGACTAGAGAACTCAGCCACTCCTACACAGAATAACGTAATGGTGACGCCATATTATCAAAATGAATATTACCGATCTGGTGCAGTTGATGCTGACTTTATTGAAAAAGATATTAATTGGTTGCGAATGAGAGACATTACCATTAGTTACAGAATGTCTCCTGAAAAATTAGAAAAAACAGCTATAAAATCGCTGTCGTTAAACCTAACCTTAACCGATGCTTTTATGATAACTAATTATACAGGCGCAGATCCTGCAGTTAATGGATTAAATGCATCTTCTGGAGGAGCTGGAGGAGCTGGTTTTGACTTTGGGACGGTTTCCACACCACGAGGTTTGAACATGGGAGTAAAATTAGGATTTTAATACTTATAGAAAATGAAAAATATAAAAAAATATATAGCTGCAATAGGACTGTTGACCACTGTAGTTTCGTGTGACAACTTGCAAGATTTGAATGAAAACCCAAGTTTTCCAGTTGATGTTTCTGCCCAAGCTTTAATGCCGCCAATTGAGCAACAAATGGCTGTGGGTTTACAGTTTGACAATCGCTATTTAGGAAGGTACGTGCAATATTTCAGTAATGCGACCACTGGAAACGATTGGGATAGATACGGCTACACAGCAAATAATGATGCAGGTGGTGAAATTTGGAAAATGGCCTATTTTTCTATAGGCTTAAATTTGACCCGAATGCAAGAAAAAGCAGTTGCAGAAGAACGTCATGATATTACCGGTATATCAAAAGTGATTAGAGCTTGGTCCTGGCAAGTTGCCACAGATTATCATTCAGAATTAATTGATTTTGATCAAGCTTTTACGCAACGTATGTCTTTTGACTATGTAGGACAAGAACAAGTGTATGCTGAAGTGCTGCGTTTGATAAACGAAGGTGTTGTTGACTTAGCGCGTACGGATGGTAAAGTCTCTAGTACTTACACAGCTGTAGGGGATAAAATGTATAACGGCGATAGAGCTAAATGGACCAAATTTGCTTGGGGCGTAGTAGCGCGTAATTTGAATAACCAAATAAATAAAGCTAGTTACAACCCAACAGCTGTGATTGAAGCCTGCGACAAATCTTTGGCATCAAATGCAGATAATGCCTTAATTAGTTACAACGGTTCCGTGTCAGCTGATAGCAATTTCAATGGACCGGGTAGAAACAACATTGCAACATTCCGTCAAACTGATTTTATGGTTAGAGTTATGAATGGAGATGTTTTTACCGGCGCAATTGACCCTCGCATGTCAAGAATTTTAGCGCCATCTATTGGAACATCTGAAACAGCTCCGGCATCGGCGGCAAATCCAGACCCAACCAAATATACTTTTATTGGCAATCCATTGAATACTACGGCTTCCTCAACTACGGGACCAAGTAGAATTCCTAATCTTTGGGGAACATTCTTGGCTGGAAGTATTACGACACCTGGTCGGTATATTTTTAGAGATAAAGCATCGTTTCCTATCATGACTTATGCTGAAATTCAATTCATCAAGGCAGAGGCTGCTTTCAAAAAAGGAGATAAAGTTATGGCTTTGGCAGCATACAAAAAAGGAATTGAAGCGAGTATCGATTTTGTAAATGCAAATACTATTAGTAGTACAACTTATCCAATCACAACTGCTATATCTGCATCAGAAAAATCAACTTTTCTTGCTAATATAAATGTGGTTCCGGCTGAAGCTAACTTAACAATGAGTCACATCATCCTGCAAAAATACATTTCTCTTTTTGGTTTTGGAAATTTAGAAGCTTGGACAGATATGCGAAAATACCGCTACGACAACGTAAATATTTACAAAACAATGGCTTTCCCAACTAGCTTATTTGTTGATAATAATGGAAAATTACCATACCGAGTTCGTCCAAGATTCAACTCAGAATATGTATGGAATTTTGCGGCTTTACAAGCAATTGGCGCAGATAAAGTGGATTATCATACAATAGAAATGTGGTTTTCTAAACCGTAATTTATCAAAACTATAAAACGTATTACATGAAAAATATACTTAACATTATTAAAAAATCCATTGTACCACTTTTAGGAGCGGCACTGGTTGTATCTTGTGGAGAGGAACACGATTTCACTCCTTACGCAGTAAGTGCGTCTGATAACACTTCTAACGTAAAATTTATTCACGCAGCGATTGGTGCAAATGGAACTAATCTTCAGGTGAATTATTTTATTGGAGCAGAGAAAATATCCTCTGTTGGCGTTACCGTTGGTCTTCCCGTTGGAACATCTTACGGATCGCAATATCCAGCATCGACGAGTTACAGTATGGTAAAATCAGGAGAACAGCCCTTGAGTGCTATATCTCCACTAATTGCTGCTACTGCAACTGTTCCTCAAACTGCGGAAGTCGAACGTTTTGTTGGCAAACTAGTAACCGACAAAGGCAAATTCTACACCAATTTCTTAATTGGGTCACTACCAACAGTTACGCCGGTTAGCTATTCAATGTTTCAAATCAATGATGATTTATCTGTCGCTAATTTGGACAAAACCAAAGCGTATATTCGCTTTATAAATGTCATAAACAATACTCCTGTAGCGGGTTATGATTTGGGAATTATAAAAACAACTTCTATCAGTGGCGTTACTCCTGTAGTTACAAAAGAGATTCAAACCTATAAGAATATAACTTTCAAAGGCGGAGACGAAAAATTCATTGCCATAGAGCCACAAGATCCTACTGATACGAGAGGCTACCAATTACAATTGCGCGTTGCTGGATCCGCATCAAACAACCCAACGCTAACCGCTCCAGCTCTTGTAGCGAATCAAGCTAATTCAGGAACTAATATTTTTGTTCCAAGAGCAGGTAGAATTTATACCGTCTACTGCAGGGGTTATGCTGGAGGAATATCCGCAGGAGTGCCTAGTGCAACTATCAACATTCCGGTAATAACATTTTATACCAATAAATAAGATTTACAAAAAACCACTTCAGAAAATTCTAAAGTGGTTTTTGTTTACCAATTTCAGTCAGCCCATAGTACAAATATGTTTTTCTAAGTAAATAATAGATTTTTCTATTTAAACTAAAAAGCTATTGCATTTATGGCAGACTTCCTTATGTACTTAAATCAATAGCAATTTTATTAATTCGTCACTTTTAAAAAACACTACAATGTATTTTATTTTAAAAAAAAATATTTATTTTTTTATCCTAATGGTTACTATCAGTTGCTATTCTCATTCAGAAGATAACAGTGTAAAGAATAGAATCTCAATTGATTCTGTAAAAATTAAAACAGGCGCTGATAATTATGAAAAATACCTGCCTTTATTACAAAACAAAAAGGTTGGAATTGTTACCAATCAGACTGGGATTCTGACAAACAAAATACATCTGGTAGATTTTTTATTAGAAAAAAAAATAGCCATCCAAACCATTTTTGCTCCTGAACACGGGTTTAGAGGAACTGCTGATGCCGGTGAACATGTCGTTGATGGAAAAGATGCCAAAACCGGACTCTCAATTATTTCTCTTTATGGTGATAACAAAAAACCAAAAGCAATACAATTAGTTGGAATTGACATTATGTTGTTTGATTTACAAGATGTTGGAGCACGTTTCTACACCTACATTTCATCTTTGCATTATGTCATGGAAGCCTGCGCAGAAAACGGAATTCCTCTTGTAATTCTAGACAGACCAAATCCTAATGGAAGTATCATAGATGGTCCACTTTTAGAAAAAGAATTTACCAGTTTTGTAGGCATGCACCCTATTCCACTCCTTCACGGAATGACAATCGGGGAATATGCGCAAATGATAAATGGAGAAAAATGGCTTAAAAACGGGGCACAATGCAAATTAACCGTTATTCCTTGTCTTGATTATAATCGAACAATGGAATATAGTTTACCCCTAAAACCATCTCCAAATTTACCAAATGACCAATCCATAAATCTGTACGCGAGTTTGTGCTTGTTTGAAGGGACTAATGTGAGTGTGGGCCGCGGAACCGAAAAACAATTTCAAATTTATGGTTCTCCTTTTTTAACGAAAAGCACTTTTAATTTTACTCCAAAACCCAATTTCGGAGCCAAAGACCCACTTTATAATGGAAAAGAGTGTTTTGGTGAAGATTTAACGGCTTACCCTAAACTAACTCGATTAGAACTAAAATGGTTAATTAAAGCCTATCAAAATACCAGTGACAAAACTAAATTCTTCAATCCTTTTTTCACAAAACTTGCTGGGACAAAAAAATTACAGCAGCAAATTGAAAGCGGAATTTCAGAAAATAAAATAAGAAAAAGTTGGAAAAATGGATTAACAGCATTTAAAAAAATGCGCATGAACTATGTAATCTATTAAATAAATCCTTGTTAATTGTCACATAAAACCAGGATACTGTTGTTAATAAAATACAGAAATTGAATTTGGCCTATAAAAAATCCCTAATCAGTAAAAAATAAGAAATGGTAAAAATTAATCCCGATACAGAACAAGAATCGCTCTATTCGAACTTAGATAAAATGAGTACTAATGAACTACTCTCTAACATAAATAATGAAGATAAAAAAGTAGCAGATATAATAGGTAAACAAATTCCAAATATTGAAAAATTGGTTGATATAATTGTATCTAAAATGAAACTTGGTGGAAGGCTTTTTTATATCGGTGCCGGTACATCAGGAAGAATCGGTATTCTTGATGCTTCAGAATGTCCGCCAACTTTTGGAGTTCCGGACAATTGGATTATTGGCATCATTGCAGGTGGCGACTCAGCTATTAGAAAAGCAGTAGAAAATGCCGAGGACGACATTGATCAAGCCTGGAGAGATTTATCAGCCTACGACATTTCGAGTTTAGATGTGGTTGTAGGAATTGCTGCTTCAGGAAATACTCCTTATGTTATTGGCGGATTAAAAAAAGCAAAAGAAAACAATATCGCAACTGGAAGTATTTCCTGTAATAGTGATAGTCTAATTTCGAAACAGGCTGATTATCCTATTGAATTGATAGTAGGTCCAGAATTCCTTACCGGAAGTACCAGGATGAAAGCTGGAACATCTCAAAAATTAGTATTAAACATGATATCAACATCTGTTATGATTAAACTAGGGCGTATTTATGGCAACAAAATGATTGACATGCAATTGTCTAATAAAAAACTAGTACAAAGAGGTGTCGAAATGATTGTAGAAGAACTGCACATTGACGAGAAATTAGCTTCTGAATTACTAAAAAAACACAAAAGTGTCAGAGCTGTTTTACTGGCTGAAAATAAAAATCTAGAAATTTAACAAACAAACTATTTTAAAGTCTGTTACATATTCATAAAGAACAATAAACCTATAAAGATACAAAATGACTCCAAGTGCAATCCTAATCCTTATCATCGTTTATTTCGCTACATTATTCTACATCTCACATAGAGTCAGCAAAAAAGATGATGGGAATGATGCTTTTTTCACTGCCAATAAAAATTCAAAATGGTATTTAGTTGCTTTTGGAATGATAGGAACCGCTCTTTCAGGAGTAACTTTTATATCTGTTCCGGGAGAAGTAGGCGCCGCGAGTGGCGAACAATTCAAATATTTTCAGTTTGTATTGGGTAATGCTATCGGATTTATAATAATCACAAAGTTATTATTACCACTGTATTACAGAATGAATCTAACCTCTATTTATGGCTATATAGAACAGAGAATGGGGCTTTACAGCTACAAAACAGCAGCCACTATTTTCTTGATTAGCAGAACGGTAAGCTCTGCATTCAGACTCTATTTAGTGGTAATAGTATTACAGCGTTTTGTATTTGATTATTATAATATTCCGTTTGCATTAACTGTATTAATCTCCTTGCTGCTTATTTTTTCTTACACCTACAGAGGTGGATTGAAAACAATTATTATTACGGATACCTTACAGACTTTTTTCCTTGTGACATCGGTTTTCCTTACGATCTATTTTATTTGCGACAGTATGAATTTAAGTGCCGTTAGTGCTTTCAATGAAGTTAAAAACAGTAATTATTCACAAATATTTTTCTTTGATGATTTCCTAACAAGTAAATTTCATTTTGTAAAACAAATATTAGGAGGAATGTTTGTAACTATAGCCATGACTGGGCTGGATCAAGATTTAATGCAAAAAAATCTGAGCTGCAAAAATATTGGTGATGCACAAAAAAACATGTTTACCTTTACGGGAATCTTCGTTATTATCAATATTTTCTTTTTAAGTGTTGGTGCCTTACTATATATTTATGCTGATAAAAACGGAATTGCAATCCCTGTTGATTTAATTACAGGCAAACCAAGAACCGATTTGCTTTTTCCTGAAATCGCATTGAATCATTTATCAACAATTCCGGCAATTGTATTTTTATTGGGAATTATTGCTGCCACTTTCGCCACTACCGATTCAGCTCTGACGGCTTTAACTACCTCTTTTTGCGTCGATTTTTTGGGAATGGGTAAAGCTGAAAATAGTCATAAACAAAATACCGTCCGTAAAAGGCATATCGTTCATATCAGTTTTTCAGCATTAATCTTCTTAGTAATACTCATTTTTAATTCAATCAATGATAGTTCTGTTGTTGGGATGATATTCAAGGTTGCTTCTTATACTTATGGCCCATTATTAGGATTATATGCTTTTGGTCTGTTTCAAAAATCAAGAAACGTAAATGATAAATTAGTCCCCTTTATCTGTCTATTAGCTCCTTTCTTCACGTATATAATAAATGAAAACTCTAAAATATTGTTTTCGGGTTATGTATTTGATAATGAATTAATAGTACTAAACGGACTCTTAACTTACATCGGACTATTCGTAACAAGTACCCATAGTATTAAAAAAATTAGTTTTTAAATCACATTAAAAACACAAATAATTGACCAAACAATTGCTCCAAAAAAATAATTAGATGAAAAATTGCTTTATAAAGATTAGCCTCTACGCCGCATTTATATTTTTGATTACCAATTGTGCTGTTTCTAAAAAAACCAATACAATTACTGCTTTAAAAAAAGCTTCCTTTTCAGAAGAAATAGACATTTATGTTCCTAAAATTAAATCAGAAAGAAAGACTTTTTTCAAAAATTCTGATAGAGAAAAGAATTGGGTTGACAGTATTTATAACAAAATGTCGAGTCGAGAAAAAATAGGCCAATTGTATATGATTTCAGCTTATTCTAATAAAGATTCTGTTCACGAAAATGAAGTTAACGCCCTAATCGAAGAATATAAAGTTGGTGGAATCCTTTTTTTTCAAGGTGGACCAATGCGTCAAGCGAAATTAACTAATGTATATCAGTCTAAATCTGATGTCCCATTATTTATTGCAATAGATGCCGAATGGGGATTGAGTATGCGATTAGATTCTACCTATCGGTATCCTTGGAACATGACTTTGGGAGCGATCGAAGATCTAAGTTTAATTGAGAAAGTTGGTAAAAACATGGGGAATGAGAACAAGCGAATGGGAATCCATTTTAATTTTGCTCCAGTTCTTGACATCAACACCAATCCAAAAAACCCAATTATTGGCAACCGTTCTTTTGGTGAAGATAAAACTAATGTTAGTGACAAAGCCATCGCCTACATGAAAGGCGTTCAAGGTCAAGGTGTTTTCAGTACCGGAAAACATTTTCCAGGACACGGAGATACGGCTGCAGATTCGCATCATACATTGCCTTTGGTTGATTTTTCAAAAGAACGAATCGATTTGGTGGAACTGTATCCTTACAAAAGAATATTCGATGAAGGTTTGGTCTCCGTTATGGTTGGACACCTTGAAATTCCTAGCTTAGATCCTAGAAAAAATCTTCCTTCTTCCGCTTCGTATAATGTAGTAACCAACTTGCTTCAAAAGCAACTGGGCTTTGATGGATTGATTTTTACAGATGGTTTAGCCATGAAAGGCGCCACAGATTTCCTAGGTCCTGGTGATCTTGAATTAGCTGTAATTCTTGCTGGAAATGACATTTTACTTGGTCCAGTAGACGTACAGGCAGGTTTCGAAAAACTAGAAACAGCCTACAAAAATGGAATTCTTACCGAAGAACGTTTGGCTTATTCGGTAAAAAAAATATTGCGTTATAAGTACAAAGCGGGATTGAATAAATACAAGCCTATTGCTTTAGAAAACTTAGTTCAAGACATAAATCCTTCAGAAAATGATGCTTTACATTATAAATTGTATGAAAATGCAATCACTGTTTTAAAAAATGAAAAGAAAATACTTCCTATCAAAAATTTAGATCAGAAAATTGCATACGTAAAACTGGGAGATGATGTCAACAGCACTTTTGTCACTACATTAAAAAAATATACCGAAGTGACGGAAATATCTAACACCAATATTGATAGTCTAAACACCGAATTAAAAAAATACAATACTGTTATCATTGGTTTCCATAAATTAAACAAAACTTGGGAAAAACAGAATTTTACGGAAACTGAATTGCTATGGTTACAAAAAATTGCAAAGCACAACAAAGTGATTTTGGATATTTTTACAAAGCCTTATTCCCTATTACCAATCACTAATTTTGATGATATTGAAGGATTAGTAGTTTCCTACCAAAACTCTGATATAAGTCAGGTGGTTTCAGCAGAATTACTATTTGGAGCTATAGAGGCCAAAGGAAAATTACCCGTATCCATTAATTCATCCTTCCTTATAAATGAGGGCTTATCAACCAAAAAATTAAACCGTTTGGGTTTTACAACCCCAGAAAATGAAGGAATGAATCCACTCATTTTATCTAAAATCGATGCTATAGTTCAAAAAGCAATTGAAGGTAAAATGACTCCTGGAATGCAAGTGCTTGTTGCTCGAAAAGGAAATGTAATTTTCCAGAAATCCTATGGTTATCACACTTATGACAATACCACGAAAGTTTCGAATTCAGACTTATACGATATAGCCTCGATTTCAAAAATGATTTCGACTCTGCCTAACGTGATGCAATTATACGATCAAAATAAAGTGAATCTGGATACAAAATTAAAAAAAATGGTTCCCCTTTTTTCTAAAACAAATAAAGAAAACATCAGCTTCAAGGATTTACTGACTCACTATGCTGGGCTGCAGGCTTGGATTCCATTTTACAAAGCAACTTTAGACACTGAAAACAAACCTTTGGAAAAATACTATCATAAAATAGCTGACTCCCAATTTTCCACAAAAGTAGCCGACGGTCTTTTTATTAGAAATGATTATCACGATACCATAATGAAAATCATTGCCAATAGCCCATTGTCAATTAAAAGAGAATACAAATACAGCGATTTCACCTTCATTATCCTGAAAGAATACCTCGAAAGAAAAACTAAAAAGAAATTAGAAGTTTTAAGTCAGAAAAATTTTTATAGTTCACTTGGAATGAATAATACTCTCTACAATCCCTTAGAAAAATTTGATAAAAATGAAATTGCACCGACTGAAGTTGATAATTATTTTAGACACCAAGTTGTTCAGGGATACGTTCATGATATGGCAGCGGCAATGGAAGGTGGAGTAGCCGGTCATGCCGGAATTTTTTCTAACGCTATGGATGTTGCCAAAATGATGCAGCTGTTTTTACAAAAAGGAAATTACGGCAATAAGCAATATTTTTCCGAAAAAACATTCGATGCCTTCAACACTTCCTATTACAGTTCTGAAGGAGTTCATAGAGGTTTAGGTTTTGATAAAAGAATAGGGAAAGACGGATCTACCTGCGCATGCGTTTCTGAATCCAGTTTTGGTCATACCGGCTTCACGGGAAATATAGCTTGGGTTGATCCCGAAACAGAGATTGTCTATGTTTTCCTATCTAATAGAACCTATCCGGAAGTTTCTGGTGAAGGAAATAAATTATCTAAAGAAAAAATTCGGGAAGACATTCAGGAAATAATTCAGGAAGCTATCGTCAAATAAAATTGTTGACACCATTTTAGTAAACCTGAATGAAGTAGGTTTTCAATCATTAAATTAACCAAATAATTTAAATTAAAACAATGACAAAAGAGCGTTTAATTTCACTAGATGTATTCAGAGGATTTACCATTTTATTAATGACTATTGTCAACAACCCGGGAAGTTGGGCGGCTATTTATCCGCCATTAGCACACGCCGAATGGCACGGCTGTACTCCGACCGATTTAGTTTTTCCCTTTTTTATTTTTATAATGGGTAGCGCAATCCCTTTTGCAATGCCTACGAAACAATTTGACTCTGTAGTTTTTAATAAAATTATTGTTCGATCCTTACGAATTTTCTGTTTAGGATTATTTTTAAATTATTTCAGTAGAATAGAATTATTGGGCTTAGAGGGGATTTCCTTATTACTACTCCGGTTGATGATAACTTTTGCAGTCGCTTATGCACTTTTAGGAAACTTTAGTTTAAAAATCAAAACCTATCTCGTTTTTGGAATTTTTGCAATATTAATAATCTTAGCATACAGCCAAATTGAAGCATTTCAGGAGGTACGAATCCCAGGAGTTTTACAGCGAATAGGAATTGTATATTTTTTTGTCTCTCTTTTGTATTTAAAAACAAATCTGAAAACACAACTTTTGGTTGCTGCATCAATTTTACTAGGTTACTGGATTGTAATGGCTTTTGTTCCAGTTCCGGGATTTGGTCCCGCAAATTTTGAAAAAGGGACCAACTTAGCTGCGTGGTTGGATAATTTAGTATTAAAAGGACATCTATGGAGTTATTCCAAAACTTGGGATCCAGAAGGAATTTTGAGCACTCTTCCGGCTGTAGCCACAGGAATTCTTGGAATGTTTATAGGCCAAATATTAAATTTAAAAATCCAACAAACTGAAATTCTAAAAAAAATAGCAGCAGTTGGATTTGCATTGCTAATTGCAGGCTTGCTTTGGAGTCTACTGTTTCCGTTAAACAAATCACTTTGGACAAGTTCCTATGTACTATATACTGCGGGAATTGCCACCTTATGCCTAACAGTATTATACTTCCTGATAGATGTTGCAAACTATAAAAAATGGACAAAATTATTTTTAATTTGGGGTGTAAATCCTATGATTGTGTTTTTCTTTTCGGGAATAATACCAAGAGTTTTGAGCACCATTACAATTCAAAACCCAAAAATAGCTTCGGAACAAATCAATCTTCAAAGTTATTTCTATAAATTTTGTATAGTTCCTATTTTCAGCAATCCTATGAATGCTTCATTAACTTTTGCATTAGTGTATGCTGTTTTTTGGTCTCTAATCTTATGGGTGTTTTATAAAAATAAATTAATTTTTAAAGTATAACCCCTAAAAATTATCGTAATAAGTTTTTTTTCATTTGGTTAGTAAAACTGTAATTTAAAATTTACTTATTTTAAAATCATCATTAAAACTAACAATTTTATATTAATCTGCAAGAAATTCGATAGACTTTTCAAGTTTACTCGCTATTAATAATGCCCCATCAACATTTTGATGGGGCATCCGTTTTTACTAATTCCTAAACCCCTACAAAAACTCAGATAAGCTCAAAAAACCCAATCTCTTTTTTGGTTAATTACTCCCTGTTTTTTGCCCTAATTGACAAACCTTCTGGAAATAATAAATTTTGAATCCTTATTTTGTCTTTTACGTCCCCTATCCCCAACAAACTCCGATTATTTTTTTAATTTAGCTTTTTTACAAAAATCAGCGTGTATTTTATTTAATGAAAGAAATAAAACATAATGAATTAGACCAATTCAAAGCCTTTAAGGAGGGAGACGACTTTGCGTTTAACTTTTTTTTCAATAAATACTATAATCGCGTTTTGGGCTTCAGCATTCAATTTTTATATGATAAAGATGATGCTAAAAATGTTACTCAAGAGGTCTTTTTGAAACTATGGATCAACAAGGAAAAAATTGAAACTGTAAATGGGATTCTTCCCTTTCTCCACACATATGCAAAATCGATATGCTTAAATCTTTTAAGGCATAATAGAGTAAAAGACAAATTTAAAAATGACTTATTAAATCAAAAAGAGAGACAATTAGACACTCAAATTTTGAATTCAATTCATTTTGATTCCTTAGAATTAACCGAATTGGAAGTATTGATTAATAAAATAATCGCTGAACTTCCTGAAAAAACAAAACAAGTATACCTAAAAAAACGTTTTGAGAATAAAAAAAATGAAGAAATTGCCATGGAAATGGGTGTAACGCAAAAAGCAGTTGAAGCCCACATGACAAAGGCTTTGAAGATTCTTAAAGAACAATTATCAGACTATTTACCCTCTCTACTTATTATCACTTTACTAAATAGTTAAAAAATAATTAAATTTTAACATAGGGTATTTCAATTGTTAAGTGTACTTACTTAGACGATTGGAGTATTGCTTGCGAATTTTTTTGATTCTTTTCTCCACAATAATGATTATCGCAGTTTCTAAAAGTTACTTATAGTAGTATTTGATTAAATAAAAAAGATATGATTTCTGAATTAATTTATAAATATTTAGATAATGAAGCTTCTGAAGAAGAAGTTCTTATTGTCTTTAAATGGATTGAAAGTTCTGAAGAGAATAAAAAACAATTTATAGCTTTAAAAAAAGCGTGGGCTTTCACTGAAAATTCAAGCGACTCGCCAGCAATGGCGCTTCAGGAATTTTACAGGAAAAAACAAAAGAAAGGCAGCAGTAAATGGTATAGGTTTTTACGTTATGCAGCTATCGTTCTTGTATTTATTGGTTTGGGAAAGACAGCTACACAGTTGTTTGTACCAAATTCAAATCCTTCCAAAGAAATTATTCTGGAGTTAAGCAATGGCACCATAGAATATATTTCGAAGGATAAAACGAAAAACGTTATCAATGAGAAAGGCAATGTAATAGCGAAACAAAGTCAAGATTCCATTGTTTATTACGGTCATGCAACCAATAATGACTTGGTTTTCAATACACTTAGGATTCCTTATGGTAAAACGTTCAAAGTAACTCTTTCAGATGGGACTATGATTCATTTGAATGCGGGAAGTACACTTAAATATCCGCAACAATTTGGATTAAATACCTCTAGAAGAGTGTATTTGACAGGAGAAGCTTTTTTTGATGTTACCACAGATAAATTGCATCCCTTCATAGTGGATGCTAATCAGGTAAGTATAGAAGTTCTAGGCACAAAGTTTAACCTTTCGGCATATCCGGATGAAAAACAAATTCAAACTGTTTTAGTGGAAGGCAGCGTGAGATTTTCAGAAAACGCAAATCAAAAAAATAGTATCGTCTTATTACCTAACCAGCTAGCAACGTGGAATGATTCTTCTAATAAGTTTATAACTGAAACAGTAGATGTCGATTTATTTACAGCCTGGGTTCAAGGCGAACTTATTTTCAAGGATGCTTCTTTTGGTTCAATTTGCAAAAGAATGGAACGCGCCTTCGATGTCACGATTGTAAACTCAAATAGCAATTTAGTCGCACAGAAATTTACAGGAACAATTAAAATTAAAGAGTCTAAGGTGGAAGATATTCTGGACTTACTAAAACTGGATACTCCTTTTAAATATTCCAAAAAAGATGGCATTATAAAAATTACAAATTAATAAACAACTAACACTAACCAACCAAAAACCAAAATTAAATGACGTTTACAGAACTCCCCTATTGGCAAAAACTCTTACTGACTTTTGCGATATTCTTATTGAGTATCAATACTTTTTCCCAGTCAAAAGATAAGACGATTACTTTAAGTTTTAGAGAACAACCACTAAGTCAAGTATTAAAATCTATAGAACAACAAACCAATTTCCGAATTATTTACAATGCTAATAAAATTGATGTAAATCAAAAAGTTACTGTATCTGTTAAAAACAGTACACTGGAAAATGCGTTGACCAAACTCTTAAAAGACAGGGAAATATCATTTTTTATACAAAAAGAACAAATATTATTATTGGAGATTTCAGACAAAACGGTTTCACAGGAAAAAGAACGATTCATAAAAGGCGTAGTCTTAGACAGCAAAGACAAACTTCCTATTCCTGGTGCCACTATTTTGATTAAAGGAACTTCAACTGGAGCTATTAGTGACAGCAACGGTAAATTTGTTTATTTATTGAAAGGAAATGACATTCAAAATACGGTTTTAGAAGTATCATTTTTAGGGATGAAAGCGCAGTCCGTTCGTGCAGGAAACTCATTTGATTTTGTTTTTAATATGGAGCAAGTCACAGATGAGTTAGAGCAAGTTGTGATTACTTCCTCTTACGGAACTAAAAAATTAAAAGAGGAAATCGTAGGGAGTATCGCTACTTTGAACGCTAAAGATATTGCCGTGGAGCAAGCCTCTGAAAGTATTGATAAAATAGTGGGCGGTCAAATTGCAGGAGTATTGATTGAAAATACTTCCGGGATTGGAGGTCCTGTTAAAATTAATATACGAGGTCAAGGAAGCTTAAGTTCGCTGACCAATTCTAATTTAGGAACTTCTACACAACCTTTAATCATTGTTGATGGAGTAATAATGAGTGAAGAAGTGGGGATTGATAGTCAGTTTTTTGATGCTAACGGTACTTTTTCTGAAAACTTATCGAATCCTCTTGCCCAAATTTCACCAGAGAATATTGAAAGTTTTACGGTACTGAAAGATGCTGCTGCAGTAAGTATTTATGGTGCTGACGGTGCAAATGGTGTCATTCTTATCACAACCAAAAAAGGAAAAAAAGGAAAAACAAAATTCGGATTTTCTAATCAAATGGGAATTTCCTCAGCTATTAATCCTATTAAATATTTAAGTGGTTCCCAATACAATGATTTGAGGAATGAATACTTAAAAAACAGTCAAACAAATTATACACCGGTTCCTTATAATGGTATTAATACGGATTGGTTTGATTTGTTGAACGTTGCAGGAATTTATAACAAATATAATTTTAATGTTTCAGGAGCTAACTCTAAGTTTTCATATCGCAGCAGTTTGAGTTATCTTGTAATAGACGAGCCTCAAAAAGGCAATAAAACAAAACAACTTAACGCTGGAATAAATCTTGGTTACCGCTTGGATAAATTTGATTTTGGTCTGTCATTGAACCCTAGCTACATTCAGAAGGATGCACCAAATATTTATTACAGTTATGCTTTTGTTCCTACTATCTCGCCCTATAATGCGGATGGAACGTTTGCAACTGTGGGGGTTTTAGGTTTAGGAAATCCATTGGCAGCCATCGAACAAAATAAAAATATTACCGATAGTTACGGTCTTTTAGGAAGTTTGAATGCCTCTTATGAATTCAGCGATTTTTTAAGTTTTTCAACGCTTTTCGGAATAGATTACAAAGACAAAACGCAGGACAGGTACTTTTCCGGTGCCAATGAAAGCGGACAATACAACGGTTCATTTACCTTAGGAGGAATGCAATACCCTAACTGGGGAAGACGTCTTTTGAACGAAAGAAACTCAACTAAATGGAACTGGCAAGGACAAGCTTTATTCAATAAAATATTGAATTTAAACCATAACATTGATGGGATTTTGGGTTTCGAATTGTCCAATGACAAAGCTAATTTCAGTTATTCCTCCGGTAGAGGTTTTGTCAATCCAAATGGGATAAATAATGTTCAAGATGCAATTCGAGATGATGATCCTTTGACAACCGTTGATGAAACATTAGCTAATCAGACGTTTGGCGATGATATCAGTTATAGTTCAAGAGTCTCTTTCTTTTCACAGTTTAACTACAATTATAAAAAGAGATATTACTTTTTAGGGAATTTCAGGAGAGATGAAAGTTCCGTTTTTGGTGATGATACCAATGTTGCTTTAAATGGTGGAGCGGGATTGAGCTGGATTGTCAGTAATGAAGATTTTATGAAATCGAGCAAAGGTATTGATTTATTAAAATTTAAAATCAGTTATGGAACAACCGGGAATTCAAGAATAGGATCGTATCGTTCAAAAGGGCTTTACATTTTGAGCCAAAATGGGTATAATGGTGTAGAAGGTTCCTTTCCAAGTGAAGCGCCAAACGGGCAACTGAGTTGGGAGAAAAATACAAAGTTTAACGCGGGTGTCGATTTTAATTTCTTAGGAAGAGTAGAATTGTCCCTGGAATATTTTTATGACGATTTAAAAGATTTGATAACCAGTAGAGACGTCCCAACCGAAACCGGTTATAGTTCCATTCAATTAAATGCAGCTAGTATGTACAATAAAGGAGTGGAATTTTCAACTCGTATTAAATGGTTACAGAGCGATAGTTTTAAATGGACAACATCCTTTAATATTTCTACGGTTGAAAATAAAGTAACGCAACTTATAGGTTTAGGCAGTGAATTTTCTACTTCAGAAGTTGCTCTTGCTCAAAAAGTAGGATACAGCACCTCAACAATTTGGGGAATAAAATGGGCAGGTGTTGATCCTGCAACCGGTAGAGATTTGGTAGAGAAAGACGGGCAAATATACGATGCGGCTACTTATACAAGCTTATTTACTGCGGCTGATTGGGTGCCTATTGGAAATAACCAACCTAAAGCTTACGGTGGTTTTAATAATAATTTCACCATCAATAATGCGATTGTTTTATCCATAAGAGGAGCTTTTCAATTGGGTGGAGATTATTTAGTGGATAACAGTCTGATCTCAAAATATAACATTACCTCTAATAGAAACCTTTCGGTAAATGCGTATGATTATTGGAGAAATCAAGGAGATGTAGTTTCACAGCCTTTGGTAATCAGCAATACAACGCTGATTCCAAATTTGAGCAAATTTTTATATGACGCTACTTATTTAAAAATCAGCAATATTAATTTAAGCTATAATGTTCCTATCAAAAAGACTTTTTTAGACGCATTATCTGTTTTTGTCGATGTTTCGAATGTGGTATATTGGTACAAAGACAAAAGTCCGGAAGGAAGGAACGGTATACGTGAATTTAACTTTACCTATCCACAAGCACGAACAATTTCTTTAGGGTTTAACACTAAATTTTAACATGATGAACTACTATAAAACAACATATAAGTATCAATTAGTAATGGTTTTATTTGTTCTTTTTGCATTGCAGAGTTGCAGTGATTTTTTAGAACAAGAACCCGGTTCCCAAACCTCGATTACCGAACAGTTATCCACAAAAAAAGGAATATTAAGCGCTTTGAACGGCACTTATGGATCGCTTGAAGCAAATGTAAGAGGCGAACGATTTGCAGTTTATGCTGATTTACAAGGTGGGAATCTCAAGTTTACACCTACGATAACTGGTAACAGCAGAGGCCAGATTACTATACCAATAAATCTTGAAAATGTGTATTCGTTCCAAGACCAGGCGCTTGATAGTGATTTCACTACTTTTTATGACGAAAGTTATGATGTAATAAATCAAACCAATTTAATCTTAGAATACGTTGATGCTTTACCAGACGCATCTGATGTTGAAAAAAAACAAATCAAGGCCGAAGCTTTAGCAATAAGAGCCTATTCACATTATTTGTTAAGTTTAATTTACAGTCAGGCTGTAGGAAACACTTCTCCAGATGCACAATTGGGAATTGTCTACAACAAAAAAAGTTTATCGGGTGGCATTACGTATCCCAAAAGAGAAACTTTGGCAAACACTTATTCTCTAATTATTGAGGATATCACGGCGGCTTTGGATAATTTTTCGGATAAATCGCTGTTAGCAGGACCATCATATTCCTTTTTCAACAGTATAAATACCAAAGCATTATTGGCGCGAGTATATCTATCTAAAAACGATTGGCAGAATGCTTTTGCAACTGCAAACGATGTTATTTTAAATTCGGAAGTTTCATTAACGCCAACTGAAAATTACATCTCACAATGGGAACAAACTAATGTTCCAATTGCTGAAAATCTGTTGGAGTTTTCTATTCCCAGAGATAGCGGTGGCGAAGTTGGAGGTTCTTTATCGAGTTATTTTGGGTATTTCTCCAATACAAATTACAATAAATACGTGGCTTCCCAAGATTTATTAGGACTTTATGAATCTACTGATATTAGAAAGCAATTGTTTTTAGTAAAAGCACTTCCTACGTTGATCAATGGAGTATTTGTAAATGTGAATTATTCTTTTACCAAAAAGTTGCAAGACAATCCCGGATATTCCGCCTTTAGATTAAGCGAGCTCTATTTAATTCGTGCTGAAGCAGCCTTTGAACTTGGAAATTTAGAGACTGCCAAAAACGATATCAATACTATTAGAGCTAGAGCAAAAGCGACCCTATTAACCACAACTGATAATTTAGAACAAGCCCTGTTATTGGAACGAAGAAAAGAACTTTGCTTTGAAGGACATTTGTTTTTTGATTTGGCCAGAAGAAATAAGTCCGTATCAAGAAACGACGGATGTTTGTCGCTAAACTGTAGTTTGGATTATCCGTCTCCAAAATTTGTATTGCCAATTCCAAGAAAGAATATTAATCTTAATTCAAACTTACAGCAAAATGAATCCTATTAAAATTATATCGATAGCCGTTTTGATCCTAAGCCTGTTTTCCGCTTGCTCAAAGGATGATTATCAATTAAGTTCAAATGCTGTAGATCCATTTGTACGGTTCAATGTATTGGTGAGTAGCAACAACGTACCGCTACAATATCCTGCGGTGAACAGCGCATTAGTTCCTGTGAGCAGTTACAAGAACACATCCGTGAAAACATTGAAAATTCCAGTAACATTAACGTCGCCTACATTGAAAAAACCTGTTTTTGTAACCTATAGCATAACAGGAACAGGAGATAGTGATAGTTTTAGTGTTAAACCATTGGACCAAATCTCATTTTTGGGTAATCAACTTACGGATACTATATTTTTGTCTTTCGACAAAAGATGGAATACTAAACAAAAGATTACATTAAAACTTGAAGAAAGCTCAGATCCAGCTATTACTCTTGGAAATTTGAATACTGTAGCTCCTAATAATAGTTTCGAAGTGAATCTGGATGAGGTAAAAACAACTTACACTTTTCCGATAAACAGGTTTGAAATAAAAGGAGAAGTAGGTGAAGAAATTGTTTTTAAAGTTGATTTTCCAAATGGTTTTATACCTTCGGAAATTAATGATAATACAATGTTTGAGTTTTTAAATGGTTTTAATTATTCGTTAACGCACGATGATTTTGGAGAAAATAGAAACAGCGTTACTTATCGTTTGAAACTATTGGAAAAGATAAATAATGATGATGTTTTTTATCAAACGAATATTGCATTAGTCAATTCGAATGCGTATTCGACAACAGGAAATTCAGTGCTCCAAATCGTGAAACCTATTAAATCACTCCGAGATATTACTGCTAATACAGCTAGAAATTTCTATGATTTATCTAGCCCTTTTTACCTTACTTATGGGGAGAATTGGTTTGATAGAAGTGGTGTTTGCGCGTGGCAGACTTTTAACGCATTTACATTTCCTGTGGCTGTTCCTGCTGGTTCAGAGAATGCTATTTTATATAGCGATAAAGGAACCCCAAGCACGGCAGATGATGTGTATCATCATGCTTTCAAAATTGGATTTAATGTTAGTACGGGAACCAATACCACAAATTCTTTCGGTTTGAAAAGATGGTTCTCGAATGAAAGTATTTCTGCCTTAAATTCTCCAGGATTTAATATTAGTTCGGCACTTGAATTTTTCCCTGAAAATGGAAATAGTAAAACCAAAGGTGCTGTTTTAGTAATTCCGCAATACATTACTATTGCAGGAACAAACGGTAAAAGTTACAGCATAGGAATTTCTGGCGGTGGAACGTACAGGGAAATTAGTGCTGGTTTATTTGAAATTTCATTCGAATTAAAAGCAAGTAATACGGCATTGTTTGGTGGCACTGTTTCCTCACAATATAAGATTTTCAATAACAGAATATATCCAAAACCGGCTCCAATAACTCAAAGTTGTCTCAAAGAAATTAGTTTATAAAATTATTAATAGTAGTTACAAATGAAAATAAAACACATCATACTTCCGATCACTTTGTTGATTTTTTTGTCCGCCTATAAAACAGACGATGAAAATGAATATATTGACATACAAGATTTAAGGCAACTATATTCCAGCGGGAATCCAGCGTCATGGCCAAAACCTACTTTGGACAAGAATGTAGACAAAACCACTTTTCAAGATATTGGACCACTACCGGAAATGACGTTTCCAGAGTACAATAAATACTCAAAAGAAAAAGTTTTTTTGGGTAAAACATTATTCTTTGACCCCCGATTATCTGTCAGCGGACAAATCGCATGTGCTTCCTGCCACAATCCTGAATTGGGCTGGACGGATAATTTGACGCGCTCTTTTGGTCATAACCGACAAAACGGAAAACGAAATTCTATGACCATTTTGAATTCAGGTTATGCCAAAACATTATTCTGGGACGGGCGGGCTTCCAGCTTAGAAGATCAAGCGCAATTTCCTATTGCAGATCCATTGGAAATGAATGAAAAACTAACCATTGCTGTAGATAAAATCGTTGCTGTAAAAGGCTACGGTAAATTATTTACAGAAGCTTTTGGTGACGAAAAAGTTACTTTGCAAAGAATTCAATATGCGATTGCTACTTTTGAACGCACAATAAAAAGCCCAAAAAGTAAATTTGATGACTTTGTCAGCGGAAAATCAGATGCGTTTACAGATCAGCAAGTAACCGGATTACATTTGTTCAGAACCAAAGCGCAATGCATTAACTGTCACAATACACCTTATTTTAGCGACAATCAATTCCATAATGACGGACAATCATTGTTCGGGACCAAGGATGAAGATTTTGGTCGATACAATGTTACTAGAGACAAAAAAGATCTTGGAAAATTTAGAACGCCAACTTTAAGAGAGGTTACTAATACAAGACCTTGGATGCATCACGGACATTTTCCTAGTTTACTGGATGTTGTTGAGTTTTATAATTTGGGAAATCCTGCTGTTATTCAAAAAAAATATTTAGGAACAGCACGCGATTCTTTAATTCCTGTTACTTCTCCTATTCTTAAAAAATTGGATTTAAACAGAACCGAAATTAATGCACTTTTAGCTTTTATTGAAACACTAAGCACACCAAACGGCCGAATTTCAACACCAAAAATGCCCGAATAAGATTTTATAAAAGTATATTTCAATAATCATCATTAACATTAACAATATTATAATAATCTTCAATAAAATTTGCTAGGCTTTTCAAGACTGCTCATTATGAAGAAGGCTAATCCATATTTTGATAAGTCTTCACATTTTTGATATCTTTATTAAGTTGGACATAAATAAGTTAAAATGGATATCTGCTGACGAATAAATTTAATGTTGTCATTGGCTAAATTAAATGGATGAAAGCATACTCAAATGCTTTGAATCTTGCAGAAAATAATTCGAGAATTTTCCCGAAATGGTCCCAAATAAAAAAGAAAAGCCTACAAAATACTAATTTTGCAGGCTTTTTTTGGTTCGACAAAATCGTCGATAGTTTTAATTGATTAAAAACACTTTATATTTGATGGGTTTACGGTTCAAATCCTTTACAGCATTAAATAAATCATATGTTAAATTTTTAAAAAATATTGAGTCATATCATATCTGTGATAAAGAAAAAAGTACTTAACTCAAGTAACAATTTTTCTTAACTTGCTGTTCTAATCTTCTTAAGATATTCATGATTGCGGCATACTTTGATGAAAAATTATAATGTATTTGTCTTGGAACAAAATAAAGTAGTATGCATAAACCATATATTCTTCATACTTAAAATAAACTCTTGTTGATTAAAAATTTATCTTTTAATATAAAAACATACCTTTCTCAACAAGTACTACATTTTAATATTATTAAAAAATTTTCTGCGGATCCATTTTTCAATGCTAATAATTATTAGAATGGAAAATGCTACCACAGCAGAAACTCCCCAAGCCTCCGCTTTTAATGGGGATGAATGAAACCAACGATTCATAAATGGAAAATAAACAAAAGCGGTATGAACAAATAGTACTGTTGCAATTCCGATATAAATAGATGGATTGGAGAAAAGCCCAATTTTATTGGCAGAGAAATGAAGAGATCTGCAATCAATAAGATAAAACACCTGAAATAGAACCATTGCTGTAACAGACATTGTTTGAGCTTCCGAAATTGCTTGTGAATGTCCAATTCCCCTGGTCATTTCAATGTTATATTCCCAAAGAAATAGTCCTATGGTGCCACCTGCCATTACTAGAGAAACCAGTACCATTCTAAAGATTATCAAGGAACTTAACAGTGGTATGTTGGGTTTACGTGGCAGACGATTCATTACATTAGGCTCCATTGCTTCAAGTGCAAGCGGCAATGACAAGGCAACGGCTGTTATTAGATTGATCCATAATACCTGAACAGGCTGCATAGGGATAAGTAGAATTCCCCCTTCTGTGGGAAAGAATAGCACGGCAGTAAAAATAACCAATCCCAATCCTATGCTTGTTGGCAGAAGAAATACAATAGATTTCAAAAGGTTATCAAATACTCTGCGGCCTTCTTCAACAGCGGCCTTGATACTTTCAAAATTATCATCTGCCAAGATCATGTCTGCCGCCTCTTTGGCAACAGCAGTACCACTGATACCCATAGCTATGCCAATATCTGCACGTTTAAGTGCCGGAGCATCATTTACACCGTCTCCTGTCATGGCTACCACTTCCCCGTTGGCCTGAAGGGCTTTTACTAGATTTAATTTATCTTCGGGAGAAACCCGTGCGAAAATATTTGTTTTTTTTACGACCTCCTGAAATTCCTCAGCATTTAAATTCTGAAGTTCCTTTCCCGTGATAACTCTTTCCGCATTTTTAAACCCAAGTTGCAAGCCTATTGCCGTGGCTGTTGACGGATGGTCACCGGTAATCATTTTCACAGTAATACCTGCATTATGGCAGGTTTCTATAGCTTCTTTTACTTCCATCCTTGGAGGGTCACTCATGGCCTGTATCCCTAAAAAATAAAAATCACAAAGATCATCTTCAGTAATGTGCGAAGAATGTTCGGTATCCAATGTTTTGGAAGCGAAAGCTAAGACTCTCATTCCTGTTTCTGCTATTTGTAAAGCCTCCTCTCGTACCAGTTCTGTGTTAAATACAATAGATGAATTATCGCTATTTAATAAAAGGGGAATAACTGATTCAGGTGCGCCTTTAAGATAAATTACTTTTTCACCGGAAGGGGATAAATGAAGAGTAGCCATTATTTTTTTTTCAGAATCAAAGGGTAATTCATCAAGTCTTTGCCATTTGCTTCTTAATTCGCCCTCGCTTATTTCAAATTTCCCAGCTACCGCTATAAGAGCAACCTCGGTCGGATCGCCAACTGCTTTCCAATGTCCTTCTTTAAGCTGAAGTGTTGCGTCATTGCACAGTGCAGCAGCCCGCAGAAGTTCCCCAATTTCGTCATCAGTTGCTTCCTCATCGGAATCGTTTTTTAAAATTTTACCATTTGTATTAATACCTACGCCTGTAACATTGAATTTTTGCGCTCCGTTCCAAAGTACCTGCACGGTCATTTCGTTAAGGGTGAGTGTTCCTGTTTTGTCTGAGCAGATAACAGTGGTACTACCCAAGGTTTCTACCGCAGATAAGTGCCTGATAATAGAATGTCTATTTGCCATGCGCTTAACACCGATAGCTGAAGCGATAGTGATAACAGCAGGCAATCCCTCAGGGATAGCTGCTACGGCAAGAATAATGGCAGAAAAAATCGCATCTATCAAAGAATAATTACGAGATATTCCTATAAGAAAAACTAAAATTCCAATAGAGATGATAGATAACGTAATCCCCCTTGCAATTTTTTCAAGAGATTTTGTGAGTGGAGACTTTACAGAGGCTGTGGTTTTTAGCAGTGCGGAAATTTTACCAATCTCGGTTTTGATACCTGTTAAAACAACTACACCTTCCGCTTTTCCGGAAGTAATCAATGTCCCGCTAAAAACCATATTCCTACGGTCAGCAATTCCAATGTTAGTGGCAATAATATCCGTATTTTTTTCTACCGGTAAAGATTCTCCAGTAAGGACAGATTCATTACACTGCATATTTTTTACGAAAGTAAGCCGCATATCTGCAGATACCTTGTCTCCAGCCTGAAGCAATACATAATCCCCTGGAACAAGATCAGCAGCCGGGATGTTTTTTTGCTTTCCATCTCTCATTACCGTAGCATTTTCAGGCATTAATTGGAGAAGCCCCTGAATGGTTTTCCCTGCCTGATATTCTTGAATAAACCCAATAACACCATTGATGATTATTACACTAAACACTACTATTCCATCGGTTATTTTGCCCATCGCTATAGCAAGGATGGTAGCAGCAAGAAGAACATATATTAGCGGGTTCATAAATTGCCTTAGCAAAATTTTAAAGGCACTTTCTCTTGTTTGCCTGTACAGAATATTTGAACCAGCTATTTTCATTCGCTTCTCGGCATCTGTTGTACTAATACCTTCAGAAGAAGCATTAAGGCTCTCTAATACATCATTACAAGAAACGGAATGCCATTCATTATTTTGCAGTAAATTATCCATAACAACTTCAATTTATAGTTACTTCATTTTTTGAATACAATTGAATCATTCAAATACGTTGTCACTAATTTTGTTTAGGCTTTGTTTTGCGATGCCTTACAAAATTTCAACAAAAAATAACTAAGTCCTAAGGCAGCAATTAATAAAGCTAAACTTATAATAACATTACTATTTGTTTGCTTTATATCCAGTGTGATTATTTTTGTCGAGATAGCGATAATTGAGATCTCTATAATTGGAACAGTAGGAATTGTATTAGATGAAATAATTAATAGCAATGCTTTTATAAGCTCATATCCTACTGCAATAATCAATATTAAATTAAATACCTCGACTAAAGTGGAAACTTCTATCAATAAATAAGGGGGATTAGTAATTTTTTTAAATTCTAAAAAGATAAGTTGTATTGTACCCAGTATTAACATTACAGTCATAATGCTAATTAGAATACGAATTATGTTTTTATTGATACCTATAATTATTCTTGAAAATTGTTCATCACTTTTCATATTATTTCTTTTTAGCAGATTAGAGCTATATATAAATGCTAGGGTTCATCTTAAACATAACTATTTGATTTATTGAAATATAGAAAACTAATTTAGCGATTTAATCTTAAAAAAACAACAAAAATTTTAAAGACAATGGCAACATATAACTTGGTTAATTATGGGTCAGCAGAGAAAGAGTTTACTATAATTTTTTATGAAACAGAATAAAGTAGTCCCATTCCAATTAGAAATACAAAAGGAGAAACGAATTGAAAACATTGAGGGTTACTGATAGCGACACCCTTTAATAAATAATTATGGTGGATTTCTCTTGGAACAAAATAAAGTACTTGTGAAGTAATTAGCAAAAAGTGGACCTTCTAAGTATAAGCGGATATGCAATTAAGAATAAATATAATGTTTTGCAAGCTATATTAATTTGATTTATAATTACTCAAAAGCTTCCAATCTTACAGAAAATGGTTCTAAAATTGTCCCACATAGTAGCAAAAATAGCTAATATAATTGAGGGGAGATGAGGAACTATTTTCTGTAAGATTGGAAGCTTTTGAGTAATTATAAATCAAATTAATTAGGTTCAAATCCAATCATGGTCACAAAATATGAAAGTAGCCAACTTTCGAAGATACTAAAACCTCTGTAAAATAGGGGTTTTTTCTTTTTTATACCTTTAATCTTTTATCATTTTTCTTACCCCCATTCTTACCCCCTTTTATATATATATATATTGCTTTTTAAAAACAGGAAATTTTTAAATAAAATTTTTACTCTATAAAAGAGGATTGTTTTAATAAAAATCTTAAGATAGTTTAGAACAGGTTGTTTTTAATTAAAATCTTTACTCAATAAAGAAGGACCGTTTTACTAAAAATCCTAATGTTCTTTAAAACAGGTTGTTTTTAATTAAAATCTTTATTTCATAAAATAAGGTGTGTTTATGCGTTGGAGATTTGCATATTTGCACGTCATAGGAAAATTAAAATCTGTAAAAATCAGTTTGAAACAGCTCCTTCAAAAAGGTTTTGCGCTTCTCAAAACAACTGGTTTCACGGATATAAATTGTATGGAGTTTGTTCTATAAATGGAATTTTTCATTCATTAGATATTACAAAAGCAGAAGTTCACGATGTTCATTTTTTGAAAAACATAAAGCAACAAATATCTGATTGTGTGTTGCTTGGAGACAGAGGTTACTTGTCTCAAAGTATTCAATTAGATTTGTTTCAAACGGTAAATATTAAATTAGAAACACCTAAAAGAGCTAATCAAAAAGATTATAAGCCACAACCTTATATCTTTAGAAAATCAAGAAAAAGAATTGAAACATTATTTTCACAACTATGCGAGCAGTTCAGAATTAGAAACAATTATGCTAAAACTTTTGAAGGTTTTAAAACAAGAATTTTAGCAAAAATAACAGCATTAAAATTGGCACAATATATCAATAAATTCATTTTTGATAGACCAATAAACAATATTAAAAATCAAACAATTTAATTACACCCGACGAATTAAATATAAATAAAATGGAATCAAGATACTGCAGAAATAGAATTTATTTAACCACCGAAGAGCAACAAATTATTAAAAATTACCCTATTTTACTAGGAGGCTCTGGAATAGGAAGTGTTATTGCTGAATGTGCATTACGTTTTGGTTTTGAAAATATTACAATAGTTGATGGAGATATAGTGGAATTATCTAATCTAAATCGTCAAAATTATAGTAATGGAGACATTAGTAAAAATAAAGTAGATGCTTTAAAAGAAAGATTAAAATCAATCAACACAGGCGCTACTATATCTGTACACAACAACTTTTTAACCTCTGAAAATGTGGAATCTTATATTCAGGGTCATAAGGTTGCAATTAATGCACTAGACTTTTTTACAGATATCCCACTTGTATTTGATAGAATATGCCAGAAGCATAATATAATGGTATTACATCCGTATAATTTAGGCTGGGGAGGTTTAGTTACTGTTATAGCAACAGATAGTTTATCATTAGAAAGTCTAATAAAACCGAACGAAGAATTTAATGAAATAAAAATTGTTAAATATTTTTCTAACTATTTGAAATTTTGGGGGCACCCTCAAAAATGGATAGATGAAATCCTAGAAGAATATTGTAATGAAAAAGAAAAACTATCTCCTCCACAGCTATCTGTAGGTTCATGGATTGTTGCAGGCATGTGCACCCACTTATTATTTAAAATAGCAACAAAAAGAGAGATTAAAAAATTTCCGGAATTCTATTTTTCTTCAATCAATACTGATTAAAAAAGTTTATTATTTATTGCAAAAAAAATAGCTTCAGAAATATTTGAAACCTCAAGTTTGTTTAATATTTTTCTTCTATGAAATTTTACTGTTTCGGGTGATATAAATATATTCTCTGCAATTTCATTAATAGTAGACCCTCTAATAGAAAGCCGTAAAATTTCTTTCTCCCTGTCTGTCAATTTTACTTTTTCTTTAGTTTTCCAAAAATCACCTTTTAAATTATAACTATAAATTTTATTCTCTCCATCCTTATAAATTTTGATATTCCCAGAATCTTGTTCGTTAGATAGGGATATAACACATAATGCTTTCCATATTTTCCCATCATTTGTCAAAAACAATGGTGTTAATGTTTGATTGATTAAGATAGTTTTACCCTCTTGATTGTTTAAATGATAATCATAAGATATGGTGTATAGTTTTCTCTCTTCTAGTGGAATTTTTTCATAAAAATCAAACCCTATTGTATTTATTCTCAAAAGCAAATCTAAATCTTTTTCAACAACATATTTAAAATAAAAAAGGTAACCCATTTCTTTTACTTCTCCTGATGTATGCCCGCATAAAAAAAGAGGATTTTCAGAAACATATTCAAAACCCTTTTCTTGGTAATCGATTAAATATATGCTTTTATAGGTGGTTTTTGCAAAAGCTTTTATTGGCTCTAAATAATCAGCAGTTTTATTTCGATCTTCATTTGAAATGCTATTAATAGTATTTCTTGACGAAAAGAAATCATTTATGTCTCCCATTTTTAAATGTTCTAATTCCAAATTTAGCTTTTTAAAGAAGGATTATACGCTCATACTTCTAGTTTAACATATAAAAAAATAGTACAACTACTCTTTTGTGTAATGATTGGGCGACCTAAACTATTTATTTTTGAAAATAAATATATTATATGATACTTAAAAGCACTTATTTAGAAAAACTAAAAACAGAAGAACTATTAACCTTATCAAATTTTATTGTAAAAGAAAATTTCAAACATCATCTAGGTGCTATCCTTCCTTCTAAATATGAAGAGGAGATCATTTTAATATTCGAAGAGGAGATTAGTTTCAATAAAAATGCAGAAATTTTTGTTTACAAGGACTATTTAGGAAGCATCATAGGTTCAATTCGCATTTTAAAATGGGATTATATAGATGTATTGCCAATTCAAAAAAACTTTAACATCAATCCGTTTTCAGTAATTGGTGACATTTCATTAAAAAATGTTTGGCATATAGGGCGATTTGCAATTAAGAAAGAAGTAAGTGATATTAGTTTATTCAAGAAATTAATAATTTGCGCCATTACTCCTGTTTGTCAACACAAGGACAATATAGCCTTTGCTGAATGCGATAGTAAATTACTCCGAATGCTGAAATTATTAGGTATAAAAACTACTATTATAGGAAAATCTATAAATTATTTAGGCTCGGAAACTATACCAATAAGCATGAATTATGATGGCCTTATTAGTTTTTATGAAAAAAATAAAAACTTGATCTCAAACGATATTTTAATTTCTAAAATTAGTAAAATTAACAAAAACTACTCTTTTGTGTAGTATAAAAATTCATAAACAGCAATAGGTTTGTAATTCACAAATAAAAATTTTAAGACTTAAACAAAGTACGCTAATGAAAATATTAGATACTAAATAATTGAGTAGCTAAAAAAATCACAAAATCGCAGCTTCAAATCTCTATGTGTTAGTTCAAAAATTAAATAATCAAATATGAATCCTAATGCCTATTCTTTATGAAAAAATTCTTTTACCTAATCTTACTTTCAATTTTAATATTTTCCTGCGAAAGGGATGCAATCATTCAGGAAAATATTTCAGGATCTGACATTGATGCTTCTATAAAATCCATGAAGGTCAAATTTAATCTACCTGGAGACACAATTATTCAACTTGATTCAACTAAATTTCCAAAAAAACCAAATAACTTAAGAAGTTTAGCATCAGGCGATACCTATTCGGACTTGTACGAACTAAATGGCATTAACTTTTTTATTCAAACTAAAGATACTTATTTCAGCAAAAATACGTTTCAATCGCAAGGAAAAGGTCAAGAAGTTATATTAGCTCCTTATTCTTCGACTAACCCAAATCAACTTTTCTATTTAAAGTTTCTTCCGCCATCAACTGGTATTTCTTATTTGATTTATTCTACTAATGATGAAGCACCTATCGGAGCAGGTTCATATGCTAATAATCCAAGTAACTATGTTCTTTACACGCAAGCAACAAATAGCAATAGTTTATTCGGTTTTTCATGGGATTTCTCAGCGAATACGACAAACGATGCATTGTATTTTATTAGCCAGGATTTGCTTGGTTCTGGTGATGGCAGCTCATGGGATGTTTATAATTATTATCTAGATGCTACTAATGGTGCAATCGGCTTTGCAAAATCTAACAACTCTTTTGCTCAACAATTTAATATCGTTCCGAATGATATTTTCAAGTTAGAAAGAATTGAGTATGTAAATGATGCTAGCGCTGTATTAAGCAAAATTCCTGACTTTACAACTACCTGGTCATACACAAATGGAACATCTGTGCAGCAAAGCATAACTACAAGTTTTGGACAAAAGGCAGCAAAGACTTCTAATCACACAAACCAAAGCACAATTACAACAAAACTCTCGACAGAAATAGAAGTCAACATACCATTTATAGCAGGTGGTAAAATCAGTAAAGAAATTGGAGGTTCATTGCAATATACCTATGGACAGAGTGAAACAACAGAAGATACACGTAATTATGATATTCCCCTTTTAATTCCAGCAAATTCAAGAGTTACTGCCTCTGCTACAGTAACTAGATATAATATGAACGTAAATTACATTGCTACTTTGAGAGGACAAAACACTGAGAAAGTTATTACAGTTAGAGGCATCTGGAGTGGTGTTGATTGTACCGATATAATTGTCAACACTCAACAAACAAATTTGAGAACTAACGTCGTAACAAAAGGTGCTTCTGTTAAGGTAAATAATCACTAATTTACCAAACCTCAAAACCAGTTTATGATTAGAAACCGATTATAAAAATAATATGAATAAAATAAAATACTTCTTCCTGTTAACACTGACACTAATTTCAATTGGCTGCGCCGTACAACGGCAAAGCAAATTTACATCTAAGCCCATAAAACTAGGCATGACCAAAGAAGCGGTTATTACTTTATATGGTAGACCCTATAAGGAAAGTTCATCTATAGATAATAGTCAAAACTTGTTGGAAACCTTATATTATAAAGAGCATATATTCCTTCGTCGATGGTATGAGGTAAATAGCATTTTATATTTAGAAAACTCGGTATTAAAATCATTAGAACAAGGTAAAGAACAATTACTTGATAAAAATCGCCAAGTTATAGTTAGATAGTTTTACCAGCGCTATAGTAGCTAGACTACTTTAGCGCTATATTATAAATGCGTTTAAAAGCAAGATGTAGAGCGATAATTCCCTTATTTTATAACCTCTATCGTTTCAAGTGTCTGCAAATTGGTATTCATTGTGAAAAATTAGCTGAAAATTATTAAAAAAAAATGAAATTTAAGATAATATTTATCGGAATATTTTTGTCTATTGGATGTATTTCTTGCAGTAATGACAAGGTTGAAATGACTTCAATCCAACCATCAACTAATTTGGTAGAAATGGAAGCCGAAGGAGGTGAAACTGAAATAACGTTCACCAATGGAGATTGGAGCATTACAAAAGTTATCAATAAAGAAGGAAATGTGAATATAGTTGGTGATATATATGCGCAAAATGGAGAAATAATTCAAAATAATAAAATTTTAGTTTTAGAAGACTTAGGAAAAATAGTAGCTAATTGGGAAAATAAAGGATTCACTATTACACGAGAAACTTCATCATCGCTAAAAATCAAATTAAATGAAAATAGTACAGGAGAATCTTTTACTTTCACTTTAGTACTAAATTCTGGTCAAGAAATTAATGTAACTCAAAAAAAATCACAAGGCTACGAATTTAGCAATATCAAATTCAACACAAATGAAGAAGATACAGACTCCCTTTTTGTTCAAAAAGGGGTAACATATAAATTTAATATAAATGAACCTCAATCATTTCGATTTTTACCTTATGATGGGCTAACTATTCAAAATCAATCTCGTTTTGAAAGTCTAGAAAATGATGCTTTTGCATGGCTAGAAAGGGATTCTCTAATGATAAAAGTACCAACTAGCATCTATAACGACGAAATATATTTTGGTAGAGAAAAAAGACTTTATAGCAATATTTGGTCCATTAATCCACACGGTTTTGAAGAAATGGAAACAGTTACTATTCCTAAGGGGCAATCTGCATTTTTAACTGAAATTGAATTGCGAAAGCGTCAAGTCTCTTATAGGCTTCGTTTAATTAATAACAGAACATTAGAGGAAAAAATCATCGAAGGTAAATGGATCGAAATTGCGCCGACAGGAAAATATTCTATAAATTGGCAAGAATAAAAAAACAAGATAATAAAGATAGCTAAATTGCATTCCATACCCATAAATATAAGCTTGTCCTGTTAGTTGACATAATAAGTTAAAGTGGATATGGGCTTACGAATAAATTTAATGTTTTCATTGGCTTTATTAAATGGATGACGGCATACTCAAATGCTTTAAATCTTGCAGAAAATGGTTCGAGAATTGTCCCGACAGGGTCAGAACCGTGAAATTAACCATTGGAGAGAATTTTACGAAGAACTTATAGAAGGCAAGGCCGAGTTATTATCAAAAGAGGACTTCCCATATGTCAACTACAATCTACTTGGTAGAGCTACGACACCCGTAAAAGAACAGCTGGTTGGAATTGTCCCGAAATATTGCAGTATGATATTTTAGAACTTTTACCAAACGTAGAACAACGCAAAGAACTTTTGGCACTGAAGAATCAAGGAGATACAGAGTACATAAAATGGGCAGATAGAGAACTAATTGACTGTTTAGGACACGATAAAAGAACTAAGAAGAAACTCTATGATATTCGTCAACATACAAAGTGGGCTTTAAACATGAAATGGAGTAAAGAATAATATAATTTATCATTTATAAATTGAATGTTTTTATAATATACTAAAATACAACACAGTAAACCAAAATATACATAATAAACCAATCAAGTTTATTATGCATATTTTGGTTTATTAAATAGGAATTATTTGCATATTCATTATTTTATAAATTTAATAATTGAAATATATTATTAAATTTGAATTTTATGAAAAGCTATATGACACAGTGGAATCAGATCTTTAATTATTGGAAAGGCTTAAATGTGCCTGAAGTGCAAATTAGGGATTTTATAATAGGAGAAAATACAATCAATTCACCTTGGTATGATCTAAAAGAAAATCGTCAGCAATATTTTCAGGAAACACCTTTAAAAGAGACTGCAAGGCATTTGTCAGTTACACTTAAATACAAAGACCAAGAATTAATTGCAGTCTATAAAATTCTTGCTTATATGAAATACCATCAATCTCAAGCACTTTTTCATCCTCTAAAAGAGGTATTAGATAAATTTTATGTGAATCCCTTTCACGGATGGTGGCATTCACAGGCTCGAATAGTATTACCACATTCGGTTGATTACGATTACACAATACAAAGAAATTCCGATGAGGATTGGAGAAATACAATCGCAAATGCAGCCAAAACTTGGAAAGATATTGCAAAAGACTGGGCAATAATAAAAATCCCAGATTTCATGAATTATGATTCCCCGGAATACGAAGCATTTGAAACATTTTCCCATAGGAAGCGCAAGGAAAAAGAATATAGAGAATATCTCCGCCTAAAAGAAAAATTTGAAAATAATAATTAGAAATAACAAAAGTCTGTTATTTAAAGTCCCTAAATATTCCCGTTAGAAATCAAACCTTAATTAGAATAAAACAGGCAACCTCAATTATACTTATTTATGTTCACAAAAAAAACACTGTTCACGTAAACGTGAACATACAAACAAAGTGAACAAAAAAACACTCAATTTTTCAAACACTAGAATCAAATCATATTTTCGTATTACGAAATGAGCGTAAAGGAAATTTCATAAAGACGCAAATGATGATACATGCAAAACAAAATTCGCTAGCATAAAAAAAAAGTATTATCAGTATGATAATTTTAGTAATTTCTGTCTGTATGTATGTATTTAATACATATAACTGAATAATAATACCGTAAACCTATATTTTAACAATAACCAATTAGATTTATTATCTATTTTTCGCTTTATTAGAAACTATAAAATGAAGTTTAAATAAATCGCTAATAACGGCGATAATCGCCGTTATTAGAATAATTTGCAAATTAAACAATCTAAATATTCTTCTAAGTTTTCTGGATTATATCGCATATTGCGATATGCAATATATCTAATTTTATACCCGATAAGGTTTAAGTAAGCGAAAAACACAATAATTATACCCGAAAAGGTATAAATATTGTGATAATACTTAATTTTTAATATTTCTTTTTATAATGGAAAATATTTTTTTTTTAAATAGTCTTTTACTCTAAAATAATAACGCTTAATACTTTTGAAATTCATTTTAGTGGAAAAAAGTAATCATTTTCAAATTTCCCAGTTTACCTATACTGGAAAATATTTTCCCAAAAATACCTTTTTAGTGAAAAATCAAATCCATTTATTTAACTTAAATCACCACTAATGGAAAATAATATGAAAATTCAATACTGTTCAGATCTACATCTTGAATTTCCTGACAACAAAAAGTATATTCTTCAAAACCCAATAAAGCCCGAAGGAGAAATTCTAATATTGGCTGGGGATATTGTGCCTTTTGCAATAATGGATAAACATCAAGATTTCTTCGACTATATTTCTAAGCATTTCAAACTGACTTTTTGGATACCCGGTAATCATGAATATTATTACTATGATATTGCCGAGAAAAGTGGTGTTTTGGATGAACAAATCAGAGACAATGTATTTTTGGTAAACAATTGTACCAAAGAAATTTCGGGAGTGAAATTTGTATTCTCTACCTTGTGGTCGAATATTTCTCCTGCCAAATACTGGTTAATTAAAGAAAGTTTATCTGACTTTCAAGTCATAAAATGTAATGAGCATCTTTTAAATCCAGATGATTACAATAAGTTACACCAAGACAGTATAGAGTTTCTCCATAAGGCATTGGAAAATGACACATCTAAAAAAACGATTGTTATCACGCATCATGCGCCTACATTTATCAATTACCCTGAAAAATATGCCGATAGTAAAATCAATGAGGCTTTCGCTTCTGAATTGACTGATTTTATTGAAGATAACAACGTAGCATATTGGATTTATGGACATCATCACACCAACGTCAATGATTTCATAGTTGGAAATACAAAATTATTAACAAACCAATTAGGATATGTCAAGTACAATGAGAATATAGGATATAGTGACAGAGCTATTATTTCAATATAAATAATTAATATTAATAATACAATAAATTGACATTTAGCATAATAAACCTATATTTGCACAATAAACCAATCTGGTTTATTATAACAATTATTAGTTTATTATGGAAAAATTAAAAGAATACATCCATCAAATACTAGGAAAAGACCTTGAAATAAAAGAGTTATCAAAAGATTACACCAATAAATTACCGTTCCTTTTCAGAAACAATTTTAATTTTTATTCCACTCATTTACACAATCACGAATTAATTTTAGTACAGGTAAATAAAGAAGATGCCTTCAATGCTGCACAATTAAGACAACAAGTTTTAGCAATCCAAAAAGTATTAGACAAAAGAATTATTATTGTTACAGATGACATCACGGCTATAAACCGGAAAAGACTTATTGACCAAAAAATTAGTTTCATCGTTCCGGGAAAACAAATGTTTCTTGCTGAATTACTTATTGATATTCAAGATTTTAATAAGGACAAAGCATTTCAAAAAGAATTCCTGCTGTTACCTTCCTCTCAATTAATTTTGCTATATCAAATACTGCACAGAGAAGATAATTTAAGTCAATATACCTTCAAAGAACTGGCAGAAAAATTCCAATACACACAAATGGGAATAACAAAAGCAATTGAAAATTTGAAAAGGGTAGCTATTGTTGAGGTTGTTGGAACTAAAGAAAAAAATATTGTGTTTGAAACTGATATACAAAAACTTTGGAAAAGTATTGAAAAACATCTTGTAAATCCAGTACTAAAAACAGTTTATGTAGATGAAAAACCAACAATAAAAATGTATTGCTCTAACGCTACGGCATTGGAAGAATACAGTGATATGAATCCAAGTAGATTGGAGTATTTTGCCATAGAAAAAAGCAAATTCTATGAGTTAGAAAAAACAAACCAATTAGTAAATCTAAATAATGAAAGCGGAAACTATGCTTTAGAAGTTTGGAAATATAATCCGGAATTAATCACAAAAGGAATCACAAAGAAAAATAATGTAGATCCATTGTCTTTATACATTAGCTTGAAAGATGGGTTTATTGACGAAAGAACAGATATGGCATTAGATCAAATAATAGAAAAATACATATGGTAAGAGGTTTAGAAATTTTCAGACAACATTTTAAAGATTTCACAGATAATTATATAATCATCGGAGGAACTGCTTGTGACATAATCATTGACAATATTGGTTTAACACCAAGAGCAACAAAAGACATTGATATAATTTTAGTTATTGAAGCATTAAGCCCGGAATTTGTAGCTCATTTTTGGGAATTCATAAAACAAGGAAATTATGAAGTCAAAGAGAAAAGCGAAGACGACAGAAAATATTATCGTTTTCAAAAACCACAACTGGAAGACTTCCCTTTTCAAATTGAATTATTCTCAAGAATACCCGATTTATTAGATTTGGACGAAGGAACACACCTAACTCCAATTCCAGTTGACACGGAGATTTCAAGTTTATCAGCAATACTAATGGATGATGATTATTACAATTTCACAATCCAACACAGCCAATTAGACAACGGAATACATTTGGCAAATACAGAAGCCTTGATAGGATTAAAAGCCAAAGCATTTCTAGATTATAAAATCCGAAAAGAAAACGGAGAAAAAATTGATGAAAAGCAATTGAAAAAACATAAAATGGATATTTTTAGATTACTTCTATTATTAACACCTGAAAATAATTTTACCATTGTCGGAAGCATTAAATCTGATATAGCAAATTTCGCTGAAGTCGTAAAAGGTGATTTGCCAGATAAACAAGTTTTTAAAGAAATGGGAGCTGGAAACGTGGATGTACAAGACTTATTTGGACAGTTAATTAGAGCTTTTAATTTGTACATTTAAACTGAATTCCCCATGGATAGTTTTCTCATATCATTTAAAAAATGGTTCGAGAATTGTCCCGACAGGGTCACTTTGATCACTAAATTTTGATAGAAATTCTGCAAATGGTCCAATATTGTTGGCGACACTTATTCTTATAAAACAACTGGATAAGCAAGCACTATTATTGCCATCTAAAAAAGTCCCAAGACCCTTGCTTATAGCCTGTGCCACATAATATATGCTTAAACATATAAATAACTTCTACATCTTTAAATTATATGCTTAAACATATAATTTAGTATATTTTTTTAAATTCGTTGTAAAAGCATATAATTATGAATCTAGCAGATTTTGTAAAACAGAAAAGAAAAGAAGTGAACCTGACACAAGAGGCTTTTGCAGAACTTGCTGGAGTAGCACTTACGGTAATCCGAAAAATTGAACAAGGAAAAGAAAATCTAAATCTGGAAAAGGTTAATCAGGTACTCAAAATGTTTGGGCATACTCTGGCTCCGGTAAATGCCAGAGAATTAACCAGAACCAACAAATAATAGTAATGAGAAAAGCAGCCACCTATTTGAAAGTCTAAAAAAAACAGTCATCCTATTTCAGAACACGACAAGAAACCTAGCGTAAAATCAACAAATGGAGACAAAAAAACAAATATTAATACCGATAACAGAAATAATCACATTACTTTAAATATTATTTGGAAGACCTGTTGCAGTATTCGCTTATAGAATAAACTCCAAAGCTGAAGCGAGAATAAATTAAAGTACAAAAGTAGAAATTGATGTAAAACTTCTTGGGCTGATGGTTAGCTTAGTTGAAAAAGCAAATGGAAGAAATGGGAACGAAATATCCGAGGAAGTAGTTAAAAAAATATTTGAAATAGAAAAAGTTTCTAAACTTGATCTGCTTCACAATCAAAATTATTTTGCTATAAAACAATTGCTACAAAATTTATCAATTTTTGCAATGCCTGTTGGATCAGGATATCAAATTTTTGCAATTCAAGCTATTGGCGAATTAGGAATTCAGCATTCTATTTCGAAAGGTATATATTTAGGTTTATTGAAAGAATTAAAAAGGAGTGAAATTTCTGAAACTGTATGGGACGAGTTAATAACTAAGCTTTAAAAGTTATAACTGTGCATAACCTTAACTAAAAGTAATTGCAGTTTTAATGCACGGGAGCTTTCCAGTTTTCAACAATATTTGTCATCGCGGATATAACTCATTTCTTTTTTCTGCAACTTAGTTTAGTTGCAAGAGTTTGTAAACAATGCCAAAAACGATAATCAACATAATAACAAAATAAAATGGATTTATACGTTCAAAATCTTTTAAAAGTTGCAGATGCCTCAATAGCAAATACCAAACAAGTACTAAAGTTTGGACTAGGTAACATTATAGAAGATATTAGAAGATCAAACTCGCAAAGCTTAGGACGGTCTGACTTCGCTAGAGAAATCTATGCCGAAGCTGTCAAAAATGATTCAACAGAATTGGAAAAAACGATGTTGAGAGCCACGGCATCAAAAATAGCCCAAGGTGGTAATTGCCATGAAGCTGCATCATTAGTTTTCGCAAACTTGATGAGTATGATCGATAACATAACAATCCAACTGTGTCGAAAAAAAATGGATGAAAATCCTCAAGATTATCATGTTTATGTTCGAATAGTGTCTGACAAACATGATCCCATTATAGTTGACGAGTGGGGTTCAAACAGTAAAGCTTTTTTATCCAATTATGATGATGATGACGAAGTAATTGTTATGCATGAGGAAGTGACAAATAGAAAGAATAAATTATTGCGAAAAAGCGAATTTTTGATAAAGAAAACAGATTCATATAAGTACAAACAGCGACAAATAAAAAGTAGTAATGGATCATCGGATCAATTATTTGAAACGTCTGATAATTTACAATATTTAGAAGAGGATAAATATATTGGAGTTCGAATGATTAGGGCTTATAATGATCCAGGATTAAAGTAAAACACCCCAAATATTACGTCACACAATACACGTCTCCTATTTAATACACGATTAAGTTATTAAATATATTATGCAATATATTTTCTTGTAACCATTAAGTTTAATAACATTTACCCTCAAGGACCTCGAACCAAAATTTCCAGTAAAGACTGGCACTTAAAAAAAATATAATTTTTAATTCAAGTTTAGCGAACCAAAAGAAGACCACAAGGTCAAAGACTTTGTAGGCTTCTTAATTTATGGTGGTCCATACGGAACTGTTTACGAACCATTTCATGCAGGATTTGAAGAAGTTATCGTTACTATTTTAGATTATAAATTCTTTTAAATATTATTCTTTATTTTTACAACTGATTCTTTTTTAACAAATTTATTTTCAAGTCAATGTATTGTAATTGAAGATTATTTTTCAACACTTCAAAATCAGCTGAAAGTGACTGATTTTTCACTGAGGAATATAAAATAGCTTCCACTTTACCGTTTATAAATTTAGCTTCCGTAGTAGCTAAGGAAGCTTTGGCAAACTTTTGCTTCTCCATCAATTTATGCTGAAGTTGCGAATAATTCCTTTTATTTTGTTCTTCCAATACAACTTGTTTGTCTAACAGTTGTTTTTCCTGTTCTACGACTAGTTTAGCCTTATCACCTACTATTTTTGATGCACTGATTTTTTTATTATTCCTAAAACCATTGAAAATTGGAACGCTCAATTGCATACCAACTTGTTGGCTTTTATTATCTTCTAATTGATTGAAAAAAGAATCTGTGTTGGCATTTGCTTGTTTTATATTTTTATAATAAAAAGTAGAATATCCATAATACGCTGACAGTATCGGATAATTGACGGCTCTTTCTAAACGGATCAACTGCAAACTGTTTTGATAATTGAGCTCGGCAAGTTTAATTTTAGGATTATACAGCTCATTATCAAAATCTTTATCAGCCTCATTTAAATAAGGTTCTAATACTATTTCATCTGTCACCACATCCACAATATTCATCAACTGGAATAATTGTATTTTTTTAATAGCATACAAGTGTTCGGTTTCCAGATTTCGGTTTTCTTCCTCCGAAAAGCTTAATTGCATATCATACAAATCACTTTGGGGTTTATTCCCAATGGTAACTTCTTTAGTTACCCTGTCCAGATTGAATGAAGCTTGCTTGAGTTGTTCTTTTTGAATTTTCAATAATTCCTGTGCGTAAAGTACTTGATAATAGCTTTCCAAAATCTGCAATTTATATTCATTTTCTACTACTTCTTTTTCGGCCTTAGCTTGCTCAATATTGATTTTATCTTTTTGAGCATTAGCAAAAGCACTGAAATCTATCATATTTGTTCTTGCATTCAGGTAGAAATTATCATTTTGAATATTGGAACTTACTCTTCCATTAGTCGAAGGATCAATGGTGGATCCAAAATTATAGCCTTGTTCACCATATAAATTAATAGTGGGTAACATTCGATTCAAAACTGAGTTTTGGGACTTTTCTGTTTTTTTTATTTCAAGTTGTCTGATTTTTATTTCGATATTATTTTGTAAAGCTGTTTCCATGCATTTAGTAAGCGTCCAAGAATTTTCCTGAGCACTTCCTAAAGCAAAAATTAAAAAAAAGACTACCGTAAAAATTGAATTCTTATTCATATTTTAAATATTTTAAAACATCTGTTTTTGTTGCTTGAAAGGCTTTTGAAAGTACTATCACAAGCGTTAGAAGTAACAAAATGATGAACCCAAACACAAATGGAAATACCGTCATGTCAATCCTAAAGGCAAAATTCTCAAGCCACATATTCAATAAATAATAGGTGGGAAACAAAGCAATTAAAAACCCAATAACACAATACAAAACATACTGTTTAGAGAGTTCTTTCAATAATAAATTGGTTTCTGCTCCAAGCGTTTTTCTGATTGCAATTTCTTTCATGCGTCTTTGTATCGAATAGGAAGCCAAAGCGAACAGCCCGAAAAGCGCAATACCAATTACCACTATATTTAACAATGAAAAAAGATTCTTTTGTTTGACATACGATTCATACGTTCTTGCATATTGTTTATCGACAAAATCATATTTAAAAGGATACTCAGTATCCATTTTTGTCCATAATTTTTCGATATCGGTAATTGTATTTTCAATATTATCCGATTTTAGTTTTACGAAAACCTTATTGATATTTTGAGCAATATCTACCGTTTTAAGATGATAGAAATACATCCCTGACACCTCAAATTCAGGACTTAATAAATTAAAATCTTTTACAACTCCTATGATTTTTAATTTTCGTTCTTTGATAATTAGTTCTTTTCCTATAGGCTCTTTCATGTTCATCAACTTTTGTGCTGTTTCATTAATCACCACAGAAGTAATAGTATCCGAAGCATGTTTCTGATCAAGAGACCTTCCTTTAACTACTTCTATTTTCATCATTTCGAATATACCAAAATCAACTGCAATTGTTCGTGCTTTAAAAAGTTCATCATTGTACAATACACCTCCTAATGAATCATCTGAACCATCAAATGAAATCAATCCTGTAGAAGCTTGTTCTACACCTTTTATTTTAGCCAGTTCTTGTTTTATTGTACTGTATTTGTTGTAGATATTTTGCCCTACGTTTTCCACTTCATAATCGGAATCCGGAAAATTCAAATTAATTTCAATCACTTGATCTCCTTTAAAACCTAAATCTTTATTGGTTAGATAATCGATTTGCTGATACACAATATAAGAACCAACAATAAAGAAAGTAGCCACTGTAAACTGGAAAATCAACATTCCGTTACGCAACCAGATTCCGTTATTACTTCTCCCAAAATTGCCTTTGAGAACTTTTAAAGTTTCGAAATTAGCAACGTAAACGGCTGGAAGTATTCCTGCTACCAAAACTGTAATACAGAAAATCAGAATTAATTGCAGATAAAACTGACTACCAATTATTCGTAAACTCTTATTTAAAAAATCATTGTAATACGGCAAAGTCAGCTCAACAATGACTAATGCTAATAAAATCGAAAACAAACTTATTAGAGCAGTTTCAAAAATAAATTGAATAACAATAGTACTTTTTGAAGCCCCCACAACTTTACGAACACCGACTTCTTTAGCACGTTTAACCGCATTCGCTGTAGCCAAATTGATATAATTTACAATCGAAAGAATGAGAATTAAAACAGATAACCCAACCATAATCAACAAAAACTGATAATTTCCTCTCCCTTCTGGATATCCATCTGTAATAGAATGTAATCTCGCTTTTGAAAGTGGCTCTATAACTACATTAAAACGACCCATTTTCTTAGCCATTTCTTCTAAAGTAAAACCTTCTTCCTGGGCAATTCTCCGAACAAAATCTTGGTTGTAAGTTTTCTCTAAACTCTTTCGAGTATTTTCAATTTTTGATGGATCTTTAATTTTAAGAAGTAACTTGAATATAAAAGGTCCTGTCGTATTTCCACTTTTGAACTGCGTCATTTTATTCATTATAACATCTGGAGCAATTGAAGAGTTCCCTGGAATATGATACACAGCGCGCACTATAAACATTTGATCCAAACATGTTATTTGTTTTCCAATCGGATTTTCGTCACCAAAAACTCGTTTAGCAATCACATCTGAAATAGCAACATTTGAATCATCTTTTAATACCGAAACCACATCTCCCTTAATAATTTCAAATGGAAAAAGAGAAAAGAAATCAGGCTCAACATTAATAATTTTATCAACTATTTCTTTCTTCCCTTTGTAGATAATTTTATCCTTTTGATACCAGCTGTCAGCATAAACTACCTTTTCTACATTAGTATCTTTATCTAAAATAGGTTTTAGGAATAAAGCACAATCTGAAAAAACTGGCATTCCTGTTAACTGTACTAAAACCTGATACACATTGTCTTTTTCGGGATTCCAAGCATCATAACTTTGTTCTTCATTCCAATACAGTAATGCGAAAATTAATCCTGAAATTCCAATGGCCAATCCAAAAATGTTTAGAAATGAAAACAGTTTATTTTGCTTTAAATGATATAGAAATATATTTATCCAGTTTTTTAGCATGGCTATTCGTATTTTAAATATTTCAAAACATCTACTCTTGTGGCTTGATAAGCTCTTGAAAGCACTACCAGTAAGGTTAATGATAATAAGACCATAAATCCGATTAGAAATGGAAAGATAGAAATATCAATTCTATAGGCAAAGTTCTCTAACCATTTATTTAGTAAATAATATGCTGGAAAGACCGCAATCAAAAATCCTATAACACAATAAATAATGTATTGTTTGGATAATTCTTTTAATAAAACATTGGTTTCTGCTCCAAGCGTTTTTCTGATTGCAATTTCTTTCATGCGTCTTTGAATTGAATACGAAGCCAAGGCGAATAACCCGAAAAGAGCGATTAGAATTACCACTACATTCAACAATGAAAATAGATTCTTTTGCTTCACATACGATTCATAAGTTCTTGCATATTGTTTATCGACAAAATCATATTGGAACGGATACTCTTGATCTACATTAGCTTTCCAAAATTCCTCTAAATTTTCTAAAGTTTGTTCGGAGTCCTTTGCATCAATTTTTACATAAATATTGTTTAAATTCCCTAACAGCCAGTCATTGGTTTTCAGATGAAAGAAGACCATAGGAGGAACTTTTGATTGCGGATTAAATAAATTAAAATCTTTGACAACCCCTATTATTTTTAACTTTTTATCGTTCCAAAGCACGGTTTTCCCAATGGGATTTTTCTCTTTCATCATGCTTAAGGCCGTTTCATTTATTAGCATTGAATTAATGGTATCTGACGCTAATTTTTCAGAAATATTTCTTCCTTCTTTGATTTTAATTCGCATCATGTCAAGCATATTGTAATCGATAGCTAAGTTTTGAGCCTGAATGAATTCTCCATTATAGGAAAAACCGCTACTGCTATCATTTCCTCCGCCAAACTGAAAAGTTCCTGTTGAAATTTGTTGAACACCTTGAATTTTTCCGATTTCTGATTTCATTGTTTGATATTTATTAAATATCAATTTATTTGCTTCTTTTTGGGTTGTAATGTCCTTTGATTTCAGCCACTGAATAGCGATTACTTGATCGCCCTTGAATCCTAAATCCTTATTCGCTAAATAAGTGACCTGATTATAAACAATATAAGAACCTATAATAAAAAAAGTAGCAATGGCAAATTGAAGTATCAGCATTCCGTTGCGCATCCAAATACCGCTTTTGCTTCTTCCAAAATTACCTTTCAATACTTTTAACGCTTTAAAATTAGCCACGTAAACAGCAGGTAAAATTCCTGCCACACTTACAGTAATAATGAAAATTAAAATAAGCTGGATGTAAAACTGACTTCCATAAATGATTAATTCTTTGCCTAAAAATTCATTGTAAAAAGGCAAACTCAATTCTACAATTACCAATGCTAGAAAAATCGAAAACAGGGTGATTATTGCAGCTTCAAAAACAAACTGAAAAATTATATTGGTTTTTGAGGCTCCTATGATTTTACGAACGCCCACTTCTTTCGCTCTTTTTATGGCATTGGCTGTAGCTAAATTGATATAGTTAACGATGGATAGAATAATTATAAGTAGTGATACACCTAGCATAATTAATAAGGATTGATAATTTCCCTTTCCTTCCGGCATACCAGGCGCAATAGCATGCAATCGGATGCTACTTAACGGGTTTAAAACCGATTTTATGGAACCTTTGCTTTTTATATATTCTTCAACTAACATTCCTTCTGATTTTGCCTCTTTTAGTGTTTTGTTTTGATAATATAACTCATTAATTTTTTTGGTTACTGCATCTGCTTTATTAGGATCTTTTAATTTTATCAGCAGATTAAAATTAAAATCCCCCCAATGACCTTTGTTTTCTAAAACCCTCTCTTTCATCTGGTTAATCACAACGTCTGGATTGACAGAGGAATTTCCTGGTACTTTATAAATCGCAGTTACGGTTAAAATAATATCCTCATAACCTATTTGTTTACCAATTGGATTTTCTTCTCCAAAAAATAATTTAGCGATTTCTTGATTCATCGCCATACTGTTCTCTTTTTGTAAAGCAGTACTTAAGTTTCCTGCTATCCTTTCAAAAGGGAACAGTTCGAAAAAATCATTTTGAGTATTAAAAGTTTTATTTATATTGATTTTTCTTCCTTTATATTTAAAAAAACCAATTTGATACCAATCGTGATAGACCACGTTTTCAACGTTTGGATCCTCTTTAAGATAGATTTCTAAGGGAGCAGGATTGGTTGGGAAAATTACATTTTTTCCTATATCAGCAAAAACTTTAAATACTTTGTCTTTTTCAGGATTCCATTGATCATAACTTTGCTCATCATTCCAATACAGAATAGTAAAAATTAATCCTGCGATTCCAATGGCTAATCCTACAACATTCAAAGCCGCAAACAGCTTGTCTTTTTTGAGATGGTATAAAAATATTCGTGTCCAATTTTTTAGCATGACTGTTCATTTTTTGATTTAATCTGTTCGCCTTAACAATTAGATTATTGATTTTGAGAATTATTTTTTAGAAATAGAACCTGATGAACTTTCTTCCTTTTCTATTTGTGTTGGATTACCATAAAAACTGATATCAGCACTGGATGATGCTTTTGAATTAATTGACTTCATCACAGTTACAACAACATCAGATGAGCTACTGGCTTTAATTTTTGCGTCTTCAACTACTAATTCTTTTAAGTTACAATCAGCTGCGCTACTGGCATTAATGATTGTTTTTTTTGCTTTCCCTGATAAGACAACATCAGAGGCACTACTTGATTCAATTTGGATTGTTGTTGCATTAATTGTTGCTAAAAACTCACCACTAGATGACGCATCAACAACTGCATTTAAACAGTCAAAGGCTCCCGAAATACTTCCTGTTGAACTCACTGTGATGTCTAAATACGTACTTGTGTTCAAATTTTCAATCTTGATATCAGCTGCAGAACTTGCTTTAATACTTTCTAAATTTGGACCTGAAACCAAAATTTTTAAAGAATTAAAGTTTATTCCATTAATTGAAAGCGTTTTATTTTTACTCAAAACCTTTGATTTGGTATTCTTAGTTTTGTACCCTTTTGAATCTATGTATAATTTCAAAACATTATTTTCAACTTCTGTTTTTATGTATTTAATTAATTCTAAATCATCCGTTTCTACGTTCACACTTATGGTATTTGAAATGGTGTAAAAAACTTCAATTCCCTGTGAAGCTTGTAATTTTGAAAAGGTGATAACTTCTCTTTTTTCAGACACTTGAGCTAATAAAAGGGTACTAATTAAAAAGGCGCTTATTGTTATAATTATTTTTATCATGATTTTATTTTAAGAAATTAACACATCTACATTTCTTTGATTAACCTTTGCTGAAATGACAACACCATCTTTCATCAAAATCGTTTTTTGAGAAAAAGACGCATCATAATCAGAGTGCGTCACCATCAGGATTGTGGCACCATTGGCATGTAAATCAGTTAAAAGTTCCATTACTTCGTTTCCGTTTTTACTGTCCAAATTTCCTGTAGGCTCATCAGCAAGAATGATTTTTGGGTCGTTAATCAAGGCTCTTGCCACAGCTACACGCTGTTGCTGTCCTCCGGAAAGTTGCTGTGGATAATGTTTTAATCGGTGGGAAATTCCTAATTTATCGGCAATTGCTTCTACTTTTTTCTTTCTGTCAGAGGATGGAACTTTATTGTAAATCAACGGTAATTCAATATTATCATAAACTGATAATTCATCTATGAGGTTGAAATTCTGAAAAATAAAGCCAATATTTTCTTTTCTGGCTTTCGATTTTTCTTTTTCTTTCAGCCCAATCATTTCTTGATTGAGCAAATGATAACTTCCGCTCGAAGCGCTATCCAGCAATCCAACAATATTTAATAAAGTGGACTTTCCACTTCCCGAAGGCCCCATAATTGAAACAAAATCACCTTGATTTATGGTAAGTGAAACTTCACTCAATGCCATTGTTTCCACTTCTTCGGTTCTAAATACTTTTGAAAGATTTTTAATTTGAATCATACTATTATTCGTTTTTTGATTGATGATATTTGTTTATTTCTCTTTATTCTTTATTATTTATTCTTTACTCTTGCTTCTTTCCTCTAAGCTCTTTTTCTTTATTCTAAATTCAAAATCTCGACTTCTTTGTAATCTTTATAGGAAGACGTGATCACTTTTTCACCCGCTTTTAAACCGCTGAGAACTTCATAATACAAAGGGTTTTCTCGCCCCAATTTGATTGCTTTTCGCTCTGCTTTGTTGCCATTGACAACAAAAATCCATTTTCCGCTAGTTTCTTCGTTAAAGCTTCCTTTAGAAAGTACTACCGTCTTGGTTTTTTCTGACAGATTTAATTTCACTCCAAAACTCAATCCTTGTTTTAAATCTAATTTTTCAGAGGAAACAAAATCCAATTCTACTTGAAACCTACCATTTTTAATTTCAGGAATCACTTTGGTTATTTGAACTTCGATGGATTTGTTTTCAAAATCTACTGTTCCTTTTTGTTGCTCTGCAACTTTATCCAAATAAAATTCATCGATGTCGGCCATCAATTTATAGCCTTTCCTGTCATCAATAGAACCAATACTTGTATTTTGCACATAGGTTTTCCCGAGTATAGGTTCAAAGGAAGAAAGTCTTCCAGAAATGGGTGCTGTGATTAGGAAATTCTTTTTATTCATTCTCAAAATATCCAAACTTTTATTCATAAAACCAATAGATTGATTCAATTGTCCTATCTGGACTTGATTTGCTAATTTTTCTTTTTTGACACTTTTTTTGATGATGTTCATTCGCTCTTTTTGAAAACGATAATTTTCTTGGGTCTTTTCCCATTCATTTTTTGAAAGTATTTCTTTGTCAAAAAGTTTGTGGTTCAATTCAAATAGGTTTTTGGCATCAAGATAATCGTGTTCTATTCCGATCAAGTCTTTTTCTAAATTCAATTCCTGATTTCTTAAATCGAGTTTGGCTTTGTTCAAATTATTGATTTGTTCGATAATCGCTGTTTCCTGCTGCATGTACGCCAATTCTGCATTAGGATTATACAAGCGCACTAACGGCTGTCCCTTAACGACCATATCGCCGTTTTCAACAAATATTTCCTGAACGGCTCCACTTTCAATGATATTAACTAACATTGAATTTAAAGGAACGGCTTTTGCCTGAAAAGACATAAAATCTTCGAAAAAATTATTTTCTACGGTCTTAATCGTAATTTCAACTTTTTTTACGTTCAAACTTCTTTTTTTAGTCACAGAAGTAAAGACAAAATACCCGAGGAGTAAGATAATTGGCAAAACGATTAAAAGATACTTATTTTTGTTAGTTTTACGTACGATTTTGGTGTCCATTGTTTATTATTTGTATAGTCTATTAGGATAATCGTACCATAAAATTAAAAACTGTAATAATCTTATTATTAGGTTTTTAATTTCAATAAAATTTACACAATGTCCATAATTGAACACTATTTGTCCAAAACCGAACAATAATTCCATTTTCTGAATAAAAAAATACAGATATTACGTTAGAATGAAAAAGACCAACGCCTCAATTTTAGTCATAGACGACCAAGAAGACATACTTTTTGCTTCCAAAATGCTCCTTAAAAAGCATTTTGAAAACATTTATACGCTCAATAACCCAAAAAATGTAGTTGAATTGTTAGCAAAAAATACCATTGATGTGGTTTTGCTCGACATGAACTACAGAATAGGATTTGAAGACGGAAGAGAAGGTTTGTATCTTTTAAAGGAAATAAAAACGCTTTCGCCAAAAACTGTCGTTATTTTGATGACCGCTTTTGGCAAGGTTGAAACGGCCGTGGAAGGTTTAAAAGCTGGTGCTTTTGATTATATTTTAAAACCTTGGGAAAACGAAAAATTACTTAGCGTTGTTAAGCAAGCTGTTGATAAAAGCCGGAAAGAGCAAAAGAAACCAAATGATATCGGGATTGCAGACGAATTTTTCGTTGGTAATTCAGATGTTATAAAAAAGGCGTATTCGCTGGCAGATAAAGTGGCAAAAACCGATGCCAATGTTTTAATCCTTGGCGAGAATGGAACTGGTAAATTTGTTTTGGCGCATCATATTTATTGCCAATCGGAGCGGAAAAATAATCCTTTTATTCATGTTGATTTAGGTTCTTTGAATTCCAATATTTTTGAAAGCGAATTATTTGGTTATGCTAAGGGCGCTTTTACAGATGCGAAAGTTGATACGCCAGGACGTTTTGAGATGGCTCAAAACGGCACTATTTTTTTAGATGAAATAGGAAACGTCCCATTGCATTTACAATCTAAACTCTTGCAGGTAATTCAAACCAAAATGGTAACCCGATTAGGAGAATCAAAAGCAAGGACACTAAATGTCCGCATTATTACAGCCACCAACTTGAATTTGAAACAGGAAGTTACCGACAAAAACTTTAGAGAAGATTTGTATTATCGCATCAACACTATGGAAATCGTGTTACCTCCATTGCGAGAACGAGACGAAGATAAAATCCCTTTGGCACACTATCTCTTGCAAAAAATGATGGCTAAATACGGACGGGCTGAAATCACTTTTGACGAAAAAGCATTGGAACAAATCGAAAAACATGCTTGGAACGGAAACATCCGGGAAATGGAGAACCGAATAGAGCGTGCCGTTATTCTTTGCGAGAACAATCATATTACCGTTTCGGACTTGGATTTGGAACAAATAACGGCTTACGAGAACAATCAAGACGATATTCAACTTTCGGCGGTCGAAAAAACAGCCATCGAAAAAATATTGTTCAAGAACAATAACAATATTAGCAAAACCGCTGAGGAATTGGGATTGTCCAGAGGATCATTATACCGACGTTTAGAAAAATATAACATCAACTAATATGTTTAAATCCTTAAAAATATACCAACTCCTTTTTCTTAGATTAATTTTTATTCTTTGCTTTTCTGGAATTTCCATATTTATTTTTCAAAAAGGATTACTTTTTTCAGCACTTTTTGGGCTTCTTGTACTTTTTCTTCTCTTAGTCGAAATGTATTTCTATATTAAAAAAGCCTTTTTGATTTATGATAGAACGATCACCTCTATTTTACAAAATGATTTTACATCGGATTTTTCCAAACATAAATCGTATCAAAATTATTCTAGTTTGTTCAAGCTGTATGAAAGGCTAAAAAATAAAGAAAACGAGCAGGTTTCAAAAGATATAGTGTATCGTTCTATTCTAAATACTATTGAAACGGGAATTATTATTCTGCAAAAGGAAGGAAATGATTGGAATATCTTTTTGATGAATGATTATTTCTCCAAACATTTTGATGTGCCAAAAGTTTCCAAATGGAAATACTTAAAAAATCATTTACCTTCCTTGTGTGAAATTATTGAGGAACAGGATTTTCAAGAAATTAAAACGTCATTAGAAATACGTGTTAATCAGCAAGACACACAAACATTTCTAATGCAGACTTCGAGAAGCGAAATTTACAATACGGATTATTTTATTGTCTTATTGGATTCAATTCAAAATGTAATCGAGAAAAAAGAGAAAGAGGCTTGGGTCAATCTGATGAAGGTGATTTCTCATGAACTTTTGAATTCGATTACTCCTATTCGGTCACTTTCACAAAATTTACAGGAATTGGTACAGCAGGAAACCATTTCGGCAGAAGATTTAGACGATATGAAAAGTAGTGTTGCCACAATGCTGAGACGAAGCGACCATTTACAGCAATTTGTGGAAAGTTACCGAAAACTGGCCATGTTGCCTTCTCCTAAAAAAGAAGTAATTGAATTGTCAAAGTTAATTGACAACAGTTGTCAAATCATGAATCCTTTGTTTAAAAAGGAACACATAGAAGTTATAAATACTTTTGCTTTCGACCGCAGACTCCATATTGACCCACAACAAATGGAGCAGGTATTGATAAATCTTTTGACTAATTGCATACATGCTTTGAAAGATGGCGTAAAGAAACAGATTGTTATTTCGGCGGAAGTAAAAGAAAAAAGAACCTTTATTATGATTACCGATAATGGAAAAGGTATCGAGCAAGAAATAGAAAGCAAAATCTTCCTGCCATTTTTCACTACTAGAAAAGAAGGTGCTGGAATAGGTTTGACGTTATCCAAAAACATTGTCGAAGCCCACGGTGGTTATCTGGTTTATAGAAATGACAATGGAAAAACCGCTTTTGTAATTTGTTTGGTTGATAATTAATTATTAATCAAGCGTTAATCCTAAGAAGTACGAAAAAAAGTAGAGGGAAAAAAACTATTATTGTTTTTGAATTATGTCTTTGAACCTTAAGCAGTTCGAACCTGACATTATACTAATCAATGGTTTTGAGAGATTTTATTAAATATCTGTCAATTTTTCGAACCAAAAAAAACCTCCAAAATCAAATGACTTTGCAGGTCTGTAATTTTTGGTGGGCGATGAGGGGTTCGAACCATTGCGCCTATCAAATTGAAAATTTCTTAAATAGCCATTAAAAAAATATTACAAATGAATACAAAATTTTATACCTTTACAATAACCACTGGATTAATGTGTTCTTAGAAATTTAGTACTTCAAAGTCAACAAAAACATATTTTATATGAAATTTGATAAAGTTTTGTTTGTTGTTATTGACTGGTTATTTTGTTCAGATTTGTACCTTATTTGTACCTCAAGATCTGTAAACCCGAGTAAAAACGGGGCTGCTAATTTCTGTATCGGAAAGTAGTAGAACAAAGCATCACAAAACAACAAAAAACAAACGAGTTAAAATATTGATAAAAAATATTTTAACTCGTTTTTATTTAGACTTTATTTTAGATATTTTGCGTTATTTTGATTCGATTTGTACCTCAAATTATGGCTCTTAAATACACAACGTAGTAATTTAAATGTACTTAAAGTAGTTAGTTTTTAAAGTAGTTTCAACTCACAAATTAAATTAATCAATAAAAATTTAGCAAACCCAGTACCAAAATCGCAATTAAGATTCCTATATTTGCGGCCAAATTGCATTACTTCGTTTATAAAATCAATGCTGTTTGCATAAAATTAAGAATGAAAAAGAAAATTATCTTTATTAATTTTTCAGTGTCTCTAATGGTGTTGTTCGCAATGTTATTTCAGACAGTCCATTCTTATGAACATATTTTCAGGCAGATTACTGAAAAACATTGTGATCATAGCAATAGCCTAAACAAATATCAAATCACGCACAGCCACTCGGTTGATGCCAACTGCTCTATTTGCCATTTTGCTTTTAGTACATTTATCCCAACTGATTTTTATCCGTATTCCTTTACTAAAGTTATTCACGCAACTCCGCTTGCATTCATTTACGCTAAAGTAAATTCAACTTTTTTTAAAGGCAGTCTTTTTGCACTTCGAGCACCACCTTCCTTGGTTTAATACTACATTTTAATTTATCTATTGAGAGTTCACGTATTCCTATTTTTTAAATACGGGAGAAGTGGCTAGTTCTCGACTGCTTTTTCATACGTATAAATTATAATTTGTAGTCATAAAAACTTTTCGACTGGAGTATTATCTACTCTTTGTCAGTCTGTTTCTATGTTTTAAAATTACTCCATTTAACAATTTAAATCTGATTTTCATTAGTGAAGCTTCTGAATATTGGTGAATTGTATCTATTTCTAAAATTCAAATAAAACTATTTATACTATGCTTACAGCTAAAAACCTGACCAAGAAATACGGGAATCAAATTGCTTTAAACGCTTTAAATTTAACCATAAAAAAAGGAGAGATTTTTGCTCTGTTGGGTCAGAATGGTGCAGGAAAAACCACAACAATTAATCTCTTTCTAGGTTTTATAAAACCTACCTCTGGAGAATTAAAAATAAATGATATTTCGGTTATACAAAGACCGGAGGAAACCAAAAAACATATTGCTTACATTCCCGAAACAGTCACTCTATATACCAATCTTACGGGTCTCGAAAACCTAAAATTCTTTTCGTCTTTAGCGGGTTTTAAATATTCGAAAGATGAACTAACGTTTTTTTTAAAAAAAGCAGGTTTGCAAACTACAGCTCATAATCAAAATCTGGGAGGCTATTCTAAAGGAATGAGGCAAAAAGTAGGTATTGCGATTGCAGTAGCCAAACAGGCAAAAGTCTTACTTCTTGACGAACCCACCAGCGGATTAGATCCAAAAGCTTCTAATGAATTTTCGCAAATCCTGAAAGAACTCTCAGCTGATGGAACGGCAATATTAATGGCTACCCACGATATTTTTAGAGCAAGGGAAGTCGCCACACATATCGGAATTATGAAACAAGGAAATCTTGTCACCATAATCGAAGTGGATAAAATATCGGCAAATGAACTCGAAGAGCTGTACCTCCAAACTGTCTAAACGGAAATAAGAATATTTCCATCAACCTAAAAAAATGAAACATTTATATATCTCTTTACTCCTTATTTTAGGGAGTTACATTGCTAACTCCCAGAAAATTTCAGGTAAAATCACAAATATTGACACTAAAGAAGCAATCGCTGGTGCAACCATAAAATTAGTTAATTCTGAAATAGAAACAACAGCTACTCCAGACGGAAATTTCGTTATGGAAGGAGAAGGAACAATAGAAATTAAGGCTTCGGGCTACAAAACGATTCAAATAAAATCACGTTCTACATTTATGAACATCGAAATGATTTCGAATACAACTGAATTACAAACCGTAGAAATAGTTGGTCGCTCTTCCAAAAAGTACAATAGCGACTATTCTTTTTCGGCAACAAAAATTGCAGCACTTAACAAAGATATTCCGCAATCTATTTCTACGATTACCAAAGAATTGATTGCAGATAAAAATGCTTTTTACCTCGGCGATGCCGTAAAAATGGCCAGCGGTGTGATTCCGTCGAGCTACTATAATCAATACTCGATTCGAGGCATCAGCCAAAATGAAGAAGGGCAAATAATAAACGGAATGCGTACGCGTCAGTATTATTTTCTGCAACCTTTGACCAATAATATTGAACGTGTTGAAGTAATTAAAGGACCATCAAGTGCTACTTTCTCTTCCGTTGATCCTGGGGGAAGTATCAATTTAGTTACCAAAAAACCATTGGCAGTTGATCGAAAAGAAGTTAGTATGAGCGTGGGAAGTTTTAGTACCCTTCGGGGAACTTTAGATTTTACAGGTCCTTTAAACGAGTCCAAAACGCTACTATATCGCGTGAACGGAGCGTATCAGGAAGCAAAATCCTTCCGTGATTTGGTTAGCAATAAATCGTTTTTAATAGCTCCTTCTTTCAGTTATATTCCAAATGAGAAAACGGCTATAAATACGGAAATGATTTTGAGTAATATGGTTGGAATTCTCGACAGAGGACAACCAATTTTCGGTGCTGTTACTGGTGTTACAAACCTAAACAAAACTCCGATAAGCCTTAATCTAGGCGCTCCAAATGATTTTTTCAAGTCGAAAGAAATGATTTTGATGACGAATCTGGCACATAAATTTACTTCTAAAATTAGTTTTAATGCCTCCTACATGAAACAATCTTGGACCGAAGATCTTCAGGAACACCGAACCACTAATGCTTTTGCAGTTGATATGAACAACCAGGCTGTGGCAAGTCTGGCAATGATGCAATTTGTGCAACGCCAGCAATACTGGAATGTTGATAATTTGAGTGCTTTTTTAAATTTTGATTTTAAAACAGGAAAACTCAGTCACAAACTACTCACCGGTTACGATTTAAGCAGCTGGAACAAAACCAAAGGTGGTGGACAAAATGCAGCCAGAGGTTATCTTCTAAAAGACGGAACAGTTGCTAATTCGTTTGTCATAGCAAATGCTACCAATTATCAAACTATTACCGTAGACGGAGTTCTGTTGCCTAAACCCAATGTAAATTATTTCAACTTAAATAATCCATCATACACCATTCGAAATATCGAAGATTATACCTTAAATGTACGAACTGCACTTCCTTCCTCACTTACCTCAACCAATGCCATTTATATTCAGGACCAGATTCAATGGGAGAAATTCACTTTTTTATTGGGTTTAAGAAACGAATGGTTTGAAGACATTACCAATTATGAGACAAATAACGAATTGACAGTAAAAAAAACGGCTTTGTTGCCACGAATTGGAGTTACATATGCAATCAATGACGCTCTCAATATATATACGACTTATCTAGAAGGGTATCAACCACAATCAAATACGGTTACTTTGATGCCACAAACGGGTTCTTTGCCAGGAGGAAGTTTGTTTGACCCTTTGGAAAGTAATTTGAAAGAATTTGGAGCCAAAGCCACTTTATTCAACAATAGAATAAGCGTAAATATGGCAATTTACGAAATCAATCAAAAAAATATTTTGATGAATGCAAATGACCCAAACAACCCAGATTTATTGGTTACTAGAGGTGCTGAACGCAGTCGCGGATTTGAGTGGGACATTGCAGGATATATCACATCGAACTGGCAAATTAACGCTTCGTATAGTTATATTGATGCAAAAATTACTAATGATAGAGATGTTTCTTTGATTGGAGCACGAAAGCAAAATACACCAAAGAACAGTGCCAATTTCTGGACTCGATATAATTTTGATCCGACTTCAGCTTTAGGTGATTTCGGAGTTGGTTTTGGAGTACAATATCAAAGCAGTAAAGTGCCATGGTTTACCAGATCTTTCATCATTCCTGATTTCACTATTTTTGATGCCGCCCTTTACTACAAACCCAACAAAAGCAACATGCAAATTGCTATAAATGCCGGTAATTTATTGAATAAAACTTATTGGTTAGGAGCTCAAAACTTCCTTCGATTATTTCCTGGAGCCCCCAGAAATGTAAACCTTACGGTAACTTATAAATTTTAATCATTACACATGTCATTACACAACGAAATTTTAATAGCCAAACATCTTAACAAAGCTATTTTTAAGAACAGGGCTGTGCCTATCATCATAATTTTTATTGGCATATTATTACTTTACGCGACATTTTCGGGTTGGAAAAATTACACCAATCAAAAGGAGACCAGCGAAAAGTACCAACATGAATCTAGGGAAGACTGGTTGAATAATCCTGATAAAAATCCCCATCGAATGGCACATTATGGTAATTTCGCTTTCCGCAAAAGTACTTCTTTGAGCATGTTCGAATATGGGATGGAACCTTTTTTTGGAAATGCTATTTTTCTGGAAGCCCACAAACAAAATTCGGCTAACTTTTCGGAAGCAGGATTTTCAAGCAGTATGATGCGTTTTGGTGAAATCAGTATTGCCATGGTATTACAAATTCTATTTCCGCTGCTGATTTTCTTTATTGGTTTTAATGCTATAGCAACCGAAAGAGAAAACGGAACTTTAAAACTCCTTTTAAGTCAAGGCGTCAGCTGGAAACAAATACTATTAGGCAAAACTTTAGGAATTGCCAGTGTTATTATGATTCTTTTTATTCCAATAATTTTAGTCCTGCTTTTGGTTTGGATGTTGCTCCAAAACTTTACTGTTTCAGCAGATGAAATTCTTAAAATGATGCTATTTATTCTTTTCCATTTTATTTATCTACTGTTTTTTTGTGTGATAGCAGTTTTAATTTCTGCTGCTAGCAAAACTTCTAAAAACGCATTGGTATCCTTAATTGGAATATGGCTGCTCTTTACGATTATTTTGCCTCGAACTACTCAGTCCATTGGAGCCTACGTGTATCAAGCACCGTCGAAAATTGAATTTAATAGCGCTATCGAAAAAGACATTTTAAAACAAGGAGACAGCCATAATCCAAATGACTTGCATTATAAAGCTATAAAAGATTCGCTGCTCAGCGTTTACAAAGTCGATTCGGTACAAAAACTTCCTTTCAATTATTCCGGTTTTATCATGACCGAAGGCGAGAAAATCAGTAGTACTATTTACAATAAACATCTAGATACTTTGTTGCAAGTATATGCCAAACAAAATAGTTTTTCAAAAGCGGTTTCTTTTATCAATCCGTATATCGCCATTAAAAATATTTCGATGGGATTATCGAACACCGATTATGATTCGTATATCAATTTTCAAAAACAGGCGGAGACTTATCGTTACGATATGGCTCAAAAAATGAATGCTTTGCAGATAAAATACATCAGCAATAAAAAGCAAAATCCTACTGATACTCCTCAGACCATCAATAAAAATTATTGGGCAGATGTACAAGAGTTTCAGTATGAACCGAAAGATGTTTTTACAATTTTAAAAAACGAATTACTTTCTATCATCTCCATTGCGTTATGGATTGGCATTCTTTTATTCTTGATTAAAATCGCCTACAAAAACCTTAAAGCTATTTAATATGTTAGTATTACTCTTCAAAAATTTCATTCGCTCAAGGGGAACCAAAATCGGATTATTATTTCTATTCCTTATTTGTTTTATTAGTCTGTTGATTGGAAAACAATTTCAGGAAAAACAAGCAAAAAACGTACAGGAGGCTATACTCTATCAAAAAGAACACATTGCAAAAAATGTCAACTTTCATCAAGATGATTTGGGGCTTCTGTTGTATTATTTAAAATTTTCGCTTGTCAATAAAAGTTTCCCCGTTAACAGTTTGGCTATTGGACAACGGGATGTAAATCCTTCGATACAAACTGTCACTATTCGTGGTTTAGAAGGGCAAAAATACGATGCCGAACTCAATAATCCGAACAACCTTTTGCTCGGAAACATCGATTTTAGTTTTGTTCTCATCTACCTGTTTCCATTGTTGATAATTGCTTTTTCATACAATCTAATTTCGGAAGAAAAAGAAAGCGGTACTTGGAAAATTGTTGTCACTCAGAGTCAAAATACTTTTTTATACATTCTGAAATTATTCTACATCCGAATTTTAAGTTTGACTCTATTACTAACAATTGTACTTGCAATTGCCGCTTTTTTACTGAATATTCCCTTAAATATTTCATTTCTGACATTTTATGGAATTAGTGTTCTGTACCTACTTTTCTGGTTCGCTATATGCTTTTTTCTGGTTTCCTTACAAATGAATTCAAATTTCAATGCGGTTATTTTATTGACAACGTGGTTATTTTTAATTATCATTTTACCCGCTTTAATTAATACGTACATTGTAAACAAATATCCTATTCCAGAAGCGTTAGAACTCACTGTAAAACAACGTAATGCTTATCATGAAAAATGGGATATGGATAAACAAGAAACTTTAGATAAGTTTTATACGCATTATCCTCAGTTCAAAAATTATCTTTTACCTGACAAAGAATTCAGCTGGCTTTGGTATTATGCGATGCAACAAATGGGCGATGATGAATCGGCAAAAGAATCCCGTGATCTAGAGTCAAAATTAGAGCAACGCAATCAATCTAGTCAACAAATTACGCAATTCATACCAACGTTGCATGCACAAATGCAACTCAACGAAATCGCTAGAGCCAATTTAGGAAATCAGCTTTTGTTTTTAAAAGAAACCAAACAATTTCACGAGAAATTACGCTTGCATTTTTATCCTAAAATATTTGACGATGAAGCAGTAAATAAACAAAAATGGGACAACTTCAAAGTCGAAACTTTTACTGACAAATCAAAAATTAACTTGAAGAAAACTTTTCTTCCCTTAGTAGTATTCAATTTTATATTACTCTTTTTGGGTTGGTTAAATTTTAGAAGAAAAAACATTTAAACTACCATTACGGGTAAAAAATAGCAAATCGACAAACAAAAAATCAAGCTAGCGATAGTCAATATTTTATACTATTTCATCTATAAAAGCATTATTTTGACTAAATTAGCAATAATTAATAACTAAAAAATTAGTCTTATGAAAACTCATCTTCTTTTTTGTTTAGTGTTTGCTAGTATAGGATTCCAAAGTTGTAAAAAAAATGAAAACGAAAAAGTCGTTAATTCTAAAAAAATCCCAGTTGAAAAACCTGTAAGTGTCCAATGCTATCAAGCGATGTACGAAAAAGATACAATAGATTTGAAAATGAACACTTTGCAAGACGGAAAAATAACTGGCGAGATGGTGATGAAATTTTTTAATACGCCAAAAAAGATTGGGAAAATTGCAGGTGAATTCAGTGGAGACACATTATTTGCTAGCTATACCTTTATTCAGGACGATAATAAAAAAATAACATTTAAAAACCCGATGGCATTTTTGAAGCGAGGCGAGCAACTTATTTTAGGCAATGGAAAAATGTTAAATACTATGGGAGCAACCTATTTTGATAAAAGCTCACCTATAGACTTTGACAAAATAAAATTTAAGTTTACAACTGTTGAGTGCGCCGCTGAATAGTAGATATTTAGAGTCTAATGGTACTCTTTTTGATAATAATCAAAATTATACTCCATATTTTTTTAATTCATTATTTGTAACCGATTGTAATAAATTAAAGAGTTTTATCTTAATTCTTTATTACATTCCAATTATACTGTCCGGGCTGGCTCTTCACTGCAAGTCCGCAGGAATCAGTCCATAAAACAAACCCTAAAACGAGCTTCTTGTAGTCGCTGTTTTAGGGTTTATTTTATAAAAGGACTTCTTCCTTTGCAGGCTTTCCGTTTCTATCCTTGACAGAGAACCTACATTTAATGACAATCAAATTAGTACACTTCTCAAATGCTTATCCAATAAAAAATGGTATCTTTAAGATATGAAAAAGCATCACACTATTGTTATAGCAGGAGCCGGCGGTATTGCAGAAGCTGTTGGTTTATTATTGATGGAATGGAGCGAAGTTCCTCCTACTCTTTTCATTGGTGACAGAACCCTTTCTAAAGCCAAACAAGTAGCCCTTTGGATTCAAGAAGGAACTACGAAATCAGGATTTATTCAAGATTTTCATCTTGCTGAAAATGGCATAACAGATGAAATGAAAACAATCTTGCGTCAAGGAGATATTATTCTGGACTGTTTACCGGGCGGCCAAGCACCCAGAATAGCAAAATTTGCAAAAGATTACAATCTCCATTATGCAAACCTAACGGAATATGTTGCAGAGACTGAAGAAATAATAGCACTGGCAAAAGACGCAGAAACAGGGTTCATACTTCAAACGGGTTTAGCGCCGGGATATATCGATTTGCTAGCTAATGGACTTTTCCAACAGTTTTGTAAGGACTTTGAAGTTGATAAAGTAGACAAGCTGGAATTCAAAGTTGGAGCGTTGACCAATCATGCAGTTGCTCCGCATTATTATGGTTTTACGTGGAGTCCTGTGGGTGTAGCTACAGAATATTTGAAAGAAACTATAGTATTAAGGAATTTCAAAAAAACTAGCCTACCATCACTCTCAGAAAGAACTACTATTATTATCGATGGCATTGCTTATGAAGAGGATCTTACTTCAGGCGGTGCAGCAGATTTGCCTGACGCATTATTAGGAAAGGTTCGCTCCCTTGACTACAAAACCTTACGTCATCCTGGACATTATGCTTGGATACAAGAGCAGATTGCTAATTTAGAACACACAACTGACACAATTAAAGGCTTACAAGAAAAAATGGAAGCCATTATCCCTCACATTGAAGACGACAAAATTATTTTATATGCAGCTGTAGAAGGCAAAGATGCAGCAGGTATTTTGCGCAGACGTGAGATTGCAAAATGTATACTTCCTCAAAAAGTGGGAAAACATCAATTGAGGGCAATCCAAACAACTACCGCAGCACCATTGGTACAAGCAGCGCAACTATTACTCGAAACACCGCTTAGCGGAGTTGTATTACAAAGCCAAATTGATCCAATTTCCTTTTTAAATGGAAACTATATCGTCCCAGTTTATGGTAAATTAATTAAATGAAAAACGCAGTGATTCCCATATATCTATTATCCGAAGACTTACTACAGAAAATCTTGAAAAAGCGAACCGCTTATTTATAACAATAAACAATCATTTTTTGGACAATACTATTGTTCTACGAAAGTTTTATTCTGCTCAAGAACATTTTTTTACAACTGATACCTTTATATTCAACAGCAATCCAAAACTGGAACTTGTGCAAGGATTTTTTATTAGTTGAAAATTTTTCAATCCAAATGGCTTAATTCCCTTTAAATGATCTGCGACATTACGATCAAAACAATGGCTATCAACGCTAGAAAAAGGCCAGCATAATTCATTTTTGTTAGTTTTTCTTTAAAAACAAAAATGCCTACAAGGCTTCCTATGACAATCACACCCATATTCATCCCTGCAAAAACTGTTGAAGGATTTTCAGCGAAAGCTTTATGAGCTTTTAGATAAAAAAGAATATTTCCAAAGTTGAAAATACCTACCAAACCTCCAAAAATAATATTTTTAAAGTGCATCGGCTTTTTAGAAACTATGACATCATACACTACTGCTCCTATCATAATGAGTAGCGCAATTCCAAAAACTACAAACAACGAAGTGGTATAAGGCAGACTTGAATATAGAGCGATTTGTTTAAAAAGAATGTCTATAATTCCAAAGCCCAGCAAAACTACTGCAGGATAAATCCATTTATTTTCTGTGTTTTGAGAGGGTTTAGTAAGAATAAGCAATAGCGCCGGAAATCCAACCAAAAGCGCTATGATTTTTAGGATATTAAAGTCTTCTTTAAAGATCAGCCATGCAGCCAAAATGGGAATAAACAACGAAAGCCTTTGAGCTGCATCTGTTTTTACAATACCTACCTGTTTTATGGAGGCTGCCAAAAAAAGAAAAATTGCAGGCAATAAAATACCAATAGGAACATAAATACCCCAAGGTGCCAAAGTCCTTACCTTGCTAAGATCTGGGCTGAATGACAAATAACAAAAAATAAGAGCAAAAACATAATTCCAACCAACAATTTGAACCTGACTTACATTATAACTGCGTGCAATTTTAAACAACACTCCAACAGTTACACTGCATATAATACTCAAAATTAGAAATAGCATAATTCAATATTTACCTTGCAAAATTACTATTTATATGCGTACTTTATATTTGTTTCCACAAATTATAGAAAAGCTTTTTTATAAAAGTAATTGTTTACTGCAGGACAATAATAAAAATATAAAGTATGAAATATATCCTAATGCTATTGTTTGGAAGTTTTGTTTCGAATGCTCAAATAACCACCGAGCAATTAAACTTGATGCCTTGGCCACAAAATATAAAGTTGTCTAAAGGCACTTTTGCTTTAAGCAAAAATTTTAAAGTGAATATTACGGGGAATCCTAATCCTAGAGTTTTTCTAGGCGCAACCAACTTTGTACGACGATTGGACGGCAGAACAGGATTGTTTCTCGAACAAAGTTTTTTGACGAAAGTCAACGAAAGTCCGGAAGCCGAATTACAAATTAATTGTGTTCGCAATGGAAAAATAGAAATTAATGAGGACGAAAGTTACCAACTTATAATTACCTCGAATAAAATAAGCATTAATGCCCCTAATGATTTAGGAGCGTTGCATGGTTTAGAGACTTTATTACAATTGCTACAAAACAATAATACATCGTTTTACTTTCCAGTTGTTGAAATTTCGGATTCGCCACGTTTTACTTGGAGAGGTTTGATGATTGATGCCGCCCGACATTTCCAACCGGTTGATGTTATCAAAAGAAATCTCGACGCTATGGCTTCAATGAAAATGAATGTTTTCCATTGGCATTTAGCCGATGATCAAGGTTGGAGAATTCAATTGAAAAATCATCCAAAATTAACAGAATTATCCTCAGATGGATATTTTTATACTCAGGATGAAATCAAAAATATTGTAAAGTATGCCGATGAAAGAGGGATTCTGGTAGTACCTGAAATAGATGTTCCGGGACATGCTTCGGCATTGCTGACTGCTTATCCGGAAATAGGAAGTAAAGTAGGCGAAGGGAAAATTACGTATGAAGTGCAAAGAAATTCAGGAATTTTTAATGCGACTCTAGATCCTACAAATCCAAAAACCTATGAAATATTAAGCTCAATTTTTGATGAAGTGTGTCCATTATTTCCGGGGGGTTATTTTCATATTGGTGGTGATGAAAACAATGGTAAAGAATGGAATGCAAATCCTGAAATTCAGCAATTTAAGAAGGATAATAATCTGGCTAACAACCATGATTTGCAGACTTACTTTAATATGAAGTTGATTCCAATGCTGAAAAAACACAACAAAAAATTGATGGGTTGGGAAGAAATAATGACTGAAAACATGTCAAAAGATGCCATAATTCATGCTTGGAGAGGAACGAACGAAGGGCAAGAAGCTGGTGGAGCATTGATCAAAGCTGCAAAAAGCGGTTACAATACTGTTTTGTCCAATGGGTATTATATTGATTTGATGCTGGGTTTAGAAAGTCATTATTTGAATGATCCCTTACCTAAAAAGATTATTCTTAGTCCTGAAGAAAAAGCAAGAGTTTTAGGAGGAGAAGCTGCGATGTGGAGTGAGCTCGTAACACCATTAAATATAGATTCCAGGATTTGGCCACGAACTGCTGCAATAGCCGAGAGATTATGGTCAAATGCGGAAGTGAATGATATGAACAGCTTACGCAAAAGGTTGAAAACAATCTCTTTTCGATTAGAAGAACTAGGAATTACACACATTAGAAACAAAGAAGTGATTTTGAGAAACATCAGCAACAATCAAGATACGCGTGCCTTGAATGATTTTTCGAACCTTTGTGAACCTCTGAAAAATTATAAACGCAATGGTGGCGGAAAGAAATACAGAATGCATTCACCGTTAACCTTATTTGCTGATGCTTGTAATTCGGATGCTTCTGAAGCGCTAGATTTTAATCTTGCGGTCAATGCGTATTTAGCGGATAAAAGCAAGGAGAATAAAGTTTTGGTAACCGATTTTTTCAAGAAGTGGATTGCCATGAATTCCGATTTGATTGCTTTGAGTGCCAATGCTCCATTAGTGCAACCTCTTTTACCTTTGTCTAAAAGTTTGAGTGATGTATCGGAGCAGCTATTCCTTTTAATGGATAAAAAACAAAAAGTTAATCAAGTGTTATTAGAGGATTTATTGGAGAAATGCAATACCAGAAGTCCTGCTGATGTAGAATTAGCAGTTTATGGGAGTTTGAAAAATTTAAGTCAATGATATGGAGGTTGCAGGTAGTACTATTTATTAAGGTTTTCTTTAATCCATTTATCTACTGGAATTTTTCTTTCAATATATTCTGAATACTCTTTGTAATTAACTAAGTCAATGTATACAACATAAAAAAAATTTCCATCTGCAGAAACTTTAAAGTTTTTGAAACCATCATAATTTTCGTCAGCTCCATTTGGATATTTATTACATAATTCAAAAGTTTTTATTTTATAAAAAGAATCAAATTCCGATGGTTTTTCGACAATTTCAAAAAACAACTTTTTATCAGAACAATTAAAGCCATTAATCTTGATGATTTGATTTTTTCTTTTTTCAAAAAAAGCTAAAATTTCTTGTTCTTTTTTATTGTATTTGAATTGATAGGGAATGAATTGATGCTCTTTTGTTTCTATATCTTTCGGATGATTTCGTTTTGTAGTTGTTTTAATTTCTTTTCCATTCCTGTCAACAAAACCCCAAACACCTCCTATCAATGGTGCATGCTCTTCGTCTTGGGTAGTATCAAAATAACAGCCATTGCAAAATGACGCAAAACCAAAATTTATAGGAGATATCCAATCGTATTTAGCGGAAGTTATTTTTTGTCCATTACTGCTGATTAATCCACTTTTATTATTTTCACTGTAACGTATAAAACCCTCCTGAAAACCATCAGGTCCTTCAGAAGTTATAAAAGTTTTAAATATAAATTTACCATTTCTGTCATAATAACAAAAAGGTTTGTCATTAAAATCTAAGTTAAAGATTGCTGATCTTATTTCACGATTATAGTAATAGGAAGGTGAATTCCATGTTGGTTTTGGGTTTATAATTATTTCACCATTTTGATTTCTAACTCCTATTAAACTATCCTTTTCCACAAAAAAAAATAATTTTTCAGTTTGTGAAAAGGTCAGATGAGAAATTAAAAGCAATAATAAAATACAAATTTTTTTCATAATAAATCAATTGAGGTATTGGGTTCAATCTGTTGATGTTTTTCTATTTGTTAGCGCTAAAAAATAATTTTATGTAAGATATAATTTTATTTAAAGGTATTAAAATTGAGGTAACTATTCTCAAACTAAAAAACCGAAATCAACTTTTTAAAATTTTAGTTTGATATCAAAAATAGCTATTGCTAACTACATTGTTATTTAGTTCATATCTGTGTATTTTTTTCGTATTTTTGCAAAAATTTTATAAAATAAACATTCATGTTAACAGTAAATAATTTATCAGTTCAGTTTGGCAAACGAATTTTGTTTGACGAAGTAAATACTACCTTCACACATGGTAATATCTATGGCGTTATCGGAGCCAATGGCGCTGGAAAATCTACTTTTCTTAAAATAATTGCAGGTGAAATGGACCCAACTTCGGGAAATATTCATTTGGAACCAGGAAAACGTATGTCGGTTTTAAACCAAAACCACAATATGTTTGACGAAAGCACCGTACTGGAGACCGTTATGATGGGAAATAAAACCCTTTATGCGATCAAAAAAGAAATGGATGCTTTGTACTTAGATTACAATGATTCAAATGCAGACAGAATAGGCGAATTGCAAGTGCAATTTGAAGAAATGAATGGGTGGAATGCAGATTCTGATGCAGCATCAATGTTGTCAAATCTTGGAATTACAGAGGAACATCATTATACTTTAATGGGAGATTTGGAAGGAAAAATAAAAGTTCGTGTTCTTTTGGCACAGGCGCTTTTTGGAAATCCGGATTTACTTATTATGGATGAGCCTACCAATGATCTGGATTTTGAAACTATTGCTTGGTTAGAAAATTTCTTGGCCAACTATGAAAACACCGTAATCGTAGTTTCTCACGACAGACACTTTTTGGATTCTGTTTGTACGCATATTTCGGATATTGATTTCAGTAAAATAAATCATTATTCAGGAAATTACACTTTCTGGTATGAATCCAGCCAATTAGCAGCAAAACAACGCGCACAACAAAACAAAAAAGCAGAAGAAAAGAAACAGGAATTAGAAGAGTTTATTCGTCGTTTTAGTGCGAATGTAGCCAAATCAAAACAAGCTACTTCGCGTAAAAAAATGATTAGCAAGTTGAATATTTCTGAGATAAAACCATCAAGTCGTCGTTACCCGGCAATTATTTTTGACCAAGAGCGTGAAGCAGGAGATCAAATTTTGAATGTTCAAAATTTAAGCGCTTCCATAGATGGAGAAATTTTGTTTAAAGGAGTAGATTTGAATATGGCCAAAGGCGATAAAATCGTTCTTTTCTCGAAAGATTCGCGCGCAACAACTGCATTTTATGAAATATTAAACGCAAATCAAACCGCAGATTCAGGAACTTTTGATTGGGGAGTTACCACTAACCAAGCCTATTTGCCGGGTGATAATCATTCATTTTTTGAAAGTGATTATTCTCTTGTAGATTGGTTGCGTCAATGGGTAAAAACCGAAGAAGAACGAGATGAGGTAAATATTCGTAGTTTCCTTGGGAAAATGATTTTCTCTGGTGAGGAAGCGTTAAAAACCTGTAGAGTATTATCCGGAGGAGAAAAAGTGCGTTGCATGTTATCTCGAATGATGATGGAAAGAGCCAATGTTTTAATGCTTGACGAACCTACGAATCACTTGGATTTAGAATCGATTACGGCTTTTAATAACTCATTAAAAAACTATAAAGGTTCCGTAATCTTCACTACACACGATCATGAATTTGCTCAAACCGTTGGAAATAGAGTTGTCGAATTGACACCAAATGGTGCTATTGATAGATATATGACTTTCGATGAATACTTAGATAACGAAGGTGTTCAGGAATTAAGAGCTAAAATGTACACCGTATAAAAAGTGATATATATTAAATAGAAAATCTCCCGCAATAACGGGAGATTTTTTTTGAAGAGGTTTCAAATATTGGTTTGAAAGTAATGTTGTTTACTTTCTACCAAAAATTTTGCTGATGATAAATATTATTATGGCTATCACTGCAATAACTATAAAAATACCAACTCCTACGCCGGCTTTAAATATTCCTTCTATTATTGAACAGCTTGAAAAAGATATTAATACTATAAAAAGCATCAATAATCGGGTTAGTTTGTTTTGCATGATTTTTATCTTTAAATTGAAATATAAAATTACTAAATCATGAAACGAATTTGTTATATAATTTCTACAGTTTATTATAAAATTTCTCAATAGTTTAAAAAAAAATCACAAAATACACCTTTACAACTATTTTTTAAACGACTATTTATGTAAAAAAATATATTTTTGAATTTTATTATTTCTATGCAAACCAAGCTATCAATATGACTAACATTACTTTAAATTTAAAATCTCCAAGAATAGAAGTGGTAGATGCCTTACGTGGTTTTGCCATTATGTCTATTATGTTACTTCATAATGTAGAACATTTTGAATATTATCATTTGCCTGAAAATTTTCCTGCTTGGCTTGTCGCTATGGATAAAATAGTTTGGGACTCTATGTTTTTCATTTTTGGAGGAAAATCATATGCCATTTTTGCGCTTCTTTTTGGGTTTAGTTTTTACATTCAAAATGATAATCAAGCTAAAAAAGGAAATGATTTCCGGGGGCGATTTTTTTGGCGTATGATGCTATTATTAATTTTCGGACTTATAAATACTGCATTTTATCAAGGAGATATTCTGACCTTATATGCTTTTCTTGGCCTTTTATTAATACCAGTTGTAAGCTGGAGTAACAAAGCCGTTTTTATTACGGCTGTTATATTGATGCTGCAACCTTTAGAATGGGCAAGATGTATTTATTATATGCTGAATCCAGATTATGTAGCACCACCTAACGTATCAACTGGGTATTATGAAGGTATTGCTCTTTATATGAAAAATGGTTCTTTTCTAGATTATGTAGTAGGAAACTTGACGTTAGGAAAAATTGCTTCCCTGTTATGGTCATGGGAAAATGGAAGATTTTTTCAGGCTCCGGCATTATTTTTATTTGGAATGTTGCTGGGTCGAAAACAGCTTTTTGACACAACCGATGCAAACCAACAGTTTTGGAAAAAAGTATTACTGTATTCAAGTATTTTATTTATACCATTATTTGTTTTAAAAACTCATACGGTAGATGTTATAGGAAGAGTAACATTATCTAATAAACTCACCATTATATTTGCTTCTTGGTCAAACGTAGCATTTATGTTAGTTCTCGTTTCAGGATTTATTTTATTGTATCAAAAGGAATCTGTTAATAAAGTATTATCTAAGTTGATTCCTTTTGGAAAAATGAGTTTGACTAATTATATCATGCAATCCATGATTGGTTCCTTTATTTATTACCGATACGGATTAGGGCTTTTTGAATATACAGGTGCAACGTATTGTTTATTGATAGGTATTGTATTATTTATTATCCAATTGTTATTTTGTACCTGGTGGCTTAAAACCCATAAACAAGGACCTTTAGAAACGATTTGGCATAAAGCTACATGGATTTCATGGGGTAAATAATAAATGACTCTATTTTCTCCCTTTTTAATTATAAAATCATAAATTGGAATTTGTATATTTGCCAAACCAAACCACACAATTATTATGAGTCAAAAAGTATTACTTACTGCAAAAGAAGTTACTATCATATTACATCGTTTGGCCTGTCAATTAATCGAAAAACACTTAGATTTTTCAGATACAATATTAGTTGGAATTCAACCAAGAGGTGTTTTTTTGGCGGAGCGTTTAAAAGAAATTTTAGAAAAAGAATATCAAACTCCTGAAATTCAGCTTGGTTATTTGGACATCACTTTTTTTAGAGATGATTTTAGAAGAACTGATAAGCCATTAGAAGCCAATAAAACCAAGATTAATTTTATCGTCGAAAATAAAAAAGTCATTTTCATAGATGATGTTTTGTTCACTGGACGAAGCATTCGATCTGCATTGACTGCTATTCAATCTTTTGGACGACCTTCGGAAATTGAACTTCTAGTATTGATAGACCGACGTTTTAGTCGCAACTTACCCATTCAACCGGATTATAGAGGAAGGCAAGTAGACGCAATCAATAATGAAAAAGTAAAAGTGAGTTGGAAAGAAAATGAGGGCGAAGATGGCGTGTATTTAATTACAAGTTAGATTGCATTCAAACGCTGACTATTAAAAAATATAATCGTAAATAAAAATGAAAGAATTAAGCGTAAATCATTTGTTAGGAATAAAATACATCAACAAGAATGATATTGACCTGATTTTTGAAACTGCCGATCATTTTAAAGAAGTCATCAATCGACCAATTAAGAAAGTGCCTTCGTTACGAGATATTACCATTGCTAATATTTTCTTCGAAAACAGTACCAGAACAAAACTCTCTTTTGAATTAGCACAAAAACGGTTGTCTGCGGATGTCATTAGTTTTTCGGCCGCGCAATCTTCTGTCAAAAAAGGAGAAACATTGATAGATACCGTAAATAATATTCTTTCGATGAAAGTAGATATGGTAGTGATGCGACATTCCAATCCCGGTGCTGCTTATTTTTTATCCAAAAACGTAAAAGCCAGTATCGTAAACGCAGGAGATGGCGCACATGAACATCCTACACAAGCGTTGTTAGACAGTTATTCCATTCGGGAAAAACTAGGTGAAGTAGCCGGAAAGAAAGTAGTCATAGTAGGCGATGTTTTACATTCCAGAGTCGCTTTGTCCAATATTTATGCATTGCAAATGCAAGGCGCTGAGGTGAAAGTTTGCGGACCTAAAACGCTTATTCCAAGATATATTGAATCATTGGGTGTTACCGTAGAACCTGATTTACGAAAAGCATTAGAATGGTGTGATGTTGCGAATATGTTGCGTGTGCAAAATGAACGTATGGATGTCAATTATTTCCCGTCCACAAGGGAATATGCGCAGCAATATGGAGTTGACAAACCGCTTTTGGATTCTCTTAGCAAAGAAATTATAATCATGCATCCCGGACCTATTAATCGCGGTGTCGAAATTACAAGTGAAGTAGCTGATTCCAATCAATCCGTGATTTTACACCAAGTAGAAAATGGTGTAGCAATCAGAATGGCAGTTATTTATCTTTTGGCTTCAAAAATTCAATAAACTAATTTAAAACTTTGTAAATTAGCTACTTATAAACCACACTGCCATAAAGCAGTCTTTGAAATTTAATACAATGAAAGTAGATCAAAAAGGACATACGGTAATAATTAGGGATACTCAGGGTGATTTTACTTCTTTTTTAATGAAGGTTACTCATCAATACAAAACTTTCGAAAAACACAATATCATAATTGATCTTTTGATGCATAATGATTTGTCAACAAATGATATTAAATTATTTATGCCGTTATCAAAACAACATAAAAAATCTAAAAAGTCATTTGTAATCGTTACTTCTGATTTTGATTATAATGCTGTTCCTGCTAAATTAACAGTGGTGCCTTCGTTATTAGAAGCGCATGATATTATAGAAATGGAAGAGATTGAAAGAGATTTAGGCTTTTAAATTAGTTGATTCGGTTACTTGTTTAGCCGCCTAATTTATTTAACCAAATATGCATAACCGATTAAACAAATAACCGAATAAATTAAAATTGAAACTAACAATCCTTGGTTGCTATGCCGCAACACCCCGAACATTTACCAATCCAACTTCCCAGATTTTAGACATAAAAAACAGACTTTTTCTGATTGATTGCGGGGAAGGAACACAAGTGCAATTGCGCAAGAATAAAATCCGATTTTCTAAAATAAACCATATTTTCATTTCCCATTTACACGGAGACCACTTTTTTGGATTAGTAGGTTTAGTATCCACATTTACTTTACTGAATAGAACGACGGATTTACATATTTATGGTCCAAAGGGCATCAAAGAAATTATCAAGTTGCAACTGCGTTTGTCTAATTCCTGGACGAATTACGGTTTATTTTTCCATGAATTGGAATCTCTGGAAAGCGAAATTATTTTTGAAGATGAAAAAGTTTTGGTCAAAACCATTCCTTTAAAACATCGTGTCTATACAAACGGTTTTTTGTTCCAAGAAAAAATTGGAGACCGAAAACTGAATTTGGATGCCGTCCAAAATTATGAAATAGAGAGTTGTTATTACCAAAAAATAAAAAACGGAAAAGACATTACATTGGAAGACGGAAGAGTAATAGAAAACGAAAAGTTGACATTTGATCCTATTCCGGCAAAGAATTATGCTTTTTGCTCTGATACAGTTTATAATGAAGCCATGCTTCCAATTATAGAAAATGTAGATATTTTATACCATGAATCTACTTTCCTGCAATCTGAGGAAAATCTGGCCAAAAAAACATTACATTCTACTGCTAAAGAAGCGGCAACTATTGCTTTGAAAGCCAATGCTAAACAATTAATTTTAGGTCATTATTCGACTCGATATGAAAGTATCGAATTGTTTAAGGAAGAAGCCGAAACTATTTTTCCCGAAATACTCTTGGCTGATGACGGAAAAAGCTTTGAGTTTTAATTAAAAGAAAACAATTTTAAGCATCAAATAACAGCTGAATTTTTCGATGATTTTAAATCGAATGGTTCAGCAATCAACATTTTTAAAATAAAAATTATGAATGACTTAAGTAATTACAGAAAATCATACGAGAAGAGTGAATTATTGGAATCTACTATCCCAGAAGACCCAATAAACTTGTTTAACCGATGGTTTCATGAAGTAGAAGACTTTGGAGGTGACAGTGAAGTTAATGCGATGACAGTAGCTACAATAGGCTTAGATGGTTTTCCAAAATCTCGAGTTGTATTGTTAAAAAAGTTTACTGAGGAAGGTTTTATTTTTTACACCAACTACAATTCAGAAAAAGGTAAAGCTATCACAGCAAATCCGAATGTTTGCCTGTCTTTTTTTTGGCATACGATGGAGCGTCAGGTAATCATCAAAGGAATTGCAAAAAGAACTTCGGAAATAACCTCTGACAGTTATTTCGAATCCAGACCCGATGGAAGTAAACTGGGAGCAATTGTGTCCAACCAAAGTGAAGTGGTGCCTTCGAGAGAATATTTAGAAGAAAATCTAAAACAGTTAGAAAAAGATTTTGAGAGTATGGTAATTCCAAGACCGAAACATTGGGGCGGATTTTTAGTAACTCCTTTAGAGGTAGAGTTTTGGCAAGGAAGGCCAAATCGATTACACGACAGAATTCGGTATACAGGTCAAGAGGATTATTCTTGGAAAATAAACCGTCTTTCTCCTTAACCAAATAAAAAAATAATTTTCAAATATGTTTTTCAAATTTTAATTAACTCCTGCAACTACAAAAAACGGACTTCCCTATTTATCGAATCCTAATATTAATCTTGTTTTCGTGTAAATTACTATTCAATTACTGAATCAAACAATATTGATACGTCTTAGATTGAAATACCAAAATCCATATTTCTTAATAATCAAATTAAAAAAATTTAAATTCAAAAAAGTTTGAAAAAAAAGCAGGTATTTTCAACAATAATTGGTTATTCAATAATTCTAACAATATTTAGTCTAAATTATTTTTTTTTAATTTACTTAACAAATATATTTACGGTCTTACAGCAATAAAAAGTATTTAACACTAATCATTAACCCATTTATACCTATGAATTCAGAACAAACAAAGTCTAATAATTCCGCGCTCTATACGCTCATAACCGTATTTTTCTTTTGGGGTTTTATTGGAGCTTCAAACGGAATTTTTATTCCATTTTGCAAAGCTAAATTTGGCTTAGACCAATTTCAAAGTCAACTAATCGATTTTGCTTTTTATGGTGCTTACTATATCGGAGCGTTATTACTTTTCATTTTTAGTAGTATTGCAAAAAAAGATATTCTTAACGGTTGGGGATTCAAAAAAGGAATTATTTACGGCTTATTGGTCAGTACATTTGGAGCTGTACTTATGATAATTGCAGTAACACAAGGAAGTTATTTGTTTATTCTAGGCGCATTATTCATTGTTGCTCTTGGTTTTTCACTACAACAAACATCGGCTCAGCCTTTTGCAGCCTCTCTTGGTGAACCACATTCCGCTTCCAGCAGATTGAATCTTGCAGGAGGAATCAATTCATTGGGAACCACTATAGGACCAATAGTAGTATCTATAGCCTTATTTGGAGTTATTGCAGGTGTAAATATTGAAGAATTTGCTCAAAAACCAGATTCATTAGATTCAATGAGAATTTTATATGTATTTGTAGGTGGACTATTTTTATTGGCTGCAGCCTTATTCCATTTTTCTAAAAAGTTACCGTCTGGAAAAAGTGATTCTACTTTTGAAACAGCTAACAAAGCTATGAAAACCTTAATTGCCATAACTGTAATTTTGGTTGCCATTTTTGCTTATATATTTTCTCGTTATGAAGATGCTGAATTTATCACTCGTTTTATAGAGAACAAGGAAAAAGATTACTTAGGGTTAGCCTTAACGGCTTCTACCCTTTTAGTGGTCGTTATCGGATTATTCTTTGCAAATACAACTGCTCAAAAAAATCCTGAAGGATGGGGAGCAATGAAATACCCACAATTAGTTTTGGGAATGTTAGCCCTTTTCGCTTACGTAGGTGTCGAGGTAACTATTGGAAGTAACTTAGGTGAATTATTGGTAACGGCTGATTTTGGTTCTATTTCAGGTCCAGCTTTGGCGCCATACATGTCTATGTATTGGGGAAGTTTGATGATTGGACGTTGGGCAGGAGCTATTACGGTTTTCAACCCATCATCACAATTAAAGAAAATTTTACTTATCGTTGTTCCTTATATCGCATTTGGAGTAGTTTTAGCTGCTAACGCCATTTCCGGACAAGATGTAACGCCTTTATATGCGTACGCATTTGTAATTTTGTTCCAAATCGCTGGTTTCTTTTTAGGAAAAGACCAACCATCAAGAACATTAATGATTTTTGGTATAATGGGAATGACAGCTATGCTTATTGGTTTATTCACTACTGGAACGATCGCTATTTTTGCTTTTATGAGCGGTGGATTATTCTTAAGTATTATGTGGCCTTCAATTTTCTCATTAGCAATTGCAGGTTTAGGAAAATACACGTCTCAAGGTTCAGCCTTCTTGGTAATGATGATTCTTGGTGGTGGAATTATCCCGCCATTACAAGGAAAATTAGCGGATATTATCGGAATTCATACGTCTTACTTCATTCCTGTTTTATGTTTCGCTTTCATTGCGTTCTACGGATGGAAAGTAATTGGAATTTTAGAAAAACAAGGAATCGGAAAAGAAATAGAAGTTGGTGGAGGACACTAATTTCAAAACAAACTAACCAAAACCAAACCAATAAAAAAACTCCCATTTTGCTAAGCATAATGGGAGTTTTAATTTATACCGAAATCTCAAATCAGAAATCGTTAATCTTTAATCTATTTATTTCCTTTCTCGAAATCAGCAACAAACTGTGCCAATCCAATATCAGTCAATGGGTGTTTCAACAAACCGTAAATAGCAGATAATGGTCCAGTCATTACATCAGCACCAATTTTAGCACAGTTTACAATGTGCATGGTGTGACGCACTGAAGCAGCAAGAATTTGAGTTTCGTAACCGTAGTTATCATAAATTAATCTGATTTCTTCAATCAAAGCCAATCCGTCCGTTGATACATCATCCAAACGACCAATGAATGGAGAAACATAAGTAGCTCCCGCTTTTGCAGCCAATAAAGCCTGTCCAGCCGAAAACACTAAAGTCACATTTGTTTTAATTCCTTTATCCGAAAAATATTTAGCAGCCATAACTCCTTCTTTAGTCATAGGCAATTTCACCACGATTTGCTCGTGTAAATCCGCTAACTCTTCTCCTTCTTTAATCATTCCGTCGTAATCCAAAGCATTAACTTCGGCACTTACATCACCATCAACTAGGTTACAAATATCAACATAATGCTTCAAAATGCTGTTTTTCCCTGTAATTCCCTCTTTGGCCATCAACGAAGGATTTGTTGTAACGCCATCCAAAACGCCTAATGCCTGTGCTTCTTTAATCTGAGCTAAATTAGCCGTGTCAATAAAAAATTTCATATTATATAAATTAATTGTGTGTTTCTAATTCTTTGGGCGTGACCCTTCATGAAAACTTCGGGTCGGGCTTTCCGTTACAATCTTTTATTTTTTAAAGAAAAAAATAAAAGGATTTTCACTGCTATCCCTCACGCAAAATAAAATACCTAACAGCCACTGGTTGTTCTCTTCTTAATCTCAAATCTCACGCAAATTTCCGTACAAAATTACAATTTATAATGGTTCATCAACATTTTTTCATATACTTTATCGGGTAAAATTCTTTTCAAAACAATTGAGAACTTTTGCATAAAAACACCCACTTTATAATGAATTTCAGGTTCCCGAGTTTGTATAATCTGATAAACTGCTTCTGCCATTTCATTAGGGTTACTGCCGCTATCCACATGTTCATCCATAGTTTTCAATGTATTTCCGTATGGAGTTTCGTAAGCCGAACCTTTTAGAACCGGAGCATGAAAACGTCCCGATGCAATATTTGTCGCAAAATCTCCCGGAGCCACATTAGTAATATGCACACCAAACGATTTTACTTCCATTCGCAATGCTTCAGTTATGAGTTCTAAAGCTCCTTTTGAAGCAGAATAAACACTCCTGTAAGGCAAGCCCATATACCCTGCAATCGAAGTGACATTGATAATCAAACCCGAGCTTTGCGCACGCATTTGGGGCAAAACCGCTTTCATCACTTCAATTGGACCAAAAAGATTAGTCTCAAAATTATTCTTGATTTCATGCATAGGAATTTCTTCCAAAGGCCCCGTAATCCCAACACCAGCGTTGTTAATAACAACATCTAATCTTCCGGAGATCGAAATCACTTTGGCAACAGCCGCATGAATCGAATCCGCATCCCGAACGTCCAAAGCCACTAAAGGAAAAACCGAATTCAAAATTCGATCCGGATTCCTACTGGTTCCATACACAACAAAACCTTTATGATGCAAAAATTCGCCAATAGATTTTCCTATTCCGGAAGAACCACCTGTAATTAGAACTACTTTATTCATGATTGTTGTTGTTTATGATACGAAAGGTCCAAAAATAAAAAAATCCTCCCGAAGGAAGACTACTTTTGTAATAAATAAAAAATGGCAAGCGACCTACATCGCACCGCTCAACCACGTACCCTTGCTATGTTCCCATCCTGGGGGAGTCTGCAGGAGCTGGTCGTGTAGGACTTGCCGGTGCAAAGATACAATCTTTTTATATTTTTACAAGACCTTTAATCATTAAAAATAACATTGTATATTGGTACAACAAAAAAACAAATCATGAAAAATTATAACTTCCTATCTGTCATTTTATTAGGAATCACCTTAGCAAGTTGCAACGAAACAAAAAAAGGTGAAAATACTTTATTTGCCTTTGATAATTCCAAATTTAAGGAACAATATAAACCACAGGAAGCGCTTTCCTTGGATATTTTGAACTCCAATTCCAAAACTATTGACAGTGTTATCTACTATGTAAATGACAAAAAAATTGGATCAAAAAAAGGAGTTGACAAACTAACTTTTGAATTGAAAGATCAAAAATTGGGTTATCAAAACCTAAAAGCTTTGGTCTATTACGAAGGTCAAAACTCAGAAGCTACTGCAAGAGTAGAATTAGTTTCTGATATTCAGCCAAAATTATTAAAATACACCATTGTAAATACGTATCCGCACGATATTCAAGCATACACACAAGGGCTAGAATTTTACCGAGACACGCTATATGAAGGAACTGGAAACGGCTCAGGAAATAGTACCGGAATAAAAGGAATCTCAAGTTTAAGAAAAACAAATTATAAAACTGGAGAAGTTTACAAAAAAGTGGAATTGGCAGACAAATATTTTGGTGAAGGGATTACGATTCTTAATAACAAAATATACCAATTAACGTGGCAAAATAATGAAGGATATGTGTATAATGCGGATACCTTCAAAAAGGAAAAAACGTTTACCTATTTCAAACCTATCGAAGGTTGGGGATTAACAAATGACGGAAAATATCTTTATCAATCAGATGGTACCGAAAAAATTTGGATAATAGATCCAACCACATTCAAAGAAGTAGATTACTTGAACGTGTATTCCTTTGAAACAAAAATAAAAGCTGTCAATGAACTCGAATGGATTGACGGTAAAATTTATGGAAATGTGTATCAAAAAGATGCTATTGCTGTCATCAATCCAAAAAACGGAGCGGTTGAGGCAATTATTAATCTTGCCGATTTAAAGAAAAAAATAACTCAATTACCGGATACGGATGTCCTAAATGGAATTGCGTACAACCCTAAAACAAAAACCATTTTTGTAACCGGTAAAAATTGGAACAAAATGTTTGAAATCAAAGTTTCTGAATAATTATCATATAAAATGACAACATTAATCATCAATATCAAAGAGTTGCTCCAGGTTCGGGATTCTTCAATTTTGAAAGTGTCGGGTGCTGAAATGGCGATTCTCCCAAGTATCAAAAATGCCTATTTAGTACTTAAAAATGGACTTATTTCTGATTTTGGCTCTATGGAGGATTTGCCTAACATAAATCCAGAAAAGTGTATTGATGCAGACGGAAAAATAGTTTTACCATCTTGGTGTGACAGTCATACCCATATTGTGTATGCGGGAAATCGAGAACAGGAATTTGTAGATCGAATCAATGGTTTGACTTATGAAGAAATCGCTAATCGTGGCGGTGGAATCCTAAATTCAGCTAAAAAACTGAACGAAACTTCCGAAGAAGAAATCTACCAACAATCCAAAGCGCGACTGGAAGAAGTCATGCGTTTGGGAACCGGAGCAGTAGAAATCAAATCAGGATACGGATTAACCGTTGCTGGAGAATTGAAAATGCTTCGCGTGATTCAGCGATTAGCTCAAAACTATCCCATTACCATAAAAGCGACTTTTTTGGGTGCTCACGCTTTTCCATTAGAGTTTAAAGAAAACCATAAAGGTTATATCGATTTAATCGTCAATGAAATGCTCCCTGAAATTGCCAAAAATAAATTGGCACATTTCATCGATGCATTTTGTGAGACCGGTTATTTTACTGTTGAAGAAACCCAGCAAATTATGGAGGCCGGAATTAAATTTGGCTTAAAGCCAAAGATTCACGTCAATCAGTTCAACTCCATCGGAGGAATTCAGGCGGGAATAAAATACAATGCACTTTCCGTAGATCATCTAGAAGTAATGAAACCGGAAGACATTAAAGCGTTGGAAAATACTGATACAATGCCTGTTGCATTGCCTTCTTGCTCTTATTTTTTGAGTATTCCTTATACGCCAGCTCGAGAAATGATTGCGGCTGGACTTCCTCTAGCTCTCGCTACGGATTACAATCCGGGTTCTACTCCATCCGGAAATATGAATTTTGTAGTAGCAACTGCGTGCATCAAAATGAAAATGACTCCCGAAGAAGCCATTAATGCTGCCACAATAAATGGAGCTTACGCCATGGGAATTTCTGAAACTAACGGAAGCATCACCATTGGAAAAAAAGCAAATCTAATTATCACAAAACCCATACCCTCCTACTATCAAATACCTTACGCTTTTGGCAGTAATCTGATTGAAACTGTACTTTTAGAAGGTGAAATTTTTGCATAAAAAAAAGAGGAACATTAAAGTTCCTCTTTTTTATTCGTATTTTTTGGATGATTATCTTAAGATAAAACTTGTTTTAGAAACCAATATATCAGTATCAAAAATATTGATAAAGTACGTTCCTTTAGCAAAATCTTTACCTTTAAGATCTTGAGTTACTTGAACAGTTTTATTGTCATATTGTACAACCGTTGTAAAACTGTAGGTTAACGTATTATCTCCAAAAGTTTGTGTTTTTTTGTCTCCTAAAACATTGTTTTTACTATCAATTACTTGAACGTAATACATTTTCTCACCAGATTTAGCAATCGGGTTTTCAGGAATTGTAAAACTAACTCTAAGAACATCAGCTCTGCTAGCTTTGTCTGTTTCAATTTGTTTTCCAGAACTTCTTAATTTAAAAGCCGATCCTCTTGTGTTTAAAACTGTCAATTTTGAACCAATTTCAACCGCTTTCGCTAATTCTTCGTTTTGACCTACCAAAACTTCATTGTATTTCTTTGATTCTCCCAAAACAACTACTGTACTATCACGTTGTGTAGTTAAAGTTGTATTTTGCTTTTTTAGCCCTTCATTTTCCGCCATTAAAACTTTCATATTGCCTTGCAGCGCGTTGAATTGAGTTCTATATTTTGACAATGAAGCCACATCACCTTTTGATTTGCTTAAATCAGACATTAAGTTTACCACTTTGTCTCTTTCCAAAATTAACTCATCAGACATTGAAGTGTTTTCTGCAATAGCAGCATCATAAGTCGATTTTAATTCCTGCAAGTCTTTCATCACCGATTCTTTCTCGGTCAACGTAGTTTTTAATTCCGTTTTAACAACTTCAGTATCAGAGGTCATTTTAAAAATGTAGATTAAACTACCCACTAATAAAATCGCCAATACAGCTATTACGGCTTTAAGACTTGAACTGCTTTTTTGATTTTCCATCTCGATTTAATTTTTATTTATTTACAAATTTAACAATATATAACTACCTAATAACGTAAGTTAACACAATTATATTATTTTTGACCAAAATATTTTTTTTAATGGAGAAGATTATCCCGTTCACAATTAAAGATCTCGCAAAGATAACCAACCACAGAAGTGGCGAAATAAAATTTGGAGAAAAAATGATAACCATTCCAAAAGATGCTGATCCTCTTGAATTTCTAAAAACTTGTGAAGCAAAATATGTATTGTTTGGTATTCCCGAAGATATTGGAATAAGAGCAAATTACGGTAGACCCGGAGCTGCTTCAGCTTGGGATAGCGCCATAAAAAGCATCGCAAATATTCAGCACAATCGTTTTTGTAAAGGCAGTCAACTTGTCGTTTTAGGTCAACTTGATGTAAGTGAACTTATGAATAATGTTGAAATTCTTGATTTTAATGATATTGATGACCGTTCTAAATTGAGTCAGCTTGTTGATAAAATTGATAAAGATGTATCGCATATCATTTTCAGTATTGTAAAATTAGGAAAAACTCCTATCGTTATTGGTGGCGGACACAATAATTCCTATGGAAATATAAAAGGAACTGCTCTTGCTAAAGGGAAACCTATAAATGCAATTAATTTTGATGCGCATTCTGATTTTAGAATTCTCGAGGGACGCCACAGCGGCAATGGTTTTTCATATGCTTTTGAAGAAGGTTTTTTGAAAAAATATTTCATTTTTGGATTGCATGAAAATTACACTTCAAAAAGTGTTTTGGACATTATTAAAAAAATTGAAGATAGAGTTCGATATATCACGTACGATAGCGTTAGTATTAGAAAAGAAAAAGACTTCGACCAAGAAATGATCTCCGCATTAAATTTTGTAAATGATGATTTTTTTGGAATTGAAATCGACTTGGATGCCATTCCTAACATTGCTTGCAGTGCTATGACAATGAGTGGCTTTTCTGTGGAACAATTACGTCAGTTTATTTCATTTTTTGGAAAAAATAAAAATGCTTCCTATTTGCATATTTGCGAAGGAGCACCCGATTTAGGAGAAGAAAAAAACAATCATCTGATAGGAAAACTGATAGGTTATTTGGTAACAGATTTTATTAAATCCAACAGCGCATTACCAATTTAAAAAAACACTTTGGACTAAAAGACTATTGATTTAGTTGGCAAACATGAAGTCTGCACCGTTACAATTCGAAATAATAGCCACGAATTTCACAATTTAGCATAAATCACTTCGTGAAAATTTGTGGCATTTTCTTGTCAAGCGAAAAACTAAATACACTAAAACAATTGATTTTACTTATTTTCAGAACCAACAACTTTTAAAAACTCCATAAATTGGGCTCCTAAAAAAGTTATAAAAAACTGTAAAAAATATTAACACTATCTTTGCCGAACTATCTATGTACTTAATACAAGATATTTAATATCCAAAATATGTTATTCGAAGATTTATCACTTTCAAAAAGTATACAAAAAGCCGTATTTGAACAAGGCTATCTGAATCCCACTCCTATTCAAGAACAATCGATTCCTCTAGTATTAGCGGGGAGAGATTTAATCGGATGTGCACAAACCGGAACGGGAAAAACAGGCGCATTTGCTATACCAATTATACATCAATTACACCGAATTGTAGGCTCGTCAAAAAAAGCCAAAGTAATCAGGTCTCTAGTTGTAACTCCAACGCGAGAATTAGCCGTTCAAATAGGCCAAAGCTTTGACGATTATAGCAAATATACTAATTTGACTCAACTGACGATTTTTGGTGGAGTTTCACAAAATCCTCAAGTTGATGCCTTAAAAAATGGTGTAGATATCCTGATAGCAACACCAGGAAGATTACTTGATTTACACAAACAAGGTTTTATTGATTTAGATCATTTGCATACTTTAGTTTTGGACGAGGCAGATCAAATGTTGGACATGGGATTTGTAAACGATGTAAAGAAAATTGTAAAGCTTACGCCAAAAAACAGACAAACTTTGTTTTTCTCAGCTACGATGCCAATTGCCATCCGAGAATTAGCCGAAATGTTTCTCACGGATCCTGCAACCGTAACTGTTTCGCCAGTTTCCTCAACAGCTGAAAACGTAGAACAAAGGGTTTATTTTGTTGAAAAGGCCGAGAAAAGAAATTTACTGTATCATTTGATTAAAAATGAAAATTTATCAGATGTACTGGTTTTTTCCAGAACGAAACACGGTGCTGATAATGTTGTAAAAGCATTACGAAAAAACAACATTGCCGCCGAAGCCATTCACGGTGACAAATCACAGAATGCAAGACAACGTGTTTTGGATGCTTTCAAAAATAAAGAAGTTGGCGTATTAGTAGCTACTGATATTGCTGCCAGAGGAATTGATATTGACCAATTGCCGTTTGTAATTAATTTTGATTTACCAAATATTCCTGAGACGTATGTTCACCGAATTGGTAGAACCGGTCGCGCCGGAAATGGCGGAATTGCAATCTCTTTTTGTAGTAAAGACGAGCACGGATATTGGAAAGACATTCAAAAACTGATAAAAGTTGATGTTAAGACCGTGAATGATCATCCGTATCATTGGCATTCAGGCAGTCCGGAAACAGCGCCAGCATCTGCTGCACAAAAAAATTCAAACCGAAGCGGTGGAGCGCATAAGTCAAGAAAGTCTGACGCATCTAAACAAAATAAAAAGCGCTGGTATTAATTGTATTTCCAAATCAATTTTTCAGCTGTAAGAATTGCCCTTTTAACCAAAACATAAAAACGTAATTAAACGTTAATACATTGTTATTCAACGTTTTAAATGTTAAAAGCGGTTTGTAAAAATAATTAAATCAATACATTTGATTTAAGATATTATAAACAACTTTAAACACAAAATTATGGAAACTTTAGTTAAAAGAAACGGATTAGTGCCAGTAATGAATACCAGTTTATTTCCTTCAGTAAATACATTTTTTGATGATTTTATCTCAAGAGATCTATTTGATTGGACTGATAAAAATTTTACCGCTATGGGCAGTAATTTACCTTCAGTGAATTTAAAAGAAACTGATGACAAACTACAAGTAGAACTAGCTGCTCCGGGAATGAAAAAAGAAGATTTTAAAGTTGAAATTGACAATAACATGCTCATGATTTCTTCTGAAAAAAAAGAAGAAAAAGAAGAAACAAGAAAAAAAGATAATTACGTTCGAAAAGAGTTTAGTTATCAATCCTTCTTTCGATCTTTTACTTTACCGGATTCAATTGATGAAAATAAAATTGAAGCAAGTTATAAAGATGGAATTCTTCATGTCGATATTGCAAAAAAAGACAATGGAAAGAAAAAGTTGTTAAAAAAAATTGCAATAAAATAATAAAATATTCAATTTTTAACAGATAAAAAATCGTTAAATCTAAGAGTTTGTATAAGACTTTAAAGATTTAACGATTTTTTTTTAGTACTTAAAAAATTTTCGTTTCTTTAATTTTTAGAGATTAAAATTGTTATGATTTTATACAATTTAACCGAATCAAAAGGTTTTATAATAATATCATTAATTCCAGCTGAGAGCGCTTCTTCTGTAATTTCAGCTTTATCAAAAGCTGTCAGTGCTACAATTGGTGTTTCGATTCCCATCAGACGAATTTTGCGAGTAGTTTCAAACCCATTTATTAGAGGCATATTGATATCCATCAGGATAATATCAAAATATTCTCTATCAAGGATTTCTAATGCGGCATATCCGTTATCAACTACGCTACATTTATAATTATTCTTTTCTATAGTTTTTTTGGTCACTAGCTGATTAATACGATTGTCCTCGACAACCAAAACATTTATGGAATGAGGAGGAGAAATATCAACTTGAATGTTATTGATGATATCAATTGTTTTCTCAGGATTGTATTCGAAAGCAATCAAGAACTTAAAAATAGTTCCCTGACCAATGGTGCTTTGTAATGAAATACTACTATTGAATAAACCTAAGAGTTGTTTTACTATTGAAAGTCCAAGTCCAGTTCCTTGATAATCCGTTTCTTTTCGACCTACCTGTACAAATTTATCAAAAATCTTCTCTTGATCTTCAGCTGCAATTCCAATTCCGTTGTCTTCAATTCTGAATTCTAAAAAATAAGATTTACCTTCCACTCTTTCTAAATTTACGTGTATTATTACTTCACCATTTACCGTAAATTTCAGAGCATTACTCACCAAATTCATAATGATTTGAGAAAGCCGTAATTTATCCCCAATTAAATATACTGGAATAGTAGGATCAATTTTTACTACTATAAAATTATTATTGTTTTTAGCTAAAAAGGAAAGTGAATTTTTGACCATATTAATTTCATCCGAAATATTAAAAGTCAAATTCTCCAAAATCATTCTATTATCTTCAATTTTGTTGATTTGAAGAATATCATTTACGAGAGAAAGCAAGTATCTAGCCGAAAATTTTAGCGAACTCAAGTGTGGACTGTCTGCTAATTCTTTATGCTCGTCCAACAACATATTTGTAATTCCAACCACTCCATATAAAGGAGTTCTGAGTTCATGGCTAATAGTTGATACAAATTGCGATTTTAAAACAGAAGCTTCCTCAGCTTTTTCCTTTGCAATTAGTAGTTGTTTGTTAGTCGCTGAAAGTTCTGCATTCAATTTTTTTTTGAAATTATTGTTTTTGAGCAAAGTATAAAGCAAAAGCAATAAAACGATGGATATTACTGTAAATAATACCAAAATCGTTTTAGATTTTTCAACAATTTGAAGTTGGGCTTCTTTTTCGATTTCAAAATTATCGATTTCTCTTTTGTACTCATCTAATTCAACATTAATTCCAGCAATATTAGCTTTCTCCAGTTTTTCCTTGTTGTAGAGTAATGCGGTAATTTCGTTGTATCGATTAAGGTTTTCGTACGCATTTTTATAATCACCTTTATTCAGTAAATGCTTAGAATATTCAAGATGTGCAAAGGATAAATCAGACTTTTCATTGACTTCATTCCCAACTTTAATAGCATTTAAAAAAGAACTAGTGGCTTTTTCATGATTGCCTTGTTGGGAATAATACATTCCGTTGAGCATATTTATAGCAGCAGCATTAGATTTATTACCGTATTTTAAATTGTACTTATTTACGAATTCTAAAAATGGATGTCCTTTTTCAAAATGGCCAACGTCAAAATAAGCCCAAGCAATATTCAATTTGGTCATGAAAATCTGATTAGTGTCCGCTATTTTTTGACTGTATTTAATAGCATTTTCATAGAAATTTATCCCTTTATTATATTGCTTCTTTTCAAAACAGTAAATGTTGCCTAAATTGTTATGAATCCTACTTTGAAGAGTATCATTACTAATCTTGTTAGCGTACTTTAATGCTTTATTGTAGAAATAAATAGCTTTGTCAAATTCAGCAAGTTCAGCGTAATTAGCAGCTATGGTAGTGTAGGAGATTGTGGTTGCAGCAGAATCATTAGCAGTAATGGCTTTTTGTAATGCTACCTTAGAAATTTCTAATGATTTTTCAAAATTAGCCTCCTTTAAATAGTGAGAAGCCAGATTCGTTAGTTTGGTAATTTCTTTTTCAGAAAAAATTTTTGTTTGTGCAAAAATAGTATTGTTAACCGAATTTACCGTCAACAATACCCACAGAACAACACGTATTTGATACATAAACAATTAAATTTTATCAAATATACATTATATTAATAAAAAAAAGAGTAAAAGTATAAATTATGTCTTAAAATCAAACACAAGAAAAGAAAAATTTAAAAGACAGTAAATATCCAATTATTTAAACAAAAAAACCTGCTCAATAATTGAACAGGTTAAAATAGATACTTTAAAATACTATTAATTTCTATTACTCGATAACAACTTCTTCTGTTTCATCAGCACCCTCCCATTGCCCTACAACTGAAGTCGCTAAAGCATTTCCTAAAACATTTGTTGCACTACGAAACATATCGCAAAAGTGATCAATTGGTAAGATCAAAGCAATTCCTTCAATTGGAATGTCGAACATACCGCATGTTGCGGCAACAACCACTAAGCTCGCTCTTGGAACGCCTGCAATACCTTTACTGGTAAGCATTAAAACTAAAAGCATTGTCATTTGAGTTCCTAAATCTAAATCGATTCCGTAGGCTTGCGCAATGAAAATACTAGCAAAAGTCATGTACATCATACTTCCGTCCAAATTGAAAGAATATCCAAGTGGCAACATGAAAGATACAATCCTGTCTTTGACACCAAAACGTTCTAATTCTTCTGTCAATTTTGGAAATACAGCTTCACTGCTGGTTGTACCAAAAGCAATAATTAACGGACTGACAATTCTTTTAAGCAAGACAGTCATTCTACTTTTCAGAAAAATATACCCCACTATAATCAATACTATCCAAAGTGATGAAATTCCAATTAAGAACGAACCAAAAAACTTAAAGTAAGTAATAGCTAATTCTTGAAAATCTCTTACCGCAAATACACCCGCAATAGCACCAAAAACTCCTATTGGAGCAAACTTCATTACATAGTTTACCATTTTCAGAACAATGTGAGATGTTTTATCTAAAGCGTTTGTAACTGGCTTCACATAATCTCCCAATGCAGCTGCGGCCAGACCAAAGAAAATAGAAAAAATGACAATTTGTAAAATTTCATTGGTTGCCATGGCTTCAAAAATACTTTTAGGCACAATATGTTCTATAAAGTTTTCAAAAGATATATTTTGAGTTTTCGCAGTAACTTCTGAAACTGAACCCATATCAACATTTGATAAATTAAGGCCAACTCCCGGTTCCAATATGTTTACAAAAAACATACCTAATAATAAGGAGATAAATGAAGCTGTAAAAAACCATCCCATCGCTTTTCCTCCTATTCTTCCTACTGCCTTGATATCACCAAGTTTCGCAATTCCTACCACTAAAGTTGTAAAAACCAAAGGAGAAATAATCATTTGAACCAATCGAATGAAAATTGTCGCCAGAATTTTGATTTTATTACTAAAATTTTGAGCCGATTCTGGAGAAATCGAATTGTGTATGATAATGCCTAAAACAGCACCCAAAACCATAGCAATTAATATTTGACCCGTTAATCCTGAAAAAAAAGATGGTTTTTTAGTTGTATTGGTATTCATTAATGTGTTTGTTAGGCTTCAGGACTTATTCTGATTAGAACACTATATTTTTCACTTACATTGAAGTTGAAAATCGGTAATGTTTATAATAGAAAAGCTCCAAAAATTAGTATTAATATGTTTTGTTTATCAAATAAAAATCAGCTAAAACAATCGCTGCCATTGCTTCAACAATAGGCACGGCACGTGGAACAACACAAGGATCATGGCGTCCCTTTCCAGTCATTTCCGTAATATTGCCTTTATTGTCTAAGGATTCTTGTTTTTGCATAATGGTAGCCACCGGTTTAAAAGCAACTCGGAAATAAATATCCATTCCATTACTGATACCGCCTTGTATTCCGCCTGAAAGATTGCTTTTTGTCGTTCCATCAGCATTATATAAATCATTATGTTCGCTACCTTTCATTTTTGCACCACAAAAACCACTGCCAAATTCAAATCCTTTTACGGCATTTATGGAAAGCATCGCTTTTCCAAGTTCCGCATGAAGTTTATCAAAAACTGGCTCTCCTAAACCAATAGGCACATTTTGAATCACACAGGTTACAGTTCCGCCCACAGTATCACCTTGTTTGCGAATATCTCGAATGTATTCTTCCATAATGACCGCTGCTTCTTCATCTGGGCAGCGAACCGGATTATTTTCAATTTTTGAAAAGTCTAAATCTTGGTATGGTTTTTCTAAAAATATTGGACCTACAGAAGAAACGTAAGCATTAATTTTTATTTCTGGTAACATTTGTTTTGCCACAGCACCAGCCACAACTCTGCTGGCAGTTTCACGAGCAGAACTGCGTCCGCCACCACGATAATCCCGAATTCCATATTTTTTTTCATATACATAATCGGCATGACTAGGTCTATAATTATCTTTTATATGGGAATAATCGTCTGATTTTTGATTGGTATTCGGAATGATAAAGCCAATTGGTGTACCTGTTGTTTTACCTTCAAAAATCCCAGAAAGAAATTGCACGTCATCTGGCTCTTTTCGTTGGGTAACGATAGCTGATTGACCTGGTTTTCTTCGTGACATTTCGAATTGGATTGCTTCTAAATCTATTGTGATTCCAGGAGGACAACCATCTATGATTCCGCCTAAAGCGTCACCATGGGATTCTCCAAAAGTTGTTATTCTAAATAGTGTTCCGTAGCTATTTCCTGCCATTATAATTTGTTTTGAACAAAAGTACCATTTTAGTTTAAAGTTCAAAATTTTAGCCTTTAAAGTTTTAACCAACATTTCACATTTATTGTTATTAAATTAATATTCTATGACATTTCTTAACTTTTAATTCCATTTCATTTGATAATATTTCGATTATTTTGCTAAACTTCAAATGAAAAAACCTTGAAAAAAAGAAAAGTCGAGTTAGTGGTAATTTCAGATGTGCATCTTGGAACTTTTGGAAGCCATGCCAAGGAACTTTACAATTATTTATCCGCCATAAAACCCAAGATTTTAGTATTAAATGGCGATATTATTGATGTCTGGCAATTTAGAAAGTCCTATTTTCCAAAAGCACATTTAAAGGTCATCCAAAAAATTATCAGTTTTGCTTCAAAGGGAACAAAAGTCTATTACATTACAGGAAATCATGATGAAATGCTCCGAAAATTCAGCGATATGAATTTGGGTAATTTTGCTTTAGTCGACAAATTAGTCTTAGATCTTGATGATAAAAAAGCATGGATTTTTCATGGCGACGTCTTTGATGCTTCTGTGCAGCACTCAAAATGGATTGCAAAATTAGGCGGATTAGGATATGACTATCTAATTCTTTTAAACCGATTTGTAAATTGGTGTTTGTTGAAAATAGGAAAAGAACCTTACTCTTTTTCTAAAAAAATAAAGGCAAGTGTTAAGAAAGCAGTAAAACACATTTCTGATTTTGAGAAAACAGCCACTGAATTAGCAATCGAAAAAAAGTATGATTATGTAATTTGTGGTCACATCCACGAGCCAAAAATGATTCAAAAAGAAACTAAAATGGGCAGTACAATGTATTTAAATTCCGGAGATTGGATTGAGAATCTTACAGCATTAGAGTACAATAAAAAACGTTGGAAATTATTTCGCTATTCGGAAATGAATTATGTTGAGGAAGATAATCTTTTTGAAATGGAAGATATTTTAAGCAATCAAGTCATTGCTTCCGTGCTATTCTCGAAACAAAACATTTTGATGTGATTCTCTTTTTTGGTCGCTGTGATTCCGGAATATGTAAATTATATAACTTATTTCTGAAATTTTATAAATATACATCTTACCTTAATATTACATTTGTATCAACAAAAACTCACTTATGAAAAAGATTATTTTATCGGCAATAATGTTAATGGGATTAGCATTTACTGCACAAGCACAGGATATTTCAAAAAATGCATTAGGTCTTCGTTTTGGAGATAGCGGTGGATTTGGTGCTGAACTTTCTTACCAAAGAGGTTTATCAGCTAACAACCGTTTAGAATTAGACTTAGGTTGGAGAAACAGAAGTAACTTTAACAATAATGACTACGATGACAGTGCTATCAAACTTACAGGTTTATACCAATGGGTATGGAACATTGATGGTGGTTTCAACTGGTATGCAGGTGTTGGTGGTGGTGTAGGTAACTACAGTTATGATAACAACAATACTTCATACAATGATACTTTTGCATTTGCTGCTGGAGATATCGGTATTGAATACAACTTTGACTTTCCTTTATTAGTATCTTTAGATTTCAGACCTGAATTTGGTGGAAGTGGATACTACAAAAACAACTATGGTTCTGATGTAGCTTTAGCTCTTAAATATCAATTCTAGTTTTATCCAAACAATACATGAAAACGGCCACTAGAAATAGTGGCCGTTTTTTATTTAATTATAATTTCTTTTTTTGAATTTATTTTGACAACACAAAAAGGAGTTGTAAAGGCCTGTGTTAACATGCTGCCCGGTTCAGGATTGGTTTCTTTTACGGTTATAATTACATTTTTATCTGTTTCAACAATATTTTCAATTCCTATACTATAACCGCCAGTTGTTTTCTCTCCCATATTCAAAACAATAAAATTCGAGTTTTGAATATCAGTAACACTAATCTTATCTTTCAAATTTTCATGATTCTGCAGCATTTTAATTTCGTTTGGCTCAGAAAGTATTTCAAAAAAACGAATATTTGCACCGCCATTAGATTGCTGTGTCAAAACTTCATATAATTTGCTTGTATCTGAAATCTTTGAAGAAGTAGTACTACATGAAGCAAGCGTAATAGCAAATGCGGAAAGAATTAGTTTTTTCATTTTTATATTTTTAAATAAACGGAAAAGCTTAAACTACTTATTCTCATTCATAAAATTATCAATCGAGAGTTTATAAATATTTATTAATGGCTTTTTGATACAACGCTTCATAAAGTGGCAAAATGTTTTTAATATCAAATTTTTTCGCAATTGATAAAGCATTTTCTTTAAACTGTTTCAGAACCAAATCATCCTTTAAAATTTTCAAGGCATTTTGAGCCATCTCATCCGTGTCTCCCACGTCACTTAAATAACCGGAAATACCTTCAAAATTTACTTCAGGCAAACCTCCGGAATTACTGGAAATGACAGGAACTTTGCACGCCATTGCTTCCAGAGCGGCTAAACCAAAACTTTCTGTTTCAGACGGAAGCAAAAACAAATCCGTTAGGCACAAAATTTTGTCAATTTCGTTACTGTTCCCAAAAAAGATGACTTTATCTAAAATTCCCAATTCCTGACATAAATATTCTGCTTTTTCTTTTTCAGGACCATCTCCTACCATCATCAGTTTCGCTGGAATCTCTTTCTGAATGTTATAGAAAATTTTAATTACATCAGGAATTCTTTTTACTTTTCTAAAATTACTGATGTGCGTAATAATTCGCTCATTTTCCTTTGCCATTACTGAACGTTGACAAGGAATACTCGGATCATTTATGTTTTTTTCCAATTCAATAAAATTTGGAATCACCTCGATTTCATTTTTTATATTGAATAATTTAAGTGTATCATCTTTCAAACTTTGGGAAACCGAAGTCACAAAATCAGATTTATTAATGCTAAAAGTTACGGCCGGTTTATAAAAAGGATGATTACCAACCAATGTAATGTCAGTTCCGTGTAAAGTAGTCACCATCGGAATATTGATTCCTTCATCTTTTAACATTTGCTTGGCCATATACCCCGCATAAGCATGCGGAATGGCGTAATGCACATGAAGCAGTTCTATTTTATATAATTTAACCATATCGACTAATTTACTAGACAAAGCCAATTCATACGGTTGATAATGGAATAAAGGATATTCAGGGACATTTACTTCGTGGTAATGAACATTTGGACTTAAAAGCGCCAAACGTACGGGCTGACTGTAGGTTATAAAATGGATTTCATGACCGCGACGCGCCAATTCTAGCCCTAATTCTGTAGCGACAACACCACTACCTCCAAAGGTAGGATAACAAACTATTGCAATTTTCATGTATGTAATTTAATGAAACGAAATTAAGAAAAATAGGAATGGGTTTTATGGAATTTTAAGTTAAATACGAGATGAATTTAAAATTTCATTTGCTGAATTCTAACCGCATTCAAAATTGCCAGTAATGCCACACCAACATCCGCAAAAACAGCTTCCCACATTGAGGCAAGTCCACCAGCTCCAAGAATTAAAACTATCAGTTTTACAGAAAAAGCCAAACTAATATTTTGCCAAACGAGTTGTTTTGTTTTTCTTCCAATAGCAATGGCGGTAAAAATCTTAGTAGGCTGATCATTTTGAATAACAATATCAGCCGTTTCAATTGTTGCATCGCTTCCTAAACCACCCATAGCAATTCCGGCTTGGGCCAAAGCAATTACCGGAGCATCATTTACGCCATCTCCTACAAATGCAACTTTTAGATTTTGGTTTATAAGTGCTGTTACTTTTTCGACCTTGTTTTCCGGTAATAAATCCCCAAAAGCTTCATCAATATTCAACTCTTTGGCAACAGCCGAAACTACAGCTTGATTATCACCGGATAGCAGAATTGTTTTGATATTTATTTGGTGTAAACTTTCAATAGCTGTTTTAGCATCTTCTTTTATTTCATCGGCAATAAGGAAATAACCTGAATATTTCTTATCGATGGCAACAACAATAATCGTAAATGGAATTGCATCTAACTGTTTGTCATAATCGATATTAAATTTATTCATCAGTTTAGGACTTCCCACTAAAATTTCTCTACCATCCGCAACGCCTTTCAAACCAAGCCCTGAAATCTCCATAACATCAGAAACAACAATTCCATTATTAGCATTATTGGCGAATTCTAGTATTGCAGAACCAACAGGATGCGAAGATTTGGCTTCGATTGCAGCAGTATAATTTACCAAATCAGCCTCGGGAATCCCTATTGAAACTACTTTTTGAACTTTAAAAACACCTTTAGTCAACGTTCCAGTTTTATCCATAACCACTACCTGAATAGCTGCCATTGTATCCAAAAATGTAGATCCTTTAAACAATATTCCGTTTTTACTTGCTGCGCCAATACCGCCAAAATACCCCAACGGTATAGAAATCACTAAGGCACAAGGACATGAAACCACCAAAAAAATTAAGGCTCGATACAACCACTCTTTAAACACATACGTTTCAACAAACAAGATTGGAACCAAACAGATGGCAATGGCAAGATATACTACTATTGGCGTGTAGATTTTAGCAAACTTCCTAATGAATAATTCTGTCGGCGCTTTTTTGGCAGTAGCATCTTGAACCATTTCCAGAATTTTAGACAATTTACTATCCGTAAATGCTGTAGTAACTTCAACTTGAGAAATCGTATTGAGATTAATCATTCCTGCAAGAATTGTTTCTCCTTTTGATTTGGTGTCAGGTTTACTTTCGCCGGTTAGTGCGGCTGTATTAAAAGTAGCATAATCCGAAAGTAATTTCCCATCCAATGCTAATTTTTCTCCGGGTTTTAATTCTATGATTTCTCCAATAGTTACTTCCCGAGCTTTTTTGGAAACAATATTAACCCCATCAAGAACATTTGCAACATCAGGTCTTTCATCCAGTAATGATTTTATGTTGGATTTTGCTTTTTTTACGGCGAGCATTTGAAACAGTTCACCAATGGCGTAAAATAACATTACAGTAACTCCTTCCGCATATTGACCAATTCCAAAAGCGCCAATGGTAGCAACACTCATTAAGAAAAACTCAGAAAAAACAGCTCCTTTGCGAATTCCTTGATACGCTTCTTTCAAAACCGGAAACCCTACCGGAACATAAGCTATGACATACCAAACAATTCGAATCCAACCATTAAACCAAGATTGAGAAACGTAATTATCAAATAGTATAGCAATTAGTAATACTATAAAACTAATTATGGAAGGTAAAAACATTTTGAAGGTACTTTCATCACCATTAGAATGATCGTGATTTTGCTCAATATGGTTTTCTGACTCACTGTGAGAAGAACAACATCCTGAATCTTGGTCTGCTTTATTAGCTTTTTTTTTTTCTAAAGCACAGCAAGATTGTTCATCATCTATATCCTGTTTGTGTGTCATTTTAGATAATTTAATTTAATAAAAAAGAAGAGCTAATAATAATCAAAAGTGTTACTGTTACTGTAAAGTTAGTTGAATTTAATGTTTTACCTTTTGATATAGCACATAAAATTACCGTTAATAATAACCCAACAATTATTTATTTACAGTTAAATGATTTAGACTTCAATTCTTTATCGTTTTCAAACAATAATCACTGTATTTTAGCTACTTTTTATCCTTTTTAGAATTTTTTTTATTCATCCATTTATTCACTTTATAGCTAAGATAAGCCGAGCCACTGCCAATAATTGCCCCTGCAAATACATCACTTGAATAATGAACACCTAAATGCATTCGAGAATATCCCACTGTAGCTGCCCATGCAAAAGATGGTGCAATAACATACCATTTGGGATAAGCTAAACTCAGTGATGTTGCTGTCGCAAAAGCTAAAGAAGTATGTCCAGAAGGAAATGATTTCCCCAAAGACGATGCTGCTTGATCAATATCAGGATAGGTCTCAAATGGTCTGCTTCTTTTTATAGTATGTTTCAATGCAGTGGTAATAAATGCATTTACTAAGAATGTTTCTCCTATAAAAATTGCTTGTTTCTTGATGGTACTATCTTTCTTTATTAAAGCAACCGAATATATAATAATGGGAGTTGCAACACTTATTGGAACAGCACTATTCGTTACTAATTTAAAAGTAGGATCTAAATTCTTATTCCTATCAACATTGATATCTCGTAGAATATTAATATCAATATTTTGAGCATTTACAAAAGTCGTGCAAAAAAGCAATACAATTAAACTGACTTTTGTAAAAAAGGTATTCATATTTTTCATCAAACTATTTTTATCTCAAATATACTATAATAAGCTAAAATTTGTAACTAAATACTTGTAATAAAAGTATTGAAAATCATTTTAATAGAAATAGTCCAAATGAAATTCTCAGTAATTTCATTTGGACTATTTCTATTATTACTTCAAAATTAGGTTAGTGCATTATAGCTTCATAAATCACCTTTTGAATATCTTCTCGAATGTTTTCTTTGGATAATCTATTTTCACCAGCAATAGGAAAAGTTCTATTGGATAAAAATACATAGACAATTTGCGTTTCAGGATCAGCCCACGCCATTGTTCCAGTGTAGCCGGTGTGTCCAAAACTGGTCATTGAAGCACAACCGCATGTAGGACCTTCGGCACCCAATTGTGGTTTATCAAAACCAACACCACGCCTATTTCCCACTGCGCAGAAATAACAAGTATTGAAGTCTTCAAAAGTTTTCTCGGAAAAATATTGCTGATTGCCATAATTTCCTTTTTGCAGATAAAGTTCCATTATTTTAGCCACATCCATTGCATTCGAAAAAACTCCTGCATGACCAGAAACTCCACCTTCTAAAGCAGCCGATAAATCATTGACATACCCTTGCAAAAGTTGATGACGGAAATACGTATCCGTTTCCGTTGGCGGAATTCTATTTTTATCAAATTTATTCAATGGATTAAAACTGGAATTATTCATTCCAAGCGAGCGATAGAAATTTTCCTGAATCAAAACATCTAATGTTTTACCGGTTGTCTTTTCTAAATAATCCTTCAAAATCATGAAAGTAAGATCACTGTATTTGTATTCTTTTTTCACTGACAGCTTACTATCCACAATCATTTTCATAATAGTATCACTAAAATCATTTCGTATAAAAAGACTATCTCCTAATTTTTTCGAGAAATTCTCTTCGGCAACTTTCCTAAAATAAACTTCAGAAGGAGATTTTGATTTATCCATCGTGGCCTTATAAAATGGAATCCCTGCAGCCAAACCAGCATAATGAGACAATAAATCCTTAAAATTAATATTCGCTTTATTGGAATCTTTAAAAATGGGAGACATGGTTCCTAATGTAGTCTCCAGATTTATTTTTTGTTGATCGTATTGCAACATTACATTGGGTAACGTGGCCAAAATTTTTGTTAACGATGCCACATCATAAATATCAGAATCCTGCACTTTTATCAATTTATCATAAGTATGGTATCCGAATGATTTTTGATATATAACTTTACCTTTTCGGGCTACCAAAACCTGAATTCCAGGTGTCATTTTAGCATTAATAGCGTTATTGGCGATATCGTCAATTTTTGATAAAATAGTTGAATTCATTCCAACATTTTCCGGTGTAGTAAACCCTAAACGATTCAATTTTTCTGTTGGTAAACCATCATTTACTTTGAAACTATCATTGATTGAAACCGGCAATTTGCCTTTTGCTTCGATTGATCCAAAAATTAATTCTGCAGAAACTATTTGAGCAATCTTACTATTTTGATAGGAAACAACTAATCCTTCAATATCCTCAAAATTTGTAATGGGTAATAATGAATAAGGTTTTGCAAAAACATTTAGAATTACATTGTTATTCTTGGCTAAAAAATTGATTTTAAAAACTTCATTCGCTTTTAAATCATCGTTTCTAAAAGCAACATCTGATTTATGATAACCAATGATTACCGTTGTAAAAGACTGTAATTTCGCTTGAAGACTATCCAAATTGGTTTCTGCAATTTCAGTCACTTCAGCGTATTTTTTTAAAGTCGACAAAAAATCATCATTGCTGTCATCACCAATTTTTACATAAGCAATTTTTTGTTTGTACAAATTTTTAATTGGCAAAACAGCCGAAGTATTTTTTAGAACCGTAATTGCATTTTCATATAATTCATATTGCAATGCATCATTTTCGACAGTATTTAAATCGCTGTACAAATTTTCTATAACAATCGGTTTGTACGCATTCAAACCAGCTTTATACTTGAATTTTAAAATTTTCTTTACAGAAAAAGCCAACCGTTCATCAGTAAATAAATTCAAGGAATATGCTAATCTAAATTTATCAATCGCAGCAGGAACATTTTCAGGAAACAACAAAACGTCATTTCCGGCCATAAAAGCTTCAAAATTAATTTCGCTGGGTAATTTAAAATTACTTACACTTTTCATATTCAAAGCATCGGTAAAAATAAGTCCTTGGAAACCTAGTTCTTTTTGAAGAATATCAGTAACTACATTATAAGAAATCGAAGAAGGAAAATTAGGTCTTGGTTCTAAACTGGGAACGCTTAAATGTGCCACCATAACTGATGCAAGTCCTTCATGAAACATTTTTTTGTAAGGGTAAAACTCAATATCTTTTAGTCTTTCTTTCGAAGAATTAATGATTGGTAATTTTTTATGAGAATCGGTATCCGTATCACCGTGACCCGGAAAATGTTTCCCTGTCGAAAATACTCCCTGACTTTGAACCCCGTTCATTACGGCAATTGCCCGTTCTGTAACTTTAAATTTATCTTCGCCAAAAGAACGAAAACCAATAATAGGATTTTTAGGATTTGAATTGATATCAAGCACCGGTGCAAAATTAAACTGCATTCCCAATCGCTTGCTCTGCTGTCCCATTTGCGCACCAACTTTCTCTAAAAGTTTCATGTCTTGAATGGCCCCAAGCGTCATATTCCAAGGATAACGATAGGTAGAATCCAATCGCATACCCAAACCCCATTCCGCATCACTTCCAATAAAAAGAGGGATTTTTGATTTGGATTGAAAACTATTAGTCAATTTAGCCTGGCGAACTGGACCGCCTTGGAAGAAAATTAATCCTCCAATTTTATAATCCAAAATAAGTTTTTCAATTGCATTACTATGAGTAGAATCTTTATTGGAATAAGCAGCAACCATAAATAATTGCCCAAATTTTTCCTCTAAGGTCATAGTATTATAAAGACTATCTACCCATTTGTTTCCTTCGGGAGACAAGTCAAAAAGCTTGGGAATATTAGTTTTATTTGTGCTGTCCAGATTTTCTATTTTGGACGGAACTGTGGATACAATTGTTTTGTTCTTATTCACTTTTGTACCAACGCAACCAGTAGCAACAAAAATAAATAAGACATAAGAAAAAACAATTTTGATGCCTATTTTTTTCATTGAACTATTTTGTTTAAAAAAACCTACTGTGCCAGCTATCAATGGCTGGAACTTCCCAAGATTCATTATATTCTTCTATATTATTAACCAAATTATTGAAAACGATTGTGTTCTCCGTAACCGCTTTATCTTTAACCATCTTTTTAAAATCAATCAATGGCTTGTGTGCGATATGCTCTCCAAGTTTGAACGTAACATTCATTTTATCTAATAAATCAACGTTATATTTTTGTTCTAAACTTTGGATAAATTCTACAGAGGAATCAATAGAACATCCTGTTGCTGGCTGAACATCTTGATTTACTGCAATAATAATGAAGCGATTGTATTTTAATTCATACGATGATTCTAAACTAGTGCCATGCGCAGCCCAACCTTCTAAGAAAGATTGCAAGGCAGTTTCTATATCAGAAAATTCCGCATCCGAAAACTTTCTGTTCGATTGATAAATCCAAATTCTGGATTCTTCAGGTAAATTTTCAAATGGAACGTACATTGTATTTTTGAGTTATGAGTTATGAATTTTGATTAAGATAATCAAAATTTGTAATTTTAATTGATTTATAAATCCTGAGCATTTGCGATTAATTCCGCAATATCCATAACTTTTACTTCACCTTCCTTTTCTTTGTTTTTAATCCCATCTGTCATCATGGTATTACAAAAAGGACAACCCGCAGCAATTATTTCCGGTTTTGTTTCTAATGCGTCTTCGGTTCTTTCAACGTTGACTTCCTTATTTCCTGGTTCAGCATCTTTAAACATTTGGGCACCGCCGGCACCACAACATAAACCATTTGCTTTCGAACGCTTCATTTCAACTAATTCAGCATCCAATTTAAGAATCAAATCTCTTGGTGCTTCATACACATTATTAGCTCTTCCTAAATAGCAAGGATCGTGAAAAGTAATTCGCTTTCCCTTGAATTGCCCACCTTCGATAGTCAATCTTCCATCATCCAACAACGATTTCAAAAATTCCGTGTGGTGAACCACTTCGTATTTTCCGCCTAATTCCGGATATTCGTTTTTGAGCGTATTAAAACAATGCGGACAAGCAGTGACAATTTTTTTTGCTTCGTAAGCATTCAAAACCTCAATATTCATCATCGCTTGCATTTGGAATAAAAACTCATTCCCAGCTCTTTTCGCGGGATCACCAGTACAACTTTCTTCGGTACCCAAAACCGCAAAAGGAACATTGGAACGATTTAAAATTCGTACAAATGCCTTAGTTATTTTCTTTGCTCTATCGTCAAAACTTCCTGCACAACCAACCCAAAATAAAACTTCTGGTTGTTTCCCTTGAGCTAACATTTCGGCCATAGTTGGCACTATTAAATTCTCTGACATACTATTTGTGATTCGGTTATTCGTTGATTTGATTATTCAAGTAAACGGAAATTATTCTTGTATTATATGAAATAAATTCTTAACAAATAAAACAATTATTCATTTTTCCAATTCAATCGATCTTGCTGATTGTACTGCCAAGGTGCACCATTATTTTCTATATTGGTCATCATAGCATTCAAAGGCATTGGAGCCGCACTTTGTTCCATAACTAAATAGCGACGCATGTCCATAATGATAGAAAGCGGGCTAATATTTACCGGACATTCGTCCACACATGCATTACAAGAAGTACAAGCCCAAAGTTCTTCTGGTGTAATGTAGTCGTTTAATAATGTTTTATTATCCGGAATAAAAATACCTTTATTGGCATCAATATTTCTTCCTACTTCTTCCATTCTGTCTCTGGTGTCCATCATGATCTTACGTGGAGACAATTTTTTTCCTGTTATATTCGCTGGACAAGACGAAGTACAGCGACCACACTCTGTACAAGTATAAGCGTTCAATAATTGTACCCAATTTAAATCCTGAATATCACTTGCGCCAAATTTACTTGGAACTGCATTTTCATCCACTGGAGCTGCCGCAAAAGGATCAGCGTTAGGATCCATCATTAACTTCACTTCTTTAGTAACGGATTCTAAATTATCAAACTGACCTTGTGGATTCAGATTTGCAAAATAGGTGTTTGGGAAAGCTAACAGAATGTGTAAATGTTTTGAAAAATAAAGGTAATTCATGAATATCAAGATACCCACGATATGCAACCACCAGAATATCTCTGAAAGCAACATTACCAATTCATTTGACATTCCATTAAAAATAGGTTCAATAAACTGACTTATTGGAAAAGAGCCTGCTTTTATAAAATGTGAAAAACCACCCGGAACATTTTGCAAATGCAAATCAGAAGCGTTCATTAATAAAAATAATGTCATTAGAACCACCTCAAAATACAAGATGTAATTCGCATCACTTTTAGGCCATCCTTTCAAGTCTGAACTTACAAATCGTTTCAGTTTGATGGCGTTTCTTCTACTCCAAAAAGCAAAAACAGCTACTAAAACCAAAAATGCTAAAATTTCAAAAGAAGCAATCAGCACATCATACGTTGTTCCTAAAAAAGCAAAAACACGATGCGTACCAAAAAGTCCATCGATTATAATTTCTAATAATTCAATGTTGATGACCACAAAACCTACGTATACAATAATATGAAGTATTCCGGCAATGGGTCTTTTCACCATTTTTGATTGGCCAAGAGCAATCATTGCCATATTAGTCCAACGCGCTTTAGGATTATCTGAACGATTTACAGCAGTTCCAAGATTGATATTCCGTCTAATTTTTTTAACACTGTTGAAAAAATATCCAAAACCAATTACCAATAGAATGGCAAATAAAATATTGTCTAAATAGCTCATAATTACTAATTTTTTACATTAGGTATAGAATCGTTCGTAGGACCAACATAAGGTTTGTTTTTCTTTCCAAAAACAGAGATATTCACATATCTTGTCGGATAGAGTCTAATGTCCTGTAATAGTAATTCTAATTCTTTTGTAGAACTCTTAATGTTTTGGTAGAAAGCCTCATCGTTCAATAATTTACCCATAGAACCTTTTCCAGATTCCAAACCGCTCATGATGCCATCTAATCTTGCTAAAGTTGCATTCAAATTACGGGCAGTTTTAGCTAAATCAGCTTTATTAAGGGAATCGGATATTTTAGAAAAATTTCCAGAAATTTTATTAAAATTGGTTACTACTCCATTTATTTGAGTTTTATTGGTACTCAATAAATCATTAACGCTCAAAGAAACTTTATGAAACTGTTCAACAGTCTTACCTAATTCAGCTAAGGTAAGTTTTAAATCTTGCTGGCCTTTTTGGTCCAAAACGTTGTTTAATCCTGTCATTAATTTTTCAGTACTTCCCAACAACTTTTCAAGTTTTTCCTGAAGGGGAGCTAATTGATCTCCTACTTTATCAGTAAGACCCATTTTTACTCCACCTTGCAATTTCTGACCATCAACAGCTAAGGTTTTGTCATTAAAATTTGGAATAATTGCAATTTGTTTTCCTCCAATAAATCCTGGCTCATAAATAGAGGCAACGCTGGAACTGGAAATTGGAAAATCAGTTTTTAATTGTAATTCGACTAATAATACACCTGTATTTTCATTTATGGTGATGCTACTAACTTTACCTACGACTAAACCGTTTAGGGTTACTGGTGCTGATGTAGCTAAACCTTCTACACTTTTATATTCTACAAAAAAAGTTTTGTAATTGGTAAATAGGTCTCTTCCTTTTAAAAAACTGTAGCCCCAAATAAATAATAAAATCGATGCTATTACTAAAATGGCAGTTTTAATTTCTCTTGATATTTTCAAAATTTAAGTATTTTTTACAAATTTAATATAAATTATTTGACTTGTTGTAATTTTTTCAGCGCTTCTTCAACACTAATATTTTTTCCATTCCTAAACGCTATAATATACGCTGAAGAATACCCTTTGGATTTAACCTCTTTCAAATTCTGTTTCGCAAGACTATAATCCGTTGTAGCGCCATAAGCATATTTATAAAAGGACCCGTTGTTTGTTCTGACGCTGACATTTTTTAATCCCTTAAAATTAGAAGGATTTAATTCGATATTTTTATTTCCGGCTGCAAATTGAACTTTAAAAACTACATCAGAATTTTGTGTTTTTGTTTCGCTCCTTGGTGAAACTGATTTATCAATATTTAGTTTTGATTTTGTGCGCTTTAAATTATTTTTTGTAGTGTTTTCCGTTATTTTTTTGGAGGAAGTATCCTGATAAGTATTATCGGATTGTGTTCCAAAATATTCTTTTTTGTATGCGATAATTGCTGTTGCAATTGCATGCGCCATCTTGTTTTGTCCCACATTTGAATTAAGAAAAATTCCTTCCTCATTATTGGATAAAAATCCTAATTCAATCAATACACTGGGCATGTAAGCGGCGTCCAAAACCCATAACGGAGTCTGCTTTATACCTCTTGATTTTCGATGCACTTTATTTTTAAAATTATTTTCAATTTTTGAAGCTAAATTTATACTTCGGTCTAAATAATCTTCTTGCAGAATTTTCAACCCTATTAACGTTTCGGGATTTTTGGGATCAAATCCTTTATAAGTTTGCTTGTAATCTTTCTCCAATAATATAACTGAGTTTTCTTGTTTTGCGATTTCCAAGTTACCCTTACTCCTTGCCAAACCCATTACAAAAGTTTCTGTACCAAAAGGAACTGGGTTTTTGACAGAATTACAGTGTATGGAAATAAATAAATTGGCATCAAGACTATTCGCTTTTTTAGGTCGGTCCTTTAATTCTATAAAAACATCTGATTTCCTGGTATGAATGACTTGAATACCGCCCTCTTTTTCAAGGAGCTTTTCCAGTTTCAATGTAGTTTTAAGTGCAATTTCTTTTTCAACAAAACCGTGATAAGAATTACCAGGATCTTTACCACCGTGACCCGCATCTAAAATTACAATAAACTTAGTATTGGACTGAGGAAAAATATTTACTGCGGAAAATAAAAACAGTACTATAAAAACGATTTTAATTTGTTTGAGAATCATCAAAATATAGGTAGGTGTGTTTTCTAATTATAACATAAAAGTAACTGCTATTATTTTAGAGCATCCTGAATGTTGATTTTTTCTCCGTTTTTGAAAGCTATCAAAAAAGCAGTATTATAACCTTTATCTTTTGCTTCGCTTAATTGCTTTTTTGCTTCATCATAATCAGCAGTTTCTCCGTACATATACTTGTAAACTCTATTTTCATAGGCTACAGAAATATTTTTTAGCCCATTGAAATTTCTAGGAATCAATTCCATCCTTTTTATGCTTGCCGAAAGTTGTACTTTGAATATCGGTTTAGAGTTATCAACCATTTTTTTAGTTTGCGTTGCCTCCACCGTTTGAGAAATCGTTTTTGGTTTTGCTGGAGTAACCGTATCTCTTATTGGTTTTTCATTAATTTTTTGTGAAGGTCTTTCTTCAAAAATTTCTGTCTCACCACTACCATAATATTCCTTTTTATAGCTAATAATCGCATCTGCAATGGCTTTGGCAATTTCATCCTGTCCTTCTTCTGAATTTAATTTATTTCCTTCAATAGTATTAGAGATAAAACCCATTTCTATTAATACTCTTGGCATATATGCCTTGTGAAGCACCATAAAAGGAGCTTGTTTTACTCCGCCACCTCTAATTTTTTTACCAAGATCTTCAAAAGAGTCTTCTACTTTACTTGCAAGCGAAATACTGTTATCTAAGTATTCCTCTTGCATCAAAGTCATTCCAATCATCGTTTCCGGAGAGTTGGGATCAAATCCTTCATATTTTTGTTTGTAATCTTTCTCTAATGTAATTACGGAGTTCTCTTTTTTGGCCGCTTCTAAGTTTGATGCCACTTTACTCAAACCCATTACGTAGGTTTCAGTACCATCAGCAGCAGTGTTTCTATTAGCGTTACAATGAATGGAAACAAAAATATTGGCATTAAATCTATTGGCAATATTAGCTCTTTCGATCAGATCAATAAATACATCTGTTTTTCGAGTATAATTTACCTCCATTTGTGGAGTAGCTGCTAATATTTTTCCAACTTTTAAAACTACTGCCAAAGCAATGTTTTTTTCAACTCGCCCTTCATAAACAGCACCAAAATCATGCGCTCCATGACCTGCATCTAAAGTCACCTTAAAATTATTGGATTGACCATACCCAATTACCGAAAATATTATCAAAATAAAAGTTAATATTCTTTTAATTTTATATGTTTTGCGCATAAAGCTATAAGTTAATTTAATTAAAACACTACCGTTATAAATTTATTTATTTGACTATTTTTGACAAAAAATAATATGTAAGTTTGACATGTCAAAAAACAGGCCATAATTTTACAAAAATAGCATTTAAACCTTTGTATACAAACTTATTTAATATCGTTTTATTATCAATTTTCCTGTCACTTGGGTCCGGTAAATTATATTCTCAAGATATCCCTAAAAAAAAGACGGCTATATCCCCTACTAAACAAATAGATAGTACAAAAAAAAGTATTACGAAAAGTAAAACTCCTATTTTAACTGTTGAAAAAGATACCGATACAATCAAAATCGACAGCATAAAACCTAAAAAAGCATTTCTCGACGGTAAAGTGAGATACAAAGCAGATAACTATGCTAAGATTGATCAGAAGAAAAAAATTATAACTCTTTATGACCAAGCAGAATTGTACTATCAAGACGTTGAACTGAAGTCGGGAATAATCGTTATGGATTATGAAAAAAATGAAGTTTATGCGGGACGTATCAAAGATTCAACAGGCACTTACACTCAATATCCAAATTTCAAACAAGGCGCCAATGTCATTGAACCTGATTCTATTCGGTTTAACTTTAAAACAAAGAAAGCTTTAATTTGGAATTCAAGGTCTGACCAAGGTGAATTTAAAATAAAAGCAGCCATAACAAAGAAAGAGAATGACTCGGTTTATTTTCTAAAAGGAGCCCGATTTACAACTTCTAAAGATGTAGATAATCCCGAATATTATTTCCAAACAAATAAAGTAAAATTTATTCCAGGCAAAAAAGTAGTTACCGGTTTGACCAATATGGTTATCGCAAACGTACCAACTCCAATTGCATTACCCTTCGCTTTTTTTCCAATGAGCAAGGAAACCAGTATTTCCGGGTTGATTTTACCCAGTTACAATGACTCAAATAATCGAGGATTTTCACTTCAAAATTTGGGATATTATTTTGCGCTAAGCGATAATTATGATTTAACGGTTTTAGGGGATTATTACACCAACGGAAGCTATGGATTACGTTTTGAATCCAGCTATGCTAAACGATACAACTACAGAGGAAACCTGAATGTTCGATTTGAAAATTTAATCACCAGCGAAAGAGGCTATCCAGATTATTTGAAGCAAAACATTTACAACATACAATGGTCACATTCGAAAGACTCTAAATCAAATCCTAATTCCAGTTTTTCAGCATCTGTGAATCTGGGAAGCAGCAAGTATTTCCGGCAATCCATCAATCAGGTTAATATTGGATCAAACCTGAACAATACTTTGAGTTCATCGATATCGTATTCAAAAACTTTTACATCAGTTCCTCAAGTAAGAATGTCGTTGACTGCAACACATTCACAAAATACGCAAACCGAAGAAATTAATATGACTTTGCCAACCTTACAGTTGAGTGTTGACCGAATTTATCCATTTGTGGGTAAAGATGGAGTTCGAAAAGGTTTGTTAAAAAACATCAACTTACAATACAATTTAAACGGACGAAACAGTATTGTTACCTCTGATTCTTTGTTTTTTAAACCTCAAATGTTCCGCGATGCAAAAGTTGGTTTCCAACACAGCATTCCATTAAGTACGAATTTTAAATTATTTAAATATTTTAGTGCTTCATCATCTTTAAATTACGAGGAAATTTGGTATACCAAAACAATTGAAAGAAGTTATGATGTAGACCAAAGTAAAGTTATTGATAAAACCATCAATGGATTTGACGCTTTTAGAACGTATTCGTTCTCCTCAAGCGTGGGAACCACGATATATGGAACTTTTAATTTTGGTAATGACAAAAAAATCAAATCTATAAGACACGTCATGAGACCGTCGGTATCGTATGGTTACACTCCTAGTTTTGAAAAATATTATGATACCTACGCATCTGACGCTACTGGTACAATAAACAAACAATATACTCGGTTTGAAAATGGAATTTTTGGTGCTCCTGGTTTAAACAATTCTAATACCTTAGGTTTTGATTTAAGCAACACATTTGAGGCTAAAGTAACTGATAAAGACAGTACAAAAGTAGAGCCCAAAAAAATAATGCTACTTAATAACTTAAATCTTTCTACATCCTATAATCTGGATGCAGACGGAGTAACTTCTCTAGCTTTTTCACCAATACGAGTTAGCGGTGGAACAACTTTACTGGATAATAAAATGAATGTAAATTTTGGGGCAACATTAGATCCTTATGCCATTGACAATTCCGGAAACCGAATTAATGTTTTTAATATTGATAATGGTGGGAGTCTTTTTAGAATGACGAGTTCTAATATGACCTTAAATTATTCTCTTTCGAGTAAAGGTAAAGACGATAAAAAAGATAAAAATGTTCAAAGTCAGCGAAATGGTGGTCGTGAGGATGATTTATTTGGTACAAATACTGATTTAGGAGATAGCAGAAGAAGCCAATTTGAAGATGAAGAAGAGACTGACGGCGAAGATAAAATTTCTGAATTTTTCAACTCTAAATTACCGTGGGACATGACATTCGCCTATTCATTAACGTACGGGAATAACAACCGAGAAAATCAAATAATTGGGAACTCGATAATGATTTCTGCTAATGCGGACATAACTCCTAAATGGAAAGCAGGCGTTTCTACAGGTTACGATTTTGTTCAAAAAGGCGTTACATTTACACAACTCCGTTTTGAAAGAGATTTGTTAAGCTGGAGAATGGATTTCAACTGGTCTCCGTTTGGTACCAATGCCAATTGGGGGTTCTTCATTGGAATAAAATCAGGCGTACTGAGCGACATCAAATGGGACAAAAGAAGCACGATAAATAGATAATTCTATTCCATATTAAATACTAATTGACACTACGTTTTTTAACTTTAGACAAGCTTACTTTTATGAAAAAAATAATTTTAACAGAAAATGCTCCGGCTCCAATTGGACCTTATAACCAAGCTGTTCTTAAAGGAAATACACTTTACACTTCAGGTCAAATTGCGATAAATCCAGTATCTGGAGAATTGATTACAGAAACCATCGAATTGGAAACGGAACAAGTGATGCAAAACATGAAAGCAGTTTTGGAAGCAGCAGAAATGACATTTGATAACGTTGTAAAAGCAACAATCTTCATTATAGACATGAATGATTTTGGAAAAATAAACTCTGTTTACGGTTCTTATTTTAACGAAAAAATTGCTCCAGCTCGTGAAACGGTTCAAGTGGCTTGTTTGCCAAAAAACGTAAATGTAGAAATTTCAATGATTGCAATACTTTAATATTCAATAACAACATTGAGTTAAGCAATATACATTCCGTTTAGAACTATTTCAAATAATATTAAATCAAAAAATCACTTACAATTTACTTTTAACCAAGTAAATTATTAGTGATTTTTTTTAGTTAAAAACTGAATTTTACCAGCTAAAACTATTTATTTGCTATGTGGTACGCAATAAGTCCGTCAATAGGTCTTCTTAAAACATTACCTAATTGCAGTTCATATTTATCAAAAGTTTCTTGTAATTCTTCTTTCAAATAAAAAGCAATAGAGCCTACAAAATGCACAGGAACCTCTTTGCAGTTTTCATATTGTTTGATGTAATTTTTTACAAAAGACTTCATTCCTTTGAAAATAATTTTTCTGCAGAATTCTGTTTCTTTATGCTGAATTAAAAATTTTGCAAAAGTCGCTAAATAAGCATTGGGATTTGGTTCTTTATACAGTTTGCTTTTTATAGCATCCGGATCTAAATCATATTCTTTTTCAAATTCAGCTGCCAGTTCCTTTGGCATTTTATTGAAATAATATTTTCTTATTAATTCTTTTCCAAAAACATTTCCACTACAATCATCCATAGCAATATAGCCTAAAGATTGTACTTTTTGGTGCAATTCTTTACCATCAAAATAGCTGCAGTTTGAACCTGTTCCCAATATAGAAACAATTGCTTTCTCTCCTTTTGGAGTTGTTGCATAAACGGCTGCATAAGTATCTTCTTTCACATCAATAATAGCATTAGGAAAATACTTTTGGAATACTTGCGAAAGTGTAATTTTCATTTTATCAGTACCACAACCGGCACCATAAAAGAACAAATGAGTTGCATTCTTTTTATTTTGTAAAATATCAAATCGATCATTTAAACGTTCAACTATTTCATCTGCTTCAAGAACTTCAGGATTCAATCCTAATGTTTGTGTTGTAAACAATACTTTGCCATTGTCATCTACTGCAATCCAATCAGCTTTTGTAGAACCACTATCAACTATTAATCTCATTTTTTTTTGGTTTTTGGTTTCGGAGTTAGCTGTTTTCTAATTGCGTTAAACGGAAAACATCTACTTTAAAAAAGTAATAAAAAATAAAATCCCGTTAAAATAAAGATAACGGGATTTGTAAATATATAGAATTATTTTAAACCTGCAATGTGTACAGATAAATCAATTAATTTGCTAGAATATCCATATTCATTATCATACCAAGAGATGATTTTGAAAAAAGTAGAATTCAAACCAATTCCAGCGTGAACATCTACAATAGAAGTTCTTGAATCAGAAATAAAATCCTGTGATACTACTAAATCTTCAGTGTATCCTAAAATACCTTTCATTGTAGTTTCAGAAGCCTTTTTCAAAACTGCCATAATTTCTTCGTAAGAAGTTTCTTTGGCCACTTTTACCGTTAAATCTACTACAGAAACGTCAGCTGTAGGAACACGCATTGACATACCTGTTAATTTTCCGTTCAATGATGGAATCACTTTTCCAACTGCTTTTGCTGCACCTGTTGATGATGGGATAATATTTAGGTTTGCTGCACGTCCACCTCTCCAGTCTTTTCTAGAAGGACCATCAGTAGTCATTTGAGTTGAAGTTGTTGCGTGAACAGTAGTCATCAAAGCTTCAACAATTTCAAAATTATCGTGAATAACTTTAGCTAAAGGAGCTAAACAGTTTGTTGTACAAGAAGCATTAGAAACAACCATATCCGTAGCTTTAGCTTCAGTATGATTAACTCCCATTACAAACATAGGTGCATCAGCAGAAGGTGCAGAAATAATTACTTTTTTAGCACCACCTTTGATATGCTCGTTTGCAGTTTCAATAGTTGTAAAGAAACCTGTACATTCAGCAACTACATCAACATCAACTTCATTCCATTTTAAATCTGCTGGATTTCTTTCAGCTGTAATACGAATGTTTTTTCCGTTTACAAAAAGTTGTCCTTCTTTTACTTCTACAGTTCCGTTGAAACGACCATGTACTGAATCATATTTCAATAAGTAAGCCAAGTGATCTACATCTAATAAATCGTTGATTGCTACAACTTCTACATTATCTCTATTGAAAGACTCTCTAAATACAATTCTACCAATTCTTCCAAAACCGTTTATTCCTAATTTTACTTTTGACATTTTACTTTAATTTTTTTGTTTATTTTATATTAACTTCATATAAAGTCTAATTTCCTCACAATAAACTTTAACCACTTATGTAGACATAATGTCTGAAACTCTTAATAACTCTCTATCAATCTCTGTTTTGCCTTTGATTGCTTGTTCCAAAGGTGTCAACGAAACTTTATCATTTTGCAATCCGACCATATAATTCGATTTTCCTTCTATCAAAGATTCAACAGCTTTTACACCTAATCTACTAGCTAAAACTCTATCAAAACACGAAGGCGAACCACCACGTTGCATGTGACCCAAAACAGAAACTCTAACATCATATTCTGGCAAATTAGCTTCAACGTAATCTTTTAATTCGAATACATTTTTACCTATTTTATCTCCTTCAGCAATAACGACAATACTGGATGATTTACCTGAAGCTTTACTTTTTTGCAAAGATTCCAATAATCGGTCTAAACCTAAATCTTCTTCTGGGATCAGAATTTCCTCTGCTCCTGCTCCTATACCGGCATTCAAAGCGATATGACCGGCATCTCTACCCATCACCTCTACAAAGAATAAACGGTTGTGGGAACTCGCAGTATCTCTAATTTTGTCAATTACTTCTACTACGGTATTCAGTGCGGTATCGTATCCTAAGGTGTGACTGGTTCCAAAAATATCATTATCAATAGTTCCCGGAATTCCCATCACTGGAAAATTAAACTCCGTATTGAACAGTAACCCTCCTGTAAAAGTCCCATCACCACCTATTACCACTAAAGCATCTATTCCGGCTTTAGTAAGATTTTCATATGCTTTCTTTCTTCCTTCTGGAGTTTTGAATTCTAAAGATCGAGCTGATTTTAAAATCGTCCCTCCTTTATTTACAATGTTGTTGACGCTTCGAGGTCCCATTTCTTTGAAGTCTCCTTCAATCATTCCCTGATATCCTCTATAAATTCCTATACATTCTATGTTATGATAAGCACAAGTACGAACAACTGAGCGAATTGCTGCGTTCATTCCTGGTGAGTCTCCTCCCGAGGTTAGAACACCAACTTTTTTTATTGTTTTTGGCATTATTTAAGTATTAAAGCGTAAAATTAGCAAACATTAACCACTTTCAAGGCTGTGTTTTTAATAAATTAGTAAAGCATTATGAATTCAAACGTTTTCGTTGATAAGTTTTTGAGAAAACTAAATAAATTGATTTTTTATTTAACAAAATTGAAAAATAACCAACTTTTATTTAACAATTAACAATTCGTCTGTTTTTTCACTATTAAACGAGTCGATATACTGCATAATTTATTAGCAAGAAATGATAAAGTTTTTTCCTGTTTGGATCTAAAAAAAAATTGTGGATTTAAGTATGTGCGTTTTGGTTTACTGCAAAACAGTTTGAGGCGTCACTTTTTTTCAATTCAAAATGATATTACCTCCAAGTCCAAAGTGTTATAACTAGTCTTCTTCAGGTATCAAACCTTCCTGATTTTTTTTAATTTTTTCAGGATTCGTTTTCTTTGATTTTGAAAAATTAATATAATCTGGAGATAAATTTGAATCTTGATCTTCCGATACCGGAGCTGACAAACTCTCAATTTTTAAATTTTTAAATATTTTATTGACAAATTCTTTAAATGTATCGAAATCAACTTCATAAGAAACCCCTAGACCTTGCGTGTAACCAATTCCTTGACCAACATAATTGATGTCATTTTCTTTGTTAAAAAGTCGTAAATTAAGTGTTCCGTCCTCATTCACTCTATATAAAACTTCAACATCACCTACAATTGCTGATTCATTTATTCCACCAAAAGGAACTCCTAGTTTACCATTGATGGTCACTCTTTCATTAATTTTGGATGAAATTGTAGCAACAAATCTTCCATCAGTTTCTTTTCCTATTCGTCTATCGGCACCAATGAAATTAAGTCCCACTTTAAATTTCTCATCATCAGATTGAATGATTCCTCCTAAAATACTCGAAGCTGTTTCAAATAAACTTCCAGAAAAATCAGACTGATTCACTCCTTCCGGACTCAAGAATCCACCCGAAGAAAGTAAATACAGCGCTTGCGTCTGGCGAACATCTTTATCGTTTAATTTATATTGAATTTCTGATTTCAAAACATTACTTACTGTTGGAAATTCAATATTAAAATCGGGTTCAGGACTCGTTAAATCGCCTCGAAGACCTATCACTACTTCAACAGGAACTTTAGTATTAAAAGAAGAGTTATCCAATAAAACAGCAGGATTTGCTGAAGTTTTATAGATTGCTTCCAGATTTAATTGCGCCTTCATAGGATTTCCTTCCCATGTGATTGAACCTCCTTTTTTTACTTCAAATTTCTTATCAATAAGCCCACCGTATTTAAAATTATAGGTTCCTTCATACGCCTGGAAATCTCCCCACATATTGAATCTTCCCAAAGTATTAATTTTAAACAAAAGCGATCCAAAACCTTTTCCTTTCATTCCGTGACCGGTATTACGATCCAGAATTACTTCTACTTCGGCATCAGGTGTAATATCGAAATCAAATTCTAATTCTAGTCCGTTGTAATTTCTGCTGTTTTCAACAATACCATTTTCCAGATTGTATTTTTCTTTAGCCGTTACAAAATGAATAAAGATATTATCACTAACACTTTCGGCATTATTTATAGGGATTTTTACCGCAGTTCCTTTCTCAGATTTAGCTTCAACTTTTATAAACAAGGAATTTGTAGGTCCCTTAATAGTTGCCTTTCCATCTATAAAAGCTGTACCATAATACGCTGCATCTTCACTATCTTTAGTATCTAATGCTAATAATCTTTTAGAATTAATGGCTAAATCTAACTTCCAATCCGTAAAATTATTATGTTCAATACTTCCGTTTAAGTTTCCTTTTGTTCCATATTTGGTATCGGTCAGCGTATTATTTCTAAAGAGAAACTTTTCATCCGTCAAATCAATAATCGTATTATCGCTCAAACCATAATCTACATTCAGATACGGTATTGTAATTCCAGCAGCATCTAAATAAAGACGACCGCTAATATTAGGTTTTTTAAGATTTCCTTCAATGGTTGAATTCCCTGAAATATAACCTCGTATATTAGACAATACTTCACCGCCAAGGGAGTTTAAAGTTGCAATATTGAATTTATCAAATTTCAGTTGTAAATCTAAAATTGTTTCTTTATTCACTATTTCAAAACTTCCATCCGCTTTGAATAAATCTACATTTTCATTTTCTAAATTCGAATTGATGTTGAATTTCCTCAGACTTTCGTCGCCTTCAATATTAAAATTTAACGTTCCTAAATCCGTTTTATTCACGTTCAATTTGTCAATAATAATAGAAGCTGTCGGTTGGTAAACGTCGTTATTCTGCTTGAAATTCACTTCTCCATTTATATTTCCATGGACTACAAACTTTTCATTGACGGGCGTAATCTGATTTAAATCAACGTCTTTAAAACTCAACTTCAAATCCTTAATGGTAGTGTCCTTAAAAACCCCAGCTAATGAAATAGATTGGTCTTCATGAGATAATATGATGTTATCAATATCAAAATTTTTGAATGATTTATCAAAAACTATTTGGTTATCAGGTGTTTCATTTTCATTTAAAAACCAAAGATAATCCTTGAATTTCACTTCTGATTTACTGATTCCTACCACATTATTATTGTCTTTATTGATGGTGTGGTATAAATTCAGGTTATAATAATCTTCCGCTTTTGGACCACCTTTAAATTCAGAACGAAAGAACAACGTATCTTTCATCGTAACATTTATCAGGCTAAAATCGCGTATTTTATAATATTTCGTCTTGATACTATCTAATTCTATGTAAGCATTATACAATGGGTTTTTATTATCTACTGAAACTCTAATATTATCAAGTGTATTGTTCGCAGCAATAATCTGAGGTGAATTAAAATTGAGTTTAAACTCCTGATTATCGGAGTTAATACTTCCTTTTACAATAGTATTGGAGCCAATTGAAATTTCAGGATAAAATATCTCGATGATCTTATTATAGATGGAAAAATTAAACTTCAGGAACTGTCCTTTTTTGACTTTACTTGGTTTAAAATTCGTGTAAAGACTTCCTAAAGAATTTTTTACCAAATTTTCTAACTGATTGAATTCATATTTCCCTACAATTTCACCCTGCACAATATCTGGAGAATTTACGGTTATCGTTCGTACTCTATTGCTGTCAAAAGTTGAATTTATTGCAAAATCATCAAAATTATAAGTGTCTTTTGCATTTTTATATGACGTTTTGTTTATGTAGACATTTCCCTGAAAGTTCTCGATATTATTCCCTGAAGCCTGAACCACAACATCGCCTTTAAACACCGAAACCGAATCTTTCATTAACTTCAACTTGTACAAATCTGCATTTTCAACGTTGATATGAAAATCGTAACGGCTATCTTTTTTACTCAAGTCCAATAATCCATCAAAATTCATGCTCAAATTTGGGTCGTTAACAGAAATTTGACCTTTATAGTAAGGACTTTTAAGCGTGCCGTCGACAACAATATTGGTATAATTGTAATTTTTATAATCTATTTGACTAATATCTCCTTTAATGGCAGTATCTAAGAATTTTTGTTTAAAACCTTTTCCATCAACATCAATATTCAAACTAACGCGACCCAAATCTTTTTGATCCAATAATGTTCCAATGTCAAAATTATCAAAGATTACATTCCCTAAATAAGAAGCCTTGTCAATTACATTTATATTTTGAATAGCCAATTTTGAAGTTACTTTTCCCAATGCGGTTATCATGGAAAAATTAGCATCAACTGCTGTAGTTGAAACATTAGAAGTTCCCGAGGCAGAAAATCGACCTAACTTTTTTAAGGAACTAGGTAATTTAGTTCCTAAAATATTCGGGAGTATAACCACCAAATCGTCATAGCTGGATGTCAACTTATCAAACTTAGCGTACATGGAGAATTTCTGACCTTTTTTGGCAAACAGATTTTTAAAATTAATATCACCGTTGATTCGTGTTTTTCGGTCATCCACTAATTCAAGGTTTTTAAATTTCAGATCATTCAGCGTCCCTTTAATACTTGCTTTAGTATAAAAATGCTGGTTCTTACCAATTTCTTTATAAAAATAACGAATATCATTTGAAGCAATTGAAGCCGACTTTAATTGAATATCAAAAAGTACTTTATCCGTGAAATTAGAGAAATCTTCAATTTTATAGTTCAACAAAACCGTTCCAACCAAAGTAGATTCTTTCGTTAACAAATCAAGATTTTCAAGCTTAATATTTTTCTTTGAATAGGTAAATTTTGATTTCAAATTTTTAACATACAAACCACGAAAGTCTAAAAATGACATTTTGTTTATGTTTGTCGTCACATCCGGACCAAATATCAAGAAATCCGTTACGGATGCATTAAGTTTTGTAAAATCAAGATCTTTTGGATTGTCTCTATTATCATCTGTTAAGATAAAACGTCCGTTAAAAATTTGAAGTTTATTTGCTTTAAGCAAAAACTTTCTGCTGGAAGGTTTCCCGGTTTCAAAAGCTTTAATGAATTTATCAAGATTAGATTCTTTCTCGTTTTTATAAGTTCTCAGATTAAAAAGCAAACCATGCAAATCCAAACCATCAAAAATCAAATCTCCATTAAGTAGTTTCTTACTTTCCAAAATAGTGGTTGAAATTCTTTCGGAGTAAATTAAAGTGTCTTTGTGGTGGTCCAGAATCAATACTTTTTTAAATTTCACCCCACCAAAAACCGAAACGGCAACACCATCAATGGTAATATTAGTTCCAAAATCCTTATTGATACTATTAGTAAAATAACGTGCAATTTTCGTCTGAACAACTGGCATGGTAAGCGCAATAGCAAGTACCAACAAAAGCAGGATTAGTCCAAGCAGCATGCGTAACGCTATTTTTATAACTTTTTTGATACCTATTTACTATTTAATGTTCTAAAATTTGATTTTGCCATAGGAAACGGAGCGCCTTTGATAAAAATTCTTTAATTTTGCCATCTGACGAAAAAATATTTTTTCTTTAATTGACCCGTCAAATGTAATTCAAAATTTGTGCCTTTTTATGCAAAATCCCGAGGTTTTTATTCTTGCCATCGAAAGTTCCTGTGACGATACTGCCGCCGCCATCTTACAAAACGATAAAGTGCTGTCAAATGTTGTGGCAAATCAGCTAATTCATAATCAATACGGTGGCGTGGTACCTGAACTTGCCTCTCGTGCGCACCAACAAAATATTGTTCCCGTTGTCGATGCTGCTCTTCGCAAGGCAAATATACAAAAAGAACAACTATCCGCAATTGCTTTCACCCAAGGTCCTGGCCTTATGGGTTCGCTTTTGGTAGGAAGTTCTTTTGCAAAATCATTGGCGCTGGCGTTGCAAATTCCATTGATAGCCGTAAACCACATGCAAGCCCATGTTTTGGCTCATTTTATTGAGGAAGAAAGTTTTGACAAACCTACCTTTCCCTTTTTGGCGTTGACCATCAGCGGCGGACATACTCAAATCATTAAAGTGGATGATTTTTTTGATATGACCGTAATTGGCGAAACTACAGATGATGCAGTTGGTGAAGCCTTTGACAAAAGCGCAAAAATTTTAGGACTTCCCTATCCAGGTGGTCCTTTGATTGATAAATATGCGCAACTGGGAAATCCAAAAGCATTTGCTTTTACCAAACCAAAAGTTCCTGGTTTAGATTTTAGTTTCTCTGGTTTGAAAACGGCAATTTTATATTTTATCCAAAAGAAAAAATTAGAAAACCCTAATTTTGTTGATGAAAACCTCAATGATATTTGCGCTTCGATTCAGTTTACCATTATAGAAATTTTGATGGATAAATTGAAATTAGCCGTAAAAGAAACCGGAATAAAACAAATTGCTATTGGCGGAGGTGTTTCTGCCAATTCCGGAATTAGAAATACGTTGAAAGAAGCCGAGAACAAATACGGATGGAAAACATTTATCCCTAAATTTGAATACACCACTGATAATGCCGCAATGATTGGAATTGTGGGTTATCAAAAATTTTTAACACAATCATTTGAAACTTCTTCAGTAGTTTCTAAAGCAAGAATACAATTCTAAATTATGCAATTATTTTACAATCCAACTATTACGGAATCTACTGCGATTTTTTCTTTTGATAAAGAGGAAAGCAAACACATCATTAAAGTATTGCGCAAAAAAGATACGGACCTATTATATGTTACCAATGGCTTAGGTTTTTTATTTAAAACTGAAATCACATTGGCTTCCGACAGTAAATGCACCGTTAAAATCATTTCTTTCGAAAAAGCCGCTCCTTCAAAATTCAGATTGCATCTGGCTGTAGCGCCCACTAAAATGAACGACCGCTATGAATGGTTTCTGGAGAAAGCCACCGAAATAGGTATACAAGAGATTACACCAATTATTTGCGATCACTCTGAACGCAAAGTCATCAATAACGAACGATTTGATAAAATTTTATTGACAGCGATGAAGCAATCTAATGAATTATATTTGCCTAAATTGAATCCCGCTATCACTTTTAAGGAATTTGTAAAACTTAAAAATGAAGATATAAAACTAATTGCGCATTGTGAAGAAACAGATAAAAAAACATTGAAATCTGTTTTGAAACCAAATGAAAATATTACTATGCTGATAGGTCCTGAAGGCGACTTTTCCGAAAAAGAAATCGTTTTGGCTCTAGAAAATGATTTTACTGCCGTTTCTTTGGGAAACACCAGATTACGCACAGAAACTGCGGCAATAGTTGCCTGTCACAGCGTAGTATTTGTTAATGAAGAATAACTAATTTTATTATGAGGAAACTATTTTATCTTCTGTTAATCCTTTCAACACCTTTGTTTTCGCAAGAAATTGCTTTGGTAAAATACAGTGGCGGTGGCGATTGGTATGCAAATCCAACGTCGCTGCCTAACTTGATAAAATATTGCAACACCAATATTAATACCCGTATAAAAATAAAACCGGCAACTGTTGAACCAGGAAGTCCAGATTTATTTTCATATCCTTATGTACACCTCACTGGTCACGGAAATATCGTTTTTAATGAAGCTGAAGTAAGCAATCTTAAAAATTATTTACTGGCGGGAGGATTTCTTCATATTGACGATAATTATGGGATGGACCAATATATAAGAAAAGAAATAAAAAAAGTATTCCCCAATAATAACTTAGTTGAAATACCAGCGAATCATCCTATTTTCCAAAAGCCTTATACATTTCCTGCTGGCTTACCAAAAATACACGAACACGACGGGAAACGACCACAAGCATTTGGAATTTTTATAAAAAGCAAACTGGTCCTATTGTACACCTATGAATGCGATTTAGGAGACGGCTGGGAAGATCCTGAAGTCAATAACGATCCTGCAGCAGTACGCGAAAAAGCTTTAAAAATGGGCGCTAACATCATGAGTTATATTTTTAGCAACTAAACGGAATCTATTTCTCTCGATCTATTCGAATTTCATTTATTATCTTTATATTTTAAACCTGAAATTATCAGGTTTTAAAAAAAATATATTGAACACTTATTTACTATAAAATATAGCAAAATAACTCTTTCTATATTTCATATTTTTAAAAATTACCCCATTACTTTAGACTATTTGTGATATCGTAGTTAATAAAATTGACTTAAAAAATCTAGATTAACACTTATTTCACTCAAGTAACACATTCCTATATTTTAAGTAAATTAGCGAATTATCAGAACAAACGGCAACAAAGGTCATAAATCATTCAATTAAACATACGAAAAGAAGTAATTTTTTACTGAATATTAAATTCAAACATAAGAAAATACATTGAAAATAAAAAAATCTAATTTTACGGAAACCCGTAAAATGTGAGAGTTAGAAATTATTTAATAAAAAAGTTGATCAATTGTTTTTTTTATGAAAAATTTGTTATAAAATTGTGAAATAATTAACCAAAACTATTAATTTATAACAAATTTATTATGAAAAAAATTTTTTTATCTGCTGCGGCATTTTTAATGCTTTTCTCTTGTCAGAATGACACAACAGAATCTAATCCAGAAGCAAGTGCAGTATCGCGACGTGGTTGTGCTTCACAAGAAGTTCTTGCAGCACAAATGAAAGCTGATCCAACATTAGCTTTAAGAATGAATAAAATTGACGCTTTTACGGAGAAAGCAATGTTATCGGGACGTTTAGTAAACGGTAAAGTAGAAATTCCAGTGGTCGTAAACGTTTTATACAGAACTGCTGCAGAAAATATTTCATTGGCTCAAATCCAATCTCAAATTGATGTCTTAAATAAAGATTTTAATGCTTTAAATTCTGATTATTCTTCAGTTCCTACTTTATTCTCAGGCGTAAAAGCGAATGTTGGAATTACATTTGTATTACAAAATGTAGTAAGAAAATCTACAAGTACCTCTTCATGGTCTACTAATGATGCTATGAAAAAATCAGCAAAAGGAATTGCTCCAACTACACCTACAACTGTTTTAAACATGTGGTCATGTAACTTGGGTGGCGGTATTCTTGGTTATGCACAGTTTCCTGGAGGAGCTTCTGCTACTGACGGAGTTGTAATTGACAACAATGCTTTTGGATCAACAGGTACTGCCGCTGCACCTTTTAATTTAGGAAGAACAGCTACTCACGAAGTGGGTCACTGGATGAACTTACGTCACATTTGGGGTGATGCTACTTGTGGAAGCGATTTAGTTTCTGATACACCTACACACAATGATGCAAACTATGGTATTCCTGCTTATCCTCACTACAGCACTTGTACTGGTACTCCAGTTGAAATGACAATGAACTACATGGACTATACTGACGATGCAGGAATGTATATGTTCTCTAACGGTCAAAAATCTAGAATGGCTGCTTTATTTGTTTCCGGTGGAGCAAGAGCAAGTTTCGGAATATAATTTTTTAGTTTTTTTTGAAATCAAAACTCGCTACTTGTTAGCGAGTTTTTTTATATTTACAATCTAAATTAGGAACATGATTACATCAAAAACCATTTCAAACGGGATTCTCAGAGCATTATTAACACTAACTTTCTGTGGCTTAGTGTTGTTCTTTTTTTATCAAATTCAATCCGTACTGATTTATCTTGTTGTATCATTCATACTCACATTAATAGGAAATCCCATTTTAGACTTTTTTAAAAAGCGATTAAAATTGAATCATATTGTTGCAACGATAGCAACATTATTTATTTTCATATTAATCATTTTTGGTTTTATAATGATGTTTGTTCCTTTGATTTTATCTCAAGGACAAAACCTATCACTTCTTAACACTACTGAGATTGAAAAAGACATACTTCAGTTAATCAATCAAATTACCGTTTTTCTAGACAATCACCAAATTGACTCTGCTCAAGTTTTACAAGAAGCAAACATAACCTCCAAAATAAATTTTAATTTTATACCTAACTTTTTAAATACGATTCTAGGTACACTAAGTAGTTTAGGCGTTGGATTAGGTTCTGTTTTATTCATTACTTTTTTCTTTTTAAAAGATAGACTCATGTTCATTGTAGGAGCAAAAAAACTAATTCCAAATAGCCATGAAGATCAAATATTACATTCATTAGAAAAAATTAATCACTTGCTATCTCGCTATTTTATTGGATTATTGCTTCAATTATTCATTGTATTCCTTTTATACCTAATTGTGTTATTCCTTTTTGGAGTTCCAAACGCGCTTGTTATTGCCTTTTTATGTGCGGTTTTGAATATTATCCCCTATATTGGACCGCTTATTGCATCTGTTTTGGCTGCAATTCTAACTATGTTAAGCAATCTGGGAAGTGATTTTCAATCTGAAATTTTACCAACCACCGTTTATGTTTTAATTGGTTTTTGGATTGTTCAAATTATCGATAATAATTTATCCCAGCCCATCATTTTTTCAAAAAGTGTAAGTTCACATCCGCTGGAAATATTTCTTGTTATCCTGATTGCAGGCTTTCTTTTCGGTATATTAGGAATGATAGTCGCTGTTCCTTTATACACCATAATTAAAGTAATGGGTAAAGAATTTTTCCCAGAAAACAAAATTATCATGCTATTAACAAAAGATATTTAATGTTGGATTTAATGCTTTTAAATCCCGAAATACAAGCATTTATCAATGCGAATATTGGCACGAGCATTTCGAAATTAGCGCTTCAAAAAAATCCATTTCCTGACGTGGATTGGATTCGTATTTTGAATCAAATTGAAGCCAAATCAAAAGCAAAAGACAAATTACCAAATTGGTTTGCTACTAAAAATATTATTTATCCCAGTAAAATATCAATAGAACAAACTTCATCACAAAAAACAGCAGAATATAAAGCTTCCTTAGTTTCTGGTGAAAGTTTAATTGATTTGACGGGAGGTTTTGGTGTAGACGATTATTATTTTGCAAAAAAAATAAAGAATGTCGTCCATTGTGAAATAAATTTAGAATTATCAGCGGTTGTAAAACACAATTTTGAACAATTGAATGTTTTAAATATTACTTGTTATTCAGGCGATAGTTTGGATACTTTACACATTTTAAATAAAAAATGGGACTGGATTTACATTGATCCATCCAGACGAAATGATGCCAAAGGAAAAGTATTTCTGCTCAAAGATTGCTTGCCTAATGTACCTGAAAATTTAGATTTTTATTTTAAAAATACAGAGGCAATTTTAATCAAAACTGCTCCATTACTAGATATTTCAGCTGGATTATCAGAATTACAACACGTAAAAACGATTCATATTGTAGCCATTGATAACGAAGTTAAAGAGTTATTATGGGAAATCCACAAATCTTTTTCTGGCAATACATCTATAAAAACAATAAACATAACAAAGGATAAATCAGACACTTTTGAATTTATTTTGAATGAGGAATCTAATTCTTCAACCTTAAGTTTGCCAAAAAAATATCTTTACGAACCCAATAGTGCAATAATGAAATCTGGTGGATTCGATGCCGTAAGTTCCCTCTACAATTTAGATAAACTTCATAAGCATTCTCATTTATACACTTCGACTGAAATCAAATCTTTTCCAGGACGTGTTTTTGAAATTCAAAAATTTTTGCCGTACAACAAACTGGAAATGAAATCCTTTTTAGAACACACACAAGCAAATATCACAACACGAAATTTTCCAGATAGTGTAGAAAGCATTCGGAAAAAATGGAAAATAAAAGACGGCGGAAATGTCTATTGTTTTTTCACAACCGATGAGAATAATAATAAAATTGTTTTAATTTGCACCAAAATATCATAAAATGAAATACATTATTACAATAACCATATTATTCTTCAGTCTGAACATATTTGCTCAAAAACCATGCGAATACAGTGCTAACGTAACTGATTCTATTGGGACTTATAAAGCAACCAAAGAATACATGATTAGCGAAAAAAATTTTGCAGGGAATTCAAGTTATATTTTTTATTCTTTAGCCTTAACAGATGGCTTACCAACTTTAACAGTTCAATTAATTCAAAAAAGTAAAGACTTTTTGAAAGCAAATTGTTTTGATAAAAACTCCAAATTATTTTTACAGTTAAATAATGGAAAAATAATCACATTGATTCATATTGATCAAGAAAATTGCGGCACCATGATCCGTGATGAAAAAGGATTTGACAATAGAGTTAATTCTGGTATTTTTATGTTTATGAAAGATAGTTTTCAGGATTTAAAAAGCTCACCTGTATCGATGATGCGAATTAAATACTTAACAGATATAGAAGATTACGTCTTCAAAAAAGAGTTCAAATCTGAATTAACGAGCGAAATTTACAATCCCGAGACCTATTTCATTGATAACTTAAAATGCATTGAATAAGTACTTATTTACATTCCCATTTAACATTAGAAACTTTATCATTCAACCCTGATTTCAAATTGTAATGCCACCATTCTGAATCAAAAGAATTAAACCCGCTACTTGTCATTATAGTTTTCAATACTATTCTGTTTTGCTTCACTTCTTCTGAAACATTTGGATAATTGTGACTTGCTTCTCTTCCAAAAAAATCGAAGGAAGTTCCCATGCCTAATTCTTTTCCAAAACGGTCTACTAAAGTAATATCTACTGCTCCTCCTCTATTGTGAATAGAACCTTTGCCAGGGTTAGCAACGTATTTTGGATTAGAAACAATTTTCCACATTTTTTTCTGAATGTCTAAAGGACGATAACAATCAAAAATTTTGATTTTGTATCCTTTTTCAATAAACTTTTTGTTTGCTTCAATAAGTGCATTAACCGTTTTTAGCCGTAAAAAACATTCTCCACAATCATAGACTTTTGCTTTTAAGAAATTATCAGCTGTAGCATATTTCATATCATAGACAAAATCTTGACTGTACTGTTTTAAATTTACAAACGTACTGTCATTAATACATTGATTATTGACTTCTTCCTTATCATAAATCACATTTTGCGATTGACAGCTAACCATCCAAAAAAAAGAGCATAATAATAAAGATAATTTATAGTCGAAATTCATAGCATATATTTTTTATAAAAATAATACAATTAAAGAAGTTTTTTTAGTACTTCTAAAAACAAAAAAAGCTGCTCAAAAGAACAGCTTTAAGAATCAAAAAAATCTTATTTTTTATAATACTTCTTATATTTTGGATAGGAAACTGCACCAAATAAAGTAATTCCTCCAAGAGAATACCAAATCCAACTCAATGAATGTGCTTCACCACTTGCGTAAGAATGCAATCCTACCAAGTGAAAATTTACTCCATAATACGTAAACAAAATAGATATAAAAGCAAACATGCTCATTAAATTGAAAATCCATTTTCCTCGTAAAGAAGGAACAAATCGGGCATGAATTACAAAAGCATACACCATAATACTGATCAATGCCCAAGTCTCTTTTGGGTCCCATCCCCAGTAACGCCCCCAACTTTCATTGGCCCATTGTCCTCCAAGGAAGTTTCCAATAGTTAACATTATCAAACCTATCGTCAAGGCTAATTCATTAATATAAGTGATTTCCTGAATATTCAAATCCATTTTGGCTTTGTTTTTTTCATTGGTAAACAAAATCAGTAATAATGAAACAGCACCTAAAATAAATCCTAATGCAAACGGGCCATAACTAGCCACAATTACCGCAACGTGAATCATTAACCAGTAGGAATTCAGTACCGGTTGCAGATTAGCAATTTCCGGGTCAATCCAGTTCATGTAGGCCGCAGCCAAAATCATCGCAGTTACAAACGCTGAAGAAGCCACCGTAAGTTTCGATTTCCTGTCGAAAGCCAATCCAAAAAACATCGTTGCCCAAGCCACATATATAATAGATTCATACGCATTACTCCAAGGCGCGTGACCAGAAATATACCATCTTGCAATAAGTCCCAAAGTGTGTAACACAAATAATCCAATTACAACAATGTGCATAAAATTAACTAAATAATTCAATGCCTTTCTTTCTTTGAAGATTTGTAAAATCGTGAAAAACAACATCAAAATCGATGCGAAAATATACCAATACGGCAATTTTTTGAAAACATCATATTTGTTATACAATACTTCTGAAGTAATTTTTTCTTCGCTTGGTCTTACTTTGCTACCAAAACGTTTTTGGAAACCTTTGATGCTTTCCAGCAATTCATCGGCTGTTTTGTAGTCATTAGAAGTTGAAGCGTTAGCCAAAGAACCAAAATATAAAGGCAATACATTTTTAGTATAGGTCGCTTCCATTCCTTTGAAACCGGCTTCATTGAGTTCTAAATAAGAAACCCATTTGTTATTTTTATCATCCGGAAGAGGGAAAATCTTTAATATTCGACCGCTTAATGCAGATTCCATCAAGTTTACCTTCTTATCCGTTTCTATAAAATCTTTTTCGAATTGATTAGGATTAGCCGCTTTAAATGCTTCTTCTAAATATTTAGAAAGCTTATAATTTCCTTTGGCATCAAAGAAAGCCACAAAAGGAGCAAATTCTGCTTTTTTGTCGACTCCTATAATCTTTCGAATACTGTCATTCCCGCTTTTGATATATATAATTGGGATTTCAATCCAATAACTCGCATATTGTGTCATGGACAAAAATACCTGATCAGAATTCATTCCGCTATACGAATCATCATGACTTACTTTACGCAACAATTCTGATGAAAATGTATTAATCGGTTTCATTCTTCCGCCACCGTCTTGGATTACAAGTCTACCAAATTTTGACGCATGTTCTGCAGGAACTTTATATTTAGTAATCAAATCATTCAGTTCATCCTGACTCAATATTTTTTTGGTATGATTAGCATGCGTTGCCGGTGCTGCTTCAGCTTCCGTATGCGCATGTCCCTCGTGATCCGCGTGATTGTGTTCCTGTTCTTGTGCGAAAGTGCTGAAACTAAAAAACAAAATAAGAATAGTTAACAATTTAGCTTTCTTAGTTTTAACTACTTCCAGTTTGCGTTTGATATCTGCAAAACGAGAATATTTGGTAAACATAATCGCCATCATTGCAAAATACAACATAAAATAACCGGCATAAGTTAGTGCAGTTCCCCAAAAATCATGATTTACAGATAAAACTGTTCCTTTTTCATCAGGATCAAAACTAGACTGAAAAAAGCGATATCCTTTGTGGTCCAATACATTATTCATATAAATTCTGGCATCAAATGGTTCTTTATCTTCAACGGTTACTTTACTTTCAAACGAAGAATAACTTTTCTCTGTTCCTGGATATTTCTGAGCAATAAAATCATTCAATTTTATCTTGAAAGGCAACACATATGCTTTACTTCCGTAGAAAAAAGAGTAATCTATATTCCCAATTTTTACCGTTTTGGCCTCTCCTACTTTACCTTTGGAACCTAAAACGGTAACTGTTTTTTCTTGACCGTCAGCAATAACTTTTATCGTTACCGCATCCTCATGACTTTTAGCTTTGAAATCATTATCCGATTCGTAATCAACAATCCCTTTTACTGCAGGATCTGGAAATACAAATCGCATTTCACCTATGCTGTATAAAGAACGCATCATCAAGGGTTGCGCATTATCTTTAGTCACTTTGCCCTGTAATTTATCTGCCATTCGCATAAAATTACCTTCAAAAGGCGTTTGAATCGTATAGGCACTTCCAGTCGTATTGATATTTATGGCACCATCCATATATTTATTTAAAGAAAATAAAACGTTATGAATATTTTGAACTTCGCCCTCTTTCAAGAAATGCTCGTGACGACCGCCATCACCAGCTTCTACAATTTTTAAAAATACTGTTCCCTTTGTATTAGGCTTAATGTATTCTTTGGCTCCCATTATGAAATTTTCATATTTTACTTCAAATGGTGTGTCAGCAAACTTTTCGGAAATACGGAAATTATTATTTACAGCGGGAGAAAGCAACACTTGTTTTTCAAAAACGCGGCGTTTCATTTCCCCTTTATATTCGCCATCAACAAAAACAGTCAGAAACGTTTTATCTGAAAAAATTTGATTTTCCGAAGCGCCTTCTCTGATGGGCATCATTCCTTCATAACTAATGTAACGCGTTACAAAAGCACCCGCAATAATGAATATAAAAGACAAATGCAGCAATAAAGTAGCCCATTTTTCTTTTTTTAAGAGTTGGTAACGCTTAATATTTCCAATGAAATTGATTAAGAAAAATACGTGTATGGCTTCAAACCACCAGGCATTGTAAATTAAAATTTTAGCGGTATCGGTGTTGTATTTACTTTCGATAAAAGTTCCGGTGGCCATGGCAACGGCATAGGAAATAAATAAGAAGGCCATTAAGCGGGTAGAAAACAAAAAAGAGAATATTTTTTTATCCATTTTTATGGGATTATGTTTTGTAAAAGTGCCACAAAAGTACTTAAAAATGTTGACTTCTATATTCTGACATTTGTTAATTTAATCCAAAAATAAGAATGAAAGTCAAAGAATGAAAAGGCTCTTAATAAGGCTAAATCCCCTTTTTTGTTCGTGTAATTTTCGAATAAAAATCTTAATATTTTTTTGCTAATTTTGTCGCATGGTCAAAGTAGTAATTATTGGTTCCGGAAATGTTGCGCAACATCTAATTGCTGCTTTTAAAAATGCTCAAATTCTTGGGTCGGACATCGATTTAATTCAGGTGTATTCCAGACAAACAGCAAATGTTTCCCACCTACTCAATTTAGATCAGATCACAAATGATTTAGATACTTTGGCGGAAGCGGACTTGTACATTATTGCTGTTTCTGACGATGTAATTGGAGCAATTTCGTCACAACTTCCGTTTAAAAACCGGTTGGTCGTGCATACTTCCGGAAGTGTTCCACTGCATGATTTGGATGAAGATAACCGAAAAGGAGTTTTTTACCCTTTACAAACTTTTACTAAAAATAAAGCCGTTGATTTTAAAATCATTCCCATTTGCTTGGAAAGTGAAAATGCTACAGATTATCAATTACTGGATAAAGTAGCCAAATCTATTTCTGAAAAAGTTTTCGCAATCAATTCAGAACAACGAAAAGCCTTGCACGTGGCAGCCGTTTTTGTTAATAATTTCACGAATCATTTGTACCAAATAGGTCAGGAAATTTGTGAGGAAAACCAAGTTCCTTTTGAAATTTTGAAACCGCTAATTGCTGAAACTGCCAATAAAATAATGGTGCTTTCTCCAGAAGAAGCGCAAACTGGTCCTGCAAAACGCAATGATTCGATTACTATTGAAGCGCATGAGACTTTCTTATCCAATGAAAATCACCTTAAAATTTATAAAATACTAACACAATCAATACAAGAGAATGGCAAAAAGTTATAAAGAAATAATGAACGATATCACTACTTTTATTTTTGATGTCGATGGCGTACTTACGGACAGTTCTGTTTTTGTAACCAATGAAGGAGAAATTCTGAGAACGATGAACATCAGGGATGGTTATGCGATGAAAGCAGCCGTTGAAAGCGGTTATCATGTATGCATTATTTCAGGTGGAAGCAATGAAGGTGTTCGGGTTAGATTACGAAATCTTGGAATTACTGATATTTATTTGGGCACACCTGATAAAGTGAAAACCTTTGATGAATATACGGATGTCTATCAAATAAAACCAGAACAGGTTTTGTATATGGGCGATGATATTCCAGATTATCATGTGATGAAATTAGTGGGATTACCGGCTTGTCCACAAGATGCAAGTCCTGAAATCAAAGGTATTTCAAGATATATTTCGCATAAAAATGGAGGAAAAGGTGCTGCACGTGATGTTATCGAACAAGTAATGAAAGCGCAAGGGAAATGGATGGCTCATTTTGATGGGAAACACGATTAGTACTATTTTAAATATTAAATTGTAAATTTTAAATGACATCTGTGGTTCCATTTCTAAAACTCATCCGATATCAAAACCTGCTCATGCTTGCTTTTATGCAGCTTATTTTTAGGTATGGATTTTTTAAAATTCAAAATATTCCTTTGGCATTAGCAGATTGGCAATATGGATTATTGGTTTTATCAACCGTTTTGATTGCTGGTGGTGGCTATGTCATTAATAATATTTTTGATCAAAACACGGATGCTATCAACAAGCCCAAAACTGTTATTGTAGGCAAAAGCATTTCAGAAACACAAGCCTACAATTTTTACATTGGACTTACTGTAACAGGCGTCGCAATTGGTTTCTATTTATCGAATGTTATTGCAAAACCAGGTTTTGCAGCTCTTTTTATTCTGATTGCAGCTACACTATATTTATATGCCACAAGCCTGAAACAAATGATGCTCATTGGCAATATTATTGTAGCATTGTTGCTTTCGTTTAGTGTAATTATAATTGGGATTTTTGATTTATATCCTGCCACAGGATTAGACAATCAACAACAAATGGGATTGTTTTTTTCGATCTTATTAGATTATGCTATTTTTGCTTTTATGATTAATCTGCTTCGGGAAATTGTTAAAGATATTGAAGATACAGATGGCGATTACAATCAAGGAATGAACACCTTACCTATTGCAATAGGAAAATCCAGAACTGCAAAAATAGTTTTTGGATTAAGTTTTTTTCCACTTTTTTTTATTTTATTTTACATCAATAAATACTTGTTCGAATTACTGTTCGTTACACTATATCTATTGCTTTTTGTTGTAGGTCCGCTGATTTTTTTCACTGTAAAAATGTGGACGGCTACAACCAAAAAAGAATTCCATTTTTTGAGTATGCTTTTAAAATGGATTTTGCTTTTTGGAATCCTTTCCGTTGTTGTTATCAGTTTAAATATGAAATATAATGCTTAGAAATAAATTAGAAAAATACACTTTAATCCTGGCTTCGGGTTCACCGAGACGTCAGCAATTCTTTAAAGATTTAGACTTGGATTTTGAAATTCGGTTGAAAGAAATTGAAGAAATCTATCCTCCAGAATTAAAAGCGCACGAAATCACTAATTATTTGGCTGAACTGAAAGCCAGCGCTTTCGAAGGAGAATTAAAACCAGATGAAATTCTGATTACTAGCGATACCATTGTCTGGCACAACAATACCGCTTTAGGTAAACCAAAAGACGAACATGATGCTTTTAAAATCCTGAAATCCTTATCGAATGCTACTCATGAAGTCATTACTTCCGTTTGTTTTAAAACCAATGAAAAAGTAGAAATTTTATACGAAATAACAAAAGTCACTTTCAACGAACTAAGCAATGAATCGATTCGTTATTATTTAGAAAACTACAAACCTTATGACAAAGCAGGTTCGTACGGAATTCAGGAATGGATTGGCTTCATTGGCGTTTCAAAAATTGAAGGTTCCTATGCAAATGTTATGGGAATGCCTACGGATAAAGTGTATGAATATTTAAATAATTTAGCCTAGTCGTTTTATGGAAATATCATTCATACATGAATTTACTCGGGAACTAATTGCAACCGGAACCTTAGGGATTTTACTGATTTTATTGCGAATAATTTCAACCAAATTAGTCCGACGCTATGCAAAACTAAATCAAAAGCTGGAACACAGAACCAATCTAGTTATCAAATACATACATTTATTGATAAATATCCTGGTGATTATTTCTTTAATACTAATTTGGGGAGTTCAGACGCAAGACATTATTATTGCGCTTTCTTCTATCACAACCGTTGTAGGTGTCGCCATGTTTGCCCAATGGTCTATTTTGAGTAACATTACTTCCGGTATTATTTTGTTTTTTTCTTTTCCCTTTAAAATAGGTGATATTATCAAAATTCACGACAAGGATTTCCCTATTGAAGCAGAAATAGTAGACATTGGAGCTTTTCATGTTTTTTTAAAAACAAATGACGATGAAAACATTATTTACCCAAACAACCTTCTTTTACAAAAAGGAATCTCAGTATTAAAAAATCATTTTGAAAACAAAGAATTCGTAGATTAATTCATAACTTTATGAATGAAAATTTTATTTTCATTCATAAATCTCTTGATTAAGAAGTGATAATTATGCAACAATTGCTAAAAAATATGTAATACTTTAATTTTTATATTTACACATATTTGTCGGTTGCTAACTGGTAAAAAACAGTTGATTTATAAAACAAAACCAAAAGATATGAATGACATCCTGAAACTTCCATTTTACGCAAAATTAAGCTTGACTTTATTGGGTTTAATTTCTATTGTCTTTATTTTTTATATTGGTCAAGACATATTGATTCCTGTAATGATGTCGTTTTTATTTGCCATATTATTGTATCCTATTGTTCAGTTTTTCAAATCAAAACTTCGTTTTCCACATGTCTTGGCTGTAATGATAGCAGTGATATTTTTTGTATTAATTTTTATAGCTCTTTTTGTATTCCTATCTTTTCAGATCAGTGATTTTGCTGATGATTTTGATAAAATTGAAAGAAACATTAATATTCATCTTAGTAATATCCAAGGATTTGTCAGAGATAATTTTCATTTAAGTTCCAGAGAACAAAAACAGTATATTGATACTGCAGCTGAAGATTCAATGGAAAAAGGAAAAGAAATCATTGGAACTACTCTAATGTCTTTTACAGATACTTTAGTCAATTTGACTTTGATACCGATTTATACTTTTTTAATTCTTTTATACAGAACACATTTTTTACTGTTTTTATCTAAATTAATTAAAAAAGAAAACCACGAACAGTTAAAAAACATTTTAACAAATGTTAGAGTAGCCATCAACAGTTACATTGTAGGTTTGATTATTGAAATGATTTTAATATCTATAATGACAACGCTTGGTTTTATGCTTATAGGAGTAAAATACGCTATTTTATTGGGAATAATCACAGGAATTCTAAATCTGATTCCGTACATCGGAATTCTATTTGCCGGCGTTTTAAGTATTGTTGCTTCGCTTACCGGTTCCCCTGATTTATCAATAATCATTGGTGTTATTGTAATTACTATTGTCGTACAGCTTATTGACAATAATATTATTGTTCCTTTGATTGTAAGTTCTAAAGTTGAAATAAATGCATTTATATCGATTGTCGGAATCATTATTGGTGGTGCAATTGCAGGCGTTTCCGGAATGTTTTTAGCACTTCCTATTCTAGCTGTTTTAAAAGTGATTTTCGATAGAATTGAATCTTTAGAACCTTGGGGCTATTTGATGGGGGATCATTTACCAAAAACGTACACGTGGCGTAAAATAAAATTACCCCTATTTGATTCTGAAGCACCAGTGGAAAATATGATTATAAAAGCTGATGTTGTTGTTCCGGTTTTTACCGAAACTACTACAGAAACTGATACAAACCGAACCAAAAGTTAGATTAAGTATTCAAAAAAATATCAGTTTCAAATTCTGAACCTTTTACATCTTTATGCAATCTAAGAGCTATACTCCTGAGTTGCTTCACTATTTTTACAGTTGATTCTTTTGCAATGTATAAAAAAATAAAACTGATATTATTCCTTCTTTTTATCTGTGTTTCACAGATAACTAATGCGCAAGAAACAGAGACCAAAAAAGATTCCTCCAACTTATATTTAAATATTAAAAACTATTCTAAAAAGAATAAGTTTACCAAATTAATGCATAAAATAGTTTTTAGAACGCCTGTTTTAAAAAAAGAAATAACAAAAGAAGTTCAAAAAAAATACGGCAGTTTTGAAGGAAAAATTATAAGGAATATTACTATTCTAACACTTGATCCTTTTGGTTATTCTGAAATTGACACATTAAAAAAGCCTAAAAATTGGGCGGAAAGAAATGGAAATAAAATCCATATTAAAACCAATCGACTTACAATAAGAAATTTATTACTTATCAAAAAAAACAAGCCTTTTGATTCGCTGCTTGTGAAAGAATCCGAACGTTTGATACGTACACAACGCTTTATAAATCGCGTGGATATTGCACCCAAATTAATTCCGAATAGCCCTGATTCTGTTGATATTGCTATCCGAGTTTTGGATTCCTGGAGTTTGGTTCCCAAGGGGTCGCTATCAAGTTCACGAGTATCCTTTGGACTGAATGACCGCAATTTTTTAGGATCAGGTCATCAATTTGAAAACAAAATAAGAAATAGATTCAGTGATGGCAAAAGCGCTTATTCCGTTGCTTACAGTATTCCAAATATAAAAAATACTTTTATAAACACTAAAGTCAGCTATCAAATTGATTTAGAGGAGTATTATGGTAAAAGTATAGCAATTGATCGCCCTTTTTATTCTCCATTGACAAAATGGGCTGGAGGAATTTATGTCGATCAGCAATTTAGAAAAGACACTCTGCCCGACTCCAATTTAGTATTTGCATATCAAAATTTTAAATACAACACACACGATTTTTGGGTTGGACGCGCTTTTAAAATTTTCAAAGGTAACACAGAAAGTGAAAGAACAACAAATCTTGTTACAACAGGAAGATTTTTACATCTTAAATACCTAGAGAGTCCCGTTTTTGAATACGATCCCGATGATTTTTATTCCAATGAAAAACTCGCTTTGGTTGGCATTGGTATTTCATCCCGTAAATTTATTAGAGACCGCTTTATTTTCAGAAACGGAATCATTGAGGATGTCCCTATTGGAAGAATATACGGAATAACAACTGGTTATCAATATAAAAATAATGTCGGAAGATACTATTTGGGTGGTCGTGCCGCTTTTGGTAACTTCTATAAATGGGGGTTTCTAAGTGCTAATATTGAAATTGGAACTTTTTTTGAAAAAGCAACAACAAAACAAACAGCATTTTCTTTTCAGGCCAATTATTTTACCAATCTAATAAGCATTGGAAGATGGAAATTGCGTCAGTTTGTAAAACCACAATTAGTCATTGGTTCCAACCGAATGGAAGCTATTGGAGATCAACTTTCAATCAATGAGAATTATGGACTCAATGGATTTACAATAGCGAAATACGGTACCGAAAAAGCACTATTAACACTCCAAACTCAAGCATACGCACCCTGGGATTTATGGGGTTTTCGATTGAATCCGTATCTAAATTATTCAGTTGCATTACTTGGAAATGCTAAAAGTGGCTTGATAGAAGGTAAAGTGTATTCAAAAATTGGAATTGGTTTCATTATCAACAACGATTATTTGGTTTTTAGTTCGTTCCAAATTTCAATTTCCTATTATCCTTCAATACCGGGATATGGTGAGCATATTTTTAAAACAAATTCCTTTGAAACCACTGATTTTGGATTTCAGGATTTTGAATTGGCAAAACCTCGTACCGTTATTTACAAATAACAAATAGTCACTTCTATAATCCTATTTTTATCATAAAAGACTATATTTTAAATAGTTAGAGACACATTGTTTTTTTTAATTAATGTAAATTATACAATTAAATACTATAATTATATAATCTTTTATTACGAATTAATGTTTACTTTTATTATGTTAAAATTAATAACTAAAACCCAAAAGAAATGAAAAAAGTTACGTTTTATTTAATGATGATGGTATTGTCATTAAGTGTTGTTCCAACTCAAATGTTAGCTGCTGAAAAAACTCCAACTTCGGTTTCAAACAACCCTAAAGAAGTTCCTGCAGAAGTTAAAGTATTGCTTAATCGTCTTGACGAAATAAAAGCGATGGATAAATCTTCTTTGAATTCTTCAGAGAAAAAAGAACTACGTAAAGAAGTACGTGCGATTAAAGCTGAATTAAAATCAACTGGTAATGGTATTTATTTATCTGTTGGTGCAATTATCATAGTAATTCTTTTATTGATTCTTTTATTGTAACCGAATCAACAAGAAAAATAAAAAAAGGAAACGGTCAATCGTTTCCTTTTTTTATGCAAGGCATATTTCAAGCTTGGCATAGTTCTTGGCTTTTGTTAAGAGAATAGCGACTTAGTCAAGTACCTTTAAATAGAATATTAATTAAAATTTTGAAAATATGAAGACATTAAAATTAATCGCCGCCGGAATAGTACTTTTATTATCCAGTACAGCAATGCAAGCACAAGTTTCAGTAAATGTAAATATTGGTAGTCCACCAGCTTGGGGCCCTGCAGGATACTCAGCTGCCGAATATTATTATTTACCTGATGTGCAAGCATATTATGATGTAAGACAGAGTCAATTTATTTATTTAGGAGGAGGCCAGTGGGTTCGTTCCAGAAATTTGCCAACACAATATAGAAGCTACGATTTGTATAATGGATACAAAGTGGTCTTAAATGATTATCATGGTTCAAGACCTTATACTTACTTTAAAAATCATAAAGTTAAATATTATAAAGGGTATAAAGGAAAACCACAAAAAACAATTGGAGTACGAAAAGTGGTAATTCATAAAGATTCTTATAAACGAGGAAATAACGGTAATGGACATCAAAAAAATGGAAATAACGGACATGGAAAAGGAAATGGAAAAGACAAGCATTAATCCTTCATAAAAACCTAAAAATCAGAACCTCCAATCGAGGTTCTTTTTTTTTGACAAAAAACACACTCTTAATTAAATCTTAAAAGGATGTTAATTATTTTACGTTGGCACAGTTGTTGAAAATAGGTAAAAAGATATATCAATAAAAGAATTATACAAAATATTTAAAATTAAAGAACATGAGAACACTTAAATTAATCGCCGTAGGAATTATACTTTTTGCATCTAGTACCATACACGCACAAGTTTCAGTTAATGTAAACATTGGTAGCCCGCCATCTTGGGGACCTGTAGGATATGCTGAAGCACAATATTACTATTTACCCGATGTTGAAGCATATTATGATGTGAGAGCTACCCAATTTATATATTTCGGTGGTGGACGATGGATTCGTTCCAGAAATTTACCTAACCAATATAGAAATTACGATTTGTATGGCGGATACAAAGTAGTACTTAATGATTATCGTGGATCAAGACCTTACAATAATTTTAGAAATCACAAAGTCAAATATTATAGAGGATATCATGGAAGAGAACAAAGAAATATAGGTTATAACAATAACCGTAGAGTATATGTAAAGCAAAGAGGAAATGACAATCATAGAAGATATGATAATGATAACCACAGAGAATATAAAAAACATGATAACCGAAATAATGGAAACGGACATGGAAACGGAAGAGGAAATGGGCATGGAAATGGACATGATAGAGATTAATCACATATTTGTTTAAAAGAGAGAGAGGATACCAAGATTGGTGTTCTCTCTCTTTTTTATTAAAGAAAACCCAAAATATTTCAGAAGAAATTATTTAATTCCTACTTTTGAAGCTATTGCAAATTAAATTTAAAAAAATGCAAAAAAAATACGTGTCCGCTATTTTAATGTTTCTTTTATGTTGCCAAATAACAAATGCGCAACAACCTCAAAAACCAAATTCTGTTGAAATTTACAATCAAATTCAAAAGCTTAATTTTCTAGGTTCTGTATTGTATATAGCAGCGCATCCAGATGATGAAAATACCCGATTAATTTCTTATTTGTCGAATGAACAAAAAGCAAGAACAGGCTATTTGTCTTTGACACGTGGTGATGGTGGCCAAAACCTAATTGGTACACAATTACGCGAATTATTAGGAGTGATACGAACCCAAGAACTTATTGAAGCTCGAAAAATTGATGGAGGAGAACAATTGTTTTCCCGTGCCAATGATTTTGGTTTTTCCAAAAATCCAACAGAAACTTTAGAAATTTGGGATAAAGAAAAAGTATTGGCAGATGTTATTTGGGCCATCCGAAAATTCCAACCCGATGTCATTGTCAATCGATTTGATCATCGCTCTCCCGGAACTACTCACGGTCATCACACTTCATCGGCAATGTTGAGTGTAGAAAGTTTTGAACTAGCCAATAATCCAACTATTTTTCCAGAACAGTTGCAATTTGTAAAACCTTGGCAAACTAAACGCCAGTTTTTTAATACGTCTTGGTGGTTTTATGGAACTATTGAAAAATTTAATGCTGCCGACAAAAAAAATCTAATTGCACTAGAAACTGGTGTTTATTATGCCGGATTAGGAAAATCAAATCAGGAAATAGCCGCATTGAGTCGCAGCCGCCATCAATCACAAGGTTTTGGAAGCACTGGTGCGCGTGGTGAAGAAACAGAATATTTAGAATTTATAAATGGCGACGCTTTAAAAGATAAAAAATCACTTTTTGAAGGAATTGATACTTCTTGGAACCGTGTAAAAGGAGGAAAAGCAATTGGAGATTTATTGACTGCTATTGCAGCTGAATTCAACCATAATAATCCTTCGGCAAGTATTCCAAATTTGGCGAAAGCCTACACTATGATGAAAGCTTTGGACGAAAATCATTGGGCACCACTGAAATCCGCAGCCATAAAAGAAATTATAGCGGCTTGTTCCGGTTTGTATCTTGAAGCCGTAGCCCAAAATCAGGAAGCGACTCCCGGAAGCACTATTAAATTGAAACTCGAAGCCATTAATAGAAGCTCCGCACCCATCCAATTAATGAGTGTTACCACTTTACCAAATGAAATTACAACACCTCAAAATAGGGATTTAAAAAACAATATTCTTAATAATATCAACTTAGATTTAAAATTACCGGAATCAATCAACTACACACAGCCTTACTGGTTAAGAGAAAATGGAACCGTTGGGATGTATGCCGTAAACCAACAACAAAACATAGGAATTCCGGATATTATTCGGGAAGCAAAAGTGGTCTTTAATATTCAAATTAACGGAATCGAAATCCCATTTGAGCGAACTATAGTTTATAAATACAATGACGATGTAAAAGGCGAAGTGTATAATTATCTGGATATTGTTCCCGAAGTTACCACTTCAATTGTAGACAAAGTATTGCTTTTTAAAGATACAAAAATAAAATATGTAGGCGTAAAAATCAAAGCGGGTAAAGATGCCGTAAAAGGAAATCTACAACTTGAACTGCCTGAAAGTTGGAATGTTTCACCTAAATCTATTCCTTTCACTATACTTAAAAAGGGAACAGAACAAATAGTTTATTTTGAAGTAACTGCGCCAAATAAATCCGAAGAAGCGGTTGCCAAAAGTGTGGCGATAATTGACAATAAACGATTTGACAAAGAACAAATCATCATTAACTATGATCACATAACGAAACAGCAAGTTTTAAAATCAGCTGAAGCCAAATGCATCAAAACAGATTTAAAAACTAATGGTGAAAGGATTGGGTACATCATGGGTGCCGGCGATGAAGTTCCTAGCAGCCTGACTCAATTAGGCTACACCGTTACACTGCTGAAACCCGAAGAAATAACACCCGAGAAATTAGAAAATTTTGATGTTGTAATGACTGGCGTTCGTGCTTACAATACCGTTACAGCATTGGCAAATAAGCAAAATATACTTTTTGATTTTGTAAAAAGCGGAAAAACAATGCTCGTTCAATATAATACTGCCGGTGATCTTATAACCGAAAATATTGCGCCTTATCCATTGAAACTATCCCGCGACCGCGTAACAGAAGAAGATGCTGAAGTCCGATTTTTAGCACCAAACCATCCCGTTTTGAATTTCCCAAACAAAATCACTGCTAAAGATTTTCAAGGTTGGAAACAAGAGCAAGGTTTGTATTATCCAAGTGAGTACGACAAAGCCTTCACTCCTATTCTATCTTCAAATGATAAAGGAGAAACACCTAAAAATGGCGCTTTGCTGATTGCTCCTTACGGAAAAGGGCATTATATTTATACGGGATTAAGCTTCTTTAGAGAATTACCTGAGGGTGTTACTGGTGCTTATAAATTAATTTCAAATATTATCTCATTGAAATCATCCGAAACTATTCCTCCCCAAAAAATAAAAAACTAAACCAGTCTGCAATGGAAACAAAAAAAATAAAAACCTGGAAGAAAAACTATACTTGGGTGCTTGTAGCCAACGCTATTTACATCTTGATATTTTGCCTCATCATGAAATTATACGCTTAAATTATGCAACTATTTGACTGGATTATACTCATTTTTACCTTGCTTTTCATTGTAATATATGGTGCATGGAAAACCAAAGGAAGTAAAAATGTAGAAGACTTTATTCTAGGAAGCAATGAAACTCCCTGGCATGTTGTGGGACTTTCCGTGATGGCAACGCAAGCCAGTGCCATTACATTTCTTTCTACTCCAGGACAGGCATATCACGACGGAATGGGTTTTGTGCAGTTCTATTTTGGACTGCCAATTGCTATGGTTGTAATTTGCGTCACCTTTATCCCTTTATACCACAAATACAAGGTGTATACCGCTTATGAGTATCTCGAAAAAAGGTTTGATTTAAAAACGCGTTCCCTTGCAGCCATTCTTTTCTTGTTCCAGAGAGGTCTTGGAACTGGATTGACTATATACGCTCCGGCGATTATTTTATCGGCTATATTGGGCTGGAATCTTACCTACATGAATATCATTATTGGTGTTTTAGTCATCATTTACACTTTTTCCGGAGGAACAAAAGCGGTGAACGTAACACAAAAACAGCAAATGTTTGTGATTATGTCGGGAATGTTTATCACCTTTTTTCTAATATTACATTATCTACCAAATGATATGACATTTACCAGTGCGTTGCATATTGCTGGTGCAAATGATAAAATGAATATTGTCAATTTTTCTTTTGACCCAGAAGAAAAATATACATTTTGGAGCGGAATCACAGGTGGTTTTTTCCTTGCATTGGCTTATTTTGGAACTGATCAATCGCAGGTTGGACGTTACTTATCAGGAAAATCAGTTCGGGAAAGTCAAATGGGTCTAATTATGAACGGACTTTTAAAAGTACCGATGCAGTTCTTCATTTTATTGACCGGAGTTATGGTTTTTGTTTTTTTTCAATTCAATCCTGTTCCGTTAAATTTTAATCCAAACAACAAAGCCATGATTGAAAAATCAGCATACAAAGGCGAATACAATGCTTTGGAGCAAAAATTAGACGGTTTATCCGAAGATAAAAAAGTAATTAATTTGTTGTACATCGATCAGCTGAATCAGGATTATGACAATCCAATCCTTCGAAAAGAATTAGTGGCTTTGTCTAATAAAGAAAAAGATTTAAGAGATCGAGCCAAAGAAATAATTCTAAAAGCCGACAGCAACAGTGAAACTAATGACAAAGATTATGTGTTTTTTCACTTTATACTGAATTATTTACCTCGAGGACTTATTGGATTATTGTTAGCCGTTATTATTTCAGCAGCTATGTCATCGACCGCTTCAGGACTGAATGCATTGGCATCTACAACAGCAATCGATATTTACAAACGTAATCTGAAAGAAGAAAAATCAGAACGCCATTACCTGTATGCTACTAAATTTTTTACCTTATTATGGGGAATTATTGCAATCCTTTTTGCCTGCATCGGAACGTTGTTCGAAAATTTAATTCAGTTGGTAAATATCATTGGATCTATCTTTTACGGAACTGTATTAGGAATATTTTTAGTTGGTTTTTACATCCAAAAAGTCCAATCCAAAGCTATATTTTACAGCGCCGTTATCAGTCAGCTTACTATTTTTATCATTTACTATTACGCCATTCACATTTATCCAAGTGGAGAAGAAAAACTAGGCTACTTATGGCTAAATTTCATTGGAGCGATGCTGACTATTGTGATTTCTTTATTATTACAGTGGACCATTTTCAGAAAACAGAAAGTACGCTTGCAGTCTTAAAATTTAGAAATCATTTTTAATGTATCAAATGATGACTAAATTTGAAAACAACCATGGTTCATAAAAACACTATTGGTTAAAAATAAAAATCTCCCAAATTTGAATCAAATTGGGAGATTTTTTATGATAAAGATAATTCTATTTATTTCCCATCAACATAATCTTGCAAATAACTAAATCTTGGAGTAAGTTTTCCATTTTCAGTAATCTTGGCTCTTTGTAAAATTCCGTCTTTATCCTTATTGAAAAACGCAGGAATTACATGTTCTAATACCATTTCTCCAAATCCTTCACTGGCATCTTTGGGTAACTCACATGGTAAATTATCAACTGCCATGACTACAATTGCAGCAGGATGAAAAACTTCAACTTCTTTATCTTCGTTTGGAAAATAGCCGTACAAAGGTTCCGCAATAGTCGATGATCTCAGCGTGCAGGCAATTGGACCGTTAACATCGCAGGAAACATCAGCCACAACTTTGATTTTGCAATCTTTGGACTGAAGCATTTCGCGAGTCAAAATTACCGGAGCTTCATTGGCATGAAAATGGCCTGAAATATAAATATCGGATACTTTAGTAAATCTTTCGAAATCAGAAACGTATTCGTTCGGATTTTGATAAAAATCAGTGAAATCTAAAAACTGTCCATCTTTTCGTTTGTTGTAATCTAAGACGTCAATTTGAGTATAGACGGGTTGTGTATAGTTTTTATTCAAATAATTCTCTACGGAAACTTCTTTAATTTTTATGGCATCCAGAATTTCTTTGGCTCCATTTCCCACTTTACCAGTTCCTGTAATTACAAATTTCAAAGGAGGTAATACTACCCTTTTTAAATGTGTAATCAAGGCTTCTTTACCCGCAAGTGTTTCTGCTTTTGGTAATTTAAACAATTCGAATTTGATTCCAAAAGCGCGAATGCTATTGTAAGCCCCAACAATTCCGGCATAACGCCCAAAACCTATCAGCCTGCGATTATTAGCATCAACTATGGTTTCATAATCATACAAATCAATCTTTTTTTCTAATATTGCCTGCAATAATTTTCGATTGTAAGGCTGTTTTTTGATGGTGTGCGAAAAAAAGAAATAGGTTTTATTCGGTATTAAATTTTCTATCGGCACTTCTTTTACTCCAAACAAAATATCACAATCACTGATATCATCAGTCAATTCGATTCCGAGATTTTCATATTGCGAATCAGTAAAAACTCTAATATCAGAACGCTCTACTTTCACAGTGACATTTTGATGCTGTTGTTTTAACCTTGTCAGCTCATCTGGTGAGAATACAACTCTGCGGTCTGGCGGATTTTTTCTTTCTTTTATGATTCCAAATTTCATATATTTCGTACGCTTTGAATTTATTTTAATATAACTTTATAATACATATTTGTTACAAATATAACAATTTAAACTAAATTGAATTTATTTTTTAATAAAAATACACTGACTGAAAACTACTACTCCCTGATGTCCAAAATAGTACCGAAAATGGGATTACAGACGACTAATAAAATAGTGTTAAGGTTTAGAAAAACACCCTCTGAAAAGACATTGATTCTATATATTTGCCTTACTAGCACTACAGAAATGAATTTTATAAAAAAAACAAATATACTACATATATTCCTCCTCTTTTTAATTTTGGGCTCTTGCGCAAAAGAGAAAAAGAAAGTTGAGTTAAGCGATGCCAAACTACCAAAGAGTACATTACCTAAAATGAAGCCGTTAACAAACCCGGAGCCTAAACTTACGGCAGAGTATATCAATTCGAAAAAACAAGAAATAGACTCGTTTTACAAAAAAAACTGGCCTAATAACAGTGCAAACGGAAGTTTTTTGGTTGCTAAGAACGGCCAAATTATTTATGAAAAATACGAAGGCTACGCTAATTTTAGCGATAAAACATTAATTACTAAAAATACACCTTTACATATTGCTTCAGTAAGCAAGGTTATTACGGCAACCGCTATTTTGAAACTCGTAAATGCAAAAAGGATAGAACTAGATCAAAAGGTAAATACAATCCTGAAAGAGTTTCCTTATCCAGATGTTACCATAAGAACATTGCTAAATCACAGAAGTGGCATGCGTAATTATGCCTATTTTACAGATCGTGACAAAACTATTTGGGATAGAAAAAACATACTTACCAATCAAGATATTCTGACAATCATGGCGACTAAAGATATTGGATTAGAATTCAAAACCGATACCCGCTTTAGTTATTGTAATACCAATTATGCCATGTTGGCATTAGTAATTGAAAAAATCACAAAACTTCCCTACAAAGAGGCCATGAAACAGATTGTTTTCGAACCACTCGGTATGAAAAATACCTATATTTTTGACTATGAAAGAGATAAAGATACTGCAGTTACTTCTTATAAAGGTAATAAAGTTGAGATAGGAAAAGATTATTTGGATGCAGTTTACGGAGATAAGAACATATATTCGACACCGCGGGACTTATTGAAATTTGACAGAGCCAGAAACAATTCTTCTTTTTTAACACCTGAATTACAAAGTCAGGTTTATAAAGGTTACAGCAATGAACGTAAAGGAACTAAAAATTATGGCCTTGGAATTCGAATGATCAATTGGGAAACGGGACAGAATTTTTATTTCCATAATGGTTGGTGGCACGGAAATACATCATCCTATATCACATTACGAAAAGAAGGAGTAACCATTATAGCGCTATCTAATAAATTTACCCGTAAAACGTATGACGTTCGTAAATTGGCTGTGCTATTTGGCGACTATCCGTTCCGATTAAAAGATGAATAAAAAAAGGTACGGTTTTTGAAATACTGATAGTAATTCATTAATAGTAGTTCAGATAAAAAGTGTACATTTGCACACTCAAAATTCTGATTTGGATTTTGAAATAAAAAAGGGGTCGACTGGTTTTGACAGCAAGTCGAATTGATAAGTAAGCACGTCGAGCATTGAGACCTTGCTCGTAAATATAAGATCTTACAATTTTACACGGCGAAAATAACTACGCTTTAGCTGCATAATCCGAATTATAGTACGATTAAGCCACGTTCCTATCAGATAGGAAAGCTGGATTCTCCTTGAAAGCCTTGGTTTGTGGCGTTCAGTTCAGGGGAACCGTAAAAATAAACCTAGATTTCCATGAGCTTCGGGTGGATTTCAAAATTAAGAAGATAAGTATCGTGTGGCTGTTTCTGGCCTAGCACAGTATCGAAAACTCAATCAGAAAATAAACGCGTAGAAAGCTTTTTAGTTGCTTGTTTGGACCCGAGTTCGATTCTCGGCGACTCCACAAAAAACCCGAAAATCAATAATTTTCGGGTTTTTTTATGCCTAAATCTTAGTAAAAATTAAGCTTGACGAGGGGTTCGATCATTAATTTAAAAAACAATTAAATTATAATTAGAAACTTTTATAGCAAAAACTGATTATGATCAAAGTGAGCGTCGAACACTTTTTTATTTTAGTATAAAGTTAAAATCTAGGAGAGACACCTCATACCAGATAAAAATATAACTGTCATAAATTCTAAATTTTATTTTAATGGATGCTCAATGGATTTCGTAAAAAAGACAGTTCCCACGATAGCGGGATCAAAACTAAATTGAAATGGGTTCTTATAAAATAAAAAAAACAGTAGTGAACTTATGCTCACTACTGTTTAAAAATAATTATTGACGTACTCTTTTTTAGGAACCCGAATTTATTTCCATCCGCCACCTAAATCTCTGTAAACATGCACCACCGCGTTAAGTTGCGCTTTTTTGGTATCTATAAGTTCGAGTTTGGATTCCAAAGCATCACGTTGGGTCATCAAAACTTCAAAATAATCCACTCTGGCAGACTTAAATAAATCCCCTGCTACCGTAATCGAGCGGCTCAAAGCCTCTACTTGTTGCGCTTTCAATTCGTAACTTTTTTCCAAATTATTAATTTTAGAAAGCTGACTGGAAACCTCGAGATACGCGTTAAGAATTGTACGCTCATAGTTGTACAGCGCCTGAATTTGTCTGGCATTCGCAGATTTATACTCCGCTTTTATTGCATTTCGATTGATCAATGGTGCTGCAAAATCTCCTGCTAATGAATACAATAATGATTCTGGTAATGTAAACAAGTACGATGGTTTAAAAGCATTTACGCCTACCCTTGCACTAATATCTAATGAAGGATAAAACTCAGCACGAGCTACTTTTACATCTAGTTTTGCTGCCTCCAATTCCATTTCTGCTTGTTTAATATCGGGTCTGTTCGCCAATAATTGAGCAGGAATCCCAGAATGAATTACCGTAGGCAACACGCTAATAAAATTCGTTTTATCTCTCTTTATTTCCTGCGGGTATTGCGCTAACAAGAAATTAATTTTATTCTCAGTTTCTTTTATATTCTGGAGAATCTCAAACTCCATACTTTTGGAAGCCATAACCTCTGCCTGAAATTTCTGAACAGCCAACTCAGTTGTCCTAGCAGCTTCTTTCTGAATTTTCACAATTTCCAAAGCGGTGCTTTGCAAGGCAATATTCTGTTTTACAATATCTAATTGACTATCCAAAGCCCGCAATTCATAATACGAATCAGCAACTTCAGCAATAAGATTAGTGATTACGAAATTCTTTCCTTCAACCGTTGATAAATATCGACTTACGGCTGCTTTTTTAGAATTGCGCAATTTTTTCCAAATATCTACTTCCCAGTTGGCATAAGCGGCTATTTTCAAATCGCCCAATGGATCTGGCATTTCTAAGCCGGGTCGAATTTCAGTTGACGCATCTCCGGCGCCTTGGCTGGTATATCTTCCCACTTTTTCAATTCCTGCGCCTGCGCCAATACCTACTTTTGGCAAAAGAGCACCTTTTCGCACACGGATATCGTTTTTAGCAATTTCAATTTCCTGCAAAGTAATCTGTAATTCCTGATTGTTTTTTAAAGCAATTTCAATCAGGTTTACCAAATTAGGATCTTTAAAATAGGTTTGCCAAGGCGTCGCAGCTATGTTGGTAGTATCGGTGCTCTTGTCGAAAGATTCCGGAACTGCTTTGGTTTCAACCAACGGTGCTAAAGCAGGCGTACAACTTGCCACCGCCAGACAAATACCTAGCGGGACAATATATTTATAATTCTTTATTTTATACATGATTATCATCAAATTCTTCGGTTAATGGATTTTCTTTTTCATTTTTTACCAGTTTATATTTTTCAGCAATTTTGCCAAAAACATAATACAATCCGGGAATCACAAATACCCCGCATATAGTTCCTATCAGCATTCCTCCTGCTGCCGCTGTACCAATAGTTCTATTACCAATTTTACCCGGTCCAGAGGCAAATACTAATGGAATTAAACCTGCGATAAAAGCAAAAGAAGTCATCAAAATAGGACGAAATCTGGCTTTTGCTCCTTCCATTGCAGCTTCAAAAACTGATTTTCCAGCCGCATGCCTTTGAATGGCAAATTCGACAATCAGAACGGCATTTTTACCTAACAAACCAATAAGCATTACCATTGCCACTTGGGCATAAATATTGTTTTCTAATCCTGCTATTTTCAATAAAAGGAAAGCTCCAAAAATTCCCGCTGGTAAAGAAAGTATTACGGATAAAGGCAGTATAAAACTTTCGTATTGGGCTGCCAAAACCAAATACACAAATCCCAAACAAATCAGGAATACCCAAATGGCTTGATTTCCTTGTGCTACTTCATCGGCAGAAATTCCTGCCCAATCAATATCGTATCCTCTTGGTAATTTCTTGGCTGCTACTTCCTGAATCACTTTAATAGCTGTTCCGGAACTATATCCTGACGCAGCTCCACCACTAATTTCAGTAGAAGTGTACATATTATGTCGGGTGATTTCCGAAAGTCCATATACTTTTTCTAATTTCATAAAAGCGGAGAAAGGCACCATTTCATCCCGATTGTTCTTTACGTATAATTTCAAAATATCATCAGGTTGTGCACGATATTCCGGAGCAGCCTGAACGATTACTTTATAGTTGATTCCGTATTTAATGAAACTGATTTCGTAGTTACTTCCCACCAATGTGGACAAAGTATTCATTGCATTTTCGATGGAAACCCCTTTTTGCTGTGCTATATCATTATCAACTTTCATCATATATTGAGGAAAACTGGCGCTGAAGAAACTAAAAACATTCGTTAATTCTGGACGTTTGTTCAATTCCTCCACAAACTCTTTATTGACTTCTTCCAGTTTTTTGAAATCACTAGTGCCTGTTTTATCCAGCAAACGAAGTTCAAATCCTCCTGCTGCACCATACCCCGGAACTGCTGGTGGTTGGAAAAACTCTATGTTAGCTCCGGGAATATCTTTCGATTTTTCTTCGAGCTCTATCATTATCTCCTGTACAGATTCTTTTCGATCATCCCAATCTTTAAGATTAATCAAACAAGTTCCAGCATTTGCTCCAGTTCCTTCGGTCAAAATTTCGTAACCTGCTAATGACGAAACCGATTTTACACCATCAATTGTTTCAGCAATTTTCTGTAATTTCTCGGCAATATTATTGGTTCTTTCTAGTGAAGATCCCGGAGGTGTTTGAATAATGGCATAGAACATTCCCTGATCTTCATTTGGAATAAATCCAGAAGGAACAGTGCTACTAATCAGCCAAGTTCCAGCACAGAATCCCAGAAGTGCAATAAACGTAACTGTTCTTCTATTGACAATTTTACCCAATACATTTTGGTATTTGCCTTGAGCTAAATTGAACTTATCATTGAAACCATCAATAAATCGATTGATAGGCGTTTTCTTTTTTGGTTTTCCGTGATTGTTTTTTAACATCATTGCACAAAGTGCTGGTGTCAAAGTCAACGCTACAATTCCCGAAAGGATGATTGCAGTTGCCATCGTTATAGAAAATTGTCTGTAGAAAACTCCAACCGGACCCGACATAAATGCAACTGGAATAAATACCGCAGCCATCAGAAATGTAATCGCTATAATAGCTCCCGCAATTTCGTGCATTGCTTTTTTGGTCGCTTTTAGTGGCGAAAGATGTTCTTCTTCCATCTTGGCGTGAACGGCTTCGATCACTACAATGGCATCATCGACGACGACTCCAATGGCTAAAACCAAGGCGAATAGCGTAATTAAGTTCAATGAAATATCAAAGAAAGTCATAAAGGCAAAAGTTCCAATCAAAGAAACAGGCACCGCAATAGCGGGAATAACCGTAGAACGCCAATCTCCCAAGAAAAGAAACACCACTAATCCAACCAAGATAAAAGCTTCAACCAAAGTATGAACTACTTTTTCGATAGAAGCGTCCAGGAATTTAGAAACGTCATAAGAGATTTCATAATCCATTCCTTTTGGAAATTTCGTCTTAATTTTTTCTAGTTTAGTTTTTAAATCTTTTATAACCTGATTGGCATTCGATCCAAAAGATTGTTTCAGTATGATGGCTGCAGAAGGTTTTCCGTTCAAATTCGAATAAATATCATACATCGAACTACCAAATTCTACTTTTGCAATATCTTTCAAACGCAATAATTCTCCGTTACTATTGGATCGTACTACAATATTTCCGTACTGTTCCTTGGTGGTAAAACGACCCGAATATTTCAATACATATTCAAAAGCTTGTGAACGTTTACCAGAACTTTCTCCAGTTTTTCCTGGCGAAGCTTCTAAACTTTGACTGGATAAAGCTTCCATTACTTCTTCGGCAGAAATTTTATACGCCAACATACGGTCGGGTTTTAGCCAGATACGCATTGCATATTCACGTGTTCCTAAAATATCTCCAGAACCTACCCCATTTACCCTTTTCAATTCGGACAAAACATTGATATCAGCATAGTTGTATAAAAACTTCATATCGGTATTTTTGTCCGTACTATAAAGATTGACATACATCAACATACTCGGTACTTCTCGGGTAATTTTCACTCCTTCACGAACCACTAATGGTGGTAATTTATTGGTAACAGAAGCGACACGATTCTGAACATTAATCGCAGCCTGATTCGGATCGGTTCCTAAATTAAAAACTACTTGAATACTGGCTTCACCGTCATTTCCAGCATCAGAAGTCATATATTTCATTCCCGGAACTCCATTTAACGCTCTTTCTAGAGGAATGATAACAGATTTAATCATCAATTCTCCATTAGATCCAGGATAATCAGCGGTAATATTTACCATTGGTGGCGAAATGGAAGGAAACTGGGTAATCGGTAAATTAAGTACCGACAATACCCCTAAAAAGACAATTACAAGCGATATCACTATGGACAACACTGGTCTTTGTATGAATTTATTAAACATTTATTTATTTTTTAATGATTAAACCAAATTGAAGTTTAAATTTTGAGTTGCAAACTGTCACTGAATACTGGACACTTTTACTCTGCTTTTAATCGTAAATGAGTGATAACCTCTTTTGGCGATACATATTCGTATTTAATTTTGTCATCTTCTTTCACTTTCTGAACTCCTTCCAATAAAATTTTGTCATTAACAGTAATACCGCTGGCAATCACATATAAATCAGGGATTTCACCAGTAATGGTAATTTCTTTGGACTCGATTGCATTGTTTTTATTCACCACAAAAACATATTTTTTATCTTGAATTTCATAAGTTGCTTTCTGTGGAATTACAATAGCATTATTCAACGCAACAATCATTTGAACTTCTCCTGTTTCTCCATGTTTTAATAATTTATCCGTATTGGGAAATCGTGCTCTAAAAGCAATATTTCCTGTTTCATTATTAAATTCACTTTCTATAACTTCAACATTCCCTTTGAATTTAAAGACTTCGTTATTTGCTAAAAGCAGACTTACTTTAGTATTAGCTCTGTCTTTTATATGGGTTTGATAGTCCAAATATTCAGGTTCCGAAACATTAAAATAGGCAAACATTTGACTATTATCAGAAAGACTAGTTAATAATTCCCCTTCATCAATCAAGCTTCCTAATTTCAAGGGAATTCGGTCAATAGTTCCGGCAAATGGCGCTCTGATTTCAGTAAAAGATAAATGAAGTTTAGCTAAAGCCACTTCGGCTCTTGCCTGCTCCAATTTGGCTTGAGCCAAAGACTGTTCGTTTCTGGAAACTATATTTTTGTCGGCAAGGGTTTTGGCATTTTGTAATTCAATCTCAGCGCCTTTGGCTTCTGCTTGTGCCTTTAGTAATTCTGCCTGATACATTCCCGGCATAATTCTAAATAGTAGCTGACCTGCGTTTACATATTGTCCTTCATCTACATAGATGTTTTGTAAATATCCTTTTTCCTGAGCTCGGATTTCAATGTTTCGAACGGAACGAATTTGTGAAACATATTGTTTGGTAAACGAAGTATCAATTTTTATAGGATTGGTAACAATAAATTTTGTCTCTTCTTCTTTTTCTTCTTTTTTTGTTGTACAACTAGTTAGACACAACAAGGCAATCAAGCCCGTGAACACGAGTATTTTATTCATGATGTAAAATGGAAATTAAGCGATTAAATACATGGAATTGGGAATTCCTTAGACATAAAAAGTCATCAGTTTACAAAAAATATTGGAGCTGCAATACCATACATGAAAACGTAAAGCTTTCATAAAGTAAGCAACCTCAAAAATTTAGTAGCTGATTTCAGTATTAATCAAATTCTTAATACCTGCTGAATAATATAAATAGGATTTGACTGACCACAAAATGGTGCGAAGATTTTAAAATTCTTATTACAATGGTTTATAACAGACTGACAAGAAAATGTCTGATACCAAATTTTTAAAACGCCAAATTTTTCGGTGAAATTTTTATTTAAATTTTTGTCTTTGAGAGAATCGCTGTTGGAAAATTCCTCTTCTATATCAAATCCATCAGCATTAAACTTAACACTGCCTGAACTAGTGTTATCAATTTTTACTAGATCTGACTTTAAAAAACTAGAAGTTAGCGAGTTGTAAATAACATTGTCATGCGAAGCAGCATGTATATAATTTCCTCCGCTTTGCAGATAGAAAAACAAATATAGAAAAAATACAGTTACTCTCATTTGGAGGCCAAAAGTAATGAAAGTAATGAAAGAAAAAAACAATTTAAATTATGTTTAACATGTAAAAGAAAGCGAAAACGATTGCAACACCTTTATGAAAAAAAATTATGTGAAAAATGAATAGATTTCAACGCATTAGATACTTTTAAACATAGAATTTTTAGAGTTATATAAACAAATGGCGAACAATAAATAGCGATTTATAGGAAGCCCGAAACAATTGTATTCGTAAATATTCTTTCAAAGCGTTCTGTAAATTCAAAAAATCTTCTTTAAAACAGGACAACTATTTTCATGTTTATACTTTAATTATGTTTTAATTAGTATCTCGATTATTTCTTCAAATCCAAAACTTCAAATTACTTAATTGAGATATTTATATTTAAGTCCTAGAAATTTTGTCAAGCTACCGTCGACTCTCTAAAACAATGATCAGACAGCACATAAAGGTTTTCCATTGCTATTTAGAAAGAGGATTTTATGTTTATGAACCGACGTTTTACCTCTAAAACGTAAATCGTATTTTGTCCTGGCGGTCGATAGTTTTAAAAGATTCCCCCAAACGGTAATCGTATTCCTTTTTGTTCTGATACCCAAACGCATCTTTTATTTCAATCATGTGCTCTTCAATTGTCATCCCATTCTCTCCACCAAAAAACCTATAATCATTTGTTTACAGATTTTTATATCCCAAAATATCCGCAAAATTAAAGGTTAACAAGCAATTCTACTGCTATTGCTGCATTATAGATAATCTAATTTCTATTTCCAATAACACTAAATAGGATAAAATCGATTGATTAAAATGATCCATATTGATTTCCGACGCCAAAAAATCTTTCACTGTTAAACTGACAACCTCGGAATTGGAAACAAACTAATTTCTGAAATAACAAAAAAACTTTTATTTTAGCGTACTTTTATAAGTACAATCTTAAAAATTAAGATTAGTGTCTCATAATGTCATACCTCACGAGGAATTAAATGGGGTAAAAAAGATTATATAATTATACTCAAGCCATATTGATATTTAAAAAAATATTAGCTATGTGATAAATGTTACTGTAGCTAAAATTTAAACTGACAATATTTGCAGTATAAAATTTATAATTATGGAATATATAGGTTATTTTGCGTCAATCCTTATTGGCGTAGCATTAGGACTGATAGGTGGAGGTGGTTCCATTCTTACTGTGCCAGTCTTAGTTTATTTATTTGCAGTTGAACCAGTGCTTGCAACGGCATATTCGTTGTTTATTGTAGGTTTAACTAGTGCAGTGGGAAGTGTTGGCTATTTCAAAAAAGGGTTGGTAAATATCAAAACAGCAATTGTTTTTGGTATTCCATCCATCATCGCCGTATTTACCACACGAGCTTATATTGTTCCCGCAATACCTAAAGAAATATTTTCTACAGGAAGTTTCACACTGACGAAAGATCTTTTTTTAATGTTACTTTTTGCAGTAATAATGGTTATTGCATCTTATACAATGATTAAAAAAGACAAAAAAAATACCGTTGACGAAGCTGGAGAACAAAAATTTAATCATCCATTGATACTTATTGAAGGTTCAATTGTTGGAATAATCACCGGACTTGTAGGAGCCGGGGGTGGATTTTTGATAATTCCTGCTTTAGTTATTCTGAGCAAATTACCAATGAAAGAAGCTGTAGGAACATCACTTGTCATTATTGCCGCCAAATCATTAATAGGCTTTTTTGGAGAAGGTGGAGAAAGTATTATTGACTGGCAATTTCTATTCACCATTTCGGCATTTGCAATTATTGGAATTTTCATTGGGACTTCCTTATCCAAAAAGATTGATGGTACAAAACTAAAACCTGCTTTTGGTTGGTTTGTTTTGGTTATGGGAATTTATATCATCACCAAAGAACTTTTTCTGAAATAAACCCATTTGTGAGATAAGGAAGCAAATAGGTAAGAAAGAAAATTGATTGCTTTATTATTCTAAACATAAAAAATAATCAAGTTAGTAACAAATACCAATTTTGAACTGAGAAAAATACTGGTCTTCAAGTATCCTAAAAAATAATTCTTAAAACAAATAATAAAATATTAGAATCAATTATTCCTTTCAAAAAACATAATTATCAAACTGTATCTACATTGGTTGGTAAACTTATATCTGGTGCTATTATGATTATTCGTGTCTAAAATGATAGTAGTCAAAAGGATATGGTATGAATAAAAGCAGCTATAAATATTTTTTTTAAACCACAAGGTAGTCAAATTCGTTTCGGTTAATGAATTTACCCTTGATCGTTGATAGTAATTATTGAAGTTCCATTTAATTGAAATAAAATATAATGATTTTAGGGAACCTTGAAAAAAAAATTATTAATACTAACTTAATTAAAGATGATAACTAAATCTTGTAAATGAGTGAACATCGTACATCGGATGCTACAAACCCACTTAAATCAATGAAATGCTTTAAAGCTATTCACAAAATGATACAAGAAGCTTTGCGATTATAATTTATAATATATTGTCTAAAACTGCATATTAAATCCAAACCATTTAGAAATTGTTAGACTAATTATACCTTTTTAGATTCGAAGGGTAAAACATGATTTTTAGAAATGTTATTTCACTCATTAAAACTAAATAACATTATCATACTTGACTAATAATCTAAAAAAATACCCCCAAATAGCATCTAACTTTGTAGGGGTACTTTAGAAAATTTGATATTATCAATCTTAATTTTATTATTCCATTGTAACAATAATAAACTCACTACGTCTGTTCGCTTGGTGTTCATCTTCAGTACATTTCACTCCATCAACACATTTATTTACCAGTTGACTTTCACCGTATCCTTTTCCAGTTAATCTATCGGATGATACTCCATTTTTAATCAACCATTCAACAGTTGCTTTAGCTCTTCTATCCGATAACTTTTCATTGTATTTATTGGTTTGTCTGCTATCTGTGTGCGAACGTACATCTATTTTCATCTTCGGATTTGCTTCCATAACTGATAGTATTTTCTCTAGTTCAAATGCAGCATCTTTTCTAATAGCCGACTTGTCTAAATCAAAGTAGATGATTGGTATATTCAGCGTTTTGGCTAAATCAGTGCCAACACCTATTTCTTTAATACGTTTTTCTAATTGTAATGACAACTCTGTTTTACCAGTTCTATTTCGTACTATAACCTTTGCTTCTGTAGTTTCATACGCCATTTTGTCTGCTCTTACATAATATGTTTTACCACACAATGCTTCAAAATTATATCTCCCTGTTTCATCGCTTAAACTCTCTTTTACTAACTTAAATTCGTCATCGAACAAACTTACTTTTGCATCTGATAATTGCATTCCTGTTTCCTTATCTGTGATATTCCCCCACAACATTTGCTCGCAAGTCAGTTTTCGAAGTTCTGTAAATCTGTAAATATCATCATAGCCATTGCCGCCTTCTCTGTTCGATGTAAAAAAACCATTACGATTTTTACTATTGATTAAAAAAGCAAAATCATCTAGAGGCCCATTAATGGGTGAACCTACGTTTTGCACTTCTCCTAAAAGATTCGATTCCCCTATTTTTGAAACAAATATATCTAATCCTCCCAGTCCCGGGTGTCCATCACTTGCAAAGTACAATTCATTATCTTTGGCTATAAAAGGAAATGTTTCTCTACCTTCTGTATTAATCGATTTCCCTAAATTTTTTGGCGTTCCATAACTACCATCTGAGTTTATCGTCACACTAAACAAATCGGATTGTCCTAATGCTCCTGGCATGTCAGAAGCAAAGTATAAGATTTTCTCATCCAAACTCAAGGCAGGATGCGCTACACTATATTCATTACTATTGAAAGGCAATTCTATTACATTTTGCCACTTTCCAGCCTCGAACGTAGCCTTATATAATTTTAATAAAACTATTCTATTCGAACTTTTTTGCTTTTTTCCATCTAGATAATTGTTTCTGGTAAAATACATTGTTTTCTCGTCTCGTGTAAATATCGGAGTTGATTCATGGAATTTAGAGTTAATACTTTTATCAAAACGAATTACTTTTCCCATCTCTCCATCTGGCTTTATTTCCGAAAAATACAAATTGGTAAATGATTTATTATTCCATTTGAACACTTTCTTTGCAACTCCACCTGTATCTCTTGCTGATGCAAACACCAAATTATCTTTCAAAAAAGAACTTCCATAATCAGAATATTCTGAATTAATTCCTGCATCCGCTACTTCAAAACGACCCGAATTCGCTTTTATGTCCTCTAGATAATTTTTTTGCTCTAAATACAGTTTTCCTCTCTGATCATTGCCAGATCGCTTATTAAACTCTTCCAACATCGTATCGGATTTGGAATAATTACCTACTGCTTTTAGTGTTTGGGAATAGCGGTAATAATACTCTGTCTCCTGGTCGTTATTCATGGCAAAGAGTTCAGTGTACCATTTCTCTGCTTTGACAAGATTAGCTGTGAAATAATAAGCATTACCCAATTTTTGAAACATTTTCTCATCCTTGTATCCTTTTGAGGCAACATGCTCATACGTAGAAATGGCATCTACATACGAATAGTTTTCATATTTTTTATCGGCTGATGCTACTTTGGCTTTCTGGCTATATCCTGACAATGTCAACAGTAGCAATACCGTACTGTAACTATAAAATATTTTTCTTATTTTCATAATGCTCTACGTTATTTAGAAGAATCTTGGAGAAATTATTTTGGTGTAGTTATTGAACAATTCATATCGCAAAAAGATTTCATGAGAACCTGAATTGTAATTGGCTAGTCGCGTGGTTTCTAAGTCATAGCCATACCCTATAAACCATGAATCAGTTACTTGAAAGCCTACCATAGCACTTACTGCAGCGCTCCATCGGTATGCTACACCCCCAACAAACTTATCATTAAAAATGAAATTTGTTGACAAGTCTACCTGCAAAGGAGCTCCCTGAACATACTTAGTTAATAATGATGGTTTGAATTTTACATTGTAACTTAAATCAAAAACATGCCCCGCTATTAAATACAAATTAATATTTTCTTTGGCAACATGACTATTTGCACCTGTAGCAGCGTATCGATCAAAATGCTTAGTCTCCAGTAAATATGGAGCCGATAAACCAACATAGGATTTATCCGAATGCAAATAAAAACCAACCCCAATATTAGGAGAAAATTTATTATCAATATTAGTCTGAAAAGCGTAATCATTCTGATCATATTGACTCAATCTATTAAAATCTACATTCAACAAATTTGCCGATGCTTTTATTCCGAAAGATAGTTTATAATTATCTGATGTATTTATGCTGTAAGAAAAATCAATGGCGAGATTATTTTCGTCAGATGGTCCAATTTTGTCATTTATTATTGACACACCTAATCCTATATTACTATTATTGATGGGAGTATTCATCGAAGCAGTATTGGTTATGGGTGCACCATCTAATCCTACCCATTGTGTTCGATGGAGTGCAAAAGCACTCAATGACCCCCTAGAACCAGCATAACCAGGATTTATGTTAATTGTATTATACATGTACTGGGTAAACTGAGCATCTTGTTGTCCGTATCCCGATAGAAAAACTAACAGAAAAACAAAACTTACTATCTTTATTCTCATCTCTATATTTTTTTTTAATTCTTAAGGATTTTTACAGTTTATTTCTTTCCATTTATATATTTATATATAAATAACCGGCTTTTTCCTGTTGCTTATTATCTTGATCTTTATACTTGAAGATATAATAGTAAGTTCCTACAGGTAACGCCTCCTTTTTATTAACCGTTACTCTACCTTCAGATATACCAATAAACGCCTTATCTTCATTATTGTAACCGTTTCTTTCAAATACCAAAACACCCCAACGATTATATATTTCTACTGTATTCTCAGGATAACATTCTATTCCATCAATTCTTAATATGTCATTATTACCATCACCATTTGGTGATACAGCATTGAATATTTTTATAGAACAGGCTGGTTCAACAATTGGTTCATCCTCTAATATGGTAATTACAGTATTGGAGTTAGTTTCTACTAAAACTAATTGAGGAGTCAATCCGGTAACTATAGCCTGGTTAGTAACTTTTCCAAAATTAATATCCAATTGTGTTATTGTGTAAACTGCTGAATAAGCACCACTATTAACTTCTGTTAAACCTAAGGATGCAACAGCACTTCCTGTAATTACCAAACCTGGTAAAGAATCACTGATAGTTACATTATTTAGAACAGTGTTTCCAGTGTTAGTGATTATAAAAGTATAACTTATAGTCTCACCTACCTGAGCAAACCCATCCCCATTTTCATCATTAAATACTCCCGCTTTTAATACGCTTAAATTTGGAGAATCATCATTATCCACTATCGTTCCTGTAGCACTTACTGCACCATTGTTGATTGTGAAGGTCTCATCCAACTCGTCAATTGTATCTTGAGTCGTTGGTACACTTACTGTTCCTGTGGTTGCCCCTGCTGGTACAATCACTGTGACAGTTGTTGTGGTGTAATCTGAAGCACCTGCTGTTCCATTGGTGAACGTGAAGGTATACGTCGTATCTACTGCACTTGGGTTGCTCAATGCAAAGTCAAACACTACTGCTGCTCCTTCTGTCGCGCTTGATGCTGTGATTCCGGTTACTGTCGGTGCATTGTCATTGTCCACTATCGTTCCTGTAGCACTTACTGCTCCATTGTTGATGGTGAAAGTCTCATCTGCTTCGTCAATAGTATCTTGAGTTGTTGGTACACTTACTGTTCCTGTGGTTGCACCTGCTGGTACGGTTACCGTTACATCCGTTGTCGTGTAATCTAAATCACCCGCTGTTCCATTGGTCAACGTGAAAGTATAGGTCGTAGCTACTGCACTTGGGTTGCTCAACGTAAAGTTGAATGACACATTTGATCCTTCTGTCGCGCTTGCTGGTGTGATTCCGGTTACTGTTGGTGCATTGTCATTGTCCACTATCGTTCCTGTAGCACTTACTGCTCCATTGTTGATCGTGAACGTTTCATCTGCTTCGTCAATAGTATCTTGGGTCGTTGGTACACTTACTGTTCCGGTGGTTGCCCCTGCTGGTACGGTTACTGTTACATCCGTTGTGGTGTAATCTGAAGTACCCGCTGTTCCATTGGTTAACGTGAACGTATATGTCGTAGCTACTGCACTTGGGTTGCTCAATGCAAAGTCAAACACTACTGCTGCTCCTTCTGTCGCGCTTGAAGCTGTGATTCCGGTTACCACTGGCGCATTGTCATTATCTTCAATTGTTCCTATAGCCGTATCGGTTGTAGCTCCAACTGTTCCTGTAGTACTGGTAATCGCTACAGTGAATGTTTCATCTAATTCGTCAATAGCATCTTGCGTTGTAGGTACCGTTGCAGTAGCTGTAGTAGCTCCCGCTAAGAACGTTACCGTTACTGGAGTGGTTGTGTAATCTCCGTTAGTTGTAGTTCCGTTGGTAAATCCTAAAGTAACCGTGATGTCTGTAGCCGAAGGGTTGCTCAAAGTAACAGCGAAACTCAAGTTGCCACCTTCTGTGATACTCGCATCTGCGATAGTTACCACTGGCGCATTATCATTATCTTCAATTGTTCCTATAGCCGTATCGGTTGTTGCTCCAACTGTTCCTGTAGTGCTAGTAATCGCTACAGTGAATGTTTCATCTAATTCGTCAATAGCATCTTGCGTTGTAGGTACCGTTGCAGTAGCTGTAGTAGCTCCCGCTAAGAACGTTACTACTACTGGTGTCGTGGTGTAATCTCCGTTAGTTGTAGTTCCGTTGGTAAATCCTAAAGTAACCGTGATGTCTGTAGCCGAAGGGTTACTCAAAGTAACAGCGAAACTCAAGTTGCCACCTTCTGTGATACTCGCATCTGCGATAGTTACCACTGGCGCATTATCATTATCTTCAATTGTTCCTATAGCCGTATCGGTTGTAGCTCCAACTGTTCCTGTAGTGCTAGTAATCGCTACAGTGAATGTTTCATTTAATTCGTCAATAGCATCTTGCCTTGTAGGTACCGTTGCAGTAGCTGTAGTAGCTCCCGCTAAGAACGTTACCGTTACTGGAGTGGTGGTGTAATCTCCGTTAGTTGTAGTTCCGTTGGTAAATCCTAAAGTAACCGTGATGTCTGTAGCCGAAGGGTTGCTCAAAGTAACAGCGAAACTCAAGTTGCCACCTTCTGTGATACTAGCATCTGCGA
>NZ_QNVY02000003.1 GCF_003314435.2 Flavobacterium petrolei | reverse complement strand
TTATAACCTCTTAAGGTGGTTATTGCGGCGGGGCTCACCTCTTCCCATCCCGAACAGAGTAGTTAAGCCCGCCTGCGCAGATGGTACTGCAGTTATGTGGGAGAGTATGTCGTCGCCTTTCTTTGAAAACCCTGTTCCTTTCGGAATAGGGTTTTTTATTAATCCTTTTCATTATTACAAAGGTAAAAGGTACCTTAGCTCAGATGGTAGAGCAATGGACTGAAAATCCATGTGTCCCTGGTTCGATCCCTGGAGGTACCACATTATTATGCTCGGATGGTGAAATTGGTAGACACGCTGGACTTAAAATCCAGTGAACAGCAATGTTCGTGCGGGTTCAAGTCCCGCTCTGAGTACTAAAAACTTTAGTTGGCAAACGCTAGCTGAAGTTTTTTTATTTTGTAGTGCTTTTTGCTTATGTTTTTATTCTACAATTAATAGGATCAAGTCTAAAGTTTGTGGATTAGATAAGTTATGCATATAAATTAGTGAGTCTGAAAAGATAGAATTCTATATTTGCTACCCCTCTGAATTGTACTATAAATGTTTTTAATTTTTATTAAAAAATGACTTCTATTTTTTGTTATTAGAATTTATGAATCTCATTTCAGCTGTAACATTGGTTTTTATGGTATAAAAATGATTTAATATTTTATGTCAATAATTGTTTACTATTTGAGCTAATGGATTTAATGACTTAGGTTAGTTTTAGTTATTTTTAGTGTTACTTGGGTAATTTTGCAAGGCCAATTATTTCATTATTTTTTTTAAACATAGAGTACAAAGCTTGTCTTATATTTTATGTTTTACGATTATCACAATACAATTAAATATTAAATCAGCTTTTTCTAACAGTTTCCTGACCATTTAGTGTTGTTTTGGCACAGAAAGTAGCACCTTCTGGTTAGTTATTGTTTTATGTGTGTCTTCATTAGTTGAGACTTTTGATTCTAATTTTTTTTTCTTTCTTGGATTTCTAAATAAGCTCTTTTTGTGAGTTTTTAGTATGTAATTAGTATTTGATTTAGATTTTTTGTAAAGCTTTTATACCAAGTTTTTGAATATGGAAGTAGGTCATTACTTATCCAGTTTAGAAAATATTTCTTCTTAACCCATCCTATATTTGTATTCACCACAACTGCTACATCGATATCTTTATTGTGAATGACTATTTTTGTATTATAGCGATTACAGTATCAGTTCTGATTCCAGTAATTATCGGAATTATTAAACGCTTTTTCCTTTCAGCTTAGCTGGTTAAAAATGGTAAGGAGTTCTCTATTAAATAAGGAAGTTTTATCTAGTGCCAAGCGTTTGTTTATAGATAAAAGAAAAATACTCTTTAGGTGTGAAACTTGATCCCGATTTATAAGAATCACTAAGGGTATCTTTATATGGAAGTTACATTTTTATGCCGTTAACCTCTTAAAAGAAGTATTAGGATTAAAGTCATTATTGGAAAGTGTTGATTTCTTTAAAAAAGTCTCCAACTGTTGTGTTATCTGAGTTCCTTCAGTTATTAAATTGAAGTCTCTAAAAACAATTTGTTTATTGTCTTCATTAATTCATCGTATGCTACATGTACATGATGGTTATAAATCCTCGAATTTGAAAGTTATAAAGTAAAATCCCGTTAAGAGTCCTTGTGATCTCAAATTATTTTATCTTCTTGCTGAATTCAATAGATATCCTTTAAATAAAGATAAAGTATTTCTTCTCCTTTTTTATACGGAGACCGTTCAAAGTATTTGAATATAGGTTATGGTATTATTAATTTAATGAGTTCGCTGTAAGAATCTTGTATTTATTTCTAATTTTGGAATACAATTATCAAAATGTTACATTTCCCCACAGCATTTAGATTTGAGCTTTTTTCGGTCTTATTTCCGTCATTTTAGCCATTGATGATTTTCTTACCTTTACTTTCTTTATTCGTGCAATAGTGTGAAGTTTTACTTGTGACATAGGTGCTTCAACGTTGACTAAACGAGTCCCCATGTCTTGGTTGTAAATAATCCATTGAAGATCAAATTCTTTAGATTCCCATGTATTAAAAGAACTTAGGTACTTTTTGTATTGTCTTTCAATTTTCACCATTAACCCCAAAGAAGCCTGCAATTGTGTTACAAACGATAGTTATATCAGCAATTATTTGCTTAAAAAAACACACACACGTAAATTAAAGTGTATACTGATGGTTTTAGTATTTTTTGATGATTTCCAGTGAGTTTATTAGTCCTATTACGACGTTTAAATTAAACACAAACATATCTTTACGGGCGGAATATAGAATAGTAATTTTATCTAAAAATCTAGTTGAGACTAATTTTACTGCATAAAACTTTTTTCTAGGTTTTGTTTTTTTAAGAATTGATATCAGAAAGTAATTAAAAGAAATATACAAAAATATAAACTTTCAAAGTTCTCTAGATTGTAGATTTTACTGCGCCGAAAAATACTCTTTTTGTGACTCAAAAAAAGCCACTGATAAAAAAATTGTAGACTTGAAAAAAAATAAGAATGTCTTGATACGACGCTGTTTGTAAAAAGAAATGACGAGAATTTTCTATACTAGACTTCTTTTTTGTTTTAATAGGAATAACAAAAAATTATTCAAGGATGATATTTTTTCTACAAAGTTATACAAGTGAACATAGGGATTCTAAAACTCCAATTTCTTTTTTCTCAACTCGAAATTTTGTCCAAGATACACGCGACGCACCATTTCATCTTCAACAAGTTCTTCCGGAATGCCCGCTTTTAAAATCCCGCCTTCAAACATCAGATAGGTTTTGTCTGTAATCGCTAAGGTTTCCTGTACGTTGTGATCGGTAATTAAAATACCGATATTTTTATTTTTTAGCTGGGCTACAATTCTCTGAATATCCTCTACGGCAACTGGATCGACACCCGCAAAAGGCTCATCCAGTAAAATAAATTTTGGATCTGTGGCCAGACAGCGTGCAATTTCAGTACGACGACGTTCTCCACCGGAAAGTAAATCACCTCTGTTAGTACGTATGTGCTCTAGGCTAAACTCGGCAATTAAGCTTTCCATTTTTGCTTCTTGCTCGGCTTTGGATAATTTTGTTAATTGAAGCACACTTAGGATATTGTCCTCAATACTTAGTTTTCTGAAAACAGAAGCTTCTTGAGCCAAATACCCAATTCCCTGCTGTGCTCTTTTGTACATTGGATAATCGGTAATGTTCAAATCATCCAAGAATATATTGCCTGAATTTGGTTTAACCAATCCTACAATCATATAAAAAGAAGTTGTTTTTCCGGCACCGTTTGGTCCTAAAAGTCCAACGATTTCACCTTGATTCACTTCCACCGAAATGCCTTTGACAACACTACGTCCTTTATAGGTTTTAATCAGATTTTCGGCTCTTAATTTCATTTTTTTTGGTTTAATCGTTTAACTGTAAAACTGCTTACTCATTTAATTGCTTACTCGTGTCAAATAAACGAATAAACAATTAAACGATTCTATTTCTTAACAAATTATTTGGTTGCAGTTTCTTCTAATGCTTCCCAGAATTCATAGGCTCTACGTAAATGTGGTACTACAATTGTTCCGCCCACAAGGGTTGCAATTCCCATAGCTTCCATCATTTCTTCTTTGGTAACGCCTTCTTTATGGCTGGTTTCCAAATGGTATTTTACGCAGTCATCGCATCTTAAAACTGCCGAAGCCACTAATCCCAGTAATTCTTTCGTTTTTACATCCAAGGCTCCGGCTGCGTAAGCATTCGTGTCTAGATTAAAAATACGTTTTACTATTTTATTATTGTCTGCCAATAATTTTTCGTTCATTCTAGAACGATATTCGTTGAATTCTTCTATTATATCAGCCATTTACTTTTTTTTGATTTTTTACTACTATTTTTGAAATAAGGATACTCGCTTCATAAATTAACAACATCGGAATGGTTACAATGATTTGGCTTACCACATCCGGCGGTGTTACAATTGCCGCCACTATCAGAATGATAATTACAGCATATTTCCAGTATTTCCTTAAGAAATCTGGCGTTACTAACCCTAGTTTGGTTAGGAAATAGATGATTATTGGTAATTCGAAGAACAACCCGCAAGCGATCACACTTGTTTTTACCAATCCTATATACGAATCAATACTAAATTGGTTCTTTACTACATCACTGATGGTGAATGTAGCGAAAAAGTTGACAGACATGGGTACAATTACATAATAGCCAAAAAGTACACCCAGAAAGAAAAGTAACGAAGACGAAAAAATAAAAAGTTTAGCATGTTTTTTCTCTGAATCGTATAAAGCAGGGCTGATGAATTTCCAAACCTCCCACAGTATAAAGGGAAAACCCAAAATGAAACCAGCGGTGATACAGGTCCAAATCAAAACGTTGATTTGGCCTTCCATATTTGTATTTTGGATAATAAAAGGCATGTCCGTTACACAGATGCTTTCAGCAAAACCCAATTGATTGGAAAGGTCGCAAAAGAAGCGGTAGGTTATGAAATTGGCATTTGTGGGACCAAAAATAACAACATCAAAAATGTAATCACTTATGAAAAAAGTGACGGTGGCCAAGATTAATATTGCAATTGTGCTTCTAACTAGTAGCCATCTTAATTCTTCAAGATGATCTAAAAACGACATCTCGTTTAAGTTCTTTTTTGTCATTATACTATTCCTTCTTTTAAAATATCATGTAAGTGCAATACGCCTTTATATTCGCTTTCGTCAACAACTACTAATTGAGTGATGGAAAAATCTTCCATTATATTCAATGCATCCACTACCATAGCGCTGGAAGTTGTCATCTTTGGATTTTTAGTCATGATATCTTTGGCGGTTAAATCGGCAAAAGTATCTCTGTCGCTTAACATTCTTCGAATATCACCATCGGTAATAATACCAATTACTTTGTTGTTTTCAACTACTGCGGTCACGCCAAGACGTTTTTCGGAAATTTCGAAAATTACTTTCTTGATGGACGCATCCGGTGAAACCATAGGTTTTAGGCTGTGTTCCAACATGTCTTTGACACGCAACAGTAATTTTTTCCCCAATGCACCTCCCGGATGGTATATGGCAAAATCTTCTGGTTTGAAGTCACGCATTTCCATCAGGCAAACAGCAAGGGCATCTCCCATTACAAGTTGTGCAGTGGTGCTGTTTGTAGGCGCCAGATTGTTCGGACAAGACTCTGCATCTACCGTAGTGTTCAGAACAAAATCAGAACCTTTAGCTAAAAACGATGTCATGTTACCGGTGATTGCAATTAAGGTGTTTCCAAAACGTTTTAATAGCGGAACCAGTACTTTTATTTCAGGGCTATTGCCACTTTTTGAAATGCAAATGATCACATCTTCGTTTTGAATCATGCCTAAATCACCGTGAATGGCTTCAGAAGCATGCAGAAAAAGTGACGGCGTTCCGGTAGAATTAAAAGAAGCTACTATTTTTTGGGCAATAATAGCACTTTTTCCAATTCCTGTTACTACTAATCGTCCTTTCGAATTATAGATTTTTTGTGTCGCTTCGATAAAGTTTTCATCCAGAAAATCAGTTAGTTTAGCTATAGATTGGCTTTCCGATAAGATAGTTTTTTTGGCACTAGCCAATATATTTTCTTTGGTGATCAAAACAGAATGATTAAAATTTGTATGTGTAAAAGAAATTTGTACCTTTAGGTGTTGCAAATTTATACAAAATACCACATAATAAAGAATGAATCCAAACGAAATTGACATACACAAAGAATTAAAGAAGTATTTTGGCTTTAGCCAATTTAAAGGATTGCAGGAGCAAGTCATAAAAAGCATCCTGAATCAACAGAATACATTTGTGATAATGCCCACTGGCGGAGGAAAATCACTTTGTTATCAATTACCTGCATTAATTCAGGAAGGAACCGCCATTGTGGTTTCCCCTTTAATTGCTTTAATGAAAAATCAGGTGGATGCCATCAGGAGTTTGTCTTCTGAAAATGGTGTGGCTCATGTTTTAAACTCTTCTCTTACCAAAACTGAAATTGCTCAAGTAAAAAAAGATATTACTTCTGGACTGACCAAGTTGCTATATGTAGCCCCTGAATCATTGACCAAAGAGGAATATGTGAATTTCCTAAAAAACGTCACTATATCTTTTGTGGCGATTGATGAAGCACACTGTATTTCAGAGTGGGGACATGATTTTAGACCTGAATATCGAAATCTAAAACACATAATCAAGCAATTGGGTGATGTTCCTATTATTGGTTTGACAGCCACAGCGACACCAAAAGTACAGGAAGATATTCTGAAAAACTTAGATATGACTGATGCAACAACTTTTAAAGCATCATTCAACAGACCTAATTTATATTACGAAGTACGTACTAAAACGAAGAATATCGAATCGGATATTATTCGGTTTATCAAACAACATAAAGGGAAATCCGGTATTATTTATTGCTTGAGCCGCAAAAAAGTGGAGGCAATTGCCGAAGTTTTGCAGGTGAACGGAATCAGTGCCGTGCCGTATCATGCAGGATTGGATGCTAAAACCCGAGCCAAACATCAGGACATGTTCCTTATGGAAGATGTTGATGTGGTGGTGGCGACAATAGCTTTTGGGATGGGAATTGATAAACCTGATGTGCGTTTTGTTATTCATCATGATATTCCTAAATCACTTGAAAGTTACTATCAAGAAACAGGTCGTGCCGGTCGTGATGGTGGCGAAGGACATTGTCTAGCCTATTACTCCTATAAAGATGTCGAGAAATTAGAAAAATTCATGTCGGGGAAACCCGTTGCCGAACAGGAAATAGGATTTGCTTTGTTACAGGAAGTAGTGGCTTATGCCGAGACTTCGATGTCCAGAAGAAAGTTTCTGTTGCATTATTTCGGTGAAGAATTTGATGATGTTACAGGCGAAGGCGCTGATATGGATGACAACGTGAGAAATCCGAAAATAAAAATTGAGGCTAAAGATCAAGTCGTGCAACTGTTGCAAGTAGTTAGGGATACCAAACATTTATACAAATCAAAAGAAGTCGTTTTTACACTTATTGGTCGCGTCAATGCGGTTATCAAAGCACATAGAACGGATGCGCAGTCGTTTTTTGGATGTGGTTCCGATCATGACGAAAAATACTGGATGGCCTTGTTGCGACAAGTTCTGGTTGCCGGATTTTTATCGAAAGATATTGAAACATATGGTATTGTAAAAATTACGGATAAAGGATTGGATTTTATAAAAAATCCGCAATCGTTTATGATGTCCGAAGATCACGAGTACAATGAATCAGTGGATGAAGCGATAGTCACTGCTTCAAAATCTACGGGAGTTGCTGATGAAGTTCTTATGGGAATGTTACGAGATTTGCGTAAAAAAGTAGCAAAAAAAGTTGGCGTTCCCCCATTTGTGGTTTTTCAGGATCCATCTTTGGAAGATATGGCATTGAAATATCCCGTTTCTCAAGAAGAATTGATAAATATTCATGGGGTTGGAGAAGGGAAAGCCAAAAAATACGGCAAGGAATTTTTAGAATTAATTAGTCGCTATGTGGAGGAAAACGACATCATTCGTCCGGAGGATTTAGTGGTAAAATCGACCGGAGTGAACTCAGTCAATAAGCTGTATATCATTCAAAACATTGACAGAAAATTATCTCTCGATGATATTGCTTCCGCAAAAGGAATCAATATGGATGCGCTAATTAAAGAAATGGAACAGATTGTTTATTCTGGAACCAAACTGAATATCAAATATTGGATTGATGATATGCTTGATGACGATCAGCAGGAAGAAATTCACGATTATTTTATGGAATCTGAATCCGATAATATTGAATCGGCCCTAAAAGAATTTGATGGAGATTATGATTTGGACGAGTTGCGTCTGATGCGTATCAAATTTATCAGCGAAGTTGCAAACTAGTCATAAAGTCGAAAGTTTTAAAGTCAAAAGTTTTACCGTTTTGGTATTTCTTTGGATATTTAGCAATTCGACTTTATGACTTTAGACTACATATAACTCTCCACGATGCGGTTTCAAAGCATCTCGAACCTGAATCATGTTTTCATCGGTGACAACCATAAAAGCAATGGCTTGCATTTCGCCTTGAATTTCAAAACCGGTAATGCTCAACGGTAGTTTTTCAATTGCGATATATTCTTTTAAGTGAATCTCATGATGTTCCGCTGTTTTTGCGGAAGCAGGTCCACGAAAATCCCAAATCAATTTTATTTTTCTAGACATTTTTTCTAAGATTAATCGGTTAACGGTTTAAATGGTTACCTGTTTTAAAGGACAAAGTTACAAAGTCTAAATTGAAAACAAGCTAATTTGAAAAGTTGAACAACGGAATCTACTTTCAATAACAAGAATTCACTACAAAATACTACTTTTGTACCCTGATTGTTGGACGGTTTACCAAAGTCTAATAATTTAAAAATCGAATAATTTAGAAAATGCCTCAAGAACTCTTATTACAAGTATCACCGGAAATTGCAGCAAATGATTTGTTGTTAAAAAATCATTTATCCAAACAAATTAGCGTTTCTGTAAATGAAATTCAGCATGTTTCTATCCTAAAAAGATCGATTGATGCCCGCCAAAAAGCCATTAAAATCAATCTTAAGGTTTTGATTTTCATGAAGGGTGAACCTTTTCAAGAGCAAAAACTACAACTTCCGGAGTATAAAAACGTTTCTTCGGCTCAAGAAGTAATTGTTGTTGGCGCAGGGCCTGCGGGACTTTTTGCTGCATTACAATTGATAGAGTTAGGGTTGAAACCAATCGTTATTGAACGTGGCAAAGATGTTCGTGGCAGACGACGCGATTTGAAAGCCATCAATGTGGATCATCTTGTGAACGAAGATTCTAATTATTGTTTTGGCGAAGGCGGAGCAGGCACCTACTCAGACGGAAAGCTTTATACGCGTTCTAAAAAAAGAGGTGATGTAACCAGAATTTTGGAATTATTTGTTGCTTTTGGAGCTTCAGCCGATATTCTGATTGAAGCACATCCACACATTGGAACCAATAAATTACCTCAAATTATTCAGGATATTCGAGAGAAAATTATTGAATTTGGCGGACAGGTTTTGTTCGAAACCCGATTGACTGATATTTTACTAAAAAATAATGAAGTGCAAGGTGTTGTTACCCAAAAAGGCGACACGATTCTTGCTAATAAAATTATTTTAGCCACAGGCCATTCAGCTCGTGATATTTTCGAATTGTTGGATCGAAAAAAGATTTTTATCGAAGCCAAACCTTTTGCCTTGGGCGTACGGGCAGAGCATCCACAATCATTGATTGACAGTATTCAATACAGTTGTGATTATCGTGGGGAATTTTTACCTCCGGCTCCGTATTCTATTGTGAAACAAGTAGGAGGAAGGGGAATGTATTCGTTTTGTATGTGTCCTGGCGGCGTAATTGCACCTTGTGCAACGAGTCCCGGCGAAGTGGTGACAAATGGCTGGTCGCCATCCAAAAGAGATCAGGCAACTGCCAATTCCGGAATTGTAATTGAATTACAGCTGGAGGATTTTAAACCTTTTGCTAAATTTGGTGCTTTGGCAGGAATGGAATTCCAAAAAAGTATCGAACAACGCGCTTGGCATTTGGCAGGTGAAAGTCAAAAAGTTCCTGCACAACGCATGATCGACTTTACGCAAAATAGGGTTTCATCAGATATTCCTAAAACATCTTATGTACCCGGAACGACTTCAGTAGAAATGGGACAGGTTTTTCCCGGATTTCTAACACAAATATTGCGAGAAGGATTCACTGAATTTGGAAAATCGATGCGTGGTTATCTGACCAATGAATCGGTACTTCATGCTCCGGAATCCAGAACATCGTCGCCGGTACGTATTCCCAGAGATCCATTGACTTACGAGCATGTTCAAATAAAAGGACTTTATCCTTGTGGAGAAGGCGCGGGTTATGCGGGTGGGATTATATCTGCCGCTATTGATGGCGAAAAATGTGCCTTGATGATCGGTGCGATTTTGAACCAAAAATAATCGGAATAGAAATTTCGGTTGTACTACATCTTTTTCAGCTTTGACATGAATTTCGCGAATTGCCACCACTATCATTTATTATTAATTAATTGGTAGTGGTGGCTTATATTTAGCATTATAGCCACTGACTTTCAGTTTTTCTACTAAATCTATCAGTTTTTTATAGCGTTTGTTTAGTTTTTTTAAATTGGATGTTATGCTTTTTCGTTACGTTGTAGATTTTTAGATTCTCAGATGTTAAAAACTAATAGTGATTGATTGCGTGCTCATACTGTTTTTTATTTTCCAAAATAATGATTTATTCTCTGTTTCTATAGGCAGTTTTGGACTGTCAGTATCTTTTTTTGTCCATAATACAATACGATAATTTTGTATACTGATGGTCATGTTTATTTGTGTTTTTCTTTAATCCTAATTTTTATACATTATCTTCTTTGTTTATTTCGATTACAATCAATAGTTATTAGTAAAATAATAATTGATTTATTTTTAAAGCACTTTAATTTTACTACCGAATCTATCTTTTAGGAAGTAGATTTAATAAGAAATCATAAAAGTATAAATATGTTTGAAAAATTTAAAAAATCTGAAATTTTAATTTTAGTACTGGTTGTGGCGTTGATTTTTACTTCTGAATATTTTTACATTGTATTAAAAGATCCTCAGCGTGCTATTTTTATTGGTTTATGGCCCCCAACAATTTTAGGGTTTCTAATATTTTTAAACCTTAAACTCAAAAAATAATATGGAAAATGTAGAATTAATTATCATGACAGTAGTGGTAATTTTATGTTTCGTTACCTTCTTTATTTCTACTTTTAACGAATTTGAAAAAGTTGAAAAAAAAAATTTAACAAGCGAAAATAGTAGGGGTATAATATCCAGATTCTTGGCATATCTAGAAAGTTTAGTAGCAGAATAAGTGCTAATATAAGGACGTATTATTAATCTTATTCCGCAGTGGTTCATCAATTTCAAGCATAACTGTTCTAAATGCTCCAGCGTTTAATTCCGTTTTGGCGCATGCTATTATTGATTTTGATATTATTTATGAAAACACTGCAGGATTAGCTTAGTGGATAGTTTTTTGAATTCTATTTATTACACCAAAGCATTGCAAGGTAAAGTTGCATTTATTTTATGAAATAACAATTCTCTTTTTAAACTTACCACCGCCTTGATAGTTTTAAGATGCTTTCTTTCTTTTGAATTTGTCTTATAAAATGGGATTGTTTTTTTCAAATGGAGGATAGCAACTTCGTAATCGTGCCATTCTCCGAGCATATCCGACAATACCGTTTGAGTTGAAATCAGTTTTCTTGATGGGTCAATAGGGAAGATTTTCTCATTGTATTGGTACACTTTTAATCTTTTCCGAAAATGATGCATTTCATTCTTTTTAAAAATATCTTTACGAATTAGTTTTTTTATCACCTTTCTCATTCTATTCCGGTAGCGATTTACTTTTTTTTTGCCTGTTTTTGCTAAAAAATCGATAATTATGGGGTATTTTTCTTTTAACTTTTTGGTCAAGCGTTTATTTGCCAGCAAGAAAAATTTTTGTATTTCTTTGGTCTCAAGCTTTTTTAGTTGATTCGGATATTTTTTTAGTAAATTAAAACAGGGTTGTTCCTCAAGAATGGTTTGTTGCAGTTGATGTTCTCTTACTCTTCCGGCTTGTTTGAAAATAACGCTGTAAGGTTTAAAGGTTTTTCTTGGTTTAAAATTCCTGTTACAAAAGGCAGTCAACTCAAATAATGCTTTCATTTTCTTGATTTCAACTCGGAGTTCATGAAAATTTTCGACAGTATATGATTCGGGTGCTTTTTCCAAAATGAGGTTCAAAGCACTTTTTCTGGTTTTAAAATATGTTACAAGTTCTTTCATTTTACAGGCTAATAATTGATTTGATTTTCTATAAATTCCTTATACGGTTTTTAAAATCCTTTGTATGGAAACAGTTCAAGTTATTGAAGTAAATTTACAAAAAAATGGTGAAAAATATATTTAAGTTTATGTAAATCAGTTGTTTGTAATTTTATCTTCACTTAAAGGCGTAAAAAAACCGAAAATCTCTTTTCGGTTGTTTTTTTTAAAATTTTTAAAATTTTAAGTTTTAAGGTTTTATTTTTTTGCATTCATTTCCATGTAGTCTATTGTTAATTCGGACATCGCTTTCATTCCTAATACAAAACCACCCTCGTCAATATAAAAGTCGGGAGTGTGATGCGGAGCAGTTTCTGATATTGGTTTGCCTTTAGGCGCGCCACCCAAAAAGAAATAAAGACCCGGTATTTTTTCCTGATAAAACGAAAAATCTTCGGCACCTGTAACAGCAGGAGTCAGTAGAACATTCTCTTTGCCAGCAACAGCTTCTAATGTTGGAATCATTTTTTCGGTCAATGATGGGTCGTTGTAGGTAATAGCAGTTTTGTTGGTTATGGTTACATCTGCAGTGGCTCCGGCACTTTCGGCTATTGCCGTTGCAACTTGTTTTATTCTTAAATGAACCATCTGCTGTACTTTGCTGTCCAGAGAACGTATGGTACCATTCATTGTAAGTTCCTCTGGAATGACATTGCTTCGTACTCCTGCATTTATTTGTCCAACACTTATAACTGCTGCTGATTCTGTTATATTTACATTTCGGCTAACAATGGTTTGCAATCCCATTATAATCTGAGAAGCGGTAACAATGGAGTCAATTCCAAGCCATGGATAAGCGCCATGCGTTTGTTTGCCCATTATCTTTATTTTAAACCAATCTGATGCTGCCATTGTACCTTTTGGGCGATACTTTATTTTGCCAACTTCTGTTTGAGCATTAATATGCAATCCGAAAATAACATCTACATTGGGATTCGCAAGGACGCCTTCTTTGATCATCAATGGTGCTCCTCCTTCTTCGCCTTCAGGCGGTCCTTCTTCAGCAGGTTGAAAAATGAATTTAACGGTTCCTTTTAAATCATTTTTTATAGATGCTAAAATTTCGGCTGTTCCCATTAAAATTGCAATGTGTGTATCGTGCCCACAAGCATGCATAACAGGAACTACTTGACCATTATATTCCCCTTCTGCTTTGGAAGCAAAAGGAATGTCTGTTCGTTCTTTTACAGGTAATGCATCGATATCAGCTCTGAGAGCAACAACCGGACCTGGTTTTCCTCCTCTTAGAATACCCACAACTCCAGTTTTACCTACTCCTGTTTGAACCTCAATACCCAGAGAACGCAGGTGTGCGGCTATTTTTTCGGCAGTTTTAAATTCCCTGTTTCCTAATTCTGGATTTTGGTGAAAATCTCTTCTCCAAGTAATAACTTTGGGTTCTAATGTCGCTGCTTTTTGAGCTACTTTGATTTTTAGCTCGGAATTTTGTGCTGTAGCAAAAATGGAATACGTAAATAAGCCAGCATAAAGAATAGTTTTTTTCATTAGTTATAGTTTGAATTTTGGTTGGGTAACAGCTTTATTTTAATTGAAATTTAGTCTGTTTTGGTATTTAATAAAGTTGGTTTGAAACAAATATAGCAAAATTATTTTGCTAGAAGGGAATTTTAAATAGTGGCGTAAAGTATCTTTATTTGAGTAGAATATAAAAAAAAACCGCCTTGTTTATTACAACAAGGCGGCAGCTTACGAATTTATTTTTGCTTCTTTAATTTGGTCTTAAATAGTTTTTCAAACTTTTCCATTTTGGGTTGAATTACCATCTGGCAATAAGGCTGAGTTTTGTTATTCTCAAAGTAATTCTGATGATAGGATTCTGCCTTGTAAAATTTGGTCAGGGGTTCTATTGTGGTCACTATTGAGCTGTCATAAATCTTAGCTTTTTTCAGGTCATTGATAACTGTTTGTGCAGCTTTCTTTTGAACTTCATTTTTATAAAAAATGGCAGAACGGTATTGTGTTCCTACATCGGCACCTTGACGGTTTAGCGTAGTTGGATCATGAACCGTAAAAAAGACTTTGAAAATTTCATCTAGATTCGTTACGTTTTTGTCATAAGTAATCTGGACCACTTCGGCATAACCGGACCTTCCCGTGGATACATCTTCATAGGTCGGATTCACATTTTTACCGCCTGCATAACCTGATATTGCTGATTGAACTCCGTTTAAATTTTCATAAACTGCTTCCACACACCAGTAACAACCGCCGGCTAAAGTGATGGATTCAAGATTGGATTGTTTGGGTGCTTTACTTTGGGCAAACAAACTGGTTGTTGCCAAAAGGCACACTAAAAATAGTCTCTTCATATTATTTGTTATCAGGGATAAAATCAAGTGCAATTGAATTCATACAATATCTTTTTTTTGTTGGTTCTGGCCCGTCATCAAAAAGATGTCCTAAGTGACCGTCACATCTTCCACAAAGTGCTTCGATTCTTTCCATTCCAAGAGAATTATCTGTTTTATAAACCACACTGTTTTTATTGTCTTGTTCAAAGAAACTTGGCCAGCCACAATTGCTTGAAAATTTAGCGCCTGAACGAAATAGTTTATTGCCGCAGGCGGCACAATAATAAGTTCCCTTGTCGTCAGTATTCCAATATTTTCCTGTAAAAGGTCTTTCCGTATCTGCATTACGGGTCACCTCATATACATCTTCCGGCAGTACTTTTTTCCATTCGGCATCGCTTACGTTGAGTTTTGTTGTATCCGTGTTGGAATAATAGGGATTTCCGGGTTTTTTAATAGTATTTTCCATTGCGATTGTTTTTTTTGTGTTTCCTTGTTTTTTTGTTGTTTGCGCACAAGCTGTGAACATGAACAGCGGTATTAAAAATAACACGCTTAGTAACTGATTTCTTGTTTTCATTTTTTTTGTATTTAAATCACAAATGTAAAGCGGTTTTAAATTATAAAATGACGCTTACTTTGCAATTGAATTTTATTTTTATTCCGTGATGACTTTTCTGTATATACGAAAAATTATTGTTTATAGTTTTAAAAGTTTAAAGTATAATAATCTGTAAATAAGCAGTGTATTTTTAGCAATATAAAATTAGAATTTTAGGATATTCAACACTCGTTAAACTTTTCACAATTTCAAAAACCCTTCAGATACCATTTCTTTTTTTGTATTTTTGACCTGAAATACATCGATATGTTAGAAGAAAACGTAATATTAGTTAATGAGAAGGATGAGCAAATAGGATTGATGCCTAAGCTTGAAGCACATGAAAAAGCGGTCCTGCATCGTGCTTTTTCGGTTTTTGTCTTAAACAGCAAAAACGAAATCATGTTACAACAACGGGCACATCAAAAATACCATTCCCCTTTGTTGTGGACCAATACATGTTGCAGTCATCAGCGTGAGGGAGAGACAAATGTTCAGGCTGGAAGCCGAAGATTATTTGAAGAAATGGGTTTTAAAACGGAACTGAAAGAACTTTTCCATTTTATTTATAAAGCCCCTTTTGATAATGGTCTGACAGAGCATGAACTTGATCATGTGATGATTGGCTATTATAACGAGGAACCAGTTATCAATCCGGAGGAAGTCGAGGATTGGAAATGGATGAAAATTGAAGACGTGAAAATGGATATGGTCCTTCAGCCGGCATTATATACGGTTTGGTTCAAAATTATTTTTGATGAATTTTATCATTTTCTGGAAGAACACAAAAGCCCTTTGTCCCCAAATAACATATAATTCATAAACTTTATGAAAGTTACCATTTCACGGAAAGCCCATTTTAATGCGGCTCACAGATTATACAGAAAAGATTGGTCGTTTGAGCAAAACGATGCGATTTTTGGTAAGTGCAATAATCCTAATTTCCATGGGCATAATTACGAATTGATTGTTAGTGTTACCGGAGCAATAGATCCTGAAACAGGATATGTAATGGATGTGAAATTTCTAAGTGACATTATTAAAGAAGATGTTGAAAATCAGTTTGATCATAAAAATCTGAATTTAGATGTTCCGGAATTTCAGGATTTGAATCCTACCGCCGAAAATATTGTGGTGGTTATTTGGAATAAAATCAGAAAAAGAATCAAGCCTGAATTTGAATTAGAAGTGGTTCTTTATGAAACACCTCGTAATTTTGTAACCTATAGAGGAGAATAATGGAACTAAAAGTAGGGGATACAATTCCCAATTTCAGAGCTAAAGATACTAATGGAATTGATTTTGACAGTGCAACTGTAGTAGGACATAAACCGCTTGTTATTTATTTTTATCCAAAAGACAATACACCGGGTTGTACCGCCCAAGCTTGTAGTTTTAGAGATCAGTACGAGGATTTTAAGGATCTTGGTGCGGAAGTAATAGGAATTAGCAGTGATAGTGTTGGCTCACATCAAAAATTTGCTAAGCAATTCAAGCTCCCTTTTATTCTTTTGTCGGATTCAGATAAAAAAATCAGAAAGCTTTTTGGTGTTCCCACCGGAATGTTCGGATTGCTTCCGGGAAGAGTGACCTATGTAACTGATAAAAATGGCGTGGTCCAAATGATTTTTGACAGTATGCTGGCAACAAAACATATTCCCAAAGCGCTAGAAGCCATTAAAAAATTAGTGTGATTTATTGCAGAAAGCTACCGGAAACCGATTCTGACGGATGTCTATTTATGCTTTGTTTTTTCGTTATTTACCGGTTTCTGTAAATGGAGGTCTATTTTGGCTTAAACAATATGGATTTTTTATACCTTACGACTTAAAAAAAAATTACCTGAATGAAACTTTATCCTTTACAATTTGAGCCCATTTTAAAAGAGAGAATATGGGGTGGCGAAAAACTAAAAACGCTACTTCATAAGCCAATTACTTCTAATATCACAGGAGAAAGCTGGGAGCTGTCTACCGTAGAAGGTGACGTAAGTATTGTTGCAAACGGAGAATGGAAGGGAAAATCATTGACTGAATTAATCAATTTGTTCCCTGATGAAATTTTGGGAACTGCTGTTCATGCTCGTTTTGAAAAGCAATTTCCATTACTTTTTAAATATTTAGATGCACGAGAGGATTTGTCCATACAAGTTCATCCAAATGATGAATTGGCAAAAAAACGCCATAATTCTTTTGGGAAAACCGAAATGTGGTACATCATGCAAGCAGATGATAATGCACGTATAATTGTAGGTTTTAAAGAAAATTCAAATGCTGATGCGTATTTAGAAAACCTAAAAAATAAAACCTTACTTTCTATTCTGGATGATGTACAAGTACAATCAGGAGATGTTTTCTTTTTAGAAACCGGAACTGTTCACGCTATTGGTGCGGGGCTTGTGGTGGCTGAGATTCAACAAACTTCAGATATTACCTATCGATTGTATGATTTTGACCGTGTAGATGCTAATGGGAATACCAGAGAGTTGCATGTTGATTTGGCTTTGGAGGCAATTAATTACAATAAGGTAGAAACTAAAAAATCATATACCAATAAAAGCAATCAATCCAATACTGTGGTAGATTGTCCTTATTTTACCACTAACTATATTCCTTTGGACGGAGCAATTTCAGTTTCTAAATCAATAGAAAGCTTTACTGTTTATATGTGTGTTGAGGGATCCTTTGAAATAGAATACAACAACTCAAAAACGCAATATATAAAAGGAGATACTGTTTTGATTCCTGCGGCAATGAATGCATTCATTCTCAATGGAAAAGCATCGATTTTAGAAATTTACATTTCATAGTCGGTAATAGAAAGATTATGTGTACTTTTGCAGACGCAAATTAAAATTCAAATTTTAAAAAAATAAAAATGGCAAACGTTAAGAATTTAAAAAAAGACATCAACTACGTTTTAGGAGATATTATTGAAGCAGTTTACTTGTTCGAAATTTCTACTACAGGAAAACCAACAACAGAAACTAATGCTTTAATCGACGAAGCTATCGCTGCTTTTGACGCTTTGATCACAAAAGTGAACGCAAAAAAGGTAGAAGATAAAAAAGCGCACTTCAAACAAATCAACGTTGAATTGGAACAAACTGCTAATCAATTGATTGCTAAAATCAACGAATTGTAGTCAAAAAAAACGCAAAAAAAGTTTGAATTTGTTTTGGAAAAAAGAAATTCAGTCTTATATTTGCACCCGTAATGAGTCGCCAGCGTAGCTCAGTTGGCTAGAGCAGCTGATTTGTAATCAGCAGGTCGTGGGTTCGAGTCCCTCCGCCGGCTCTTAATAAAACCATCTAACTTTTGTTAGGTGGTTTTTTGTTTTAGACAAAATAACAATTTAATTGTATTTTTATGTAATGTGCTAATTTTTTTGTTAAATTTGAAATCTAACCTAAAACTAATACATTATGGAAGAGCATTCAGTTATTGAAAGTTTCGAGATGAAACTTAATGAGTCAGCTAAAGACTTTTTAAAAGAAACGGCAAAGTGGGCCTATTTTTTATCCATACTTGGCTACATAGGAATTGGCTTTATTATTTTTGCTGCTTTATTCGCCGGGACATTATTCTCCGCTATGGGCAAAATGAATCCTGCCATGGGCGCGATGGGATCTTCTTTTGGGATTGTGATGGCAGTGGTGTACTTTCTAATTGCATTGCTTTATTTCTTTCCGGTGTATTACTTGAATAAATTTGCGTCAAATGCTAAAGCGGCCTTCAAAAACAACGATTCCGATACCTTGACAACTTCCTTAGAATATCTAAAATCACATTACAAATACATTGGAATCATGACTGTGGTTGTTTTCTCTCTTTACCTTTTAATGTTTGTAGGAATGATTGTTGCAGGAATTGCTTCCAGTACTGTTTAATCTGTTTGTGGATTCTAAAACACTTTTATAGAGAATTTGAATCTACTCCTAATTATATATGCAAAAAACCATCTTGCCTAGCAAGATGGTTTTTTAATTTTAGTTTTAAATTGGTGTAACATTTAGAGAAAAACTTGGAGTTTTTGAAACTTTCGTTTTCTCATATAATTACTGCTGTTTTTTGATTGTTGCGATATATGCTGTTAATTTTTTTCCGTAAAGTGATTTTGCTACTTTTGGAGACATTGATTTCTGAATGGTATCTAAATATTTTACATTGATATCGTAAATCTCAGATAGTGCAATAAAAGGCGATACTTCGTAATCCCTGTTGTTCAAGGCAAAATTAGTAGCGAATAAATACTTTCTTTTGATATTAGAATCCTGTTTTGCAGCCAGACTATCTATAGCTTTTGTGTTTTGGTTTTTGATGGCATTGAATTTTTTTTCAATCAGCGAAAGATTTTCATCAGTGAAACGAGTATTTATTTTTTTATATTCTTCGAATATCTCTTGATTTTTTGATCCTGTGATTTTGGCATCGGACAAATAACTTTCTAAACTAGTTTCAATTGTGATGTTGCCTGGTTCTGCAAAGAACGGGATATTATTATCCAAAGAATTACTCACGCCTCTGTCTAAGAACAAATAAAGCATCTCGGGAGATTGTAGGTCAAGATTGCTTTCGAAAGCAGCACTTCCATCAATATTTATAGTGTCAATGGCTACTAAACTTGTGTCAACAACTCTTTGAATATAAAGAGTTCCTTTTTTTAATCCTTTAATATTTCCGGTAATGTGAACATTGCCTTTAGATTCATTCTTGTTACAAGAGGCTATCAGGGTAAGTGTAACGAATGCAATAATTGATTTTTTCATGTGAAGTTAAAGTTTGTTTTGAATAGGGAATCGCCATTCTTATTACAATTTTATTGGAACGATTGCGATTTAATTGTTGTTTGTATTTTGGCGCAAAATAAAGAAAATTGTTGGAAAGATTTTGGTAACGCATCCAAATTTTACAAAAAAAAATCCCAAACCATTTTTAAGCTATAACGGTACTTTAAAAAAATTAATCTCAGTCTTCACGAAGTGATTGGTTCTTAAATTTCGTCTTTTAATTGCAGTTTGTGTAATATTTGTGTAACGGTCGTTCTCCTAAATAGTTCCTTTTCAGAGGTGTCAATGATCCAATTTGCATTTAAATTGTAGAACTTGCAAATATTAGCCACATGAATAAGATTAAAGTGGTTTACTTTATTTCTAATATTAGAAAGGTTTTGCTCTGGTAAACCACATGCAGCACAAAAGGCACGTTTATACTTTAACACGCCTCTATTTCTTAACTCATCGTATAGCTGTAACATTCGATTATCTAAATCTTCTATTGTCATAATGTTAAATTTTTATAAAATAATGTTTGAAGTAAATAGTTTATAATTAGAAAATTAGAACTATTAAATGCTGTAAAAATTATAATAAATCTAACAAGTTTACCTACTAATTATTATGATTTATTTACTACGGTTTAGAAATGACCTCATTAATCTGTTATTAAAAGTTATAGTTTGGCTACTAAGATTTTCAATAAATCCCTTATTGTTTCTTTCAGAAAATCGTTTTCATTAATTAAACGATTGTAGTCTTCTTTAAAGAATCCTTCACTTTCTGGTGGGGGATTTTTTGTCTCTGCTTTAATTAATCCGTTAGTATATCCAAACTCTTTTAAATCAATTTTAAACGCTTCGGCAAAGGTTTTAAGAAAGGTGTCTGGAACGGGTTTTTTATCGTTTAAAAAGTTACTAATATTACCTTTGCTTTCTTTAGTATACCGTGAAATTTCAGCCACAGGAAACCGCAAACGCAGAGACAAAACTGCATTCTGGAATATTTCGTTGTTTGTATCCTTCTTAAAATCAGTCATTTGTAAAAATAGTTGTAATGATGTATACTAAATATTGGTTGTATGAATTATCACTGATTTGCAACAAATCAACTGTTATGTTTAGTATAATTTTGTAATGTCTTGTTTTTAAACTTACTATTTAAACAGTACTAAAATTTAAAGACTTGATTGCGTTTTTTAAACGGTTAACTTTAGACCTTAGATTAAGATAGAAATTATTTTTTAAACGGTCTTCTTTTATTTTAGAGCAATATCAAACTCTTCTGTAACTGTCAATTCACTTTTATCTATCTGCTTTTCTTTTATGTTTGGATTCCAAACGGAACGCAATTTTTTAGTATTAATTGGACAACTCTTCAAAATAAATTTGCTTCTTTTTATGATCCTTTAACTGATTATAATTTAATCTGGATAGAAACTGTTTGCCGTCGTCTCGAAAATTCACGTACCACAAATTAGTGGTTTAAAATATTTTTGGATTTCTTTAACTAATGTAGTTTGCGTAAGATTTGTGTAACGTTGGTAATTTAAGTGCCGTTTATAAAAGCTTTTAGATAATTATCCCAAACCATTTCTAGTTTGGGATTTCTCAAAATTATTTTAGGATTTATGCTTTAAACCAAGCTTCTTTCAACGCTTTTTTTGTCGCATCAGTTGCTCTTAATCCTTCTTTTTCTTCGTAAGGAAGTTTAACTTTTCCTTTGATTACTTGTTCTTTACCATCACGTTTTATTTTTACGGCAATAGCATCATTCTCTTTCCAGCTCTGACTTTCAGTAATCATTTCATAGATATTGTCTAATGAATACGGTTTGTCATTGATAGAAACTAAGATATCTCCACCTTTTAATTCCAAATTGGTATAAAAAACATTTAACTCGATATTTGGAATAACAAAAATTTCTTTGGTGGCTTGATTCACAGTAATGTAAGGAGATTGTCCTTTTAGGAATACATTTCCAGGTACTTTTTCTGTAGATTTTGCAACTCCTACTTTAGCTAAATATGTTTCATACGGAATTGGAGTTGCGCCAGATACATAAGTTGTCAAAAAAGCGCCTACTTCAGGATAGGTAAATGAAGTGATTTTAGCGAAAAGCTCATTATCATTAAATGGTTTTGATGCACCATATTCCTTAGATAATTTTTGCATCAAATCAAGAATTCCTCTTTCTCCATTGCTTTTTTCTCTGATGATGATGTCGAGACACATTCCAATAAGTGCTCCTTTTTCATATACATTTAAGTATTGTGCTTTGTACGGTTCTGTCAATACATTTGCGCTCATTGTGGTGAAAGGCATAGTGTCATTCATAGCATTTGCATGCTCAATTTTTTCTGCCATACGTGTATAAAACTCTTCTTCCGTAATTAACCCTTGGTTTATTTGGAAAAGATTTGCAAAATATTCTGTTACCCCTTCATACATCCATAAATGTTCTGACATTTTAGGCGTGTTGTAATCAAAATAATGAATCTCTTTAGAATGAATCGTTAGTGGCGTTACAATATGAAAAAATTCATGTGATACGACATCTTTCATTGATTTTACCAATTCTGATTTAGGCATCATTTCCGGTAAAACAACTGTTGTAGCTGTAGGATGTTCCAAAGCTCCAAATCCTTTTGCGTCAGTAGGCGTCATGCTCGATAAATACAGTAAAACAGTGTATTTTTTAGTAGCATTGATTTTTCCTAAAAACGTTTTTTGCGCGATCATCATCGTTTTCATTTCTGGAGTAATGCTTTCTGCAGTTACTTTTCCGGTTGGAGAATATACACCAATAAGGATTTCCATTCCATCTACTGCGAAAGTAGTGTAGTCCGGTTTTGCATACATAATTGGGTTCTCAACTAGTTCAGCGTATCTAGGAGTAGTAAACACGTCATTTGTAGTGCTTGTGTCTTGGTCCGTCATTGAGGTTGCGCCCCAAAGCGTTTCAGGATGTGAGATGCTTACCGTATAAGGAAGATCTTTTTTGTCTTGGAAATAACCCACAAATCCATGCATGTTCAGCATGAAGTTTTTACCCGCATCAATATTTGTTCCCGCAGGAGAAAAAATATCGTTTTGACCAAAACCGCCACCTTTTTCAGTATCGAAAGTATCATTAACCAGATAAGTGATTTTTACCAATGATTTTGCGTTCTTAATATTCCACGTATTATCATCGGTTTTTGTGGTAGAAAGTACGTTTCCTTTGCTGTCAAATGCTTTGAAGTCATCGATGTATTTCCCGTAATCATCAATAGAATACGTTCCAGGAACAATTTTAGGCACGCTGTACGTTACTTCTTCGGTGGTGATCTTTGGCGAGGTAATGGTAACCATCACTTTATCCTCTTTAATATCATTTAAATTAATGGCAACTTCTACTTGTTCTTTTGCTACAGCAGTGACAGCTGAGGTTCCAGTTTTACAGCTCCAAAGAACTGAAGCAAATGCTAATGCAAAAATAATTCTTTTCATTTGTTGTTATTTTTTATCTGTTAGTCTTCCTAATTGTAAAAATGTTACAGTTTACAATGATTTTACAAAGGCTGTTATTGTGCTTGTTAATTTTGGAGCTATTGGTAAATCAGGATTAGTATATGATTTCATGTTTTCAGCGTCATCACCTTTGATTTCTTTAAAAACATGATTCATATTTTCAATCAAAACGAGTTCAGCCCCCGGCTTTGCTTTTTTTAGTAGTTCTGCTTCTTGAACTGAAACTTGTATATCCTTGGTTCCGTTGATTATTACGATTGGCATTTGTAATTTTGCAAGTTCCATTTGCGGATTGTATTTTATCCACGAAATCATGTAGGGTTGAATGCTTTCTCTAAAAATGGAAGCTAACATCGGATTTTTTAATTCGAAAGTTTTTCCGCTTTTCAGGATATCAAGATTTTTTTGTGTTTCTTCTTTTAGAAAAGGCGCTTGTTTTGTGATTTGTTCAACTAAAACGGCATCAATAGTTCTTCCGGCTCCAGCCAAAGAAATAAAACCATCAGCTTTGTCTTTTGCGGCAATCATTCCTATTAATGAACCTTCACTGTGTCCGACAATTATAATTTTATTATACTTTTTTTGATTTTTAAAAAACAATAAAACTGATGTCGCATCGGTAATAAAATCATCAAAAGTAAGCGTTGCCTCATTTACGGTTCCACTTTTCATTTGAGCAAAGATTCTTTTATCATAACTAAAAACGGCAATATCATTTTTTACTAATTCTTCGGATAAATATTTTAAGGAATTATTGGTTAATCCTTTTTGATTTCCATCTCTATCCGTTGGACCTGAACCTGCAATAAGTAGCACAAGATTTGTCTTTTTATTTTGTTTTAATGGGGTATACAGCGAACCAGTTATCAATGCATTTATAGCGATTTCTTCTTCATTAAAAGATTTAGTTGCTGATTCTGTTTGAGAAAAACTGAATATAGAAAACAATAGTAGTAGGAGCAGGAGAGATTTTTTCATTTTATATTTAATAAGTTCAGCGTTAATTCCGGATTTTCAACTTCAATAATTAGTTTATGGTAGTAGGAATCTTTGAGTTCGACAATAATCGCATTTTTTTTATTGCAAACATCCCAAAAATTACGTTTGCCCTTTTTTATATAGGTTCCGGCAGTAATAACCCAAGGTAATTGGGTACCCGGCATTTTCCATCCAATCCAAAACGTGAATTCATCTTTGCTTTGATATGCGCGAATTATTTTGTCTTTTGGTACCCTAATCTTATTTTCGAAAGCCCAAAATTTGTGACTTCCTTGAATATCAAAAATAAATTCATCTTCATTTGATGTTATTGAAACCATAATTTGAGGTGTAAATCGAATATTTTTAAAAAGAAAAAACTCCCGGATATCAGGAGTTTCATAGTTTAGTCTAGTTTGTTTTTTATGTAATATTTGCCATCCAAATCTTCATCAAAATCATCAATTTTAACGGGTTTTGGTTTTGGTTTATTTGCAGTAGCTTTCTTTTTCCACATTTCAAATTTTTCTGCCGGCATCTTCTTTTTCATTATCTCAAGAATCTCTTTTTCTGCCAGACCAAATTCTTTTTTTATGATTTCAAAAGGATTTTTTTCTTCTAAAGCCATTGTAACAAGTTTTTCTGTTTGCTCCCAGTTCAATTCTTTTCGGTTACTCTTTTTCATCACGTGAAAATTAATTCAAATAAGTTGTTAATGATTAATAAATTACATTTCTAATTTGATACCAATATTAAGAAAAAAAATAATTAGATTTTCTCAAAAGGCCATTTTTTTTATTCTTTTCACCTAATTTCTTTCAATGGTGGTTTTTGAAAGGGTATTTTTAATAAACTTTTTAATTCATTGTGGTCTTCCGGATGCGGGTAAGTGTCGATTCCGTAGATGATTTCTTCTTTTGGAAGTGTCATAAAAGTTCCAAAAAGTCGGTCCCAAATCGAAAATATATTTCCGTAATTACTATCCGTGTAGGGCAAAACATGATGATGGTGTACTTTGTGCATATCCGGAGAAACGATAAAATAACTCAGAATAGTGTCCACTTTTTTCGGAAGTGAAATGTTAGCATGATTGAATTGTGTGGCCACAACCGATAAGGTTTGATACAGAAAAACCAGCCACATGGGACTTCCAATAATTAAAACACCTAATGCCGTAAAGGTAAACCGAATCACACTTTCGCCAGGATGATGTCGGTTTGCAGTTGTGGTGTCAATCCAAGTATCCGTATGATGGATCAAATGGAAACGCCATAAGAATTTGGTTTTATGCTCCACTAAATGCACCAGATACGCGCCAATTAAGTCCAATAAAAGTAATCCGATGAAAGCGTAAATCCATAAAGACATTTCAGGCAGCCATTGTAGAATTCCAAAATTATTGGCAATAGTCCAATCGGCAGTTTTTAATAAAATAAATGCGAGACAAAAATTGACTACAATAGTAGTAAAGGTCATAAATATATTTATTCCCGCATGCTGCCATTTTTTGTAGGTAAAGTTGAAAAGCGGAAAAGCATTTTCAAGTAACCAAAAAAATGTAATTCCGCTCACAAGAATTAAGCTTCGGTGTGAAGATGGAATGGTAGAAAAATAAGCAATAATATCATTCATAATTGGAGTATTTATTTCAAATTTAATACATTTTTGGAAAATATCTATTTGATAACGCGAAAAGTAAGGTTTATTCTTGGGTTAATGGGTTTTGCTGTTTTCGGGATTTGGTGTTTCCAGAAATGCTGCGTGGTTCCTTTCATCAGCAGCAAACTTCCATGTTGTAAAATGATATTTTTTTTAAGGTCTTTGTCCAAATTATGTTTCAATTGAAACGTACGTTCGGCGCCAAAACTCAACGAGGCAATCACCGGATTTGTTCCCAATTCTTTTTCGTTATCGGCGTGCCAGCCGTTGCTGTCTTTTCCGTCGCGATACTGATTGAGTAAAACGGTTGTGAAAATGGTATCCGAAACCTTTTCGATTTCCGTTTTTAGTTTTTGCAAAAGCGAATTCCAAGGATATGGTTGCATAGTTATATTCGAATACGAATAGGGTTTTCCTTCGTTTCCAAACAAAGCCGTCAAACGGGGTTGCGGATGAATTTTACCATAAACTCTAATTTCATCTTGTTGCCAAGGAATATCTTTTACTAATTCGGCAAAAATAATATCCGCTTGCTCTTTGTCATAAAACTGAGGGTAATAGATAATTTCAGCGTCCGGCAAGTCAAGGAATATAGGTTCTGATGTGGATTCGAAAAGTGATTTCACTGGATTATGTGTATTGGTACGCCCAGAAAATAAGAACTAATTGTAAAGGCATTCGCAAAAGCAAAACCCATTTTGGTAAACCCATTCTTGCTTTTTCATCGAAATACATGTACAAATGCGTTGGGAAAACAGCAATTAATAAAGCAATAACTCCCCATGCAGCGTAGCTTGAAAGCACCGGAATACACAATGATATCCCTAAAATTATTTCGGCTAAACCGCTAATTTGGTTTAATAATTTTGGATTTGGGAAATAAGGCGGAATGATTTTCAGGTACAATCTCGGGTTTCTGAAATGGTTTAATCCTGCAATAAAGTAAACAAAAGCCATCACATATAAATGCCAAGGTAAATTCATAATAAAGTTATTTATCACGAATTTATAAAAATTTAAATGAAATTAGCACAAATGTTTTAAATAGAAATTAAGCTTTTTTCTTAAAATTCACATTCATAATCACAATTGCTAAGATGATTAAAATAATTCCAACCCATTGAAGCAGAATTACTTTTTCGCTTAAAAGAAAATACGCCATCAGTACTGATACGGGAAGTTCCAGTGCCGAAACAATACTTCCAAGTCCAATTCCGGTAAGAGGGAAACCAGCGTTGAATAATAAAGGTGGAATTATAGTTCCAAAAAGAGCCAGAATTATTCCCCATTTCATGAAAATCTCAAAATTGAAAGGAGTTGTTTGTGTAGCAATTGCAAAACCGGTTACAATTACTGCACCACCAAGGAGCATGAATAAACTGCGTTGCGCTGACGAAACATGTGTGGCTACTCGATTAGCTGTAAACATGGTTGTGGTAAAGGAAGTTGCAGCCAATAGTCCCAAAACGATTCCGCGCCAGTCTAATTCTATTTTGCTTTGAATCAAATTTGTGGCAAGCGCCGTTCCAAATAATACGATGATTACCGATATGATTTTTTGAGTGGAAGGTAATTTCTTTTCTAAAATCATTTCGAATAAAACACCCATCCAAACGGTTTGCATCAATAAAACGATAGCAATAGAAACGGGAATGTATTTAACGGCTAAATAATAAAAAATACTCGTCATTCCCAGCGAAGTTCCCGCCAACATTAGTTGCGTAATGTTTTTTTTGGAGGCTTTTACAACGTCATTTCCTTTTTTAGCTTTTTGGAACATATTAATCAGCAGCATTCCCGTGATTCCGTATACAAATTGCGCAATGGTAACTTCGGGTGTAGTGAAACCTTCACCGTAGGCTATTTTTACAAAAGTAGCCAGCATCCCATAACTCGTTGCACCAAGGCCTACCAGGAAAACCCCTTTTAATACATTATTCTTTATCATTTTTTTTCAATTTTAAAAAGCGGGCAAAGATAGGGTTTAGTTCCTAGTTATGAGGTATAAATTGGTACTTAATATTTGAGACTGTTATTCTCTTTTGGTTTCGCTTCGCAGTGAGGTGGTTAAAGTATGAACTAAGGTGTTTTAGATGAATGTAGGTTTCATTTCGCTTCTTTCTCGACTAAATCACTCAAATGCAATCGCAATGCATTTACTGAAATACTGATTTCCCAGAACGACAATCCCAATGAAATTAATAATCCTAATAAACTCAGACCAAAAAGATAAATTCCGGCTGTTTGCTGTTCCAAGAACAATAACAGCATGGCAAAAACAGATAAAAACAGACTTAAAACGCCCGCCATTTGCATGTTGCGAATCAAAGTCAATCGTAAGTTAAGGTTTTTGATTTCCAATAAAATCATGTCATTTTGTTTTTCCTTGTAGGTTTTTTTTAAACCTCTTACGATTGTGGCAATGGTCAAAAAGCGATTGGTATACGCCAATAAAATCAACGAGGTTGCGCCAAAAAGTAATGCAGGAGTTTCTATTTGTAAAATCATTTTGGATTTAGTTTTGGAATTTTATTTTAGTAAAGAGTTGCAAAGTTCGTTATTCTGTGTTAAAATCGATCTTTTAGTCTTGTGAAATATAACAATTTTCCAAAATCAGTTCATTTTTTGGTAACATTTAGAATTATAGTGCTACTAAAGGAGTAACACAAATAGAAACGATGAAAAAAAATTATTTTTTAAGTATGTTTTTTTTAGGAGCAATATTCACACTCTCAGCCCAAGAAGAGCCCAAAAAGGCTGTTGAATTGAATGAAGTTGCGATTGTAAAAACTAAAAAAGCAGTTGAGCAAAAAGCGGATAGAACTATATTTGATTTTTCCAGTCAGCCCAGTTTGAATTCCGGATCTGTATTAGAAGGAATAAAAAAACTGCCGGGACTTATCGCTTCAGATGTGGCCGGGATGATGTATCAAGGCAAACAGTTGGATGTTTTTATGGACGGAAGACCGCTTAATATTACCTCAAATGAATTAAATTCTTTTCTGGAAGGAATGCCTGCGAATGCCATTGAAAAAATTGAAATCATCACGCAACCAGGAGCTGAGTTTCCTGCTACTTCGGGTGGTGCCATTATGAATATCATCACGAATAAAAACGCTAAAAATTATTTAAGCGCTACGTATACCAACAGTACTAATTTTACGAGTTACGATCATTTGCGATGGAGAATCAATAATAGTCTGTTGCTGAGCGCTAAGAATAAATATTTTGGATGGCAATTGAATGTTGGACAAAATTACAGAGAATCCGCTGTGTGGACTTCACTTACTAAAAATGAAAATAACACAACTTCGTTACTTTCCACAACTGAGGCAGATCGTTTCGGACGTACTAATTTTGCAAAATCTGCACTTACGTTTGATATTGGCAACGACCGATTGTTATTTAATTACGATGTGAACTACAGCAACAATAATAGCAATACATTAGGAAACGGTCCCGGTTTCAGTACTAATGATGATTCCTTTACGGATGCTTTGCGTCATGATTTTGTTATTACTTTCCAAAAAAAGTTTGAGGATAAATCTAAAAAATTAGATTTCAAATTCAATTACAACAGCAATCAAAATGATTTCACACTGAATTCTAGAACTAATAATGCTACACTATTAGATAATGCTTCGACGCAGCGGTTGTACAATGCTAAAGTTGATTACTCACAACCAATTGCATTTTCTGATGAAGGGAAAATAAGCTTTGGTGGTTTGTATGAAGCGCTTCTTTTTGAAACCCAAAACATGGAAATTGTGAACTTGGATTATCAACGAAAAACAGCAGCAGCTTACGGTGAGTTACAAACTAAATTTGATAAGTTCAATTTTATTGTGGGCGGTAGAGCTGAGGATTACAATATCACCGGTAAAACCAATACCGCTGATTTAATTCCGTTTAAACAATTCCGTTTTTTTCCAAATGCAAGTGCCCAATATAATTTCAGTAATTCTGTTTATTTTAATGTGAATTACAACAAGAAAATAAGTTTGCCAAGCACTACTGCTTTAAATCCAAACAACACCAATTATCAGAATCCAAATATTGATTACTCTGGAAACCCGAATTTGCAGCCTACAATTTTTGATAATTACGAAGCAAAATTGAGTGCTTTTGATTATGCTTTTATCGGATATAATGTTAGTTCTGCTCAAAATCAGGTAATCAATAGAGTATTGCTTACGGATGATGTCGTGGTTAATACCAATGTAAATGTCCCTCAAATAAAAATTCATAACTTTAATGTGGGAATGCCAATTCCATATATGTTGTTTACAAAAGGACTTAAAGAAACCTTAAAAATGAATATTAATCCGGATAAAATGAACTTTTTATATGTGTATACCGCATATCAGTTTCATCAAATTCCCGAAATTAAGACCAATGGTTTCTGGATGTTTAATTTGATGTCTCAAATTCTGTTGCCAAAAGACATCAAGTTTGTAGCTAACTTTAATTACATCATGTCTAAGGGGAATTATTTTTATTTCATTGCTGAGAAGCCTTTTAATAATACGCTTGATTTAACGTTTTCTAAAAAGTTTTTTAAGGACCAATTATCGGTTTCCATAAGTGCGGATGATATCCTTAATTCGAACCGATTTGTGTTCAGTTCTGTGGGTACGCCTTTGTTATTAGCAAATAAAAACGATACACGTCGTTTTGGCTTTAGTGTAAATTATAAAATTCCAACCAAAAACAAATTGGCAAAAGAGGATCCTAATTTATTGAATAAAGAGAAAAAAGAAGAAGGAAATATCTTGAATCAATAACTATATTGTTTTTATTTTTGGACAATTTTAAACAAAAGAACCTGCAAGTTTACGCTTGCAGGTTTTTTATGGTTTAAAATTTAATCAAATAATCTGAAAACCTCTCTTTACGAAAGCCGCCAATATTTCCCCTTTTTATGAGTTCTGATAAGTTTTTGCTAAGTTTACTTTTTCAACTACTTTTCTGTTTGATGTATAAAGCAAGCTAAATCATTCGGATAAAGACATATTTCGGCTATATTTATCTATTGAAATTTAAATTATGATACAAAAATTAAGACAACGGGTCAAAAGTATTTTAGAACATCGTATAAAACATATGGGCACATTTACCAGCGGTATTTATGCTTTTATTATTGGGTCTGTTTTACTGACGATTGACTATTATGTTTATTTTGGAATGAAATTCAAAATCAATGAAATGGAAATTTACAATCGGCTGATTCCTGTTTCTACTATTTTAATCTCCATTCTTATTGGAATTTCATTAACTACTTTCTCTGTTATTTTTGTTGTGATGCAGTTGGCATCCTCTCAGTTTTCACCCCGAATCTTGAGACATTTTTTGTCAAATAACATCAAGATGCAACAATTTATCGGATTGTTTGTGGGTACTATTTCGTTGTGTGTATTACCGCAATTAGCTTCCGTTTTTTATCAAACTTCTTTTCTTTTAACACTTACTTCAGGCTCTCTGCTTGCTTTTTATTGTCTAGTATGGTCTTACCCTAATATGATTAGCTATTTAAGTATAAACATGAATGTTTCCAGTATTACAAATGGAATCAAAACGGAAATGGTTGAAGAAATCAATGATTTGTATCAGGAAAATTGGAGTATAGGAAAGAACCTCCTTTACAAACGTTCCAAAATTAACCCGGATAAATTTCAAGTAAAAATCGTAAGTCCTTTTGAAACCGGTTATTTGGACAGCGTAAACTATAAAAAACTGGAAAAAATAACGGAACATATCAGTAGTTCTGATGTGGGTGTATTTTTTGAAAACGCCTATCAAAAACCTATTGTAGGGGAATTTATCATGAAAGATACCACTACGCTTATGGTATTAGTTTTTAGCGAGGAACTCCAAATGAATCAGATACTTCGTTTGAAGAAAGAAATAGGAGCTATTGTCAGCACAACATTTAAAGTTAAGTTGTTCAGAAGTCATACGCAAGATGTAAATTTTGGTGTGAGAAAATTGGTAGATATTGCGATAAAAGCAATTTCTCCTGCGGTGAACGATCCAACGACTTGTTTGAATTGTATTGATCAAATAGGGGAAATAGCAAAAGAATTATCCTTAAGAGAATTTCCTTCAACGGATTCCAGGACTTTGGGCTCCAAAAAAATACAGGTAAATGAATTTAATTTTGAGGAATTTATTGACTTTTGCTACGATCAGATTTTTCAATGGGGTAAAGAAGATCCTACCGTTGTGAAGAGAATTATTAGATCGATAAGGATTATTTTACCATTAGTTGAAAACCCTTTCAATTTGAAAATTTTAATCCAGCAAGTTGAAGAAATGGATTTACTTGAAATTTATAACTTGTCACAATACAAAAAAGGGAAGCTAAAAATATCAAAGGAAAAATTAGTAATTGTAGAGAAGGAATTGTCTCGATTTAGACAAAAAGCTCAGTTACAAATTAAAGCATTGGAACTAAAAGGAGTTTTAAATCATTACGAAACAAATCATTATTCGGATAATTCAGAAATTACAACTGCTGAAATTGAGGCGATTGATTATCTCAAAGCTTACAAAACGGTAGCCGATACAATTTATTACAATGGAAATGAATTATCATAAAAAGTTTAAATGAATTGAGCTGCTATTGATGAGCGAGATTGGTGCCTATTTTTTGGTCTTAACAAGATCTCGGTAGTCAAAATCGATTTTGAGACAGAAATGCAAATTTAAAAAACTAAAAAAAATGTCAAAGTTCTCATGTGCAAAATCATTTTGTTCTATGCGTGATTAACATCCTTTATTACATTGATCCAATTAAATTTTTGCTCGATAATTCTTGTTTTTTCTTCTTGTATGAATTTTAAATAGGCAGCAGCGACCGGTGAAAACTTCTTGCCTTTTAACCATATTAAATTCCAGTTGGATTGAATTGGCAAACCTTTTACAGGGATTATTTGTAAATCACGATTGTTGAGTTCATTTTTGATTCCAATTAAAGGCATAATAGAACATCCAAGTCCGGCCAATACAGCTTGTTTTATAGCTTCGTTACTAGTGAGAACCATTTTTTTTGGAACCGTCAACTGATTATTTTCAATAAATTTTTCCATTACGAATCTTGTCCCTGATCCTTCTTCCCGGTAGATTATTGATAGGGTTTCGATAATACTTTTATCTTGGATTCCTGTTGCTATTTTTTGATCACTATTGGCAATAAGGTACAGCGAATTAGGCATTAATTCCACTTTTTCAATTTGCAGCGAATCAGGTAATACTGACACTAAAGAGAAATCTACTTCATTTCTTTCTAAATTTTTCAGTACTTTAATTTTATTGGTTACATCCAAACTTAATTCTACACCTTGATTCATTTTTAGAAAATCAGATAAAAAATAGGGTATAACATACTTGCCTGTGGATACGACGGAAATTTTCAATTTTCCGGTAAGTTGCCCCTTAAATGCCATTGTTTTATAATTGATGGCATGAACTTCATTAAGAATCTTTTCAGCTGCCATGGCAATTTCTTTTCCAAAATCGGTCACATAAAGCTTTCTTCCGATTACTTCCGTTAATGGAACGTCAAATTGATCTTGAAGATTTCTTAATTGAATGGAAACTGCGGGTTGCGTAAGATGAAGTTCTGCCGCAGCCTTAGTAATGCTCTCGTTTTGTGCTATTTTTAAGAATACCTGTAATTGATGGAGTGTATAGTTCATAAATATTTTTTATGTATATCATTACAAATATAAATAAAAATTTATGAATAGCCCCATATACCTTTGTCAAAAAATAAACCATAAACAGATGCAAAGAATAACAATCGCAAAAAGAGACGTAATAGGTCCTGAAATCATGGATGCTACTCTGAAAATTATCAAAGCAGCGGGTGCCAATCGGATTTAGTGAAAAAGTTTATTTAAAAAAGTCTTCTGAATTGATTCAGAGAAGAATTTAATAAGATCGGTTATTCCGAATATGCTTAAATAAAATAACAAAAACTAATCCCTATGAAAAATAAAAAAATAAAAATTAGTTTACTCCTTGCGGTGATTTGGCTAATTGTTGGAATACTATTGACAATCCTAGAACCTAACAACTTGTTTTTTACACTGTTTTTAGGTTTAGGAATATTTTTCACGACCTATACATTACAAAAAAATAAAATTTTATTATAAAGCGCTATGAAAAAAGAATATCAATTTAAGTTGGTTGAAGGGGAGTTTTCACCATCAGAAGCAGGAAAAGTACTGTTTTCTTTGATAAACAGTAAGATTAACTATCATAATTTAGAAATATTTAGCAATCAGATTCGGTTCAATAAAGAGAATCCGCATTCAAAAATAAGGCAAGAGACACTTTTAGATGCATCAGCGTACATTAAGGAGCTTATAAAGGAAGCGGCAGTAAATGATATGGATTTGCAAATTGAAGGTGTTATTCAAGTAGTGCTTAAAGCAAAAAATAAGGATTAAGCAATGTTTGAAGGCAGACGATTATTGATTGCAACGAAGCATAAAAAAGAACAAGTGATCGTTCCGATTCTGGAAGAAGGACTAAGTGTACAGTGCTTTGTTCCTGAAAATTATGACTCGGATATTTTTGGAACTTTTTCCGGAGAAATAGATCGGAAAGATACAGCATTGGAAACCGTAAGAGCAAAGTGTCTTGAGGCTATGGAACAATTTGATTGTGATCTGGGCATTGCCAGTGAAGGTTCTTTTGGTTCGCATCCTTCTATTTTTTTTGCACAAGCAGATGACGAATTTTTAATTTTTATCGATAAAAAAAATGATTTGGAAATAGTTGTCCGCGAACTGAGTCTGAATACTAATTTTTACGGAGAAAACATCCTCAATACAGAAATGCTCTTGGATTTTGCAAATAAAGTACAATTCCCGTCTCATGCCATACTATTGAGAACCAAGCCAGATGACATCACAGGACTAGTTAAAGGAATTACGACAAACAGTCATTTGGAGGATTCGTTCCAGCTTTTGATGTCTGCTCATGGAAGTGTCTATGCAGAAACGGATATGCGTGCGATGTATAATCCCACACGAATGGGTGTAATCAAAATTGCTGCACAAAAATTAGTAGACGTGATAAAAAGCGAATGCCCAAGTTGTAAAACACCTGGTTTTTGTGTGACTGATGCGAAACAGGGCTTGCCTTGTTCTTGGTGTTCAGCACCCACTCGTTCCACATTGAGTTTTATTTATAGCTGCAAGAAGTGTTCTTTTAGCTCCGAAAAAATGTATCCCCATCAAAAAACAACCGAAGAACCAGGATTTTGCGATTCCTGTAACCCTTAATATATGAGTACAATTAGTAATTCGATTCAAAAGGCCGTAGCGCTGTTAGATCAAGATCAAATCATTGGTATTCCTACTGAAACGGTTTATGGATTAGCAGGGAATATCTATAGTCCAAAAGCCATCGAGAGTATTTTTACGATGAAACAAAGACCATTTTTTAATCCTTTGATTGTTCATATAAAATCCGCAGCTGCGCTTTCTGAAATAGCGAGAGACATTCCTGAAAAAGCTGCCTTGTTAGCGAAAGCTTTCTGGCCAGGACCTTTAACTTTAGTTTTAAAAAAGCAAATTGCCATTCCGGATTTAGTTACTGGTGGTAAAGATACAGTGGCGGTGAGAGTTCCAAATCATCCAGTAATCTTAGCCCTGCTGAATCAGTTAGCCTATCCTTTAGCGGCTCCAAGTGCCAATCCTTTTGGCTCTATCAGTCCCACTACGGCAACACATGTCGCGGACTATTTTGAAGAGGTATTGCCGATGGTTTTAGATGGGGGAGCTTGTCAAAGAGGAATAGAGTCAACTATCATAGGATTTGAAAATGGGGAGCCTATTTTGTACCGCCTGGGTTCTTTGGCTGTAGAGGATATTGAAGCAGTTGTTGGGCCAGTGAAAATGATTACCCATGATGATATCGCTCCAGTGGCACCAGGTATGCTTTCTAAGCATTATGCACCCTTAACGACGACTTTTTTAACAGCCGATGTCAAGAAGAAGCTGATACCGTTTTCAGATCAAAAAATTGGAGTTGTCGTATTCCAAAACAAGGTAAATGATCCCAAAATTGTACAACAAGAAGTTTTATCCCCGACAGGAAATTTAGCAGAAGCAGCTTCACAACTGTATGCTGCCTTGCATCGATTGGATCATTGCAATCTCGATTGCATTATTGCCGAACGATTTCCAGATTTTGGCTTGGGTAAAACAATAAATGACCGATTAAAAAGAGCCACTCAAAAATAAAATATGGATGTCATAATAAGAAATGCAAAAGTTGTAAACGAGGGACAGATACTTAAATTAGATGTACTCATATCTCATGAAAGGATTCAAAGAATAGCACCTCCTGGGGTGTTAGACCCCCAAAAAAAATACACGGAGATTGACGCAACCGGACTTTACCTATTGCCTGGCGTGATTGATGACCAAGTTCATTTTAGAGATCCTGGATTAACCCATAAAGGTTCTCTTCTCACGGAATCTGTAGCAGCTGTGGCTGGTGGTATCACCTCCTTTATGGATATGCCAAACACGATTCCAAATACGCTTACTCAGGAATTATTAGAAGAAAAGTACCGGATGGCAGCTGAGAAATCAGTAGCTAATTATTCTTTTTTCATGGGGATTTCTAAAAATAATTTAGAGGAAGCTTTAAAAACAGATACTGAAAATGTATGTGGGATCACGGATGATGGTCTTTACTTTAATAATGATGACGGTATTTTAGCTAATTATCCAGACTTTTTAGAACAGCTTTTTTCAAGAACGGATACGCTTGTCGCCTTGCATAGCGAAGATGACGCAATTATAAAAGCGAATACACAGAAGTTTCAACTTCAATATGGGGATGATATTCCTTTTTTTTATCATTCGCTAATCCGGGATACGCAAGCTTGCTTAAGTGCTACTGAACGGGTATTGAAAATTGCTGAAAAATACAATACACGCTTACATTTATTTCATATCTCAACTTTGGCAGAAGCCAAATTATTCGATAATCATACATCGATAAGAGAAAAAAGAATCACGGCGGAAGCCTGTGTGCATCATCTTTGGTTCTCTGATGCCGATTATGAAAGATTGGGTTCCAAGATTAAATGGAATCCTTCTATAAAAACAGAGCAGGATCGAAAAGGTTTAATGCAATTACTACTAAATAATTCCATTGATATTATTGCTACGGATCATGCTCCACATACTATTGCGGAAAAAGCAGGTAATTATTTTCAGGCACATTCCGGCGGACCTTTGGTACAACACGCCCTTTTAGCAATCTTAGAATTATTTCATCGGGGAGAGATTCCTTTGGAGAAAGTAGTGGAGAAAATGAGCCATAATGTAGCGGAAATATATCGAATCAAAGAACGGGGCTATATTCGGGAGGGCTATTTTGCAGATTTGGTATTAGTCGATTTAAATAATGAACAGGAAATAACGACTAATTCTCTGTTGTATAAATGCGAGTGGTCTCCTTTTTTAGGGCAAGTTTTTAAAAGCAGCATCAATGCTACTTTTGTAAATGGAAATTTAGTGTACGAGAAAGGAAGTGTTATGACCGATATAAAAGGCAAAAGATTGCGGTTTGAAAAAATCAGATAATTTAAAAAAAAATAAAATTAAATATAATCAAATATGAATTTCAGTTTATTGTTCGAGAATTTAACCAATCCAGCCTTATTATTTTTTGTTTTGGGAATTGTAGCCGTCTATGTAAAAAGTGACTTAGAAATTCCGGAAAACACTTCTAAATTTATATCGCTATACCTTCTTTTTTCAATTGGTTTCAAAGGCGGACAGGAGTTGGCTCACAGTCATTTTACCATTGATATAATTTGGTCGATACTCTTTGGGGTTTTGATTGCAGGATTAATTCCACTGTATACTTTTTTTATTTTGAAGAGGAAGTTTAGTATCGAGAATTCTGGGGCTATTGCTGCAGCTTATGGATCCGTGAGTGCGGTGACTTTTGTGACAGCCGTTTCTTTTTTAGAAATTCAAAACTATACTTTCAGTGGTCACATGGTTGCAGTAATGGCGCTTATGGAAGCTCCGGCGATTATTATAGGGGTAATCTTAATTCGTTTGTTTAGTAAAGAAGACGTTCAAAAAACCAAGATGAGTTCTATTATTAAACATTCGTTCACTAATGGAAGTGTGCTTTTGATTTTAGGAAGCTTGGTTATTGGGTTTTTAGCGAGCGAACAACAAGCCTTAGGAATTAAGCCTTTTACGACTGATATTTTCAAAGGGTTTTTAGCTTTGTTTTTATTGGATATGGGAATTGTAAGTGGCCGAAAATTAAATGATTTTTTCAAGAGTGGCTGGTTCAGCATTTTCTTTGCAGTTGTTTTTCCGCTGATCAACGGTTGTATCGTCGCTTTTTTGAGTCAATTTATTACAGATGATGTTGGGAACCGTTTTATTTTTGCAGTACTGGCGGCAAGCGCTTCTTACATTGCAGTTCCAGCAGCGATGAAAATAGCAGTGCCAAAAGCCAATCCAGGTATCTTTTTGCCCATGGCTTTAGCAGTAACGTTTCCTTTTAATATTACTTTTGGAATGCCCATTTATTTCTCAATTGTATTGTGTCACCTTTAAATAGTTGCTTTGTGGAATTAAGATTCCGACTAATTGCTTTTAATTAAAAAAGTATTTTAGACCATTGATATTGTTTTACAAAAAAACCAAACCTGCAAGTTTTACTTGTAGATTTGGTTTTTTGTTTAAAAAGCGATTGTTCTGAAAGCGACGATTTGCAAAGCATTCCCTTCCTATTAATCAATTACAATATATTTTATTATCCTCTTCTTGAATTGCAGATTTACTTTGTCTTGACAGTACGTATGCACGGATTGGAAATGCGCGGTATCGAGTATGGTATTGCTACTAAGAGTAAACTCTTACTCTCAGGTTAACTTAGTTTTTTAGATTTGTTGCTGACTTTTTTGGGCACAGTTTACAAAACTGCTTATCAGGATTTGTTGTTCAATTTGTCTGCTGTAATTATTCTGTTTGTGTTTGCATTAATGGTCAGTTTTACATTTTTTTCGTAGTTTATGATGTAAATATTTTTACCTATTTTTTGATACTCGGTTTCATCTGTTTCCTTAATAATTGCAAAAATCATTTCTTCAATTTTGTCTTTTGAAAGTTCTATGTTCAGTTTTTTATTAATTCTTTCATAAACAAGGTTGGTGTAGCAAATTTTGGATAAAATTTCTTCTTTAAAATTATTCATTCTTTCTTTTTACTTGTTTATCGTTAGAGCTTAAGAAATGTCAATTATCGAGATTGGTTTATTCTAATGAAACCGATAACTATATTTTTCAAAATGTTAAATCAGAACACTCTTACCTACGGACAATCGTTAGCGCAGTTTTGCATACCGCTGTTATCTGGCGTATTTATTCCGAAATTTTTTTCAAATTGATCTTTATTTCAGTTCCTGTAAATAGTTTATATTTTAATTTTACAAAACCGTATTTATCGTTAAAATAGGCTACAAGAGTACTTTTTCCAATTGTAGAATTAGCAGATGCTGAAATAACTTTACATTCTAATTCTCCAATATTTGTTGTTATTTTTTCTTCGCCAATAATTTTGTAATTATACTTTAATAGTAATCTACCAGTCCAAATCCCTGAATTTTTATTTGACCAATATTCTGCAATACTCATTTCATCATTCCATTCATAGCCAACTTTTTGGTTTAGTTTTATGTATGGAAATGGACAAGTTTCCAATACTTTCAAGAAACCTAATCTTGGTGGGTGGATCCATACATTATTGTCATTTTCGACAATTCCCGTACATGTAATAGATATTGGATTTGGCTCAAAATTATATTTAATTTCTGTTTGGTTTTTGTTTGTTCTTTGAAATATTTTTGGTTTTATTACTACTAGTTTTATTTCATTAATTCCATTTTTTTTACTTTTATTAATCGTTAAACTATCGTCAAAACCTTTATCAAGAAAATATTCGATATCATTTTTTTTAATTTCTATTGAATAAAAGAAAGATTTTCCAATTTTATAAATTAAATTGTTTTTATCGATTTTTCTCTTTTCAATTATTACTCCATCATATTGTTGCGAGAAACAAAAATTCGAAACAAAAAATGTAAAGATTATAAATATATTTTTTTTCATTACTTTTAATTTTTATTGTAAAATATGACAGATAACGTCCCCGAGGCTTTGCTGGGTTTGGGAATAAGTTAAGATTTTTCTTTCGGTTTATCACTTTTAATTCAGGTACAAGACCAACTTTATATTAAGCCGAATACCCAAATCCAGCAAAACCGCTGTTAGAGGCAGTTTTTATAGTTCATTTATAGCTTTAATAAGACTTATAACGCTAATTGTACTTATCACACAAACTTCCGCGAAATGTTTCTTAACATCTAATTTATGTGTTGTTTGATTCATTAAATCAATAGCTTTTTCCGTAAACTCAATTGAACTTTCAGCAAACTTTTTTAATTCCTTGTTCGAATCACCTTTTAGTGAAAATGATATGTAAGTATGGAATTGATTTTTAAACTTTCCATTACTTAAATCAACATTCGGCTTTTCAGATTTATGAATACTAGGATCAAATACTAATCTTGCAAGTTTATCCATTAAATTTCGAGAACTATTGCCTATATTTTGGTAATCTATTTCTTGATTACTAATTTTCATATCTTCAATTAATTTTTTTTGAAGCTGATTTATGTCTTCCCAAACTGTTATTATTGAAGATATCTCAGAGTTAAGAATTTCTAAACGATTATAATTTGGAAGAATAGTTACATTTTCTAAATAAATCTGCGAAATATTATTTATGAGAATTTCTAATTTTCTTTCTATATTCTGAATATCCTTATATCTTTTAGTGAATACAACTGGAGAAACGTTAATATCCAAACTATGTGCAATTGAAGAGTTTTTTTGACTCCAATGTTGACCAAAATCCAATTCGGAATTATCTAGTATTTCAACGATTTGAATTTCACCATTTTCTCGAGAAATTTCTTTCACTAAATAAATAATTTTTTCGAATTCTTCCATTTATATGTGATTTTGTTTTAAAATTGCCTCTAACGTTATGCCACTTTGAGATGGCTGGAAGTTCGTAACTGCTCAATTTTCGGCTTAACGAAAACTTGATGCGAAACGATAATTCCACTAAACTCCAGCTAGCTCAAAATGGCGGTTGGGTGAGGTTTTTTTATTTCTGTTTGCTTTAATCGGTTTCTATTATTCGGATTCATTTGGTCAGTTTCGTTTTTCAAACTTCAATATTAATTATTTTCAAAGATTTCAGACCAATTTTATTTAATTATTAAATCTAAATGACCTGGTGAACTTTCGGACGAAAAGAGTTTTTTCATTTGGTCATTTCGACATTTTAGAATTAAAGTGTCTCCTGAATAAATTTCCATTTCTTTGATGTCGTAAAAATCAGGTTCGACGTGCATACCTCCAGCAAAATCATATGATTCTGAAGACTTAATTTTAATTTCATAATCTTTTGGATTTTCCTCATCAAATAAAAAACCCTGTTCTAAATATTCTTTTCGTTTTTTGTCAACTGCTTCATTATCAATTTTTACTTTAACAATAATTTCATTTTTTGAATTATTTATAATAGAGGAAACAAATAATTTTTCGCAGGATATTAGAGAAAATAAAGAAAATATTAAAATAACTTTTTTGTAAACATTCATAGTTTTCTTTTTCCGTTTTTCACCGTTTCTGCTTTAAAATCTCACCCAACTTGTATATATGTATGATAGAATCATACAAAGCCACTCCCTTTTGGGTAGATATGTATGACAAATACCATACTTTATTTTAATTCAAATATATAAATAATTCTTTACAAATAGTTAAAAGGATTATTTGATAAGTGAACCGGTTTGAGGGATTTTGATGAATATTGTTTTGAAATCGAAAACATCCTAAATAGCCCCGATAGAAGTGAAAATCCTTTGCTGTGGCGGGAGCAAAAAGCAAAGATTGTAGCGCATAGCGGGACGAAAGTATTTCTGGAAAATAATCGTTCTGCTCCAAAAAAAAAAGCTGCCCATGATTGGACAGCTTTTAGTATGTTGGATATTCCGAAGCAAGTTCGGAATAAGCGATTCACATCATTTTACTTCATAAAATGGGTTTTCTGCTTATTTAATCATCTCAAAACTTCTTTTTACGAAAGCCGTTAATGCTTCTCCTTTTAATAGGTTTTGTGATAACTTCGCTAAGTCAAGTGCTTGTTTTACCAAACTTTCCTGAGTGTCTTTGTCTTTGTTGTTCAAGATGCTTGTTGCCAATTCAGAGTTAGTATTTACCACTAAATTATACATTTCCGGCATATTTCCCATTCCGAACATTCCACCACCGCCTGACTGGCTCATTTCTTTCATTCTTCGCATAAATTCAGGTTGCGTGATGATGAATGGCGAAGCATTACTGTCTAAAGCTTCCAGTTGAACCGAATAAGTTTGTTTAGGAACGATAGCTTCTAAAACCGTTTTCAAGTTGGTTTGTTCTTCCTCAGATAATTTAGAAATAGTCGTTTCCTCTTTCTTGATTAAATTATCAATATGATCAGAATCGACACGTACAAAAGTCATGTTGCTGTTATCGCCTTCAATTTTTTGGATTAAATGCGAGATAATTGGAGAATCCAGCAATAAAACTTCATATCCTTTATCTTTTGCAATTTCGATATAAGAGTGTTGCGCTTCTTTGTTTCCAGCGTACAAAACAACTAATTTTCCGTCTTTGTCCGTTTGATTAGCAGCAAGATTTTCTTTTAATTCTTCTAAAGTAAAATATTTACCATCGACTGTTGGGTACAAAACAAACGCGCCTGCTTTTTCGTAGAATTTATCTTCAGAAAGCATTCCGTACTCTAAAACGATTTTGATGTCGTTCCATTTTTGTTCAAAATCTTCACGGTTTTCAGTGAATAACGATTTTAATTTATCCGCAACTTTACGCGTGATGTAATTAGAAATTTTCTTCACAGCAGCATCAGCTTGTAATCCAGAACGAGACACGTTCAATGGAATATCCGGTGAATCCACAACACCTTTCAGCATCATTAAAAACTCAGGTACAATTCCTTCTACATTATCCGTTACGTACACTTGATTTTGGTACAATTGGATTTTGTCTTTCTGGATTTGTAAGTCAGAACCTAATTTTGGGAAATACAAAATACCGGTTAAGTTGAACGGATAATCTACATTTAAATGAATGTGGAATAACGGTTCTTCAAATTGCATTGGGTACAATTCATGGTAGAAATTCTTGTAATCTTCCGCAGATAATTCCGTTGGTTGTTTGGTCCAAGCCGGATTTGGGTTGTTGATGATGTTGTCTACTTCAACTTCTGTGAAAGTTTTGTCTTTATCTTCTTCAGCAACTTCTTCACCCTTTTTTTGCTCTATTTTTTCTGTTTTGGTTCCAAATTTAATTGGAATAGGCATGAACTTATTGTACTTGTTCAACAGTTCCTTGATTTTGTATTCTTCCAAGAATTCCAAAGAATCTTCGGCGATATGCAAAATGATTTCTGTTCCACGAGAAGTTTTGTCAGCTGGCTCTAATGTGAATTCCGGGCTTCCGTCGCAAGTCCAGTGTGCAGCAGGTTCATCTTTGAACGATTTAGTGATGATTTCCACTTTTTCGGCAACCATAAAAGCAGAATAAAAACCAAGACCAAAATGTCCAATAATTCCAGAATCTTTTGCAGAATCTTTGTATTTGTCCAAAAATTCCTCAGCTCCAGAAAATGCTACTTGGTTGATGTATTTTTCTACTTCATCAGCAGTCATCCCCAGACCTTGATCGATGATGTGTAGTTTTTTACCTTCCTTGTCGATTTTTACCTCGATAATCGGGTTTCCGTATTCTACTTTGGCTTCACCAATACTGGTTAAATGCTTTAATTTAAGTGTTGCATCTGTTCCGTTCGAAATCAATTCACGTAAGAAAATTTCGTGATCGCTGTATAAGAATTTCTTGATTAAGGGAAAGATGTTTTCTACCGAAACATTAATTTTACCTGTTGTCATATTATGAATTTTTTAGTTTATTTTGATGGTTATAATTCTTTCAAATGTAATACCAATTATAATGAAAGTGACAAATTGTCGCAAGCGTTAATTATGATATAAAATAATTTAATTCTGAAACAACTGTATTTAAATGCTTCGTATATTTGTGTAAGTATTAATTCATTAAATTTTAAGAAAATGAAAAAAGTTATTTTATTATGCACATTAGCGGTTTTGATGTTTGCATGTAAGTCAACGTCAGCGACAAGTACAAATACGGATAGAAAATCTCAGGTTGCCATGAAAGGAAATTGGGTAATAAGTTCAGTAACGTATCCAGGTTCACAATATGTAAAAGTAAATTCTTTTCAAATTGCAGATTCAGAATGTTTTGTAGGAAGTAATTGGAAATTTGTTTCTAATAATAATAAAGGAACTATGGCTTTGACAAAAGCAAATTGTACGGCATTCAGCTCACCAATTACATGGTTTATCAATAATGATGGGCAGTTTGTTCTTAAAGTTCTTAATGCTGGAGAAAAAGCTAGAAAAGTGAAAGAAGGTTATATTTTATACGTAGCCAATCAAACAGAATCTTCTTTTCAATTGATTGATAAAATTGATGTAGCAGGAAAAATGACTGATGTTGTGTATCAGTTTCAAAAAGTTAATTAATAAGTAAAAGATACAGATATGAAAAAGATTTCGATAGTTGCAATAGCAACAATAATGGTTATAGGTTCTATGTTCACAAGTTGTGAGGCAATAAAAAACACAAACAACACACAAAAAGGTGCTGGTATTGGTGCAGTTGCCGGAGCAGTTCTTGGTGGAGTTCTTGGAAACAACCTTGGTAAAGGTGGAAAAGGCGCCATGGGAGCGGTCCTAGGTGGAGTAGTTGGTGGAGTTGCCGGTGGAGTTATTGGTAACAAAATGGACAAACAAGCAAGAGAAATTGATGCTGTTCTTCCGGGAGCTGAAGTAGTTCGTGTAGGAGAAGGAATTAAATTAGTTTTGAATGAAAATGCAGTGCGTTTTGATACTAACAAATCTTCTTTGACTGCTGGTGCAAAAGCTAATTTAGATAAATTAGTTCCAGTTTTTGCAGAATATCCGGATACTGATATTACTATTTACGGGTACACAGATAGTACTGGTCCAGCGGATTATAACTTAAAACTTTCAGGAGAAAGAGCAGCCTCAGTTAGAAATTATTTAGCTAGCAAAGGCGTTTCTTCAAGTAGATTTCAAGTTACTGGTTTAGGAATTGCTGATCCAATTGCTTCTAATGAAACAGTTGATGGTAGAAGTCAAAACCGTCGTGTTGAATTTGCTATTACTGCAAATGAAAAAATGATTAAAGATGCAGAAGCTGAAGTGAAAAACTAAGCAAAAAATACTATAAAAACAAAGGCTGTTTCGTTAAGAAGCAGCCTTTTTTTGTATCTAAATTTGAATTAAACATTGTAAATTTGCACTCTTAAATACAGATGATGCTAGAGATAAAAGACATATCCTTTACTTACATTGATGAACCCGTCATTGAAAATGTTAGTTTCACAATTGCCAAAGGTCAAAACACTGCTATCATTGGCGAAAGCGGTTGCGGAAAAAGTACGTTACTTAAATTGATATACGGATTATATAACTTGGATAGCGGAGCGATAACCTATAATGAAAATCCTATTTTGGGCCCCAAATACAATTTGGTTCCAGGAGAAGATTACATTAAATATTTAGCGCAAGATTTCGATTTGATGCCGTACATAACTGTGGAAGAAAATGTAGGCAAGTTTTTGTCGAATATGTATCCTGAGGAGAAGAAAGCCCGAGTTCAGGAATTATTAGATATGGTCGAAATGACTGCTTTCGCAAAAGTAAAAGCGAAATTCTTGAGTGGCGGACAACAGCAACGAGTAGCTTTGGCAAGAGTTTTGGCTCTGGAGCCCGAAATTATTTTGCTCGATGAACCGTTTAGCCAAATTGATTCTTTCCGAAAGAATTCATTGCGCCGTAATTTGTTTCGATATTTAAAAGACAAAGGGGTTACTTGTATTATTGCCACACATGACAGTACCGATGCGTTGTCTTTTTCTGATGAAACCATTGTGGTTCAAAATGGAAAAGTAGTGGCTAAAGGTGATTCCAAATCCTTGTATGAAAACCCGGCGAATAAATACATTGCTTCTCTTTTTGGGGAAGTAAATGAATTGAAATTATCTCAATTAATAGCACTTGAAGACGATGAAGATGCATTACTTTTATTATATCCGCATCAATTGAAAGTGGTAGACAATGCCCTGATGAAAGCAGTTGTGAAACAGTGCTATTTTAAAGGAAGTCATTATTTAGTCAAAGCAGCTTTTGAAAGAAGAGCGATTTTCTTTGAACATGACTCGGAATTAGAGCTCAATCAGGAAGTGTTCTTGATGTTATCGTAAAAATAGAAAACCCCGAAATCAATATGATTTCGGGGTTTTACTTTTAGGTCAAGTTGGAATTAATTTTTCAAATATTTTTCTAAGAATTGATCTTGTTCCCAAAGCAAATGCAAAATATTCTCTTTTGCTACATAACCATGTGCTTCTTTTGGAAGAATCACCATTCTTGCAGGAGCGCCTAGACCTTTCAAAGCTTGAAAATAGCGTTCAGTTTGCAAAGTAAATGTTCCCGGGTTATTATCGGCTTCACCATGTACTAAAAGCATTGGCGTTTTCATTTTGTCCGCATTCATGAATGGGGACATTGTATTATACACTTCAGGAGTTTCCCAGTAATTGCGTTGCTCACTTTGGAAGCCAAAAGGAGTCAACGTTCTGTTGTACGCACCACTTCGGGCGATTCCGCAAGCAAAAAGGTTAGAATGTGTCAACAAATTAGCAGTCATAAAAGCACCATACGAGTGACCACCAACGGCTACTTTTTTTCTGTTGATGTATCCTAGAGCATCCACAGCATTAATCGCTGCTTCTGCATTGTCAACTAATTGCGTTATAAAATTATCATTTGGTTCCGTTGTTCCTTCGCCAATGATAGGAAAAGCAGCGTCATCAAGAACGACATAGCCTTTGGTTACCCAATATACGAACGAGCCATAACTAGGAAACGTGAATTCATTCGGATTTTGTGTACTTTGTCCCGCTGAATTTTTGTCTTTGTATTCAGCTGGATAGGCCCAAATCAATAATGGCATTTTCTCTTTTTTAACCTTGTCATAACCAACAGGTAAATACAAGGTTCCAGATAATTCAACACCATCTTTACGTTTGTATTTAATCACTTCCTTACTCACGTTTTTGATACTTTCAAAAGGATTTTTGAATGCGGTAATTGGCGTTAGTTTATTTTTTTGTTTGATGTTTCGAAGGTAATAATTCGGATATTCATTTTTAGACTGGATTTGTACTAAAACAGTTCCTTTCTTGAAATCTTCAATCTCCAAAATATCTTCTTTTTTATCTGTGTAAGCTGAGGTGTACAAACGTTTAGCTTGTAATGTTTTCAAATTAAATTCACTGATAAATGGAAATTGACCGTTTTTAGTAAAACCATCGCCAAGTAGATACGCATTGTCATTTTCGATAGCCAAAACATACCTGTTGTATTGGTTTTTTCTGGTTTCAAAATTTCCCGGATCAGAATATACATCTTGTGAATTTCTATCGAAAATTACTTTTGGAGCCTGACTTGGATTCGAAGGATTGATAATATATGTTTTGGTATTTCGTGTGTCGTACCATTCGTCAGAAATTATAGCAACATTGTCATTCCCCCAAATCATGCGATCGTAACGTTGAGGTGTTTTTACCAATGAAGTAGCTGCTGCATTAAATGGTGTGTTCCAAAGAAAAACTTCATCTCTGAATTCTACTTTGTTTGCAGGGTCTCCGCCGTCTAAAGCTTCAGCATACGCTAATGTTGCAGGTTTATCTGCTCTCCAGCTCATGTTTCTTTTTCCTTTTCGAACGGCCATAAAACCTTTAGGGATAATTTCAGTAAGCGGCACTTCATTTACCACTTTTACTTCGTTTCCGGCTTTGTCATAAACTACAGATTTTGATGGGAAACGACTCAATGGAACAATATATGAAAATGGTTTTTGGATGGTAGTCAGCATCAAATAATTTCCATCAGGAGAGAAGCTTTCTCCAGCATACATGTCAGCTTTTTTGAACAAAGTAGCCGTTCCGTTCAAGTTTACTTTGTACAATTCAGAAGTCATGATGTTCTCAAAATTGATTTCATCATTTTTGTTTTTCAACATGTCTGGATAAGTTCTGTTTTGAGATTTTACACCATCGGCATTCGAAATTATAGGACCGGTTGGCAAATCTTTTTTGGCATCCAAAAGCGCTGCTCTATTTTTTGGTAACATTTTTACCAAAATGGTTTCGTTGTCGTTCATCCAGCTGAACGGACTTCCAATATTCGCATTTACCGTGGCCTCTGTTAATTTTGTGGCTTTCGCCGAAGCAACATCGATAACCCAAAGTTCAACACCAGAAGCTGTGGTGTGGGAAAATGAGATTTTTTTATCATTTGGTGACCAAGCGATAGTACTGATGCGAGGATTTGTAGGCAAACCTGCAACCTGCACTTCATTCTTATCGTTTATTTTACGTAATTTCAAGTTGTTCACGTACGTAACTGTACTTGAAATATTTGTAATTGGATTAATTCGCAATCCGCCCAAACGCAATTCATCTTGGTTTAAATCGTCCAATGATTTATAGGTGTTTCTATATGTCAACAGCATGTATTCTTTTTTAGTATCCATCGATACCGAAGGCGCTCTTTCATAATCAGCCAATTCCAAAATGGATTGAGATGGTTTTTGATAGGTTAAGTTCTCTTGTGCATAAGTGGTTAAGCTTAGTCCAAGAAATAGAAAAAATGGAATTTTTAACTTCATAATTTGAATGATTTTAAATTAGCGTTAGCAGTGTCAATGATTGGTCTAAAATAATTCAATGTTGTTACATTTGGAAACAATAAACTCTTTTTAACTTTTGCATTGGTTTCAGTTTGCTTTCTTGAGCTTTTTTTTTATTTGTGTTCTGTCATAATTTTATGACTGATGATGGCTATAAAGGTTTACAAAAGGCATAAAACTTGTAAATTGTTAAAAAAGTAGTAATTTGTGAGCTCATATTTTCAAGTATGTTTTAAATTTGCACTCGTATTTTAATAAAATAACAATAGTATATGTATCATTCAAAAATAGCAGGATTGGGTTATTACGTTCCCGAAAACATAGTGACCAATGACGATTTGTCCAAAATTATAGATACCAATGACGAGTGGATTCAAGAAAGAACAGGAATTCAAGAACGAAGACACATTATAAAAGGAGAAGATACAACGACTTCTATGGGCGTAAAAGCGGCTAAGATTGCGATTGAGCGTTCTGGTGTTGCTAAGGAGGATATCGATTTTGTGGTTTTTGCCACTTTGAGTCCTGATTTTTATTTCCCTGGACCAGGAGTTTTAGTGCAACGTGATTTGGGTTTAAGAACAGTTGGCGCATTGGATGTAAGAAATCAATGTTCTGGATTTATTTACGCTTTGTCAGTAGCAGATCAGTACATAAAAACTGGAATGTATAAAAACATATTGGTTATTGGATCTGAGGTTCATTCTACCGGATTGGACATGACGACCCGTGGACGCGGTGTTTCGGTAATTTTTGGTGATGGAGCAGGAGCAGCTGTTTTGAGCAGAGAAGAAGATTTAACAAAAGGGATTTTATCCACGCACTTACATTCTGAAGGGCAACATGCCGAAGAACTAATTGTAAAAGCTCCAGGAATGGGAGGTCGTTGGGTAACTGATATTTTAGCAGATAATGATCCGGATGATGAAAGTTATTTCCCGTACATGAACGGACAATTCGTATTTAAAAATGCTGTAGTTCGTTTCAGTGAAGTAATTAATGAAGGATTACAAGCAAATAATTTGCAGGTTTCGGATATTGATATGTTGATTCCGCATCAGGCTAATTTGAGAATTTCACAGTTTATCCAAAAGAAATTCAACTTGACAGATGATCAGGTCTATAATAACATTCAGAAATACGGTAATACTACTGCAGCTTCTATTCCAATTGCTTTGACTGAAGCATGGGAACAAGGTAAAATAAAATCGGGTGATACTGTTGTATTAGCAGCATTTGGAAGTGGTTTTACTTGGGGAAGTGCAATTATTAAATGGTAAAATAATTCTCTAGATTTAAAAAATATTTTAAAATCAAAAAACCCGGAGTTGGCATACTCCGGGTTTTTCTTTGGTAACTAACTATTAAAACTAATTTTTATTCAGGCATTTTATTTTTTGTTTAAAACAATCCTCCACCATCTTGTTTGGTGTTGTTATCTCTTTGTTTACGCTGCAAGTTTTTGTTTTTCCCTGCGCCAAAGATGTAGTTGAAACCAAGATAAACGGATTGGCTTTCCCAAGTAAATTGACCGACTTGCGGATATGGATTTTGTCCGTCAAAACCGGCTTTCATCGTATTAAAAATATCATTGAAACGAACACTTAAGGTGGCTTTTTCTTTTAAAAATGAATAACGTCCACCGGTATCAATTTTATACATTTCTTTACCGTTAAATTGTACACCATCAACTCCAGAACGATAAAATCCAAATAAAAGGAAACGAAGGCTTTTAGTAGCTTTGAAATTACTATTGAAACGGGCGTTGAAAGCTGATGCAGTTACTTCTTTGGAAACCAAATCAAATGTATTGGTGGTTGAATTAAGTACTGAAACCAATCCTTTCTGGTTAATACTAGAAAAATCTATTGCTGGCTGGATGTCCCACCAACTATTGATTTTGTAATTTAAAGAAGCTTCAAAACCATAAGCTGTATTATTGTCAAAGTTGTCAAAACTCATAATTTGTTGGTCCTGATTTTGAGGATCTGGATAGATAATTCTGTTGATTTCATTATAAATACTTCTTACAAAAAGACCAGTACTGAATGATCCTTTAGCAATTGTTTTAGTATAATTTAATTCAATAGATGTGGTGAATTGTGGGTCTAATTCAGGATTTCCAATGGAGGTTATTCTAGGTGTGCTGAATTCTCTGATAGGTTTGGTTTGGTCTAAACTAGGTCTGTCTACACGTCGGCTTAAACTGATTTGGAACTGATTTTTTTCCGTAGGAGAATACGTCATCGAAGCTGAAGGATAGACCGTGAAATAATCATCTTTGTAAGCGGTAGCACCGTTTAACATTGCGTTTACCTTGTAACTTTCAAAACGGGCGCCTAATTGATATCCTATTTTTTTAAATTTTTGTCCAAATGTAGCGTAAGCAGAATAGATGTCTAAATCATAACTGTAATCAGAATTTGATAAAGAACTATTGTTAGTCCTGTAATTGTTTTCTGTTCGTACAATTCTGCTTTCAGCACCCAACTCTAGATTAGTCTTGTCATTCAACGGATTCACATAGTCCAAATTGACGGTTGAATTTTGTCTTTTATCACCCAAATTATCGGTATAAGAACTGCTTGGAATATTGGGATTGTTGAAAGTAGTTAGAAAACTAGCATCTTGATTTTCAGAATAGATGCTGTGATTTATTTCTAAATCCAGTGTTTCACCCTCTTTTTTTGTTAGATGCTTGAAAGCTACATTGTAAGTACCGTCCGTATTATCTGAAAAGTATTTAGAATTTAGCAGTACATTTTGTGAGGGATTAGGATTTAGAATGTTCACATCCACTATACCATCTCCAACAAATATGTTTTGATTCGTGTAGGCAGAAATAGTGTTTTTGTCATTGATGTAATAATCCATTCCAATTTTGAACAAATGAGATTTGTTGTCATTTACAATATCGAACATTTGATTGGAGTTGTCGTCAAGTCTTGAAATTCGCCCTTCATTGAATCTTTTGCCAAAATTATTCCCATAAGTGGAGAAAAAGTTCACTTTACCGGTTCTATAGTTCATGTTAAGGGAATTGCTAATCTTTGGTGTTTGTGCAAAAGTTAGACCCGTATTGATACTGGCATTAAATCCGTCATTGGCATTTTTATGTAAAACAATGTTGATGATGCCAGACATTCCTTCCGGATTGTATTTGGCACTTGGATTGGTGATTAATTCAATTTTTTTAATGGAAGTTGATGGGATTTGTTTCAACAACTGAGACGCATCAATATTACTTGGACGTCCATCTACCAGAACACGTACGTTTTCGTTACCGCGTAATGATAATTTCCCATCTTGATCTATATTTACAGAAGGAATATTATTCATGATTTCGGATGCTGTTGCGCCTGCGGTGGTCAGATCTTTCCCTACATTGATTACTTTTCTGTCAATTTTTTGTTCAATTGTGGAGCGTTCAGCAATTATATTTACGCCCTTTAATTCAATGGCATCTTCTTCGATAGCAATCGTGTTCAGATTTGCGTTTTTCTGTTCGTTTGTGAGAGAAATCGCTTTAGTAATGGTCTTATATCCCATAAACTGGATTTCAACGATGTAATCTTTTAAGGCTAAATTTTTTATTTGAAAAGTTCCTTTATCAGATGTGATTTCACCAGTAATAACTTTGTTGTTTTCTTTTACTACAATATTCACGTACGGTAAAGGTTCATTGGTTTTTTTGTCAGTGATCTTTCCAGAAATAATTCCTGTGTTTTCCAGAATCGTCGGTTTGACGGAAGTTTGTGCCTGCATCGAAAACAACGTTCCGATAAAACAGATTAAGATTAATTTAAGTTTCATGATTGATTTGATTTAATTGATTGATGAAGCAAATGTATTATTTTATATAATACTATGTTAAGCATAATACCTTTTTTAATAATATTTAACATTTTTTAACAAATACGAAATTGTAAAATTTACTTAATAGACTTCTAAACAAGGATTTTGTTACATCATTTTTTCAAAAAAATAGTGATTTATACCTTACACTAGGTTAAAAGCTTCATTTTTAGGTGCAAATTATCTTGTTTTCCAATTTTCAAATTACTGCAATATGACTATCTTTGCCCCCTTAAAACCAATACACGAAATGACATTACAACAGATTCTTACGCCCTCTATTGAAAAAGCTGTAAAAGCTTTATTCGACGTTACAATTGATAAAGTTGAATTTCAAACTACACGCAAGGAATTTGAAGGCGATATTACCATGGTTATTTTCCCCTTGTTGAAAGTGGTGAAAAGTAATCCAGTAGAATTAGGAAATAAAATAGGGAACTATTTAGTTGAAAATGTAGCTGAGGTAAGTCGGTTTAATGTGGTTTCTGGATTTTTGAATATTGTTATTTCAGATGAATATTATTTGGATTTCTTCGGAGATATAAAAGATGATGTTAAATTTGGTTTCGTTACTCCAAATCCAGAAGATAAAGCGGTAATGGTGGAATATTCTTCGCCAAATACCAATAAACCCTTGCATTTAGGTCACGTACGTAATAATCTTTTAGGATATTCAGTAGCCGAAATCATCAAAGCTTCGGGTAAGAAAGTGTATAAAACTCAAATCATTAATGATAGAGGAATTCATATTTGTAAATCGATGTTGGCTTGGCAAAAATTCGGGAACGGACAAACGCCGGAATCAACAGGTTTAAAAGGAGATAAATTAGTTGGAAATTACTACGTTGCTTTTGATAAAGCGTATAAAGAAGAAATAGCGCAATTAATGAGCGCGGGCAAAACAGAAGAAGAAGCAAAAAAACAAGCGCCAATCATTCTGCAAGCACAGGAAATGTTGCTGAAATGGGAAGCTGGGGATGAAGCGGTTATTTCGCTGTGGAAAACCATGAATCAATGGGTTTACGATGGTTTTGCTAAAACCTATAAAAATCTTGGTGTTGATTTCGATTGTTTTTATTATGAAAGTAATACCTATTTATTAGGGAAAGATGTTGTTCAGATTGGTTTGGATAGAGGTGTTTTCGAAAAAGATCCTGACGGTTCGGTTTGGATAGATTTGACGGAAGAAGGTTTAGATCGTAAAATTGTATTGCGTTCAGACGGTACTGCGGTTTACATGACGCAAGATATTGGAACGGCGATTCAGCGTGTGAAAGATTATCCAGATGTTGGCGGAATGGTTTATACTGTAGGAAATGAGCAGGATTATCACTTTAAAGTGTTGTTTCTTATCTTGAAAAAATTAGGTTTTGAATGGTCTAAAAATTTATTCCATTTGTCGTACGGAATGGTAGATTTACCTTCCGGTAAAATGAAAAGCCGTGAAGGAACAGTTGTAGATGCTGATGATTTAATGCAGGAAATGACAGATACCGCACAGAAAATAGCCGAAGATTTAGGGAAATTAGATTCTTATTCTGCTGATGAAAAAGCAAAATTATACAGCACGATTGGTTTAGGCGCTTTGAAATATTATATTTTGAAAGTAGATCCTAAAAAACGAATCCTTTTCAATCCGGAAGAATCGGTAGATTTTGCAGGAAATACAGGGCCGTTTATTCAATATACGTACGCCAGAATTCAATCGATTATTCGTAAAGCAAATTTTGACTTTTCGAATAAATCAAAAATGACAACGCTGCACGAAAAAGAAAAAGAACTAGTAAAACAATTAGAGTTGTTTCCTGAAGTGATTCAAAATGCGGCGCAGCATCACAGTCCTGCTTTGTTGGCAAATTTCACTTATGATTTAGTTCGTGAATATAATTCATTCTATCAGGCAGTTCCTATTCTGGGCGAAGAAGATTTAGAAAAGAAAATCTTCCGTGTTCAATTGTCTAAAAAAGTGGCAGATACAATTGCAGCTTCATTTAAATTGTTGGGAATTAGTGTTCCTGAAAGAATGTAAATAAAGTTGATTTTAATACGAAAAATATAATATTTTTAGTAATTTTAAACGAAATTACTAATGTATTATGAAAAAAATAGTGCTTTTCCCGTTTGTGCTTTGTGTTTTTTTGCTAAACATTGCAGGTACATGTTGCGATGATGACGCAATAGTATTAAATACTGTAGCTAAAAGTCCGGAAAGTATACTGGCGACTTTGAATCAAGGAACTTGGAAAGTCACTTATTTTTTGGATACTAAAACAAATAAATCGAGTTTTTTTTCAGGCTATAATTTTACTTTTGGGTCAAATAATATTTTAATAGCAGATAATTCCAATGTAGATTACAGCGGAAAATGGACAATCACAAAATCAGATATCGCGGATGATAATCCAAATAATGATAGCGATTTTGCTATTTCGTTTTCAAATCCTTTAGCTTTTGTCGCATTATCTGAGGAATGGGATGTTGTTGAAATCACTGCTACACAAATACGATTAAGAGCTTTAAAGAATGGTAATGCTGAAATGAATTATTTGACATTTGAAAAGAATTAGTTTATTTTAAGTTAAATCAGCAAATACAACTTCAAAACAGTCTAAAAAGGCTGTTTTTTTTATAATATTATGAATACAACTTCAAAATCAAATGCTTAAATTTGCATTTCAAAATAAATAAATACTATGTTCGATAATTTAAGCGATAAACTAGACAAAGCCTTTCATATATTAAAAGGACACGGAAAAATTACTGAAGTAAACGTAGCCGAAACTTTGAAAGAAGTACGACGTGCCTTGCTTGACGCCGATGTCAATTTTAAAATTGCAAAAGATTTTACCACTAAAGTAAAAGAAAAAGCAATCGGACAGGATGTATTGACAACGCTTCAGCCAGGACAATTATTGGTGAAGTTAGTCAAAGATGAACTGACTGAATTAATGGGTGGCGATGTTGCCGGAATCAATCTTTCGGGAAATCCAACAGTTATTTTGATGGCTGGTTTACAAGGATCTGGAAAAACAACTTTTTCTGGAAAACTAGCGAATTATCTTCTTACAAAAAAGAACAAGAAACCACTTTTGGTAGCCTGTGATATTTACCGTCCTGCTGCGATTCAACAATTATATGTAGTTGGAGATTCGATTGGAGTTGAGGTGTATTCAGAACCTGAAAATAAAAATCCGGTAGAAATTGCTCAAAACGCAATCAAACATGCGAAAGCAAATGGATTCAATGTAGTAATCGTCGATACAGCAGGTCGTTTAGCTGTTGACGAGGAAATGATGAACGAAATAGAACGCGTTCATAAAGCCATTCAGCCGCAAGAAACCTTATTTGTTGTGGATGCAATGACCGGTCAAGACGCTGTAAACACAGCAAAAACCTTCAATGAAAGATTAAATTTTGATGGGGTTATTTTAACCAAATTAGATGGTGATACACGTGGTGGAGCAGCAATTTCGATTAAATCGGTTGTTAATAAACCAATTAAATTTGTAGGTACAGGAGAAAAGATGGACGCCATTGACGTGTTCTATCCAATTCGTATGGCCGAAAGAATATTGGGGATGGGAGACGTTGTGTCTTTGGTAGAAAGAGCGCAAGAGCAATTTGACGAAGAAGAAGCACGAAAAATCCAAAAGAAAATTGCCAAAAACGAATTCGGTTTTGATGATTTCCTTTCTCAAATTCAGCAAGTAAAGAAAATGGGTAATATGAAAGATTTGGTTGGAATGATACCAGGTGCTTCAAAAGCCATGAAAGATGTGGAGATTGAAGACGATGCTTTTAAACATATTGAAGCCATTATTCATTCGATGACGCCAATTGAAAGAAGTAAGCCGGCTTTGATTGACGTAAAAAGAAAAGCAAGAATTGCAAAAGGTTCCGGAACCAAAATTGAACAGGTGAATCAGTTAATGAAGCAGTTCGACCAAATGAGCAAGATGATGAAAATGATGCAGGGTCCAGGAGGGAAAAACCTAATGAAAATGATGGGCGGTATGAAAGGCGGAATGCCAGGAATGAAATAAAATGAGTAAAAAGCCGAAAGTCTTAAAGTTGTAATGATTTTAAGACTTTCGGCTTTAATATATTAAACCCAATAACAATGCAACTACTAGACGGAAAAAAAACAGCGGAGGATATTAAAAGTGAAATCGCTGTAGAAGTACAAAAAATGAAAGATAATGGGGAGAAAGTTCCTCATTTAGCAGCCCTGATTGTTGGAAATGATGGTGCTAGTTTGACTTATGTAGGAAGTAAAGTAAAAGCCTGTGAAAGAGTAGGTTTTGAATCTACTTTAGTAAAAATGCCAAGTACAACTACTGAAGTTGAATTGCTAAAGAAGATTAAGGAATTGAATGATAATGATGCCATTGATGGATTTATCGTTCAATTGCCGCTTCCGGAACAAATTGATGAGCAAAAAGTATTGATGGCGGTAGACCCAAGCAAAGATGTCGATGGATTTCATCCGGAGAATTTTGGAAAAATGGCTTTAGACATGACTACTTTTATTCCTGCGACACCTTTTGGAATTCTGGAATTGTTAGAAAGATATGGAGTAGAAACCAAAGGTAAACATACCGTAGTTATTGGGCGTAGTCATATTGTGGGAAGGCCAATGAGTATTTTGATGGGTAGAAAAGGTTTTCCTGGAAATTCAACAGTTACTTTGACGCACAGTTACACTAAAAACATTGAGGAAATTACCATTCAAGCCGATATCATTATTACGGCTTTGGGTGTTCCAAATTACCTGAAAGCAAATATGGTAAAAGAGGGAGTTGTTGTTATTGACGTAGGTATTACTCGTGTTCCTGATGAAAATAACGAAAAAGGATATGTGATCACCGGTGATGTTGATTTTGAGAATGTAAGTAAAAAATCATCATTTATTACTCCGGTTCCCGGTGGAGTAGGACCTATGACCATCGCAATGTTGTTGAAAAACACGCTTTTGGCAAGGGAAATGAAAAGAAATAAATAAAGACAAAATAGTTTTGATTGAAAGCCTTAAACATACGTTTAAGGCTTTTTTTATCTTAGTAAATGCATAAAATTCTGGTAATTGATGCTAAAATGGAATTTAAAAGAATACTTTTGCACCACTTAAAAAAGACCTTTAAAATGGACGATTATTATTCGGAAATGTTGAACTAATATAGCACTTGACTTTTTCAAGAGGCTATACATAAACCTATAGAATTTTGAAATGAGAGCTTTTTACAAAAACAATAACGGATTAATTGCCACTGCTGATTGGACTCCAAACTGCTGGATCAATATTGAATGTCCTACTGAAGCAGAAAAAAAATATTTACTCGAAGAATTACAAATTCCCGAAGCATTTTATAACGACATTGAAGATATTGACGAAAGACCAAGGATAGAAATTGAAAATGGTTGGACTTTGATCATCATGCGAATTCCTGTTAAGAGTAACGATGTGAAGTTGCCTTTTCATACGATTCCTGTCGGGGTTGTTTTTAAAGGAGAAGTTTGTATTACCATTAGTTTTCATAAAACGGAAATGCTTACCGATTTTGTAACCTATACCAAGCGCAAGAATATCAACATTAAAGACAACTTCGATTTAGTGTTGAAGTTATTATTGTCATCCAGTGTTTGGTTTTTGAAATACTTAAAGCAAGTCAACCAAAAAATAAAATTAGCCGAAGATAATTTAGAAAAGTCAATTAAAAATGAAGAGTTGCAGGCGTTACTTCAAATAGAAAAATGTTTAGTATTCTTTATGACTTCCTTGAAAGGGAACGATATTTTGTTGCACCGAATCAAGAATATAAAATCCCAAAAAGAGCATTTTGACTTGGATTTGCTGGAAGATGTTGAGATTGAACTGCGTCAGGCGCAGGAAACCACTAATATTTACAGTGACATCTTAACAGGAACTATGGATGCGTATGCTTCTGTGATTTCGAATAATATGAATACGATTATGAAGCAGATGACTTCGATTTCGATTATTCTGATGATTCCAACATTGATTGCCAGTTTGTATGGAATGAACGTTCCTAATGATTTAGAAGATAATCGTTATGGAATATGGATTGTCATTTCCGTATCTGTTTTGTTATCTGCTTTTGGTGTGTTTTTATTCAAAAGAAAAAGATGGTTTTGATTTTTAATTAATAATAATCTTACTTTTTTCGGTTTTTGATTCAATTAATTTTATATATTTAAGCAAATAATTAAATACTATAAAAATGAAAATTTCAAACAGAGACATTAAAATATTTTTCTTAGGATTTGCTACACTTTTTATCATACAAACAATCTACGACTGGGATTCTACTATTGGTGAGATTCAAAGAGGTTGGGAAGCAGGCAAAAAATAGATTTTGAAAAAACGAGTCTTTTTCTTTTAAAAGAAGATATTTTCATTTGATAATAATTTTTTATCAAAATTAAATGCGTTTCTATTTTGATTTATAAAAATAATAAATAACTTTGTATTTCAAAGTACTTTATTTATGAGTCAAAAAATTCAAGAAGATTTATCGCATATTCGTTCCATGATGGAGCGCTCTTCCAGATTCATTTCGTTAAGTGGCCTTTCAGGAATATTTGCGGGCTTTTTCGCATTAGCCGGGTCAGTTTATGCGTATCAATTATTTAAAAATAAGGGTATTGAATATTTTGATGGTAAGCAAAAGTTGTATAGCTATGATTTACTTATCGAATTAGTTTTCGTTGCTTTGGCAATTTTGATACTTGCATTAGGGGCAGGGATATTTTTTACTTTGAGAAAAAGTAAAAAGTTTGATTTGCCGATTTGGACTAATACTACAAAAAAAATGGTATTGAATCTAGCGATTCCTTTACTGGTTGGAGGCGTATTTTGTGTAGCACTTTTATACCATCAATTATTTGCTCTTATTGCTCCTGTTACTCTATTGTTTTATGGCTTAGCACTTATTAATGCGGGGAAATATACTTTTTCTGACATTAGATATTTAGGCGCTTGTGAGATTGTTCTAGGATGTATTTCGCTTTTTTATCTTGGTTTTGGTCTTGTTTTTTGGGCAATTGGATTTGGAATTTTGCATATTCTTTACGGAATAATTGTGTTCAAAAAATACAAATAGAAATGGGAATCATTGACAAATTAAATAAAGATTTCGAAAGTAGGGTTAGATTAGGCATTATGTCTGTTCTGATGGTAAACGACTGGATTGATTTTACTGAAATGAAATCTTTATTGAATATCACTGATGGAAATTTAGCAAGTCATTCTTCGGCGTTAGAAAAATCTGGATACATAGAAGTAAAAAAAGAATTTGTTGGTAAAAAACCAAAAACGTCGTATCGAGTTACCAATATTGGCAGAACTGCTTTTATTTCACACTTGAATAGTCTGGAAAAATTAATCAAATCTAAATAACCCTTTTTTTTAACTCTACACTTTGAAATACAAAGTACTTTTAAATTATTAATTATGAAAAAACTACATTTTATTTTAGTCAGCAGTTTGGTTTTTACTCTGCTTTTTTACAAGGAAGATTTGGGTCTCAATTGGGCCATTTTCGGGATGATGCAAACCGCTTTAATATGTTATTTCTTTCAAGAGAAAATTACCAGTAGGGCACATCTGATTTTAGTTGTTACATCGGTTCTGTCATGCTTTGCATTTGCTTGGTACGGAGATTTTCCATCTTTTTTTGCCATGGTTTTGTCGATTATCTTTTTACAATTCAAAACCCAGGAACCTAAACTTAAATTGTTACAAGCTCTTCCTTTAGTATTAATGAACGGAATCGCTTCGTTAGGTCGCATATTGATGTTTAGTCAATATCTTCCGAAGCGAAAAGTTAATAGCGGTTTTGCTAAAAAAGTGATTGCTTATTTTGTTATTCCAGTTGTTTTTCTTGGATTGTTTTTAATTGTATATTCTTTTGGGAGCGATCATTTTTCCTCTTTGTTTACGGATTATTATTTAGATATCGATGCGTGGCAAGTATTTGTACTGACCGCTTTAGGATTTTTTATTTCGTTCACTTTCTGGAATTATTGGATTCCTGAGGTTTTTTATGAAAAGAATGATTTACTGGACAATGATTTTAAGGAAGACGCCAAAACACAAAATCAAAATTCATTTTCATTTCTGGATATTGATTTTGAAAGAAGAAGTGGAGAGATTACGTTGTTTCTTTTGAATGTGCTTCTTTTGGTTTTCATTGCGACTTATAATTACGAACAGTTTTTTGAGGTTGTAAAAAAATCTAACTTAAGTTCTGATACACACGAAAGAGTAAATGCCGTTATTTTTTCAATTATAATGGCTGTTGGAGTTATTTTATTCTATTTTAAAGGAGGGTTTAATTTTGATGAAAAAGCTAAAAACCTTAAAAAATTAGCAAAGATTTGGATTCTGTTAAATGGAGTTTTAATCATTAGTACAATTATTAAAAACTCAGAATATGTTTCTTTTTTTGGATTGACTTATAAAAGATTGGGTGTTTATGCTTTCTTGATTTTATCAATTATTGGATTGGTTATTTCTTTTGTAAAAATTACCAAGCAAAAAACGAATGCTTTTCTTTTCAATCAAATGATTTGGTATTTCTATGGAACAATTCTTTTATGTAGTTTTGTCAACTGGGGAAATCTGATTACCAATTATAATATTGCTGTAAATAAAGGAGTAGAACCTACCTTTTTATCCCGATTAAACTTTAATGACGAAGTGCGTAAAGACTATTTTTTACAAAATAAACTAGATGGACAGTACATTGAAATTTCAAGAGAGAAGGACATCAGTCGAATGCAATCAAGGACCTTTTTATCAAAAGCTTTGTATTATGAATTTTTACCGAGTAAATAAAAGCAAAATCCCATTCAGGAATGAATGGGATTTTAATATTTTTAATAATCGCCTCGTCCTTTAAATCTGGGATCATCTCTTTTGATGAATTCAGTTCTTCTTTTTGGCGCTTCGGTTTTGGGTAAACTAGCTTCTTCTGTTTTGCTCGAAGGTTCAATCAATTCGTTTAATTCTTTAATTTCTGCATCAGTCAAATCACGGTAACGACCTACAGGGACATCAAGTGAAATATTGATAATTCGGATGCGTTTAAGCGCCGTTACATCATAGCCTAAATATTCGGTCATTCTACGGATCTGACGGTTTAAACCTTGTGTCAAGATAATTTTGAAAGTGAATTTGCTAATTTGTTCTACCTTACATTTTCGAGTCACAGTGTCTAAAATTGGTACTCCATTGCCCATTCTTTCGATAAAACGATCGGTTATAGGTTTGTTTACGGTTACCGTATATTCTTTTTCGTGATTGTTTCGGGCTCTTAATATTTTATTAACGATATCACCGTCATTGGTCATAAAAATCAATCCTTCACTGGCTTTGTCCAATCGTCCGATAGGGAAAATGCGTTTCGGATAATTGATATAATCAACAATATTATTGCGAACATCAAGGTTAGTCGTACATTCGATTCCTACGGGTTTATAGAAAGCAAGATAAACAGGTTTCTCATTTTGCTCACGGATTAGTTTACCGTCAATACGCACTTCGTCATTCGGTGAAACTTTTGTGCCCAATTCCGGAACGACTCCATTGATGGTCACACGACCTTCTTCAATGATTTTATCTGCTTCGCGGCGGGAACAATAACCAGTTTCTCCTATGAATTTATTGAGGCGTTTTAAATTTTCTTCCATACTGCAAAAGTAATGAATTTGTTTGTTAGATTTTAGACTTCTTAAATTTTTGGATTGTTAGAAAGGTAAGTTTGATGGATTGTATTTAGTCTTATTAGATTTAATACAGAAGTTCATATCATCTAAGAAGTCTATTTTTCTTCAAATAAAAAACGAGAAACTTTATTATACAACTCATCGTCGTGCATGCTATGACCTAAGCCTTTAGTCTCAATGAAGACCACATTTTTCCAAGCTCCTGCAATTTTTTTTCCTTCTTCGAATAAAACTACGGTGTCGTCAATGTCATGGGCGATTAATCCTTTTATATTTAATTTTGAAGCAAATATTTTACCGGAAAACTGTTCCAAGCTCAATTTGAAATTATTAAGATAATGCGCCTCCAATGACTTTGAAATTTTACTATTCAGGCTTAATAATGTAATATAATTGTTTAAGATAATTTTGAAATCGCTTGGTGCTCCCAATATCACCATTTTTTTTAAAGCATCATTTTGATAAACGGATTGATAATACAAACACGTTTTTCCACCTATAGAATGACCGATAAGATATTGTGGTTTAAATTTTTCAACGGTAATATGAATGAATTCAGCGTATTGGGGAATATTGAATTCTTTTCCGCTGGATAACCCGTGAGCCGGACCGTCAATGGCAATGATGGTGCTTCCTGATTTTTTTAGATAGGGGAGTAAATTTTCCCAGCGAGAAGCATTGCTTTCCCAGCCGTGAACCAAAAGTATTACGGTCTCATTTCCTTTCCAAGTATAGGTGTGAAAGGAATCTTCTTGAAGTTGGAACATTTCGGACTGTGCTTCTTGCAGAATTACCGGAAGTTTGTCTTTAGATAATTTCCCTTCTCGGGGTTCACTAAAAAAAGCATACGCCAGTTGCGATGCTTTTTTTGGAAATACAAAACTCAAAAGGTTAATGTATAAACCAATAGATTTAGTGAATATAAAAAATGCTGTTTTTTTCATAAAAAAAAGTCCCGATGTGTATCGGGACTTAAATGTAATTAGAATTTAGAAAACAATTGTTCCATTTTCTCTTTTTCTTCGTCGGCTAATGAACTGTCGACTAATATTCTTCCAGAGTGTTCATCAGTTATGATTTTCTTTCTAGAAGCAATTTCTACTTGTGTCTGTGGTGGAATAGTGAAGAATGATCCTGCAGAAGCTCCTCTTTCGATAGAAACTACAGCTAAACCATTACGAACGCTACTTCTGATTCTTGTATAAGCTTTCAATAATCTTTCTTCAATTAAAGCTTGGAATTCTGCTGATTTCTCAGATAAGAATGCTTCTTCTTTAGCAGTTTCAGCCATGATAGCGTCTAACTCTGATTTTTTGTGCTTTAAGTGATTTGATTTTGCTTCTAATCTTTCTTTAGAACTTGAAATTACTTCTTTCTTGTGTTCGATAGAAGCTTTCATTTCTTTAATTTGTTTTTCTGACAATTGAATTTCTAATTCTTGAAATTCAATCTCTTTAGTCAACGAATTAAACTCTCTGTTGTTACGAACAGTTTCTTGTTGCTTAGTATATTTTTTGATAGCTTCTTTGTGCTCATCAATTGCATTCTTTTTTGATTTGATTAGATCCTCGATAACTTCAAGTTCCCCTTTCAATTTTTCTGAACGTGTGCTTAAACCAGCCACTTCATCTTCTAAATCTTCTACTTCTAAAGGAAGTTCTCCTCTTACGTTTCTGATTTCGTCAATTCTAGAGTCAATAAGTTGTAAATCGTAAATTGCTCTTAACTTGTCCTCAACACTTAATTCTTTCGTATTCGCCATATTCTATAAGTACTTAACTGGATTTGAATTTTCTTCTGATAAAATAACTGCAAAATTAAGGATTTTTTTCCGAAGATACTCTACAATATAATTTTTTGTATAGCGTTCGCTTTCAAAATGTCCAATATCGGCCAAAAGCAACTTGTTTTCGGCTTCATAAAACTGATGATATTTCAAATCAGCAGTCAAATAAGCATCAGCTCCCGCCTGAATCGCATTTTTTATTGCAAAACTTCCAGCTCCGCCAAGAACAGCTACTTTTTTAATTTCCTTTCCAATAAAGTTCGAATGTCGAATTCCGCCACATTGCATTTTTTCTTTGGCAAAAAGCAAAAACTCTTTTTCATTCATGGGATTTTTCAATTCGCCAATCATTCCCAAACCAATATTTTGATGTTGGTTTTGCAACTCATAAATTTCATAAGCCACTTCTTCGTACGCATGGCTTTTGAATAAGGCTTTCAGGATTTTGTTTTCCAAATGTTTTTCGAAAGTTACTTCGACTTTGATTTCGTCCCCTTGCACAAACTCAAATCGCTCTCCTATTTGCGGATTGCTGTGTTCATTTCCCATGTACGTTCCAATTCCTTTCGAATTAAAACTGCAGTTTTCATAATTGCCAATGGTTCCCGCGCCAGCATCAAATAGTGCATTTCGCACTTCTTCTGCATTTTCAGGAATGGTAAAAGTCACTAATTTTCGAATGAAGTTTTGCTTCGGAATAAGGATTTTTGTATTTATCAATCCCAATGCATCACTGAATATTTTATTCACGCCTTCCTGATGGTTGTCCAAAGCGGTGTGAACGGCGTAAATTGCAATGTCATTTTTTATGGCTTTAATGACGGCTCGTTCCACGTAGTTTTTTCCCGTAATTTTTTTCAAACCAGAAAATAAAATGGGATGAAAACAAACCACTAGATTGCAATTTTTCGCAATCGCTTCGTCAATTATATTTTCTAAAGCATCGTGACAAACCAATATTCCGGTTGCTTCTTCGTCTTGGTTTCCAACCAACAATCCGACATTGTCAAAATCTTCAGCATAAGCGAGTGGAGCCATTTCTTCGAGTACGGAAATTATTTCTTTGATTTTCATGTTTTTTTTTAGTTTAAAGTCTTAGGTTTAAAGTTTAATGTTGATCAACTTTAAACATGAAACAAAAGAAACAAAATTTTAAATCAAAGATAATTTATTCTACTTTCGTAAAATGAATTTACTTCGAAAATTACTGTTTCCGTTTGCCATATTATATGGTTTGATAACAAGTATTCGTAATTTTCTTTTCGATAAAGGTATTTTAAAATCGTACTCTTTTGCTTTGCCTATTATTGCTGTCGGGAATCTTAGCGTTGGTGGAACCGGAAAAACACCACAAATCGAATATTTGATTCGGTTGCTTTCGGATAAATATAAAATTGCCACATTAAGTAGAGGGTATAAAAGACAGTCTAAAGGTTTTATTTTGGCGGAAGCCAATTCAAATGCCGCAACTATTGGTGATGAACCATTTCAATTTTTTCAAAAATTTCCATCGATACAAGTGGCAGTTGATGCCGATAGAAAGAACGGGATAGAACAATTGCTTTCGCAAACAGAAAAACCAGAAATTATCTTGCTTGATGATGCTTTTCAACATCGAAAAGTAAAAGCGGGTTTTTATATTTTATTGACATCCTACAGCGATTTGTATTCGGATGATTGGATGTTGCCAACCGGAAATTTACGCGAAAGCAGGAGCGGAGCAAATAGAGCGAACGTGATTATTGTAACCAAATGTCCTTTTAATCTTTCATTTGAGGAACAGGATGACATTAAAAAGAGACTGAAACTTTTGAAAAGCCAAGAATTATACTTTACTTTTATAGCATACGATGATTGTATTTATGGAGAAAACCGAAAGATAAAGGTTGATGAAATTCAACATGCTGCTAAAGTATTGGTAGCAGGAATTGCAAAACCGGAACCGTTTTTTTCCTATTTGCAAAACTCTAATGATGTCTGTTTGTCTTTTCCAGACCATCATAATTTTACCGATAAAGACATTTTAGAAATTAAAAATTTAGCTCAAAACAATATTATTATCACTACCGAAAAAGATTATGTACGGTTAAAAGGAAGTTTGCCAAGCGAACAACTTTTTTATTTACCAATACAAAGTTCTTTCGTTTCGGGTCCCGATTCCGAGGCGTCGGAACGGAGTGAAAATTTTAATAAAACAATTTTAGATTATGTGGGAACAAGTTCAAGAAACAGTTAGTTATATTAAGGAAAGAATTGATTTTACTCCAGAATACGGTGTAATCTTAGGTTCAGGATTAGGGAGTTTTACGGATGAAATGAAAGTAGCATATACGTTGCCGTACAATGAAATCCCAAATTTCCCGGTATCAACAGTGCAAGGACACAAAGGCGCATTGGTTTTTGGAACAATAGGAGACAAGAAAGTTGTTGCTATGCAAGGACGTTTTCATTTTTATGAAGGCTATTCAATGACAGAAGTTACTTTCCCGGTAAGAGTTATGAAGTTTTTAGGTGTTGAAAAATTGGTAGTTTCAAATGCATCAGGTGGTGTAAATCCAAGTTATAAAGTAGGTTCTATTGTTATGATTACGGATCATATAAATATGACGCCTGAGCATCCTTTGCGAGGTAAAAATGATGAACGTTTTGGACCACGCTTTGTAAATATGAGCGAACCATATTCGAGAAATATGATTGCCAAAGCAACTGAATTAGCCAAAGGACTAAACATTACCGTTCATGAAGGAATTTATTTGGGCTTGCAAGGTCCAACTTTTGAAACGTTGGCTGAATACAAAATGGTAAAAATTCTGGGCGCTGATTGTGTGGGAATGTCAACCGTTCCCGAAGTAATTGTAGCGCGTCACATGGATATGGAAACTTTTGGAATTTCGGTAATTACCGATATGGGTAACGAAGAAAGTATTGGAACAATCTCGCATGACGAAGTTTTGGAAGCAGCTAAAGAGGCGGAACCAAAAGTGAGAAGCCTAATAAAGGAATTGATTCTGAATTATTAAATCTAAATATATTCAGCAATGGTAGTGTAAAATTCTTCTGGTATGAACGGTTTAGTAATTACATCGTTCATGCCAAATGATAATAGCATCTCACGATTTTCATGCAGTGATATTGCGGTAAGCGCAATTATCGGAGTGCTACTATCAAATTTCCGAATCGTTTTTGTAGCAATAGTTCCGTTGATGCCGGGTAAATGCACGTCCATAAGAACCAAATCAAATTTATTTTTGCGTACTAAATCAATAGCATCTTCACCATTATCAATAACCTCACAAATTATTTGTTTATTCAGAAGCATTTTTTTGGTAATCATTTGATTGATTTTGTTATCCTCCACCAACAGTATTTTTTTGTTCAATAACTTAGAATCGTAGTCAATTTTTGGCGTTGGTTCTGCCGTTAGGAGTTGTTCGCTAATTTTAAACGCTAATGCAAATGAGAAGGTGGAGCCTTGGCCCACGATACTTGAAAGTTCTATTTGTCCGCCAAGAATTTGAGTTAATTTTTTTACAATCGTTAATCCCAGACCCGTACCGCCGTATTTTCTATTGACTTCAATGGATCCTTGAGAAAAACTGTCAAAAACGCTTATTAATTTGTCTTCTGGTATTCCGATTCCAGTATCTGTTACTTCAAAATATAATGTCGCCGTTGGATGGTCTAAATTTTCGAGTCTTGCAATGATACTGACATTACCATTTTTAGTAAACTTTAGCGCATTATTGATCAAATTTAATATGATCTGTGAGAGTTTAGTTGGATCTCCAATTAAGTAATCAGGAATCGCAGGGTCAATTTCAAGTATAAAGTTATTGTTGTTGACAAAAGCCAGTTCCTTCAACGAATTTTGAATGTCAGTCAAAAGCTGTTTTACGTTAAAACTGGTATATTCTATTTCGATGTTATGAGACTCAATTTTATTTATTTCTAAAATTTCATTGATGAATTTCGTCAAATAATCTCCAGAAAATTTTAACGAAGACAAATAATCCATTTGGGTTTTCTTAGGATTTTCTTCTAGTAGTAAATGAGTAATTCCGTTGATGGCATTTAGTGGCGTTCGGAGTTCGTGACTAACTGTCGAAAGGAATTCGGATCTTGCTCTAGATGCTTTTTCGGCTTTATCTTTTGCAATTTCTAATTCTTTATTTTTTTCTCTCAGTAACAAATTAGACTGATTACGGATGATATTATTTTTGTATAAAGATAAACTTAATAGTGATAAAATAGAAATCAACGCAATAGCAAGTATACTAATCAGTTTTGAAAACTTGCTTGCTTTTTCTTGCTCTTTGTTTTGATTATCGGTTTGTATAATTTCCTTTAAACGTTCGGATTCTTTGAATTTGGTGTAATCATCAATGCCTAGTCTCTCGTTATTTAAAATTGCAATTCGTTCTTTTAAATTGAGATGTTGTTTTAAATAGGAATAGGCATTATTCTTATCCAGCATTTTTTCGTAAACGTTGCTTAAGGCAAGTAAAATATTAGATTTTTGTTCCAGATTATCGGCTTTACTGTTTAGGTCTAATGCTTTATTAAGATAGTTCAAAGCTAAATTATTCCTATTTTTTAGGGCTTCAATGCTTCCTGTTTGATATAAAGCTTCCGCTTTAGTATTTGATAAATTAGGATTGTCAGGCTTTGCAATTATTGTCTTAAAAACCGATAATGCTAAATCTAATTTATTTTTAGATTTATAAATTATTCCTCTTTGCAGGGTAAGTAATTCAGCTGTATCTGGAAATTTTAATAGAGTTTGAATGGTTTTGGCCTCATGGAAGTACATTGCGGATCTATCAAAATTTTGTTTTGCCATGTAACATAAACCCATGTAGTAGTATGTGCCCGCTTCATTGTGACTCGGGTTTAAGTCTGTATATAAATCAGAACTTTTTCGCAATGATTTAATGGCATCATCATTTTTTTTTAAATCGTGGTACAGTTTTCCAAGATTAAAGTGCTGAACTGCCTGATCTTGAATATTTTTATTTTTTTCTGCGAAAAGTATCGCTTTTTGGGTATATAATAATGCGTCCTTATAATTGTTATTTTGGATATTAGAGTTGCTCAAACTGCTGTAATACGCAGTACTGTCTGTTTTCTCACTTGGTTGAGAATACAAGATTACAGTAAAAAAAAGTACAAAAACGAAAAAATATTTCATTTGTAACTGATTTTTTATTGGTTGTTTTTCATATTGGTCAAAAGAATTAAATCAATTATTCTTGAGGAATATCCTATCTCATTATCATACCAACCTACCACTTTTACCATTTTATCGATAACTGAAGTGAGTTGTGCATCAAATATACATGAATTTTTATTGCCAATCACATCAACGGAAACAATAGGGTCTTCGGTATAATCCAAAATCCCTTTTAAATTTGTTTGTGCGGCAATTTTGAAAGCTGCGTTAATCTCATCAATGGTCACCGCACGTTTTACATTGAAAGTAATATCAGTCAAAGAACCATCAGGAACGGGCACTCGTATACCACAACCACCAATTTTACCTTCGAACTGTGGAAATATTTTTGTCAATGCTTTTGCTGCACCTGTTGTTGTAGGAACAATAGATTGACTTGCCCCGCGAGCTCTGCGCAAATCTTTATGCGGTTGATCATGCAAACTTTGGTCTGTGGTGTAGGAGTGAATAGTCGTAATATAGGCTTGTTCTATACCACAAAGTTCATTGATTACTTTAATCATTGGGGCTGCATTATTCGTCGTGCAACTAGCATTCGAAATAATAGTTTCCGAGCCATCCAATATAAAATCATTTACGCCAAGTACTACCGTTTTTATAGTGTCGACTTCTGCTGGTGCAGAAAGAATCACTTTTTTGGCGCCAGCAATAATATGAGAATTCAATTCTTCAAAAGTCTTGTATTTCCCGGTAGATTCCACAACGTAATCAATGTCCAGACTTTTCCAATCCAGATTTGAAATATTTTTTTCATGAAAAAATAAAAAATGTTTTTCATCTACCAGAATTCCTTTCTCATCATCGCTGACTGCAAATGGTAAAACACCGTGAATACTATCGTATTTTACTAAATGTGCCATTGTTTTTTTATCAGCAATATCATTTATGGCAACCACTTGTATGGAGGGATGGTTTAAAAGTAATCGGAATAAATTCCTACCGATTCTTCCAAAACCATTTATGGCAATTCTTGTTTTCAATATTTTTTTGTTTAAAGTTTCAGGTTTAAAGTTGCTTAACTTGAAACTTTAAACCTGAAATATTTTTTTAAAGAATATGTTTTTGTGCTTTGTAAGAGGAACGAACTAATGGCCCACTTTCTACGTGGCGGAAACCTAATTCCAAACCAAATTGCTCGTATTTCGCAAATTGTTCCGGTGTTATGAATTCTTTTACCGGTAAATGTTTTTTACTTGGTTGTAAGTATTGACCTATCGTAACAATATCAACATTGGCTTCACGCAAATCACGCATCGTTTGGTACACTTCCTCTTCTTGTTCTCCAAGACCAAGCATAATTCCCGACTTTGTTCTATTGATTCCTTTTTCTTTCAGGTAGCGCAATACTTCCAGACTTCGGTCGTATTTTGCCTGAATTCGTACTTCGCGCGTTAATCTGCGTACCGTTTCTACATTGTGCGAAACCACTTCCGGATTGGCTTCTACGATACGGTCGATGTTTCTTTCAATTCCTTGAAAATCTGGAATCAACGTTTCAAGAGTCGTATTTGGGTTCATTCTACGAATGGCTTTCACGGTTTCGATCCAAATAATAGAACCACCATCTTTCAAGTCATCTCTGTCAACGCTTGTAATTACGGCATGTTTGATGTTCATGATTTTGATAGAACGTGCCACTTTTTCAGGCTCATCCCAATCTACCGTTTCTGGTCGTCCGGTTTTTACACCACAAAAACCGCAAGAACGCGTACATACATTTCCTAAAATCATGAATGTAGCCGTTCCTTCGCCCCAGCATTCACCCATATTTGGGCAGCTTCCGGACGTACAAATCGTGTTCAAACTATATTTATCAACCAAGCCGCGCAGCTCAGTGTATTTTTGGCCTATTGGGAGTTTTACCTTAAGCCATTTCGGTTTTCCTACAGGTAAAGTATTTTCTAAAACAGTTTCCATATATCAATTTTTCGAAGTGCAAAGATAATGAAAGTTGCTTGAAGATTTCGACTGTATTAGTTTTGTTTGATTATTTTATGATTTGGTTAAACCAAAAAAGTGATTTGTATAAAAAAAGACCTCTTTTCAAGAGGTTTATGTTGAGAGATACAGCTGTATTCATGTTTCCATGAATACAAATAATTTATTTTTACGAATGTATGTATAAACTAATTAATTGAAAATGAGGTATTTAATTAAAAATTTTGTTAAATTTGATAGGAATCTTAAATTATATAATCATGGAAACAAATTTAGTAGATATTCTGAAAGGATATGTTACCCCAGATGTTATTTCGAAAGCCAGTACAATGTTAAACGAATCAGAAAGTGGTGTTTATAAAGGTGTTTCAGCTGCTATACCAACATTGTTGATTGGATTAGTCTATAAATCAAATGATTCTAGTACAATGCAAAGCGTTATGAATTTAATAAATGATACAAGTGTACATTCTGGCGATGTTTTGTCAAATCTTCCTTCTTTATTGGTAGGGTATGAAAATACGACTGCCTTAAATACGGGTTCTAAATTAATGGCTTTGTTGTTCAAGAATAAGCAGTCAGATACCTCAGAAGTTATTGCACGGACTTCATCCATAAAAGAGTCTTCCGCAGCTTCTTTACTAGGAATGGCAGCTCCTTTAGTGTTGAGTTATTTTGCAAAATCAGGAATGACATTAAACAGTTTAAAGAGTTTATTGTCTTCGCAAAAAGAGAACATTCTTTCCGCAGCTCCGTCAGGCTTGAATTTCGGTGTTGGAAGCACAATTCACAATGATAGCAGAGGGAAAATCCATGACGTTAGAAAAGCAGAAACTTCCTCCGCAAAATGGTTAATTCCATTATTGCTAGTGGGAGCAGGGCTTTTTGCATTATTTTTTTTCAGTAAAGGTTGTAATAGGAAAGAAGTAACACCAGTTGTCCCTACAGAAACGGTAGACACGGTAGCCAAGAAAATGGATGCAGCAGTAAATGAAACTCAAAATGCTCTAGGGAATTTTTTTAGGTTTAAATTGCCAAACGGAATTGAATTAAATGTACCTGAATTTGGAATCGAAAACAGATTGAATACATGGTTGACGGACAAAACGAAAGTCGTGGACAAAACAACTTGGTTCAATTTTGACCGTTTGTTGTTTGATACCGGAAAAGCAACTTTGCGACCGGAATCACAAGAACAACTGAAAAATATGGCCGAAATTCTAAAAGCCTATCCAGCGGTTGAACTCAAAATAGGAGGTTATACCGATAATGTTGGAGATCCAACTTTCAATTTGAAGCTTTCTGGCGATCGAGCAAAATCAGTTAAAGATGAGATGATAAAAATGGGTATTGCCAAAGAGCGTTTGGAATCAGAAGGATATGGACAACAATTTCCGGTTGCTTCAAATGATACCGAAGAAGGAAAAGCTAAAAATAGAAGAATTGCGGTGAGGGTTACCAAAAAATGAAGTACATGTTGTTCCATATAATTTTGGAACGAATTATATCTAATCTAATGGAATAAAACAAAAGCAGAATCGTTTGATTCTGCTTTTGTTTTGAGATTAATTCATCTGTACATTAATGGGAAGGTTATACGCAGTTCGCACTGGTTTTCCGGCAATCATTCCCGGCGACCATTTTGTTTTCAAGGATTTCAATACGCGAACAGCTTCTTTCCCCAAACCATAACCAGGATCTTTTTTTACCTGAATGTCAGTCATGCTGCCGTCCCTTTCAATTACGAAAGAAACATACACTCGAATCGAACCGCTGCCATCAATTTCTTGTTTTTCAAAATTGTTACCAACATAACTATAGAATTTATTAATTCCGCCAGGAAATTCAGGTAGTTTATCTAATGATAAGCTATTGACAATAGTATTTCCTGAATCCACAATTGGTATTGCAGTCTCCGTTCCAACTCCCGATGTAGAGGTTGGATTAATTCCTACGGTTCCTGTTCCCTCTGTAATTGTGTTTGTCACACTGGTATTATCGGTGTTTTTAGCAATGTCTTGATCAGCTTGTGACGCTTGTGTAATTATAGGGTTAACAAGTTGGGCACTTTCAACAGCTGTTTCTGGATTTTGTTTTTTGATTTCGGGCAAAACTTGTTTTTGGGTTTCCAAAATCTGGTTTGGTACAATATCCGATAATTGAACTACTGTTTTAGAAAAATCAGGTATTATGGCTGTAACATCATTGTTCGGACTAAAATGACTAATTAATGTTGGTAGACTAAAAAGCGAGGCTAATAGAAGTATTCCCATAAACAGTGCTCTTAAAGAAGTTTTAGTGGCTTCTTGTCGCAACTGATACGCTCCATATTCTTTGTTTCTGTCTTGAAAAACTAGGTTGATCCAACCGGTTTCGTAAATGCTTAATTTTGACATAATTTATGGATTTAAAGGTTAAGTAGTAATTAAATCATAAGCAAAAGATGTTTTTATTTCACAACATATAAAATAGGAATTGTAGTATATAAACTTAGTATTTATTTTTCATTAAATTGATTTTATGTTTATTTATTTAACTAAAAGAGTAAATAATTATTAGCTATGTTGATTTTAGGTGATATTATCAATAAAAAAAGCGCATCCAAGTTAATGAATGCGCTTTGCAAATGTGTAAATGTTTTATAAATTGGATTTAGAAAGCATATTTAAATCCAATTTGTATTTGAAATGGATTTCCTGAAAGCGAAGGAAGTCCTGCATTATTTACTCTGTAATTAAATTGTTGTCTGGTGCTGTCAAATCCAGGAACTGCAGCTGTTGTTCCTGATGCGGGTGTTCCTAAAGCATATAAAGACTGACTTCCCAACGATTTATTTACACCCCATTCTTTGTTTAATAAATTGGCAACATTAAATACATCTGCTGTAAATTCCACGAATTGTTTTTTGTCTAGCGCAATCTTTTTGCTGATTCTGACATCAACAAGACCATAAAAGTCATTTATTCCGCCGTTTCTCTCGGCAATTTTACCAGAGTATTTAGTGATATAGTCTTTCAAACTTTGGCTGGCAGCCGGATTATCAAGTATGGTTTGTAATCCTGTTTTTATATTTTGGGGAACTGCAGGATTATTAATGTCAAATATATACGCTAAATCATTGGATGAAGTGACAAAATCGGCATTTGTATTTCCTCCTGACAATAAACTGTAGCGTGTACCGCCAATACCAGAATAACGAACACCAACACTGAAACCATAAAAAGTTGGCAACGTTCCATAAAACACCACTTTATGACGGAAATGATTATCAGAATAACTCATTTTGCTCAAGTCTCTTGGATCATCTTCTACCGGTAAAACTAAAGTTGCTGTATTGGCTACGTTTCCGTTAAATGAAGTATTGTCTTTGGTATCATTCAAGGTATAACTGGCAGATATTTCACCATCTTTAAAATAGCGATACGTAGCATCTACCACCATTGCAAATTGATTGACTTTACCTTCGCTGTTTAATTCTAAAACACGGCCTAATTTATTGCTGATACGCCCTTGCATCCAGTCTCCAGCACCATTTGCAGGCATTGAACTTGCTGGAACGTAAACGCCACGATTGCCTTCATTTGCCAAAGTGAAAAATGGATTCGCAACCATATTGCGGTCTACATAAACATAGTTATTGCGTCCTAAAGTAGCATAACCTGCAATCCCTGCTTTCAATTTATCAGTGAAAAAATGCGAGTAAGATGCATTTGCTTTATAGACAACTGGAACTTTAGCATCCGTTCCAGTGAAATTGATAGTAGGTAATTGGAACGCATCCAAAGTTGGAATACTAGCATAATTATTTCGATAATCAATGAAATTTGGCAACGGAACATTTGGAGATCTCACATCAACAGTCGCAGTGTGATTTCCATCAAAATATAAGTTATTGATGACCGCATAATTATTTAAATCAGAAGCAAAAATTCCAGCTCCAAAGCGAATATAATCTTTGTGGTTCTCATTTACATCCCAAGACAATTGCACTCTTGGTTGAAGAATTGCTGACCGAAGTTTATTATCCGTACGAATAGCCAATTCATCAAAAACTAATTGATTAAAGTTGGCTGTTGGATATTTAGCATAATCAAATCGCAAACCTACAGTCAGGTCCAATCCCATACCAATTTTAGTTTGCAACTGACCATAAATTCCAGCGTTTAAAATGTTTGAAATCACAGTAGGATCAGCTACTAAAGGTACTTCTCTGTAGTAACGGTAGGGTGTTTGATTGTTGAAATTTGCAACACTGTTAAAATGAAAACGACCATTTACCTCGCTGCCATATAATGATTTTGCATTGGTTTGCATTAAATCAAAACCAAAAGTGTATTTCACTTTGTCCGTGTTATAGTAGATGTTATCAACAATTTGAAAAACATTATTGGTGAATTTTTCCTGCGCAAATCGATGTCCACCAATTTGGATGTTTGTGGTTCTCACTGCTCCATTAATAGTTGAAGCCACATTTTCTACAATAGCACGTGGGATATTGTAAGAAGGCAATTGATCGCCCGGATTACTGTCCTGAAAAGTGTATAAATGTTGTACTTTCAGTTCATTTGTAACTTTTGCATTGACTTTTGTTCGCAAAGAAGCTAAAATACTGTTGTCAATATTTAAATCATCACCAAATGATTCATATAGATTGATGGTCGTATTATCTTGTAGTCCTAGTTTATTGTTGTCGTAAGTAAAATTATTACGGACAGTCAATAAATTATTACTGTTAATTTGCCAGTCTATACGAGCGAAAGCAGCATCCGAATTCCTTTTTTTATCAAATGTTCCGTATTGTGGCGAGTCTGAAACACCATATTTATTGCGGGCTATGGTCACAAAATTATCTAATGTCGCTCTTGTAACATTGAAACGCAATTCGTCCTCTGGGGATTGAACATCAGCGATGATCAAGGGACGCGAATCTTGTTGGTGGTCCCAAGCTATAAAAAAATGTAATTTATCTTTAATGATTGGTCCGCCAAGAGTGAAACCATATTGGGACGTAGAAAAATCATTTTGGCGTCTGTTTCCTCTAATATCGTACGGACTTGACAGCCAGTCTGCACGATTATAAGCAAACATGCTTCCTGTAAATTCATTTGTTCCTGATTTAGTCACCGCACTTACTGTTCCTCCACCGCTTCGACCGTAACTTACGTCATATTGGTTGGTAACAACCTTGAATTCTCTCACGGCTTCAATGGAAATCGAGTACGGTGCACCGCTTCGACTGGTTGTAGATCCTGCGGAAGTTGGATTTTTGGCGTTCATTCCATCCAATGTGTAATTTGTAGAGGAAGCTAGTTGTCCTGAAATATTTCCGCCTCTGGTTAAAGGAGACAAATCCATTAAGCTAGTAAAATTTCTTCCGTTGACCGGTAACGCGTTAATTAGTTGTGCCGTTACAGCTGTAGCTGCCCCTAAATTTCCGGTTTTGTTTTTCAAACCTCGTCCTACAACTTCAACTACTTCTAAGTTTTGAATGTCGTCCTGCATCAGAATTTCGATATTTATTAAATCCCCTTGATTTAATGTGTAACCGGAACGCTGTTGTTCTCCAAAACCTAAGGCTTTAACGCTGATGGTATACGGTCCGCCTAAAGGAAGTTCTTTGAAGGTAAAAACACCTTTGAAATTAGATAATGAATTGGTTTTAAATCCTGTTGATTCATTTCGGATTTGAACTGTTGCATCTTTAAGAGGCTCTGAATTATTGCCTAAAACAATACCTGAAATAGAGGCTTGAGTTGTTTGGGCAAAATTTGTAGTGCCAACAAAAACAGTCAGTACCATCGTTAATAAAAATAATTGGAGTTGTTTCATGAATACTATTTTTTTGTTTTTTAGTGCTCACAAAGGAATTGACTAATCGAAAAAAGGCTGTTATTTTAACAATAACTGTAGAATACTTTTGTGTTAATGAAACCTTAAAAACCGAGTATTAAAACGACTTTTTTTAAGATATTGTTAACCAAATATGACCAAGAAGGATCGAATTTCTTTAGGTAAAATAGTCTTAATTTAATCCTTTCTTAATGTTTGATTCTTGCGGTTCATCTATTTTTACTACAAAACTTAAATGAACATTATGAAATTTACTGCACTATTATTGGCTTCAACAGCAGCCTTATTATTATCGAATTGCGGTTCGAATAAATTTGTGGTTTGTGGGCACAGAGGTGCGATGGGACACGAAACCGAAAACACATTGGCATCCATAAAAAAGGGAATGGAATTAAAAGCTGATATGTTAGAAATCGATGTTTTTAAAATTAAAACGGGTGAATTGGTAGTTTTTCATGATGATGATTTGGATCGCATAACGAACGCAAAAGGAAAAATCGAAGAATATACTTTCGAAGAATTGAGAAAAGTTTTGGTTGCCGGGAAACATCAAATCCCAACTTTACAAGAAGTGATTGAGACAATAGATAAAAAAGCAGTTCTTAATATTGAGTTGAAAGGAACTAACACCGCAACGGATACGTATAGAATTATAGAAGAATACAAGAAAAAAGGGTGGAGAAATAAAGATTTTTTTATATCCAGTTTTCGAATAGGGGAATTGCAAAAAATGAGGTCTTTGAGTTCTGAAGTAGCTATTGGTTTGCTTACCTATAAAGATCCTATTGAGACTGTTATTAAAACAGGAAAAGAACTCAAAGCACAGGCAATTAATCCCTATTTTAAAACCTTAACGGCAGAGAATGTTGCGATAATGAAAGCGAATAATTTTAAAATATATCCTTGGACCGTCAATGAACCTGCAGATATTAAAAATTTACAACAACTTAAAGTAAGCGGTATTATTACGGATTATCCGGAAAGAATTGTTAGATGATTTTTTAGAAATATAATTGCTTTGATTTAACGAAGTGGTCTAAAATTAATTTAGATCACTTTTTTGCTTTTAGATAATTAAGAATCGATGCTGATTTTTTAAAATAATATTACCTTTTATTCTGAATGATTTCCGCCAGAAGTTTTTTGGCGCGAAGCAATTTAATTTTCACATTACTCAAAGGTTCGTCAATTTTATTGGCAATTTCCTGGTAACTCATTTCCTGAAAATAACGCAGCTGAATCACTTCCTGATAATGGGGTTTCAATTCTTTGATGAATTGCAGTAACTGAGATAAATTTTGTTCCGTAATCAATTCGTCTTCCGCGGATGGAGTGGTGTCGGCAATATTGTAGGCTTGTTGGTCTTGTTCATCGGTAATTTCGACAAAAAGACTTGATTTCTTTTTTCGTAATAAATCGATGTGTACGTTTTTTGCAATAGCAATAAGCCAAGTATTAAATTGAAATTCCGAGTTATAAGTGGCGATTTTATCAAATGCTTTCGAGAACGTTTCAATGGTAATGTCCTCAGCATTGGTTTCGTTTTCGGTACGTTTCAGCATAAAACCGTACACTTCATTCCAGTAATGATTCAATAGAAAAGTAAAGGCAACCTGATCGCCTTGTTTCGCTTTTTCTATTTGTTTGTTTATTTCCAATGTACCGGTTTTGAGAATGTATTTGTTATAAAGATATTCATTTGTGTAAAGAGCAAGACCAATTCAAGTATAGGATACCAATATACAACATCTTTTTCTTTTAATTTACCTGCTGAAAATCCAACGATGATCCAAGTTATAATATATCGAAGCACTATTAAGCATAGCACTAAAATCCATTGGAATTGAAAAGAAAGGAGTACAATAGGCAATAAAACAAATAACAATTGCGAGCAGTAGAATGCTCCTAACTGCAATTTGTCAAAAGGTTTGTAATAATTTGCCGTAGCAACATGTCTTCTTTTTTGAATCCACCAGTCTTTGAAAGATGTTTTGGGTTTAGAAACCGTAAAACTTTCCGGACTATAAGCAATGGTTGTATTTTTAGCTTTTGCTGCTTGGTTTACAAATAAATCATCATCACCAGATCGAATTTGCATGTGTTCGATGAATCCATTTACATTAAAAAACTCTTCCTTTTTATAGGCTAAATTCCTTCCGACACCCATGTAAGGATGTCCAATTTTTGCCCATGAAAAATATTGAATTGCAGTCAATAAAGTTTCAAAACGAATTATTTTATTCAGAAACGAATTTGGGATTTTTTCATATTTACCATAACCTAAAACTATTGTTTTCTGCATCGTAAATTGAGAACTCATTGCGGTAATCCACTCTTTCGAAGTTGGGTAGCAATCTGCATCAGTAAATAATAAATACTCTTTTTTCGCGGCTTTTATTCCTAATGTCAGAGCATATTTTTTGTTTCCCCAAAAAGCTTCGTTGTTCTCTACTTTTACCAAACGAACATTAGAATATTGTTTTTCAAAACCTTCAAAAATATCCAAAGTAGCGTCACTTGATGCATCATCTATCAGAACAATTTCAAAATCAGGATAGTTTTGTTCTGCAAGCAGAGGAATAAAATTAACAATATTTTCCTCTTCGTTTTTGGCACAAACAATCACCGAAATCGGGATTCTTTTTGGTGTGAATTTTTGCACTTTAGCAAAAGCAAATTTTCCAAAAACACCCAGATAATACAAAATTTGAACCGAAACAATAAAAATAAAAAAGTAAAGAATTAGTATAAGCATCTGAGTTTAATGAGTTTTTAATCCCGAAATTTCGGTAGAGTGCAAAGGTATGAATAGAATTGTGAATTGTTAAATACTATCTGTGAATTTCGCAATAATTTATCGAGGACAGTTCTTCATTTCATTTGCAACAGCAATGGCTTGGAAATCTTCTGTTTTTTCTAACTCAGAAATGATGTTTTGATGGTTTTTTTCATCTCTGTTTTGTGACAATTTTCTCGTGGCTTGGATTTCAGTAATTTCAATTTCAAACGCAACGATACCACGAGTTTGCATCATTGTTTTCTTCGATAAATCTGCTACACGAACCGGGTTTTTAGAATTTTGTTCGTACTTATCAACTAGTTTTTTTAAGGATTCGATGACAGCTTCTCCTTCAATAATTTTGATTTTCCCATACACATGAACGGCAATATAGTTCCAAGTAGGTACATTTTCATGATCGTACCAAGAAGAAGAAATATAGGAATGTGGTCCTGTAAATACTGCTAAAACTTGGTCGTTGTCTATAAAACCATTCCATTGTGGATTTTCTTTAGAAATGTGCCCGTACAAAATTTCGTTGCCTTCTTCATTGGTTTCCAGCTCTAACGGAATATGTGTAGCGCACAATTTTCCGTTGGTTTGATTAATTAGAATACCAAAGCTGTTCTCTTGCAGAAATTTTTTGATTTCTTCTTGATTCTCGTTTTTATAGATTTCTGGTGTGTACATACTTTAATAAGTTAGGTCTTTTAATATTAGAGTAAACATAAAATTAATCAATTTGTTATTCGATAATCTAAGGAGTCAAACACTCTTTTTTTTATTAAATAACATTTACTTCCGCTTCAATACGAATGCCAAACGTTTTAAAGATTGTCTCCTGAATATCCTTAGAAACATTCAAAATTTCTTGACCTGTAGCATTGCCATAATTCACTAAAACTAAAGCTTGATTTTTATGAATTCCGGCATCACCAAAACGTTTTCCTTTGAAACCGGCTTGTTCAATTAGCCACCCTGCAGGGACTTTTACTTCGGTTTCTGAAATATCGAAATATTTCATTTCAGGAAATTGCTGATGAATTTTTTCGAAATCTGATTTCAATAGAATTGGATTTTTAAAAAAACTTCCACTGTTTCCTAGTTCTTTTGGGTCGGGTAATTTACTTTGTCGAATGGTAATTACGGCATTGCTGACGTCCTTTAAAGTTGGATTTGTGATGTTATTTTTGGCTAATTCAGATGAAATATCTCCGTAAGAAGTATTGATTTTATGATTTGTTTTCGTCAATTTAAAGACAACCGAAGTAATGATATATTGGTTTTTTGCTTCGTTTTTAAAAACGCTTTCTCGGTATCCAAAATGACATTCTTCCTTTGTAAAGGTTTTCATTTCCTGACTTTCTATCGTCATTGCTTCGCAGGAAACAAAAGTATCTTTGATTTCGGTGCCATAGGCTCCTATGTTTTGGACCGGCGTGGTTCCCACATTTCCCGGAATGAGCGACATGTTTTCTAAACCACCAAAATTTTGATTGATGGTCCAAAGCACAAATTCATGCCAGCTTTCGCCTGCCTGACTTTCGACCCAAACAAAATTTTCATTTTCTTCAAGGATTTTTTTGCCTTTCAAATCGATATGAATGACAAGCGCATCAATGTTTTTTGTCAAAAGCATGTTGCTGCCTCCACCTAAAATAAATTTTTGCTGCGTTTTATTTTCTTGTAAAATAGTTTTCAAATTCTGCACAGAATGTACGGCGACAAACTGTTTTGCTTTGGCTTCAATGCCAAATGTATTGTATTTTTTTAAAGAGAAATTAGGTAATATTTCCATAAAAGAAAGTGCGTTTTGTGTTGTTGAATCCTGCACCAAAAGTAAGAATTAAAATGTAGTTGTTGGTGATTTTTGACAATCAGACAGAATCTATTAATTCAGAAACAGCTTATTTTACATTTAATCCATCGATTAACTCGTGGTATTTATTGACAATAATTTTCATATTAGTAGTATAATTTGCATTTTTTACAACAAATTTTCTGTTCTCAGAAACTGCTTTTTCTCTATATTCTTTATTTTCAAACGCCCAGATTAATTCTTCGGTAAGCTTTTTATAGTCGTCAACAGGAATTAATTGACCGTTTTTGCGATGCTTGATCCAGCTTTTATTTCCTGCAATATCACTTACTATTGGATAACAGTTTGTAGCCATCGCTTCAAATAAAGATGCCGAAACGCCTTCTGTTATTGGCATACTGATGTAAATGTTAGATTCTTGCAACAGTTTTGGTAAAACGGTGTTTTGAATTCGTCCGGTAAAATTGACTTTATTTTCGATGTTTAATTTTTTTGCTAATTCTTTTAATGCAGCAAGTTGTGTTCCGTCACCAATAATTGTAAGTACGAAATCGATACCTTTTTGGTTTAAAATGGCAAATGATTTTAGAATAATATCATGTCGGTATTCCGTTAGTAAAGAACGCGTTACGATGGCGCAAATTTTTTCTGGATTGGCCGTGTTTTGATTTCCAAAGTGTACTAAATCAATTCCCTTTGGTAGTACTAAAACCTTGCTCATGTCAACTTTTGCCTCCATCATAGAAATAGTCATCACGGGACCCCAAGCATGAATTAAATCGGCTTTTTGAAAAGCATACTTTTGAATGATTTTTTTTAGCGGAAGGGAAATAGATTTCTCAGGCCATAAATCGGTTCTGCCTTGTTGTGCTATTGCTATTGGTTTTACGCCGGATAATGCAGCAAGAAAACCATAACTGGTGGTTCTTTCCGCAATAACCATGTCCGGTTTTTGAACTTTTATTAGTTTCCTGATTTTAAAAATGGCTAATTCAAATTCTAAAACCCTTAAAATTCTGTTTTTAAAACCAGTACTAGGCGTTTTTAATTCCCAAGTAATGATTTCAAAATCACCAAATTCCTTGAGTCCGTTCATCCAAGTGATGGCATCGGCTCTGTAGGATTCGCCAAGAAAAAGTATTTTCCTTTTTTTCATTACAATTACTCCGACGTTAAAGCGCGATTGATGTAATCGTTCAACGGTTTTAGCGCAATTAGTTTTTGGCTCATAACGGCAACAAAATCTTTTTTGGATGCTGCGCTGAAATCAATTTTTTGAGAGGCTTCAAAGCTTTTTAATTTTAATAATTCTATCGCCGGATGTTCTTTATCGTAACCTCGGGGTGGATTTTTTAAAGTGTCTTTTTCATTGCGATCAAAATCTTCAAATTCACTTTTGAAATCTTTTTCAGCAAGAATAGCTTCTAAATCCTCATAAAAAAACGCTATTTCTTTACGCATTTTTTTTAAATCTTCAGACTCTGGACAATACAGTCCGCCGGCTATAAAACTGGCTCCTTTTTCAAGGTGAATGTAATAGCCAGATCGATTAAGCCCTTTGGCACCAGACGAAAGCCAGATTCCTAAGTGTGATTTGTAAGGCGTTTTATCCTTAGAAAACCGAATGTCACGATTGATTCTGAACGTACAATTTTTGACTTCCAGCATTTCCAGCGATGGATCCAGCGGTTTCATGGCGTCCAGTAAATCAGCAACTAATTGTTGGTAATCTTTCTTGAATGCTTCGTATCTTTTTTTGTTTTCCAGAAACCAATCCCTATTATTATTAGCTTTTAAATCATCCAGAAATTGCAATGTGTCTTTTGAAAGCATCTTGAGTTATTGTATTTGTTTTCTTAATTCCTCTTCGCTTATAAAACCGGAATGTTTCCATTGTACTGCTGCATTTTCATAAAGCAATAAAGTAGGGAGCTCATTAATTTTCATTTCGGTCATCAAGGTTTTATTTTTGTCAGCATCAAGACGAATAATAGTTACTTTATCTGCTAATTCTTTCTCCATTTGCAAAAGATACGGTTTCATTTTTTTGCAGGGTGCACACCATTCCGCATAAAAGTCAATCAATACTTTTTTGTCAGAGTTGACTAATTTGTTGTATTCCTGCATGGTCATTCCTGTGATTTTGTTATCCGGTTTAGACAATCCTGCAGCATCCCATTTTAATATTCCGCCTTGCAATTGATAAATATTTGTAAAACCAAGTTCTTCCAGTTTTTCAACGGCACTCTGGCTTCGTCCGCTGCTTTTGCAATACACAAAAACGGGTTTTGTTTTATCCATTTTTTCAGCACCGGCAACAAAATTGTCTCCTAACCAATTTACATTTACAGCCTTGTCAAGATGATCGGCGGAAAATTCTTCTGGTGTTCGGACATCCAGAATTTGTGGATTTGGAGTAGCAGCGATTTTTTCGCTAAAAGCTTTCGCATCGATTGTTTGGCTTTTTTTTGAAGTTTGTCCGTTACAGGAAAAGATCACAAATGATATGATTATGAGGAATATTGGTTGAAATTTCATTGTTTTTTTATTTAAATTTGAATACGCTAAATTAGGTAATTTTTCAATTTTCAGACCTGATAAAGTACTAAATAAAAGTTATAAGTTAAAAATTTTATAGCTCTGATGCGTCGATTTTACAATCACTTCGGTACGTTCCGGATGGGTATCTGAAATGAAAAGCTGTCCAAAAGTATCGCTATTGACCATTTCAATTATTTTCGCCACACGACTTTCGTCTAATTTGTCAAAAATATCATCAAATAATAGAATTGGTTTGACACCGCTTTGTTTTTTTAGAAACTCAAACTGCGCTAGTTTCAAAGCTATCAAATACGATTTTTGTTGGCCTTGCGAGCCAAATTTCTTTATTGGATGTTCATCAATTTCAAAGGCCAAATCGTCTTTGTGAATTCCCACGCTAGTATAGTGCAAAGCACGATCTTTATTGATGTTTTCCTGCAAAAGGGTCAATAAATCTTTTTCAAATAAATGACTTTGATATACGAGTTGAACTGTTTCTTGCGAACCTGTTATAGCTTGATGATGGGTATTGAAAATAGGAATGAATTGTTCTATAAATTCTTTCCTTTTTTCGAAAATATATTGTCCAAAACCGGTCAATTGCTCATTATATATAGACAGCGTGTCAGTTTCGAAAACATGATTTAACGCAAAATATTTCAATAAAGCATTGCGCTGGCTCATCACTTTCTGGTATTGAATGAGTTGCTGCAAATAATGGGAGTCCAGTTGCGAGATTACACTGTCCATGAATTTTCGTCTGGTTTCGCTTCCTTCCACAATCAAATCTCTATCGGCAGGAGAGATAATTACCAAAGGAATAAACCCAATGTGATCTGAGAATTTATCGTACGCTTTGCCATTGCGTTTCAATATTTTTTTCTGGCCTTTTTTAAGACTGCAGACAATTTGTTCCGTTCTTTCGTTTTTTTCAAATTCAGCGTCAATCACAAAAAATTCTTCGCCATGTTTGATATTTTGAACTGCTAATGGATTGAAATAGCTTTTTCCGTACGACAAATGATAAATAGCATCCAGCACATTTGTTTTACCAATTCCGTTTTTGCCTACAAAACAATTTATTTTAGTGTCAAAATCGAAATTGGCTTCGGAGAAATTCTTATAATTGAAAAGTGAAATTTTTTTTAAATACATGGGTAAGGCTTGCTGGTATTGAGAACTTTGCTGTTTTTAAACAGGTTTTTCAAAGTGGGTGCAAATTATTGAAAAATATCGATAAAACCCTCTTTTCTGTTTTTTCTATCAGAATTATTTTGTCTTTCGAAACAAAGAATCTGGTAGGATATTTTTTTTAAATATAAAAGCATATTTTTTGTGTGGGTTTGAATAAAAATTTTATTTTTGCGACTCACTAAATTAAATTTAAATGGCTACTTACAATAAAAGAGGATATAAAGCACCAAAAGAAAAAGAAGTAAAAGAAGAAGGAGTTGAAGCAGTAATCATTGATGAAAAAGACAGTACAACAGCTGAGGTTTTTTCAAAATTAGACGAAACGGCTACAATAACGGAGGATTTTGTTGCTAAAAATCAAAAAGTTATTATTGGATTAGTTGCCGTTGCTGCTTTAGTTACAATTGGTTATTTAGCGTATCAGCGATTTATTGCTGCGCCAAAAGAAGATGAAGCTGCTAATGAAATGTTCGTTGCACAACAAAATTTTCAAAAAGCTACTGATGGAGTTGCAAGTGACTCATTATATAAGTTATCTTTGAATGGTTCAGAAGGGAAATTTGGATTCTTGAAAATAGCTGATGAATATTCTGGTACTGATGCCGGAAATTTAGCAAACTATTATGCTGGAATTGCGTATTTGAACACCGGAAAATATACAGAAGCGATTGATTATTTAAACAAGTTCAAATCAGATGATATTGTTCTAAGTGCTTTGGCAAAAGGAGCAATTGGCGATGCTTATTCTCAAAAAAATCAACCAAAAGAGGCTTTAGAGAATTATGTAAAAGCTGCTACTGCTAATAAAAATGATTTCACTACGCCACGTTTCTTATTGAAAGCAGGAAAAACTGCTCTTGCTTTAGGTAATAAAGCGGATGCATTGAAATATTTTACAGATATTAAAGAAAATTATGAAGCTACTCCAGAAGGTGCTTCAGTTGATGTTTTGATAGGATTGGCACAATAGTAAAAAATGATATAAGATTGGTGATTTAAGATTGTAGAATTTTGTTTTCAAAATGCTATCTTTAATATCTGAAATCAAAATTCTAAAATCAAAATTTTAAAATCAAATGGCTACCGAAAATAAAAATTTATCCGAATACGACAAAAACACGGTTCCCAATGCGAAGAAATTTCGTTTTGGAATTGTAGTTGCAGAGTGGAACGAAACCATCACCGAAGGTCTTTTTGATGGTGCGTTCAAAACACTGTTAGAAAACGAAGTTCCGGCTGGGCAAATTATTCGTTGGAATGTTCCAGGAAGTTTTGAGCTTGTTTATGGTGCTAAAAAGATGTTGCAAACTCAAAATGTTGATGCCGTAATCGTTATCGGTTGCGTCATCCAAGGTCAAACGAAACATTTTGATTTTGTGTGCGAGGGAGTAACGCAAGGAATAAAAGATTTGAATGTTCAAACGGATGTTCCGGTTATATTTTGTGTTCTTACGGACAACACGATGCAGCAATCCATAGATAGAAGTGGAGGAATTCATGGAAACAAAGGAACCGAAGCTGCTATTGCGGCGATAAAAATGGCTTATATACGTCAACAATCATCATTGTCACATCAAATAGATGATCAACATTTATTGTCTGCAGGTGCAATACAATTGGAAGAAGGTGCGCCTTTAGAACTGAAGGAATAAACAATCAAAATACAAGTTATTAAACCTATATTATCTCAAAAATAGTATAGGTTTTTTGTTTTTTTTATGATTAAATAAGCTTCCATTCCGAGCTGAAATTCATTAAATTTGTAGTTCTTGGTTTTATAATAAACTATTGTCACCCTGAGCACAGACGAAGGGCTAATTTTAAATTTGAATTTTTTAATGTCGAGTATAATTCAATTACTTCCTGATCATGTTGCCAATCAAATTGCTGCTGGAGAAGTTGTTCAAAGACCGGCTTCGGTTGTCAAAGAGTTGCTTGAGAACGCAGTAGATGCTAGGGCAACAGATATCAAATTAATTATTAAAGATGCAGGAAAAGCCTTGGTACAAGTAATTGACAATGGTTTAGGAATGAGCGTTACGGATGCACGTTTGTGTTTTGAACGTCATGCTACTTCTAAAATCCGTCAAGCTGAAGATCTATTTTCGTTGCACACAAAAGGGTTTCGTGGTGAAGCATTAGCTTCGATAGCAGCGATTGCGCATGTAGAAATGAAAACCAAGCAAGACCAAGAAGAGTTGGGGACGCATATCATCGTTGAAGGCAGTAAATTTGTCTCGCAAGAGGTAGCTGTTTTGCCAAAAGGAACTTCATTTGCAGTCAAGAATCTATTCTTTAATATTCCAGCGCGACGCAATTTCTTGAAGTCGGATACCGTCGAATACCGTCATGTGATTGATGAGTTTCAGCGTGTGGCTTTGGCTCACTCCAATATTCATTTTACATTTTACCACAACGGCAGTGAAATGTTCAACTTGCCTCCATCAACTTTACGCCAGCGAATTGTAAATATTTTTTCGGGTAAAACCAATGAAAAATTGGTGCCAGTTCAAGAGGAAACAGAGATAGTGACAATTCAAGGATTTGTAAGCAAACCTGAATTTGCCAAAAAAAATCGTGGTGAACAGTTTTTCTTTGTCAATGACCGATTTATAAAAAGTGGTTATTTGCATCATGCTGTTATGGCCGCCTATGACGGAATCTTGAAAGACGGTGCTCAGCCCAGTTATTTTTTATATTTAACGGTGCCGCCAAATACCATTGATATCAACATTCATCCCACTAAAACGGAAATTAAGTTCGATGACGAGCATGCATTGTATGCTATTTTGAGAGCTTCTATAAAACATAGTTTGGGTCAGTTTAATGTAGCGCCAGTGTTGGATTTTGATCGCGATTCTAATTTAGATACGCCGTATCATTACAAAGATTTAACCGGTGAAACGCCTACAATTCAGGTTGATGGAAGCTTCAATCCGTTTTCCGAAGAAAAACCTAGCAAGCAATTTTCCAGTTACAGAAAACCGGAACCAACTGCTAATTGGGAAAGTCTTTATGTTGGTTTAAAACAAGATACGGATGAAATAGGACAGATGACATTTGAGAATGAAGAAGTAACTTCGTCTTTGTTTAATGATGAAGAAGTTGAGCATTCTGTTCATAAAACGTATCAAATTCATAAGAAATACATTGTTTCTTCCATAAAATCAGGAATGGTAATTGTGGATCAGCAACGGGCGCATCAACGTGTTTTGTATGAACAGTTTTTGGTTAATATGACTGTTCATCAAGCTTCAAGTCAGCAATTGTTATTTCCTTTGAACTTGTTTTATTCATCAAGCGAAATGGAACTTATTGCTGAATTGCAATTTTCATTACGAAACACAGGGTTTATTTTTGAAGAAAATAATACGGATCATATTGTTATTTCAGGAATACCAGTTAACGTAACGGAGAGCGAAGTTTCACTGGTTTTAGAACAATTATTAAGCGATTTGCAGGACGGAATTCCGGAAAGCAGTTTCAGTCAGAACGATACAATTGCCAAATCAATGGCCAAAAGTTTAGCCGTGAAAACTGGAACACACCTCACAGAAAAAGAACAGGAAAACTTGGTCAACGGGCTTTTTGCCTGTAAAGACCCCAATGTTTCTCCATTTCATAAACCCACTTTCATCACCATGCGTGTGGAAGATTTAGATAAAAAATTTGCAATATGAGAAACGTAACTGAAACTGTAAAACAATTAATTATTATTAACGTATTGTTTTTTGTAGGAACTTTAATAATTGGCGATGCGGCCTACAAAATATTGGCGTTGTATTTTCCTGAAAATCCTAGTTTCCAGTTGTGGCAACCGGTGACGCATATGTTCATGCATGGAGGTTTTATGCATATATTCTTCAATATGTTTGCTTTGTATTCTTTTGGATCTGCTTTAGAACAAATTTGGGGAAGCAAAAAGTTTTTGTTTTTCTATATTTCCTGTGGGTTAGGCGCTGCATTGTTGCACACAGGTGTAAATTATTACTACTTTCAAGAAAGTTTGAACACACTTATTGCAAATGGCTTTCCTAAACAAGAGGTTTTACAGCTATTGAATGAAGGGAAAATAAATACAAGATGGCAGGAAATCTTATCCGTTTCTGATTTTCAAAATTTCACTAGTGCTTATATGGGAACGGCTGTTGGTGCATCGGGAGCAATTTATGGAACAATCGTAGCCTTTGCGTTTATGTTTCCTAATGCTGAACTGGCTTTGATGTTTATTCCGGTGCCAATAAAAGCAAAATATTTTGTTCCGGGTTTAGTCTTGGTCGATTTGTATTTAGGTATTTCCGGAAAATCAATTTTTGGAGGCGGCGGAATTGCTCATTTTGCTCACGTTGGTGGTGCTTTGTTTGGTTTTATTATTATGTGGTACTGGAAGAAAAATCAGTTTAATAAAAACCGTTGGAATTAAAATTGTAATTTCATTTAAATAGTACGAATTCACTATCAGTTTTTAAATCCCAATTACATTATGAATATTATTGACGACCTGAAATTACAATATAAGATGGGAGGAATAGTGACTCAGCTAATCTTTTGGAATGCTGCTTTGTTTGTTTTTCCGTGGTTATTTTTTGCGCTTTTATCTTTGTTGGGTGTCAATATTGATTATCTTCATTATGTGAGTTTATCCTCTGATGCGGCGCTGTTACTCTGGAAACCATGGTCGTTGCTTTCGTATGCTTTTTTTCACAGCGGCATCATGCACATCGTTTTTAATATGATTGTTTTAAACTTTTCAGGCAGATTATTTATGACTTTTTTCACATCGAAGCAATTAGTAGGGCTGTATATGTTGAGTGCTATTTTTGCTGGAATATGTTATATTTTGGTTTTTTATATTTTAAATATTAATGCGCCAATTGTAGGGGCTTCTGCGGCAATTATGGCGATTTTAGTCGCTACTACAACTTATTATCCTTTGATGGACCTTCGTTTATTGATTATCGGAAATGTCAAGTTGTGGCATGTAACTGCCGTAATTATTATTATTGATTTAATGCAGCTGCGTTCCGAAAACATGGGCGGACACATTTCTCATCTTTCAGGTGCTTTTTTTGGTTTTATTTTTATTAAATTGCTACAAAATGGAACGGATTTAAGTGTTGGTGTTTCTCGTGTAATTACTTTTTTTTCCAATTTGTTCAAGAAAAATACTTCGACACCTTTCAAAAAAGTGCACAAAAATTATAGCAAGCCAGTAGAGAAAACCGTTTCGAAAATAGTTACAAAAGATAAATCACAACAACAAATTGATGAAATTTTAGATAAAATTAGTCAGTCTGGTTACGATAGTTTGACAAAAGAAGAAAAGGAATTTTTGTTCAAAGTGGGAAAATAATTTTCAAATCGGTTGTCAGCTATTTGTACTAATAAAAAATTGAGAAAATGAAAAATTTGTCATGGTTTAATAAAGGGATGTTTTTTTTGAATATTATTTTAACTCTTGTCACTTTCATTGCTTATGTTTTGCCTTTTTTGGCACCAAAATCATTTCCGCTTTTGTCTGTTTTGACACTTTTTATGCCACTTTTTTTTGTTTTCAATGCGCTGTTTTTTATTTATTGGGCATTTCAGTTCAAAAAACAATTGATTGTATCGGGTTTGGTTTTGTTGATAGGAATCACTTTTATAAATAAGTTTTACAAGTTTTCTTCTCCTAAATTTTCTAAAGAAGAAAAAGATTTTACTGTCATGAGTTATAATGTTCGGTTGTTGAATGTATTCAAGTGGATTGACAGAGATGATGTTCCTTCGGATATTTTAGCCTTCATCAATGACAAAAATCCGGATATTTTATGCATGCAAGAGTATTCTCCTTCTGCCGATATTGATTTGAAAGTGTATCCGCATCGGTATATTTTTACTGATGGAAACCAAATCAAAACCGGTCAGGCCATTTTTTCTAAATTTCCAATTATCGATCAGGGAAATATAATTTTTCCTAATTCCAGTAATAACGTGGTCTTTGCAGATATCAAAAAAGGGAAAGATATCATCAGAGTTTATAATATGCATTTGCAGTCTATCAAGATTTCTCCTGATGTGAACGAGATAGATGAGAATATTGATGCTATCAATCAACAAAAATCTCAGATGCTTTTTATCAGAATAAGTAAGGCGTTCAAGCAGCAACAGCAACAAGCAGAGTTGTTCAAAGAACACAAAATGAAATGCATTTACCCAACTATTATTTGCGGAGACATGAATAATAGTGCTTTTTCTTATGTCTATAGAAGTATAAAAGGTAAGATGAAAGATAGTTTCGAAGAAGCGGGAACTGGTTTTGGAGAAACTTATAAGTTCAGGTATTATCCAGCGCGTATAGATTACATTTTTGCCGATGAAAAAATGAAGGTGAAGAGTTTTGAGCATTTTCCAAGTTTTGTAAACTCAGATCATTTTCCTATAATGGCAAGATTATCGTTAGAGTAAGAACCGACTTTAAAAAAACTATTTGATAATTAGTTTTTGGTTTTTTAAATATTCAGCAGCATATTTCCCCTCATTGAAAAGTAAATCCAATACACTAAGGTTGTTGATAAATCCATATTTGTCATCAAAAACTTGTGTGTAATTTTCAAATGTCGAAAGGTCTTTTTTTCCGTTTACCAAAGCTCTGAAATTTGTAATTACAGCTGTGTCTGCATCATGAAAATATTCAGTTGTAGTTTTAAAGGTAATTTTCATGCGAAGGCATTTGGACAAAATAGCCAACGCTTCAAAATTTAGATCCAACAAAAAGTCATATTTTTTTTCAAAAAGAGGTCGGATATCATCTTCAAAAAATTCGAAAAAAGGCGAATTTCTATAAGCTGCTTCTAATGATTTGAAATGTTGTTTTTGCCAGTCAAAATCACTTTCTATTCTAATATCTTTCGTTTTTTGATGGCTTTCTTTCGAATGTTTTACAGGAATATTCAATAACTGAATTCCGTTTGGACTGTATATATATGTACGATTGCGGTTCGTCTGTTTCTGGAAATTATCTTCTATTTCAAATGTAATATTTTCTGATTGAGCCATAGCCACAAAATGGCTGATTGATGGGAAATAGGTGGGATGGAGGAGAATTTCCATATGATAATTTGTTATTTTAAAGTTTAAAGTTCAAGGCAGTCGTCTGACTTTAAACCTTAAACTTTAAACTTTTTTTATTTAAACTTTTTTTATTTAAACTTTTTTTATTTAAACTTTACTCGCTTTTCTTTTTTTCCAAAAATATTCTCCTACAAAGAAAAGTACTAATCCAAGAAGGAATAATTTAAAATAAGACTGAGGTTGACCTTCACCATTAACGGTTGTGAAAACTCTGTTCCAACGAATTTTGTTTATTCCTTTGCCGTTTGGATCGATACTCAACCAGATAAAAATAGGTTTTCCTACGATATGATTTTCAGGAACAAATCCCCAATAGCGACTGTCTTCTGAGTTGTGACGGTTGTCACCCATCATAAAGTAATAATTTTGCTTGAATGTATAAGTAGTAGCAATTTCGCCGTTTATTCTAATTTCGGAACCGTTTGCTTTTAAATCATTATTCTCATAATCGGTAATAATGGCTTTATAAAAAGGCAAGGTTTCGGTAGTTAATGCAACTGTTTTTCCATTTTCCGGAATGTAAACGGGACCGTAATTATCACGATTCCATTTGTTGATATGTGGGAAAACACCATTGTCATTTTCTCGGGAAATTTGTCTGATGACAGCCGTAATTCCGGGTGTGTTTTTTAATCGTTCCGCTCCGACTTCTGTTAAGGCGCTCATGAAAAGTGTATCTCTTTTTGTCTGATCCATAAAACCAGCAGGATCCGTCACGTCTAAATCTTTAAATAAAGATTCAAAATCGATTGGTGTTTTTCCATCCAAAGCCACTTTATAAGAGAATTGTGGTTTCGCTCGTTCAGGTAATTGCAATATTTTACCATCAATGTATACGATACCATCTTTTAAGGATAAATTATCACCCGGAATTCCCACACATCTTTTTACATAGTTTGATTTCTTGTCAACGGGTTTGTAAGCACGTCTTTTTGAAGTGTCAAAAAATCTATAAACAGTATCGACCGGCCAGTTAAAAACGACGATATCTGTACGGTCAATATTTTGAATTCCAGGCATTCTCATGTAAGGCAATTGAGGCCAAGTCAGGTATGATTTACTTTTTGTCAAAGGAATAGAATCGTGAACCATTGGCAAAGCTACAGTTGTCATGGGAACTCTTGCGCCATAATTCATTTTGCTTACAAATAAAAAGTCACCTACTAATAATGATTTTTCCAATGATGAAGTTGGAATCGTGTATGGTTGAATAAAATAAGTGTGCACGATTGTAGCTACAACAATAGCAAAAAGTAAAGAACTAACGGTGTCAGCAGCTTTGTTTTGCGGATTTAAACTTCTATCCGAAATGTAATTTAATTTTTGTGTGTAATTGATATAATACAGGTACAATCCCAAGGTTATTAATACCAAAAAAGTATCTAATCCGGATCTTTTTCCAAAGCTTCTTAGCGTTTCTACCCAAACAACCGGAAAAATGATCAAATTGATAATTGGCATAAATAGCAAGATAGTCCACCAACTAGGACGGCCTATGATTTTCATTAAAACAATTGCATTGTAAACGGGTACTGCAGCTTCCCATTTTTTTCTTCCGGCAGCTTCATATAATTTCCAGGTTCCTAAAAAGTGAACTATTTGTACAAGCAGAAAAAATACAAACCATTGATATACTGACATAGTTTTTTATTTAAAGTTTAAAGTTTAAAGTTTAAGGTTGTTTCGTTAGCAATTTTCTTAAACAGGCGAATAATTTTATTTTAATTCTAAAACATCTTTCATGGTGAAAATACCTTGTTTTCCCACAATCCATTCTGCTGCTATTACAGCACCAAGTGCAAATCCTTCGCGATTGTGTGCGGTATGTTTAATTTCGATTGCGTCTACGGAGGAATTATATGTTACAGTGTGTGTTCCCGGAATTGTACCAATTCGCTTTGCTTCGATATGAATTTGCTTCGCCAGTTCGCTATCGCTCGTTTGGTCAGCTTCAGGTTTTTCTAAGGTCCAATTGTTATACGAGCTATTTTCAATGATACCTTTTGCCAGAGAAATTGCTGTACCGCTTGGTGCATCCAGTTTCTGTGTGTGATGGATTTCTTCCATTGAAACGTTATAACTATCGAATTTTGACATGATTTTAGCCAAATATTCGTTTACTTCAAAAAATATATTAACACCTAAACTAAAGTTAGAACTCGAGATAAATGCTCCCTTTTTTTCATGGCAAAGTGCTGCTACTTCATCATAATTCTCCAGCCATCCTGTTGTTCCGGAAATTACGGGAACGTTCGCTTGGAAACAATTTGAAATATTACTGACAGCTGCTGTTGGAACACTAAAATCAATTGCCACATCAGCATTTGAAAGGCCATCAAAAGTGTTGTTTTCATCTTTTTTCAAAACGATTTCATGGCCTCTTTCCAGTGCAATTCTTTCAATTACCTGGCCCATTTTTCCGTATCCTAAAAGTGCAATTTTCATTTGTTTATTTTTTAAATTTTGAATAATTTAATAGTCCTGCAGCTAATAGTGCTAATAAAACTCCGGCAATAAATCCGGAAAAGAAGGGATTCATTCGGATGGGATCGAATGTCTTATTTTCAGAATAATTTATTAAAGTGATTATTAATAAAAGTGTAGTTCCTATAAAAAAATATTTCTTCCCGATTTTATTAAGTAATGACATGACGAGTTGTTCTTGTTGTTTAATTCCGTTTTTAAACTAATTATGGGGTTCTAAAAACTGTAATTAAAAGTTAGTCCTACATTTGTCTTTAATGTTACATCATTAGGATAAAGAACGGGTCTTACCGACAAGTTTTCATCAACATTAAATTGGATTAAAGCGGCATCAACATTAGCATCAATAATATTTAGCGCATAAAAAGCCAGCGTAACCAAAGCAGATAAATCGCGGTTACGTTGGTAAAATTTCTGTCCGGCAATTAATCGATTGTTGTCCAGAAAAGCTAAATCGTCTGTAACATAACCTTCTAGTCTGCTTTTGTAAGCGTCTCTGTATTGATGGTATTTTTTATTATTGTCAACATAAAAATAAATACTCGTTCCCAAAGCTCCGTATACAAGTGGTATTTTCCAGTATTTTTTATTGTAGGCTTGGCCCAAACCCGGTAAAACAGCTGAAAAAAAAGCCGCTTTTGCAGGAGTCAACGGATCAATGTCATTTGATTTTAAAGTGTCTTTGGCAACCAACACCGCTTCTGTTTTCGTTTGTGAAAAAACAGCAGTGTTTCCTACAAGAAAAAGGAATAGAGCGATGATAATGATTTTATTCACTATTCGTTTATTAGTTTAATAATTCTGTTGAAGTCTTCTTCAGAATGAAATGGAATTGTGATTTTTCCTTTACCGTTTCCTGCTACTTTTACTTCTACTTTGGTACCAAAATAATTTGTAAAAGTACTTTTTTGAGCTTCAGCGATTTCAAATGAGGCTGTTTTTGGATTCCCGGCAGGTTTAGGTTTTAAACTTTCCTGATATTTTTTTACCAAAGCTTCGGTATCACGAACCGACAGATTTTGGCTGACAATTTTTTGGTAAATATCAGTTTGAATGTCTTGATCTTCGATGTTGATGATTGCACGACCATGACCCATGCTGATGAAACCATCACGAATTCCAGTTTGGATTATCGGATCTAGTTTCAAAAGTCTTAAATAATTAGCAATCGTAGAGCGTTTCTTACCCACGCGATCGCTCATTTGTTCCTGAGTTAGCTGAATTTCGTCAATCAATCGTTGGTACGAAAGCGCAATTTCAATAGGATCTAAATCATGACGCTGGATGTTTTCAACCAAGGCCATAACCAGTGATTCATTGTCGTTTGCGATACGAATGTAAGCAGGAACAGTTGTCAATCCTACAAGAGTCGACGCACGAAGACGACGTTCCCCTGAAATCAATTGGTACTTATTGAAGTCCAGTTTACGAACGGTAATGGGTTGAATCACGCCTAATTCTTTGATAGAAGTAGCTAATTCTCGTAATGATTCCTCATTGAAATTACTTCTCGGCTGAAACGGATTTATTTCAATCGCCTCAATTTCTAACTCAATAATATTTCCTACAACTTTATCTGCATTTTTATCATTGACTGATTTGATGTCGTTTTCCGGATCTTTTAATAATGCCGATAATCCTCTTCCTAAGGCTTGTTTTTTTATTGCTTGTGCCATAACTAGTTTAGCTATTTTTCTTTATAATTTCTTGAGCAAGATGTAGATAATTGATAGCGCCTTTACTTGTTGCGTCATAGTTTATTATGCTTTCGCCAAAACTAGGTGCTTCACTTAATTTTACATTTCTCTGAATAATAGTATCAAAAACCATGTCGTTAAAATGTTTCTGAACTTCTTCAACCACTTGATTTGATAAACGCAAACGGGAGTCAAACATGGTTAATAATAATCCTTCAATGTCTAAATCCGGATTATGAATTTTTTGGATACTTTTTATGGTATTCAATAATTTTCCTAAACCTTCCAGTGCAAAATATTCGCATTGAATAGGAATAATCACTGAATCGGAAGCAGTTAAAGCATTTAGCGTAAGTAAACCCAAAGATGGTGCACAATCAATAATGATGTAATCGTAGTCATCTTTGATACTTTCCAATGCTTTTTTAAGCATATATTCCCTGTTTTCTTTGTCGACTAATTCGATTTCAATAGCAACAAGATCAATATGCGATGGAATAACATCAACATTTGGTGCAGAACATTTTATGATGGCCTCTTGTGGCGTATGACTATGCTCAAGGATTTGGTAGGTTCCTATTTCGACAGATTCAACGTCAATTCCTAAGCCTGATGACGCATTTGCTTGTGGATCAGCATCTATAAGTAATACTTTCTTTTCTAAAACTCCTAATGAAGCAGCAAGATTAACTGATGTTGTAGTCTTTCCAACTCCTCCTTTTTGATTAGCAATCGCGATGATTTTGCCCATTTATTTTTCTAAATTTTGAACCGTAAAAATACAATTATTTATGGTTTTTGAAAATCTATTTTGTTAACATTCGTTAAAGCTTGATTCCTTGCCTTTTGACAGATTCTTATTTTAGAGCGTTTTAGATTTTATGAAGCAATTTTAGCTGTGTGTTATGATCCCGCTAGTTTGCTCATTAGCTATAGTTTATCTTTTAAGGCTATTCAAAAGAAACTAGTTATTTTAGCTCAGATTATTACAGAGAAATGGGAGGAATTCTGCGTAGCTTTTCACTTTTATCCAGGTCATAGGAAATGATTTTTATGCAATCATTTTATTACACAAATAAATTTATTTCTTATTTCTTAAATAGTTTTGCATAAGCCGAAAATAGTTCTATATTTGCACCCGCTTTCGGGGTGTAGCGTAGCTCGGTTATCGCGCCTGCTTTGGGAGCAGGAGGCCGCAGGTTCGAATCCTGCCACCCCGACAAATTGATCCTTTCTGTTCTCACAGAAGGGATTTTTTTATTCCAGAATAATTAAAACTGATACTTCTTGTTCAGTATTACAGCAATAATATCCTATTTTTGCACTGTTAAATTCAAAAGAAACACCAATATGTCAGCTACAATCGAAAAAATTAAATGTCTTATTATAGGTTCTGGTCCAGCAGGTTATACTGCCGCAATTTATGCTGCCAGAGCAAACATGAATCCTGTTTTGTACCAAGGAATGCAGCCTGGTGGACAGCTAACAACAACAAATGAAGTAGAAAACTGGCCTGGAAACCCTGAAGGAATTACAGGTCCAGAAATGATGGTTGGGTTACAAGCACAAGCGCAACGTTTTGGTACTGATGTGCGCGATGGTTGGGCTACAAGAGTGGATTTCTCAGGCGATATTCATAAAGTTTGGATTAATGATACGATAGAATTGCATTGTGAAACAGTGATTATTTCTACAGGAGCATCGGCTAAATATTTAGGGATGCCATCTGAACAACACTATTTGAAAATGGGTGGCGGAGTTTCGGCATGTGCTGTCTGTGACGGTTTTTTCTATAGAAATCAAGAAGTAGTAATAGTGGGAGCGGGGGATTCAGCTTGTGAAGAGGCACACTATTTGTCTAAACTTTGTAAAAAAGTAACGATGTTAGTGCGCAGCGAAAAATTCAGAGCTTCTAAAATCATGGAAGAGCGCGTTCGTAAAACGGAGAACATTACTATACTAATGAATCACGATACTGTTGAAGTACTAGGAGATGAGCAAGTAGTTACTGGTGTTAAGGCTTTAAATAAAACAACTAACGAGGTTTTTGATATTCCTGCAACCGGTTTCTTCGTAGCGATTGGTCACAAACCAAATACTGATATTTTCAAGGATTTTATCACATTAGATGAAACCGGATATATTATCAATACTCCAGGAACTTCAAAAACAAATGTTGAAGGCGTTTTTGTAGCGGGTGATGCTGCGGATCATGTATATCGTCAAGCGATTACTGCAGCTGGAACAGGATGTATGGCGGCTCTTGATGCTGAAAGATATTTAGCTTCTAAAGAATAATAATAGCTGGAAAAATTAATATTTAAAAAGTCCCATTTGCCATAGCAAGTGGGACTTTTTGTTGTTAGAATATATAACATCAATCTAGTTTTTCTCCTTCTCCTTTGGAAAAGGTTGGAGAAAGATTATTTCAACTTTTTAATCAATTTTGCTTCATCAGCAAATTTTCGTATTTCAATTTTTGGGGAACCCACCAATTGGATTTCGGATTTATTAGCAGCATCAATAATCACGGATGTTTCCGTAAATAAACTGCAGCTAGAATAACTTTCAGTAGTGATATCCGCATTTTTTGTGGTAAACTTGTTTCCGGTAAATGAGGCGTTATTGTCCAATCGTATCATCGAATTTATAGCACTTCCTTCTACTGTAGCATCTGCTTTTTGGTACATATCTACTTTCAAATCAGTAGCGTTAACTAAGGCTTTCAAAGATGAATTTTTGCTTAATTCAATGGTCGCATTTTCGGATTTTAAATTGAGTTCTGTTTTTGATTTATCGTCTGCCTGAAGTAAGAAATCTTTGGTGTTTACATTCAAAAATAAATTGGAAGCATCATGAGCTTTTAGTGTAATGGTGTTCAGTAAAAGTTCTTGTATTGCATTAACGGTCGATTCATCTTTTGAGGTAATGAGATTCAAATCTTTGGTATACGTAACTCTGACAATGATTTTTTTATAATTGATGGCTTGCTTTGTAGTATAAACGCGCAAGGTATTATCACTTAAATCCAAAGAAATAATATCATGGAGGTTGTCATCGGCCTCTATTTTTAGTTCCGTTTTTTCGCCTCTTTCTAAATATACTTCGAGATTGTCTTCAACTGTGAGTGATTCAAAATTTCCTACTTCCCGTTGCTCAATCGTGACCGTTTTTGAACCTTTGATCTTTTCCTTTTTCTGTGCCAATGTCAATGTGGTTGATAAAAGGAGCAGGAGTATAAGTGTGTATTTTTTCATGTTAAGTTGGTTTGAGTCTACACAAATATAAAAAAAAATCATCCACTTGTGATGGATGATTTCTATTATATTTACTTGAAGTATTTACTATTGTCGGCTTATGCTGCCCCCAGAACTGGTTTCTTTTTGAATCGATTTTGGTTGTACAGCGTAAGAGATATTTCCTCCGCTAGATGCTTGTGCAACTAATTTTACAATGGGATGTACACTTATGGAAGCTCCACTGGATACATCGGCAGTTACCTCATTGGCTAATAATTTATCAGCATTAATTTCGCTGCCACTTGATGCGGTGGTTTTCATCTCAAGCGCTTTTCCATTTATCGTGATAGTACTTCCGCTACTGGTATCGCAAGTAATGTTATCTGATTCGATGCTTAAATCAATACTTGCTCCACTCGAAGTATTCAAACGGATATTTTCGCCTTTCAGTGTATTCTTGCTCGTTATTGTGGCACTGCTCGTAGCTTCTAATTCATCAATTATAGGCATTTTTACGGTTACTTTTTTAGATCCAGCATTGGAAAAAGAATTTTTATCAAATGAAATAACAAGTGTCCCATTTTCTACTTTAGTAGTAATGTGTTTTTGTAAATTATCATCAGCTTCAACCACTATTTCCATTTTGTCTGATTGTTCTATGACAAGGTCAATGGAATTGTTGACTTCTATGCTTTTGAAATCATCTTCAACATTTCTTTTCTCGGTGGTGACATTTCCGCTTCCTTCTATTGAATTCAAATTAATGGAGTGGTTGCATGAAGCGAATAACAAAGCTGTTAAGGCAACCAGAATGAATTTGGTAATTAATGTGATGACTTTTAACATGATTAGTTGGTTTTAATGATGATACCGTCTTTATTTATTTTTAATTCTTTAAGATTCTTTTTTGAATTAATCAAAGTGTCATTCGTTACGGAAACTCCGTCTTCATTAATGGTAACTGACGTTTCGATACTGTCATTTTCAGTATCAGTATCCACATCATTATACTCGTTTTCATCTGCGGGACAATTTAAACATTTTATTTGAGAATTTTCTACTTTGTAAATGTAATTGTCTGAACTGTAATGTAAATTAAAATATTCGTCGTCTGATCTATCGTAATTTTGAACACTAGAATCAACTTTTAACAATAGTCCTTCTGGTACAAATAACGTTATTTCAATCTCTTGGTCTCTGTATTTGTTTTTTAATTCCGTTAGTAAATAGTTGTCTAAAATCAATTGGTTGCCAATTATTTTGTAACTGTATTTAATTTGTTCGGCTCTGTTTTTTGCTTCTGATAATGATTTTCCGCTCGCTTCTTTTTCAATTTGAAGGTAAGGTAGTTTTTCATCTGTTTTTTCGATTTTAAAACTAACTTCATTTGAATAAATGATATCAGTTCCAGTAGAATCTTGCGTTACCATGAAATCATTGCGGTCTTCCACATTTTTAGCAAAATAATCATTGTGTTTGAATTTGATGAAAAGCGTATCATTAGGATTCAAATTGATTGTTTCTTTCTTAACTACTCGTCCATCAACTGCAAATGCGCTGGCTTGTTTTATTCCAATTGATATCGCTAATGAAACTGCAATTAACCAAAGTGCAAGCAACGTGTATTTTGCAATGTTCCCAATAGATTTCATGTTTGGCGCTAGTAATTTGAAACCCAGTAAGGTCAGGAAAAAGAAAGGAATTCCAACAGCAAAGAACATCAAAAGTCCAAAAGCCCACACAGGATAATCTGTAAAATTGCCTGCTTCAATAAAACCTTGCCAAGGGAAATCAATGAATGCTCCGGAACCTAAGGTAAAAATACCAATTAATAGAAAAAATAGGACTGTTATTCCGGAAATGATTAAAATTACTCCTAAGAATTTAGCGAAAATCTTGAAAATAGTCATGATAAAATCACCAAAAGAATTTCCTATTTTACCGGCACCTGTTTTTATTTGGTTACCGTATTTATCATAATCTGCATTTTTTATCTTGTCAGAAACATTTTCAAACTCTTCTCTAACTTTTTTTTCAATGTTTGAAATCGTAACCGGTTCCCCAGTCATTTCCAGTTTTTCAGTTGTTGTGATTGCTTCCGGAGTCACAATCCAAAGAATGATATAGGCTACGATTCCAGTTCCAAATCCAGCAAAAACCAATAGGATAAGTACGATTCTGATCCACACGGCATCAATCCCAAAGTAATGTCCTAATCCAGCCGAAACACCACCAATCATACCTTTTTCTCGGTCACGGTATAGTTTTTTTGTTCTTCTGGTTGTGCTGCTGTTGTAGGTATTTGCTCCTTTCAATTCATCTTCAATGATGTAATCTTCCGGTTGTCCCATCACGGCAATCACTTCGTCTACATCTTTCAAACTAATAACATATTTGTCTGATTTTTGTTTTTCGTTTAATAATTCCGAAACACGCATTTCAATATCTTTGATGATCTCATCATGTCCTGATGAATTGGATAAAGAACGTTTTATCGCGTCAAAATAGCGTGTCATTTTTTGGTATGCATCTTCATCTATGTGAAAGAACATTCCGCCTAGGTTTATATTTACAGTTTTGTTCATGACTATTGTTTTTGGTTGGTTATTAGGTTTACGGCATCGGATAATTCAGTCCAGGTACCATTCAATTCGTTTAAAAAAGTTTGTCCAATTTCGGTCAGACCGTAATATTTTCTTGGCGGTCCTGACGTGGATTCTTCCCAACGGTAGTTGAGTAATCCGTCGTTTTTTAGTCGCGTTAACAGCGGATAAATGGTTCCCTCTACGACTAATAATTTTGCGTTTTTCAAAGTGTCCAGTATTTCCGATGTGTAGGCATCTTTTTCTTTTAAAACAGATAGGATGCAAAACTCGAGAACACCTTTTCGCATCTGGGCTTTTGTGTTTTCAATGTTCATAATTTCTTTTTTTTGATTTTGTGTTGATTAAACAGTTCATTTTTTGATTGATGATTTGTCATTGCGAGAAACGAAGCAATCTCGTATTGCCTGATACTCTTTTTATTTTTTGAAGCTTATTCCTGCTTTCCACTTTATCTTTACTTGCTTAAAGAAAGCAAGTAAAGGATGTCGTTTCAGTCAGGGCTAGTTCGTTCGCTTTACCTATTACGTCTATTTTTTTTAACCTTATTGCTTCCTTATTTAATGAACGGAATCGTTATTGGATATTTATATCTTTCTCCATTTGATGTTTTGATTGAAGCGTAAATAATCAAAAAGAATTCAGCCACTTTCAAAAGTCCAAAAAGCAAAACACAAATTAATCCAACTGTTAACATTCCAATATTATTTTCAAAGTTGAAATTTGAAAGCGTAATGTCATGATGATGTACTAATGTTTCAAGCGAAGTGTCTCTAAATACTGAAATAAGAAACGAAGGAATGGCAATCATAATCAGCAGTAAAGAATATAAAAGCAAACTTAATTGAAAATTCAGGACTTGTTTTCCGTGGTGATCCACAAATTCAGATTCCTCTTTTTTAGTACTCCAAAGCACTATTGGGAAAATATAATTTCCAAAAGGAATGAAGTATTGAGTTAAGGAACTCAAATGTGTAAATGTTGCAATATTTTTTTCAGTAGTTGTTTCCATTTTTTTTGATTTTGATGATGATTAAAACTTTTCAGAATAGTTACTAAATAGGCTACCTAGTAATTTCTTATACAAATATATGTCTAAAAGACAGTATCTTGTTTCGCATAGTACCAAATATTAACATAAAATTAACAAATTAATTTTATATGTATGCATACTATTTTTTTGTATTTTAGCAAAAAACCTAGTAAAAATGAAACTTACAGCATCAAAACTTAATAAATTTTTATTGTTCAAATTACCATCTGCATTTATATGTGGGGTACGCGTAAAAACAATAGATGAGAACCAATGTGTAGTTTCTGTGAAACACCGTTGGATCAACCAAAATCCATTTAACTCCATGTATTTTGCAGTACAAGCCATGGCAGCTGAGCTTTCTACGGGAGCTTTGGTGATGTTTCAAATTGCAAAAAGTGGCAGGAAAATCTCGATGTTGGTAGCCAATAATAAAGGAAATTTTACCAAGAAAGCGACAGGAAGAATCACTTTTACCTGCAATGACGGCCATATAATTGAAAAAGCGATTCAAGAAACTATTGCCACCGGAGAAGGGCAAACCTTTTGGATGAAATCCATAGGAACAGATGAAAAGGGAATACAAGTCTCCGAAATGGATTTTGAATGGAGTGTACGAATCAAATAAAGATCAGTTAACTGACAATTTAAATAAACAGAAAACGCCTCTGAATTTTAGAGGCGTTTTCTGTTGAGTATAATAAGAATCTTTTTAGATTAGCATTTTTTACCACTTGTTTTAGCCATAGAGGCATCACATTTTTTTCCTTCAGCTTTACATTTTGTTTTGCATTTTTCAACTTCAGCTGCAGTCATTCCTTTTGACTTAGCGTCTTTTTTTGCACAACAAGATTCTTTTTTTGCTTTTTCTTTAGCGACAGCTTTTACTTCCTGTGCATTAACGCTTATGGTAAGGAATGCTATTGCTACAAATGTTACTATTTTTTTCATTTTATATTATTTAATTGTTTTTTTTCTTTGGATATTAATCCAAATGTAAATATTAATTCAAATATATTTTAAAAAATCTAATTAATACTTACTTAAATTTTAGAGGTATAGCGATTTAATTGTCATTCGTTCAAAAAATCGTTATTCCAGTAAATTATACGACTGCTGTTTTCCACAGAAAATCCTTTCAGAGTAATATTTCCGTACATTTAATAAATTTTTTAAAAAACCATTAAGAAGATTTCTAAATCGTTAATGTTTATTATATTACTATTTGTAGATTTTAGTAGTGCGCAAAATAAGTTAACAGGGAAAGTTATGAATTACAGCAATAAACCTATTTCCAATGCTAAAGTATTCGTGGATTCTTTTTCCTTACAATGTCAGAAATGTGAGCGTTTTAAAAGAGGATGCGGCATCAATTTATGGTGCTCAAGCACCTAATGGCGTAATTATAATTACAACTAAATAGTTTAGTAATTATTAAATTATAATGCATCATAACAAAGCAATTGAACGGTTTTTCAAAATAAATTCCTTTATGCTAAATAAAAAAACTCAAGTTTTCTAAATCCGTTTCCAGTAGAGCGGTTTTTTTAATTTAAAAAAAATCCATTTCGAAGCTGACAATTTTTTTGAAACTGACTTTAAATCTTAGGGAGTAATTAATTCAGACTATGTGATTCAGGGATTTTGATGTTTATTTTATTTTTCTTGGACAGTAATAAGTACAATGTAATGCCGCCTAAAATAACGAGTAAAGCAATCTGAAGTTGGCCCATACTGTTGTTATCGTTATGTAGAGCAGTGGAGTGTGTCAATTTTGACCTGCCTTCTGTACTTTGTATTTTGGATAATTGTTCCAGCGTTTGTAAAGCTTGATTGCTGTTGTAACGTACTTGATTCCAATTTTGGTTTTGCGTTGCTGAATTTATAGCAGAACAAGAAGAGACAAAGGTCATGAAATATGTTTTCTCTTTTGGAGTCAAAACAGTTTCAAGGTATAATTTGTCTATGTTTTGAATCTTTTTTATAACTGCTAAAATTTCTTCCCTTTTTTGAAAATCAGTTATGTTCTTTTCTGCTGCATTTATTTTGATGAAATAAAGTGTATTAGCATACTGAAAGATATACCGAGCTACAACTAATCGATCTTTATAAATGGTGTTGATATCTTCATTTGTTTTTTTTGAATTTTGCAGGGTATTAAAATTGCTGAGCAGGATTATAAACATAATAACGAGTAAAACAAAAGCGGCTTTTGTTTTATTACTATATTTTTTTAGATCTTTCATTTTGATAGCATTTAGGAGCAATACAATATATACTATTACGTTGGATTTCTATCAAATGCTATTAATTTTAACGTAAAGTAGCGGTGGTTTTTCCTTTAATAATACAATCGGAAATCAAGTAACTTGCACAGGGCATACTGTTTTTGATGTAATTCTTCTACGATTTCGATGATGTCATCTTCTTCTTCAAATAAGCCAAAAAAAGCTTTATCTAATGCACTGCTGGTTACTGTGTTGAAAGTCGTTCCGTAACCTGAAATCGCGCGTGCTCCCGTAATATCTAAAAAATATTGTGCTTCTTCGGCGTTCAAGTCTAAAACTTTTGCATTTGCAAAATGCACTATTTTCCCTTTCATTTTCCCTTCAAAGAGTTCCGCTACTTCTTCTAAACTATAGTAATATTCATTAAGGCATATTGAGTTTCCTTCGCCTTGCATGACTAAGTAGATTATTTCATAATTTTTAAAGTTATGGTCGTCGTAGAGTAGCGCATTTAAACTTTCTTCTAAACCTTCGATAGTGTCACAGGTTTTATAAATACTGGTAATGCCTCGTTCAAAGGCTAGTTGCTCTAAGTTTTTGACCACTTCAGTTGTCGTAGTAGTTTCTGCATCGGAAACTGCTTCGAGGCAGAAAATAAAAGTATCAGATTCCATTAAATTTAGTTTAGGTGATGCTTGTCGCAAAGATAATATTGGAGCAGAAAAACCGACCCGAAGATGTAGCCCGGTTTAGCAAACAAGTACTACTATTTCTTTGATAGGTACGCTAGCTCTCAATAAAAATGCGGCATTATTGTGATCATTCGATTATACAAAGCTACGCAAGAATAAAATTCGTTGTTAGTTTTTAGCCATAAATAGTTGTTAACGGATTTCTACCATATCTACCCATAAAGTATAATAAGCCAAGAGTGAGTAAGATTTATGGAGTTCGGCATTGTATCTGAGTGATTCACAAATCCGGTTTATTGCCATTATTGTCTCGGTTTATTGGTCCAAACAATAGCGCCTACTATTTGCTGTAGTGTAGCAGGCTTTTATCATGTAAAAAAAAGGACACGAATTTCACGAACTTCCACTATTAAATCTGTGCTAATTTGTGAATCACGTCGCAGATAATTAGAATTGCAACCGTGCAGACTTTAAGTGCGCAAACCCATTCTACGGACTTAAGTCATCGTGGTTTAGTTTTATTAGTATGAAAGATCTAGTGTCGCAATTATTAAAGAGAGTTTTTGCCAAAGATTGGAAGCATAAAAAAAAATTAAACCTACAAGATGAATTGCGCTAGGCTAATCTGCGAAATCTGTGCCAAAGGAATATTAATCTTCATTAAATACCACATTAATTTTTAGTCAGTACTTAAAAACATATGTCAGCTAAATGTGTTTAAAAATCAACCTTGATATATTTATCAATAATATATTGTGAAATAGGTTTTAATGGTTTTCCATTTTCAGGATGAAAACCCGAAGCGGTGAAATATTCTATCGTATCGTTTTTTTTACAATACCAAACGATCGCTTTGTTTTTTTGAAAAAAGGGTGTTTGTTGGGTAACCTTTATTTTTTTCAATTGTAATTCTTCCTTGACAATAGGTTTAATTTCATTTCTTGAGCTAATTCCTTGGACGGAACTGCTGCAATCCACAAGCTCATAATGGTCGCTATACCACTGCATACATTCCTTTGCAGGAAAGAACAACTCCTTAATTCCATAAAATGAAGCTAGGGAAACCATCAATAGTAATAGTGTTTTAAAAAATTGTTGCACTGAAATTGTCTTGTGCTGTAACTGCTGTAATGTTAATCTCGGAATAAACGTTTTTTTTGTCGGATTATCCTCAATCATAACCACCGTCCGTTTTTTTTCCTCTTCTTCAAACGTGAAATTTACATTTTTATCTACAATAGAATAGGTAGTTTTCTCTTCCTGAACGGCAGTGTTATTCATTAGCTTCAAAAATCGGTGTATCGGTCTTTTATTAAAGCGTACCAAAATTGCAGCTAAATCTATCCCAGATATATCCGTTAAATCGGTCTCTCCTTTAAAGAAAGTTTCTAAAGGTCGAAACTTATCCGTTTGCTTTTTTATTTCGGTGCTATTACCTTCTTTAAAATCAAATCCAAAAAAATTACGAAAGATTCTCAAATCATCTGAGGTGCTACTTTCGGTAAAAAGAATACTACACAAGTCTCTGAGTTTAGCACGCGACGGATTAATTAAAAAACTAGCATAACCTCCTGATTTCTCCTCTTCATATTTGGCTTTAATAGCCTCTTTATAATCCTCTAAAGTATTTTTTTTCATAAGCCAAAATCAGAATTGATCGGAATTAAAGGGACTTTTTGGGAACTATAGGAATCTATAGGAATCTTAGGAATTTCATATAAACACCCTCTCAAAAACTATATTTCTTTGCTTCATAATTAGTTACTGCCTTGAGATGCACTAGGGGCAAATGTACAAAACTAGTTCTTATTACAGTGATGCAAAAACAGTTCGGAATAATTTTCTGGGAAGTAAAATTCATACCGCACTGTCTCTGCTCACTTCACTTCCCGAACCAAAATACAATGGAATGGCCTTTATGATATTCGAAATTATAATTCGAACAGCCATACTCATGTCTAATTTTTATTCTAAAAGAAAAATGAAAAAATTTATTATTACTATTACTGTATTTGCTCTATTTGGTTGTGTTTTTACTTCTTGTTCAGTAGATGTTGAAGAACTAGAAAATAGCAGTAAAAACCAAAAAGTAGTACTTGTGCCAAAACAGCATAAGATGTTGTTTTCAAAAGAAGGGGATAGTATTTCTGCTTTGCCAAATTATTATTTGACAGAAGGGCCTGGTGATGACCCAATTGTAGTTCCACCCTCGCCCAAAAAAAATTAATCAATAAATAATTTTAAATTTGTAAAGTATAAATTACTAATTTCGGGGAAACTTGCTGTCATGTATCGTTCCCCGATTTTTCTTTTTTTACTACTATTTATTCTCTATTCCTGCAAAGAAAAAGTCAAGACTACTGCACAGTCTAAGGCTGAAGACACGCTTTCACAAAATAGTTTACAGGCGAGAAGATTATTGGACTTAGGTATGGCAAATTATGCAAATCAAAAGTTTGATAGTGCTTTTTATTTTTATAACCGTTCCAAGTTATTATATGAGGTAGAAAATGATAGTTTGAAAATTGCTTATAATTTACTTCAAATGGCTATTATTCAGCAAATTTATGGTGATTATTCCGGTAGTGAAAAAAATCTGGTTGAAGCCCTACCGTACACACAAGGCAATCTACTCTATCAATCAGCCGCATATAATCAATTAGGGATTTCTTCAAAAGAACTTTATAATTATGATGATGCCTTATACTATTATGAAAAAGCTAAAAGTATTACCAAGGATACTTTGCCTAAAATTTCCATTGAAAATAACATAGCATCCGTTAATATTGAGAAAAGGGAATTCAATACATCCATTAAAATATTGGAAGCAGTAATAAAGTCTAAAGTTTTAGATACAGTAAATGTAACCAAAGCGAGAGTTTTAGACAATCTTGGTTATTCCTATTTTAAGGTTAGTCGTGATCAAGAAGGATTGCGGTTAATGAACGAAGCGCTATCTATGAGGAAGAAGAGTAATGACACCTATGGGATTCTTGGAAGCTATTTGCATCTTTCAGAATATTTTTTAAATAAAGATTCTAAAAAGGCGAATGAATATGTATTGGGAGCGTATCAAACTTCAATGGCTATTGGAAGTGTTGATGAGAGACTGGAATCATTATCTTTTTTGGTTAAAAATAATTTTGATCGGGGGAATAACAAGTATGCGTTAGCGTATATACAGTTAAATGACAGCATTGTTAAAGTCCGAAACAATGCTAAAAATCAATTTGCTAAAATCAAATATGACAGCGACCAAAACAGAGCGGATAATCTAAAGTTATCTGCCCAAAAAGCACAAACCACATTACAATTAGAACGACAAAAAAATAGTACACTGCTCTTGTATTTTGTAGTATTGCTGGTGGTTTTCCTTTCTGTTTTTATCATTAATTTTTTGAGAACTAAAAGCAAAAGAGAAAAAATCAGAATATCGTACAACACTGAAACACGCATTTCCAAAAAACTGCATGATGAATTGGCAAATGATCTATACCAAACAATGACGTTTGCGGAAACGCAAGATTTATCTACAGAAAACAATAAAGAAACCTTACTCAATGATTTGGATAGCATTTATTCCAGAACTCGAAATATTTCCAGAGAAAATAGTTCTATTGATATTGGACCTAATTTTGTTCCCAATCTGAAAGCAATGATGTCAAATTACAGTAATGATACTGTCAATATATTGCTGAATGGTCTGGATGTATTGCAAAATACAGCTTTGGAAACCAATAAAAAAATTACAATATATCGCACTCTTCAGGAATTGTTAGTCAATATGAAAAAGCATAGTCAATGTAGTTTGGTGGTAATTACTTTTAAAAATATCGATAAAAAAATTCAGATAGAATACACGGATAACGGCATCGGGGTTTCACAGGAAAAAATAAATTTAAAAAATGGACTCCTAAATGTAGAAACGCGTGTAAAGGCCATAGACGGAACTCTTACTTTTGATAATGCGCTCCAGAAAGGATTTAAAGTGAATATCATATTTCCAGTATAATGTTTGTTCCGGTCTAAAATAACGGTACATATAAAAAACATACCTAATAAAACAAACCCATATTTTGTAAACCGAAGTCTCAGAGATTGCATTTATTTTTTAACGTTGCTCAAATCAAAACGATAAATAGCTTCCAGTTTCAAAAGGAGCGTATTTGATTTGTTATCTAAAATAGGAGTTCGGTTATCCCCAAATTTTAACGCTAGAATTTGTAAATCAAGTTTTTGATCTATTGGATACACTCTAAACTGGTTTAAAGAATAACCCATTTTTAGACGTAAAAGAATTTTTTTATCCAAAACACTTCGTTGTACATAAGTAGAAAAATCTATCGAATTATTTTCGACATAGTTAGCACGAACGTTATCAGTGGTTAGTTTGTAACTGTTTCCATGACCCAGAAAATCTACGCCTACTCTTGTTTTATCAGTTAAATTATAATTGATATCTGCATCATTTGGCATAAAGGCATTTATTTCAAAACGTTTATTTGGACTATGATAATAGAAAGTAACAATGGGAACAACGGACATACCGTAAGCTTCACTACTGCCGTAAAGTCCTAAACCATAACCAAAACTCTCATTTCTTTTATATTTCAATAAAGCTAATCCGCCCAGGTAAATGTCTTCACTGCTTAGATTGATATAATCAGATGCGACTTTTGGCAAAAAAAGATATATTCCACTCCAATGTTCGGAATGTTTTACACTCAAACCCGCTCTTAAATTTGTAGAGTATAAATGATTGTTTTCAGAATTAGGTAATAATTGTAAGTTATAGCTGCTGAAATTTACACCGGTAACAGCAATATATTTTTCATTTAAAACAATTGGTAAAATAAGATTCGTTTGAAATGTAGTTATGTCCGTGTTAATGGATGAATTTTCAAAAGTTGTTTTTTGCGATTTCCCATAATTGATAGAAAACAGATCGATGTATTCTTGTGCATTACATAAAAAAGGCAGTACTAAAAATACCAATAGTATTATTTTTTTTTTCATATTAGAAAGTTGATAGTATTTAAAATAGTTAGTAATGGATTTTCCGTTTTTACAATAATTTGAAATGTTCTTCTTTATATAAAAACTTCTGTACAAATTTAGTAGTATAAAGTAGTACTGTTGGTACATCAGTGAATAAGTATTGCTATTTTATTCCCATTTCTAAAACCGATAGGTACATTTTCAGTCAACACAGAACAAATTTAGAAATTAGTAAAATCTATTCCGTACACAATTACTTTTATTAGTTGCAAAATTCACAGTCTCATAATTTTGATTGAAAGAACTTCACAGCTATTGATGCCTTTTTAAAGAAAATGAAAAAGGATTTAGTTTGAAAATTCTACTGATACTGAGGACAAAATTAGCTACAACTCTATGAAAAAAAGTTTATTTATGATTTTATCAGCTCTTTCAACTAAAAGGATTTCTCGCGCCCTTTTCTCACTCCCAGAATATTCATACGATATTTTTTGAACATAAATTTTTGAAGCGAAAACTGTAATTTGAACTCGTGCCTTAGTTTTATAAATTTGATATTTTCATCAAAGCACCTTATTTATTTGCCCTTATACGGTATGAAAATTTTACAATTGTATAGATTTTTTGCTGTTGAGATTAAAATTTAAGGTTGAGCTAATGAAAATTTAGTAGTAGATATAACCTCTCTAAAGAGGCAAAGATGTAATTTTGTTTATTAAATTTATATAAAGTCAGTTTTGAAAAACATCCTTATCATAGACGACGAAGAAAAACTTCGCGGACTGCTCGCTAGAATAATAAAATCAGAAGGATTTGAAGTTTTTGAAGCATCGGATTTAAAATCGGGTTTCAAAAAAATGGAAATTAAGGAAATTGATGTAGTTCTTTGCGATGTCAAACTTCCAGATGGCAACGGCGTTGATTTTGTACAAAAAATAAAAAGTGCTTTTCCTTTGACAGAAGTCATTTTATTAACTGCTTATGGCAAAATTTCCGATGGTGTTCAAGCCATGAAAAACGGGGCTTTTGATTACATAGTCAAAGGGGATGATAATGACAAAATTATTCCGTTGTTATATAAGGCATTAGAAAAAGTGCAGTTGCAAAAGAAAGTCCAACAATTACAAAAAAGAATTTCCGATAAATATTCATTTGATTCTATTATCGGAAAATCAAAAGGATTGGAACAGGTAATTGATTTGGCCAAAAGAGTATCCAAAACAGATTCTACTGTACTTTTAACTGGCGAAACCGGCACCGGAAAAGAAGTTTTTGCACAAGCCATTCATGAAAACAGCAACCGAGTAGGGAAATCCTTTGTTGCATTGAATTGTAGTACTTTCAGCAAGGAAATCCTGGAAAGTGAGTTATTCGGACACAAACAAGGGGCTTTTACAGGTGCCTTAAAAGATAAAAAAGGATTTATTGAAGAAGCCAATGGAGGAACCTTATTTTTGGACGAAATTGGTGAAATGCCTATAGAATTGCAGGCTAAATTATTACGGGTTTTAGAAACCAATGAATACATACAAATAGGAGATACGACACCCAGAAAATCAAATTTTAGGTTAATTGCCGCAACGAATCGCAATTTAAAAACCGAAAGTGAAGAACACCGTTTTCGTTTGGATTTGTATTTTAGATTGAATATTTTCGAAATTAAAATTCCGCCCTTAAGAGAAAGAATAAAAGATATTCCGCCATTGGCTCATAGTTTTGTGTCTCAATTTTCGGCTAAAACTAATAAAAAGACATTGACTATTGATGCTGAATTTCTTCATAAACTTGAAACCTATAACTGGCCCGGAAATATTAGGGAATTAAAAAATATCATTGAACGAGCCGTAATTTTGGTAAACGGAGAAACGCTTACTACTGATCTCTTACCCTATGAAATGCAACATCCAATAGAGAAAAGCACTAAAATAATGTCTGCTTTTTCGATGCAAAGTATTGAAAAACTCCACATTCAAAAAGTTTTGAATTACACCAAAGGAAATAAAGCAGAGACCGCACGCTTGCTGGAGATTAGTATTGCAACACTTTACCGTAAATTAGACGAATACAACATTCATTAAAATCATATTATTTTGAGAAAAGCCTATCATTTTGATAGGCTTTTTTTATGCTTTTTTTTGGCATGAAAACCACAAATCCGTAATTGACAATGCTTTGATGTCTATGGTTACTTTTTGGAATGTATTTTGGCATAAGCGATGAAGAACATAAAAATCATTCTTATGAAATCGCTATGATTCAAATTAGAAATAAAACCGAAGAATGGCGATACCATATTCCTTTAAACAACAAATATTAAATACTTATGAAAAATCAAGTCACCACGATTTACAAACAAGCAGAACGCTTTGCTGAAATCACCAAGACTGCAATTATTACTGGAAATATTTCCAAAGCAAAAAAATGTTTGGCACTTGCTGAACGATTATTGACAACAGGAAGCAACGAAACTAAGATTGCCATTTCGAATGTATATGTTTTTTCAGTTTCCTCTTTCATGGAATTGCGTCATTGCAATATTTCGAATCTTTTTCCAAAATCCTTGAAGGCAGAATACATCAAACAAATTAATGCCTCGGGAGTATAACAAGTTTAATCGATTGAATTATTTGATCGATTATCTAAATCTTTAATAAATCAATAAACTACAATTATGATAATCACAATCCTTTTACTCGCACTAGCCGTTTTGTTATTTGCGATTTGTTTTAAAGCAGTCGAATTTTTTGAAAAAATCTAAACCATGATAGCACTATTTATAATTGCACTTGCTGTTTTTGGCTATTTGGTTTATGTATTAATCAAACCCGAAAAATTTTAACTCAATAAACTAATTTTTTATGAACACAGAATTATTTGGTGTCATCAGTATTTTTATTGTTTCGATAGTTTTGGCTATTCCTTTAGGAAGGTATATTGCCAAAATTTATTCCGGCGATACAACATTGCTTGACCCGATTTTCAATCCAATTGAAAAATTTATTTTCAAAATCAGCGGAATCAATGCCACGGAAGAAATGAACTGGAAGCAGCATTTAAAAGCACTGTTAAGCGTGAATATGGTTTGGTTCTTTCTTTGCTTTTTTGTTTTGTTATTTCAAGGTTCAATGCCTTTAAATCCAGATAATAATCCAAATATGACTCCTGATTTGGCATTTAATACCGCTATTTCGTTTGTGGTGAATTGTAATTTGCAGCATTACCCCGGTGAAAGCGGCGTTTCTTATTTGTCACAGCTGGTTTTAATGTTTCTGCAATTTATATCTGCCGGTGTTGGAATGGCAGCCGCAGCAATGGTTTTTAATGCAATGAAAGAAAGAACCACAGATAAATTGGGCAATTTCTATAATTATTTTATCAAAAGCTGTACTAGAATTTTACTGCCTTTATCTGCTATTGTAGCCATCGCTTTGTTATTTAGTGGAACACCAATGACTTTTGAAGGAAAAGACACAATTACCACTTTACAAGGTGATTCAGTAGCAGTTTCCCGTGGACCAGCTGCAGCATTTATCGGTATTAAACATATCGGAACTAATGGCGGGGGATTTTTTGGAGCCAATTCGGCTCATCCATTAGAGAATCCTACTTATTTTACCAATGCGGTTGAACTATGGGCACAATTAATCATTCCGTTTGCGATGATTTTTGCTTTAGGATTTTATCTCAAGAAAAGAAGGTTGTCTTATGTCGTTTTTGGAGTAATGACTATTGGGTTTTTACTTTTAGTAATACCAACCGTTATCAGTGAACTCAACGGAAACCCAGCTATCGAAAAAATGGGAATTACACAAGCAACCGGAGCGATGGAAGGCAAAGAAGTTCGTTTTGGACCCGCCATTTCTGGATTTTGGAGCATTGCCACCACCGTAATTTCTACAGGCTCGGTGAATAATATGCACGACAGTTCGATGCCGGTTTCTGGTTCGATGCAATTGTTGGCGATGATGGTCAATGCCTTTTATGGTGGTTGTGGAGTAGGATTTTTGAACTTCTATATTTTTATCATTCTCGCAGTCTTTATTTCGGGATTAATGGTGGGACGAACACCAGAATTTTTAGGAAAGAAAATTGAAGCCCGTGAAGTCAAAATTGCTGCTTTCATTGCCATTCTTCACCCTTTATTAATATTGTCAGGAACGGCATTAGCATCTTATTTTGCTGCAAATGATACTGCAATGGGCTACTGGTTTAGCGGAAACGCCACCGGCTGGTTGAACAATCTTGGACATCACGGATTTTCGGAAATGTTATACGAATATACTTCGAGCGCAGCCAACAACGGTTCTGGATTTGAAGGTTTGGGCGACAATAATCCTTTTTGGAATATCACCACAGGAATTGTGTTGTTATTGAGTCGTTTCCTTCCTATCATTGGGCCTTTAGCTATCGCAGGATTGTTGGCAAATAAAAAATATATTCCTGAAAGTGCTGGAACTTTAAAAACAGACACGACCATTTTTGGAGTTATGGTTTTTGCCGTAATCGCCATTATTGCAGCCTTATCTTTCTTCCCAGCATTGGCTTTAGGACCATTGGCAGAATATTTTACATTAAAATAATAATAAAAATGAATAACAATAAATCCAATTCATTATTCGAAAGTAAGCAAGTAAAAGAGGCGCTAGTACAGTCTTTTGTTAAGCTAAACCCGAAAATAATGTTCAAGAATCCGGTCATGTTCACCGTTGAAATTGGAACTGCCATTATGCTTGCTGTGTGTATTGCCATTTTATTTGGCGCACAAGACCAAGGCGGTTTTACTTATAATTTCATAGTTTTTTTAATTTTGTTAGCAACGCTTTTGTTTGCCAATTTTGCCGAGGCTATTGCCGAAGCAAGAGGAAAAGCACAAGCGGATAGTTTAAGAAAAACACGGGAAGAAACACCGGCAAGACAAGTTTTAGCCAATGGTGAAATTAAGAATATCAGTTCTTCTGAATTGAAGAAAGGCGATGTTTTTGTTTGTGAATCAGGAGATTTAATTGCGACTGATGGTGAAATTATTGAAGGATTGGCCACTATAGATGAAAGTGCTATTACCGGAGAAAGCGCTCCTGTAATTCGAGAAGCGGGTGGTGATAAATCATCGGTAACTGGAGGAACAAAAGTATTATCAGACAAAATCAAAGTGATTGTGACTAATGAACCAGGGGAGAGTTTTCTGGATAAAATGATTGCTTTGGTAGAAGGAGCAAGCCGCCAAAAAACGCCTAATGAAATTGCGTTAACTATTTTGTTGTCAGCGTTTACTTTAATCTTCGTGATTGTTTGTGTGACCTTGAAACCTTTTGCAGATTATGCGAATGCACCGATAACCATTGCTGCCTTCATCTCTCTTTTTGTTTGTTTGATTCCAACAACGATTGGTGGTTTGTTATCTGCGATTGGGATTGCAGGAATGGACAGGGCTTTGCGAGCTAACGTTATTACCAAATCAGGGAAAGCGGTGGAAACTGCAGGAGATATTGATGTATTGCTTTTGGATAAAACAGGAACAATCACTATTGGAAACAGAAAAGCAACTCGTTTTTATCCTGCAAAGGGGATTTCGGAAGATGATTTTATAAAGTCAGCAGTTTTGAGTTCACTGGCTGATGACACGCCCGAAGGCAAAAGTATTGTGGAACTGGCAGGAATTGAAGTGGCAAATAAACTATCTATTGAAGGAGCTACTTTAATCAAGTTTACCGCCGAAACGAGAACCAGCGGTGTTATTTTAAAAGACGGAACCGATATTAGAAAAGGAGCTCAGGATGCTGCAAAAAATATTGCAATGAAAGCGGGAACAATTTTCCCGGAGGATATTGCACAAGCAGTGATTGCTATCTCATCAAAAGGAGGAACGCCATTGGTGGTAGTTAAAAATGGTCAAGTTCAAGGGGTTATTGAATTGCAGGACATTATTAAAACGGGAATGAAAGAACGTTTTGACCGTTTGAGAAAAATGGGAGTAAAAACGGTAATGGTTACAGGAGATAACCCGTTGACAGCCAAATTTATTGCCGAAGCTGCTGGTGTAGATGATTTTATTGCCGAAGCCAAACCGGAAGATAAAATGAATTACATCAAAAACGAACAAGAACAAGGCAAGCTCGTAGCGATGATGGGTGATGGAACTAATGATGCACCTGCTTTGGCACAAGCCAATGTTGGTGTGGCCATGAACAGCGGAACTCAAGCAGCAAAAGAAGCCGGAAACATGGTCGATCTGGACAATGACCCCACCAAGTTAATCGAAATTATAGAAATAGGAAAACAATTATTGATGACCAGAGGAACGCTTACTACTTTCTCTATTGCGAATGATGTGGCCAAATATTTTGCCATTGTTCCTGCGCTTTTCATCACGGCAATTCCTGCTCTTGAAGGATTAAATATTATGGGATTACACAGTCCAGAAAGTGCGATTTTATCAGCGGTTATTTTCAATGCGATTATTATTCCGATATTGATTCCGCTTGCGCTAAAAGGAGTTGATTATAAACCGATCGGGGCGAGTGCTATTTTAAAGCGAAACCTATTGATTTATGGTCTTGGTGGTTTGATCATCCCATTTATTGGAATTAAAATAATTGATTTGGTTGTAGCATTATTTATGTAATCCTCACCCCAGCCCTCTCCAAAGGAGAGGGAGCCGAAATTCCATAAAAGGATGGTGAAAAATGAATTTTAAGAATTAATAAACGAAATTAAGAGTAAAAACTTCTATAAATTCTCCCTCTCCTTTGCTTCACCAGTTTGCTGTCGATTGTGTAGAGAAGGTCGGGATGAATAAAAAAAAATAAAAAAATGAAAAATATATTTTCAATATTAAAATTCACCTTATTTATGGTGGTGTTGTTAGCGGTTATTTACCCAATGGCAATTTTTGGGATAGCACAATTGGCTCCCAATAAAGGAAAAGGAGAAACAATTACCGTAAACGGAAAAGTGGTGGGTTATCAAAAAATTGGACAAAAATTCGACAAATCCAACTACTTTTGGGGAAGGCCTTCGGCTGTGGATTATAACGCTGCAGGAAGTGGAGGAAGCAATAAAGGACCAAGTAATCCTGATTATTTAGCATTGGTGCAAAAAAGAATCGACACTTTTTTAATCGTGCATCCTTATTTGAAAAAATCAGAGATTCCTTCGGATATGGTGACGGCTTCTGGAAGTGGTTTAGATCCTAATATTTCACCGCAAGGAGCTTTGATTCAGGTAAAAAGGGTGGCGGGAGCGAGAAACTTATCAGAGGAAAAAGTAAAAGCTTTGGTAGATAGTAAAATAAATTTACCAGCTATTATGGGAACTGCAACAGTGAATGTTCTAGAATTGAATATCGCTTTGGATGAATTGAAATAGGATTGATTTCAATACTAAAGTCAATGGCAAATTAAAAAAATAAGGTCTTTAAAAACGAGATGCCCTAGCCCCGATAGAAGGGAAAATCCTTTTGTCTCGTTTTTTTGCGAGACAAAAGATTGGAATGATAGCGGGATTAGCTTCAAATAATAAATAATGAGGGTGTGAGATTGCTTCGTTCCTCGCAATGACAAAAAAATGAAAAATATAATAGTTACCGCTTTAATAGCTTTTGGTTTTACAACAATTAATGCTCAGGAAGTAACGAAAGAAAAAAGTCCTTTCACGTTTTCGGGTTACATAGAAACGTATTACAGTTATGATTTTGGAGAACCAGACAATCATGTAAGACCCGGATTTATTTACAGTCATAACAAGCATAACGAACTCAATTTGAATTTAGGATTGGCGAAGATAAATTATGCTAAAGAGAATGTTCGCGGGAATTTTGCCTTAATGGCCGGAACGTATGCCCAATACAATTTGGCAGCAGAACAAGATTTACTAAAAAATGTGTATGAAGCGAATGTGGGCGTGAAAATTTCGACGAAACATAATCTGTGGATTGATGCGGGAATTATGCCGTCACATATTGGTTTTGAAAGCGCTATTGGTAAAGATTGCGCCACTTTGACTAGAAGTATTTTGGCTGATAATTCGCCGTATTATGAAGCGGGTGTGAAAATTGGATATACTTCAAAAAATGAAAAATGGTATTTGGCGGCCATGTATTTAAACGGATGGCAACGCATCCAGAAAATTGATGGCAATCAAACACCGGCTTTTGGAACACAAGTAACCTATAAACCTACTGCAAAAACAACGTTGAATTGGAGTACGTATGTGGGGAATGAACAACCGGATAATGACAGAAAATGGCGTTATTTTAATAATTTTTACGGACAATTTAAAGTATCCGAAAAGACAAGTTTAACAGCTGGTTTTGATATTGGAGCACAACAAAAAGTAACAGAAAGTGACGAGTATGATGTTTGGTTTTCACCGATTTTAATAGCGCAATACAAACCAACAACTAAAATCCAATTGGCAGCAAGAGCAGAGTATTACGCAGATGAAAAAGGAGTAATAATAGCAACAGCAACACCAAACGGATTTAAAACATACGGTTTCTCTACAAACTTTGATTATTTAATTACTGATAATTTGATGTTTAGAATAGAGGCAAGAACTTTAAATAGTAAAGACGATGTTTTTTTGAAAGATAATTCGCCAAGCAATCAAAATGTATTTTTAACGACAGCATTGGCTATTTCTTTTTAATTTTTTTTAAAAAAATAAAATCCCAAAAACCAAATTGGACAACGAAAAAGAAAAGAATGTCAAACACTTTCTTGATTTAATTCAGAAATCACGCAAAGGAAAGTTTAAAGTCTACATCGGTATGAGTGCCGGTGTGGGCAAAACTTTTAGGATGTTACAGGAAGCACATACGCTGTTAAAAAATGGTATCGATGTAAAGATTGGGTTTATAGAAACGCACAATCGGAAAGAAACACACGAACTATTAGAGGGTTTACCGGTAATTCCTAGGCGAACCCTTTTTTACAAAGGGAAATTGCTTGAAGAAATGGATTTACAAGCCATTATCAATTTGCGTCCAGAAGTGGTTATTGTAGATGAATTAGCGCATACGAATATTGAAGGAAGCAAAAACGAAAAAAGGTGGCAGGATGTTTTGGAGATTTTAGAAGCAGGCATAAATGTGATTTCGGCAGTGAATATTCAGCACTTAGAAAGTTTAAATGCAGATGTAAAAAACATTACAAATATTGATGTTCAGGAACGCATTCCAGACAGTGTTTTGAAATTGGCGGATGAGGTGGTCAATATTGATTTGACTTCAGATGAGTTGATTGCCCGTTTGAAAGACGGTAAAATCTATACCGCAGATAAAATTCTTACGGCGCTGAATAATTTTTTTAAATCTGATCAAATTTTACAATTGCGGGAATTGGCCTTGAAGGAAGTAGCGAGTCAAGTCAATCGAAAAGTGGAAAGTGAAGTGCCCAAAAACATTGCAGTAAAACATGAAAAATTATTGGCTTGCATTAGCAGTAACGATAAAACGGCTAAAATTGTAATTAGAAAAGCAGCTCGTTTAGCTAGCTATTACAACTGTAAATGGTATGTTTTGTATGTGGAAACTCCAAAAGAAAGCAGCGACAAAATTGCATTAGACAAGCAACGTCACCTTATTAATAATTTTAAATTGGCTACACAACTTGGTGCCGAAGTAATTAAAGTTCAGAATACTCATATAACAGATGCTATTTTAGAGGTGGTCGCGCAAAAACAAATCACCACCGTTTGCATCGGGAAACCGCATTTGAGTTTATTTAAAGTAATTTTATCGACAACTGTTTTTAATAAATTGTTGAACAACCTAACGTCATCTAATATTGATCTTATAATTCTATCTTAAAATGAAAATTAAAACCAAATTAAACCTGGGCGTTGGCCTGCTTTTTCTAATGATAATCATACTTTCATTAGTAGCGGCATTTTATATTTTTTCGATAAAAAAAGACACAGACAATATTTTAAAAGCCAATTACAACACGCTAGAATATTCGCGAAACATGCTTCTTTCGTTAGATGAAATTAATGGGAATGAAGAAAAGGCAATTGCTATTTTTGAAACCAATATTACCAAACAAATTGCCAATATTACGGAGGCTGGCGAAGATAAAGCGACCTATAATTTGCAGAAAAATTTCGATTTTTTGAAGAAAAATAGAACCGATGAAACCTTAAAAAGCCAAATCCGTCAAGACATTTTCAAGATTATGAAATTGAATATGAATGCAATAAAAGAAAAAAGTGATATTGCAAAACACACAGCAGAGACCGCTAATTTTTGGATTGCAGTAACAGGAACACTTTGCTTTTTGATTGCTTTTAATCTTTTGGTGAATTTGCCCAACAATATTGCCAATCCAATAAAAGAACTCACGGACAGTATCAAAGAAATAGCCAATAAAAACTATTCGCAACGAGTGCATTTTATGAACCACAATGAATTTGGAGATTTGGCAAAATCATTCAATATCATGGCAGAAAAACTGCAGGAGTATAACAATAGTAATTTGTATAAACTGTCATTTGAAAAGAAAAGACTAGAAACTTTAATCAACAATATGCACGACCCAATTATCGGGTTAGACAATCAGGGTTTGATTTTATTTGCAAATGATGAGGCTTTGAAAATAATTGGTTTAAAAGCAGAGGACGTTATGGGTAAACTCATAACAACTCTTGCTTTGACCAATGATTTGATGAAATCGTTGGTAATTAAAGATCTGTCTGATGAAAAACAGAAATCGCTTCCCATGAAAATTTTTGCTGATGGCAAAGAAAGTTATTTCGAAAAAGAAACCATAAACATTACCATTAAACCAACAGGAGAAGATCAAATTATTGACATTGGGAATGTTATTATCTTAAGAAATATTACTGTTTTTAAAGAACTGGATTTTGCTAAAACCAATTTTATTGCTACCGTTTCGCACGAATTGAAAACCCCAATTTCATCCATAAAATTAAGTTTACAATTGCTCGAAAAAGCAGAAACAGGCAACATTAATGAAGATCAAAAGCAATTAATAGAAAGTATAAAAGACGACAGTCAGCGGTTATTAAAAATTACGGGAGAACTATTAGAATTGTCCCAGTTAGAAACCGGGAATATAAAGCTGAATATGGAAAAGAGTAATCCCTATGAAATTATGAACTACGCTACCGAAGCTGTAAAAGTGCAAGCAGAACAAAAGCAAATTGTGCTAGTTATTGAGACGGAACAAAATTTACCAGATATAAAGGCAGACAGCGAGAAAACTGCTTGGGTTTTGATTAATTTTTTAACCAATGCAATTACGTATTCAACAGAAAACAGTACCATAATTGTAAAACTTAAAAATGAAAACAATCAGGTTGTTTTTCGAGTAATTGATACTGGAAAAGGAATTGATAGTCGTTATAAAACTAAAGTTTTTGATAAATATTTTCAGGTACCAGGAAGTCATAAGTCAGGAACGGGATTGGGTTTAGCTATAAGCAAAGAATTTATAGAAGCACAAAACGGAATTATTGGAGTAAAAAGTGAGTTGGGTCTGGGCAGTACTTTTTATTTTAAATTGGCAGCAGTTTAAAATTTTTGTAACAGATTTATTTTCAAAAATATTGAAGATTTACAATCGAACAACCCACAAATCGAATATTCTAATACTTTGTCAGATTCCTAGCGGGAAATACAGAGGTTTGAGAAGTCAAAATATTTGGCTAAAATAGAAACGGTATAAATGAAAAACTACATTTCATTTATACCGTCTGTGTTTGCTGTTAGATAAAACATATATGCCAATTGATGAAATTCCTCACTCTATTTCCTTACTTGAGCGTTTTAAAGGCTGTATTTATGAAACAGTCTGTCAATAAAAAAACCTAACGTATTGATGTTAGGGTTTTTGCTTTGGTAGCGAGACCGAGATTTGAACTCGGGACCTCAGGGTTATGAATCTTTGACCAAAGTGTCAAAGGTTCTTTCCCGGCATGATTGTTTTGCAGTGTATTATGATTTCAATAATTACCGTAATCGGGGGCTACATGTACCGTATTGAAATGAGAAAATTCATTTTCTTTTTTGATTTGGCAGTTCCCGCTAAGTTTAATAATAGACGTATATACCTTCTATTTCGTTTTTTTTTGTCAATAAGATTTGAGTGCCCATTTTGACGTCTGAAAAATTAGGGTGCTTTCACGATTTTGTGGTAGTTTATCTTTTACTAAACATTTCTATTGTTTTTAAAATAGCGTCGTCATAATTATTCCAGGTGGTTTTTGAGGTTAAATCGGTGTTGTTAAATGTTGTATTGAATTTTGATAACAACGTTAAATATACAGGTCCTCCAATCATCAGCTCAAAAGCGGAGTTGAGCGATTCCTCTTTTTCATTAATCGTAAATATTTTTCCAATTTGTGCATTAAAATACTTGAAAAGACTTTAGGTGACGAATTGATAGAAAAAGAGGTTGAATTGCTTTAATCATTGTGCTGTTTTATAGTAATTGGGAGTCAATCTTTGATTTTCTTATTGATCCTTTTATAATTAGAAAAAGCGTTACTTAAATAGAAAAATATTTTTACATTAGTATAAAAGTATTGAAAATGAAGTGGTTGATTTATTTTTTAAATAATTGTAAACTATAAACAATAAGAAAGTATGCTGCACAGTATTTTGATTGAACGTAATATTTACGCATCCGAAGAACATAAAATGATGCAAGCGATGATCCAAGAATTTATTTCAAATGAAATCTTGGATCAAGTTGACCAATGGGAGAGAGAGGGTATGGTAAGTCGAGCGATCTGGACTCGATCCGGAGAATTGGGTCTTTTGTGTATGGATATACCAGAAATGTATGGAGGTGGTGGATTGGATTTTACTTTCAATTCTTTGTTAATTGAAGCGCTTGCAAAAAAGGGTATTAGTGGCCCTGGTTTTTCATTGCATTCTGATATTGTTGCACCTTACATATTACATTATGGAACGGAAGCACAAAAGAAAAAGTATTTACCAGCAATGGCCAAGGGAGAAATTATTACTGCCATTGGAATGACGGAGCCCAACTGCGGAAGTGATTTGAAAGCCCTTCGCACGACTGCTGAAGATAAAGGAGATCATTATCTGGTAAATGGACAAAAGACTTTTATCACTAACGGGTTTATGTGTGATATGGCAATTGTGGCTGTAAGAACCAACGCAAACACTACTGACGAAGGCGTTTCGCTTCTTATTATGGAATCCGCAATGGAAGGTTTCTATAAAGGAATTCCATTTAAGAAAATTGGAATGAAATCCCAAGATACTGCAGAGTTGTTTTTTGATAATGTAAAGGTACCAAAGGAACATTTATTGGGAGCCGAGAAAATGGGTTTCAAAATTATGATGAAGGAATTGCCGCGTGAAAGATTAACGGTAGCCATTAACGCTGTGGGCTGTGCCGAGGGAGCCATCGAAAACACGATCGCCTACACAATGGAAAGAACTGCTTTTGACACACCAATATCCGGATTCCAAAATACGCAATTTACTTTGGCCGAATGTGCGACAAAAATGCAAATTCATCAGGTTTTTATGGATCGCTGTATCGAACTGTTGGTAGAACATAAACTGACTACTGAAACTGCTTCGATGATTAAATATTCGGCGACTGAAATGTGCAATAATGTGGTCGATGAATGTTTGCAACTTTTTGGTGGTTACGGGTATATTTGGGATTATCCAATTGCCAGAATGTACGCTGATAATCGGGTGGCACGTATCTATGCCGGGACCAATGAGATAATGAAAATAGTAATAGCACGAGGGTTGTTTAAAGAGGTTTAAAAACAATGAAAGAGTAGTTGGAAGAATATAAGGTTATCTCGACTTTCAAATTGCAAGGAAAGATACTGATGCGATAAAGCACGTATAAATAATGTAGTTTACGTAAAATGGGATAAAACCACCCGAATAGATTATTTTATAGCATTGTAAATCAATTTTTTATTAAAAGTAGCGGACCACTTAAAATTCGCTGGGCATTAGGTTTTCCATCAGTTAAATAGGTCACTCCGGTTGTTTGGTATGGACCTTAAAACAATCAGATTTAAATTTTAAACACGAAAAAAGTATTCCAATTCCGGTTTAAAAACGACTTGTTTCTTAAAAAAATGTACGATATAACACATTATTATGTAGTTAATCGGATATAATTGTATGTCATCGAAAACCTCAGTTTTTTCATTTTATATCTTTAATTTCAGTATACATTTGCACTCTCAAAATAAGGAATTAATCAAATATAATTTAATAAAACCCCAATGAAAAAAATTATTCTATCTTCTTTTTTACTACTAGCATTCGTAACAGTAAATGCTCAAACTGTAACTTTAAATGTAAAATTGAAACCTATTCAAACATTAGTTGTTAACCCGGCTCAAAATACTGTTAATTTAGAATATGTTACTAAAGATGATTATGCAAATGGTGTAGCTTCGGTAAATGCGGATCACTTGACTGTTTACAGTACAGGAGGATTTCAGGTAAAAGTAAAAGCTGCTGATGCAACAATGACAAACGGAACTAAAAGTATTTTAGTGAACACAATTAAATTGACACCATCTGCGGGAAGTGCTAAACAGGATGCTGCAACTTATGTTCCTGCATTCAACTTGTCAAATGTGGATACGACTTTAATGAGTTCAACTACTGGAGGCGTAAATAAGAAAATCAATATCGAATACAAAGGTGCAGGTGCTGATGCGTATATCAACAATTATATTGCAGGACAAATTCCAACAGTTTACGCTACTACACTTACCTATACTATTATAAGTCAATAAGACCTTTTGGTGAGAATATATAAAAAAGTGTCACAAGAAATTGTGGCACTTTTTTATTTAGTTAACTTTGTTGTAGTTAATTTATCCAATACTTTTTAAAAAATACTTAAAATGAATAGACTTGTTTTACTGTTTTGTTTTTTAATTTTTGAAGTACATGCACAAACAGGTATTTCTGTATCGCCGCCTAGAATTTATTTTGAGTCAAATCCGGGAACCAGTAGTACACAAAAAGTTACGGTAACTAATGTAAGTCAAAAGAACACTTTGGATCTTGCTGTGAGCCTTGGTGATTGGGAGTATGATGAAAAAGGTGAAAACATGATGTATCCTTCGAATACTTTGAAAAATTCTTGTGCAAGCTGGGTTTCTGTTAAAAATAATGACAATTATTTTACCTTAGCTCCAGGAGAAAGAAAAGATCTGGAAGTAACGATTACACCAATAAAGATAGCTACAGATAGTTTACCTACGCACACCGCTATTTTGTATGTAAGTCAAATGAATCCTGTGGATGATTTTGATAGTAAAGGAGCAAATATTAAGGTGAGTATTCGCTCTGGAATCAAAATTTTTCACACCTTTTCAAATAATCTTACTAAGAAAATTGAAATAGAAGATTTAAAATTTGATCAGTCTGCAAACAGCATCAATTTAAAATTTAAAAATCAATCTCAAATTTGGGTAGACGGTAAAATCTCAACGGAAATTATTAATACTAAAACGGGTAAAAAAGTGGCCGTAAATGATATCATTTTTTATACACTCCCTGATAATTTACGTAAATTGAGTATTCCTGTTACGGAACTCTTAGAAAAGGGATCTTATAATGCATCGGTTATAATTGATTATGGAGATTCCTCCCTATTAGAAATGGCAGAACTAAATTTTAATTATGAATAGATATAGTATTCTGATAACATTATTTTTTATACCTCTATTTTGCGTATCTCAAGTGACCTTTAACTCTTGGGTAAATTCTTATTTACAGATTAATTCGTATAACGGGAACAGCAATCCTGATGCTTATACGGTTACATTTAGTGCAAATGGAAACCTGAATATGCCAAATTGGAAACTTTCTGCCCGACTGAAAAAAAACATTGTTTCTGAAGATGGAAAATTTTCGATACCATCAAATAAAATTTCTTTTCAAACCATAACAACATCTGGAAAGTCTGAACCAAATCCTGTTCCAACATTTTCACAAATTGGTGCTCCTCCAAATGTTTTTTTGCAAGAGAATAGTGAAACTTTTTTAATACCTAATTCGAATGCCGCTTTGTTTAACAGACCGCAGAGAGAAAATGGGTATTACAATCTTCAATTAAAATATGGAATTACCATTCAAGGGGGGGCTTATCTTGGAAATATACCTGCTTGGACACGGTTTAGTGTGCCTGTAGAGTTTACGGCATACGACCAAAATAACGCTGTAATTGGTAAAATAAGTCATGATTTTCAGTTCCAAATTGGAAATATTACTGATGCTCCGCCACCTGCAGATCAACTTACTTTAAAAGTAAATATGAATGCTGCCAATGGAGTTTTAGAATTTAAAACCATGCAAGATTACAATAATGGAAGTAGTGTTACGTATACAGATGGGCTTTTGGTAACCAGTAGCAGCAACTTTCAAATCAAGGTGCGATCGCTGCAAACCAACTTACAATCGGCTAGGGGGAATTCAATTCCTGTTGATGTCATTCACCTAACATTAGCCACAGCAGCTACTACCAACCAACGTATTTTTCCGATTGTTCTTAGTGCTGCCAATCAAACATTAGTACAGACTAACAGTGCCAGTAAATCGTCTTTCAAATATGATATCAAATATTTTACAATGGCGCAGGATAGCCGTTTGATTAATGCCAAACCGGATGATTATACCACGACGTTACAATATGAGATTACTCCTCAATAATCTTTAAAAAATGCGTTGTTGTACTTTAAATTTTTTTTTGCTCTTATTACTGTTGTTTGTAGTGTTAAATCCTTTGCATGCGCAAAATGTTCAGAGCGCGGTCACTATGGAACTACAAAAGGATTCTTCTACTCAAAAAGAGTCCTTGGTAAGTTTAGTGGTGGTTATTAAAAATACTACTGTAAATAAAATAAATGGTACAATCAGTTTCATCACACCAAAAGGATTTAGAATCCTGGGGAATCAAGATGTGGAAATTGAATTACTGCCCAATGAAGCGCGCCACATTCCTATTAAATTTGTAATTGGAGAAGAGGCTGTTGCGGGAGCGTCGCTGATTGAATGTAAATTACTAGATCTATCCGGAAAATTGCTTGCACAGCAAAGTACCAATTATACAATCGAGGTCAATGATACACTTACCATCATACCTCTGGAAAGCTCGATTTACCGATCGTCAAGTAATGAACCAATGGTGGTCAAGGTAAAGGTGAGTAATAAAGGAAATGTTGCACAAAATATTACTGTAGTTTGTAAATTTCCAGACCCAACAAATGCGAACTTATTCTTAGAACAAAAGGCGAATATTGCAATAAAAAAAGATTCTATTTTTACATTTACCTACCTTCCGTCTAAAGAATTGGCTAAACAATCCAATTTTTCGATACGCATCTCCGGTTTTAGAAATCCGAGTAAAGATTTTTTTGGTAATGTTACAGTAGATGTTCAGAATATTGCTAGTGAACAACAGTATAATGGCTCCTTATTTGTCGATTTATTGGAAGAAACCCAAAACCAAATTACTGGCAGCTACAGAAATTTCGGTCAGGGAAATAGCTTTTATCAGATAAATGGCTCTGGAGGCGTAAATATTCCATCAGGTTATCTGTTTATGCGAGGAATTGTAAGTTTGTCAAGCAGTCAGGAAATTCCGTTAATAACCAACACAAATTTGGTGTTTAGTCAGAAAAATAATATTTATACCATTGGGAATATAAGTCGGCTTCTTGAAATGACGCTAGTGGGCAGGGGAGTGGAATACAGTCATACTTTTACAAAAAACGAAAAAATTGAATTGGGTTTTGTGGATCAGAATTTTAATTTAATAGAAAAAGATAATTGGCTCAAAAATGGTTTTGGCTTGTTTGCCAAAGGGACACTACGATCAAATAACAGCTCCCGAAATGCTTCGGGGATATACGTATTCCGATACGACCCGTTTGAAAAAGCAAAACATAATATTCTAGGAACTGAAATTAATTATGATTTTACTCCAGAATGGAGATTTAATGCAAAAGTAAACGGTGCAATGAGTGTCTATGAAGAAAAAGATTTCATCAAGCCTACTTTTGCTGGTGAATCTAGTTATACTGGAAAAATTAAAAACTTTAATATGAACGGAAATTATTATTTCAGTTCCGATTATTATCCAGGAAACCGAAGAGGAAGTATGCAATTTCAGCAGAATATTGCGACCACCATTAAAGATAATAATATACATGCAAATGTAATTTTCTCTAATTTTTCGCCCAAATTTTATTTGTTTGAAGCAGCACAAGAATCGACAAATAATAGAATAGAACTAGGAAACCGATTTCCTAAATTTAGAGATTTTAGCTTTAGTCTGTTCTATCAATACCAAGAGGAAAGTTCCAATAGTTACAATCGTCTTTTTGGAAGTACAGATCTTAATGTGTCACAAAAAATTCATGCACATCGCATTATCCAACAATTTTCGTGGATTAACAGTCCATCCCGACAGGCAGCTATTTTAGGATTTGAAACCGGAGTTGTTAAATATCCCCTGCGCACGGAGAATCAGTTTCAGATGAAAGTAAATGCGAATTATAGTTTTAGAAATTTCAATGTTAATTCGAACTACCAATCGGGGAGTTACTATTTATCTGAATATGCTTTTTCTAGTATTGCTGGTCCGAATGTAAACTATGAGAAGTTCACGTTATCATTATTTTATAACAATAACTTTGTAAAAGACAAATTGAATTTGAGCAGTGGAATTTCCTATATAAAAGATATTGTGTATGGCAAAACACCCTCAGCATTTCTCAATGCCAAATATACCGGAAAAGTGTTCAGTACTTTTTTTAACTCCGCATGGTACAATTATTCTAATGGAGCAGTGGTCAATAATACCTTGACTCTTGAAGTTGGTGTTACGCTAAATTTACAAAAGACACTGTTGAATCCAGATAAAAAAGGTGTTATCAAAGCACAAGTTTTTTATGATACTAACAATAATAATCAGTTTGATGCCAATGAAAAGGTTGCTCCCAATTACATAATTAACATTAATAAAGTTGCTTTGCAAACAAATGACGATGGAGTAGCTTCATATAAACAAGTGCCTTACGGAGCCTATTTTTTGAAGCAGTTAGTACAAGATAGTTGGTATTACGATGACACTGCTTTTGAAGTAGACCGCCGCTTGTTAAACCTGGCTATTCCGCTGCACCAAAGTGGGAAAATAGAAGGAAAAGTTTCCTTTGCTTATAATGCTACAACTTCGGTAAGTTTTGAACAGCGTGGTTATGGGATCTCTTTTAGCATTACGAAAGACAACCAGCTGATACAAAAAATATACACAAATGATGACGGTAAGTTCATATCATTCCTTCCGACTGCAAAATATGTCATTACAATCGATGAAAAATCGTTACCTGCCAATACATTTTGTGAAAAAAGCAGCCATGAAGTTACATTAAAAGCTGGAGAAATTATAGTGGTCCCCGAATTTGTTATCAGAGTAAAAGAAAAGAAAATCAACACTAAAAAGTTCTTTAATTAGAATTTGTTTTTAAAGTAAATAATTATCATTGGCTGAGACCATGCCTAATAGGGATCTTATGAAAATTATACAATAGATACAAGGGATCATTCTTCAATGGTAAAAAACTGCACGAAAACATAAAGATCCAGAAACTATCAGCAATGATAGTGACGTCAACACTAAAATATCACTCCAAAAATTAATTTAATATTTTTACCAAATAAATATCTAATTATATGCTGTTATATGATGTGAAAATTAAGTAATCGTGTACGGATTCTTACCCGGTTAACATTAATATTTTAATTAATAGTATTTTCTTTAATTTCTGAAACCTCTCTTTTTAATTCCAAAAGAATTTCTTTTAAACTTTCAATTTCAGTTAGAGGCTGTTTAGTATCAGTTCGACCGATATTGCATTGGAATTCCCATATTTCTAAAATTTCAGAAAACTTTACTTCATAATTAGGATAAAACCGATTGTCAGATTCTAAAACCAAAGTGTTTTTTTTGTTTTTATTTAAACGCTTATACACCATACCATGATTTTTAGTGATCAGGATATAGGTTTTACCATCTTGAACTTGTCCAATATTTTCGACGTAGCGTCCCACAATTATTGAACCTTCTTCATGAGGTGGCATTGAATCACCTTCAACAGGAAACCCACGGTGCTTGCCTGTTCCTAAAAAAGGCAATGAAATTTGTTGCAAACTCTCTATATATTCCGGATCAGAGTATCCAGTCAAATAACCCGCTTTAACTTTTTGAGTAACAATTTCGATACTATTATCACCATTTGGTTCAACTTGAATAGGTAAAATAATTCGGTTGTTTTCTAAATTAATTAGATCTTGAATCTCTATTTTACGAATGTCTACTGACAGTAATAAATCAATACTGATATGAAAATGGTAGGCAATCTTTTTCAATATTTCATACGGTGCTTCAGAGGTACCATCCTCGTATTTTACATACCGTCCTCGGGTAATTTGCAAATGCTCGGCTAATTTTTCCTGAGAAATTTTACTCTTCACTCGTAATGCTCTGATATTGTCTGAAAATAAGGACATAACTATTTTGTTATAATTTATAACATCAAAGATAGGTAAAAAAGTTAGTATCTGTACTAATTTTGTAGCTTACAAAACAAAGAAAATGACAAGGGCAATTGTACATCTGGATATGAATACATTTTTTGTTTCCTGCGAAAGAATTACGAACTCACAATTAGAAGGAATTCCTTTGATTATTGGTGGTGGTGATCGAGGTGTTGTAGCTTCATGTTCCTATGAAGCGCGTCGTTTTGGCGTGCGTTCTGCGATGCCTATCAACATGGCACTTAAACTGTGTCCACAAGCTAAAGTGATGAAAGGCGATATGGAATTATATTCGAAATATTCTCATACGATAACTGAAATTATCCAGGAAAAAGCACCCGTAGTGGAGAAAGCGAGTATCGATGAGTTTTATCTTGATATTACGGGTATGGATAAATTTTATGGTAGTTACAAGTGGACGACCGAACTGGCAAATAGAATAACAAAAGAAACTGGATTGCCATTGACTTTTGCATTATCAGTTAATAAAACAGTTTCAAAAATTGGTACGGGAGAAGGAAAACAGAAAATGAATTTGGAAATACCAGAGCACATGGTAAAGCCATTTTTAAATCCATTATCGATTCAAAAAATCCCAATGGTTGGTGATGTTACTTTTCGGCTTTTGTCCAGAATAGGCATTAGAACCATACAGACCCTTTCTGAAATGCCTGTAGAAGTGCTTCAACAAATGATTGGGAAAAACGGTATTGATATTTGGAAAAAGGCCAATGGAGTCGATACTAATCCTGTAGAACCGTACTCAGAGCGAAAATCAATTTCTACGGAACACACTTTCTCTCAGGATACTATTGATATGGTCAAATTGAAAACTATACTGACCGGTATGGTTGAAAAACTTGCGTTTCAACTGCGATCGGAAGAATGGTTGACTTCAACTGTAGTGGTTAAAATTCGCTATGCTAATTTTGATACGGAAACCAAGCAATGCAAGATTGCGTATACCTCTGCAGATCATATTCTCACTACAAATGTTGTGGAGTTATTTGACAAATTGTTTCAGAGACGCATGAGATTGCGTTTGATTGGAATTCGTTTCAGTGGGCTGGTGAGGGGAACGTACCAAATCAATCTTTTTGAAGATACGGAGGAAATGTTATCCCTTTATGCTGCTATGGATAAAATTAAATCTCGTTATGGTTTTGATGCGGTGATGCGTTGTGCGGGAGCATCATTTAAACCCAATACCAAAGATGAAATTTTAAAACGAAAAATAGAAAATTCTAAATAGAAAGTACCTCATGTATCTCAACTGTCATTCTTTTCATTCCTTGCGTTACGGCACTATTCCACTTGTTGACCTGATTAGTCAAGCAGTTACTTGTGGTGTCAAAGCGATGGCGTTGACTGATATCAATACGGTAACTGGAATTTATGATTTTATAAAAGGCTGTGACGCTGCAGGAATCAAACCTTTAGTGGGTATCGAATTTCGTGCTGAAGGTGCAATGCGGTACATAGGTTTAGCTAAAAATGCGGATGGACTTGCGGAAATGAATCGGTTTCTTACTTCTTATAATTTTAGTGGTGAAATATTGCCTGTTTTTGCTCCAGAATTTGCTTCCGTTTTTATTATTTATACTTTAGAAAATGCACCAGAGACTCTTCGTGATAATGAATTTATAGGCATTCGCCCAGAGGAAGTTTCCAAGCTTTTTTCTTTGGAACTTAAAAGTAAAATAAGCAAAATGGTGGTGTTGCAACCGGTAACTTTCAGAACCAAAAAAGAATTTAACCTGCATAAAATACTAAGAGCAGTAGATTTAAATGTTCTTTTATCAAAACTAACGGATGCGGATTATTGTAAAACATCGGAAGTTTTGCAACCATTAGATTCCCTTGTATCATTCTATTCGGAATATCCCGAAATTATCCAAAATACGGAACAATTAATTCATCAATGCAATTTTTCATTTGATTTTAAAATACCGAGAAATAAAAAATTTTACACCAATAATCGTCAGAGCGATATTGCTTTATTAACCTCACTGGCTCAGCAGGGACTTTTATGGCGATATGGAAAAAATAATATTCAAGCACAGGCACGCGTAACCAAGGAACTTAAAGTTATTGATCAGTTAGAATTTAGCGGATACTTTTTGATAACTTGGGACATTATTCGGTACAGTAACAGCAGGGGATTCATGCACATTGGGCGAGGTAGTGGAGCAAACAGTATAATTGCTTATTGTCTTGGAATTACTGATATATGTCCGTTAGAACTGGATCTATACTTTGAGCGGTTTCTAAATGTAAACAGAAAAAGTCCACCTGATTTTGATATCGATTGGAGTTGGAAAGAACGAGATGTTATTTTGGAATATGTCTTTAATCGATATGGGAAAGATCATGTTGCTTTTTGTGGGACGAATGTTGAGTTTAAATACCGATCTATTTTTAGGGAAGTTGGAAAAGTATTTGGATTGCCCAAAGAAGAATTAGACCTGTTGGCAAAAAATCCCATGAAACTTCATGAGAAGAATAGTATTGTGACATTTGTTCAAAATTACGGCATGATGTTAGAAAAATATCCCAATCAACGGAGCATGCATTCTTGTGGTATTTTGATTTCTGAGGAACCTATAACCAATTACACACCACTGGAAATGCCGCCTAAAGGTTTTCCAATTGTCCTTTTTGATATGCATGTTGCGGAAGATATTGGTTTTGAAAAATTCGATATTTTAAGTCAAAGGGGTATCGGTCACATTGATGATAGTGTCAAACTTATTGAGAAAAACAAAGGGATTCGGATAAATATCAGAGATACTTCGATATCTAAAAACGAAAAAGTAGCCAATAGTTATTTATCGCAGGGAAACACTATTGGTTGTTTTTATATTGAAAGTCCGGCCATGAGAGGATTGTTACGAAGACTTAAATGCGATAATTATAAAACTTTAGTTGCTGCTTCTTCGATTATTCGTCCTGGTGTAGCCAAATCAGGAATGATGAAAGAATATATTTTTCGTCACAACAATCCTAGTCAGTTTGAATATTTTCATGAGGTATTTAAAGAGCAGTTAGGGGAGACGTATGGCATTATGGTGTACCAAGAAGATGTCATCAAAATAGCATTGCATTATGGTGGATTACCAGCAGCCGACGGAGATATTTTGAGACGCGCTATGTCCGGAAAAGGACGATCACTGGAAGCATTGAAAAAAGTAAAAGATGATTTTTTTATTTCCTGTGCTCAAAATGGTCATCCTGCTGCATTGAGTGAAGAAATTTACCGTCAGATAGAATCGTTTGCAGGATATTCTTTTTGTAAAGCACACTCTGCATCATACGCAGTGGAAAGTTACCAAAGTTTATATTTGAAAGTCTATTATCCCATAGAATTTATGGTTGCAGTAATTAACAATCAAGGTGGATTTTACAGAACAGAAGTTTACGTTCACGAAGCTAGAATGGCAGGTGCCACTATTCATAATCCATGCGTTAATAAAAGCAATTATGAAACGAATGTGTACGGAACGGATGTGTATCTTGGTTTCATGCATGTACTTAGTTTGGATAGTAAAATGGCTTTATTTATCGAATCCGATCGAGAGAAAAATGGAGATTTTATATCTTTCGAGGATTTTATCAATAGGATTCCAATGGGTTTAGAAAGTATCAAAATATTGATATTCATAGGTGCATTTGCTTTTACGGGAAAAAATAAAAACCAACTTCTAGTCACCGCAAGTTTGTTGCTTAATAATTTAAAACCCGAAAATAAGAATCTGATGTTGCTGCAAGAGCCGGTCAAAGAGTTTAAACTTCCCAATTTAGAACGTTCTATTCATGAAGATGCTTTTGATGAAATTGAACTGTTGAGCTTTCCAGTTTCGTGTACCGTTTTTGACTTACTTGAAACGAAATATCGAGGAGATGTAATGGCCAAAAATTTACTAATTCATCACAAAAAGCAAGTTAAGATGTTGGCTTATCTTATTTCGAGAAAACAAGTTCCTACAAAACGAGGGACTATGTATTTCGGTACATGGATTGATAATGAAGGCACATATTTTGATACAGTTCATTTTCCGGATAATCTGCTTAAATATCCTTTTCTGGGGGGAGGATGTTATTTATTATTAGGCGTTGTAGAAGTTGATTATCATTTTGCAACAGTTACAATATTGAAAATGGCTAAAATGCCCTTTGTTCCAGATCCTCGTTACATGGATGCTAAGGATCAGTATAAAACACAACAACAAATTAGGGAAGATGTCAGCAGCACCCAGCGAGCACCTTATCCACAAGAACATGAAATTAATTTACCTAGACATAAAATGAGTCTCTAAAGTGCTAAAGCAAAAGAGAATTATTTTAAAAATATACAACAATGAAAAAGAAGGAATATGCCATAGTAGATATCGAAACCACTGGTGGAAATGCTCGTGGAAGCCGAATTACTGAAATTGCAATAGTCATACATAACGGTGAGGAAGTGATCGAACGATACGAAACCCTAGTTAATCCACAAAAAGATATTCCGTTGCCTATTTTTGCATTAACGGGTATTAATAACGAGTTAGTAAAAGATGCGCCTATTTTTGATGATATTTCAGAAAAAGTACTTCAATTGCTGACTGATCGTGTTTTTGTAGCGCACAATGTTAATTTCGATTACTCCTTTGTTCACCATCAATTGAATGAAGCGGGTTTTAAATGGTCAGCAAAAAAATTATGCACCGTTCGGGCTGCAAGAAAAATTATACCCGGCATTGCGTCATATAGTTTGGGAAGACTATGCAAATCATTGGATATTCCGCTAGAGAACAGGCATCGCGCCGGAGGTGATGCGGATGCAACGGCTATATTGTTTTCCAGATTATTAGCCTGCGATCTAGAAGGTGAAATTGACAAAATGATCAAAAAAACAGCACAAGATCAACGCTTGCCCCCGAATTTACCGCCAGATGATTTTATTCAATTACCTGAAAAAGCGGGTGTGTATTATTTTTATAACGCAGTGAGAACCGTTATTTATGTTGGAAAAGCGATTAATATTAAAAAGCGGGTAGCCTCACATTTCACGGGCAATACTGTAAGCTCACAAAGACAAAATTTTTTACGAGAAATTCATAGTATTTCATTTGAGGTTTGCGCTACGGAATTAATGGCATTAATATTGGAATGCACAGAAATCAAAAAATTATGGCCAGCATACAATCGTGCGCTCAAACGCTTTGAACCAAAATATGGTCTTTACCAATATGAAGCCAGAAATGGGTATAAATATCTAGCAGTTGGAAAACTAATGAAGTTTCAGTCTTCGATAGAACATTTTAGTCGACAATATGAAGGTATAAGCGTATTACAGAGTTTGGCTCAACAATTTGACTTGGATACTAGATTTTGTCACTATTGCACCATCGAAAATAATTCAACTATACCAGAAGATGATTTTATAAACTTACCGGATGTAGATCTTCACAATGAAAAAGTTGAAAATGCTATCCAATTTTTACTGAGTAGCAGAAACAGTTTTGCTATAATTGATAAAGGTAGAACCATGGATGAGCGCAGTTGTATCTTGGTGGAAAATGGTCACTTTTATGGAATGGGATATATTACTTCAGATGTTGCAATCACCGATCTTGCAGAAATAAAGGATTATGTTACCCTTTACAAAAGCAATCAATATATTATGGGGTTAATTTACAAATATGCAGAGAGTAATCCACGGAAGATTTTTACATTTCAAAAGCAGTATGACGAGTAGATTAATGAAAAATCTATAAGATTTTTAAATTGGAGAGCTTGTAAATAAAATTATTACTTCAAGCTTCAAATGATTTTAATGAAAAATTACATTTTATCATTACCTTTTCTTCTTAATATTTAATGGAATTCGCAGCTCAATTTTTATAATTCCTCACTCCCTTTCCTCACTCCCTTTCCTCACTTGAGCGTTTTACAGTCGGTATTTTTAAAACATAATTATAATAAAAAACCCTTAAACAGTTACTGTTTAAGGGTTTGTCTTGGTAGCGAGACCGAGATTTGAACTCGGGACCTCAGGGTTATGAATCCTGCGCTCTAACCAACTGAGCTATCTCGCCATGATTGAGGGTGGATAATCCTCCCTGAATGCGGGTGCAAATATAAAAATAATAATACAGCTTGCAAGTATATTTTGAAGAAAAAAAAATATTTTTAAAAACACTTTTTTTATGTAGTTATATTCTATATATTTCCGAAAAATTAAATGTAGCTCATGGATCAAAAAGTACGTTACGAAATCGAATTCCCCATCAATTCTTCGCCTCAATTGTTGTATCAATACATATCGACACCATCAGGTTTATCGGAGTGGTTTGCCGATAATGTCAATTCTCGTGGTGAGTTTTTTACTTTTATTTGGAATGACTCCGAAGAAAAAGCAAGGCTTGCCTCTAAGAAAACAGGTGAGAAAGTGAAATTTAAGTGGGTTGACGAAAACAGTAAAGATACCGAGTACTTTTTTGAATTACACATTTTAGTCGATGAACTCACTAAAGATGTCTCTTTAATGGTAGTAGACTTTGCTGATAAAGATGAAGTCGATGAGGCCACGTTGTTATGGGAAAACCAAATCTCTGACTTGAAACATCTAATTGGATCTGTATAGTAAAATCATATTTTATGACTTATATTTGCCCTGAATAAAATTTAGGGCTTTTTTATGATTAATTTTAATGGAACTATAGTGTCTCAGGATGCTAATATATTGACTCAAAATCGTGCTTTTCTCTATGGAGACGGAGTTTTTGAAACAGTTAAAATAATAAACAATAAAATTCTTTTCCTGGAAGACCATTATTTTAGGTTAATGTCTTCTATGCGTGTAGTCCGAATGGAAATTCCCATGAATTTCACAATGGAATACCTCGAGGAACAAATCCTTTCTTTGGTTAATAAATCCGCATTAGCAGACTCCTCACGAGCCCGAATTACAGTTTACAGGAATGATGGCGGTTATTATTTGCCACAAAGTAATACGGTCTCTTTTTTAATTCATGCTGGAGCACTCGAAAACACCATGTATTCATTCGAAAAGAAAGCTTATGAAGTAGATTTGTACAAAGACTTTTATGTCACAAAACAATTGTTGTCGTCTATTAAAACGACTAATAAAATCATAAATATAACAGGAAGTATTTTTGCGAGTGAAAATGGCTTAGATAATTGCTTATTGCTAAATGACAGCAAGAATGTGGTTGAAGCGTTACAAGGGAATATCTTCATGCTATTGGGTAATAAATTGATTACTCCGCCAGTTTCTGAAGGATGCTTGAACGGGGTTATGAGAAAGCAAATTTTAAGTTTAGCTAAAAAAATAGAAAATTTAGAGGTCGTAGAAGACGTAATTTCTCCGTTTGACCTTCAAAAAGCAGATGAGTTATTTGTGACCAATGTTATCAAAGGAATTCAACCGATAACCCAGTATCGTAAAAAAACTTTTACCACGAACATATCCGTTCAACTATTGGATAAGCTTAACGAAATGATAAGTAATACTTAGTTTAAGTAGGGGTTTTCAGGAGCATTAGACCATATTAGGTATTCTCCGCCCAACTCCATGATTTGCTCTTTCCAGAAATGAGTTGCTGATTTACCAATTATTTTGTTTTCATAGCTATTGGCAGTAATAATCCAAGAATGACTTTTCATTTCACTTTCTAGTTGATTTTCGTGCCAACCAGTGTATCCTAAAAAGAATCGGATGTTATCTTTGCTTATTTCTCCTTTATTGATGAGTTCTTTGGTAGATTCAAAATCACCACCCCAATAAATTCCATTGGATATCTCAATGCTATTGGGAATCAGCTCTGGGATATTATGGATAAAATAAAGGTTGTCTTGTTCCACAGGACCACCATTATAGATCTTAAATCGAGCATCTACATCCGGTATCAAGTCGTGGATGGTATATTTCAAAGGTTTATTAATTATAAAACCAACGGATCCTTCTTCGTTATAGTCAGCTAATAAAATTACCGATCTATTGAATGATAAATCCCCAATTATCGTAGGCTCTGCTATAAGCAAATATCCTTTTTTTAATTTATCTGTAATCATCGGATTGGATTTTTTATTAAATTTAAGTTTTTTATTATAAGAGTGCCAAATAAAATCGTTGAAACGCATAAAAAAACCTTCCAGAAGGAAGGTTTTGATTATATAGGTTAACTAAATTAGTTTACCGCACCTTCTAATTCTGCACCTGCTTTGAATTTTACTACATTTTTAGCAGCAATTTGGATAGTTTTTCCTGTTTGAGGATTTCTACCGTCTCTTGCAGCTCTAGCAGAAACAGACCATGATCCGAAACCTACTAAAGATACTCTTCCACCTTTTTTCAAAGTACCTCCTACGTTCCCTAAAAATGACTCTAAAGCTAATTTTGCAGCAGCTTTTGTGATTCCTGCATCAGCAGCGATAGCATCGATTAATTCTGATTTGTTCATAATAAATAGTTATTAATTGTTGGTTATTAAAAATTGTTAATACACAAATTTAGTAGGAAATACGTTCCTTGCAAGCGTTTCATGTTAATTTACGCCGTTTTGTTGATAACTTATTTTTTTTGTTGATAAATCAATGGTTATTTCTGATTAAAGTTAAGAAACACCCGTTATTGTTGGTGTTAATGGACTTTCGCCTCCGCTGAAAATGCAATCCCATTCAATAATTCTGGTGCACTCATTTTCTTTTTGCCCGGAAACTGCAAATTAAGTATTTGGATGAAACCATTTTTTACTGCAATTTTCATTTCTTTTTTGGTACAAATTAAACTTCCAATCGGATGATTGTGTTCCTCTGAAATTATTTTGGCTTCGTATATTTTGACATTCCATTCTTCATTCTTGTCTTCAAAGAAACACCAAGCCGCTGGATAAGGACTCAAACCTCGAATCAAATTGTTTATCTCTTGAGCTGATTTTGTCCAGTCAATTTTGCAATTCTCTTTGTTGAGTTTGTAGGCTGTTTTGATATCGTTGGTGTCTTTTTGGATTTCTGTAGATACATTTTCTGTTTCGATCATTTCCAAAGTGTCAATAACGGTCTTGCTTCCTAATTCCATTAGTCGGTCATGTAAATGTCCTGCATTTTCGGTTTCATCAATAGGAATTTCCGAACTTAAAATCATCGCTCCAGTATCGATTTTATCATCGATAAAAAAAGTGGTGACACCCGTTTTAGTTTCTCCATTGATTATTGCCCAATTTATCGGTGCGGCTCCGCGATAATTCGGCAGGAGTGAAGCATGAAGATTAAAAGTTCCCAAAGATGGCATTTCCCAAACTACTTTTGGTAACATTCTAAACGCAACTACAATTTGTAAATTAGCATTCAGCGCTTTTAATTCAGCCAAAAAAGTTTCGTCTTTTAAGTTTAAAGGCTGCAATAAAGTAAGATTATGAGCCAGCGCGTATTCCTTTACTGCAGAATACTTTAATTTTTGTCCTCGGCCTGCTGGTTTGTCCGCAGCAGTTATGACACCTACAACCTCATAGTTGTTTTTGATAATTGTGTCTAATATTCCCACTGCAAATTCGGGCGTACCCATAAAAACAATTCGTAATTTTTCCATTATGATCGTAAAGTATATTTGTTATTTGGTTTAACCAAAATTGTGTTGTTTTCTAATAAATCCTGAAGTACTCCAATAACTTCGTCCGGACTATTTTTAGTTTTATTTTGAATGTCTCTCGAATTTAGATCTTCGGCTTGTAATAAAGCAATTATTGCTGTAGAAAGGAGCGATACATCTTTCTTCTTTATTTTCTTGGTAATGCAAAACGAACAAATGCCGCAATCTTTGGTTGTTTTTTCTCCAAAATAATGTAGAATCAACTTGTTTTTGCACACTTTTTTCTCACTGATGTAGTGGATTACGGATTGAAGCTGCTCTTTTTTTAATTGATTTTGATTCTCTAAATGTTTCGAAACCCGATTGATGGTTCTGTCATCTTCCCGAACTTCATTGAAAATTAATGTGGCATCATTATTTTTCGAATGGTAATCTATGATTTCTTTTTCTTTTAATTTATGTAAAACAGCCTGGATTTCAGTTTCCTTATGATTTGATTTTTTGGCAATCAGTTGCAGGTTGAATGCAGTTTGCATTTCGTAAATTCCCGGGTAGGTTCGCAAAATGGCTAAAATAATTTCCTCGTCGTTTGGATTTAAACTCATATACCGAATCACTTCTTTGGAAGGTATCAGAAACTGCAGGGTTATTTTTTCTGAAAATTCTTGGGACAGACTAATGATTCCTTGTCGGTCCAGGAATTGCATGGCGTTGTACGTTTTCAGTGTTGGGAATTCATATTTTAAACAAAAATGATGTAAATTGAAGTTGAACTGTTCATTGATTCCTTCTCCGTAAGCGATTTGAAAATAGTTGCAGAGCTTGACATACATGAGATTCAAAAACTTTTTATCTGGAAGAATATTGATAAATTGGCTTTGAGCCTGAATGATATCAGAAGGACTGGTCAATAAAACAGCAAAGGCTCTTTCTCCATTTCTTCCTGCACGTCCTGCTTCCTGATAATAATTTTCCATGTTTTCTGGCAGCTGAATGTGGATGACCGTTTTTACATTGGCTTTGTCAATTCCCATTCCAAAAGCATTGGTAGCCACAATAACCTGTACCTCTTCGTTCATCCAGGATTGCATGTTTTTGTCTTTTTCTTTGGACGAAAGTCCGCCGTGATAATACGTAGCTTTAAATCCTAATGAATTTAACTGTGAGGAAATATCAAGACACGATTTTCTGTTTCGTACATATATTATGGAAGGTTGTGGGTTTTTCTTTAGAATTTGTTCTATTCTAAAAAGTTTATCCTCGACCTCAAAAATCATATAAGCAATATTTTCTCTGGCGAATGATTTTTCGAAAACTTGTGGTTTGTGTAATCCCAACTCATTGATAATATCTTCTTTGACTCTTGGCGTTGCAGTGGCAGTCAATGCTAAAAATGGTACTGTTGGAAAATGCTTTTTTAATTCTGAAATTTTTAAATATGCTGGACGGAAATCATGTCCCCATTGTGAGACGCAGTGCGCTTCATCTATGGTGATTAAATTGATGGGGAGATTTTTTATTCGTTCCAAAATCCAATCGGATTGAAGACGTTCAGGTGATAAGTAAAGGAATTTGTAATTTCCGAATTGGCAATTGTCCAGTAAATCGATCATTTCCTCGGATCGAATTCCACCTGTCAATGCTATGGCTTTGATGTTTCGCTTTTGCAAATTAGCGACTTGATCTTTCATCAGCGCTACCAATGGCGAGACGACGAGGCAAATGCCTTTGTTCATCATAGCCGGAATTTGGAAACAAACTGATTTTCCGCCGCCGGTTGGCATCAATGCAAAAGTGTCATGTCCGCTTAAAACGGAATCGATGATTTCCTTTTGCAGCGACCTGAATTTGTCGTGCTTCCAATATTTTTGAAGAATAGCAACTGCTTCTTGCATAAAGTATAGATTTCATTTCATTGAAAAATAGTCTAAAGCTTAAATCCTAAACCTGCAGACTATTTAGAAATTTCATCTAAGATAAAAAGAATTCTGTTATCCATCGTGTCTTTTGGAACTTCTATAAGTTCGTAACCGTAACTTTGATAGGTTTCCGTAAGATGATTGTAGATGAGTTTCGCTTGTTCGAAGTTTTCGTAACGTTCGTGATCGCTGATATAAATTTCTTCCCAAGGCGGAAGAATGAAGATTTTTGAATAGGTATGTTCACGGCAAGCGGCATCAAAAGTAGCAGGATAACTATCGCCAATGTAATGCATGTAAGCCAAAACATCCGGAATCCCTCTGTCGATAAATACAACTTCATGCGGCTCTTTTGAAGCATTTTGAAATTGTTTCTTTCTTCCTTCAAGAAGTAATTCGCTGAATAACAAAGGTTTTTCAAGGAACAATTGCTCGATTCCTTGTTTTTTTGCTTCCAAAGTCACCTCCCGGGAAATTTCGGGATAACAACAATGTCCTTTAGCGACCAATCCGTCGATAATAGTGGTTTTACCTGTTCCTGGACCGCCAATGATAACTATGATTTCTTTTTGCACTTTTAAAAAATAAGGGGCAAATTTACTTAAACTTATCGGGATTTGAAAAAATCATTGCGGTTAAAATGCGATTAGACAAAAAATCATAATTCAAAATTCATAATTTACGTTTGAAACCGTATATTTGCCTTTATTTTTAAATAGAAAATGGATAAGAAGACTGAAGAATTTTATGATAGATTAAAAGTGGAGTTGGATATGAGCAATACATGGCCAGCAGAATACTTATTTAAATTTATTGTACCAACAGAAAGTAATAATATAGAACGAGTGCAGTTGGCATTTGACTGTATGGGAGCAGTTATCAAAACTACAAAATCCAAGACAGGAAAATTTACCAGTATATCTGTTGATGTTACTGTAAAAGATTCACAAGAAATAGTAGATAAATACCTGGAAGTTTCTACAATAGAAGGTATTATTTCCCTTTAATTACAACATAAAATTTTTGATTTGCTGCGTTCGAATGATTCTAATTTTCGAAAAAAAGCATTGGAATCAAAACAGATACATTCGAATATGAATTCAAAATATATTAAAGAAAACTCGAACGATGTCGTGCATCATTTGGAATATAATGCTGAGAGATCGCATTTGATTATTCCGGAATACGGCCGTCATTTGCAGAAATTGATTGATCAGGCAACTAAAATTGAAGATGATGTAGAACGCAACAAAGCGGCAAAATACATTATTCAGGTGATGGGAAGTTTGAATCCACATTTGCGTGATGTTCCTGATTTTCAACACAAATTGTGGGATCAGCTTTTCATAATGTCTGATTTTAAATTAGTGGCTGATTCACCGTATCCAATTCCATCGCGTGAAGTGTTACAACTGAAACCGGATGTTTTAAAATACCCACAAAATTTTCCAAAATACAGATTTTACGGCAACAACATCAAATATATGATTGATGTGGCCAATAAATGGGAAGATGGCGAAATGAAAAGTGCTCTAGTGAAAGTCATTGCCAATCACATGAAAAAATCATACTTGAGTTGGAATAAAGACACGGTGAAAGATGATGTGATTTTCGAACATTTATATGAATTGTCCGATGGAAAATTGAATTTGATTCAAAGTACAGAGGAATTATTGAATACCACAGATTTATTGCGAACCAACAAACGGGTTTCAAATAAAATCTTGCCGGTTGGTCAACCAAAAATTCTCAGCAATAAGAATATAAAAACGGGAAAACCAAATCCAGTTCACAAAAACCAAAATAGAAAACCTTTGTAAATCAGTTATCAACTAGGAGTTCTCAGTTATGAATTTTAATAACTTTTAGCTCGTCAATTTTTAACTTATATCTAATAATTTATAACTCATAACTGTAAAAAATGGGAATTTTCAAAATAGAAGGAGGCATTAGTCTAAAAGGAGAAATCACGCCACAAGGAGCTAAAAATGAAGCGTTACAAATTTTATGTGCCGTTCTTTTAACGCCTGAAAAAGTGATTATTAATAATATTCCCGATATTATAGATATCAATAAACTAATTACGCTTTTAGGAAATTTAGGTGTAAAAATCCAAAAAACAGGATCAGGATCGTATACTTTTCAAGCCGATGAGGTGAATATACAGTATCTGGAAACCGAAGCATTCAAGAAAGAAGGCGGTTCTCTAAGAGGTTCTATTATGATTGTTGGACCACTTTTGGCACGATTTGGAAAAGGATATATTCCAAAACCAGGTGGTGATAAAATTGGACGCAGAAGATTGGATACTCACTTTGAAGGATTCATCAATCTGGGCGCTAAATTCCGTTACAACAGAGAAGATCATTTCTATGGCGTAGAAGCACCAAAAGGATTGAAAGGTGCCGATATGTTATTAGACGAAGCATCCGTTACTGGAACTGCTAATATTGTGATGGCTGCTGTTTTGTCCAAAGGGAAAACAACAGTTTATAACGCTGCTTGTGAGCCTTACTTGCAACAATTGTGTAAGATGTTGAACTCCATGGGAGCTAAAATAACAGGAGTTGGGTCTAATTTATTGACCATCGAAGGAGTTGAAAGTTTAGGTGGTTGCGAGCATAGAATTCTCCCTGATATGATTGAAATTGGAAGTTGGATTGGTCTTGCTGCAATGACAAAATCAGAAATAACAATAAAGGATGTGAGCTGGGACAACCTTGGATTAATCCCCAACACATTTAGAAAACTTGGAATCACATTGGAACGCAGAGGAGATGATATTTACATTCCTGCTCACGTAGATGGGTATGAAGTAAAAACGGATATTGACGGTTCTATTTTGACAATTGCTGATGCGCCTTGGCCTGGATTTACTCCGGATTTATTAAGTATTGTTTTAGTGGTTGCCACTCAAGCAAAAGGCGATGTTTTGATTCACCAAAAAATGTTTGAAAGCAGATTATTTTTTGTTGACAAGTTAATTGACATGGGAGCAAAAATCATGTTATGTGATCCGCACCGCGCCGTTGTAATGGGACATGATTTCAAATCACAACTCAAAGCAACCACAATGTCATCACCAGATATTCGTGCCGGAATTTCCTTATTGATTGCTGCGCTTTCTGCAAAAGGAACGAGTACAATTCAAAACATTGAACAAATCGACAGAGGATACGAACGCATTGACGAACGATTGAGAGCTATTGGAGCAAATATTGTACGCGCGTAAATAACATAAATTATAAAAAATATCGTTTAAGTAAACCAGAAAGAATTTGAATATAAATTCAATTCGGTTTACTTAAACGATTTTACTTTTACTTCAACCTATAAATAAAATACATGTCAAGCGAACAAACAGCAATCAAGGCGACTTATTTTAGTATCATAGGAAATACTTGTCTGGCAATAATAAAAGGCTTAGCTGGTTTTTTTGGAAATTCGTATGCACTAATTGCAGACGCAATTGAATCGACCACTGATATTTTTTCTTCTTTTCTAGTATTATTTGGAATCAAATATTCAAATAGGCCAGCGGATAAGAATCATCCTTACGGTCATGGTAGGGCAGAACCTTTGATTACCTTTCTAGTTGTTGGTTTTTTGATTACTTCGGCTACGATTATTGCCTATGAAAGTATTATCAATATTGGAACGCCGCATCAATTGCCAAAACCATGGACATTAATCGTTCTGGCTGCAATCATCATTTGGAAAGAATATTCTTTTCGAATCGTAATGAAAAGAAGCATTGAAACCAATAGTTCCTCTCTAAGAGCTGATGCTTGGCACCATCGCAGCGATGCAATAACTTCTGTGGCAGCATTTCTTGGGATTTCGATTGCTTTGATTTTAGGGAATGGATATGAATCTGCTGATGATTGGGCAGCACTTTTTGCTTCGGGATTCATACTTTATAACAGTTACCTTATTTTTAGACCCGCTTTGGGCGAAATAATGGACGAGCATTTATACGATGATTTGATAGAACAAATCAGAATAATTTCTATTCAGGTGGATGGAATTATCGATACCGAAAAGTGTTTCATTCGAAAAGCCGGTATGCAATATCACGTGGATTTACATGCAACGGTTGATTCCAATATTACGGTGAAAGAAGGACACGATCTCGCTCATAAACTAAAAGATACTTTGCGGGAAGAAATTCCGGAGTTGGGACATGTATTGATTCATGTGGAACCAAATGATTAGAGTTTTATCCAATAAAATTAAAAAGGCACCAGAATTATTTTCTGGTGCCTTTTTTAACTTGTTATTTTTTTGTCACATCGAGCGCAGTCAAGATGCCGTAATATTTTCCGACTGTACTGCAACTGACAAATAGATTCTTTTTTTATTCTAATATATTCAAAAACTTTAGCCCAAAAACTACTCCGTCACCTTGAAAACCATTTTGGTAGGAACGTACATAATCAACACGAAGCATTTTAAATTTACCAAAACCTAAATTGTCCAACCCAACTGTGACTTCAGTATAAGGTTTGTTATTGGGCGTAGACAGTGCATGAGCTCCCAATATTAAAGTTGATTTTAGTTTGTTCAACAATGGTATTTTATTCATGATATAACCTTTGTCGTTGTATTCAGTATGTGCTTCAAAATAGCTGTCATTCGTACTGTTAGAATAATATGGAAGCAAATTAAAAACATTTAAATAACGCGCTGTTTGTCCTATGTGGGTTTGATTGCCATTAAAATGCTTGTAATCTATAAAAGCAATATTATCCGCATTCAGAAATTTTCCTGCTTTTAGATTCATCCCTAAAACTCCTTTATTTCCTAATGTCAAATCATACGTTAATCGTGTGTTGAAGTGGTCGAACTCATACTTCTTTTCGTTAGCAGCAACTGCTTTTTCATAGACTAAATATAGAGTTGGATATTTTTCATTTCGGATGTTAAATTTCCCATCGGGACGAGAGGAATATTTGTTTCCAAAATTGATTTTTGCCTGTAAATTCACTTTAGTTAAATGGTGTTTTTCAAATGCCGGACTGGTAAAATCATTCGGTGCCAACGGATTATTCGACGTGTATAAATCGTCTTTGCTAAACAAAGAAAAGTCAGTGTTATTGAATAACGGTTTGCGTTGCTGGTATTCTATCTTTCCATTTAGATTCACTCCATTTGCAATATCTTGGCTGTAGCCAATTGCCGCTGATTCCAAGTTATACAACTTCATGAAATTATTCTTGAAGGCCAAGGAACTTATCGTATTTATAACTTTGCTGATTGGTTCATTCGGGTTAAATTGCTTTACGGAACTGCCTCCTGTCATATATAAAGTGGCATAATTCTGATTGTTAAATCGATGGATAAATTGTCCGGTGACACGCAAACGATCTTCAGCAAAACCGTAATTGAGTTTTGTACTTATGGAAGTATATATTCCTTTACTTTCCTGATTTTTCCAGTTGGTGTATCGAAACCCCGAATCAAAATTATATCCTTGAACCGTATTGAAACTTAGAGAACCAAGATTTAATAATCCCTCGTAACTAAAGCTATGTTTTTCAGTACTATTCTTATACGTGTAGCCCGTCAGCAGCTTTAATAGTTTGAATTTATTTTCTTTTGCATCAACTGAGTCTAAGTATTTTTCAGAATTTCGGACTTTGTAAATACTGTCTTTTCTAATATAGTCCGTGCTTTCTTCCATTGTTAACGGAATGGGTCTGTTGGTATTCCAAAATAAACTGTCTTTTTTATTGGCATTTATTTCGATGCGCGTGATTTCATTTGTAAATGTTTTTGGAGCAAAAGCATCTATGAATTCATAATTACTGTATACATAATTATATTTTCCGGTAAATTTTATGCCAAAAGCGCCTGCTGTGATTTCGAGGCTTTGGGTATTTTTGGCCCAAATTTTATTGCTATTGTTGTAGCCGAAATTTTGTTTTAAGGTCATCACATCAAGAAATTCTTCTTTCATTCGGTAGCCTTTTATATCCAGATCAACGGCGTAAATTGCCCAGGAATCTTCCACGATATAAATGTATCCTTCAAAAACCGGTTCGCTATCACGCTTTGCAGTCACTTTTATTTTGTTAATCATATTGGTATTCTCGTCATTAAACGTGCTTTCTAATTTGTAATTATAGTAGTTAAAAGCATTATTCGCTATTGGAGAAATCATTTGGACACCAAAATCAATAGTATTATCATAGAAATCGTAGAACGAAGATCTGGCTGTATTGTAGCTGTAGCCATTGTTGCTGCCACTTACTTTTGATGCAGTAACGACCTCTTTTAAGTTGTTGGGTTTTTCAAATGCTATTTTCGAAAAGGTTTCAGACAATGAAATAATTCCGGTTCCAGTAGAATCCAAAGCACCATCTAAGTCTCCAATTTTTTGCCCTAATATTTTTTTCGGAGCATTTTTTAGTTTAAAAATACCTCTGGAATAAAAGTCAGCGTTGAATCGATTTGTTTTTTCTGTGTTTCGTTTTCTGCTGGCAATAGCACTTTTTATTATCGCTAATGCCGGATTGTTTTTTTTGTTGATAATTACTTCGTTCAACGAAAAACTTTCTTCAATCATTATGATATTCAACAAATAAGGCAATTTATTGGTTTGTATGGCAACTTTTTGAGTTTTAAAACCTAAAAACTGAAAAACAACGGATTGCTTTCCTTTTTTATTTAAGTTGAACTCGTAATTTCCTTGTTCGTTTGAAGTGGTTCCGTTATAGGTGTCTTCCTGAAAAATAGTAACAAAAGGCAAGGGATTTCCTTTTTCGTCCGAAACAGTTCCTTTTATTTGTGCATTGCTGACAAATGAAACTAAGAAAAGCAAAAGTAAGTAGTGTTTTTTCATGAAAGTTTTTTCTTTCACAAAAATAGAAGAAGTTTAAAAAGAGCCTATTAATTATTTGTTAAAGATTTCTTTAGGAGGCAATTATAATTTAAGACTATAAAAAGGACTGAATTGCTAACTCGTAACTTTTTAAACCAAAACCGAGAATAACTCCTTTGGCATTTCCTGAAATATAGGATTGATGTCTAAAGCCTTCACGCGAAAAAGTATTCGAAATATGGACTTCAACAACTGGAGTAGTAACGGCTTTGACAGCATCACCAATTCCTATGGAAGTATGTGTGTAAGCTCCTGCATTCAAAATAATACCATCAAATGAAAAACCAAATTCCTGAATTTTATCAATTAATTCACCTTCAATATTGCTCTGAAAATAAGAGAATTCAATAGTAGGGTATTTAATTTGTAAAGTGGTGAAATATTCTTCAAAAGTTTGACTTCCATAAATTTCTGGTTCACGTTTGCCTAGAAGGTTGAGGTTTGGTCCGTTGATGATACTGATTTTCATACGTAGTTAATATTTGTTTTTATTTGAATATGGAATTCGCATATGACTTATCTGGTTTTTATTACATATTCGATATGCTCATTTCATAATTCCTGTTTTGGTAAAAATAAAAAAACCGTTCCAATTTATAGAACGGTTTTAATAATTTTAATTTTTTATTATTTTTAGAAAGTAAATCCGGCTGAAATCTGAAGTACAGAGTTCTTAACCTCTGCCTCCTTTGAAGCTTCAGTTAATCCTAAAACATAGCGTCCTTGAAGAAAAATGTTTTTTGTTACATTTAAAGTCAAACCTCCAGCTACTCCAAACTCAAAAGTTTCTGCATTTTTTACGTCAAATTCGTTTCTTTCGCTTAATAAGAAAGAAGCTTGAGGTCCAAGATCTAAACTAACAGTCTTGTTAAAATGTATTTTTGCTAAAACAGGAATGGATAAATAACCCAATTCGTTTTTGAACTCATCAACAGCATTTTTATAAGTCGCTCCTTGAGTCGAATATAATAATTCAGGTTGTATAGAAAAACCATCTGTTAATTTAAGCTCAGCCACTAAACCAGCGTGATAACTGGTAATAGCATCAGTGTTGTAGTTATCACTATTTACCGTAATGTTACTTCCGGTCTGATTGGCGTAATTTAAACCACCTTTAAACCCAAACTTGACTAATTGTGCTTGCATGTCCACGGATGCTGCAAGAAGTACTACCGCTACTAAAATTATTTTTTTCATAATTTGTTTTTTAAATTTATTACTATTTATTGAATACTGTCTCTTACTTAAAACTGTTTTATAGAACAATTATTGTTAGTTTTTTTATTTCTAATACCAAGAACTAATCCAAAACATCGCTAAATTACGATTTTTCTTCTTTTAGATTCAGTTTTGAATTTCAAATAAAAATTTGAAGTTTCAAATGGTTGTAAAACAGTATTTTGTGTTTTAATTCTAATTTTAAATTTCTCACGTTTTTTAGGAGTTTTTTTTGATAGTTATTTTTAAAGGTTAGAAAAATGAATCATAAGCTTAGATAAATTCACCATTTAGTGTGAAATATTGAAGTTTTAATTTTTAATAAATATGTTAATAACTTAAAATTATAAGAAGTATATTACTTTAAATATAATATAATTTTATGCTTTCTATAAACAATCAATTAATAAAAAATGAAAAAAATTATCTTGTCGGCATGTATTGCTTTTTTTTGTGTTTCGAGTTATGCTCAAAAAGAAGGTGGGTTTAGGGTAGGTTTAGATTTAGGAGTTGTTCCTACTAATGGCGGCGGCGGAGCTTTGTTCTCATTAGAACCAAAATATAATATTAAAGACAACATGAATGTTGGTTTACGAATAGGAATTGCAGCTATTGTTCGTGACATAAATGATTCTGGTGCTACTACTAGTGCAAAAGTTGCGGCTAATGGTTCGTATGTTGCTACTTATGATTATTATTTCAACGGTGCTGGGAAATCTTTTGTTCCTTATATCGGTGCTGGTGCGGGTTATTATAGTATTGCAAATGTAGAATTGGATGATACAAATAATAGTAATGATGTAAATGTAGATGCAACCGGTAAAATGGGAGGATTAGTTCGTGGTGGTTTTGAGTGGGGAAAATTCAGAATGGGATTAGAATATAATTTAGTGCCTGAATCGAATTTACAAGATATCAATGGAAATAATCAAGGTACTGTAGCTAATTCATACCTGGGAATCCATTTAGGATTTTATGTAGGTGGGGGCAAATGGGGAAAATAATTATTTCCTTCTACTATATCAAAACCACTATTAGTAGTGGTTTTTTTATGCTTAAAAAAGAGTTACTTTGTAGCCATGAATTGGGACAGTTATATAAAGAGTTATCAATCGTATCTCAAAATTGAACGCGGTTTGTCAAAGAATACAATAGAAAACTATTCTTTTGATATCGAACGTTTACGCCTTTTTTTAGTCATAAGTGAAATCGAAGTTTCTCCAATTAAAATTAGTGAGGAAACGGTGCAACAGTTTATTTATGGTGTTTCCAAAGAAGTAAATCCTCGTTCGCAAGCCAGAATAATTTCAGGTTTGAAAAGTTTTTTCAGTTATTTAATTTTTGAAGATTATCGTACGGACAATCCTTTGGAACTGATTGAAACACCCAAAACGGGCAGGAAACTTCCTGATACTTTATCTGTCGAAGAAATTGATAATCTTATCGCAGCTATTGATTTGACCACGAATGAAGGAGAGCGCAATCGTGCGATGCTCGAAACGCTTTATGGATGTGGCTTACGGGTATCTGAATTAGTAACATTAAAAATTTCCGATTTATTCTTTGAGGAAGGTTTTATTAAGATTACCGGAAAAGGCAATAAACAACGTTTTGTACCTATAAGTGATTTGACGCAAAAATTTATTCAAATTTACCGAGATACTATTAGAACGCACCTTACTATTCAAAAAGGATTTGAGGATACTTTGTTTTTAAACAGAAGAGGGAAGCAATTGACCAGAGCGATGATTTTTACAATTATAAAAAACTTAGCGCTTGAAATAAATCTTTATAAAACCATCAGTCCGCATACTTTGCGTCATTCTTTTGCGACACATCTTCTAGAAAATGGGGCTGATTTGCGCTCTATTCAACTGATGCTTGGACATGAATCGATAACAACAACAGAAATATATGTGCATCTTGACAGAAAGTTCCTTGCGCAAGTTGTAAATACTTTTCATCCCAGAAAATAACATTTTGTTAGTAATTTCAATTCGTACCTTGTTAAGGTAAGAAAGAGTTTACGGGATAACCTGTAAATTAAATTTCTTAAAATTCGGCTTGTAATGTCATTAAAAAGGAGCGATTTTTACAGTTAATTTGTCTGTTAAATAAAAAATATAATCTAAATTGTGGTCAATTAAAATCTTATAAAAAGTAATATGGTTTTTGATTTTCCCCAAAACGGAAATTGCCAAGAGGTAAATAATTTTTACAGTAAATTATTTAATGAGATTCCAGATTTAATTTTTGAATTTGTGATTGCTCCTGACAATACCTATTTATTTCCTTTAGTGAGTAAATCGGTAAACGATTTTTTTGAGTTGTCTTCAAATCATTTTGTAGACAGTGACAAATTCCTTGTGTATGACAGGATATTTGAAGCTGATCGATTGACGTTTTTTCAGTCATTGGTAAATGCAAAAAGAAATATTACAAGATGGGATTTCGAGTTTCGGGTTTTATTACCTGAAAAGGGACTGCGTTGGCTTAAAGTCTCATCAAAACCAGAATTATATCCTGATGGGAATATTGCTTTTTACGGAAGAATCTCGGATGTAACTGACTTGAAAGATCAGGAAATTAAGCTTAAAATTTCTGAAGAGCGTTTTAAATTTGCTCTTGAAGCTTCTACGGCTGGAGTTTGGGACTGGGATTTAACAACCAATAAAGTTTTTTATTCCTCACAATCGATGAAAATCCTCGAGCAGGAATCTTTAGATATTTTTGATAAGCCGGAACGTTGGGATGAAATTGTACATCCTGATGATTTGGAAAAATATTACTCTGAAATTCAGGATCATTTTGAAAATAAAATACCTTTTTATGAAAATTACCATCGTGTTTTAACCTCAAGCGGAAATTATAAATGGATTTTAGACAGAGGAAAAGTAATTCAGCGTGATGAAGATGGTAAACCATTGCGAGCTATAGGCACGCATACTGATATTTCTTCACAAAAAGAAAAAGAATTAGAATTAGTAAGAACAATGGAATTGTTTAGTCAACAAAATAGTCGACTATTGAATTTTTCACATATTGTATCCCATAATCTAAATACGCAAGCCGGCAATATTAAATCAATTTTAGATATTATAGATTCCGAGGAGGATTTGGAGAGTAGTACAGAAATGTTATCTCATTTACGTACTGTCTCTAATGATTTAAATGAAACAATAGCTAATTTGACCCAATTGGTGCTATTACAAAGTAATTCGAACATTCCGATAAAATCATTGAACTTGAATTTATACTTGAAGAAGACTTTGGACTTGATCAAGAATTTAAAAAATTATAATCAAGTTACTATTATAAATGATATTCCTGAGGGTATATTTGTCGATTTTAATCCAGCGTACCTAGAAAGTGTTTTATTGAATTTTACAACAAATGCTATAAAATATTCTAATTATAATAAACCTGTTGAGATAAAATATTCTTTCTCATTGGAAAATGGTAAAAAAACGTTGTCAATTTCTGATAATGGTTTAGGCATCGATTTAAAAAAATATGGAGATTCTCTTTTTGGTATGTATAAAACATTTCACAAGCACGAAGGGGCTAGAGGTTTAGGTTTGTACATTACAAAGAATCAAATAGAATCGATGAAAGGAACTGTTTCAGTCGAAAGTGAAGTAGGAGTAGGGACAACTTTTAAGATTGTTTTTAACGATAGTTTGCAGGCTTAATTACGTTATTTAATAAATAAGCAAAGTTTTTTTAAGTAGATTCTTCGTTTATAATATTCCAAAAAAAAACTTCTCAGTGATGAGAAGTTTTTTTTATATGTCAGATACAATAAATTATTTAGCAATATTCACAGCTCTTGTTTCACGAATTACAGTAACTTTAACTTGTCCTGGATACGTCATTTCTGTTTGAATTTTTTGTGAAATATCAAAAGATAAGTTCGCTGCATTTTCGTCAGAAACTTTTTCGCTTTCCACAATTACACGAAGTTCTCTACCGGCTTGAATGGCATAAGCATTTTTCACACCGCTGAATCCGTAAGCTACTTCTTCAAGATCTTTTAAACGTTGAATGTAAGAATCCAATACTTGTCTTCTCGCTCCTGGTCTTGCACCTGAAATAGCATCACAAACCTGAATAATTGGAGACAATAATGATTTCATTTCAATCTCATCGTGGTGAGCTCCAATAGCGTTACAAACCTCTTCTTTTTCACCGTATTTCTCAGCCCATTGCATTCCTAATAAAGCGTGTGGTAAATCACTTTCAGCATCTGGAACTTTACCAATATCGTGTAACAAACCAGCTCTTTTAGCCAGTTTTACGTTTAAACCAAGTTCAGCGGCCATGATTCCACAAAGTTTAGAAACTTCACGGGAGTGTTGCAATAAATTTTGTCCATAAGAAGAGCGGTATTTCATACGTCCAACCACTTTAATCAATTCTGGATGTAATCCGTGAATTCCTAAGTCGATAACGGTACGTTTACCAACTTCTATAATTTCATCGTCAATTTGTTTCGCAGTTTTTGCAACAACTTCCTCAATACGAGCTGGGTGAATTCTTCCGTCCGTTACTAATTTGTGTAATGCCAAACGTGCAATTTCTCTACGCACAGGGTCAAAACAAGAAAGGATAATAGCTTCTGGTGTGTCATCAACAATGATTTCTACTCCGGTAGCTGCTTCTAATGCGCGTATATTTCTTCCTTCACGACCAATGATTCTACCTTTTACGTCGTCAGATTCAATGTTGAATACCGATACACAGTTTTCAACGGCTTCTTCTGTACCAACTCTTTGGATGGTATTGATGATGATTTTTTTAGCTTCTTGTTGTGCGGTTAATTTAGCTTCTTCAATAGTGTCTTGAATATGAGACATTGCTTTGCTTTTAGCTTCTGCTTTCAATCCTTCTACCAATTGATTTTTAGCTTCCTCGGCAGATAAACCTGATATAACCTCTAATTGCTGCAATTGACTTTTATGAAGTTTTTCAACTTCAGCTTGTTTCTTGTCTAAATTCTCAATTTTTGTAGTATATTCTATAGTTTTTGATTCAAAATCATCATTTACTTTTTTCGCTTTTGACAATTCATTTGAAATTTGAGATTCTTTATCACGAACTCTTTTTTCAATTTCGGCCACTTTTTTATCACGTGTTAAAATAACTTGTTCATGCTCTGATTTTAATTCTATAAATTTCTCTTTTGCTTGAAGAATTTTATCTTTCTTTATGTTTTCAGCTTCCAGATTTGCATCTTTCAATATTGATGCTGCTTCTTTCTTAGAATTTTTAATCAGGTTGGAGATGTTGCTTTTTTCTATCAATTTTGCGATACCAAAACCCGCTACAATACCTATAATTCCTGTGATAATAATCGTTAATATGTTGTCCATGTTTGTTAAAATTTATATATAAAAAAGCCTACATTAGTGGGATTGAATAAACTCGAAAAGACAAGTTTTGAGCTAACTCGTTGTTCAAGCTTCCAAACTGAATTGGCTTGCTATAGTAACGATGATTTGCTCATTCTAAAATGTTAGTGTTGAGTTTACCAAATAAGAACTAATGTAGGCAGTATCTTAGTTTTTGTAAAGAACGTTTATTTGTCGAGATATTGATCTAAAATCGCATTGATTTTTTTAATTCTTTCAATGGTTGCTTCGCCATCAATAGTGTTATCAATTTGTTTTTGTTCTGTTTGTGAGGCAAATTGTAAGGCACACATTGCCAAAACATCTTGTTTGTCACGAACAGCGTAATTTTCTTCAAATTGCTTAATCATTTTATCAATTTTTTTAGAAGCGCTTCTAAGGCCTTCTTCCTGAGCAAAATCAACCGTTAATGGGTAAACTCTGTCTGCTATTGATATTTTAATTTTAAGCTTTTCGTCCATATCTTTTATTAATCTGATAGTTGTGCTATACAGTAATCAATTTCGCGAATTAATGAATTTATTTTAAGCTTCGTATCTCTTTTATTATCGTCACTGCCTAGTAATGTATTTGCTACTTTGAGTGTTTCATACTGCGTTTTTAGCGCTTCAATCTCTTGTGACTGACTTTGTATTGTGGATGCAGTTTTTGTTAATTCGTTTTTCAAATCTTGATTGTTTTTCTCTAAACCTTTCATTTTAATAAAAAGTTTTTCGACTTTATTTTCAAGAGTATCAATAATTTCTGCAATTGCACTCATTATATATCCTATTCATTACATAATCATACAAAGTTAGTATTCCTTTTTAATTTTGCAATATTTTATTATTTTTTTTCCATTAAATTAATTAAATATCAGTTGTACAAATGGTTACGATCGGTTTTTTTTAGTGCTGTTTTGAATACTTTTTTTATCTTAGCAAAAATGTAAATCATGAAATTCTCGCTGTATATATTATTTTTTTGCACCGCTGTTTTTGCTCAAGTTGATTATCCAAAAGATTATTTTAGACCTCCATTAGACATTCCGATGCAATTATCCGGGAATTTTGGCGAGTTGAGACCCAATCATTTTCATGCAGGTTTCGATTTGAGAACGCAACAAAAAGAAGGATTAAAGGTGTATGCCGTAGCCGATGGTTATGTGTCAAGAATAAAGATATCAACTTTTGGTAACGGAAAAACAATTTACATCAATCATCCAAATGGGTATACATCAGTTTACGGACATTTAAAAATGGCCAATGGTGAAATAGAAAATTACATCAAGAAAACACATTATAAGGAGCAATCATTTGAAATTGAAATGTTTTTTAAGCCCGATGAAATGGTAGTAAAAAAGGGAGAAATTATTGCTTTTTCAGGCAATACAGGAGCCTCAGAAGGACCGCATTTGCATTTTGAATTTCGGGATTCTAAAACAGAATTCATAATCAATCCGATGCTTTTTGGATTTAATAAATTTTTAAAAGATACAAAGAAACCAATTGTTTCAGGAGTTTATGTGTATCCTTTGGATGCAAAAACTACGGTCAATCATTCTAAACGTCCTTTATTACTAAATGTTTCTTTGCAAAAAGACGGTACCTATTTGTCAGACAAAGTTGTCGCAAATGGTTCAATTGGTTTTGGTATCTCCGCTTATGACACTGATGATGTTTCGTTTAATAATAACGGGGTGTTTAAAGTGCAGTCTTTTTATAATGGGAAACCAAATTTCGGTTATGAATTCAACACGTATTCCTTTGATGACATGCGGTACATTAATGCATTGATTGATTATTCAAGATATAAGAAAATGCAACAGCGCGTTCAGAAATTATTCATGAAAACGCCCTTTAATTTAAGTTTTATTCAAGCCGATGAAAACAAAGGGGTTTTGCAAGTAACACCCAATTTAGCCTCGCTCTATCGCATTGAAGTTTCGGATTTTTTTGGAAATAAAAAAACAATATCAATTCCTATTAAGTACGATATCTTACCTACCATAATTAGCAAGGAGCCTGTGCAATCCAATTATTTCGTACGAGCGAACAAAGACAGCAATTTTGCTTTAGGAAACATGTCGGTTTTCTTTCCTGCGGGAACTTTTTACGAAGATTTTGATTTGAATTTTGATGTAAAAAATGACACCTTGTTTTTGCATGACGACACGGTTCCTGCGCATACTAATTTTACGGTTTCCATTGAAGACACAAAATCCACTGAACTGCAAAAAGAAAAAATGTTTATTGGCAGAATTGAAGGAAAAAAAATAAATTACAATCCAACCTACAGAAAAGAGAATGTTTTTAATACTAAGGTTAAAATCTTGGGGAAATATGCTTTGGTTTCAGATGCGGTTGCTCCAAAAATAAGCATAGCCGCTCCTGTTGAAGGAAAATGGATTAGTGAACAAAAAACCATTCAGTTCTCTATTAACGATGAGTTATCTGGGATTAAGTCATACAATGGCTACTTAAACGGGAAGTGGGTTTTATTTGAATACGATAACAAGACTAGAAAATTGACTCATTATTTCAGTGACGGAATTGCGGTTGATGGAGCCAATGATTTAAAAATTGTTGTTACGGATAATGTAGGAAATTCAACTACCTTTGAAACTCTTTTTTTTAGAAGTCAAAAAAATTAAAAATCACACACTTTGAGTGCGAATCAATTATTACCTGTATTCTTATTTGTTTTTTTGAGCCTAACTTTATCCGCTCAAACGGCTAGAATAAAAGGTGTTATTTTAGACAAAAACAATCAACCGGTAGAAAACGTCAATGTTTCTTATTCGAGTGGCGTTACGCGTACCAACGAAAATGGTTTTTACAATTTAAAAATTCCTGCAAACCAACAAGTGACACTTGTTTTTACGCATGTTTCTTTAAAAAAAATAACTGTAATTTTTTCTTTGAATACCAATGAACAAAAGGAGTTCAATCCAGTAATGAGCGATCAGGAAGAACAAATGGGAGAAGTTATTGTGACCTCTAACAACCGAAAACAGATTCAGGGTATTACAGCAATTGAACCTGAGATGATTCGGAAAATTCCTGGAGCCAATGCCGGAATCGAAAACATTTTAAAAGCCTTGCCGGGCGTAAATTCTAATAATGAGTTGAGTACACAGTACGCAGTGCGTGGAGGAAATTATGACGAGAATTTGGTTTATGTAAATGAAATTGAAGTCTATCGTCCGTTCCTGATTCGCTCGGGACAACAAGAAGGGTTGAGTTTTACCAATACAGATTTGGTGCAAAATGTTGATTTCTCGGCCGGAGGTTTTCAAGCGAAGTTTGGAGATAAATTATCATCTGTTTTAGATATTACGTATCGAAAACCGATTAAATTTGGCGCAAGCCTAGAAGGGAGTTTCCTTGGCGGAAGCGTTTCTGTTGATGCAGTTTCTAAAAATAAAAAATGGTCTGCGGTTACGGGAGTTCGATATCGTAACAACAGTCTTTTGGTGAACAGTCAAGAAACGCAAACAAATTTTACACCTTCGTTTGCGGATGTTCAAACCAATATAAATTATCAAGCTTCGGCTAAATGGCAATGGAGTTTTCTGGGAAATATTTCTCAAAATAAATACCAATATCAGCCATTAACTAGGCAGACTAATTTTGGAACCATAGATAATCCTATGGCACTTACTGTCTTTTATGAAGGTCAGGAAAAGGATAAATACGATACGTATTTTGGAGCATTGAAAACAACATTCAATGTTTCGGATAATTTTACATTGAAATTTATTGGTTCTGTTTTTCATACTTTAGAACAAGAATATTTTGATATTTTCGCACAATACCGTTTAGGCGAAGTGGATTCCAGTATTGGGTCAGAAACTTTTGGAGAAGTTGCTTTTACAAGAGGAATTGGTTCGCAACTAAGTCATGCCAGAAACGATTTGGATGCCCTGATTGTAAATACAGAGATAAAAGGATTTCATGATTGGAAAGAAAACCAATTTGAATGGGGAGTAAAATATACACGAGAATCCATTCGTGACAGAATAATAGAGTGGGAGGTAATTGATTCGGCTGGTTTTTCATTGAATCCACCCATTATTGATTTGCCAAAAAATGATCAGCCGTATTCACCTTACACCGGACCGCTTGTTCCGTATCAAAATATTCGAGCGACAAATTTTAACTCCATCAATAGATTTTCGGGTTATGGTCAATGGAGTTTAAAATCGAATATTGGTTCGAGTGAAGTTTGGTATAATGCCGGAATACGTTTGCACAATTGGGAAGTTACAGGTTCTGATATAGCTGGCAAATCCCAAATTACTTTCAGTCCCAGAGCACAATTTGCCATAAAACCAGATTGGGAGAAAGATATGGTTTTTAGACTTTCGGGAGGATTGTACCATCAACCGCCATTTTATAGGGAATTGCGAGATAGTGATGGAATAGTACAACCTAATACCAAAGCGCAGCAATCAGTGCATGTTGTTTTTGGGAATGATTATAGTTTTAAAATGTGGGATCGTCCTTTCAAGTTGGTTTCGGAGTTGTATTACAAATCGCTGACGAATGCAAATACATATACGATTGACAACGTTCGCATTCGGTATGCAGCCAATAATAATGCAACAGCCTATGCGCAAGGATTGGATGTTCGCTTGAACGGCGAGTTTGTTCCTGGAACTGAATCGTGGTTTAGTTTTGGTTATTTGAAAACAGAAGAAAACAGCAATGATAAGGGATATATAGCCAGACCTACGGATCAACGATTAAAATTTGGGCTTTTATTTCAAGACTATATGCCTAATATTCCAAGTTTAAAATTATACTTGAATTTAGTATACAATACTGGATTACCGGGAGGTTCGCCATCGTACGCAGATCCTTATTTGTACCAAAACAGATTGAATGATTACCGCCGTGTGGATGTAGGTTTCTCTAAAGTTTTTATAGACAACACAACCGTAAGAAAGAATTCAGGTTTGTTTAAAGACTTTAAAGAGTTAGCGATAGGATTAGAAATTTTTAATCTTTTTGATAATCAAAATGCCATAACCAACACTTGGGTTCGCGATGTATATTCTAAAAATCAATATGCAATTCCCAATTATATGACCACCAGAGTTTTTAATGTGAAATTGACCGCTAAGTTGTAATCGTTACGAATCAGTAAAGTTTAGCCCAATTTTAATTCGTTAAAATCAAGTATCGAATGCCGTTACCATTTTTAAAAATGATTACATTTGAATTTTAAAGTACAGGATTATGAAAAAACTACATATTACATTGATAGGAATAGCAATTTTGTTTTTGACGAGTTGTAAGGAAGAAGTTGAAAAACCAAAAGTTACTTACGATGGAACAAATAGAGCAAAAGAACTGGCCAAAGCTGATTCTACTCAAATACAAATTGCCGATTTACCGCTGCAAATGGAAGGAACGGATTACTTGATTCATCCTGTTGCCGATTTAAGCATTCGTGAGAAAGGTATAAAATCGAGATATGGTTCTTCCAGCGTGAATGATTTGAGTTTTACCATATCTAATTATGGCGAATTTGAAATTACTGGTTTTTTGCAGAATTTGAAATTTCAAAAAGTTGATTCTGACTCTATCAGAAAATTGACAGACAAACCTGTTTTGATTATGACAGCTACGTATTTGAAGTCGGTTGCTGATAAAACCAATAACCAGATTATGGTGTACACGATGGTGGATATGGATACGAATAAAGATGGAAAATTAGATACAAGTGATATCAAAGCATTGTATTTGTCTGAAATCAGCGGTAAAAAATTCACTAAAATATCTTCTGATTTTCAGGAATTAATCGACTGGAAATTGATAGGAACCAATAATCGTTTGTACTACAGAACGGTTGAGGATACTAATAAAAATGGAGAGTTTGATAAGAAAGATGTTGTGAATTATTACTATATCGATCTGTCAAAAAAGGAATGGAAAATAATTGGTTACGAGCCAGTTTAGCAGCATTGATTTTAAATTAAAATATCACTTTCCAAGTCTGATTTTTCAATGGTGAAATTAAAACCAAGTTGTTTTACTAACTGAATGACCAGATTTTTATACCAGTTTTCGGATTTAGGATGAATGTATATTTTTTCGATTAACTGATTGATGTCTACATTGATTTTCAAGCCTTCATTGATTTTGATTTCGCTTTCGCCAATGTCTGTGATGATGCGTACTTCGCCTTCATATTGAAAACTTTTTCGTTTGAATAAAAAAGGAAAAAACATATCGTCAAACGGAATGTGCTCTTTTTTGTAATCGATGTAATTTACTTCCCCAATGTATTGATTGAAATTAGTTTCCGGATTCAAGGATTCTTGCAAACGCCCAATTGTGGATTGAATTGCCAACCCTTCACTGTTTTGCGTGAAAATCTGCCACATGGCAAATGATTCGTATTCATTGATGTGCCAGCTGCTAATTGCTACTTTTTCCCGATGTGTTTTATAATAGTTTAAAAAGTCAGGATTGTCTATTGACAGTTTTTTTATTTCCTCAAAAGTGGGTTCGCTAAAAGTACCTTCATATTGATCTTCAAATTTATCGGATCGCGACATGAATAATTTTTCAGACATCAATAAATCCAAAAACTTAGATAAATCAAGATATTTCCAAACAACAGTATTTGGGTCTTCAGGTAGTTTTATGTTTGGATTGTTGATGTACATTTAAAGTATTTTTAAAAAAATGTTGCTCTAACGTTAGATACGATATGTAAAGTTGACCATTTTATTTTATAATTAGGATTTAAGCACTTGTTTTTTTATTATGATTTTTTGCCCATTCAACTTTTCTATTTGATAATTGTCTTTTTTAAGATTTTCAATTCTCCACAATATAAAATTACACTCATCTTTAAAATCAGTTGCCTCTAAACCATTTATTGATTTCACTTCTTCTTCTGCTTCTAAATCTTTTGCTGAACTTTCGGAATTGTTGTTTTTACCCATGATTATTAATTTGCCGTTTTTCAGATAACAATCGGCATCAAAACTCATTTGTAAAGAAATAGGTTGGTTTGAAAGTTTCAAATAATATTTTGAATTGTCATTGTTTAGGATCAAAATAGAGGATAATTGCGAGAAGAATTTGAGTCCGATTTTATTTTCAATATTTGCTCGAATTTCTATTTTTAAATCGTCAAATCTTCTGTTGCCCAGAATCAAATTATCAAAACTCAAAGCTTCGTATCGGTTAATTTTTATATTGGAAAGACTCATTGTCAATCGGGAACCAGAAATTATTGCATCTTGATTTTCTTGTTTTAGTTTTTTAAAAATTGGTTCTTTTTCAGAAACTTCAAAAAAATCGTTATATCCTAAGTCGACTAAGCAATTTTTGAATTCGGTTTCATTGATGGTAAAAGTAGTGAAATGGCGGTTATTTTTGTAAGTAATGGGCATCTCAAGCATTTCGCTAGAATATTCAAAATTTGATTTTGAGACGTATAAAAGATTTTTCTCAAAATCAATTTTCCAGTTCAGCTTGTTGATAGCATTTGCACCTAATAAATAATAATTATTACAAGATAAAAAGGGCATGTCATACACTATGCTTTTTACATTTTTAATTTTAAAAGAACCAATTGTTACTGTTTCAATTGTTCCTTCTTTCATGGAGTTTACATCTTCGTTACTGTCAGTAATATTCTTTTTTCCAGTAATTTTGATATTAGCGCTATTAGCTTTTGCTGATGTGACCACACCAAGCGATGCGCCTGTGTCAAATGCAAAGTCAGTTTCGATGCCATTTATTAGCCCCTTAAAAACTAATAATGAAGATTTAGTTGTAAAAGGGATTGTGTCAATTTTGACAGATTGGGCTTTACTTAAAGATGAAAGTAAAAGCAATAGTACTAGTAGAGTGTTTTCTTTCATGTTTATTGATTTGATTTTTGAGTTCTCAATTTTCGTAATGTTCGACCGATGAAGATGCCGCCAACAATTCCCGGTAAACTCCATGCTAAAACTGGAGGTAAAAAGGTATTATTAATCACAAGGAATGCCGTAAAAGCGGCAATATAGGCTCCGGTCATTCTACCGATATGATTTTTTAATCCATATAATTTGTCGGTAATTTTTCCGGTGTAGGCTTTGTATTCGACAGCGCATAATCGCAGACTAGTTAACCCAAATAAGAAATAGACGATTCCAAATAATTGTTTTGCTAACACATATTTAATTCCAATATAAAAGAAAATCATACTGGAAATAAGCATGAGAATAGTCAGGATTGTATCGCCTATTTTAGGTTTTTGACCCAGATGAGCCTTTTTTAAATGAATCATTCGATAGCCTGAAATAGACAAGTAAATTGTGAATACGCCTACTATAAAAAGGAATAAGTTAGGATGCACATACGAAAGGTAGAAAGCGCACAAACCAGTTGAAACCATGGCTAAAGTAAATACTTTACCAAGTTTTTTATGAATGACATCTCCTTTTTTCCGAATTAAAAGCAACGTTCCTAATAGCAATCCGGTAAAACCGGAAAGAATGTGAAGTGTTAAGATAATTTTGAAAAGCATAAATTTCAGTATTAAATTAAAAAGGTTACGTAAATGTATTAGATGTTACGTAACCTTTTTTTAATTTTTTACTGAACTGTAAATTTAAGTGCCTGAAGTGTATTTTAAGGCAACTTACTCGAAAGACTGCATGGTGACTAATTTGTTATATGTACCATTCATTGCAATCAGTTCCTCGTGTTTTCCTTGCTCCACTATTTTTCCTTTTTGCATCACAACAATCAAATCTGCTTTTTGAATGGTAGAAAGACGGTGTGCAATAACAATTGAAGTTCGGTTTTGCATCATGTTTTCCAGTGCTACTTGAACGAATTTTTCACTTTCAGTATCCAATGCCGACGTGGCTTCATCCAAGATCATAATTGGAGGATTTTTCAAAACGGCTCGGGCAATAGATAAACGTTGTTTCTGTCCACCGGAAAGTTTGTTTCCGCTGTCGCCAATATTAGTATGAATTCCTAACGGTAAGTCTTTTACAAATTCATAGGCATTGGCAATTTTCAACGCTTCGATAATTTCATCATCAGTTGCGTCTAATTTCCCAAGAGAGATATTAGCTTTAATCGTATCGTTAAACAAAATACTGTCTTGGGTAACTAATCCCATTAAATCACGAAGGGAATGTAGGTTCATGTCTTTGATATCAATTCCATCGATAGCAATTGTTCCTTCATTCACATCATAAAAACGAGTCAATAAATTAGCAATGGTACTTTTCCCACTACCGGATTGTCCGACAAGAGCAACAGTTTGTCCTTTTTTAACTTGAAGTGAAAAGTCTTTTAAAACATTCTCTTCTTCGTATCTAAAATTAATATTCTTAATAGTTATACTGTCTTCAAAAGTTGATTTTTTAACCGCATTTTCGCTGTCTGTAATTTCATTTTTTACTTCTAGAACTTCAAAAACACGTTGAGCTGCTGCCAATCCATTTTTTACGGAATAAGAGGCTTTAGAAATGGATTTTGCCGGAGTTAGAATATTATAGGCAAGGCCCATGTAAGCTAGGAACTTAGCTCCATCAAGTAGTGCTTTTCCATCAGGAAGTGTGTCTACAAGTACCATTTTTCCACCAAACCAAAGCAATACACAAATTGTAATAATTCCTAAGAACTCACTTAATGGCGTAGCTAAGTTGTTCTTTTTTCCGATACTGTTAGATAATTTTAAAACTCTGGTAACTGAATCATTAAATTTTTCTTTAAAATTTGATTCCGCATTGTAACTCTTAACAACTTTTAGTCCAGATAACGATTCTTCCACAATTGAAATTAGATAACCATTTTCATATTGTACTCTTTCGGATTTGCTGCGCAATGACTTACCAATTTTTGATATCAATAGTCCTGATAGAGGGATGAAAATAAAGACAAACAAGGTCAATTTGAAACTGATTGCAATCATTCCAATTAGGGTGAATATAATTGTCATTGGTTCCTTTACTATCAATTCTAGGATAGAAAAAAAAGAATTTTGAACTTCATTTACATCGCCCAACATTCGAGCCATAATATCTCCTTTTCTTTTTTCAGAATAGTAGGAAACAGGTAGGTTGATGATTTTGTGGTACATTGAATTTCTTAAATCCTTCAATACGCCGTTTTTAAGATGCATCAAATGATTGGATGCAAGGTAATTAAACAGATTTTTTAACAGGAAAGTGATGCTTACTATACCTATAACTAGCAGCAGCGCAAATTCAGGACCATGCTCGTCTGTTAGTTGTGTGATGTTATAGTATAAGTATTCTTTAGAGAATTTGATAATATCAAAAATAGATTCTAAAGCAGGTTTCTTGTTGATTTTTTCACTTGTGCCAAAAAGGACATCCATCATAGGGATTAATGCAATAAAAGACAAAGTACTAAATAGTGCGTAAAAAATATTGAATATCACATTCCAAACCATATGAGAACGATATGGTTTTGTGAAAGGAATAATTTTTTTGAAATTTGAGTCCATTTAAGTTGTTTTTTTTATCATCAAGACCCGATAAGTTCTCTACTTATCGGGTCTGTCTGAAAAATCAATTTTGTTTTTAATTAATTCAATTGCATTGAAGTAATAATGTTTTTTATTTTATGGTCCAAAATACTTTCTACTTCATTGAAATCTTCTACTGATTCCAATTCCGTATTTACACTGATATAAAATTTTATTTTTGGTTCCGTTCCACTTGGTCTGGCGCAAATTTTAGAGCCGTCTTCGGTGTAATAAATCAATACATTCGATTTTGGAATGACCATTGGTGATTCGGTTCCATCCAATAAGTTTTTAGCGATTGAGGATTGATAATCTTCCAGCATAATTACACGTTGTCCGTTGATTTCTTTCATTGGATTTTCCCTCATGTCAATCATCATCTGATTGATTTCCTGTAGACCGTCCATGCCTTTTTTAGTCAATGAAACTAAGTGTTCTTTGTAAAAACCATTATCAACATAAAGTTTTAGTAATTCTTTGTAGACCGTGCTTCCTTTGGCTTTGGCTTGAGCTGCCAATTCGCAAATCAATAAAGTAGCTGCAACAGCATCTTTATCGCGTACAGCATCGCCTACCATGTATCCAAAACTTTCTTCTCCACCACCAATGAATTCTAACTCAGGAAAATCTTTAATCATCTTGGCGATCCATTTGAAACCAGTCAATCCCACTTTGCATTCCACGCCGTAATTTGTTGCTAATTCCATCATCATAGGAGTAGAAACGATTGTAGAACCCACAAATTGTTTGCCATTGATTTTATCTACTTTTTTCCATTGTTCCAATAGAAATGCGGTCATCAAAATCATCGTTTGGTTTCCGTTCAGCAAGGTCATTTGTCCTTCGTTATTTCGAACCGCTACACCTAATCTATCGCAATCTGGGTCTGTTCCCACTACAATATCAGCATGGGTTTTATCTGCCAATGCCAACGCCATTGTCAATGCTTCCGGCTCTTCTGGGTTTGGAGATTTTACAGTTGGGAAATCACCATTTGGCACTCTTTGTTCTTCCACGATATGTACGTTCGTGTATCCCGCTTGCGCAAAAGTATCAGGAACTAAAGTAATAGAAGTTCCGTGTAAGGAAGTGAAAACAATGTTCAAATTTTCTTTGGCTTCAGCCGAAGTTCCAAAACTTGCATTCTCGATAGTCGATTTGATAAAAGCTTCATCAACTTCCGTATCTATATAATGTATCAAATCTTCATTAGCAGTGAACTTGATTTGATTGTAATTTAAATTCTCAATAACAGTGATAATTCCTTTATCTTCCGGCGGTACAATTTGTCCACCATCTTGCCAGTATACTTTGTAGCCGTTATATTCCGGTGGATTATGTGAGGCTGTAAGAACAATTCCGCACTGACAACCCAAATGTTTTACTGCAAATGACAATTCTGGAGTAGGTCGCAATTCCGAAAACAAATACACTTCAATTCCGTTAGCCGTGAAAACATCCGCCACTAATTTAGCCAAAGTATCGCTATTATGACGACAATCGTAAGCAATAACGGCTTTCAAAGGTTGGTTAGGAAAAGCAGTATGCAAGTAGTCAGAAAGTCCTTGAGTACTTTTTCCTAGCGTATATTTATTGATGCGATTGTTTCCCACGCCCATAACACCGCGCATTCCACCGGTTCCAAATTCAAGATTTTTATAAAAACTCTCTTCCAGTTCTTTCGGAGATGTAGTCATCATTTCCTTTATCGCTTCTTGTGTTGCGGTGTCAAATGTTGGCGTAAGCCATTCATTTACTGCGTCCAAAATATTTTGTTTGATTTCCATTATATATTTTTTTAGTTTCTAAATTCGTAAATGAAATTTAAATCCAATTTTTTTTTTTAGGAGCTATATCCTGCTATACGCTATATCCACGCAAAAAAAGCGTGGGATGCCGCTTTTATCAGGGCTAGGTATTGTGTAAACGAGAACTTTTTCGTTTACATAAATTTATAAAAAATTAACCTCACTGGATACTTTATAACGCTCTTCATTGTTTTTTGTTCTCAAAATTATTTCGCCAAGAAATCCGGCCAAAAATAATTGTGTTCCCAAAACCATTGTGGTAAGCGCAATATAAAACCAAGGATTATTGGTAACCAGACTATAACGCATGTCATTATACATGTGGTACAATTTTGAAATACCAATATATCCGGCAAGCGTAAAACCGATAATAAACATTAATGATCCCATGGCGCCAAATAAATGCATGGGTCTTTTTCCAAATCTTGATAAAAACCAAATAGTTATTAAATCCAGAAAACCATTAATAAAGCGTTCCATCCCAAATTTAGTTTCACCATATTTTCTGGCTTGATGTTGTACCACTTTTTCGCCAATTTTTCCAAAACCAGCATTTTTGGCCAAAACTGGAATGTACCGGTGCATTTCACCTGATACTTCAATGTTTTTCACCACAATATTTTTGTAGGCTTTCAATCCGCAATTGAAATCGTTCAATTCCACTCCCGATGTTTTTCTAGCCGCCCAATTGAACAATTTAGAAGGCAAGTTTTTTGCCACCACGGAGTCGTAGCGTTTCTTTTTCCATCCGGAAACTAAATCATATTTTCCGTTGGTAATCATGTCGTATAAACCCGGAATTTCCTCTGGGCTGTCTTGCAAGTCAGCATCCATAGTAATAATGACATCGCCTTGCGCTTTGGCAAAACCAGCATGCAGTGCTTGTGATTTCCCAAAATTTTTCATGAAACGAACCCCTTTTACATGAGGGTTTTCATTCGCAAATCCTTCGATGATAGTCCATGAATTATCCGTACTTCCATCATCCAGAAAAATGATTTCGTATGAATAATTATGAGAATGCATCACTTTGATGATCCAATTATATAGTTCATTAAGCGATTCCTCTTCATTAAGAAGCGGTATGAGTATTGATAAATTCATTAATTTTTATTCTTGTGTAGATTTACTTTTAAAGAATGCTGCCAAAATTAATCCGAAAATTGAACTAAAAACAATACTAAAAACGGATCCTTTTAATAGTTCCAATGTAGAGTAAGGATTGTTTTCTTTTAATTTTGCGATAGCTTCATTAATTGCTGATGCTGGTGTGCCAAATTTTTGCATCATATTGACAGTGTATTTAATCATTAATTCACTTAAAGTCTCTTTAGCAGAAGGATCAATAAAATTGAATAAAAGAACATTAAAAAGAGTTGAAATTAAAATACCTATTAGTGTAGCGATGAAGTAAGTCGTAAAAGCATCCTTGAAAGAGAAAACATTGTTCAGCTCTTTTTTTGTTTTCGAAAGTAAAACAATTCCCAATGTAAGGTAAACCAAAATACTTAGGACTCCAATCCACCAAGAAGTAAACAAATTTAAATCAATAGCGTAAATTGTTGAAGTAATTAATGCAGAAACAATTCCAATTGTTACTCCAAAGGTTATTCCATTCTTTTTAATAATTTCGTTTATCATTGTTGTTGTTTTAGAATTAATCCACAAATATAACAATTCCCAATATATTCGGAGCTAAAAATCGCTTTTTACGATTATATAAAAAAAGTGATGCAAAGATTTGTTTATTGGAAAAAAATTGTAAATTTGCAAACTCAAAATAATATTGTAAAACAAAAAGTTATAAGGAGTTTATACCTTTTCTGTTAGAAGAAAAGCTTCAAGACAAATTATAATTAACAAATAAAAAAGATTAACAAGATGAAAAAAGGAATTCACCCAGAAAATTACAGATTAGTTGCATTTAAAGACATGTCAAATGACGAAGTTTTTATCACTAAATCTACTGCAGATACAAGAGAAACATTAACAGTTGATGGTGTTGAATACCCAGTTGTAAAAATGGAGATCTCTAGAACTTCTCACCCTTTTTACACAGGTAAATCTAAACTTATCGATACTGCAGGTCGTATTGATAAATTCAAAACTAAATACGCTAAACACGTTAAATAATTTTAACTTGTTTTCAAATATAGTAAAGCCTTCCTTTTTGGGAGGCTTTTTTATTTTATTTATTTGAAAACTTTGTAACTTTGAAGTCAATATTATAAAAAGGGAAGTTTTTTGAACTAATTTTTATTCAATAACTAACTGAATCAACAAATAAACAATTTTATGAATTACATACTTTTTGACGGACCATCCAGAAATGCCTTATTGCCTTTTACTTTTACACGTCCTATTGCGGATATTCTTATTGGGATTATGACCATTCGTCAAAAATGGGAAATGCATTTGGGTTCTACTACAACTACTTTGACAGAGGAGTATTTGTCAGAAAAATATCCAATGGTAGAATTAGAAGAGAACGTAATGATTAATGCTTCTTTTCTGCCTAACGCTATTTTAGTCGAAATGGTTAGTAATTTGGAACCCAATCAGGCAATTTTTAGAGGCGATGAAGTCATCGCTTTTTATACTACCGAAGAACAAGAAGCAGTAGATTTTGATTCCTATGAAATTATTGAATATACGGATGATTGTTTAACAGTTCAAAACACTTGGGATATTTTCTCTAAAAATGATGCTGCCATTCGGGAAGATTTCGAAATCTTAACCGAAGACCGAAGATCTCAACCTATTCCAAAAAGTGTGAATGTAATTGCACCTGAAAATATATTTATTGAAGAAGGAGCAACGTTAGAGTTTGTGACTTTAAATGCTTCTACAGGTCCTATATATATAGGTAAGGATTCTGAAATTATGGAAGGATCTGTTATCAGAGGCCCTTTTGCCTTGTGCGAAAATGCACAAGTAAAAATGGCGTCTAAAATATATGGAGCGACAACAGTAGGTCCTTTTTCCAGAATTGGGGGCGAAGTCAATAATTCGGTATTGTTTGGTTATTCTAATAAAGGTCACGACGGATTTTTAGGAAATTCAGTTCTTGGCGAATGGTGTAATATTGGCGCCGACAGTAACAATTCGAATTTGAAAAACAATTACGAAGAAGTGAAATTGTGGAGTTATGAAACGGAAGGTTTTGCTAAAACGGGTCTTCAGTTTTGCGGTTTGATGATGGGTGATCACAGTAAGTGCGGTATTAATACTATGTTCAATACAGGGACAGTAGTAGGAGTGAGTGCTAATATTTTTGGCAGCGGTTTTCCTCGCAATTTTGTGCCAAGTTTTTCTTGGGGCGGCGCTTCTGGTTTTACTACTTATATTACCAAAAAAGCATTTGAAACGGCAAGACTTGTAATGAGCCGTCGAAATGTGGAATTCGATGAAAGAGAAGCTGCAATTTTGGAACATGTTTTCGAGGAAACAAAAAAGTGGAGAAAAGATTAATAACTTTTGCTATTGATATTATATTTCTTAAAGACAGGAAAATGCTCCATTCAATCGAATAGAGCATTTTTTTTTCAATTTAATAGAAGTAGAATTCTTTTTCGGAATAAGAAAAAGGATAGGGAAAATTCTTCTTTTGAGTAAAAATAGTGTTTTTTTCAATCTTTTGTTTTTAAGGTATTTAAGTATTTGGTAAGGTTTTAGATGGCCGTTAGTTAGTTTTCTTTGGCTTAATGGTATAGTTTTATAAAAATTAAATGTTGGGATTATTAATTTAAATTAAAAATATGGAAGAGATTGTCGTGATGGTAAATGAAATAGTTTGGAGTGTGCCTCTAATAATTTTGTGTTTAGGAACAGGGCTTTATTTTTCAATACGAACTCGTTTTCTTCAATTGCGTCATATCAAGGAAATGTTTCGTTTATTGTTTGATGGTAAAAGTTCAGAGTCAGGAGTTTCCTCTTTTCAAGCGTTATCAATGTCTCTGGCAGGTAGGGTTGGTACTGGAAATATTGCGGGAGTGGCTACAGCTATCACTTTTGGAGGTCCTGGTGCTTTATTTTGGATGTGGGTTGTTGCTTTTCTGGGAGCAAGTACTGCTTTTGTAGAGGCTACTCTTGCGCAGATTTATAAAGAAAAACATTTGGGACAGTTTCGAGGAGGTCCCGCTTTTTATATCGAAAAAGGTTTGGGCGTAAAGTGGTTTGCCATCTTGTTTGCCATAGTTTCCGTTATTTCAGCAGGTATTTTATTACCCGGAATTCAGTCGAATTCGGTGGCTGACGGTTTGAACAATGCTTTTAATCTTGACTCCAGAATTACCGCTGTTATAGTTGCAGCTGTCTTTGGAGCGATTATTTTTGGCGGAGTAAAACGAATCGCAAAAGTGACTGAAGTGGTAGTTCCAATCATGGCTATTGGCTATCTTTTGATTGTATTAGTTATAATAGGTATGAATCTTGGAGCGTTGCCAGGCATTATTTCTTTAATTTTTAACAGTGCTTTTAGTCAGGAAGCAGGCTTTGGGGCAGTTATTGGACTAGCGATTCAATGGGGTGTAAAAAGAGGACTTTATTCTAATGAAGCGGGACAGGGAACTGCACCACATATTGCTGCTGCAGCAAATGTTTCGCATCCGGTTAAACAAGGTTTAGTCCAGTCTTTTTCAGTCTATATTGATACGCTATTGGTTTGTAGTGCAACAGGTTTTATGTTATTAATTACAGGTAAATATAATGTCGAAAACCCAGTTTTAGGTGCAAATGGCGCAACTGAATTTTTATACGAAGGAGCACAGAACGTTACTGCTGGAACAGGATTTACACAAAGTGCTATGAATAGTGTTTTTCCTGGTTTTGGCTCTTTATTTGTGGCAATTGTTTTATTCTTCTTTGCTTTTACGACTATTTTGGCTTATTACTATATTGCTGAAACTAATATTTCGTACTTGACCAGAAAAATGAATTCTCCTGTTTTTAACCGAGTATTAAAAATTGTTATGATAGTGGTTGTTATGTATGGCTGTGTCAATGAAGCAAAATTAATATGGAATATTGGTGATATTGGTGTAGGGATTATGGCTTGGTGTAATATTATTGCAATTCTGCTGTTACAGAAACCAGCTTTTGCAGCATTAAAAGATTATGAAAAACAAAAGAAAGAGGGTCAAAATCCTGTTTTTCATCCAAAGAATATTGGTGTTATGAATGCGCCAATTTGGGACGAAATCAATAAAAATAGAGAAGTATAGTTCGTTTATTTCTTTTTCAAAGCTTTCAGAAATTGAATTTTTATTCTCTTTCTGGAAGCTTTTATTTTATAGTAAACAAATTACTTAATTAATCTATCTTTGCACTTTTTAAAAACAACTTGGTTTTCAACTTTTAGAATAAATGAATAACCAAATCTACAAATCAACATTACAATGATTACAGTTAACGATATTTCCGTACAATTTGGTGGTACGACACTTTTTAGTGATGTTTCTTTTGCCATAAATGAAAACGATAAAATTGCCCTTATGGGTAAAAATGGAGCAGGAAAATCAACGCTGCTTAAAATTATTGCAGGTCAAAGCAAACCTTCAACAGGGAATATTTCGGCACCAAAAGATGCAGTTGTGGCCTATTTGCCTCAGCATTTATTGACTACAGATGGTGCAACCGTAATGGAGGAAACTTCGAAAGCTTTTGGGGAAGTTTTTGCGATGAAAGCGGAAATTGATGAAATCAATGAGCAATTGACGATTCGTACTGATTATGAAAGTGATGCGTACATGAAATTAATCGAAAGAGTTTCGGATTTAAGCGAAAAATTCTATGCGATTGAAGAAGTAAATTACGAAGCCGAAGTAGAGAAAATTCTAATTGGTTTGGGATTTGTCCGCGAAGATTTTAGCCGTCAAACTACTGAATTTTCTGGTGGATGGAGAATGCGAATCGAACTTGCCAAAATCCTTTTGCAAAAACCAGACTTAATTTTGCTGGATGAGCCTACCAACCACATGGATATTGAAAGTATTCAGTGGTTAGAAGATTTCCTGATTAACTCGGCCAAAGCGGTTGTGGTAATTTCTCACGATAGGGCTTTTGTGGATAATATTACGAACCGTACTATCGAAGTTACAATGGGACGTATTTATGATTATAAAGCCAAATATTCTCATTATTTGGAACTGAGAAAAGACAGACGTGTGCATCAGCAAAAAGCATATGACGAGCAGCAACGCATGATTGCAGATAACAGGACTTTTATCGACCGGTTTAAAGGAACATTTTCTAAGACGGATGCTGTTCAATCTCGTGTTAAAATGTTAGAGAAATTGGTTATTGTTCAGGTTGACGAGGTGGATACTTCGGCATTGAAATTAAAATTTCCACCAGCAGCGCGTTCCGGACAATATCCGGTGATTGTTAAGGATTTGTCAAAATCGTATGGAGATCATGTAGTTTTTTCGAATGCAAATATGGTAATTGAAAGAGGAGAAAAAGTAGCTTTCGTTGGTAAAAATGGGGAAGGAAAATCGACTATGATCAAAGCCATTATGAAAGAAATTGAAATCAATGGTGGTAGTTTAGAAATTGGTCATAACGCACAAATTGGTTATTTTGCCCAAAATCAAGCTTCATTATTAGATGAAAATGCCACTATTTTTGAAACAATAGATGATATTGCCGTGGGTGATGTAAGAACTAAAATCAAAGATATTCTTGGTGCTTTCATGTTTCAGGGTGATGATGTGACCAAAAAAGTGAAAGTGCTTTCGGGTGGGGAAAAAACGCGTTTGGCAATGATTAAATTATTGTTGGAACCCGTGAATTTATTGATTCTGGATGAACCTTCAAATCACTTGGATATGAAAACCAAAGATATTATCAAAGATGCGTTGCGCGATTTTGATGGAACTTTAATCTTGGTTTCACACGATAGAGATTTCTTAGACGGATTAGCGACTAAAGTTTTTGAATTTGGAAATAAAAGAGTGGTGGAACATTTTGAAGATATTACCGGTTTCTTAGCCAACAAGAAAATGGATAGCATGAGAGAAATAGAGAAATAATATTCTTAAACTTTTTACAAATCAAAATCGGCTGTATCCTAAAATACAGCTGATTTTTTTTTGTTACAGTCTAATTCCCGGAGGAAGTAACTCTTTGTAAATAGGATTTTTTTTGAAAAACACCACTATTTTTGGAAGAATAGGAACCACTTTGAATTTTCTTTCAATAGCAATCTCCATAATATTTTTCAAGAAATTTGAAATAAATTCTTCATCTTCAAAAGATTCAGGAACATTTATTTTTGTTAAAAATATTTTCTTCTCCTGAAAAGAATATTCAACAGAAACTAATCCCTGATCTACTATAGTTTCAAATTGTCTAGAAAAAGTGTTGTCTTTGATTTCCATAGTGCTTGCTGCATCCATAATAATTAACTCTGATTCATTGGTACCTCTACCAAAAGTATTTTTGATTTGGTATTGATCTTGATGTCAAATGCATCAAAATCTGTAATTCCCATGGCATCTCTTGCCTTCAAAACTTGGTTGTTAACTTCTATTTCGCCTTCAATCAAAAATAAATAAACACCATTTTTAGGAATTCGTACTTTGTAAGTAGCGCTGGTATTGCTGTCAAATATTCCTAAATGGAAAAAGGTTTTCTGGTAAACCCAAAGTGCATTGCCATCATTTTGATCGTTTGGCGAAACAATATTTACAAAGGTATTGATTTGATTTTCAATATCAAACGATTTCTGGTCGTATCTTGGTGTGACGTTTTCTGTGTCAGGAAAAACCCATAGTTGTAGTGTTTTTGCCTCTTCTTTCTGACTCGCATTCATTTCAGAATGTTCTACTCCGGATCCGGCACTCATTACTTGGACTTCACCAAAACCAATTACGCCTTCATTTCCCATACTGTCCTGGTGTTTTAAACCGCCTTCGAGAGGAATCGTAATGATTTCCATATTGGCATGTCCATGAGTGCCAAAGCCTGATCCACCTGCAATGGTGTCGTCGTTTAAAACACGTAACATTCCAAATTGCAAACGCTCCGGATTGAAATAATTTCCGAAAGAAAAGGAGAAATTGGCTTTAAGCCAACCAAAATCTGCGGTTCCTCTTGTATTTGATGTAAATAGTTGTGTAGTCATAAATTATTGATAATATAAGATGGTTAGTTGGACGAATTCCAATAAAAAAATTAATTTTATACAAAATTCGCCATAAAAATTCCGAATTTTGTTATAAAATCGTTAAAACAATTATGAGTAAAATTCCAGTTTATCTAATGCCAGGTTTGGCGTCAAGTGCTGCCATTTTTGAGCGAATTGTACTTCCTGAAGACACGTTCGAAATCCATTTATTAGAATGGGAGATTCCGCTAGATCACGAATCTTTGACGGATTATGCCAAGAGAATTAGTGCAAAAGTAATCCATAAGAATCCGGTTTTGATTGGTGTTTCTTTTGGAGGGATTTTAGTTCAGGAAATGGCGAAATATGTAGAGGCGCGCAAAGTCATTATTATTTCGAGTGTGAGATGCAATTCTGAATTTCCACGAAGATTGAAAATCGCTAAAACCACTAAAGCTTATAAACTGATTCCGATGAGTTTATTTGCAAATATCGAAAGTCTGGCTAAATTTTCTTTTGGAGAAAAAGTAAATCAGCGCCTTAAGTTATATGAAAAATTTCTTTCTGTTCGGGATATTCGGTATTTGAACTGGGCTGTGGAACAAGTGATTTTATGGGATAGAACGGTTAGTGATGAAAATGTAATTCATATTCATGGTGATGCTGATGATGTTTTTCCAATAAAATATATCAAGAATTGTATTACCGTAAAAGGCGGAACGCATATTATGATTTTGAATAAATACAAGTGGTTGAATGAAAATTTGCCTTCTATTATATTGGGAGTAAAAAAACAATCAAAGACGCTTTTGTAACGAAACAAAAGCGATAAAAAAGGAAAAGATGAAACCTATTAATAAAATAATATTACTCGTAACCGTAATTTTTGCAAGTGGAATATTCATTTTTGCAACAACAAATGACGCAAAAGGGAAAGATGTAAAAGCAGAAATTAGTTATAGTTTTCCTGTAAAACTTGATTTTGCAGGCGAAGAAACTCCGTTGAAAATAGCTGATGTCAAGGAACGGTTTGATAGGGAATTATTGGTAAATGTGAATTTGCACGCCTCCACCATTTTGGCTATAAAAAGAGCGAATCGTGCTTTTCCGGTGATTGAACCTATTTTAAAAAAGAATGGTATTCCGGATGATTTTAAATATCTGGCCGTTATAGAAAGCGGATTGGTGAATGTAGTTTCGCCAGCAGGAGCAAGAGGAATATGGCAATTTATGCCGGAAACAGCTAAGGAACGAGGAATGGAAGTGACTGAAAATGTGGATCAGCGCTATGATCTTGAAAAATCTACGGAAGCAGCCTGCAGTTATTTTTTGAGTGCCAAAGGAAAATTTGGAAGCTGGACTTTAGCGGCAGCATCCTACAACGGAGGAATGACAGGTGTGAATAAGCAAATTGGAATTCAGAAAGTATCTAATTACTATGATTTATTACTTACTGAAGAAACGTCTCGCTATGTTTTCAGAATTTTAGCTTTAAAAGAGATTATGGAAAATCCCGTAAAATATGGATTTACGATTGCTCCAGAAGAGTTATATGGAATCTTACCAACCAAGAAAATTGAAATTGACAGCTCGATTACGGATTTAGCTGATTTTGCAAAAAGGCAGGGAATTAATTATAAAATTTTGAAGATCCATAATCCTTGGCTGAGGGAAACTAAATTGCTGAATGATACTGGTAAAAAATACCAAATCGAAATTCCATTGAAGGGCTATTAATCGTTGTTGTTGACTATGGCGGAATTGGAAGTTATTTTATTTAAATAAGGATTGATCATTTGGTCAAAAAGATCATAACTAATGGTCAAAGCTGTGTAAAATGAAATTTTTGGTTTGTAATGGTTTTTAATACGGTTGATGTTAACTACCTTTTTGTCTTCATCAATAAAAAATACAGTAGGAATTCCTAACGTGTGTTTTAATGTTGCGATGATTCGGAAATCATTAGCGTAGGACTCGTTAGCATAGCATATTTTGATTGCGTTGCTAAACTGAGTGGCTATTTTTTTTAGGTTCTGTTTTTTATCCCAAAAAAGAATGATAATTTGTAAGTTCTCAGGATATTTTTTTGCCAATTCATTTAATGCTGGAGCATCTCCTTTATTTAAGATGCACCATGAAGTATAAGTTACTAATAAAATAGGCTTGTTGATGTTGTTTAAGATTACGTCTTTAGAATTGTACCCCTTAACCGTAAAATCATCAAATCGAGTGCCTATAAGCTTGTATTGTACGAGTGAGTCAAATAATCGTTTGCCTTCATTAAAATCTTTGTTTTCAAAAGCGCGGTTACTTGCAGCATTATAAGAATTGATATTTAATCGTAAGGCTTCAGAAAAATAGGCAATACTATCTTGGGAGTAATTACTTAAAAAAGAAAGTAAAAAGGATAGTAAGAGTATTTTTCTCGCCATTTTTTTTTTTTTTGAAAACTAAATTTAAGAAAAAAAAATGCTTCTAAATAATATAATAGGTAAACCACTTAAATATCCGTTAATTAGCATTTTAGGAATAAAAAAAAACCATTTGAGGATACAAATGGTTTTTTAAGTTGTTGGAGCTATTCTTGGAGAAAACTATATTTTCTTCATTTGTTCTTTCATCATCACAATCTGATCTTTCAACATATTCTGTTTGTCTAATTTTTTAGCTTCGTTCAATAGGGAAGTGGCTTCAAGTTTACGACGACGTGTCATGGCAACTCCAGCTAAGTTTAATTTGGCTACAGCCAAATCCATATCCATTGATAATCCAAGTTCAATCGCTTTCTTGAAATATTTTTCTGCTTGATTGATATTGGTTTGCGAAAGCATGATTCCGTGAAGGTAATTAAAGTATCCTTGTTGTTTCTGTACCAAAGCCGTCTCTGGATTTTTGATGTAAGCCAACCATTTTTTAGCTCCTTCAAAATCTTGTTTTCTAAGTTTTAAGAAGGCCAACAAGATGAATTCATTTTTGAAGTAAAGGAAAATAGGAATTGCGCTCAATATTAGAAGGAAGATTCCGTTACCGATATTACTTTCTGTAAATTGCCAAATGCCAGTAGCGATAATAAGTCCGGCGATAATAAGTTTAATATTTCTGTGAAACATAGTGGGTTTATTTTAAGATCACAAATATAGTAAAATGAATTGAAAATATTTTTACAAAACTACTTGTGAGAAAAAAAAGTCTTTGTATATTTGCACTCGGTTTTAGAATAACAGTTATTCGAAAATAGGAAGACATATAAATAAGATTTTAAAGATACAAAGCAATGAGCAAAAGAACGTTTCAACCATCGAAAAGAAAAAGAAGAAATAAGCACGGATTTATGGACAGAATGGCTTCTGCGAATGGAAGAAAAGTTCTTGCTAGAAGAAGAGCTAAAGGAAGACATAAATTGACTGTTTCTTGTGAACCAAGACACAAAAAATAATGTTTGTATAAACATAAATAAGGCGTTACTTTTTTTAGTATCGCCTTTTTTTATACCTATTCGTTAAAAAAAGTTAAAGATTTACAGGTAAAAGGTTTGAGTTCAGTAACTTTAATCTTTTGAAAATAACAACTACACAACACAATACTACTATACAATGCCAAAAGATACATCTATAAAATCAGTTTTAATAATAGGTTCAGGTCCTATTGTTATTGGTCAAGCGTGCGAATTTGATTATGCAGGATCACAATCTGCCCGTTCTATTCGTGAAGAAGGAATTGAAGTTATTTTGATAAACTCCAATCCGGCAACAATTATGACCGATCCTTCAATGGCCGATCATATCTATTTAAAACCACTGACAACTAAATCTATCATTGAAATCCTAAAAGCGCATCCTCAAATTGATGCTGTTTTGCCGACAATGGGAGGACAAACCGCTTTGAACTTGTGTCTGGAAGCCGATGAAAAAGGGATTTGGGCAGATTTCGGAGTGAAATTAATCGGGGTTGATGTAAACGCGATTAATATTACCGAAGACAGAGAGCAGTTCAAACAACTTTTGAAAAAAATTGGAGTTCCATCTGCTCCTGCTGAAATATGTACTTCTTATCTTAGAGGAAAAGAAATTGCTCAGGAATTTGGTTTTCCATTAGTAATCCGTCCTTCATTTACTTTAGGTGGAACCGGAGCAGCAATTGTTTATAAAAAAGAAGATTTTGATGAACTTTTAACCAGAGGTTTAGAAGCATCACCAATTCACGAAGTTTTAATTGATAAGGCTTTAATGGGTTGGAAAGAATATGAATTGGAACTTTTGAGAGATAAAAACGACAATGTTGTTATTATCTGTTCTATCGAAAATATGGATCCAATGGGAATTCACACCGGAGATTCCATCACAGTTGCGCCAGCAATGACTTTGTCTGACACGACTTTTCAAAAAATGCGTGATTATGCGATTTTGATGATGAGAAGCATCGGAAACTTTGCCGGAGGTTGTAACGTGCAGTTTGCCGTTTCGCCGGACGATAAAGAAGATATTGTGGCGATTGAAATCAATCCTCGTGTATCTCGTTCTTCCGCTTTGGCATCAAAAGCAACGGGTTATCCTATTGCAAAAATTGCTTCCAAACTGGCTTTGGGTTACAACTTAGATGAATTGCAAAATCAAATTACCAAATCGACTTCGGCTTTGTTCGAACCAACTTTGGATTATGTGATTGTGAAAATTCCACGTTGGAACTTTGATAAATTTGAAGGTGCTGACAGAACGTTGGGACTTCAAATGAAATCCGTTGGTGAAGTAATGGGAATTGGACGTTCGTTCCAAGAAGCCTTGCACAAAGCAACTCAATCATTGGAAATCAAAAGAAATGGTTTAGGAGCTGACGGAAAAGGATACACGAACTATGAACAAATTATCGAGAAACTGACTTTTGCGAGTTGGGATCGTGTTTTTGTGATTTATGATGCTATCGCGATGGGAATTCCATTGAGCCGTATTCATGAAATCACTAAAATCGATATGTGGTTCTTGAAACAATACGAAGAACTGTATACTTTAGAAAAAGAAATTTCTAACTATAAAGTAGAATCTTTGCCAAGAGAATTGTTACTTGAAGCGAAACAAAAAGGTTTTGCCGACAGACAAATCGCGCACATGATGGGTTGTCTGGAAAGTCAAGTACATACGTTGCGTACAGAAATGAATATCAATCGTGTGTTCAAACTAGTTGATACTTGTGCTGCGGAGTTCAAAGCAAAAACGCCGTACTATTACTCCACTTTTGAAGCCGAAATAGAAAAAGCTGACGGAACACGTTATGTTGACAACGAAAGTGTTGTTACAGATAAAAAGAAAATAATCGTTCTTGGTTCAGGCCCAAATAGAATTGGACAAGGAATCGAATTTGATTATTCTTGTGTTCACGGGGTGCTTGCCGCCAAAGAATGCGGTTATGAAACCATCATGATCAACTGTAATCCAGAAACGGTTTCGACTGATTTTGATACAGCCGATAAATTGTATTTCGAACCAGTTTTCTGGGAACATATTTACGATATTATCCAACACGAGAAACCAGAAGGTGTAATCGTGCAATTGGGTGGACAAACGGCGCTGAAATTAGCGGAGAAATTATCTAAATACGGTATTAAAATTATAGGAACGAGCTTTGACGCTTTGGATTTAGCCGAAGACAGAGGACGTTTCTCTGAATTGTTAACCGACTTGAAAATTCCTTTCCCACAATTTGGAATTGCTGAAACGGCTGACGAAGCTTCGGCTTTAGCGGATGTTTTGGACTTTCCATTATTGATTCGTCCATCTTATGTGTTGGGTGGTCAGGGAATGAAAATTGTAATCAACAAGCAAGAACTAGAAGAGCATGTTGTGAATTTATTAAAAACGATTCCAGGAAATAAATTGCTTTTAGACCATTATTTAGATGGTGCGATCGAAGCCGAAGCGGATGCAATTTGCGACGGAGAAAATGTGTACATCATAGGGATTATGGAGCACATCGAACCTTGCGGAGTACACTCTGGAGACAGTAACGCAACTTTGCCACCGTTTAACTTAGGCGAATTTGTGATGCAACAAATTAAAGACCATACCAAAAATATTGCGTTGGCTTTAAGAACTGTTGGTTTAATCAATATTCAGTTTGCGATAAAAGATGATATCGTTTACATTATTGAAGCGAATCCTAGAGCATCTCGTACGGTTCCATTTATTGCAAAAGCCTACGGAGAACCTTATGTAAATTATGCGACTAAAGTAATGTTAGGTCACAATAAAGTAACCGACTTCACTTTCAACCCGCAGTTGAAAGGATATGCCATCAAACAACCGGTTTTCTCTTTCAGCAAGTTCCATAATGTGAACAAAGCTTTAGGGCCAGAAATGAAATCAACAGGAGAAAGCATCTTGTTTATTGATGACTTAAAAGACGATCAATTCTACGAATTGTACTCAAGAAGAAAAATGTATTTGAGTAAATAAAAAACTTGAAATTACTATATGTAAAAAGCCCCGTTTGGGGCTTTTTTTGTGGGATATTTTTTATAGTTAGTGGCTCGTTGTTACTGGCACAGTTTGAAAAACTGCGCCAACGATTGAGTTATATTTGCGCTGACGTGTGTGTTTAAATCTTTTGTTTAAATATTTTTCTAGCTATGAAAGGTGATAATTTAAAATTTTAGGTATAATTTATTTTATCTTTTTATTCCCATATTTTTTTGTTAGAAGTAAATGTGATTTTATCATCAAAACCTATATTGTAGTATACAATAAATATTGAGTCATTTAATTTTTCATAGTACGGACCTTCACCCATTTCTGTATCAACTTGAAAATCTGATATAGAATTTGGTAATGTATGATTAATTTTTTCAAATTTATAGATTTGTCTTACCATCTTATTTCCTTTTTCCTTGTAACTACTAAGTTCCTCATGTCTTAAAAAAAGAAAAACAATAACTATAATTGTCAAAATAATTAAAATAGAAATAGTTATTTTTCGCATAGTGTTGAATTGACCGTGTTACTACAATTGTGCTATAAGTTAAAATTGGCATTAGATACAAATGAGCGCCATTGTGATTCAAAGGAAGAGATATTTGCCCAGCGTAGGCTTTTTTTGTTTAGATATTAAAAATGGCGAATAGCCATAAGTACTTTTTTTAATGGCATAATTTTATTTAATTTTGGTTTTTAACGTTCTCGCGCTACAAGCGGTTTGGGCTTAAATAAAGCCTAATTTTCGGATTTGCCAAATCTTTCAAATACAAGACCATTTTTAAATTAAGCCAATTGCCCAAATCGTTTGTAGCGTGTGTTACCAGCTGTTTTTTTTATTCTATTATTGGACAATTAATTTCATAAGGTTCTTTTGGGAAACCATATAAAATCATCTTTTGTCTGTCAACATATTTTATCGGAATTAGTTTATCAAGAGAATTGTCTATATAAAGTGAAACAAATAGCGTTTCATTTAGTTTTTCAAGTACAATTCTACTTCCTTCTTTATTCAAACGTTTGTTTATTCCTTGTATAACTGGCGAGTCCAAAACTTCATTGAACCTAAGATTCTTTTTTTCTCCATTCCAATTAAACACAAACTTTAAATTCTGAATTTCACTTTCTGTTAATTCAGTTTCTGTTGCGTTTAGTTTTTCGTAATCATTTTCGAATATACAATCTTCAGTTATAGACTTTTCATCGCTTAAAACTTTGTAAATTTTTCCATTTCTGAAAAATCTAATTCGATTTTGATTTATAAATTTATGCTCTGTTTCGCTTAGCTTTTCATTTCTGTTTCCGTTTTTTATTAGACAGATTTCGTCAATTTTTTCAACGACAAAATAATCAATGATATCTCCATCAATCTGAATAATCTCAGAGTTTCCATAATGATCTGCAGTTTTAATAAAAAGCCAATTTTCTTTCATATGCGATTCTGTAAAATAGCTGGTAACTAGTATATAGGTCTGACAAAATCAGACTTATCTCCCTAATATTGGGTGGCTTTGTCTGATAAACGTCAGAATTTATTTATTTTCAAATATAATAAAATCTTGGGTTATATTTAATTTTAGCAGTATTTTCTTAAAAAATAAATAAAGCCCCAATCAAGGGACTTTTAAAAAATGAAATTAGTTCTTCAATTTTTCCTTAAAAAAATCAATGGTTCGTGTCCAAGATAAAGTGGCGGCTTTTTCATCGTATCTCGGCGTCGTATTGTTATGAAAACCATGATTCACGCCTTCATAGAAATAAGCAATATGCTCTACTTTGTTCTTCTTAAGGATGGCTTCAAAAGCTGGCCAGCCTTCATTTACGCGGGTGTCTAAACTGGCATATTGCGCTAGGATAGGTGTTTTTATTTTCTCGGCTTCGGCTGCAGTGGGTTGTCCGCCATAATACGGAACTGCGGCACACAAATCTGGGATTTTTACCGCCATCATATTGGCAATCCAACCGCCAAAACAAAATCCTACTACACCAATGTGACCATTGCAATCTTTGTGGGATTTTAGGTATTCGTAGGCTGCAATGAAGTCTTCGAGCATTTCTTCGCGGGTACGTTTTTTTTGTAATTCTCGTCCGGCATCATCATTTCCGGGATAGCCGCCCAGTGGCGATAAAGCATCCGGTGCCAAAGTAATAAATCCTTCCACGGCAGCTCTTCGTCCTACATCTTCAATATAAGGATTCAGTCCGCGGTTTTCATGTACAACGATGATTCCCGGTAGTTTCTTTTTGGTTCCAGCGGGTTGAGATAAAAGCCCTTTGATTTTTCCCCCGCCTTTGGGAGAATCATAGGTGATGAATGCTGATTTCAGCCTTGGATCTTCCGGTTTTATTAATATAGAATCCACGTAATTGGGTGTCATAAAACTTAGGAGCGAAGGCAGTGTCAGCGTTCCTACCGCAAACAAGGATAGTTTCTCGACAAATTGTCTTCTATCAAGTTTATTGTGTGCATAGTCATCGTACAAGTCAAATACTTCCTGACTGATATCTTCTTTGGTTAGTTTTTTCATAGCATTTTTTTAATTCAACTAATTTAAGAAAAAAAGCGATTGTTTTGCAGGAGGGAAATTTCATTTTTTATTGTACGTTTTGTGACTATGGCAAAATGCAATTGAAATTAATTTTCTTCCACCAAATTGAAATTTACTAGCCAATTCACTCCAAATTTATCGTTAAAAGCTCGAAAAGAGTATTTCTAAAAGGCATTTTTGATAGGTATTGTAATTTTAAAATTTAAATTATTAGAAAAAGCATCTTTTTTTTTTTGAGTTGATTTTAACTAGTTTTACCGTTAAATAATTAATAAAAAATTCTTCTCTTGAATACTATTAATGCTAAAGCGAAAGCCGACAAGAATACCGGTTTTGGAACTAACGCCAGCAGTTATGGCGGTCGTTTCGTAAATAAGGATGGAAAAGCTAATGTAGAGAAACGTGGAATGCATGTTTTGCAGCGGATTAGCTGGTATCACACTATGATTGATATGCCAGGATGGAGATTTATCTTGGTCATTCTCACTTTCTATGTAACAATCAATTTTATATTTGCCTCAATTTATTATGGTATTGGAATTGAACATCTCAATGGAATTTCAAATGCAGATAGTGAATGGGTCAAATTCGGACAGGCTTATTTTTTCAGTGCCCAAACCTTCACAACGGTTGGTTATGGTCATATAAGTCCCTCAGGTTTTCTTACGAGTGCGCTTTCTGCAGGGGAAGCATTAATAGGTTTACTGAGTTTTGCAATTGCCACAGGTTTATTTTTTGGTCGATTTAGTAAACCGACAGCTTTTTTAAAGTTTTCTCATAATGCTATAATCGCCCCTTATGCTGAAAATACAGCCTTAATGATTAGGATTACGCCTTTTAAAAATACGAATTTTACAGATGCTGAAGCTAAAATGACACTAGGAATGAGCATCGAGGAAAATGGAAGAATGACTAATAAATTTTACGCTTTAGAACTGGAATTGGATCGAATAAATGCCTTGACTTTGAGTTGGACCCTAGTTCATCCTATTACAGAAAATAGTCCACTTTATAAATTTACAAACACGGATTTTAAAAATACAAATGGGGAGATTCTCGTTTTTATTAAAACCTTTGATGATATGTTTAGTAACACGGTTGCCGCTAGGACCTCTTATACTTTTGATGAGGTAGTTTACGGAGCAAAATTTGAACCCATGTATACTCGAAGTACTGATAATTCAAAGACAATCTTGAATTTGGATAAATTGAATGTGTTTAAAAATGTTGATTTGTAATATTAATTATTGTTTAAAATTTTAAAATTAATATTTAAATTTAGTACTTATTTTTTGATAAATATTTAAAAATTCAAAAAGTGTTTTTGATATAAAATAATCCAAGTTATTATCTTACTTCAAATAAAAATACCGTTATAGGTTCTAGAAATAATTTTAAAAAATACAGACACGAATTTCACGTATTTTCATCAATTAATTTTTTTGAAATTTGTGGAATTCGTGTCTCACTATTTAATAAAATATTTATTTGTTGGTGCTATTCTATTTTTCTTCCACCAAATCAAAATTCACCATCCAATTGACGCCAAATTTATCAACCAAGGTTCCAAAATAGGCATTCCAAAAAGTGTTTTCCATCGGCATGATAATTTTTCCACCGGCTGAAAGTGCATTGAAGAACTTGTCTGCTTCTTCCTTGCTTTCGGTATTGAGGGAAAGCGAAAAGTTATTTCCGTAAATAGTTTCATTTCCAAAGGATTCGAAACTGTCGCTTCCCATAATCGCCGTTTCTTTACTTATAGGAAGCGAAACGTGCATGATTTTCTCGGCTTCTCCCGGAGGACAGGTTTGGCCTTCGGATATTGGCATGTCTTTAAATCTTCCAAAATAAGAGAATTCCCCACCAAAAACGGATTTGTAAAAAAGAAAAGCTTCTTCGCAAAAACCATTAAAGGTGATGTAGGTGTTTACTGTTGCCATGATTCTAGTTTTAATGTGATTAATCAATTAACTTTTTTAATTCTAAGGGACTAAATCAGACCTGAAATCTAAGACCTAATTTAGTTAGCGAATGTTACTTTGCTATTTCGTCAAATACTTTTTATACCAATCGATGGCTAAATCCGCGACTTCCTGCAATTTTCCGGGTTCTTCAAAGAGATGTGTTGCCGCCTCAACGATTTTCATTTCTTTTGGAGCTTCTAATGTGTTATAAGCCATTTTATTCATGCTGATGACTGGAGTGTCTAGACTGCCTACAATCAGCAGCGTAGGAGCGGTTACGTGTGGCAAATCGGATATTGCTAAATCAGGGCGACCGCCACGGGAAACCACTGCTTTTATTTTTTCCTTAAAATGCGCAGCAGCCCGCAATGCTGATGCAACTCCAGTACTTGCACCAAAATATCCTATTGGCAGTGCTTTGGTACTTTCCTGGTCCATCAACCATTGTGTTGTTGCTATCAATCGGTCACTGAGCAAATCAATATTGAATCGATTTTCATTTGTTTCATCTTCTTCCTCCGTAAGCAAGTCAAAAAGGAACGTGCCTATGTGGTGTTGCTGAATGAGTTCTGCTACCATTTTATTTCGGGAACTGAATCTGCTGCTGCCGCTTCCGTGCGAAAAAATAACTATTCCAGTAGCATTTTCGGGTACAATCAAATCTCCTTTCAACGTAACTGACGCTAACGGAATATCTAAATCTAATTTTTCCATGATTTCTAATTTTAGGTATTTTAAAGCTTTATAATTGATTATTCAGTTGTATTGATAATACTCAGCATCTTAATTACTTCCTCGTCATCCACCTGATAGAATTCTTCATATAGACTTCCTACTCCCCGGAAATAAGAGGACGCAATCAAATAAATAAATTCATCGGCATTTTTCTCAAATAGCGGCACGGTATCAGAGGGAAGTACAGGAACGGCAACAATTATTTTTGCAGGATTTTTTTTTCGGAGCATGGCAATACTGGCAAGCAAGGTATTTCCTGTCGCAATGCCGTCATCTACCAGAATCACATTTTTATTCTCAATATCAATTGGTTTTCGGTTGCCACTATAGAGTTCGTATTTCTCTTTGAGGAGTTGCCGGAGTTTGTTAATTTCATGGTCTATGTACTTTTTTGGGACTTCAGGATGCTCGTCAAGAATCATGGAATCCATGGAAACAGCTCCTATTGCAAATTCCTTGTTATTAGGATGTCCAATCTTTTTAGAGAGTACAATATCTAAAGGCAGGTGTAAGGTTTTCGAAATTACAAATCCCACAGGAACTCCGCCTCGGGGAACGGCAAGAATTACGCTATTTGTATTTTGGTATTTTTTTAATTTCTCGGACAGTAAAAAGCCCGCTTCCGTTCTATCTTTTAATAGCTGCTTGTACATAACGGTCGTTTTTATAAAACATTAAAAAATAATTTATGTAAATATACTGATTTTCAATAATATAGACTAAATTTATACTGTTTTACAATTTGAAAATTTTAACTGTAAAATTAGAAAGTCACTATTAGTTTGGTATATAGGGACTATTCCTTTTTTTAATATTGTCGCAGAATACGCATTATTTTTTTACTCGTTCCGTACTATTTATTTTCCTGAACCCCAAAAAAGGAAATTCGCATTTCAATTCTTTTTCATTGAAAAAGTGGAAAACGTAAGTCGCTCTCGGTCATATATCTAAATCAAAAATTTTGATGATACATTAGTAATTAATTATCTTATAAATAATTGATTATCAGTATTTTATGTTCTTTTTTTTATTAAATTTATGCTTTAATTTAACAAGAAATCAAATCATGAAAAAATTGTACATCACCCAGCTTACTACAATTTCAAAATTTATTTTGTTAATTGTTATGATTACTTCTTATTCCGTTACAGCGCAAACTTTTACGGATAGTAATCTCCCTATTGTTATTATCACCACCGATAATGACCCGAACACAGGTTTGCCTCTCGAGATTGTTGATGATCCAAAAATTTTAGCAAGCATGAAGATCATTAAGAGACCTGACGGAACCAGAAATTACCTGACGGATCAGAACACGGCAGGGTTTTTAAACTACACCGGCAGAATTGGTATCGAAATTAGAGGTTCTTCCACGCAAACGCTGCCTAAAAAACAGTATAGTTTAACCACTTTAAAAGCAGATAATACTTCTAATAATAACGTAAGTATTTTTGGGATGCCAAGTGAAAATGACTGGATTTTGAACGGATTAGGTTTTGATCCTTCCTTAGTTAGAGACTATTTAGCCTATTACATGTCGAGAGAATTAGGGAATTATGCCTCTAAAACGGAATACTGTGAGGTTGTGATTAACGGGGATTATAAAGGATTATATGTTTTTCAGGAAAAAATAAAATCCAATGAAAATAGGGTTAACGTTTTAAAGATTGAAGCGACTGATAATGCGTTACCCAATATCACTGGCGGATATATAACCAAAGCGGATAAAACCACAGGTGGCGATCCTGTAGCGTTCTGGATGGATGAAACTAAATTTGTACATGATTTACCTAAACCTGAAAATGCGACACCTGAACAAACTCAATATATTGAAGCTGAGTTCAACAGAATGCAAGATCATGCCTACGATGATGATTTAGAAGACGGATATAGAACGATTATTGATGTGCCTTCTTTTGTCGATTTTATGTTAGTAAATGAATTGTGTTCAAACGCAGATGTGTATCAATCCAGCACTTTTTTCCATAAAGACCGTGGTGGAAAATTGCGAGCAGGTCCAGTTTGGGATTTTAACCAAAGTTTTGGAAGTACATTTACAAACAGCAGTCACGTAGATAAATGGCAATTTAATAACGGGAACAGAATTGGGCCGCCATTTTGGAGCTATTTATTTGATAATGGATCATTTAATTGCAATCTCGCTAAGCGATGGAATGAAGTAAAAGCGCCTGGCAAGCCATTGAACAAAGATGTATTGATTACTTATATGGATAACGCCTTAAGTTACATCAGCGAAGCGATTCCGCGAGAGCAACAAAGATGGGGGACACTAGATGATCATGATGTTGATGTAAACCGAATTAGAACTTTTATTGTTGACAGAACCACTTGGATTACAAATAATATAGGATCTTTTACAAACTGTGCTACTGTTTCGTTACCACCTTTGGTTATAACTAAAATCAATTACAATCCTAAAACGTCCACCACTTTTCCAGTCAGTAATGATTTAGAGTTTATAGCCTTGCAAAACATTAGTGATCGATCCGTAAATCTTTCCGGCGTATATTTTAGACAATTAGGATTGACGTATCAGTTTCCGTTCAATTCAACTATTGGAGGAAATGAAACGATCTTTTTGACCAGTAATAATACAGCTTTTCAAAGTAAATACGGAATAGTTCCTTTTGGTCAGTTTGTCCGAAACTTATCTAATAAATCTCAGAAAATTGTTTTGGCTGATGCCGATGGAAATATAATAGACTCAGTTGAATATTTTGATGCGGCGCCTTGGCCAACAACACCTGATGGCGGTGGTACTTATCTGGATTTGATAAGCACTACTTTAGATAACAATTTAGCGTCAAGTTGGGTAGCTACTAATAATGATACTTTAGCAAACCGTTCTTTTTTAGCTTCTTCCACACTTTCTATTTATCCAAATCCAGTTTCAAGTACACTTCAAATCCAAGCAAGTAAACCGATGACTGGAGTTAAAATGTTCAATATTTTGGGTGTTTTACAGCATGAAATTAAAACAGATTCCGAAAATATAACAATGGATTTGAGTGCGTATTCCAGTGGTATTTATTTTATAACGATTTATAATGAAGAGGGGTTTACCAGCAGAAAAATCATTAAAAAATAATTTAAACATTCTGTTTTACAAATAGGGTAACAGATAAGTAACAGTGCAAACTGTTATTTATCTGTTTTTTTGTGAGTAACTAGTATAACTTTTGGTTGTCATTACTTCTATAAATTATTGTTTTAGAATAATTTTATTACAACGTAATCTCTAATTGTGGATGATTATTATTTAAACATAAAACAAACGTTAATTAATAATATAACGATTTAAAGACTAAAGTATGTTTCAATTTATTGGTCTTAAAATATTGTCATTTAGTTTTTTACAGAGTAATTACTAAATATACACGGGACATGAAATCAGTATTTAACATTTGTATAAGAGTCGTTTGAACTGATTTTGTGTGTAACTGAATAAGAAGTAATTGTATAATTAAAAAAAGTTTAAGGCTGATTATAAACGTTTATAATAAAATTTATTTTACATTTGTTTATTAAATTTTGATAAACGATGAACAATATAAAAAGTGTGTTTAGTATAAAAGATCTTGAAAACCTCTCAGGGATCAAAGCGCATACGATACGAATTTGGGAGAAAAGATATGATATTCTCCAACCTATGCGTACGGATACTAACATTCGTTTGTACGATTTAGCTAGTTTGCAAAAGCTGTTAAATATCACATTGTTACACGATTACGGATATAAAATCTCAAAAATAGCAACATATCCGCAAGAAAAAATACCGTCTTTAGTGCGAGAAATAATTTCGAGCAAAACAGCCAAAAGCCACGCTATTAGTGAGTTCAAAATGGCGATGATGAACTTTGACCAAGAGCTTTTCTTTAATACATACAATTGGTTAATCGCGGAAAAATCATTCAAAGAAGTCTTTCATCAAGTTTTCATTCCCTTGATGAATGAATTGGGATTATTGTGGCAATCTGATACTATAACACCTGCTCACGAACATTTTATCAGCTACTTAATTAAACAAAAACTATTAATAAATACTGAAAAGCTTCAAATTTTAAAACAAACCAAACTGGATAAAGTTTTTGTTTTGTCTCTGCCAATGAATGAAATTCACGAATTGGGCTTAATGTATCTCAATTATGAAATTTTATTGCATGGATACAAAACCATTTATTTAGGGGAAAGTATGCCAATTGAAAATCTAAAAGATTTGAAAAAGCATTTTGATTCCATTGTTTTTGTGTCGTACTTAACAGTTCAGCCCGAAAGAGATATATTGGACAGTTATATCCAAAAAATGTCTGAAGAGTTATTGGATGATACTACTGAATTATGGTACCTCGGTAGAATGGTTGAGTTTATTAAAAAAGAAGAACTTCCAGAACGAATAACAATATTTAGTTCGATCAATGAATTAGTCGACTGGATTTAATTGTTTTTTGTTTAAACAATTTATATATTTGCTAAACAAATGAAGAAAATAAAAAAAATTACAATTATAGGTTCTGGGTTCTCTGCGTTAGCTGCATCTGCTTATTTAGCTCAAAGTGGACATGACGTTACAATCTACGAAAAAAATGACGCCATAGGCGGACGCGCACGACAACTAAAGCGAGAAGGATTTACCTTTGATATGGGGCCGAGCTGGTACTGGATGCCAGATGTTTTCGAACGTTTCTTTGCTGACTTTGGAAAGAAGACTACGGATTATTATGAACTCATCAAATTGTCTCCTGCTTATCGAGTGTATTATGGGATAGATGATTTCATAACGATAGCGGACAATTTAGCGGACATTACAGTTGCTTTTGAAGCTATTGAAAAAGGTAGCGGTAAACTGCTAAGTGACTTTATGGCTGAGGCCAAGAGTAATTATGATATTGCCATCAAAGAGTTAGTATACCGTCCAGGAGTTTCTCCACTCGAATTAATAACTGTGGAAACAGCCATGAAAGTAGGACAATTTTTTAGCAACATCAGTAGAGATGTTCGCAAAAAATTTAAAAATGAAAGGCTAATCCAAATATTGGAATTTCCAGTATTGTTTCTTGGCGCAAAGCCATCAGACACGCCTTCGTTTTACAGTTTTATGAATTACGCCGACTTTGGCTTGGGAACTTGGCATCCCAAAACAGGAATGTTTGATGTGGTGCGAGGCATGGAAAGTTTAGCGATAGAACTAGGAGTAAAGTTTCAAACGAATGCTAATATCGAAAAAATTATTGTTGAAAATAAAACGGCAATAGCTATTCAGGTAAACGGCGAAATTATTGATTCAGATTTGATTTTGAGTGGTGCTGATTATCATCACACGGAGACGTTATTGGATCAGGAACACAGAGCGTACTCTGAGAAATATTGGGACAGTAGGGTTTTCGCACCTTCGTCATTATTATTTTATGTTGGTTTCAACAAAAAAATAGAAAATATTTCGCATCATGCATTATTTTTTGATGTTGATTTTTACCAACATGCCAAGGATATTTACGATGAACCCCAGTGGCCAAAAGAGCCATTGTTCTATGCGAATTTCCCTTCGGTAACGGATAAAACCGCCGCTCCGGAAGGAATGGAATCTGGCTTTTTTCTTGTACCTTTAGCACCAGGAATCAATGATACAGAGGAATTAAGAGAAGAATATTTTGATAAAATAATAGATCGTTTTGAAACTTTAACACAGCAAAGCGTCAAAAATAATATTATATTTAAGCAATCATTCTGTAAAAATGATTTTGTGTCGGAGTATAATTCATACAAAGGGAATGCTTACGGTATGGCAAATACATTATTGCAAACGGCATTTTTGAGACCAAAATTAAAAAGTAAAAAAGTTAAGAATTTATATTTCACCGGTCAATTGACCGTTCCGGGACCAGGAGTTCCGCCAGCATTAATTTCTGGAAAATTAGTGTCGGAATTAATTAATAAGCAATTTTCAGAACAATAGTATGAAGCAATTATTTGATGATGTATCTTTTAAATGTAGCAAGTTAGTTACAAAAAACTATAGCACCTCTTTCTCTTTGGCGGTATACATGCTTTCGCCAAGTATTAGGGATGCCATATATAGTATCTATGGTTTCGTCCGTTTTGCAGATGAAATCGTGGATAGTTTCCATGGTTTTGACAAAGAAAGTTTGATCACAGAGTTTGAGGATGAATACTACAAAGCCTTTGATAGAGGAATAAGTTTAAATCCCATATTGAATTCTTTCCAGCAAACAGTAAAGCAAAACAACATATCTGATGATCTTATTCAGGCTTTCTTAAAAAGTATGAAATTAGATTTGATAAAATCAGATTATCACAGCAAAGCAGAGTACGATGATTACATTTACGGTTCTGCGGATGTTGTAGGTTTAATGTGTCTTAAGGTTTTTGTAGCCGGTGACAATAAACGATACGAGCAACTGAAAGACGAAGCAATGCGATTGGGTTCTGCGTTCCAGAAAGTGAATTTTCTTCGGGATTTAAAGGACGATAATTTGGTTTTGAATCGCAATTATTTTCCTGGTGTCGATTTGAATTCGTTCGATGAAAATGCAAAAACTGCTATCATCAATGAGATCGAAGAAGATTTCAGAGTCGCTTACGAAGGAATTGTGAAACTTCCTATCGAAGCTAAGTTCGGTGTATACACAGCTTTTGTGTACTACAAAAAACTATTAAAAAAATTAGAAAACACGCCTTGTCACGAAATAGGAAACGCAAGAATCCGAGTTTCTAACTATACCAAAGCTGGTTTATTGGCAAAGTCTTTTGTGTCTTATAAATTGAAATTAGTTTAAATTACAGCTTTTTTTAATAAATTGTTATACTTAAATACAGAATAAAATGATATTTTTTTTGATTTTTCTAGGTACTTTTTTAATAATGGAATGCGTCACTTGGCTTACGCATAAGTATGTAATGCACGGATCAATGTGGTACTTTCACGCCGATCATCACCAGCCAAAATATGCAAATGTTTTCGAACGAAATGATATCTTTTTTGTGATTTTTGCCGTTCCAAGCATTTTACTTTTTTATTATGGTGTCGAAGGTGGTTTGAACTATAAATTCTTCATCGGACTTGGAATTATGTTTTACGGTATGTGTTATTTCATGATTCATGACGTCCTCATCCATCAACGTTTCAAGTGGTTCAAAAACACCAATAACAAGTATTTAATAGGCTTGCGAAAAGCGCACAAAGTACATCACAAACATTTGGGTAAAGAACACGGAGAGTGTTTCGGAATGCTTTTTGTACCTTTCAAGTACTACAAAATATAAAGTTAAATTTGGGCGTGACCCAGCTTTCACTAGCGTTACAGCGGGGTCGGGCTAATCGTTCCCGCTTTTTTATAATTGGTCTCGTTTAAAAAAACGAGACCAATTATAAAAAGAGCTCCACTATTATCCCTCACGCGAACGCAGTGTTCCACGAAGGCATTTATCTTTAAAACACAACCATGAAAATATACAAACAAGAAACCGTTCAGCATGTAAATGCTAGTGTAGAAGAATGTTGGACATTTTTTTCAAATCCGAAAAATCTTCAGAAAATCACACCGGAAGGAATGGGTTTTCAAATTACAGATTTTGATCAAAAATCCATGTATCCGGGACAAATTATTCAGTATAAAGTAACGCCACTTTTTGGAATCACTTTGTCATGGATGACTGTAATAACACAAGTAAAAGAAAATAGTTATTTCATAGATGAACAACGTTTTGGTCCATACAGTTTTTGGCACCACAAACATTTTTTTGAAGCAACCCCAAACGGAACTAAAATGACTGATGTCGTGCATTACGGATTACCGCTTGGTTTTCTGGGTCGAATCATGAATACATTGGTCGTTAAAAATAAATTGAAATCCATTTTTGAATACCGTGTAAAAAAGGTGGACGAAATGTTTAATGCAAAGTAATGAGCAAGCAAGAAATTTCTATTTTTTGGTTCAGACGGGATTTGCGTCTGGAAGATAACGTAGGTTTATTTCAAGCCTTACAGTCTAAATATTCGGTAGTTCCATTGTTTATTTTTGATGATTCCATTTTGGACAGTTTACCAAAAAATGATGCCCGAGTAGGTTTTATCCATGATTCACTTTCAAAAATAAATACGCAATTACAGGAAATTGGAAGTTCACTTTTGGTCAAAAAAGGAAAAACTTTTGATGTTTGGCAATCACTTTTACAAGAATATGACGTCAAAGAAGTTTTTTTCAACAAAGATTACGAACCGTATGCAATACAACGTGATACAGCAATATGTGAACTTTTAGAAACAAATAAAACCATTGCTTATTCTTTTAAAGATCAAGTTATTTTCGAGGAAAAAGAAATCACAAAAGCTGATGGATTGCCATATACGGTATACACTCCTTTTAAAAATAAATGGCTGGAAAAATACAAATCAATGGCGCCGGTTCAGGAATATGATACGGAATCCCATTTTTCTAATTTCCATAAAAATAGTTTTGATTTTCCCACTTTGGAACAAATAGGTTTCGAAGAAAGTCCCATAAAAGTTAAGCCACACAACTTAAAATTCATTTCAAATTATCGAGATATTAGGGATTTTCCAGCCTTGGATAAAACTTCTTATCTGTCGCCACATTTGCGTTTTGGAACTGTAAGCGTACGGAAATTAGTTAATTGGGCTTTTCATAAAAATGATGTCTTTTTGAGTGAATTGATTTGGAGAGAATTCTTTATGCAAATCTTATTCAGTTTTCCAAAAGTCGTTACTCAAAACTTTAAATCGGCTTATGATGGAATTGAGTGGCGCAATAATGAAGAAGATTTCAAACGTTGGTGTTCGGGAACAACTGGTTATCCAATGGTCGATGCAGGAATGCGTCAACTTAATGAAACGGGTTACATGCACAACAGAGTTCGTATGGTGGTCGCCAGTTTTCTAATTAAACATTTAATGATTCAGTGGCAATGGGGTGAAGCCTATTTTGCCGAAAAACTACTGGATTACGATATGTCTGCCAATGTTGGTAACTGGCAATGGGCTGCAGGAACCGGTTGTGATGCCGCACCTTATTTCCGTGTTTTCAATCCAGAGATTCAACAGAAAAAATTCGATGAGAAAGGAATCTACATCCGAAAATGGATTAAAGAATTCGATTTAGGTTACGGAAAACCTATGGTAGAACACGCCATGGCAAGAGATAGAGCGATTGCGACTTACAAATCCGGAATCTTGAAATAAAAAGATTTAACATATAAGGCATTTAAATTTTTGAGCATTATCTAAAAACTTAAATGACTTACAGGTTAAAAAGAAAATTATTTAATCAATTTCTGCAGCATTCCTTTAAAGATAAATCCATGAAAGGGCAAAACGGAATACCAGTATAATTTTCCCCAAATCCCTCTTGGTCTGAAAGTAGCCGCTTGATACAACGTATTTCCTATTATTTTAAATTCGAGCCAAGCTTCTCCTGGGAGTTTCATTTCGGCAAATAAAATTAATTTCCCCTCTTCTTTATTGGCATACAAAACACGCCAAAAGTCTAAAGCATCCCCAGAATGGATATCGTGTCGGTTTGTTCTTCCTCTTCGAGAACCTACGCCACCGTATAATTTATCAATAAAACCGCGTAAATTCCACAACCAATCACCATAATACCAACCTGTGTCACCACCGATGGACCAAATCCTGTTGATGGTGAAATTACGATCTATGATTTCCATTTTGCGACGGTCGATGTAGCAATCCTTTTTTGGAACCTTCAAATATTCCGACATGTTGCTGCTAAAACGTCCGCTGACCAAGGAATCTTTCCAACTCGAAGCTACTTTATCTTCGTCTACTTTTATTAATGCGCGAGAAAGTGCTTGTTTGTAGGACATCGGCGTAACATGCAGTAACTCATTGATTCGGTTATCACTGCAAACTACTTCGACTTTCATGCTGCTGACCAGAGCTGACGCGAGTCTATACGATGTTGAGGTTACAAAATAGAGCCAATAGGAAGATAATTTTGGTGTCATTATTGGGACAGTGAAAATCCATCTCTTTAATTTTTTTGCTTCTGCAAAACCCAAAAGCATTTCTTTGTACGTTAAAATATCGGGTCCGCCAATGTCAAAACTCTGATTGTAGGTAAGTGGATTCAGTAATGATTTGGATAAAAAATCTAGAACATCCGGAATTGCAATCGGCTGGCATTTTGTATTAAGCCATTTTGGAGTAATCATTATGGGCAATTTATTCACTAAATCCCGAATGATTTCAAACGATGCACTTCCAGAACCCACAATAATTCCCGCTCTCAAAGTAGTTGCGGCAAAAGTTCCTGTATTTAAAATTTCTTCTACCTTTTTTCTGGAAGATAAATGTTTGGATAATGATTTGTCATTGACAATGCCGCTCAAATAAATGACTTGTTTGGCTTTGGTTTCATTCAATCGTTGCACAAAATTCAGTGCAGATTCACTTTCTAATTCATCAAAATTAGAGGCTGATCCTGACATGGAGTGAATAAGATAATAAGCTGCATCAATATCTTCAGGGATAGCGGTCAATGTTTCCTGATTCAGAAAATCAACTTCAATTACCGTAACATTTTTTTGAAATTCAACTGGACAATAAAACCTGTTTTTGTCTCTTACACAACAGATTATATCGTGCCCTTGTTCTACCAATAATGGCAAAAGTCGCTTCCCGATATAACCTGTTGCGCCTGTTAAGAGAATTTTCATGGTTTTATGTTTTAGTAATTAAAATTAACTTAATTTATTGGAAACTAAGCTAATAAATTCTTTTCTGGTTTTGTCTTTCTCGAAAGCTCCTGTAAAAGAAGAAGTTGTTGTAACTGAGTTTTGTTTTTGAATTCCTCGCATTTGCATGCACATGTGCTGCGCTTCAATTACAACCGCTACTCCAAGTGGATTCAGAGCGTCCTGAATACAATTTTTGATTTGGTCTGTCAATCGTTCCTGCACTTGCATTCTTCGGGCAAACGCATCAACTACTCTTGGAATTTTACTTAGTCCTACAATTTTACCATTTGGAATATAAGCGACATGTGCTTTTCCAAAAAACGGTAACATGTGGTGTTCACACATAGAATATACTTCGATGTCTTTTACCACAATCATTTGCTGGTGATCTTCAGTAAACATTGCCGATTTTAGGATTTCTAATGGATCTAGTCCGTAACCGTGGGTTAAATATTGCATCGCTTTTGCCACACGTTCAGGCGTTTTTTCTAACCCTTCGCGAGTCACATCTTCGCCTAAATTTTCAATGATTACTTTATAATTATCTGCTAATGCTTCTGTTATTTCAGTATCGTATTGTTCGATTTTTTCGTAACTTTTCATTTCTTTTATCATGGTATGCTGTATTTCTATTTTAAGTTTGGCTAATTATTTTTTAGATTTTAAAAGTCACGATTCCGTAATCCATTTCAAAAACTTGACCTGAAATTGACTTGGCGTTTTCCGAAATTAGGAAGTTGGCCATATTCGCAACTTCTTCCGGTTTCAAATATCCTTTCATCGGGTGGCGTTCCACCATATTTTCTTTCATTCTGTCATTTCTCAAAATACCTGCTGCAAGTGTTGTTTCGGTAATTGTAGGAGCAATGGCATTAATCCGTACTACTGAAGCTAGTTCTGCTCCCAAAGATTTTACTAATCCTTCAATTCCCGCTTTTGCAGTAGCAATACTCGCATGAAAAGGCATTCCTAATTTTGCAGCCACCGTACTAAACAAAACAATCGATGGATTAGTTCCCTTTTTTAAAACAGGTAAATATTTTTGAATGGCTTTTACAGCGCCAATGACATTAATTTCAAAATCATTTCTGAAATCGTCGATGCTCAAACTTCCAATCGGTTTCAAATTAATAGAACCTGGGCAATAAATCAAGGTATCTACAGCTTCTATTTCTGGAAGTGTATCTTTTAGAACATCTAATGAGTAATGTTTCAGGTTGGGATGCGTGATTTCAGGTGCATTTCTGCTGATGTTGTAAACCAAGTTTGTCTCTAATTGTTGCAACAAAATGGCACTACCAATTCCTTTACTACCACCAATGATTACTATGTTTTTCATATATATTATTCAATCAGTTATTTAAAATTTATTTTGGATTTGTTTCTTAATTATCGAAAAATTATCGTTTGGATATCTTGTTGTTGTTAATTTGTCTTTGCATCGTACATTTAAAACGGCCTTCTCGAAAATCCCTTAATTTTTCATGTTTTGTTTTTCGGCCTTGCACTCTTTCGCGCCACATTTTAAAACTCGACGGTTTCATTTCGGTACGCATCAGGTCAATCACTTCTTGTTCTTTTAATCCAAATTGCATTAAAATCGCATCAAAAGTGGTACGGTCTTCCCAAGCCATTTCTATGATTCGGTCTTTGTCTAAATCAGTAAGTTCTTTTTTTTCAGTCACGAGATTTTATTTTTTTGAAATTGCTATTGATTTTTTTTGAAATTGTTGTTGAAAATTATTCGCTATCGCCAATATCTGCCATAGTATGAAGTTTTAATATCCGCGAACTTTCTTCTTTTACCAGAGGATTTTTCTTCATTTTCCATAAAAAATCACTCGCGAATTTTCTCGTTCTTTCCATGTTTACAATGGGTTTTGGATAATTAACTCCAACTTCAAAATCGTTAAATTTTTGGTCTAAATAGGTCATTTTATAGGGTTCATGTACAAAAGCTCGTGGCAAATCGCGCAGTTCTGGCACCCATTTTTTTATGAATTCTCCGTCAGGATCGTGTTCATAACTATTCTTTATTGGATTATATATACGTAACATATTGATTCCGGTTTCTCCAGCCTGCATTTGCAACTGCGGAAAATGTATTCCGGGTTCAAAATCAAGAAACATTTGTGATAAATGCTGCGTCGCTTCTTGCCAAGGTTGCCATAGATTATGGGTGAAAAATGAAACTAACATGGCACGCATTCTAAAATTTAAATAGCCAGTTTCATTCAAACAGCGCATGCATGCATCAATCAATGGAAATCCGGTTTGTCCCGTTTTCCAAGCTTCAATATAATTTTCATTGACTTTCTTTTTCAACGAATGGAATCCCTTATTAACACTTTCAAACTCCATGACTTCTTCCATTTCAAATTTTTGGATAAAATGTGCTTGCCAAGTCAGTCGAGATATAAAGGAATCAATTTGCTTTTTGTTATTGCAGGTCAATAGGAACGTAGCCGCTTTTTGCAATACTTGTCTCGAAGATAAATTTCCCCAAGCAATATAGGGTGATAACCTGCTACAGCTTTTTCGAGCTAATAAAGGTTTCGAAATATGTGAGTTATAATTGTGGTATCGTTCATCAAAAAATGTTTGCAAATATTTCTGGGCCATGTTGCTCCCACCTTTTTGGAAAATAGCATCCGGAACAGTTTCTAAATTGGTTTTTTCTAAAGCTTTTTCGAGTTCCAATATTGCTTCCGTATTTAGAAAATTTTCTGGTTTATCATCAAAAATAAATTGGGGTTGATTCATGTAGTCTTCCCATTTTGAAACCCAATTCGTTCTGCTACGTAAGGCTCTGAAAATTCCGTTGTTGGTATTTTCAATCCAATTAATTTGATTGTTTTTGCAAAAGCGTTTGAAAGTTTTATCTCTTTCGTAAGTGATTTTTAAGCCAGTTTCCTGATGTGAGTATACGGTTTCAATTTTGTACGTTTCTTCAAGAATATTGAAAACTTGAAGTACCTCTGAAGATACCGCTAACACATGTGTGTTCGATTGTTCCAGTTGTTTGTTGATATCTACAAGCGATTGCTTGATGAAATTCCAGTGTCTTGGACTATAATGTGAATCATTTTCTAAAGATTTTTCGAATACATAAAGCAACAATGTGGGTATGCCAGTTTTTGTTGCATTAAAAATCGCCTCATTATCCTGTAAACGAAGATCCCTTTTGAACCAAACTACATTAATATGTTTTTTATTTGTATTCATTTATCTTTTTAAAATAATTGTTGTTGCAACCATAATTTCTGAAATTTTGATTGTCCATCGTAATTGGACGCTTGTAATTTAATATTGAATTTTCGGTCTCTAGGATCGTTACCAACTCCTGAAACGTACATCCAATTCCCATAATTGCTGTGTACATCGTAATCAATTAGCATCGCTTCAAAATAGGCAGCTCCAATGCGCCAGTCTATTAGTAATTCTTTTGCAAAAAATGACGCTACGTTTTGTCTGCCGCGATTGCTCATCCATCCTGTTTTTTGCAATTCAATCATATTGGCATTTACAAATGGTTCGTCTGTAGCACCTTTTATCCAATGATTTATGGCTGATTGGTTGGTTTTCCAAACGTATTTTTTGTCTAAAATCCCTCCGATTTTAAAAATGGAATTGCCGTTTTTCAACGCTATATATTTAAAATAATCTCTCCAAATCAGTTCAAAAATTAACCAATAGGTGGATTCATTTTGCCCGATTTGTTGTTCGTATTTTATAATTTCCCAATAAATAGTCTTTGCCGAAATGGAACCGTTTGCCAACCAAGGTGAGAATTTCGAACTAAAATCAGTACCGATTAATCCATTGCGGGTCAATTTATAAACACTTAGTTTTTTGGTTTCCCAAAAATAATTTTGCAATCGTTTTATTGCCTCATCTTCACCACCGCGAAAAGGAAACGCCGTTCTAGAATCCATTTTAAAATCAGTAAAACCTAATTTTTCCATGCTGGGAATTACAGTTTCGTTTGTAATTAAATTCTCTTTCAGCAGCTGTTTAGCCGTAAATTCAGAACGAATTTTTGTTGATTTTTCACACTGATTTCTAAATTGTGTAAAAACATTTGGAATCGATGTAATGTCAAACGGAATGTCTTCAGGATGAAATAAGAACTGATTGTACGTGCTTTTGAACGCTACTGAATCTGAAACTTTCGATTTTACATTCTCTAAAACTTTTATTTCCTCACTCGTCCATTCTTCTTGGAAGTAAATCGAATCAATTTCATTTTCAGTAATTATTTCGGGAATCGCACCTTCAGGTTTTTGGTGATAAACCAAAAGCGGAATATTCAATTTTTCCAAATTTTGTTTCAAGGCCGTTAACGATTCAATCAGAAACTTTGCCCGAAACTTTTCTGTTTTTTTAAATCCAAAATTAGTATCCTCAAAATGCCTTGGATCAAAAAAATACACCGCGATTACGGTTTCATTTTCATCAATAGCATTTGTCAAAGATTCATTATCATGCACTCTCAAATCGTTTCTAAACCAAACTAACCCTTTTTGTTTCTTTTGCATTTTTCGCTACAATATTTGACTTCGTCCCATACTTTTTCCCATTTTTTCCGCCAGCTAAAAGGTCGGTTGCAAACCAAACACATTTTTGAAGGCAGATTTTCCTTCTTCACTACTTGTATTTTTGATATTCATTCACAACAATTTTCGCTTTTAAATCAAACATTAAATTGTATAGTCCAAAGAATGTTCTGTTCATATAAATGAAATGCTTTGAACCTCGATTACCATTCATTTTTCTAAGATTGGTATCTTTTGAAAAGCGTTCGCCTAATGCTGCGATACTTTCAAAAAAAGTCTCATCAGAAAAATCGAATGTTTCTGCCTGAAATGGTTTTGTAAACAAAGACAATAAATCATGAAATAATTCGGTGAAATAGGCTACCTCTTCTTTCGAATCATCAACACGTAAAATTTCTAACTCAAACAATTTTGCATTAAACAATTTTGTATCGTTGATGACCTTTTTATCAATCAATTCAAAATAAGGAGTATAAAAATCATTTGGAATTTGTTTCATACAACCAAAATCCAGTGCCACTAATTGATTTTCTTCATTCACCAAGAAATTTCCAGGATGTGGATCAGCGTGTACTTTTTTCAAAACATGAATTTGGTACATGTAGAAATCCCATAAAGCTTGCCCAATTTTAGCGGCCACTTCCTGGTTGGTATTTAGCTTAGTAAATTCTGAAAGATGCTTTCCTGTCATCCAATCCATCGTGATGATTTTTTCTGATGAGAATTCAGGATAGTAATTTGGAAATACTAAATTTTGAATTTTTTTACAGGCAGCAACTACTTCTTGGCTTTGTTTTAATTCTAGTAAATAATTAGTTTCTTCAACTAATTTGTCTTCAACTTCCTTAAAATACTTATCAGAATCTTTTCCTTGAAGGTTAAACATTCTCACCGCAATTGGTTTAACCATCGCTAAATCTGATGAAATACTGTTGGCAACTCCAGGGTATTGAATTTTTACAGCTAGTTTTTTGCCGTCTTTTACCGCAATATGCACTTGTCCAATGCTTGCAGCATTCCTTGATTCAGCATTGAACTCATCAAAAATTTCGTATGGTGTTTTTCCAAAATTTGTCTTGAACGTTTTCAGTACCAATGGAGCCGAAAGTGGCGGTACTGAGAACTGAGACAACGAGAATTTTTCAACGTAAGCTTGTGGCAAAAAGCTTTTGTCCATGCTTAGCATTTGAGCAACTTTCAACGCACTTCCTTTCAAACTTTTCAATCCGTCATAAATATCTTCGGCATTGTCTTCGTTTAATTTATCACGGGTCAAATCAGAATTGACCATTTTTTCACCGTAATATTTCAAGTAGTTCACGCCAACTTTTGCACCGGTTTGTACCAGTTTTGTAGCCCTTTCAATTTTTGAAGTAGGGATGTAGTCTATCGTTTTCATTACTTATTGTATATTTTTTCTTTGAAAATAAATTTTCCAAAATCGATTAAGCTGTCTATAGGAGCAATATTCATTAATTCAAAAGTCACTTTTACTGATTTTTCAATGTAAATATCTGTTTTCTCAAAAGAAGGTGACGAATCATCCAGCCAGAATTTCAGTGTCAATAAAAGTTGAATCCAAGACGTTTCCTGAAATGTTTTCTCTTGAAAATTTTGAAGTTTTTCTTGTTGTGTTCTAAATTCATCTGAAATGATTTCAGTAAGGAAATTTTTGAAACTGTTTCTTAGTCCGGAAAGCTGCATCAATTTTTTCAACTGATTATTGTGCTCTTGCAATACAAGTACAACGTAACTTCTGTTAGCAGTTAATATTTCGAAGAAAGTAAAGTAAAAACTTAACATTTTGCTTTTCATGTCATACATCTCGTATTCCTTGTTTTTGTTTAGCAAATCGATAGTTTTTTCTACAAACATTTTGAAAATTTCTTTTTCAATACTTTCTATAGTTCCAAAAAATGCATAAAATTCAGTTTCCGTAAAATTATTGATTTTTGTAAAATGATATACTGATTTTGGTTTTTCACTATGATCTAGTACATAATTCATATACATAGAAACTATTTTGTCTTTTGTTATTGGGGTTTTTTTAGTAGCCATTTTTGATGTGTTTCAAATTAGAGTATAAAGGTAGTGAATGTTTAACTATATATTAATAAAGTTAAACAAAATTTAATATAATTTTATATCGTTATAAATGATTAGCTTTACACTATTATGAAAAAGAATGTTTTAATAAGCGGCGGTTCGGGATTTATCGGAAGAAATTTGACTACTTTGTTGTTAGCCAAAGGATATTCTGTTTCCATCTTAAGTAGAAGTGAAAAACAGAATAAAGGAGATGTTTTCTATTATAAATGGGATGTTGCAAAGCAGACTATTGATGATGAAGCAATTTTGAAAGCAGATTATATTATTCATTTGGCAGGTGAAAATATAGCAGAGAAAAGATGGACTGCGAAGAGAAAAGCAGCCATAATTGATAGTCGGGAAAAATCCACTCAATTATTATATTCCGTTTTAAAGAAGCATTATAAAAAACTAGATGCTTTTATTTCTGCTTCGGCGGTGGGGATTTATGGTGCTGTAAACGGGGAAGAAATTTGTACGGAAGATATGAAACCGGCAAATGATTTCTTGGGATATACGTGTCAAAAATGGGAAGATTCTATTGACTTCATTGAGAATTTGAATATCCGAACAGTGAAAATCCGAACTGGATTGGTATTAGGTAAAAATGACGGTTTTTTGAAGAAGCTGATTTCTTTGTTCAAATATAGATTGGGTTCAGCATTAGGCTCTGGGAAGCAATATATGCCTTGGATTCATGTGGATGATTTGTGTGCTATATATTTGCAAGCTATTTCAGATACAAGTATGGAAGGACCTTATAATGCAGCTATTTGTGATAATACTACCAACACCGTTTTTTCAAAAACATTGGCTCGTGTTTTTGGTTATTCTATTTGGTTGCCCAATGTGCCTGCTTTTGTATTAAAATTAGTTATGGGTGAAATGGCTAAAATCGTACTGACCGGAAGGAGAGTTTCCTCAGATAAAATGGAACAAACCGGTTTTAAATTTAAATTTAACAATTTGGAAGAAGCAATAAGAAATTGTTTAACAAAATAGAATTATTCTAAGACACAAATAATTTGAGTGTTTACGTTTTTTGATATTTTACTACGGACAATAAAAGGAATTTCTATATTAAAATCATCTGTGTTTAAAGGAAAGGTGGAATATAGTTCAATTCCTTTATCTACTTTTTTCAGAGTTCCGTTGATCACTATTTTTTTAGTTTTCCCTCGTATGGTTATTTTGCCCGTGATTAGGTATTGACTTGATTCTGAGTTAAGGTTTTTTAAATCAAATTTTTCAATTGTACCTTTAAAAACAGCTTTTGGAAAACGGTTGCTTTCCATGTAATTTTTATTGAAATGCTCTTGCATTAAATCTCTTTTAAATTGAAAATCTTTGATGTTGATCCAACAAGCGATTTGGCCTGTTTTGGTTATCAAAATACAGGTGGTTTTTTCATTTATTGCTTTTACTTCTTCAAAAAAAGGAATTGAAGCCTCAAAATTTGTAATCCCTACGTAAGACATCATTTTTTCTTGAGCAGAAGTTGCACTCGCAATAATGATTAGTACTATTTGCGTAATTTTTTTCATAATGATTTATGAATTAAATTACTTAAAGTTACAAAAAAATAGTGGAAACCGAAGTAACTACTTAATGAAAAATTTTGGGGTTTAGTTAATTGTAAAGGATTTTTTAAATCAGAAATTACAATGAAATTATACTTATAAAAAAGTGTAGTACTGTTTTCCTCTAATCATAAATTTCGTTGCGTTTATAGTTCTAACTTTACATTATACTTTTTTAAACTTTCTAATGATTCTTCCGAAGTGTAATCAAATACTTCTTCATGCATGTTTTGTTCTTTTTTCAGTGAAACTTGCTTGATACAGTTAAAATAGCGGCGCACATCATTCATGTTAGAGAGAATTAAACCAGGTACTAAAGTGCTTTTGCCTTCACTATCTTTGGCGACCATTGTGAAATAAGAAGAGTTGCAATGTTTGATTTTTCCAGTCTGAATATTCTCGGCTTCCACTCGGATACCCACAATCATTGAACTGTTTCCTACGAAGTTTACACTGGCTTTCATTGTTACCAATTCCCCGACTTCGATAGGTTTTAAGAAATTTACGGTGTCTACGGAGGCAGTTACACAATAGTTTCCGGAAAATTTTGAGGCACAAGCAAACGCGATTTGATCCAGTAAAGATAAGATATATCCACCATGTATTTTACCACTGAAATTCGTATTGGAAGGCAACATTAACTCGGAAATACTAATGTCTGAGGAAGCTACGGTTTTAAAAGTGCGATTCATCTACTTTATTTTAAATGGAGAATTTACTTTTTTGACATCGGTTATAAAATAGCGCGTATCACCCCACCATGGAAAGGTGCGGTAACGTTCCACATAATTTACCTGCACGTATTGCCCTTCGAATTCTTGCAGGTCAGCAATTACTTTTTCTTCGCTATCTAGTACCGAAAAAGAAAAGATTTGTGCTCCTGAAATGCCTTGGCTTATTTCGCCTTCCCATGTTTTGAAAGCTACTCCTTTATTACTCACCTTTATTAGTTCGCCCGAACGAACTCCTTCGCTGTATGTGGCGTTGTATAAAAAAGTAAAATAAGCTACAATAGATAAGACGACTATGGCAGTGATAACCATTAAAAATTTTCTCATTTTCTGTTTAATTTAAAAGTTGATTTTCATCTTTTTCTGCTCGATTTAATATGCTTTCTGGGAGTGCTTTCTTGGCTTTAGCTCCCATTTTTTTCAATTTTTCGACACTTACAATCAGGTTTCCTTTTCCTTCCACGAGTTTATTCATTGCGCCGCTGTATTCTGTTTTGCTTTCGTCAATTTTTTTACCGATTTTGATTAAATCTGCCACAAAACCTTCAAATTTATCATACAAAGCGCCGGCTTGACGCGCAATTTCGAGTGCGTTTTCTTGTTGTTTTTGGTTGGTCCACATGCTGTCAATCGTTCGCAAAGTAGCTAATAAAGTCGCAGGTGTAACAATGACAATGTTTTTTTCGAATGCTTTGTTGTACAAACTTGTATCTTCATTAAGTGCCATTGCAAAAGCGGGTTCTATAGGGATAAATAACAGTACAAAATCAGGACTTTCTATTTGGTACAAATCATGATAATTTTTACTTCCTAATTGCTCAACATGGCGTTTGATGGAATTGACATGTTCTTTTAAATAGTTTATTTTTAAAATATCATCTTCCTCATTAATGTATTTCTCGTAAGCTGTCAGAGAGACTTTAGAATCGACAATCATCTTTTTTCCATCAGGCAGATTGATAACAACGTCTGGAAAAACGCGATTTCCATCTTCTGTTGTGAACGCTTGTTGAACTTCGTATTCACGACCTTTCTCTAATCCAGATTTTTCAAGAACGCGTTCTAAAACTAGTTCTCCCCAATTTCCTTGCATCTTACTGTCGCCTTTCAAAGCCTTGGTCAGGTTGATAGTTTCCTTGCTCATCTGAATATTCATTTCTCGTAAACCCAGAATTTGTTGGCGCAAAGCCGCATGATAATCAATGCTTTCTTTGTGAGTATCTTCAACTTTCTTTTCGAACAAATGAATTTTATCCTGCAATGGAGTCAGGATGTTTTTCATATTCTCCTTGTTCTGTTCTGTAAATTTATTGGATTTTTCGTCTAATATTTTGTTGGCGAGATTCTCAAATTCTTTAGTGAATTTTTCCTGTAGTTTCTCAACTTCTTCTTTTTGCTCTTTGTTGCGTTCCCAAAGATTCTCAAAATCAACTTCCTTTTTTGAAAGTTGGATTGCTAAGCTGTCTTTTTCGCTTCTAATATTTTCTTTTTCAATGTTGACGTTTTCTAATTGCTTTTCGAAAGTTGTTTTATCAGCAATAATCTGCTCTTTCAGCTGATTGAACTGGGAGGAAAATGCAATAAGTTTTTCTTCTAAACTAATTTTTTCGGATTGGAATCTAGCAGAGAAAATGAGTTTGCCAATAAAAATACCAATAGCGAGTGCAACGATAAAAATCAATAAAAACGGAAGCATATTTGACATAGAATTTGTTTTTGTAAGGTTGTAAAAATAAACAAAAGTTTTTTGGTTTCCTTTTAGAAAGCAAAATAGTAATGGAAGTTTTAGTATTTATAAATTTGGAGGCTTTAGGTATTAATTGTTCTTTTAATTTGTGTGTTTTGGTGATCTGTAAATAAAAAAAAAGGCCAATATGAATTAGTTTTCATATTGGCCTTTTAAATAGATTGAATTCTTATTCATCCAGTTTTATGTTCCCTCGGTCTTCCTTATTATCAGGATGTTCGTTAGGATATCGATTTGGAGTAATATCCGAGTTATGATCTTTGTTTTCTACCATCTTTTTCGCCTGTTCTTCAGGAACATTCGCCGTATCAGAACTTAAATTTTTAGGAGTGCTGTCCTCATTTTGTTCTAAAGTTCCATCAATATTACGTGCTCTTTTGACAATTTTTTGATCTCCATGAGCATCAGTTTCTACTTCTGATTTTAAATGTGATACTTCAGGATTCGTATTTTGGGCTAGATTCTGACCGCTAAATCCTTCGTTTGTATTTTGCTTGTTATTTGTCTTTTTTGAACCTAAATCATTGTTTTCCATATGCTGTAATTTTAAAATTATTACTAATAACTCCCATAATATTACGCCATTAATGTTGAATAATCGAATTTTTAACATAGCTTTTGGTTTACACTAATAAATGTATGGTTTGACAGTTTTAAATCCAGCGAAAACAAAACTATCTTTGCCATCTTTAAAACAAATACAATGTCCCATTCGCACTTCATCATCCACAAGCCTTACGGTTATTTAAGTCAGTTCATTTATGAGCTGAAACGAAAAAAGAAATTACTTGGTGAATTGCATGATTTTCCCAAAGGAACGATGGCGATAGGCCGCCTTGACGAAGATTCCGAAGGATTATTGTTGTTGACCACAGATGGAATGATGAGCGAAATCATTAGAAGTAAAAAAGTCGATAAAGAATATTATGTTCAAGTCGATGGCATTATCCATCAGAATGCGATTGATGAATTGCAAAAAGGAGTTGAAATAGGTTTTAACGGAACCAAGTATATCACAAAACCCTGTAAATCTTCTTTAATACACGAAATTCCAGCTTTTGGTGCCAGAGGTAAAAAAATTCGGGATGAACGTCACGGTCCAACCTCTTGGGCTTCGATTACGGTGAATGAAGGGAAGTTTCGTCAAGTCCGAAAAATGACCGCTGCTGTTGGTTTTCCTACGTTGCGCTTGGTTCGTGTTCGAATAGGAAATGTACATCTCAATGATTTACAGGCTGGAGAAGTAATTGAAGTAGAAAATTTTCAAATAGAAATTTAAAGGATTATATGAATTTTTTAATCTTTTAATTTTTCAATCTTTTAATAAAGTATAAAATGTTAAATATCGTTTTAGTAGAACCCGAAATACCAAATAATACTGGAAATATTGGCCGATTGTGCGTGGGTACGGAAAGTCGTTTGCACTTGATTCATCCTTTTGGATTTGTCATTAATGATAAAAACCTGAAACGTTCCGGTTTGGATTATTGGGTGCATCTTGATGTGACCGAATATCAAAATGTATCGGAGTGGAAGTCTCAAATTCCTGATTTATCCCGTGTTTTTCTAATGAGTTCCCATGCCAAAAAATCATATCTGGAGACTGATTTTCAAGATGGAGATTGGTTGGTTTTTGGAAAAGAAAGTAAGGGTTTGAGCGAAGTCGTTTTAAATGAATTTCCCAATCATCTTACCATTCCAATGTCACCGTTGATAAGAAGTTTTAATATCGCTAATTCGGTAGCGTTTGTCATTGGCGAAGCAAAACGACAAATAGGATTGAAACTTTAAGAAATTACAAATTTCCCTTTGGACGCATCAAAAATAATATGATCGTCTTTAAAAAGCGTATTAAAAGTTCCTTTTAGAATCAAATTACACGGTTGATCCTGAACTATGTTTTCGGGAGTCATAATGATCATTTCATCACTCAATTGTATCGCCATGTCGATATCGTGAGTGGAGAATAAAATGCATTTTTGAGTTTCCTGAGTGAGTTTTTTTAATAGTTTAAACAATACAACTTTATGCAGCAAATCCAAGTGAGTTGTGGGTTCATCCAAAATAATTAACGGTGTGTCTTGCGCCAAAGCTCGTGCAATTAAGACTATTTGTAATTGTCCGTCGCTAATTTCGTAATGTCTTTTAGCAGCTAGATGACTAATTTGAGTCAAGTCTATCGCTTCATTAACTTTTGCGATATCTTCAGCAGTTAATTTTCCAATCCAGTTCGTGTACGGTTGTCTTCCCAAAGCAATGAGTTCAAAAACAGTCAAGTTGCTTGGAGGCAATTTTTCGGTGAGAACCACACTTAGATTTTGTGCCAATGTCAAAGCGTCTATTTCTTGAATGTTTTGGCCATTGAGTAAAACAGTTCCTGAAATTGGTTTTTGAATGCCTGTTATGGTTCGCAAAAGCGTCGATTTACCAATACCGTTGGCACCGATTAAAGCAATAAGTTTTCCTTTTTCTAAACAAATATCAATGTTGGAAGCAACAATGGTTTTTTCTTTTTTATGAGAATAACCAATGCTGATTTGTGAACCCTGTAAGATGATTTTATTTTCCATTATCCCATCATTTTGCGTTTCCTAATTAATAACCAAATTACAATCGGAGCTCCAAAAATAGAAGTTACGGCATTGATTGGTAACGTCAAATCACTGCCCGGAAGTTGCGAAATACTGTCGCAAATGAGCATGATAATCGCCCCAAAAAGTATAGTACTCCAAAATAAAATTGTGTGATTGCTCGTCTGAAAAACTAGCTTTGCAATATGAGGAACCGCTAATCCAATAAAAGCAATTGGACCTGCAAAAGCAGTGATGCTTCCAGCTAAAATACTGGTGGCAAAAATGATAATCAGTCGTGATTTTTTATAATTTAACCCCAAACTTTTGGCATAATTTTCACCCAGAAGTAATGAGTTCAACGGCTTGATGCTAAATAAACTGAGCAATAATCCAATTGCTACGCAGATGGTTAAAAGAGAAATGGAGGTCCATGATAAATTACCAAGATTTCCGAGTGACCAGAATGTGAATTTCTGTAACTGTTCCGCGGTGCTGAAATACGTCAGCGTACCAACAATGGCACTGGTTAAACTCCCAAACATAAGGCCTACAATTAAGATGGCCATAGTGTCCCGTAATCGATGGGAAACGGCTAAAACAGCCAGCAAAACGGTGAAGCTTCCTAAACTGGAGGCCAAAATAATTCCGTAAGAAGAAAGTAAAAGTGTTGCTAAAAAAGGCGGTAACAGCGCTGCGCCTAAAATAACGGTTGCAACACCTAAACTGGCTCCAGAACTCAAACCTAATACATAAGGTCCTGCCAGCGGATTTCTAAACAGTGTTTGCATTAATAAGCCGCTTATGGATAACCCCATTCCAACAAGAATAGCAGCAATAGCTTTCGGTAAGCGATAGTTGATAAGGATGTATTCCCAGGTTTCTTTACTTGCAATTCCCCCAGTTAGACTCCTAAACACTTCTTTCACAGGAATGGCAACAGAACCTAAACTGATATTTATGACAAATAAAAATAGCATCCCAAAGGTTAGGATGATGAAAAGCACTGTATTTCGGTTAGTTTTAGTCAATTTATTCTAATTTCTGAAAGAAAAAAAGTTTATGATTGGGCAACAATTCAGGATGAAAAATTGTAATTAAATCTTTCAAAACCCAATCAGGTCGGGTAGGAGACCATTCAAAATATAAAATCCCACCTTTAGCTCCTTTATTGATACCGTACGAATATACTTTTTTATTTTTAAAAGAGGCAAATTCACTGTAATGCGGATTGCTGTCACTCATTTGTTTCAACGAAGAAAAATCTCCGGGAGCAATCCAATATTCAGCATTTTGCGCTTTCTCTAGAATTTTTTCAAATGGTAAAGGTAAACTACCTGTTCCCTTCGTGTCAGCCCATAAATAATTAGATTGTGCATCTTTTAGAAACAGCGAAGCCCAACTCTCTCCTTGCGGCACGTACCATTGATCTTGAAACATGGCGCCGCTTAGAACAGTAGGTTTTGATGTTGCTTTTTTGGCTAAAGCCAAAGTGTTCGTGTATTCTTTTTCGATTTCAGAGAAGATGGTATTTGCTTTGGAATCCAATCCATATAAGGCTCCAAAAAACTTAATCCATTCCGCTTTTCCAAGTGGGGATTGTTCAGCCCAATCGCCATTCAAAAGTACTTTCAAACCACTTTTTTGAAGATTATCAAGCGTTGGATTACTATCATTCAAACCAAAACTGACAATGACATTTGGAGCCATATCAATTAGAACCTCGGTATTTAGAGTTTCGTTCGTTCCTACTTCTCTAATATTTCCGGAATCAATGCGTTTTCTGGTTTTCTCAGACGAAATGTAATCAGTGTTTGGGAAACCAACTAAAGTGTTTTCTACACCTAACATTTCAAGAGCCGGAATATGCGTGGTTGAGGTAACAACAATGGATTGTATTGGCACGGGAATGATGGAAAACTGCTTCAAACTGTCGGGAATAATGCTGTTTTTTTCTTGTAAAACATAAGTGAAACTTTCTTTGGCTTCAGGCCAAGGTCGGGTAACTTTTACGACAGAATACCCTTGGTATTTATAAATTTCTAATCCTTCGGCATATTGAATTTCATTAGTAGAGGCTGTAATTCTGGCAGTACGAGTTTTGTCATTTTGTTTACATCCACCAATGGAAATTACAAATAAAAAGAGCGTAAATGGTAATAAAAAAGATTTCATAACATGTTTTTCGAGAACTGCAAAGGTATATTTAATCCGTTTTAAAAATCAAATTTTATTTTTTATTCCAATCATAAAGCTATATTTGCACCCGTAACGAGGTTGTTGTTTTGTTTTTTCAAACCAGCATTAAAAGGGAAGAGAGTGATTGAAAATTGTTGATTAACGATTTTTGATTTCAGATTTAAAATCTGTTATCAATTTTCATAAATCCAAATTCAAAAATCTCACGCTGTACCCGCAACTGTAAGCTATCAAGCTTGTTGTTATCTACAAAACCACTGTTTGTCAACGCGAATGGGAAGGTAAACAACAAGACGCAAGCCAGGAGACCTGCCTATTACATCGAGTATCAAACTTTCGGGAAAAAAGGTTTGGGTATGGGTAATTCTATGCTTTTCTCCCCATTTTTAGTCATGTAACAGAAAATTGCTGTTACTAAATGTTTAATTAAAATGAACAAAAAAATCGTTCGTATTAGTGCGTTATGCGTACTAATGACAAGCTGTGCTTTTGCGCAACAAAATGAAACTATTTCCTCTCAGGATGAATTGAAAGAAGTGGTAGTTTCCGACTCCAAATTTGCTTTGGCAAAAGAAAAATCAGGAAAAGTAATCACTAAAATTACTGCTGAGGATTTGAAAAACAAAGCCGGACAAAGCCTTGCAAATGTCTTAAGTTCTGTTGCAGGTGTAGAAATTAACGGGAACCAAAGCGCTGCCGGAAAAAATTTAGGGTACTACATTCGAGGTGGAAAAAACAATCAAGTGTTGATTCTTATTGATGGAATTCCGATGAATGATGCTTCAGGAATTAGTTTTGAGTATGATTTGCGTTTGCTTCCGGTGGAGCAGGTAGAAAGCGTTGAAATTATGAAAGGTGCATCGAGTACGTTGTATGGTTCAGGTGCCGGAACAGGAGTAATTAATATTACTTTGAAAAAATCAGGTAAGAAAGCTATTGAAGGGAATGCATACGTAAATGTGGGAACCAATAATACCGCAAATACTGACAAAACTAGCGCTCAGAATTATAATCAAGGTTTTTCGGTCAACGGAAATGCGAATAAAGTGAATTATTTTGCGTCGTTGAACAGTACTGAAATAAGTGGAATGTCACAGATTGCTCCTGTTAATTCTACGGATAATTATGAAGAAGATCGTTTTTCCAGAATAAATTATCTGGCGAAGTTAGGGTATAAAGCAACGGATAAATTGACATTAGATTTCTTTGGTAATTATGATAAAATAAGTTCCGATTATGATGCATCGTTTGATAATACCGGTGCAAATGATACCAATTTAAATTCAACTGAATCAGAACAATTTCGTTTTGGCTTTTTGCCAAAATACAAATATTCTAAAGGGGAATTTGTTTTGAATTCCAGCTTTAACAAAATTGTTCGAACGTACAACGATTTCGATTTTTATTCCAATAAACCAGGGTTTTCAGAGTATGAATCCCGAAGTGTCAACGTTGATGGTTTTAATAAATACGAATTTTCAGAATCGTTTTTTCTTGTTGCCGGAGCGCAATATCAGTTTCATGATATGAACAGTATCACTCCTTTTGGTGGAATTTTGAAGGAAGCTACTAAATTCAATATGATTGATCCTTACATTACTGGAGTTCTTTCCACGGATTTTGGATTGAATCTGAATGCTGGTGCGCGATTGAATATTCACAGTCAATATGGAAATCAATTGGTTTATAATGTGAATCCTTCTTATGATTTTAAATCGGTTCCATTGAAGATTTTGGCTTCTTACAGCACCGCTTTTGTAACGCCAAGTTTGTACCAATTGTATTCTGAATATGGAAATGCGGATTTGACACCGGAGAAAAATAGAACTGTGGAAGCAGGTTTTGAGACGCATTTTTTAGATAAAAAAATCAAACTGAATGCTGTTGCTTTTTACCGTGAGCAAACTAATTTCATTGGATTTTATTTCAATCCTGTAACTTTCGATTCGAACTACATAAATATAGACGGAATGAATAAAGCAAAAGGAGTAGAAACCGAATTATCTTTTGCTTTGAGCGAAAAAATCAAATGGAATTCAAATTATACGTTTACTCAAGTAGATAAAGCGTTGGATCGCTTAATTCCGAAACATAAGTTGAATTCAGCTTTGGATTTTCAAATCAATGAAAGATTGTTTTTTAATGTAGATTATCAATATGTAGACAGCAGAAATGATGCTTTTTTTGACGGAGCTACTTTTGCTACACAGAATATTGTTTTAGACTCGTATCAGTTAGTAAATTCGTCCGTTCGTTATGAATTGGTGAAAAATAGATTGTCCGTTTTTGGAGCGGTTAGCAATATTTTGAACGCTGATTTTGTTGAAAACGTTGGGTATAATACTTTAGGAAGGAATTTTAAATTGGGTATGAATATCAAATTGTAATTCGGAATTTCCATTAATAAAAAAAGGCTTTCAGTTATGAAAGCCTTTTTTTGTTTGTAAGAGTTATTGTTATTATTCCAATGCTTTCAAAAGTCCTTCCGGTGCTTTCTCTATGTACATTTGATTTTGGATTCCTTTTGCTGCTTTTGCATCAGTAAAAAATTCAAATTCTTTTCCTAAGCTTTGTTTAGTCATTCTACCAGTTCCAGTAATTTTTGCAATTGCTGTGCTTAATAGAGGTTCTGCAGCGTCGCCAAGAATGCCATAGGTACTTATGGTCTCTTTTTGTAGAAAATCAGGTTGCAATCCGTTAAAATAATCTCCAAAACCAACGGAATTGACAATTTTCAATACAATTGGCTGCATGGCATATTTGTGCTTAGGATTTCTGTTTTCTGAACCAAAAGTAGGGGAATCATAAAGAGTAACTGATCCAACATTTTTTCCCACCGTTACATCTCCAATTTGGATTACGTTGATATGTGGTTCTAATCCATTGATTACTAATTCACTTGCTGATGCTGAGCTTGCACTAGTAAGAATATAAACTTTAGTCAGGTTCAAACTGTTGATTGCTGTGCTTCCTATCTTATCTGTAAAATAGTTGTACAAAGCATCCGGATTTTCAGCTTCGAAATAATCATTAATTTTTTTATTCCATTGTTGTTTAGCAAAGACTTTCCCTGTAAATTGTCCGGTAATCATACTTGCTAATCGTGTTGCAGTTTGCACAGAACCACCACCATTGTATCTTAAATCTAAAACTAATTCGGTAATTCCTTGTGTTTTTAATTGACCAAAAGCATCATTTAATTGTGTGTCAAAATTAGCGTAAAAGCCATTATACATAAGATATCCAATTTTGTGGGCACCTGAAGTAATTACTTTATTGACTAAAATTGGATTTTCAGTTAATACTGTTTTTGTAAGAGAAACTGATTTTCCGTTCCCAACAATTGCATTTCCGTTAAAATCTGCAAGATTTAGTGTGTAATTTTCATTTGAACCAAAAAGTAAGGATTGATAATTACTAACGGTCAGTTGCGTTCCATTGACAGCAGTGAAAAAATCACCACGTTTGATGTTTTTTGTAGCAGCATCGGAATTTTCAATAATATATCTAACGTAACCAAATATTTCGGTTGTACTTCCAGGTTTGTAACTTAAACCAAAATCGACACCATTATTTTTAGTAGTACCTTGAAGGCTTCCTTCTAGTTCTAAATAATCATCTACAATCCAACTGAATCTGTCTATTGAGGAACTCACTCTTAATGCATCAAATAATTCCTCAGGAACTGGATAACCTCTTAAAAAAGAGTTTAAAGCTGTTTGATCTGCAAAACGGTCGTCAGATAAGTTAGGGACATCCGCTTGCCACAAATAATATTGATTCATTCCTTTCCAGATAAAATCTTGGATTTCTAGACTTGCCGGCGGTGCAATATCATCGTTATCCTGGCAGCTTTGTAGAGTAAAAGCAGTAATAAATAATAAAAGCGTAAGTTTGATGTAGGTTCTCATAAATTTGGTTTGATACTATAGAAACGTAAAAATACTAACTTTAGTTTTATTTTATGTTTTTATGTTGCAAAAATAATTTTGAATCGTCTTACTTATATAACCAGTTAAAAACCAATTTTTTTATGAACCAAAATGAGTTTGTGCTGATGGTAACTCCATTCAAAGACAAAGTCTTCAGGTTGGCCAAGCGATTGCTGGTTAGTACTGAGGAAGCCGAAGATGCCACTCAAGAAGTTTTGGTGAAATTATGGAGCAAAAATGGAACTTTGGCAGGTTACAGCAGTATTGAAGCTTTTGCGATGACGATGACAAAGAATTATTGTTTAGACCAATTGAAATCCAAAAGATCCGGAAATCTAAAAATTGTTCATACCAATTATACGGATTCTGCACCCGCATTAGATAAAAAACTGGAAGATTACGATAGTTTGAATTGGGTTGAAAGAAGTATCAGTCAATTGCCGGAGCAACAACGAATCATCATTCAGCTTCGTGATATTGAACAATATGAGTTCGAAGAAATCGCTAAAATGCTTGATATGAATGAAAGTGCCATAAGAGTGACGCTTTCCAGAGCCCGAAAAACGATACGAGAATACATGACAAAAACACATAATTATGGAATTATATAAAGTAGAAGCGTTACTTGAAAAATACTTTGAGGGTGAAACTTCAATTGCGGAAGAGAAAGAATTACAGGAGTATTTTTCGATGCAGCTGGTTGCTCCACATTTAAAAAAGTATACCGCATTATTTAACCATTTTGCTGTTGCAAAAGAACAACAGTTTGAACAAGAAATTCCGTTGTTAGAAATTCAAAAGGATGAAAATAGGAATCAAAAACGAAATTTTGCTTGGGTCTCCATTGCAGCTTCGGTTTTAGTTTTGATGGGAATTGTAACGTATGTTTTTTATTATTCGGAACCTGTGACTAACAGTAAAGATTTAGGAACGTATGATGATCCTGAAGTAGCTTTTAAAGAAACTCAGAAAGCACTTTCACTATTGTCAAAAAATGTAAATGTTGGCATAGAAAGTGTAAAGTATATTGAAGAATATCAAATCGCAAAAAATAAAGTATTCCGAAAAACTAAAAATAAATCTAGAGGTATTTAACTGCTTTTAGGTAATGATAATCACAGCGTAGACGCTACAATCAATTAAAATAATGCTAAATAAATTAAAAAAAATGAAATCAATCAATCCCAATCCGAGTTTTTGCACACCAGCAAATCAGATTCAAAAGAACAGCCGTTTAAGTACAGCTAAAAAGTTATTAATCACCGTAATGTTAGTTTTTATTGCGAGTCCAATTTTTGCGCAAGCGGCATTTGATAAATTTGACGGACAAGATGACGTTACGTCAATTATAGTCAATAAAAAAATGTTTGACTTAATGAGTAAAGTAAAAGTGGATGCTTCAGATAAAGAAACCCAACAATACTTAGCCTTGATAAAAAAGCTCGATAATTTAAAAGTATTCACTACCAAAAGTACACGGGTAGAAGGCGAAATGAAGGCTACTGCTGAGAAGTATATAAAAACAGCCGGGCTAGAAGAGTTGATGCGCGTGAATGAAAATGGCAGAAACATTAAAATTTTGGTAAAATCTGGTGCAACAGATTCTCAAATCAGAGAGTTGTTAATGTTTATTGAAGGTGCAAAAAATGATGATACTGTTTTGATGTCGTTGACCGGTAATTTCGATTTGAATGAAATTTCGATTCTTACCGATAAGATGAGAATTCCCGGCGGTGATGACTTGAAGAAAGCAACTAAAGGTAAAAAGTAAGATGAGAACAGGATATGGAATTTTACTGCTGTTTAGTTTGTTCCTGATCAGCTGCAATTCGGAGCCGACTTTGCAAAAGTATTTTGTAGAAAATACAGAGAACAAAAATTTTATTGCGCTCGATGTTTCTCCCAGTATTTTGAATGTGGATAAAACAAAATTATCAGTGGCTCAGAATGATGCTTTGAAATCTTTTGACAAGATGAATGTTTTAGCTTTTAATTTAAATGATAAAAACAAATCGGAGTTTGAAACGGAACGCGCTAAAGTTGATTTGATTTTGAAGGACAAAAAATACCAGCAATTGATGAAATTTGGCTCTGGAAAGGAAGGTGCTTCGGTAAGCTTTGTAGGAACGGATGAACACATCGAGGAATTTGTTTTTTTTGCCAATAAAAAAGAAAATGGTTTTGCAGTAGTCCGCATTTTAGGAAAAGATATGAACCCCACCAGTGTGATGACAATGATGAGTGTATTACAGCAATCTAATATTGATTTGGAACAACTGAAACCGTTGCAGCAATTAATGAGTAAGTAAATTAGTTAGTCTAATAAGGTGAATCGTCTTGATTAAGTTCAAGACGCTTTTTTTTTTGTTACGTTCAATTTTTTTTTTGAAATTAATTACAAAACATTTTTTTGTTTTTAACTGCATTTTGATTTCCCAACTGAATTGCTTTTGTGAAATCGGTGCATGCGTTCTTCTTATTTTGTGCATGAAATAATATGTTTAACCAAAAAGTGCAATTGTAACTTGAATCCAGCTTAAAAATAATTCGCTTTTTATAAATAAATCACTAAAAGTGGGTATTGTCAGAGCTTTTTATTTCCTGTAGTTTTGCGTTAAATTTATATGATATTTCTTATCAGAATAATCAAATCAGAAAATGAAAAAAACAGTACAAGCAAAACGTGATCATGAAACTATTGTAAAAAAATACAATACATTACATTTATACATTGGCACTTTCTTCTTGTTTATAGGAAGCTTATCTGTGGGAATTTTGATGGTTATGTTTTTTTTAAATACTCTAGGATTTTTTTTTCAAAACTAAGCGGATAGATTCTTCTTATTTCTATAAAGTGATTTTTTGTTAAATAAAAATGCTTCTGAAACTGTCAAGTAAACTTGATTCTTCAGAAGCATTTTGTTTTGTGACCACGGTGGGATTTGAACCCACACGCCCTTGCGAGCACCAGCCCCTCAAGCTGGCAAGTCTACCGTTTCTCCACGTGGCCTTAAAATAAAAAAGGCCAAGTAATAAATTACTCGACCTTTTGTGACCCGACTGGGGCTCGAACCCAGGACCCCATCATTAAAAGTGATGTGCTCTACCAACTGAGCTATCGAGTCAATGCTTTCAAGAAAATTATGTGTTGATCACTAAAATTGTGACCCGACTGGGGCTCGAACCCAGGACCCCATCATTAAAAGTGATGTGCTCTACCAACTGAGCTATCGAGTCATATTCTTCCCTTGAATGCGGGTGCAAATATAAGGACTTATTTTGGAGTTTTCCAAGCAATTTTATTATAAATTTGTCTTTTTTAAACAATAAATCTTAACGCCTTAATTTATAAGGTTTTATTTCATGAGAAAAATTATATTATTAGGCTATATGGGATGCGGGAAGTCCACTATTGCAAATAAGTTGTCAAAAAATATCGGTATCCCTTTTGTAGATTTGGATAAAAAGATAGAAGAAAAGGTGAATTTGTCCATAAATGCTATTTTTGAAAAGCATGGAGAAATTTATTTTAGAAAGGTAGAGCACGAAGTTTTTATCGAATTATTGAATTCGCCGGAGCAATTAATTATAGGTTTGGGCGGAGGAACGCCTTGCTATGCCAATAATCATGAGCTGTTAAAAGCAGATAATGTTGTTTCCATATATCTTAAAGCGTCAATTGAGACTTTATTTAGCAGATTGTCTGCAAATAAAAGCAAAAGACCCCTCATCGCCAACAAAAGTGATGCGGAGATGAAAGAGTTTATTGCAATGCATCTCTTTGAAAGAAGTTTTTATTACAACCAAACACAACATAAAGTTGTGGTCGATGATAAAACCATTGATCAGACCGTTCTGGATATTATAGCTCTTTTAGCTTAAGTATGCATAACTATCATTATTTTCATCAAAAATAACTTGCACGTGCTCCAATAATGACGTAGAAAGAGAAATTCCTTTGAAATCGGCTTTTACGGGGTACTTCTTGTGGTTTCTATCTACAAGTACGGCCGTTTTGAATTTTTTCAACGGAACGTCTATGAAGTGTCTTACGGCATAGATTAATGTAGTGCCTGAATTTAATACGTCATCAACAAGAATCAAACCTTTATTGGTATACTGTTCTTTTGATAGGGAAGTGTGAATGGGAAGTTGTGGATTTTGTTTGTTGATTTGCACTTCGCAGAGTGAAACTTTAATAGGCGATATTGTTTCCAGAGCCAATGCTATTTTTTTTGCAAATGTAAAACCGTTAGCAGCAATGCCCGCGATTACAATTTCTTCCTCATCTACAAAGGTTTCATAGATTTGGTAGGCAATTCTTTTTATTTTATGTTCTATTTCCTGATTTGTTAAAATGATATTTTTGCTCATTGTTTAAAGGTTTTTTCCCCTCCCCAGCCCTCCCCGAAGGGGAGGGAGCCAGGTCTGGCAAAGGTTATTCGATGTTTTACTTAATTTTTATTTGTCAACACTTGTCTTCCCATCATACCTTCCGGGCGGAAACTGGGTTTTGCAAAGGCTATTAGATATTTCACTTAATTTATGAAGGCTCGTCTCCCTCTTCTTCGGGGAGGGTCGGGGAGGGGAGAAATTCGTCAATGTCTCTTCTGTCTTTTTTGGTTGGTCTACCGGTTCCATTTTTTCGATAATGTTCTTTTGATAACTTTAAAAGTTCCAAATGTTGATATGCTTCAGCCGGAGTGTCGTTTCGTCTATAGATATCCACCAATTTTGCCCCGACACGATTTTCAGGAATGTCTAAAACCGTAATGATTTGGGTGATTTGGTCTTTTCTAAAAGTGATTTTATCAGTAGGAAAAACTTCCTTTGATGGTTTGGCAACCAAGCCGTTTACCGTGACATGATTCTTTTTACAGGCTTCGGTAACCATGTTTCGCGTTTTATAATACCGCATGCACCATAAATATTTATCTATTCTCATAAATTTTCTAAAATCGGAGTTAAATAGTTTACAAAAATCAATCAAAATTGTATCTTGCGCACTTAAAAAATTAGCTATAATGAACAAATTTAAGTATTATTTTATTCTATTAATTACAACTGTCTCTTTATTTTCATGCTCAAAGGATGATGCTGCGGAAATTACCCCGCCAAGAGATTATGCAGTGCAATATGCAACTGATTTAACAGATATTGAAGAGTATTTAAAAGCATATCATATTACGGTTGTCAACCACGCTGGTTTTCAAGACGATCAGGATGTTACGTTTACCAAGATTGCTGCAGGCGGAACAGAACCGTCCATTTATTCTTATTTGAATAGTGCTACTTTTCCAAAACTTTTGAGTAAAGATGTAAAACTTCATGATATTACTTATAAATTATATTATTTGGTTTTAAGAGAAGGAACCGGAAAATCACCTTCTAATGTTGATGGTGTGTTGGCGGCATATAAAGGGGATTACCTTTCCCGACAAAAAGTTGCCGAAGTGGAAACGTTAACGACTACTTTTTTTGAAGAATCAAAAAATCCACAACAGTTTTTTAATCTAACGACTACAATTAATGGTTGGGGAGAAACTTTTCCAGAATTTAAAACCGGAAACTATTCATCTAATGCTGATGGTACTGTTGCATATAATGATTTTGGGGCGGGAGTCATGTTTATTCCATCCGGACTAGGATATTATAGCTTAGGAAGTAATAGTATTCCGGCATATGCGTCATTAATATTTAGTTTTAAATTGTATGAAATTAACAGACTTGACTCAGATGGTGATGGAATTATGAATTTTCAAGAGGATCTTGACGGAGATGGCTACGTTTATGATTACAGAAACAAGACAAACTACCCAACAACTCCCACAACAAATTTGGATGATACGGATGGCGATGGAATCCCGAACTTTTTAGATACGGATGATGATGGAGACGGCGTAAGTACCAGAACAGAAATCACAGGTACTAATGGTGTTTTAATCCCTTTTGAGTCTATCCCTAGCTGTGACGGTAATACTACTAATCCTGACAGAGTCAAAAGGCATTTAGTAAAATGTAACTAAAAAATACAATTCAAAAAAAATCCAGTTCACAAATGAACTGGATTTTTTTTGCTATTTAATGAATAGATTATTTTCTTTTCATTACTCTTTCAACTGCTTCAACAATTGCTTGGTTGTTCAATTTGTATTTATCCATTAATTGTTCTGGTGTTCCAGATTCTCCAAAGCTGTCATTCACCGCCACAAATTCTTGCGGTAATGGACTGTTCAAGGCTAAAACTCTAGAAACGCTTTCACCAAGACCACCAAGAATGTTATGCTCTTCAGCAGTAACGATACATTTTGTTTTTTCTAATGATTTCAAAATCGCTTCTTCATCCAATGGTTTGATGGTATGAATATTGATTACTTCAGCAGAAATCCCTTGTGCTTCTAATGCTTCAGCTGCGATTAAAGCTTCCCAAACTAAATGTCCGGTAGCTACAATAGTTACATCCGAACCTTCAGTTAAAACAATTGCTTTTCCTATTTCGAAAGGTTCGTCAGCTGGCATAAAGTTAGGTACAACTGGACGACCAAAACGCAAATAAACAGGACCATGATGATCTGCAATTGCTAATGTAGCCGCTTTAGTTTGATTGTAATCACAAGTGTTGATTACAGTCATCCCAGGTAACATTTTCATTAACCCTATGTCTTCAAGAATCTGGTGTGTTGCACCGTCTTCACCTAAAGTTAATCCAGCGTGTGAAGCACAAATTTTTACATTTTTCTCTGAATAAGCAACCGATTGGCGAATTTGATCGTAGACTCTTCCCGTAGAAAAGTTAGCGAAAGTTCCTGTGAACGGAATTTTTCCTCCAACGGTTAAACCTGCTGCAATTCCAATCATGTTCGCTTCCGCAATTCCAATTTGGAAAAAACGCTCCGGATGATTTTTCTTGAAATCGTCAAATTTTAAGGAACCTATTAAATCCGCACAAAGTGCCACAACATTTTCATTTTTTTGACCTAATTCAGTCATTCCCGCTCCAAAACCTGAACGAGTATCTTTACTTCCTGTATTTGTATATTTTTTCATTTTCTTTAATTGAATGATTTAAAAATTGAATGATTAGGAAAACCCCTTAATTCATAATTTATAACTCATAATTATTTAGTAGTCGCTTTCTCCCTCAGTATAATTTTGACCTAAAGCAATTTCAAGTTGCGTATCATTAGGCGCTTTACCGTGCCAAGCATGACTGTACATCATAAAATCTACACCGTTACCCATTTCAGTATGCAACAATACACAAACTGGTTTTCCTTTTCCGGTTCTTGATTTAGCATCATTCATACCAGTAATGATAGCTTCGATATCATTTCCTTTTTCAATTTCTAAAACATCCCAATCAAAAGCTTCAAATTTAGCGCGGATACTTCCCATAGCTAAAACTTCGTCAGTAGAACCGTCAATTTGTTTTCCATTTAAATCGATTGTAGCAATAAGATTGTCCACTTTTTTTGCAGAAGCATACATGATGGCTTCCCAGTTTTGACCTTCTTGCAATTCACCGTCACCGTGAAGCGTATAAATAATATGGTTGTCACCATTCAATTTTTTAGCTTGTGCCGCACCAATCCCTACAGATAATCCTTGTCCAAGAGAACCAGACGCAATACGCACTCCCGGTAAACCGTCATGTGTAGTTGGGTGTCCTTGCAATCTTGAATTGATCAAACGGAAAGTTGCCAGTTCTGATACTGGAAAATAACCGCTTCTTGCTAAAACGCTGTAAAATACAGGTGAAATATGCCCATTTGAAAGGAAGAAAAGATCTTCTCCAATTCCGTCCATATCAAAACCTTCTTTGCGTTCCATGATATTTTGGTATAAAACTACCAGAAATTCAGCACAACCTAAAGAACCACCTGGGTGACCTGAGTTTACTGCGTGTACCATTCGAAGAATATCTCTTCTGACTTGGATTGTTAAATCGTTTAATTGTTGTGTGTTCGGTTTCATTTGTGTGTTAAAATTAGACTGCGCAAATATAATCAGATAATTTGATTAATAGAAGGTTCCATTTTTAGATTTATCAATAGTTATTAAGGATTCTATTTTTTGGCACCAACACTATTTCTCACTTTTAACACTATTTAGTATCTTGCAAACATGTTTCAACAATTATTCAAAAGCATTCAGGAGAAAGTGACATTAACCCCAGAAGAAATGGAGTTATGTAAAACGTTTTTTATCCCAAAGAAGTTACGTAAAAAACAAACCTTGTTGCAGGAAGGAGACATTTGTATCTACAATGCATTTATTGAAAAAGGAATTCTTCGCTCTTTTTCCATGGATGAAAAAGGGAATGAACACATTGTACAATTTGCGATTGAAGGCTGGTGGATTACAGATTTGTCCAGTTTTCTAACCAATAGTAACTCTATTTATACCATTGAAGCGCTTGAGGATTCTGAATTGCTACTGCTGACCACTGAAGCAAGAGAAGCATTGATGGATAAAATCCCCATGTTCGAAAGATACCAACGCTTGCTTTTGCAAAATGCCTACATCGCAAACCAAGCCAGAATAAATTCGGCTTTAACAGAAACCGCCGAAGAGAAATACACCAATTTGGGACTGGCTTATCCCGGAATTGTTCAACGTGTACCCCAACACATGATCGCTTCTTACCTTGGACTGAAACCGGAAACATTGAGTCGGGTGCGCAAACAAATTAATACTCGTAGTTCCTTTTAATTGATGTAGATCAATAGAATTTCTTGTTTTACATCAACGGAAATTATACCGATACCGCCCTAAATTTGCCAAGTAAATAAAAGTCCATGTCAAATAGAAGAACATTTGCAGTTCTTGGTGTTTCAGAAACCAACAGTATTTTTCTAGCGAAGCAAATTGCCAAAACCAATCCCGTTTTGCTGTTTGATCATGATGCTGTTGTATTGAATACTGTTTATTCCCAAATACTTTCAGAATATCCAAATGCAAATGCGGAGATGATGATTTGTCCAACTAATGCCAGTTGGGAAGCGGATGTTATTATACTTTCAAATGCTGCTGCAACTGATGGTAATCTGATCGAAAAAATCAGAAATGTGGCTACCGGCAAGATTGTACTTTTTTTGGAAAACAAAAAGAACACGATTAATTTCGAAAGTACTCTTGACAAATTACAACATTTATTTCCTTTTTCTAAAGTTATTCAGAGTTTCGAATCAGCGGTTGATTTTAACAATTCCCTTTTTTTGAATGGAAACGATAAGGAAGCCGTAAAGACTATTTTGACACTATTTACAAGTATTGGTTTGCAAGCCAGTACCATATAAACTAATACTAATTTAAAAAAATCAAATGAGTAAATCAATTTTATTTCAACCCTATACATTAGGAAGCAGTACTTTAAAAAACCGAATGGTGATGGCACCAATGACGCGAAGCCGTTCTAATAATGAAGGAAATGTTCCTACAGCACTTACTGCGGAATATTATGGGCAAAGAGCTACAGCAGGTTTAATTGTTTCCGAAGGAACTTTTGTGAGTACAAAAGCAGTTGGTTTTATCAATGTACCCGGAATTTACAGTGCAGCACAAACCGAAGGATGGAAACTCGTTACAAAAGCAGTACATGAAAAAGGAGGAACTATATTCGCACAATTGTGGCACACAGGTCGATTGTCGCATCCGGATTTACATAATGGTGAATTGCCACACGCACCTTCAGCCTTGAATCCTTTTGCAAAAGCGTACACTAATGATGGTTTTGTAGATACAGTTATTCCAAAAGAAATGACGATTGAAGACATCAAACAAACCGTTTTAGATTTCAAAAACGGAGCTAAAAATGCGATCTCAGCTGGTTTTGATGGAATCGAATTGCACGCAGCCAACGGATATTTGTTGCAACAGTTTTTTAATGGGTATTCTAATCATCGTTCTGATGAATACGGTGGTTCAATTGAAAACAAATCCCGAATCTTATTTGATATTCTAGATGCTTTAGAGGGAGTTATTGATTATGCTAAAGTTGGTGTTCGATTGAATCCTTCGTTGCACAATGCGCAGGGAATGATGTTGGATGAAGAAACAATTCCAACTTATGAGTACATTATCAATAAACTGAATAATTACGGTTTGGCTTACATCCATTTAACAGAGCCTTTTACTGATGTAACTGAGGTACCTTTTGCGGTTACTGAAGTGGCCAAACATTTCAGACCATTTTACAAAGGAACTTTAATCATCAATAAAAGTTTTAACAAAGAAACAGGTATCAAAGTTATTGAAGAAGGGTACGCTGATCTTGTTGCTTATGGAGTTCCATTTATTGCGAATCCAGATTTAGTGGCTCGTTATGAAACTGATGCGCCATTGAACACGCCAGATCAAACTACTTTTTACACCGATACCGTAAAAGGATACACTGATTATCCAGCAATGGCTGAATAATTTAAATTTTTATTAGCTATAAAAACAGATTACATTTTATTCAAGTCAGATTTTAATTCACAGAAAAGCCCGCATTTGCGGGCTTTTTAGGTAATAGAAAAAACAGTTATTAGCTGTTTTTAGAATCAAAATTATGCTTTTATGTTTGTAATCGCAGCTGCTTTGTGAGCTTGATTGTTGATGGTTGACATTGCAATTCCACTTAATGTTGCATCTGTTTTTTTCTTTTCATCTAGTGTCATTGCCAGCAAATTGGCAGCTTTGTTTTCTCCTAATGTTTTAGCAAAAGCGTGCAAAGTACCATACGTTGCTATTTCGTAATGTTTCACTTTTTGTTCCGCAGCAATAATTCCTGCATCTCGTACTGCACCTATATCAGTTTCTTTAATTAGACCATCGGCTTCTTTTAGAATACCTTCCATAGCATCACATTTTTTTGCAGTTGGTTTCATACCATTCTCTTGAAAAATTTTCTCTAAGCGAGAAACTTGTTCTTTCGATTCATTTAATTGGCTTTTTAATGAGTTTACTAATTCTGGTGTTGAAGCATTTTTTACCATATTTGGTAAGGTTTTAGTCAAAACTTTTTCAGACCAATAGATGTCTTTCAATCCATTTTCAAATAAATCTCTTAATCCATGTGCGACATTGCTTTTTGTTTGCATAGCACCTTTAACACCTTCGTTTTTACTAATTGCAGTTCTCATAATAGTAGTTTTTAAGATTAAATTGTTTAGAAATAATAGATACTATTTTTCTATCTAACTCATTCACTTAATTTTTTTAAGTGGAATAAAATTAAACAAATTATAATCTAATCAACTGTTAATTAACTAATTGTAAATACGAATTGTATTATTTACCGTTGTCAAAAAATCTTTCAGCGTCCTATTTTATTTTTAAGACTGCTCCATCCGCCACCATTGTATACTGCAGTATAGCCATTAGCTTTCAAAATACTTTTTGCCGAAGCACTGCGCATTCCAGAGGCGCAACACGTAATAATAGGTTGGTTTTTATCTTTCACTTTGAACAGATTATTACGCAGTGTATCCACAGGAATATTAATGGAATCCTTAATATGGCCTGCTAAATATTCCGCTTTGCTGCGCACATCAACGACAATAGCTCCGTTCTGAATTAATTCCTGATAATCCACTTTGGCGCCAAGCCCAAATATTTTTTTGAGTATGTTTATCATGTTACACGATTTGGGATTGAAGGTAATTCACATCGAGCCACGAACCGCCATTATAGCATTCGATTCCGTGCGCGGTCAGAAAAACTTGTGCCTGTCCACTTCTATTTCCAGAGGCACAACAAAGTACTAATGGTACTTTAAGTTCCTGTATTTCCTGCATTCTATGCGGAATTTCATTCAACGGAATATTGATGGATCCCGCAACATGACCACCCATAAATTCATCGTAGGAACGCACATCGACAATGGTTCCCAGTTTCTCTTTAATTATTTTTGCTACTTCCATTTTATTATTTTTTAACGATTATTCCCCTTTGGTGCAAAATCTAGTACTACAAAATTACGACTACGTAAGTTATGAATCGTATTTATTTAACAACAAAATTCGGAAAGCATTTCGGGAATCGTTTTACTTTTTTTGGAACTTACAAAAATAATCAAGCGAAACTAATTGCCACGATACGTTGCATATCCATAACTGGAAAGCGTAATGGGAACGTGATAATGATTGGCATCTTTAATTTGGAAAACAACCTCAATAAACGGATAAAAACTGTCTGTCTTTTTGCTTTTAAAATAGTCTGCTACCAAGAATCTAAGTTTATAAATTCCTTTTTTTGTTTCTTTATAATTCAGAAAATCGATAATTCTACCATTTTTATCCGTTGTTTTTTCATCCACATATGACCATATTTTAGTGGTTTCATCGTATTTTTCTAATACAACCGGGACACCAATTGCAGCCGTTCCGCTGGAAACGTCTAAAATATGGCTGGACAATTGGTAGGTATTATTCTGCGAATAGCTTGTTGTTGCTACAGCCGTAAAAAGTAAACTAAATAGTAAATTTTTCATTTTTGTTTGTGTTTTAAATTAATGAGTTGTGATTTGTGCGGTTGCAATTGCACCTGATTTAGCGATTAAATCATCGTTTTCAGGACTTCCTCCTCCGGCAACACCAATGCCACCTATGACTTTTCCGTTGTGCCAAAGCGGATAACCACCGCCTAATAATAGAAGTTCAGGCAGTGTGGCTAAATTTTGAGTATCTGGATTTAATCTGGCATTTCTTGATAATAAAAGCGTAGGGGTTTTTGTTGATAATGCGGTGTACGCTTTTCTTCTGGCCGCTTCCGTATTGTGCGTTCCCACTTCGTCGCCACGAGTAAGGATTATAATTTGACCCGAAGCATCTAATACTGCGATGGTGACATTTTTTTTCAAGCTTTTTGCGGCTTCGCGGGCTTGTTCTGTTATTTGAAATGCAGTTTTGAGCGTTAGTTGAACGGATTGTGTCGTATAATTTCCTTCCTTTTTGGCATTTAAATTGGTGAAATCGGTACTTTTTTTAGTGCTGATTTGTGCCAATGAAAGTAATGGAATGAGTAGTACTAATAAACAAGAGTTGATTTTCATGATTAATTTTTTTACAAAATTAAAAATGAGTCGCATGAAAAAGCTTGTCCTATGTCAACGTTTTTAGAGTTTGGATTTTATTCGGCTTAAGGTTGAGGGAGAAATTCCTAAATAGGATGCGGCCATTTTATTTGAAACACGCAATAAAAAATGAGGTTGGTTTTCAATAATCCATTTTACTTTTTCTAAGGCATCAAATCCCTGAAAACCGTAAATGCGTTTTTGAGCCGTTATAAAACCTAACTCCAGAATCGCTCTGTAAATCAGTCCAAATTCTGGTATTGTTGTTACAAGATAATAAAAGTCCGTTCTGGAAATTACCAATAATTCTGATTTTTCTATCGTTTGCACGTATTCGTAAGCGGGCTGTTGATCAATAAAACTAGGTAAGGCTGTTCCAAAACCGCCTTCAAAAGCAAAAAATCGTGATGTTTCAATTCCTTCTTTATTAATGGTGAAAATTCTGATACAGCCTTTGTTTACAAAATAATACTGTTGGCATATTTCCTCATAACGCACTAAAATTTCATTGCGCTTGGTTTGCATTGGTTTAAAAAAGGAACAGATGAAATCCATTTGTTCATCATTGATTTGTGTTCGGTTACTGATATACTTTTGAAGTAATTCGTACATCTTATTAGGATTTAGTTTTTATATTTTTCGAAAGTAAAGGTACAAACAATAGATTCTTGGCAAAGTAATTCAACATAAAGACGCGAAGCAGGTTAATACAGAAAAACTCAAAATGACTAATGATTAGCGTCAGATTATTCCATGACTTACCTATAATGAACTAGGAATACAGCAGCTTTTTTATTAAAGCCAAGAATCGATTTATTTTTAAATTATAACAAATGAATAGTGTTAATTAAAAAGTAAATTCAGAACTAATTCCCTTTTTGTTAAAAAAATACGCTAATTTTAATAGAATAAGTATTTGAACTGTCACTGCATGCTTTTTGACAATTTAATAATACAAATATTAATAAAAATAAATAGAGCATAATGTCAGACAAAAGTAAAAAACAATTCGGAGTGTGGATGGATTCACATCACGCAACAATCGTAGGTAGAGAAAATGTAGATTCTGGAGATTTCGTAGTTTTAGGACACGAAAAAGAAGAAGGTCAAGGAGGAAATTCAAGTGAAAACGCGGCAAATAATGCTGAAAGAGATTCACTTCACAAGTTATTCAAAAACATTACTGCGCACATGCAAAATGTGGATGAATTACACATCACTGGACCTGGTGTTGCTCAAGAACAATTTATTAAATATTTGAGCGAAACTCCACAATACAAAAATGTACAGACGAAAGAAAGTACTTCTAATAAAATGAGCGATGAAAGTTTAATTGAATATGTGGCTTCACAATTCAACTAATCTATCTTAGATAAATGTAGATAGGCTGTCCGGAAGGGCAGCCTATCTTGTTCAATTTTTATTTTTCCTCCATGAATGCCAAGCGCCAGTTGACCATAAGGCTACTATAATAAGAAGTGGTTGAAGTGGAAGTCTGAGCCATCTGGCTAGTTCTGTATTGAGTCCGAAAGCATTTCTATGTTCGACCAGTTGTGCAATATTTCCCGGAAAGACAAGGACAAAAAAAGCAGCGACAATCCATCCAACCTGGATGCGATACTTAAATAACAGAATTAGGGATAAACCCAAAACAATTTCAACTACTCCAGACAGCAGAACTACTAAATCAGCGTTTACAGGAATCCATGGTGGTACTTGCGCTAAAAATTCTGTTCGACTCCAAGTGAGATGGCTAATTCCAGCAGTGGTAAGAAATAGTCCTAAAATATAACGGCTTATGTTTTGAGCTAAAGTCATTTTTTGGAGATTTTGTGTATTTGTAGTGTTCATTTGTGTTTAATTTTTTTGAAAATAAAGGTTGAAGAAGATACGCTGAATATTTGATTAAGAAAAACTTTAGCAGCATTAATAAACGAAAGTTTCATAGTAAATATAGGTGTATTAAAGGATATGAAAAACGTTTTACTCAAGAAAACCACTTTTTAAAGCTAAATTAACTTTCGTATTTTTTTTAAATCTTATATTCGTAAAAAAATGAATATGCGTTTCTCCTTCTTCATTATCGTCTTACTGAATGGTTTTCTTTTGGTCAACTGCGGTTCAAAAAAAAATACTGATATTTCGTATCTTAATTCTACCGAAAAAAATACCGCAAAACCGCCACAATTGAATGTTTTTGTTCCCCGAAAATCAAGTGCAACGCAAGTACCAGTTTTAATTTTTGTTCACGGAGGCAATTGGAACAGCGGTCGGAAAGGGACGTACGATTTGTTGGGACGAAATTTTGCCAGCAAAGGCGTGATTACAGTTATCCCGAATTATACGTTGAGCCCTGAGGCTTCTTATGATGATATGGCACGGCAAATTGTGTCTGTAATTCAATGGACAAAAAAGAATATCAGCCAGTACAATGGTGATCCCAATTCGATTTACATCACGGGTCATTCGGCAGGGGGCCATCTTGGTGCTTTGGCCGTCATGAATCCGAAATATGGAATTGATTCTTCAACTATTGCTGGAATAATTCTGAATGATGCGGCAGGATTGGATATGAAAAATTATTTAGAAGGAAATCCACCAACTGAAAAAGATGATTATTTGGCAACTTGGACCTCAAATGCGGAGCAATGGAAAGATGCTTCGCCCATTTATTTTTTAAATAAAAACACGCCACCTTTTTTAATTTATGTTGGAGACAAAACATATAATTCTATTAAAATTGCCAACAGTCGTTTTGTAACTGCTTTGCAACCTTTCCAACCCGATGTGACACCAATACGGTTGAATAAAAAGCACGTTCCAATGGTGCTTCAGTATTTCTCGCCTTGGAGCAATCGCTTTGATGAAATTATTGCTTTTATGAAGCTGCATAATAAGTAAAACTTAATTATCCTTTAGAATTTAATAAAAAAATTGAAACACATAGAAACATAGAAAATAAGACTGAGCTAGCCCAATTGCTTCGCCTGTTCGCTATCGCTCGGGTCTTGGGTTCACATTGCTTTGGTTTTCTCTAAAAAAGTGAAACGCCTTCCATAATTTTAAATTCTATTTTTCTATGTGTTTAAAAAATTAATTATCTCCAACGGTTTTGAGCAAGAAGAATTTAAGTAAGCTTATTTTTTCAAAATCGCATCAACTGAATATTTACCACTTCCCAATAAAAAAAGCGCGCAATAGGATAGTAAATATAGTAATGCAGGTTCCATTGTTCCTAAATCATCACTGATGTGAACAATAAATACGGCAACTACCATGGTTATGATAAGCGGAATCAACGCCAGTCTGGTCCACAATCCAAGTACTAGTAATGCGGAGCATAATACTTCGGCAAAGACGGTCAAAGCTAATGATGCCGGAACACCGATACCTATTGGATCACCAAATTCCATGTTGCCATCCATAAACTTCATCAGCTTTGGAATACCATGACTCAACATCAATAAACCAAATGTTAGTCGTAAAATAAGCGAAGCCCAATCTGTTGCATTAGCGGACCATGAACTTGAGGAAAATAACTTTCGGATCATATTTTTAAATTTTTTAGAATTGTGTTCAGACAAACATAAGATTTTTTCACAAGAATTTGCTTTATGAAATACCGTATTTTAGCGAAAGTTCATCTGCTTATGGATTTTATTCTTTCGTTTTAAACGGAGTGTTTCAATTCTAATTACGGTCAAAATTCCAAGAACATAGGCAAGCAAATCCATCCAGGCAAATGAATTCCCGAGCACAATTCTTGTAATCTTAGAATGTTGAAATCCTAGTTTTTCCACCATATTGAAATACTGCGCGATTTCGATAGCGAATGAAAAAACCAACACAAGACTTGCAGCTACCAAAACCGAAACTTTTACAAAGGATTTCACAAAACAATAGAGTAAAATAACCACTAAAAAATCTCCGGAATAAGGTCTTATAAAGTCATCATGAACGTACATGGCAAGGGCAACTTCTGTCAGAAAAAGTAAAATTGTAAGTATAAAATAATTGCGATTGAATTGAAACATTTTGGTGGTGAAATTATCTAGGGTTTTACTTTTTATAGCATTCGTTTTTGTTGCTCACTAATTTGTTTCGTTATTTCAAGCCTTACTATTCTGGTTTTTTCCTGTTTTGCCGTCATAATCCAATGGGTCATTACTTTTTTGTAGGACGGTGCTTGTGTATAAAAAAATTCCCATGCTGGCGGATTCGTTTTAAATTGACTTTCAAAACTTTACGATAACTCCATAGTTCCTGCCAGTGACTGGTTCTCGCAAAAAAATGGACAAGCTTTTCAACCGGAGTTTCATTGCTCATGCTTGGCACGCAACGAAACTCTAGCTGTTGGCAGATGCTATTTTTCTACATCTTGATTATTATTCTTAAAAATCATGTAAACGGTCATTACAAAGGTCAAAATGTAAATTACTGCCATTGCAGGTTTTTCAAATTTCAAGTTTTCAAAATCAAATTGTTTAACAATTGTCCAACCCAATACGATTGCGATAATTAATAGGGGAAATGGTATTCCTTTTTTATTGTTCATAGTTTCTAATGTTTGCTTAATATATCTATCAATGTTCCAAAAATAACTGGCAAAACCCAAAACGTAATCATTCCTAAAATATAAGCTGTGAGTGCTTTTACATAATTACCTGCTTTTTTCTTGTCAAAAAAATGTCCGATTGCCCAAGTACAATATGCAATACCTATTACACCCGCAATTGTCATAACGTGAAAATGTGTCAGACCTTCTATGAGTACAAAAACGGAAAAAATCAACATTCCCATTCCCATAACAAAGCAAAGCATTATCAAAATTTCGTAAAAGTTATAGTTGTACTTTTTAAAAAATAGTTTTACCCATAAAGCAATGAAGACCCCCATCATAATGTTTGCATAGCCATAATGGTCTTGCATCCATTTTACGATTGAGCCTGTAGTAGACTTTTTAGCTTCGTGATATTTTACGTATTCGTCTTCAATGTGGAAAAAGTGGTTTAAAAGTGTATAAATCAAAGAGGTTACAATTATAAAAATAATTGGCTTCACAAGTCGAGTTCTATTATGCGTAAAATAATTTCTAATGTTTTGTCCTGGATTTAGTATCAGTTCTCTGATTGTATATAAGATTCCACGTTCAAAATGTAAAACGTGCTCAATTTCGTGTATTATGTAATGTCCGTCAATTCTTTTCAGTTCGGATGGTTGTCCACAGTCTGGACAATACTTTGAGGTTAATTCTTTGTTGTAAGTTTTACAATTCATATTTTTTCTGTGAAATTTCTTTTGTTTGTGGTCGGTTCTTTAATAGCAGCTAGAAGTCAGTTCGTCTAAAAACCTTTAAACGAACTCTATTTAGCTAATCAGTCAGTAAATATATATGATTTAAACTACAATTAAAATTCTTTAATAAAAAACGAATTGTTTGTTTATGAAATAAAATAAGTCGCAAATAGTATTACAAACAGGTAGATAGCCCACTGTAGTTATTCTAATAAATAAGCATCTCTGGTTGTTGTAGCTTTATACTTTGTAGCGGTTTTTTGTTGTTTTTGTTATTTGCATACTGCTGTGGGAACCTTGCAAAACTGCGCTAACGATTTTGGTATATCAGTGCAGTTGGAGGCAGTTTTTTATTGTATTGCTTTAATAAATTTTTTCATTTCGTCCATTTTACCCACTGTAATCCTAGTCCATTTACCTTGCTCTTCATATATTCTTCCGCCTTCAATATTATTGTTTTCTAATTGCTTGAAATAATCCTTGTTGTATTTTGCAAGTGAAAAATAGATGAAATTTGTATTAGAAGAAATGCACTCACAATTTAATTTTTTGAGTTCGTCAATAGTATATTGTCTTACATTTTCATTTAGCAAGTAGCAATTTGAAACAAATTTGTCATCTTTCAACGAAGCTATAGCAGCAAGTTTTGATAATACACTAACACTATTATTTGTATTAGATTGCAAATTTGCCAAATTATCAATTATTGTTTTGTTCGCAATTGCATACCCAATCCGTGCTCCAGCCAAACCATACATTTTGGAAAATGTTTTGGCGATAATAATATTTTTGCGGTCATTTACGAGATTACTAAGGGATTGCTGTTTAGTAAAGTCCAAATATGCCTCATCAATTAATACAATTGTATTTTGTGAAATCGTGGTTACAAATTCTACCAATGCTTCTCTTTCACAAATTGTTCCTGTTGGGTTGTTTGGATTACAGATATAAACAAGTTTTGTATCTTGGTTTACAGCTGCCAACATAGCTTGCAAATTAATTTTCTTGTCGGTTGTAAGCGGTATTTTATTTTTCGTTAAACCTAAATTATCTAATGTAACTGTCCAATAATCATAGCTTGGGTCTGCGATTACATAATTTGCGTTGCCAGTCACCTTCGGTTCGTGTCCTTTGTCTAGTGATACAAATTTCGCAACCAAATCTAAAATTTCAGTTGAACCAGCTCCCAACAATATGTTGTCGTCTTGAACACTATTTTTTTTTGCAAGATCAGCAATCAGTTGTGTCGCAACATCCCAATTGTATCGGTTACTTATATTCGCATTGTCTACAAATGCTTTCCTTGCTAACGGAGATGGACCATAGGGGTTTTCATTTGAGCGTAAAAAAATTAAGTTAGCATCATTTTCAAAACTATTAATTAAATTTTCTGATACTAGCGGAGAAGCAAATGAATTGAAGTTTGAAAGTCCAATACCAGCTACTCCAATTCCAATTTTTTTCAGCCAAAGTCTTCGGTTCGTTTCCATACTGTCTTTTTCTTTAACAAGTCTTTAAAAAAAATAGTTTGTTACAACCGCAGAGTGTTAAAATTGCCTCCAACGTTCGCTTCGCCACTTTGAAAGGGCTGGAAATTCGTAACTTTTGAGTTTTCGGCTTAACGAAAACTTGATGCGAAACGATAATTCCACTAAATTCCAGTTAGCTCAAAATGGCAGTTGGCGGTAGTGTTTATTAATCTGCTGTGTTTTCATTTCGGCTAATTATTCGGTTAAAAACAATACTCATTACAATTAATATTGGCAATGCTAACCAAGCAGTAAATACTAATTCTAGGCCGTTTTGTCCTCCACTTCCATAACATAATGTGTTACTATTCGAAAATAAACTCCCAATACTTGACTGAATACAAACATATTCGACTAAATTAAATATTGTCAATTTCGTTTTCAAAGTCTTTAATTTTTCGTCCGTAATATTTCTAATATATTTTACAAAAATAACAGGTGAAACAATTCCAAGTATTATTGTTGAAGTCCAAATTATTTTCCACACTACTGTGCATTCTATTCCAAATGAATTTAATATCATTTGCGTTCCGATTAATCCCATTGCAGTAAAGCCAGGAATAAAAATTCCAATAATAGAGAATATAATTGTTGGTTTTAAAAAGTCAAAATTTATGTTTTTCAATTCTATTGTTGTTTATTACTTTTTCGTTTTTTGGGCAACATTACCCCCAACGCTTCGCCACTTTGAGATGGCTGGGAATTCGTAACCTTTCAATTTTCGGCTTTGCAGAAAGTTGATGCGAAACGGTAATTCCACCAAATCCCACAGCAGCCGCAGACAGCTGTTATGGCTTCGGTTTTCTTTTAACTAAATCTCATTTATAAATCCATAAATCAATAATGAAATCAAAGATAAAAATAATGAAATATTACAAATATATTCAAAGACCTTATAGAACTTCGGTAATTCTACTGTTTCAACGCTATCGATTTCTTTTTTGTCCAACAGTAGTAATACTTGTTCCCTCTTCTTTTTTACAGAAAGATTTTCAAGTTCTACGTAAGAATATAAAACAATTACACCGAAAAGGATTCCAATACCAGATAAGAATATGGTAGATAAATAAAAGAAACTTTCAGTAAAAGTATTTGACTTTTCAGATTTTAATGAGATTAAAACAGCTAAAATAGCTGTGGCAATAGTTAATATATTTTTTAACCATTCAACATAAACATTATTTCTTATTCTTTGAAATTCACTTAATTCTGTTAAGTTCTTTTTAGTGAAATTGTCTATCATATTACTTTCTGTTTTTCGGTTCTTTAAACTGAGCCATAACTTGTATATAGGCGAAACAAACCTTCCTGTATACACCCTAATATGGGTAGATTTGTGAAGGTTTGTTTCGCTTTATTTATTTTCAAATATATTAAAATTTTCTTACAAATTATCAAAAGTTTTTTTAATTAGTTAGAGGCTTTTTGAATATTAATGAGAAGATTTTAGTTGTTGTTAAACCAAATTTCGCGTGAGGGATTACTTCACTTTTTTGATATTTTTCATAGGAGTTCAGTGAACTTCGTTTGCAGTGGAAATCCTTTTATGAAGCGCAGCGGAATAAAAGATTACTTCACAATGTTTTTAATTTTTAGCGGAGTTCAGTGAACTTTGTTTGTAACGGATAGCCCGACCTTTTTAGGGCACGCCCAAAACCAAGTACTAAATGCGACACGTATTTTTGAATACTATAATTGCCTCATTTTTCTCTTAAAAAGCAGGTGTATTTTAGTTGTTATCCCTATACCTTTTGGGACACTTTTATACTTTATATGATGGAAAACATTTTTTTGATGTAGATTTCAAATTAACCTATCTTTGCCAGCCGAACAATCGGGTGAAATACGTTACTATGAAGTTTGATTTATTAAAAAAAGATCCGCAGTCGAAAGCCAGAGCGGGAAGTATTACTACTGATCACGGGGTGATTGAAACTCCAATTTTTATGCCTGTGGGTACCGTAGCTTCGGTAAAAGGAGTGCATCAACGGGAACTGAAAGAAGACATTAACCCGGATATTATCCTGGGAAATACCTACCACTTATATTTGCGACCACAAACGGAAATCCTGGAGAAAGCTGGTGGTTTGCATAAATTCATGAATTGGGACCGTAATATTTTGACGGATTCTGGTGGCTACCAAGTGTATTCACTCTCGGCCAACAGAAAAATTAAGGAAGAAGGAGTGAAGTTCAAATCGCATATTGACGGTTCGTACCACTTTTTTACACCAGAGAATGTGATGGAAATTCAACGTACCATTGGTGCCGATATTATCATGGCTTTTGATGAGTGTACGCCGTATCCTTGTGATTACAATTACGCGAAACGTTCGATGAAAATGACGCATCGCTGGTTAGACCGTTGTATCAATCATTTAGACACGCAGCCTGTAAAATACGGTTACGATCAAGCTTTTTTCCCAATTGTTCAGGGAAGTTGCTATAAAGATTTACGTCAGCAATCAGCGGAATATATTGCGAATTCAAATCAAGTAGGAAATGCCATTGGTGGACTTTCAGTAGGGGAACCTGCGGAGGAAATGTACGCGATGACCGAAGTGGTTTGCGAAATTTTACCGGAAGACAAACCGCGTTACTTGATGGGCGTGGGAACTCCGATCAATATTTTGGAAAATATTGCCCTTGGAATTGACATGTTTGACTGTGTGATGCCTACGCGTAACGCCAGAAACGGAATGTTGTTTACTGCAAATGGTACCATAAATATCAAAAATAAAAAGTGGGAAGCTGATTTTTCTCCAATTGACGAAATGGCAATCACTTACGTGGATACGGAATACACAAAAGCGTATTTGCGCCACCTTTTTGCTGCTAATGAATACCTAGGAAAACAAATTGCCACGATACACAATCTTGGTTTTTATATGTGGTTGGTTCGTGAAGCCAGAAAACATATCTTAGCGGGCGATTTCAGACCTTGGAAAGAAATGATGGTGAAAAATATGAGCCAACGTTTGTAAAAAAAATGTTTAAGGTTTAAAGTTTAACGTTCCAGCGCTGACTTTAAACCTTAAACTTTAAACCTTAAACAAAAACATGCTTACAATAATAGACAAATACATCCTAAAAAGATATTTAGCCACATTTGCGGTGATGCTGTTGTTGTTTATCCCCATAGGAATCGTTGTTGATGTATCTGAGAAGATCAATAAAATGCTGGAAAATAAAGTTCCGTTTTTAGAGATTGCTCTTTATTATTACAACTTTACGGTTTATTTTGCCAATTCCCTTTTTCCGATATTTTTGTTTTTATCGGTAATTTGGTTCACGTCAAAACTGGCGAATGATACGGAGATTATTGCCATTTTAAGTTCGGGGATTTCATTTACACGATTTTTAAGACCCTATATTATAGGTGCTTCCATCGTTTCAGTTTTTGTATTGTTAATGGGTTTCTTTGTCGTTCCGGCGGCCAGTGAAGGTTTTAATAATTTCAGGTACACGTATTTGAAAGGAGGCGGAAAAGAAGCGATGCGTGGTGATAATACGGATGTGTATCGCCAGATCAATGACAATGAATTCATTTATGTAAACAGTTTCAATACGGAATCTAAAATTGCTTTTAATTTCTCCTTGGAGAAATTTAAAAACGAGAAATTAGTTCATAAAATAACGGCCAGCAGAATCAAATGGAATCCAAAGGACAGCACCTACACGATGTATGATTACACGAAAAGAACGGTAGGTGAACTGAATGATAAAATTGAAAAGCTGCCGGAAAAAAATGCTGTTTTTACTTTTGATTTAGAGGATTTAACACCTGTAGTTTATATTGCGGAAACGTTGAGCTTAGGAAAATTGAATGCTTTCATCGAAAAAGAAAGAGAAAGAGGTTCCTCTAATATCAACGTGTATTTAGTGGTTTTGTATAAAAAATATAGCGTTCCGGTATCGGCATTTATTCTGACTATTATTGCCGTAGCCGTTTCTTCGATGAAGCGTAGAGGTGGAATGGGGACGAATCTGGCCATTGGAATTGCACTGGCTTTTGCCTTTGTGTTTTTTGATAAAATCTTTGGTGTATTAGCCGAAAAATCGAGTATTCCACCAATGTTAGCGGTTTGGTTGCCCAATATTGCTTTTGGAATTTTAGCCATTTATTTATTACGAAATGCAAAACGATAATTTAAAAAGTTATTTAAACCTCCATTTGATTGTTTTTATTTGGGGTTTTACCGCCATTTTGGGCGCTTTAATCACCATAACAGCAGATGCTTTGGTTTGGTATCGCATGTTTTTTGCAGCTGTCTTTATAGCGCTGTTTTTGGTTTTTAAGAAAAAATCGTTTCGAATTCCCTTAAAATCGTTCCTTAAATTGATTTTCGTCGGGTTATTGATTGCATTACATTGGATCTTTTTTTTCAAAGCGATTCATGTTTCTAATGTGTCGATAACACTGTCGGTTTTTTCATTGGGTGCTTTTTTCGCATCTATTTTAGAGCCGCTTTTTTATGGTCGAAAGGTTTTGTGGTACGAAGTCTTTTTTGGACTCATCATAATCGCTGGATTGGCACTGATTATGAAAGTCGAAATCAATTACCTTGACGGAATGTTGTACGCTTTAGCATCCATTATATTAGGTGTTTTGTTTACGCTGATGAACGGAAAGCTGATTGCGGATCACGATCCTTCAGTTATCTCGTTTTATGAATTCTTGGCAGGTGTTATATTTATCACCATTTACTTTTTATTTCAAGGAAAATTTACATTGGACTTTTTCGTATTGACCGCTAATAATTGGATTTTGATCCTGATTTTAGCCACGGTTTGTACTGCGTATGCTTTTACGGCATCGGTGAAAGTAATGCAAAAACTAACGCCGTATACGGTAATGCTGACTACTAACTTAGAACCAGTTTACGGAATTATTTTGGCGTATTTCATCCTTGGCGGAAAAGAGAAAATGAGTTTTGAATTTTACATTGGTGCACTGATAATAGTAATCACAGTAATCCTAAATGGTGCAATTAAACACTATCAAAAGGGTAATACAGAATAAGAACTTCCTGCTTTATTGAAGCAAACTTTTACATATAAATAGAATATTTACCTTTTCGAACGATTTAAAATTTTATATTTGCGGTTCGAAATAAAAACAAAAACGCAAAAATCCTATGGAATATTTAGATTTTGAGCTTCCAATAAAAGAACTAGAAGAACAGTTAGACAAATGTCTCGTTATTGGTCAGGAATCAGATGTTGATGTAACGAATACTTGCAAACAAATCAACAAGAAACTAGAAGAGACTAAAAGGAATATTTATAAGAATCTGACTGCTTGGCAACGTGTTCAGCTTTCCAGACATCCAAGTCGTCCGTATACAATGGATCACGTTCGCGCTTTGTGCGGTGATACTTTTCTGGAACTTTTTGGAGACAGAGGTTTTAAAGATGACAAAGCCATGATTGGTGGTTTAGGAAAAATTGATGGACAATCCTTTATGATTGTGGGTCAACAAAAAGGATTCAATACTAAGACGCGTCAGTTCCGTAATTTTGGAATGGCCAATCCGGAAGGATATAGAAAAGCGTTGCGATTGATGAAAATGGCAGAGAAATTTGGTATTCCAGTTTTGACTTTGATTGATACTCCGGGCGCTTATCCAGGATTAGAAGCAGAGGAACGCGGACAAGGAGAAGCTATTGCCAGAAACATATTTGAAATGATTCGCTTAAAAGTGCCTATTATCACCGTTATTGTTGGTGAAGGAGCTTCAGGTGGCGCATTAGGAATAGGAGTGGGGGACAAAGTATATATGATGGAAAACACTTGGTATTCCGTTATTTCGCCAGAATCATGTTCTTCTATTTTATGGAAAAGCTGGGAATATAAAGAACAGGCTGCTGAAGCCTTGAAGTTGACATCGGCTGACATGAAAAAGCAAAAATTAGTAGATGATATTATTCCAGAACCGTTAGGTGGAGCACACTACGACAGAGAAACTGCTTTCAAAACCGTAGAGCAATATATTATGAAGGGTTTTAATGAGTTGAAAGACTTATCAACAGAACAATTAATTGCCCAGAGGATGGAGAAATACAGCAAAATGGGCGAATATAAAGAGTAAAATCTTACAATTTGATATTTAATCCGTCTCGTGCTAAAACCTAGAACGAGACGGATTTTTTTTGGGTTATAAACAAAAAATAGTTAGTTATGAACATTTATTTGTAACAACTCAATGTCGATTTTTTTTTAATTTTTGCTACTTTCGTTCTATGGAAAACTTCAGAAATATTAATCCTGTGAAGGTTGATAAAACTACTATTATAAGCCTTGAAAAAGGAAAATTGCAACCGCAGGTTCTCGACTTAGAGGAAGCTGTATTAGGTGCCATGATGATTGATAAAAAAGGAGTTGATGATGTAATTGATATTTTACAGCCCGATGCTTTTTACAAAGAAGCACACAAACATATTTTTGAGGCTATCGTGCAACTGTTTACAGAAACGCAGCCGATTGACTTATTAACCGTTTCTGCTCAACTGAAAAAAAATGCAAAGTTAGAGTTGGCAGGGGGTGATTTTTATTTAATTCAGCTTACGCAAAAGATATCGTCTTCGGCACACATTGAATTTCACTCCAGAATTATTCTTCAAAAATTTATTCAACGCAGTTTGATTCGGATTTCGACAGAAATTATCGAAGATTCTTACGACGAAACAACAGATGTTTTTGATTTATTAGACAGAGCCGAATCTAAATTATACGAGGTTACACAAGGAAATATCAAACGAAGTTCCGAAACGGCACAAAGTTTAGTATTGCAAGCCAAAAAACGAATTGAGGAAATCGCCGGTCAAGAAGGATTGAGTGGTGTTGCCACTGGTTTTGACAAGTTAGACAAGATTACTTCTGGTTGGCAGCCGAGTGATTTAATTATTATAGCGGCAAGACCTGCAATGGGTAAGACCGCATTCGTATTATCGATGGCTCGAAATATGGCAATTGATTTCGGAATGCCAGTTGCCTTATTTTCTCTGGAGATGGCATCCGTTCAGTTGATTACCCGTTTGATTTCTTCGGAAACAGGTTTGTCATCGGAGAAATTGCGTACTGGAAAATTAGAAAAACACGAATGGGAACAGTTGAGTACTAAAGTGAAGAATTTAGAAAAAGCACCATTATTTATTGATGATACGCCTTCGTTATCGATTTTTGATTTACGGGCCAAAGCCAGACGTTTGGTTTCGCAACATGGAATCCGAATCATAATTGTCGATTATTTGCAATTGATGACGGCCGGAGGAAACGGAAAAGGAGGCGGAAATAGAGAGCAGGAGATTTCTACGATTTCTCGAAACTTAAAAGCTTTAGCCAAGGAATTGAACGTTCCTGTAATTGCACTTTCGCAATTGTCGCGTGCGGTAGAAACGCGTGGATCCAGCAAAAGACCTTTATTATCTGATTTACGTGAATCGGGAGCGATTGAGCAAGATGCCGATATTGTATCTTTTTTATACCGTCCCGAATATTACAAAATTGACGAATGGGATGATGATGAAGCATCGCCTACTGCGGGTCAGGCAGAAATAATGATTGCAAAACACCGTAACGGTAGTATTGAAAACGTTCGTTTGAAATTTATTGGACATTTAGGAAAATTTGATAATTTGGAAGATTACAGCGGTGGCTATGATGATTTGCCATCCAGCATGAATCAAGATGATAATCCTTTTATTACTAAAAATTTACCATCTGCTAATGATGCTTTTGGAAGTAATTTGAATGATCCTGATGATGACAGCGACGTTCCTTTTTAGAAATTTAATCATTAGACGGTCTGTTTAATCAACAGGGTTTTACAGGCTCTATTCTAAAAAAATAAATTTAGGATTATTGTAATTGCTTCAATTGAAGTAAATAATTTTACTAGAGAAAACTATATTGCTAACAAATATTTTAGATTGTTGAGACAAGTTCAAAAATGAGTTGGATTCCTTAAAATATTTGTTCGCAATAAAGTAAATAGAAGATTTTAAATAAAACACAAAAATTTATTATCGGTACGATATATTTTGCAAGAACCGATAGTTATTTTGAACGCCATTTGGTTGAGGCTAAAGGTTAGGTTGCATTATAGATTTTGTGTCTATTAATTTTTTCCCTTTTGTTTTTAAAATTTTTCAATTTTTTGTCATAAAAAAAGCGCTCTTTTTCAAGAACGCTTTTTTAAATTTATATAATAAATTATTTTTTATCCATCCATTTTCTGGCATTGACAAAAGCTTCATGCCAAGGTGAAACTTCATCGTTTCTATCTTTTGGATAATGTGCCCAGTTCCATTGAAATGTAGAACGCTCAATGTGCGGCATCATTACTAAATGTCTTCCTGTTGTATCACATAGCATTGCTGTATTGTAATCTGAACCGTTTGGATTTGCAGGATAGCTATCGAAGCCATATTTTCCAACAATATTATAATTTTCTTCACCCATGGGTAAGTTGAATTTCCCCTCTCCGTGTGAAACCCAAACTCCAAGTGTACTTCCTGCTAATGAAGAAAGCATCACTGAATTGTTTTCTTGTACCGTAACCGATGTAAAAATACTTTCGTGTTTATGACTTTCGTTGTGCAGCATTTTTCCGTGAACTTCATGCTCCGGATTAATCACTTCTAATTCCATAAATAACTGACAACCATTACAAATTCCAACAGACAATGTATCCTCTCTTTTGAAGAAATTATCTAAAGCTGTTTTTGCTTTTTCATTGTATAAAAATGCTCCAGCCCAACCTTTGGCAGAACCTAAAACATCTGAATTCGAGAATCCACCAACAGCGCCTATGAACTGAATGTCTTCTAAAGTTTCACGTCCTGAAATCAAATCGGTCATGTGAACGTCTTTTACATCAAAACCGGCTAAGTACATTGCATTTGCCATTTCACGCTCCGAGTTACTTCCTTTTTCACGGATAATAGCTGCTTTAGGTCTTGCTTGAGAAGCGTCGATAACTGGTTTTTTTCCTGTAAAATGTGCAGGAAAAGTATAATTTAAAGCTTGGTTTTTATAATTTTCAAAACGCGCTTGAGCCGTTCCGTTCTTCGATTGTTTTTGGTCTAATAAAAACGAAGTCTTGAACCAAATGTCTCTGTATTCTTTTATATCAAAAGTCGAAAGTCCAAGGTCTAAAGTTGCTTCATTCGTAGCAGTTCCTATTTTATAGAAAGAAACATTATTTGCGTTTAATTTAGATTCCACTTCGGTATCTGATTTCGCTTGAATAACAATTCCAATGTTTTCAGAGAAGAGGATTTTTATCAAATCTTTTTCTTCAAATCCCGAAGCTTCGGGAGAGAAATCTATTTTTGCTCCCAAATTCACATCTGCAAAACACATTTCTAATAAAGTCGTGATCAAACCACCACTTCCTATATCGTGTCCTGCAAGGATATTGTTATCTAAAATTAATTCTTGAATGGTATTAAAGGCTCTTTTGAAAAATGCAGCGTCTTTAATCGTTGGTACTTCTTTTCCAATAGTATTCAATGTTTGTGCAAACGAAGAACCGCCTAATTTGAAATCATCTTGGGATAAATTGATGTAATAAATAGAACCACCGTCTCTTTGTAAAACGGGTTCTACTACTTTTCTAATATCGGTACAATTTCCACCTGCTGAAATAATTACCGTTCCCGGTGCAATTACTTCTTCATTTGGATATTTTTGTTTCATGGAAAGTGAATCTTTTCCGGTTGGAATGTTGATTCCCAATTCGATTGCAAAATCGGAACACGCTTCAACTGCAGCGTATAAACGAGCGTCTTCGCCTTCGTTTTTACACGCCCACATCCAGTTTGCCGAAAGTGAAATTCCTTTTAATCCGTCTTTTATTGGTGCCCAAACGATGTTTGATAAAGATTCAGCAATAGCAGTTCTTGTTCCTGCCACCGGATCAATTAATGAAGCTATAGGTGAGTGCCCAATCGCAGTGGCAATTCCTTGTATTCCCTGGTAATCTAACGCCATTACGCCACAATTATTCAATGGTAATTGCAACGGACCAGCACATTGTTGTTTGGCAACTTTACCACCCACACAACGGTCTACTTTATTGGTCAACCAGTCTTTACAAGCAACCGCTTCCAGTTGAAGTACTTGCTCTAAGTAGGTTGAAATGTTTTTCTCGTCGTATGTTACATCAGTATAGTTTCTCTCAATTGTTTTGTCCGTCATCACTACTTTTGGAGAACTTCCAAAAAAGTCTTCCAACGCAAAATCCATTGGTTTAGCACCAGTTGATTTTGATTCGAAAGTAAAACGGTGATCTCCGGTTACGTCTCCTACTTGATACATTGGGGAACGCTCACGGTCAGCGATTTTTTGTAATAAATCGATGTTTTCTTTGGCGATAACCAATCCCATTCTTTCTTGAGATTCGTTACCAATTATTTCTTTTGCCGAAAGGGTAGGATCTCCCACAGGCAATTTGTCTAAATCAATTAATCCGCCTGTTTCTTCCACTAATTCCGAAAGACAGTTTAAATGTCCTCCGGCTCCGTGATCGTGAATCGATACAATTGGATTAATATCACTTTCTACCAAACCACGAATGGCATTGGCAGCACGTTTTTGCATTTCCGGGTTCGAACGTTGAATCGCATTCAATTCAATTCCTGAACTAAAAGCGCCTGTGTCAGCTGAAGAAACTGCAGCTCCACCCATTCCAATTCTGTAATTTTCACCACCAAGGATAACAATTTTATCACCTGTTTGTGGTTTTTTCTTAATCGCTTGGTCTAATTTTCCATACCCAATTCCACCCGCTTGCATAATCACTTTGTCGAAACCTAGTTTGCGTGCGTCTTCTTCGTGTTCGAAAGTCAGGATAGAACCTGTAATCAACGGTTGTCCAAATTTATTTCCAAAATCAGAAGCTCCGTTTGATGCTTTAATCAAAATATCCATTGGGGTTTGATACAACCATTTTCTTTCGGTCATACCGTTTTCCCAAGGTCTGTTTTCGGCTAAACGAGAATATGAAGTCATGTAAACTGCCGTTCCAGCCATTGGTAAAGAACCTTGTCCACCTGCTAAACGGTCCCGAATTTCTCCACCAGAACCCGTTGCAGCACCATTGAAAGGCTCTACTGTTGTTGGGAAATTATGTGTTTCTGCTTTTAATGAAATAACCGAATCAAATTCTTTTACTTCATAAAAATCAGGTTTGTCCGCACTTTTTGGCGCAAATTGTTGTACCCGTGGTCCTTTTACAAAAGCAACGTTGTCTTTATAAGCAGAAACGATATCGTTCGGGTTTTCTTGAGATGTTTTTTTGATTAATTTGAACAAAGAAGATTCTTTTTCTTCTCCGTCAATGATGAATTTTCCGTTGAAAATCTTGTGACGACAGTGTTCTGAATTGGCTTGTGAGAAACCAAAAATCTCAGAATCAGTTAGTTTTCGTCCTAATTTAATCGCTAGATTATCTAAATATTCCACTTCATCAGGACTTAAAGACAATCCTTCTTGTTTGTTGTAAGCAGCAATATCATCGATGTCCAAAATAGCTTCGGGAAGTACGTTGATAGTAAAAATATCTTGGTTTAGCTCGGTGTATTTTTGCGAAAGCATCGGATCAAAATCCGAAAAATCAGCAGTAGCTTTATGAAATTCTTCAATTCTAATGATGCCAGATATTCCCATGTTTTGGGTGATTTCCACAGCATTAGTGCTCCAAGGCGTTATCATAGTGGCGCGAGGACCAACAAAAAAATCCGTCAGTACGGATTTTTCTATTTTATTTGAATCGGCAAAAAGCCAGTTTAGTTTTGAAATGTCTTGAGCCGAAATTTCGTTTTGCGTGTGTACGGCAAAAACAGTTTTGCTTTGGTTTTCAAAGAAATGGATCATTGTTATGTAGTTTGTTGTATTGCGGTGCAAATTTAGACAATTAAGATTAAATTTTGGCTATAAAAAAAGCGGCAAATTTGCCGCTTTTAGAATTAGTTGATTATTAATTTCTTTATGACCGAATCCGAATCGATGCTAACGCGAACCAAGTACGTTCCTTTAGCAATGTTTGGCAGCGTAATTTCTGATTTGGTGCTGTTTTCTTCGCTGTAAATTTTCTGACCAATGATAGAATAAATTTCGATAGAATACATTTTATTCGAATTATTGACAGAGAAAGTTCCCTGGGATGGATTTGGATAAATAACAATTGCATTGATATCTAAAACAGTTTCTGTTTTCGACGCTTTTGCAACCATACGGCTTCCTAAATTGTTACACGTATCTGATGTGTATGAATCCCACTGGGCCGTTTTATTGAAAGTGGTCGTTGGAGAAGTAATAGTAGCTTTTCTTCGGATTGTTTCATCAGCTGCAAAGTTTGCCGTTCCGCCATTAAAAGTTCCAATGATGTCAATTAAAACGCCATTTTTGAATAACCCTACAGCATCATTTCCGTTAAAAGCCATCTCAGTTGCTGATGTAGAAATATTTGCAGAACTTATTGGGTAACAACTGGATGCCATTAGGCTATTTACGATAGTGAATTTACTACCATTATTTAAAGTTCCCGTCAGCGGTAATCCTGTACTCCAAGCACCGGCTCCATTAGTTTGTTTTTTGATGCTATAAATCGATAAGTTGATTGCTGCACCAGTTGCATTTGAAATTTCTAACGCTTTATTATTCGAAGAACCTTCAATATATTCAGAAAATAATAAATCCGTTGCAGTTGCACCATTTGCTGCAGTAGTTACGCTTAGGATGTTACTAGATGCTGAAATATTCCCTGCGGCATCTTTAGCTTTCACGTTAAAAGAGTAAGCTGTTGCGGCTGTTAATCCCGTAATAGTAGTGGTAAGTCCAGTTACTGTTGTTTTTAATACATTATCCATGTATACATTATAGCCAGTTACGGCAGTATTGTCAGTTGAAGCTGTCCAACTAAGCGAAATTGAAGTAGTTGTTTTTGCGGATGACACTAAATTTGCGGGAGCTGTAGGAGCTTGTGCATCAGCAGTTGGATTCCATATTGCCTGAACGTATTCAGGGTGATCAATATAAGGATTTCTATTGTTTTGGATGGCGTAAATGGCATTGTTACGAGCAATTTCTCTGGAACTCACAGGGTCTTGATTGTGCCATGTGATCAATAAGTTTAAAAAAGCTGTAGTGAAAACCTGATTACTTGTGCCATTAAACATTGCATAGGAATAACCAGCTACAGTATTCTCGTAACGTGTTGCAAAATAAAAGTACATGCGTGCAATATCACCTTTGAATTCATTGATAGGTTCGAAAATAGGACCGGAATAACCAGAAGTTGTACTTGATCCAAGTTTACTTCCGTTTAAGGAGGTCCAAGTTGCTGTAGTCACAGGTCCATGTGGATAATTAGAACGCTGACCATTTACTTTTCCATCAGTTGGGGTTATGAAATGCGCATCCGAAACCATTGGTGCGGCAGAATTGAAAGTTGATTGTGGAATAATGTGTTCTCTGTTGTAGCAATCGCCTTCTACGCTATAGGTTCCGCATCTTTGTGTTGTTCCTGCAGAATAGGTGTAAGGATCAGTTCCTGTGGGTTTTTCGGAATACATGTCTAATATTGTAGCATCATTTTCATAGTAGTAATCACGGTCAGATGTTTGGTAAGTTGTGTACAATCCCGCATATCCTTTATCAGTGTGGCCTTTAATAATGTTATAAAGTTGTGTTTTTAATGTGTAGCCAGTTCCTGTGGCGGTGGTATAATAAGTATTCGGGATTTGGGCGATACCGACTGTGACGAATAACAATAATAAGGCAGAGTAGATTTTCTTCATAATTTAAATTTGTTTTGGTTATTGGGGTTAATTTCAGATTTTTAAAACTTTATTTTTAAATTTTAAAAATACTGAACTGATGCAAATTTATAACTTTTAATATCGTTTATGTTAAGAAATTGTGAAGATAATTATGATTTTCTTAACATAAAAATGAATGTTGTAGTGAAAGTAGTTTTAGTCTTACTTTGAAAAAAAATAGAAGTAAAATTGAGGAAGCTATCTTAAAATGGTATTAATAAGTATTTTTTTTTTTTTTGAAAAATTGAAAACAAAAAAAGCGGCAATAGATGCCGCTTTGAATAAATACTTTGTTTGTAAACTAGTTTACAATAAGTTTTTTAGTAACCGATTTGTTATCATTTGTTATTTTAACTAAGTAAACTCCTTTTTGAAGATTGTTTACAGCAGCTGAAGAACTATTGATATATTCTTTTTCAAAAACTTTTTGTCCCAATATTGAAAATACTTGAACAGAATATTTTTCATTCGAATTTTCAAAATTTATTTTAACATTTCCATTGGATGGATTTGGATAGATGTTAAATTCATTAGCATCAAAATCAACGTTAGAAAGGGTTGCCAATGAATGAGTTCCAATTCCATCACAAGTATTATTAGCGAATGAATCCCACTCAGCAGTTTTATTAAAAGTAGTGTTTGGACCTTTAATACTCGATTTTCTTCTTAATGTTACATCAGCGGCAAAGTTGGTTGATCCTCCATCAAATGTTCCTATGATATCGATTAACACTCCATTTTTAAATAATCCCATAGGATCATTTCCATTATATGCTTCTTGAGCTGATGATAAATTTGCATTCGCTACTGTGTAACAAGTTGTAGCTATTCCTGGATCTACTAACACAAACACAGCGCCGGAATTTAAAGTCCCAGTTAAATTTAAACCAGCACTCCAGGCTCCAGCACCATTTGATTGTTTTCTTATAGAATAACCTGTCAAGTTAACTGCGGCTCCGGTGAAGTTAGCAATTTCTAATGCTTTGTTTAAACTGCTTCCTTCAACATATTCTGAAAAGAATAACTCTGTAGCTCCCGATCCACCTGCTGGTGCGGCTGTAGTTGTTCCAATTACTGTTGCACTTGCTGAAGATGAGTTTCTTTCATCATCTCTTGTAATTAAATAAAAGTTGTAGCTAGTAGAAGCTAATAAACCAGAAACAGTCGCAGTAAGTCCGGTATGAGTGGATTTTAAAGTACCATCAAGGTACAAATCGTAGTTTGTTACTCCCACATTATCCGAAGCTGCTGTCCATGTTAAAGTAGCCGAGTTTGATGTAGTAGTAGTTACTGTCAAATTTGTTGCTGCGGTTGGAGCTTCTGTATCGGCAGGCTCTGTAGTCCAAACTGTTGCTACATAACTTGGATTGTCAATGTAAGGATTCCTATTGTTTTGACGTGCATAAATGGCGTTGTTACGGGCAATTTCTCTGGCACTTACTGGATCTTGATTGTGCCAAGCCAGCAATTGATTTAAAAATGCTGTGGTAAATACTTTTCCCTTAGAATTATTGAACATCGGGTAATTGTATCCGGCAACAGTGTTTTCATAACGCGTGGCAAAATAGAAATACATTCTGGCAATATCACCTTTGAACTCATCTATTGGTTCAAAAACTGGACCTGTATAACCAGCAGTTGTGCTGGCTCCAAGTTTACTTCCGTTTTGAGTAGTTTGTGTAGCGATTGCTACTACAGAATGCGGGTAGTTAGATCGGATTCCGTTCACTTCTCCGTCAGTAGGCGTAATAAAATGCGCATCAGAAACCATTGGTGATACTTCGTTAAATACAGATTGGGGTATGATGTGTTCTCTATTGTAACAATCTCCCTCTTTGGCGTAACCACTACTTCCGCATCGCTGCGTAGTTGCAATACTATAAGTGTATGGATCCGTTCCTGCTGGATTTTCTGAATACATATCTAAAACCGAACCGTCGTTTTCAAAGAAATTATCAATATCTGACGTTTCATAAGTAACATACAAGCCTGCATACGTTTGTACCGTATGGTCTTTAATGATGTTGTACAATTGAGTTTTCAAGGTGTAGCCTGTTCCTGTGGCATTTGCATAATAGCCATCTGGCGCTTGCGCAAAACCTGCTATGGAAAGAAATAAAAAGAGTAATGAGTAGATTTGTTTCATACTTTAATTGGATTACTTGGTTTAAAATTAATTTGATTTATGGATTGAAATTTTTGACAAAACTACTATTTAAATTGATATTGGAGGTTACTAAATGTTTAATTCGAGAAAGGTCCTTTTTAATTTTTAAATAGTTAGAATGCGCTAATTCAGAGCGGTTTATTTTGGAAAAGCTTTGTTTTGGAACGCACCTAAATCTGGCGGTAAAGTTCTCGTTTTTCCTATAATATCAAGTGGAATCAGATACGCCGAATTCCCTTTTGCGAAAGCGGCTGAAGTTTCATCGATATTAAATTTGTTCTGTGATATATTGAAGAATTTTGGATCCTTGTTCAAAAGTATCGCGTTGTAATGTGCTGTATCCGCATTAAATTGATAATCAGGATTCGTTGCGAATTGGTTGGATACGGTATCAAATTTAATCAGGCAATTGTTGAATTGGTATTCAAAAGTGGCTCCTATTTTTTTGGTCAAAGTCATTTCGTTTGAATAAGAACCATAGATAATGCAATTGTTAAACGTGGCTGCGGTCAAATCTTTCGCTTCCGGAATTGCTCCTAAAATATAATTGCTTACTAAAACAGCCACCTGTTGCGAGCTGTTCCAATTATTATTGAAAGTTGAATGGGTAAACTTGTAATTTCCGCCATAGGTACAGGCTAAACTGGCTAATCCAGCATTATTAATGACTACATTTTCTCCATTTATTTTTGCAGTCTGCGCCAAAATTCCGTAGTTGCTGCTATTGTAGATTTGGGTGTTTTTGACAGAAACGGTCGTGCCATCATTGTTTTGAACTAACAATCCAATCGTTGCGTTTTTAATAGTGAGGTGATTCAAGGTATTATTTGTGCTACCATCAGTCAGCCAAATGGCGCCCCATTGTCCCGGCACATCTGAAAAATCAGGTTCTAAACGGTCGCCTTCAAAAATGACTTCGTTTTCTAGTTTATCTGTTGTTGAGGGAGTTCCATTAATATTTATAGAGGCATTATTGGCTACGATAAGTCCTGAATTCGCATGGAAATGAACTCGGGTTCCAGCCTCAAAAGTGGCCGTTTTATTCGAAGGAACAGTTGCGTAGCCATAAATTACATACGGTTTGTCATTGGTAAATTGCAATTCATTTCCATTTACGGGGTCATTTTCATCCAGATAAAAGCCATCAATTTTTTCGTTTCCTATTGGAAGTGTTTCAGTGGTTCCGTCAGCAAAACGTTTTGGATACAGGAAAACAGCGTCTTGTATTAGTGTTACCAATTCCACATTTTGAAGATTGTCGCCACTGTCAAACTGAATTTGATCGGTGTACAAAAAAACGGTTGGATTAGCATCAGCAATATTGGCAGTGGTTTCTATGAAAATATACAAACTGTCCTTGGCTAAAAGATCGACGTTGTTGAAAATTTTCCCGTCTGTTCCCTGCATTCCGTCAACGGATATTCGGTATTTAGAACTCAAACCTTTCCCTAATTTAATGCTTGGAATCGTAATGTCATTTTTGCTTTTATTGTATACTTTAAGTCGATACGTGCTGGAACCAATGTTGGAGAAAACAGTGTCAAGATAAATCGTGTCCTTGGAAAATTCTAAATCACCAGTACTTGCTACAGTCTCAAAATCAGAACGGCAGGAACAGATAGTCATTATGATTCCAATAAAAAACAGTACTATTTTGGGACGCATTTGGTTATATTTTTTGTAAAAATAGGAAAAATCTATTTTCGAAATCAGAATAACAATTGTAATTACTGTTATGTGAGTTATCTTTTAATTATTTTTACATTTTTAAAGATAAAAACATGACATTCGACAAAGAAAAAATACTTCATTATTGCAATCACGTTTCTAAAAATACCTTAATGGAAACGTTGAATATTGAATATACAGATGCAGGAGAAGATTTTCTGGTTGCTACAATGCCTGTGAATCCTTCCGTGCATCAACCAATGGGATTATTGCATGGCGGTGCATCGGTGGCTTTAGCAGAAAGTGTGGGCAGCGCCGCCTCTATGATTTATGTAAATTCAGAACTAAGCGAGGTGCGCGGAATTGAAATCTCAGCCAATCACTTGAAAGCAAAACGGGACGGAATTGTAACGGCAACCGCTAAGATTGTTCATAAGGGCCGAAGTATTCATCTTTGGGAAATAAGGATTACGGATGAAAACAATAGTCTAATTTCGCTTTGCAAGCTTACGAATATGGTTTTGCCAAAAAGAAAAAGCGAAAATAAATAATTGGATTTAATTGTAGCTAAAGCCAAAGAAACAGTTTCAGGCAAAAGTGACTAAAATGGTTTCGACACGGTTAAGCAAATTATAACGCCTTTAGGTTTAGAGGAATTTATATTTAATACATTATATATGATCGATTTTTTTATAAAAGTAAAGCAACAAAAAGCTCAAAATCTACCTTTTGTATTATACCGAAAACCAAACAACATCAAGTTAATAGGTTTTTTTCAGAATAATGATCACTTGTATTTTGCTGAGAATTTTGAAGAGAGTGGATTTGTTTTCGCACCTTTTGAAGACAACCAGATGATTCTGATTCCTAGAAATCAATCGATAAAATGGGAAGCCTTGATAACTTCTTCTCAGGAAAATGATGATTCGGATTTAGAAGATTCTGAAGATATTCCTGCGAAAGAAAATTTTGAAAACCTGGTCCAAAAAGCAATTGATGCTATTGCAAAAGGGACTTTTAAAAAAGTGGTTTTGTCCCGGAAAGAAATCGTTGGTTTGTCAAATTTTGATTTAGTTTCAATTTTCGAAAAATTAATTCAAAATTATCCAACTGCTTTTTGCTATTGCTGGTTTCATCCAAAAATAGGTTTATGGATGGGCGCCACACCAGAACGATTATTAAAGGCCGATACGAATACTTTTTACACAATGTCATTAGCTGGAACTCAAAAGCTTCAAGGTGATAAACAAGTTGTCTGGGAGGAAAAAGAAATGGAAGAGCAGCAATTTGTTACCGATTTTATTTTGGATAATCTAAAGAAATTGACTTCAGAAGTGTCTGTTTCTAGCCCTTATACTGCGCAAGCGGGAACTTTAGCACATATTAAAACCGATATTGAAGGGGTTATTAATGACAATTCAAGTTTGAAAGAAGTTGTTTCTATTTTGCATCCAACACCCGCTGTGTGTGGATTACCAAAAGAGGTTGCTAAAAATTTTATTTTGGAACATGAAGGCTATGACCGGGAATATTATACTGGTTTTTTAGGCGAATTAAACAAAGAAGGATTTAATAAAGGAGAAATAAAATCAGATTTATATGTGAATTTGCGATGCATGCAAATCAAAGATAATCAAGCGCATTTATATATGGGTTGTGGTATTACAAAGGATAGTATTCCTGAAAAAGAATGGGGGGAAAGTGTCAATAAATCCATGACTATGAAGGAAATATTGGGTTTGAAGTAGTATTCGCAACTTTAAACATTAAAAAAAAAACATTAAACGAATTTTAGATGAAATTAGATATACTTGCTTTTGGTGCGCATCCTGATGATGTGGAATTGGGTTGTGCTGGAACCATTTTAAAAGAAATTTCTTTAGGAAAAACGGTGGGAATTATAGATTTGACCCGTGGTGAATTAGGAACTCGCGGTTCAGCGGAAATCAGGGATCAGGAAGCGAATGCTGCTGCAAAAATTTTAGGAGTTTCAGTACGTGAAAATTTAGAAATGCGCGATGGTTTTTTTGTCAATGATGAAAAGCACCAATTAGAAATCATAAAAATGATTCGCAAGTACCAACCGGAGATTGTTTTGTGTAATGCGATTGATGACCGTCATATTGATCATGCAAAGGGAAGCAAACTGGTTTCGGATGCTTGTTTCTTATCTGGATTAATGAAGATAGAAACTACGTTGGAAGGAGAGAAACAAACGGCTTGGAGACCTAAATTAGTGTATCATTACATACAATGGAAAAATATAGAACCGGATTTTGTTGTCGATATTACGGGTTTCACCGATAAAAAAATCGAATCTATTTTGGCGTACGGTTCGCAGTTTTATGATGCCAATTCAAACGAACCGGAATCGCCAATAACGAGTAAAAACTTCTTAGAGAGCCTGAATTACCGTTCTAGAGATTTAGGAAGACTCACTGGGGTCGATCATGCGGAAGGTTTTACTGTAGAAAGATATTTGGCAGTCAATAGCTTAGGAGATTTGATGTAAAATTCAAGTAATTTTTTGAAAAAAATATTTGCAGAAGTAAACTTATGTCGTATATTTGCCACCGCTAAGCAAATGGTGGTTGTAGCTCAGTTGGTTAGAGCATCGGTTTGTGGTACCGAGGGTCGCGGGTTCGAGCCCCGTCTCCCACCCAGAAAGCAAAAGCTTCGAAGAAATTCGAGGCTTTTTTTGTGGAATAAAGTCTCGTCAGATTGTGATTCTATTTTTATTGGCTTGAATATTGTAAATAGGGAATAGTATTATAGTGCAATGATAGAAGTTATATAGGATTTTACAATCAAATAAATTAAGGTAATAGCTTTTAGAACATACATTCTCCTGTTAGGGGTTATATTCTTTGTTTTACAGAAATCGTATTTTCTTTTATGTATCTTTGGACACATTGCAGGGTTAAATCAATCGAAAATAAGCTTTCAAAATTTTAAATATTATTTATACAATTTAATGAAAAACGAGAAAATCAATTCTAAAATTCTTAAAAGTAATTACATTCCAACCGCTGAGTTTTATAGCCAAATAATAGATAGTTTACAAGATTATTCGATTTTCACTCTTGACAATGAATTCATAATTAACAGTTGGAGTTCAGGTTCGACAAAAATATTTGGATATGAAACTGACGAAATTATAGGACAGCACTTCGATGTTATTTTTACCGAAGAAGATATACAAAATGGTATTCCGCAATCAGAAATTCAAGCTGCATTAAAAGGGGGGAGAGCTACGGACAATAGATGGCATATTTGTAAAGACAGGAGTGGGTTTTACGCTTATGGTTTGGTCTTTCCGCTTATTGGTAGTGAAGGGCAGATGTTAGGATACGTTAAAATATTAAGAGATCTGACGGAAAGAAAAAAATCAGAGGATGCTATAAAAAAATATGTTAAAGAACTGGAAGATCTTAATACACACAAAGAAAATGTTCTTGCCATAGTTTCTCACGATTTAAGAAGTCCTTTATCGGGAATTATCGGAACGGCGGAATATTTGAAAAAAAATCTGGACAGATTAGAATCCAGTAAGATAAAAGAAATGCTTGATTTACTTCAGAAAACAGCTGTCGATGAGTTGAACATGCTTGATAATTTAGTGGAATGGGCTAGGATCAAATATGCATCTGAGGTGTTTTCTCCCACAAAAATTGTGCTGTATGATTATGTAGAAAAAGTTTTTGAGTCCTTGCATGAAATGGCTTCTTTGAATGCGATAACGTTCCACAATGAAATTAAACCCGATACCACTGTTTTTGCTGATGGAAAAATGTTATTATCGGTTTTTCAAAATATACTTTCTAATGCTATAAAGCATTCTTTGCCCGAAGGTGAAATTTCGGTTTTAGCAAATATTGAATCGGAAATGCTCATAATTCAGATTAAGGATTGTGGAATTGGAATGTCTAAGGATGTTCAAGAAACACTTTTTACCCCGCAAATGAGCACACTTTCTAAAGCTAGGAAAGATAACAAAGGTGCCGGAATTGGGTTGTTATTGGTGAAAGGATTTTTAGAAAGAAATGATGGAGAAATATGGGTTGAAAGTGAAGAAGGTAAAGGCACCTCTTTTTACTTTACCTTACCTCTTGAAAAGCCTTTGTATAAAATTGATAGTGTGGATAAAATACAATTTGACGAAAGCGTTTAATAATTGAAGAATAAAAAAAGAGCTTTGAAGTGATTCAAAGCTCTTTTTTTATGTGGTTTGCACAAGGGATAGGAGTGGAAATCCTTTATTGTCTCGTTTTTTTAATGAGACAATAAAGATTGCAACGTATAGCCCGACCACGCTGCAACGCTAGTGAAAGCGTGGATGTGCCCAAAGAGGAAATCTATTTTTTATCGACAATAGGTCTTTCGGTGCGGTTTGCCAGTTCCCACGCGGTTACAAATGCAAATTGTGCTCTTTTGGTCAACGCATCATATTCAATTTTATCAGGACTGTCTGTTGGTTTGTGGTAATCAGCATGCACTCCGTTGAAAAGAAAAACAGATGGAATACCGTGTTTAGCAAAGTTGTAATGATCCGAACGCTCATAGAAATGGTTTGGATCTTTTGGGTCGTTGTATTTATAATCCAGCTCTAATTGGGTGTATTTAGCGTTTGCAATGTTACAAATGTTATCTAAATCAGTTGATAACCGGTTTGCGCCAATCACATATACGTAATTATTACTTGCTGCATGAGCTTCATCACGACGGCCTATCATATCTATATTAATATCAGTAATAGTGTTCGCTAACGGGAACAAAGGATTTTCAGAATAATATCTGGAACCATGCAATCCGTGTTCCTCGCCGGTTACATGAAGAAACAGGATAGAACGTTTTGGGCCATGGCCTGCTTTTTTAGCGATTTGGAATGCCTGAGCAATTTCTAATAATGCAACAGTTCCGGAACCATCATCATCGGCACCGTTATAAATTTCACCGTTTTTTGTCCCTACGTGATCGTAATGGGCAGAAATCACTAAGACTTCATTTGGTTTCTCAGATCCTTCAATGTACGCCCAAACGTTTTCAGAATCCGCTAAGTTTTCATTTCGCTTTGCATTCAGGAAAGCTGCCGGAATTTTTTGGTAAAAGTCTGAAGCACCAGTTGGGAAGCTGATTTCGTTTTTCTTGTATTGATCGATAAGGTAAACACCTGCTTTTTTTTGGCCTTCTGAACCAGTTTCACGGCCTTCCATTTCGTCTGAAGCAACAATATAAAGGTGCGTTTTTAGTTCATCAGCAGTAATTGTATTCATGTATTTCGTTGGGTTGGCAAGAGTAACACTCGTTTTTTGAGTAGTGCAGTTTACGGTCAAAAGAACCATTAAACCTAATAAAGGGATTTTTTTCATTTTTTTAATGTAAATTAATAAAGGTGTAAATAGCAAAAATTGATAAAATAATTATGATGAGGATAAAGTTTATAAAAAATAACAGGCTACTTTTTATAAAAGATATTATGCGTGTTTCACCATAAAAACGATGATGTGCCGGATAGAAATAATAAATCATCCATCCAATCCCAATAAAATTAATTACTATTTGTATGAAAGAAACGAGACTAGATTCTGAAAATGGTGTCAGTCCTTTGTTAATTAGAAACAATAACAATAATAGCAATAACAAAAAGGAAAAGTAATGTAAGGTAAAAATACCATGATCAAAGTAGTACCAGCGTTTCTTATTGTGGAAAAGCCAGAGGAAAAGAGCAAAAATAGGCATGAATACAAATAGAACTTTGGGTAAATTATGGGTAAATGAGCTTATGAATTTTTCAATAATTTCGCTTTGTGTATTATTTTCTTTAACTATTTGGAATTTTTTATTCATCCAATAACTAAAATCGGATAATTTTTGAGACTCTGGTGCATGTTTTTGGATGGAGTCTAGTTGTTCTAAGGAGTCGTATCCAAAATCTTGTAATACATGGATAGAGTCCAATTGTTCTGTTGAGTCGTATTCAAAATCTTGAACTCCATCTTGATCTTCATTTGAATCCGTTTGGTTCGTTTTAGCCGAATCATTTTTGGTTATGGTATTCTGAAATGCCTTGCTTTTAGTAGTAATAATAGATTTATTTTCAAGAGTTTTATCGGAAGAATTGTTGGCATTAGGAAAAATGGCAATCAATAGAAAAGTAATAAAGCTTATAAAAATGTACAATCTGACCGGAGCCAAATAAGACAATCGTTTTCCAGACAGATATTCTTTTGTAAGGGCTGCTGGTTTGAACAAAAGATTTTTTATGGTGCGCCAAAAAGCGTTTTCATAATGTGTTAAATCCTCAAAAAAATGGATAAAGAGGTGGTGAAACGTTTTTCGAGTATCGGTGTTTTCTTGTCCGCAATTAGGACAAAATCTATTTTCTACCACATACCTGCAATTGAGGCAGGTTTTGTCGTTTCTGATTTTACTTTTTGACATAAAAAAAACAGTATAAATTCTTGAATTTTTGTTGAATTTTAATTTATAAAACTAACAAAAAAATGGAACTTATACTGTTTTTGAAAAAATTATATTTTTAGATTATTTCAAAACTTCTTTTAAGAAAGCATTCATACGCTCCCAAGAACGTTTTGCAGCTTTCTCGTTGTAAGCAGCACCTTTTGAATTATCGTTTCCAGCTTCTGGATCTGTAAAAGCATGAACAGAATCAGCATAATAAATCATTTCCCAATCTGCTTTTGTATCTCTCATTTCTTGTTGGAAAGCAGCTACTTCAGTTGCTGGTACATACGTGTCATCAGCGCCGTGTAAAACTAAAATTTTTGCAGTGATTGGATTATTTACTCTCGAGGCGTCACGTCCTAAACCACCGTGAAAAGAGACTGCTCCTTGGATTTTCATTCCTGCTCTTGCAGCTTCAAGTGCTCCTGTTCCTCCAAAACAATATCCAATTACTACAATATTGTCAGGATTTGCGCCGGCTTTCACTAATTGATCCCAAGCTAATTGAATGCGTCTTTGATAATCAGCAATATTGGTTTTGTAAAGACCAGCTTGTTTTCCGGCTTCTTGCGTATTTGTTGGGTAATTCCCTTCACCATAAATATCAGCTACAAATGCATAATAACCCATTTTTGACAGTTTTTCTGCTGATTGTTTGGAATGGGTATCAATACCTTTCCAAGCAGGAAGAATCAAGATTCCCGGTTTAGTTTTGCTTCCCTTTTTTGGAGCAATCGATAGCCCGTTTAATTTTTGATTTCCGTCTGTGTATTTTACTGCTTTCAATTGTGCAAAAGCGCCATTGGAAAACAACAGAAATCCTAATAATGCAAAGAAAATATTTTTCATAATGATTGTTTTTATTTCTTACAAATGTCACAATTAATTCGCCCTAAAAGTAAGACTTATATTTTTTTATCTTATGACAGTATTTTTAATTCTTATAATGATTATTCCCCGGGATGATACGTTTTTTCGGCATTTTTTTGAACGTCATCTTTGTAGAACAAAACGTCTTTGAATTGCCCTTTTCGATACATTTCTGCCTGATCGTAAAAATGTTTCGATTTTGGATCACCGCTATTTCCGCCTGCAAGTAATGATTTGGCTTTTATTTTTGGTCCAAATTCGACCGCGCACACAAAACTATTTCCATTAAATCCATAGCGTTTTTTAGTATCTTTTTGGTAATTGCTTTTATAAGCGGGTAGACTTCCCCAAAGCGCTGGTCCGTAACTTATGGGCAAACTTTCAAGAGCATCGTTATAAATCAGATTAATATCACCGGAAGCTCTTTGGAAACGATTGATTTCTCCCCAAGGAATTTGCCAGGTTCCAAATTTAATTTTCAATTCGGTGATGACCATTTGCAATTGTGGAATCAGTTGATCCGGAAAAGCATTCTTTGCAAAATTCATCGTGTTTTCCACTTGGTCCAATTCTCCTTCCTCAATATATACTTTTTGAATAATTGGATCTAATTTATAAGCCCATTCCACAGCAAGAGTTGTAGCTACGGAATTTTCTTTGGCATAATAATCCCAATTTTTTAGTAGCGTTATTGGCTCTAAAAGTTCTGCGTAAAGCGGATCTTCAACGCTGATATTTTTCTCAAAACTAGAAATTAACGCTGGAATTAAAAATTCGAAAGCTGTCAGTTTCGTGTCATAACCGACTGCAATTACTTCGTCGAGCGTGTATTTATCGCCTCTGCTCAATAACCGAACGGCATTTAATCCTCTGAAACTTTCACCGTCCGGTGCCATGTAGGGCACGTAATTTTCTTCTTTTGGACTATTGTCACCCGCCACGGTGTAAGGAGTAGAATTGCAGTTTTGCAACCAACCGTTTATTGGATTATAAGAATGTACCGTTTCTGAAACGTCGTGTAATCCTTTCCATTGTGTTGCTGGTGTTGTGCCGTCAATCACTTTTGACCAATTCAGTTTCTTGTCCCTAATAGGAACAAAATTTCCATGCCAATACGCAATATTTCCTTCTTTATCAGCATAAACGGTATTATTTGAGGTATTTGCTTTCAAATCCATTGCTGTTTTGTAGTCTGCAAAGCTTTTTGATTTTGTTCGTATCCAACTTTGCTCCAAACTTTTCATCGAACGATTATTAGATTTTAAGCTGATCCATTTTCCGTCTCTTTTGGCCATAATCGGACCGTGATTGGTATGATAGGTGTTGAATGTTTTAGGAATCAATTTCCCGTTTTCCAGATATTTGAGAGTTATTTTTTTTTCAATAATCGGAACCAACTTATTATCGTATTCGTAAAATAATTGGTTGTTTTTGGTCACGATTTTCTCAGCATACATATCCGCTACATCCACATTTGAGGAGGTATGCATCCAGCCGCAATTCTCATTAAATCCTTGGTAAATGAAAAATTGTCCCCAAGTCACTGCTCCATAAGCGTTCAATCCTTCCTCGCTGCTCATTTGTATTTCTGGCCTATAATAAAAAGAAGTATGTGGATTAATGTATAAAATGGAGTTTCCCGATGCCGTTTCTGAAGGAGCAATTGCAAATCCGTTAGAGCCGGTTTGCACATCTTTTTCGCGTTCTATGTAGGACACTTTATCGGTATTTCCGGAGTAAAAAGCCTTTAACTCTCCAGTTGAAAGATCAGCGGTGCTTATGGCTCCAATGCTTCCATCGGTCCAAAGCAACGGAAACCACGGTTCAAAATGACTCAATAAAGCGGGCTTTACTTCGGGGTGATTGTGCAGGTAAAAGTTGATTCCGTCCGCATAACTGTTTAATAATTTTTTCAACCAAGGCGCCGCTTTTTTATAATCGGCTTTAGCTTCTTCGGTGTCCATCAAAAGTTTAATTTCTAAATCATTATACAAAACGGACTGTCCTTTGATTTCCGAGAGTCGCCCGAGTTTTTCAATGTAATTCATTTCTACTCGTTTGAAATCGTCTTCACATTGCGCATATAACATTCCAAAAACGGCATCCGCATCGGTTTTTCCATATACGTGTGCAATTCCCCAATTGTCCCTGATGATGGTGACTTGTTGCGATATTTTTTTTAGTCTTTCTATTTCTTGATTTGATATTTTTTGCGAAAACATCGAGAAACTAAAACAAAAAACTACCATTATTAGCGGAAAATGATTCTTAAAATATTTCATTTTTATTGAATTTTAAATTTTTGACCTTCATGATACACAGCCATTTCTAAGCTTTTGATACTTACTAAATTCTCTTTTTTAGATCTGGTTATTCCTTTCGGTTTTTTGACCACAATAACTTCGCTTTCGCCAACAATTTCTATTTCTTTATTGCGAACAATCAGCGCAGTACTTTCGTCGATGCCAATTCCTATGTGAGTTGGAAATTCAATCAAAGCAGAGAGTAAACGGTTGTAGCGGCTTCTTTTGAGAAAATGCTGGTCGATAATCACGTTTTTTACAAGTCCCAAACCGATAGTTGTCTCCAGATTATCGTATCTGATATTGTTGAAAGTCTCCGTGTATTTGGATTCTAATTTCTGATTTCCCGTAATCATGTGCTCACACATTACTGCCGCTCCGGCGCTGGTGCCAGCAATTGTGCTTCCGTTTTTGTAAGCGTGGTGAATTGCTGTAAATGTAGGAGTGTTTTTCACGACATTCATAAACCGGGATTGATCGCCTCCGCTAATGAAAATTAGTTTTGCGTTTTGCAAGGAATCGTTCAGCACTTTATTAAAAGCGGTTGTTTTGTCGAAATTCAACATAACAATTGGATTTGGAGTCAGTTTTTCGAATTGCTTTTTGAAATAAATGTAAGCACTATCCGGTTCTTCGGTTGACATTGGTAACACAACCACATAATCTTTTTTTCCTAAATCCGCCAGTGTTACTAATTGCGTCATCAATGCATCAGATCGATGTCCGCCACCAATGATGAATAATTTTCCTTTCGTTTTTTGCGATTGTAAACTGCCGCAAAATAGGAATGCAAGTAAGCCAATAAATAATTTGAAATAGAGTGGGGAATGGTTCGTCTTTATCATGGGTTATTTTTTAGAAGTTTGTTTAATATTTAAATAAAGATTAAAGAGAAACATTTCTTTTGAAAGCACAACCCAATTCAATTATAGAATCTGTTTTGGCAATACCGGGAATAGTATCAATTTTTTCATAAAGTACTTTTCGCATGTGTTCGTGGTCTTTGGCAATAATTTTTATGTAAAGGGTAAACGATCCGGTAATGTAATAACACTCTGTTATTTCAGGTATTTTTTTCAGTTCTTCAATAATCCTATCTGAATCCTGATCTTTATTCAGCGTAATTCCTGTAAAAGATCCCCAGTCATATCCTACCTTTTTTTCATTGATTACAGGTTTTATTCCAGTAAGGATTCCTTGTTCTATTAATCTGTTGATGCGCTGATGCACCATTGTATTTGATATTTTTAAGTTTGCTGCAATGGCTGAATATGCCATTCTTCCATCTTTCTCTAATTCTTTAATAATATTAATATCGAATTCGTCTACTATATCCATGTTGGTTTAATTATAAATGATGCTTTTATGTTTGTATAAAAGTACTTATTTTTATTTATTTCGAAATGCATCTGCAAATCGAAACGTTTATTTAAAAATGACTTATTTTTTATCTAAATTAAATAAATATTTTAAATAAACTCTTTTTAAAAGTCAAAATATTTATTTTTATTGGTAAATTAAAAAAAAATAGTAATTTTGTGCTTTAAAATAATAAATCCGAAATATCATGACACATACAGAACAAAACCTTTCTTCAAAATCTGAAGCGTTGATAGCAAAAGAGAATCAATATGGTGCACACAATTACCATCCTTTACCTGTAGTTTTAGAAAGAGGTGAAGGCGTTTATGTCTGGGATGTGGACGGAAAAAAATATTATGATTTTTTATCGGCATATTCTGCCGTAAATCAAGGACATTGTCATCCAAAAATTGTGGGTGCCATGATCAAACAAGCTCAAACATTGACGCTGACTTCGCGTGCTTTTCACAATGATCAATTAGGACCTTTTGAGGAATATGTGACCAAGTATTTTGATTTTGATAAAGTGTTGCCCATGAATACTGGTGCAGAAGCAGTAGAAACGGCTTTGAAGTTATGCAGAAAATGGGCTTATGAGGTTAAAGGAATTCCTGAAAATCAAGCGCAAATTATTGTTTGTGAAAATAATTTTCACGGAAGAACTACAACAATCATTTCATTTTCGAACGATGAAACTGCCCGTAAAAGCTTCGGACCATTCACAGCTGGATTTATTAAAATTCCATACGATGATGTCGAAGCATTGGAAAGCGTTTTAAAATCAACCAAAAATATTGCTGGATTTTTAGTGGAACCTATTCAAGGTGAAGCAGGAGTTTATGTTCCTTCCGAAGGATATTTAGCAAAAACGAAAGCACTTTGTGAAGCACATAATGTTTTATTTATTGCGGATGAAGTGCAAACAGGAATTGCGCGCACGGGAAGATTATTGGCCACTTGTGGAAATTGCGATTGTAAAAAAGGATGTGAAAACAAACCAGAAGTAAAACCAGATATCTTAATTCTTGGAAAAGCAATTTCTGGTGGCGTGTATCCTGTTTCGGCAGTTTTAGCGAATGATCACATTATGAATGTTATCAAACCGGGACAACACGGTTCTACTTTTGGAGGAAATCCAATTGCCGCTGCCGTTGCTATTGCTGCACTTGAAGTAGTAAAAGATGAAAATTTGGCACAAAATGCAGCTTACTTAGGAGAGGTTTTAAGAACGGGACTGAATGAGATTGCTTCCAGAAATCCACTAATTACATTGGTGAGAGGAAAAGGATTATTGAATGCTATAGTTGTCAATAGTGATGAAGAATCTGATTTGGCTTGGGATATTTGTATGAAGTTCAGAGATTATGGATTATTGGCAAAGCCAACACATGGCAACAAAATTCGATTTGCACCGCCATTGGTAATTACGGAAGCTCAAATACACGAATGTTTGGCTATTATCGAAAGAGCATTAAATGATTTCAGATAATGGGAAAAATAATAAAATTAATAAAGAATCGATCTGATATAGGAGCCGGAACAAGAGGATCAGACTTAGGAATTGATGCCATAGAAATTGCTGCAATTAATAAAAACAGCGATTATTTTAATCAATTTGAGTTCGAAGATGTAAAAACGCATAACGAATCGATTTATGATAAAAATCGCAGTTCCTCGGCCAAAAGGATTGAGCACGTTGTGGAGCAATGCACCCGAGTTTGTAATGCAGTCAAAAAAAATATAGAAGGGAATTATTTTCCAATAGTATTGTCAGGAGATCATTCTTCGGCATTAGGAACTTTAAGTGGGATCAAAGCCGCGTATCCAGAGCAAAATATTGGTGTATTTTGGATTGATGCGCATGCTGATTTGCATTCGCCTTACACTTCGCCTTCAGGAAACATTCACGGAATGCCGTTATCGGCTGCCCTTGGTGATGATAATTTGAGTTGTCAGAATAACGAAGTCCCAGCTGAAACGCAACAGCATTGGGAAGACATGAAAAATATTGGCTATAAAGGACCGAAAGTTTTAGCCGAAAATCTGATTTATTTTGGTGTTCGGGATACCGAAGAAGAGGAAGATAAGCAAATTGAAAAATTGCAGATCAAAAATTATAAGGTGGACGAAGTGCGTTACCGAGGTTTGCAGAAATGTGTTACTGAAGCATTGTCAAAATTGTCGCATTGTGAAGTTTTGTATGTTTCTTTTGATGTGGATTCCATGGATTGTGATATGATTTCTTATGGAACGGGAACTCCGGTTCCAAAAGGTTTTGACCAATATGAAATTATTGCAATCATCAATCAAATTATCCAAACCAAAAAGGTAGTTTGTATCGAGTTTGTTGAGATTAATCCTTTATTGGATACCAAAGGAAATAAAATGGCAGAAACTGCTTTTCAAGTTTTAGAAGCGATTACCGCGGAGCTTATTATTCCTACTGAATAATTTTTTAGAATGTATAAAAAAGCCCGAAATCTTAATTGATTTCGGGCTTTTTTTATCTAATAAAATGGAATTGGATTATCCTCCGTATCCAGGATTTTGACTGATTTTACTGTTGGTATCCATTTCTCTTAAAGGAATAGGGAATACCAAAGAGTTGTCATTATATGGAATCAATTCTGTTCCATCAGCAAAAACATCAATTGAAGCTTTTGTTCTTTTTAAATCATGGATAGCAAAACCTTCCATTGCTAATTCCAACTGGCGTTCTCTTAAAATAGTAGCTAAGGTTACAGTCAGGAAATTTGTTGCATTTGCGCGTGTTCTCAATAAATTGATATCTGCTACCGGCGTGTTTCCTACAAAAGTTGTGGCTCTAAAATTAGCTTCCGCTCTGATGAGATACATTTCAGCCAAACGAATTAACGGAACATCGCCAAATTGATTGGTATATTTAGAAGTCAATCTTCTGCCATTGTCCGGGTTGATGTAATTAAAGTTGCGTCTTTCATCAGCAGGATCTGTAAATTTAGCTAAATAAGTAGATCTGATTTCGATATCGCCACCACGACCACCGTTATTTTCAGAAGCATATAAATTGGTCATTTCATTTTCTCCAGTTTGTTTTGTGATCTGGATTGCAAAAATATCCTCACTTTGGTTCACATCATGGTTGAAAGCGTTTGCATATTTTGTGGATAATGTGCGGCCGCTATTTTCAATTACATCATGAGCCGCATCTCTGGCAGCAGGATAATTACCTTGTTGAAGATAAACTCTTGCTAATAAAGCTTTGGCGGCGTATTTGTCTGCATAAAAACTATTGTCTTCCGGAAGGTCATTATAAGCTAGATTCAAACCTGCAATTATTACCGCATACACTTCGTCAACACTACTTCTTTCTTTTGCTAAATCAATAGTAAAATCATAGATGGCATTTGGTTGTATAACCACACCTAATTGTGTATTTGCCTGACCTGCTTCGTAAGGTTTTGCGAAGAAACGAACCAAATCAAAGTATGCCATTGACCTTAGGAAATTAGCTTCGGCAACCATTGTCGCTTGTTTTTCAGGATCTTGGACTTTGTCTATATTTTCGATAACAATATTTGCCGCATTAATTATTTGATAATTTCGGGCATAGATTTGCTGAACAAAAGCATTGTTAACAAGAATACTTTTAGAATACAGTTGTCGGCATTCACCAAAAGTTCCTCTCCATCTAAAATCAGTGGTTGCTGTTATGCCGGTTTGAGCCAGTAAATCTGCAGAAGTCAATATGCGACCTCCGTAAACATCGCCGTCAGCCGCAATAGCATACGCACCTGTTAATATGTTAGTGATACCAGTTTCAGTACTTAATGTTACTGTTGCATCCTCATTTTGTTTCGGATCAATTTCTAATTCATTATCACAACTTGCAAAAAAAGTAGCGAAAAGAATAAATAAGATTAATTTATTTGATTTCATTTTTTTAATTTTTAAAAATTAATATTTACTCCTAAAGCAATTGTTCTCGCAGGTGGTGCAGAATAAAATTCTTCTCCAATACCCGTATCATCTCTTCTTGCTTCTGGGTCATAACCAGAATAGTTTGTGAATGTAAGCAAGTTGACACCCGTTGCGTAAAGACGAACGCTGCTCATTCCAAGTTCTTTAATAGCATTCCCGGAAAGTGAATATCCTATGGTTAGGTTTCTTAAACGTACAAAATCAGATTTATCTAAAAATCGTGTAGATTCGCCAGTTCCGTTGCTACCATATAATCTTGCTTGTGGAACATTAGTGATATCTCCAGGATTTTGCCAACGATTTAATTGATCAACAGTTTGGTTGTCAAAATAATCAGCAGCTACAGATTGGTATTTACCAGCTGAGTTATAAATACTGGCGCCCCATTCTCCTTGGAAAGTAAAAGAAAAATCAATCCCTTTATAATTAATAGTGTTAGTCATACCAGCCATCAAGGTTGGGAATGGATTTCCTGAAACAACTCTTGACGCCTCGGCATAATCATTTGTAGTTGATTTGTCCAAAGATCCATCAGCAAGAAGAGTGTTTTTTACATATAATGCGTCACCGTTAGCAGGATCAACTCCGGCATATTCTGCCAAGAAAAAGGAAGATATATTTTCTCCAACTCTGTTAATAGTAAATGTACCGATGATGTCTTTATTATTGTTAGGCATCGATATTACTTCAGATTGATTTGTGGTAATATTTAAGCTGGTATTCCATTTTAGTTTATCAGAATCAATATTTTTTGTGTTTAAAGTAAATTCGACACCACTACTTTGAACTTCACCAATATTTTGATTAATGGAAGTTGCACCAGAACTTAAAGCTAATGGTACGCTAAACAACAATCCATCGGTGTTTTTTTTGTAATAATCTGCTTCAACACTGATTCGGTTTAATAAGCCAAATTCAACACCAAAATCAATTTGCGTAGATTTTTCCCAAGTAAGGTTGTCATTTCCGGCTTGCGAGAAAGAAAGGCCTGATTTTAAGTTATAAGGATTTGAACCGTACAATTGGCGAGAAGCAAAATTTCCTAATTCGGCATTTCCTAATTTACCCCAACTTCCTTTAAGTTTTAAGAAAGTCAAAGTAGCATTATCTTTTAAGAAGCCTTCTTCTGAAATAATCCAACCAGCTGAGAAGGCTGGAAAAGTTCCAAATCGTTCATTTTTACCAAAACGAGAAGAGCCATCACGACGAATACTTGCTTTGAAAATATATTTATCAGCGAATGAATAGGTGATTCGGCCAAATTGAGAAACAAAGGTATAATCTGTTTCGTTTCCAGATCCTGCAGATACTTCTGCTCCACCATCTACGGTTTGGAACGAGTCATTTGGAAAATAAATACTGGTTACACTTTGAAATCTGCGATTGAATTTATTGAACTCCATACCCGCAACGGCATTAATGTCATGTTTCTCACCAAACGTTTTGTCAAAGGTCAAATAATTACTGTAAATGTATGTCTCGTTATTTACAGAAGTGGCGTAAGCTTCTCCATCAGTAGCCATAAAAGGAGAGTTTTTCCCATACCAAGCATCCTCTGTTTGTGATAAAAGATCATAAGAAAAATCAGAATTAGCCTTTAAGGAAGGAATAATTTTAAATTCTCCATACACTTTTCCGGTAACTCTTCTCATTATTGTTTTCCAAAACGAATTATCAATAGCTAATAAATAATTAGCATACAGCGTGTTTGGATTTGCTGTACCATCTTCTAATCGATCTGGAGATAATGGTGATTGGGCTACAGCCTGTAGTGGTGTTGTGAAAGAGTTGTCATCCTGAACTCGATCAATTTGTGATCTGGAAAAGCTCAAATTCATACCAGCAGTGAATCGGTCTGAAACCTTATGCGAAACATTTGTACGTGCAGTTACTCTTTCTAACGCATTACTATTGATGATTCCTGTAGTATTGTTGTAAGCTCCAGAAAAGAAATAGCGAGTATTAGCATCTCCTCCAGAAACTGAAAAATCAGCATCGGTATTGAATCCGTCTTGAAATGCAGTATCCTGCCAATCGGTGTCTACTTCTCTGTTTCTCCAATCTGTACCTTGAGCCAAGAAATCGAAAGTATCTTCGGCTTCAGCTGCATCGCCGAGTCCATTGACAGAAGCTTCTGTAAACAATTCTATATATTGGTCTGCATTCAACCATTTTCTTTTATTAGTAGCTTGACTAACTCCCTGAGAAAGGTTGATAGAAAACGTTCCTTTACCTTCTTTTCCTCGTTTAGTAGTAATCAATACCACACCATTAGCACCTCTGGCTCCATAAATAGCCGCTGATGACGCATCTTTTAGTACATCAATAGATTCAATTTCGTTTGGGCTTAAAGTTAGCAGCGGGTTGGTTGGTGCGCCGTTGCTGGATTCATTTGTAGTTACCAAAGGAATTCCGTCCAAAACATATAGGGGTTGTGTTCCCGCACTAATACTGGCAGCACCACGTACACGAATGTTTATTCCTCCATCAACTTTACCATTGGTTTGCGTGATTTGAACCCCCGCTAATTTACCAACTAAAGCATTTTGTACATTCGATACAGGAATTTGTTGGATGTCTTTTGCTGTTACACGAGCAATATTATCCGTTAGTTTCTTTTTGCTTTGGGTTCCGTATCCCACGACAACCACAGTTTCTAATTGATTGGAAGCATCACTTAACTTTATCAGCATTGCAGAAGATGCAGGAATTTCTACCGTTTTCATTCCTATAAAACTGACGATTAAAATTTGTCCTTTTTTTGCATTAATGGTGAAATCACCATCAAAACCTGTTTGTGTGCTGATAGTAGTTCCTTTTACTACAATATTAGCACCTGGAACGGGAAGGCCGCCCATGTCGGTAACTTTACCTGACATAGTACTTTCTTGAGCAAATGTCAATTGTACGGAGAGTACAATTAGTAAACTCAAAAAATGTTTGAATTTAATTTTCATTTTTGGATTATTTAAGATTAGTTAGGTCAAATATCTAAATAAAATGTTAATTATAATGTATTATGTTTAAAAAAATGTCTCAATGTTGTTTTATTGTAGATAATTTAATTTTTTTTATGAAAAAAAACAGAATCAATAAAAATAGCGGATTATCTCTTTTATGTTAATTGTTGAACATAGTGCACTGTAAGCTTACCATGCCTTGAGATTAAATAGCTCTTTAAATGTTTGTCAAGTTGTAATTGAACTGTTACTTCAGCTTTTGGACAGAAGTTTCTAAATTTTTGTGTAAAATGTGGGTTAATAGAAATAATTAAGCTGTTACAATCGATATAATTCGATCAGTTTTTGTTTGTGAAAATTTAGCAAGTTAGAAATTTTGCAACTTTACAAGTTTTAGTATCTTTGGCTTCCTATGGAGCCAATAAAAATTATAGAATGTCCACGAGATGCCATGCAAGGCATCAAACCCTTTATTCCTACGGAAAAGAAAGTGGCTTATATTCAATCGTTATTGCGGGTAGGTTTTGACAGTATTGATTTTGGAAGTTTTGTCTCTCCAAAAGCAATTCCGCAAATGCAGGATACAGCTGAAGTTTTGGCACGACTTGATTTGTCTCAAACCCGTAGTAAACTTTTAGCGATTATTGCTAATACACAAGGGGCAACTTTGGCAGCAGTTCATCCTGAGATACAATATTTGGGTTTCCCTTTTTCGATTTCTGAGAATTTCCAAATGAGGAATACCCACAAAACTATAGCCGAATCATTAATTACCTTACAGGAAATTCTGGAAATTGCAGCTAAAAGCAACAAAGAAGTGGTGGCATATTTATCAATGGGTTTTGGTAATCCATATGGTGATCCCTGGAGCGTTGAAATAGTAGGAGAGTGGACGGAAAGATTGGCCATTATGGGAGTGAAAATCCTGTCACTTTCGGATACGGTGGGAAGTTCGACTCCTGATGTAATCTCGTATTTATTTTCGAATTTAATTCCAAAATATCCCGAAATTGAATTTGGTGCGCACCTTCATACCACACCTGATAAATGGTTTGAGAAAATTGATGCTGCGTACAAAGCAGGATGCCGTCGATACGATGGTGCTATTCAAGGTTTTGGTGGCTGTCCAATGGCGACTGATAATTTAACAGGTAATATGCCTACGGAGAAATTATTGTCTTATTTTACAGCACAAAAGGAATTTACAAATATGAGTCCAATGAGTTTTGAAAGCGCTTACAATGAAGCATCTAAGTTGTTTGGGGAATTTCATTAGAAATAAAATAAACAAAAATATAGTTGAACTCTTTACAATGTTGATACTAAGTGTAGTATTGATGCGTTGAGTAATAATATCCACTAAATTACCTTTAACTTATAAAATTATGAAACGACCTGCTTTAAATAGAGTTGTAGGCCTATTAATTCTTCTAGTATTTTCTTTTTCATGTGCAAGTGATTTAGATTATGATCAGGCGAATGATTTAAAATTGGAGCCTATTTTCGTAGCTAATTTAGTATATTTTGATGTTCCGGCAAATGAATTTGTTACAAATGGAGTAGAGCAAAGCGTGATTTTTGATACACCAACCGTTGATGTGTTCAATGATGATTTTTTTAGAGATAATTTGAAAAAAGTAGAGTTTTTCTTTGAAATGGAAAACACCATAAATAGAGCTTATTCAGTAGATTTAGTATTTTTAGACAATAATAATCAACGGGTTCATGCTACTAATTTTTCTGTTCCTGCATACACAGGCGCAGAAAATAAAGTTACCAAGACTGAAATATTCGAAAATGCCCAACTTGACTTATTAAAAAGAACTACAAAAATTGTTTTTACATTGACGATGTTGCCGGGTGCTACATTGAATGAGAATAGTTCAGGTAGATTAAAATTGCGTTCAGGTGTAACCGCTTATTTAGTAGTAGAATGAGAAAAATAATCTTGATTTTTGTTCTATTCCTGGCGATAGATTGCTTTTCACAAAACAAACAAATTTTATATAATTTTACTTCAGTTCCTCAGTCTTTGATGACTAATCCGGGTGCCGATTTCAAGTACAATTGGTATGCTGGAGTTCCTTTATTGTCTGGGATTTCTGCAAACGTAGGCTCAAGCGGGTTTTCGGCCTATGATTTATTTGCAGATAATGGAGTAGATTTTAATGTGAAATTACGCAATGCAGTATTTTCTTCCACCCGAAAAGATAAAGTAGCAATCAACGAACAAATAGAAATTTTTAACGGTGGTTTCAAAATAGCTGGAGAACAAAGTGATTCCTATATTTCGTTTGGAATGTATCAGGAATTCGATATGCTGAGTTATGTTCCTAAAGACATTGCCATTTTAGCTTTAGACGGAAATAGAAACTATTTGGGTAAAGTGTTTAATTTGGGCGATTTGAGTGCCAAAGCAGAAATGCTATCGGTATTTCATCTCGGATTTCATAAAAACATCACCGAAAAGTTTATTTTAGGAGTACGTGGAAAAATTTATTCGAGTATTTACAATGCTAATTCTACGAACAACTCCGGTTACATCTACACGATTTCTTCAGATACAGGAGTTTATGAACAGATGATTTATTCTCAATTGCAGCTTAACACCTCTGGTATTGCTCAATATGATGATCAAGATTATGAGCCAAATGTAGCCAAAGATATTACTAAAAGAGCTCTTCTCGGGGGTAATTTAGGTTTGGGATTTGATGCCGGTTTTACCTATTATCCAAAGAAAAACATACAAGTTACCGCCAGTATTATTGACGTAGGTTTCATTAAACACAGCAAAGAAGTGGAGAGTTTAACCTTTAAAGGAACTTACAAATACGAAGGTGTGATTCCAAATTTCAGTTCCGGAAATTCCGCAGGAGGCGGATATCAAGAATTTAAAGAAGCCATTCCTTTGGATACCTTGTACGCGGATTACACAACTTGGCGTCCGGCAAAATTCAATACTTCGGTTCAGTATTCCTTTGATGAAGAAAGACCAGAAGATTGTAATTGTCTTAATTATGATCCGGAAACGACTTATAAAAGTGCGGTTGGTGCCCAGTTATTTGTGATGTCTACGCCAAGAACGCCATTAGTAGCATTTACCACGTATTACCGAAGAAAAATATTCAAGGCATTGCAAATGAAAGCCACGTACACATTGGATTCGTATTCGTACAAGAATATAGGATTGGGATTATCCAGTCATTTTGGACCTGTGAATTTCTACGTTCTTGCCGATAATCTTTTAGAATACAGCGATGTTACCAAGGCAAATAGTCTTTCTTTTCAACTGGGACTGAATGTTATTTTTAAGAATACTAAAAAATAAATTGCTGTTTAAAATTGGAATTTTCTTCGTTTAAATCCTTTGTAAATTTCGATCCAAAGCACCGAAACAAGACCCACTAAAATACTTAATCCTATTTGGAATCCCGAAACCCTTTCGAACTGGAAAAAAGCAGCAAATAATGGTACAAATAATAACGAAGCTGTAATTAGAATGGTTACGCTGATGATCATCAAAACCAGATTATTTTTGTATTTTAATGTTGTAAATATCGAGTAATAGAAAGAACGATTCGTCAGCGTCAGAAAAATGTTAGATGAAATTAATGTTAGAAAAACTACTGTTCTCGTTGCGCTTTCCGAACAATTTGTAGCTACACAATATTGGTAAACAAACAAAAGTCCCGCTGTAATGACAAGTCCTTGAATTATACTGATGGTAACTTCTTTAAGTTTGAAAAAAGTATTGGTAAAAGGTCTGGGTTGTAACAGCATTAAATTACGTTCCATAGGTTCATTTTCATAAATTATAGAGCAGGTTGGTCCCATGATTATCTCCAGAAAGATGACATGAACCGGGGAAAAAATATTGGGGTAAATCCAGCCCAATGCCAATGGAATAAAGACAATCATGATGATTGGAATGTGGATGGAAATAATGTATTGGATGGCTTTTTTTAGATTATTATATATTTTTCTGCCCATTGCAATGGCGTCTATCATTTTAGAAAAATCATCGTCAATAAGAATCAGGTTGGCGGCTTCCTTGGCAATTTCGGTTCCCTTTTTTCCCATGGCAATTCCTATGTGCGCTGATTTTAAAGCAGGTCCGTCATTGACACCGTCACCAGTCATGGCAACAATTTGATTGTTGTCTTTTAATGCTTTTATAATTTTGAGTTTGGCCTCGGGAAACATTCTTGTAAAAATGGACGTTTCCATTACTTTTTCTCGAAGTGTAGCATCGTCCATGGCCATTAGTTCGTCTCCATTTAGCGTTTTATCCGCATTTCTGAAGCCAATTTGTTTGGCAATTGTAGCGGTTGTTTCTGCATTATCGCCCGTAACTATTTTGACTTGAATTCCGGCTTTATAAAAAGTTTCGAATACTGCTTTTATATTTGCTTTTGGAGGATCGTAAAACGCCACCAATCCTTTAAAAATAAAGGAGAATTCCTGTTGCTTTTTAGGATAATCAGTACCTGAAAATTCAGCTAAACCAACACCCAATACGCGATATCCTTGCAAAGCCATTTTTGTCATTGCAGAGAGAATTTGTTTTTTTTCGTTTTCAGTTACATTTGAAGTAGCAATCAATGCTTCGGGAGCGCCTTTGGCGGCAATATATCTCGTTCCATTTTTATTTTCGAAAACATGAGTCATCATCGGTGGTTTTCCATCCAATGGATATTCATGAACTAATTTAAAATTAGGGCGTTCATCTGCTATTTTTAACTTCGAATACGCTTCGTGTAATGCAATTTCCATCGCGTCAAATGGAATGGGTTCGCTGGCCCACATGGCGAGACTCAGTAATTCTATATCATGCTCATTATTATTATTATTATTATTATTATTAGTTTCATCACTGCTACTTCCTTTAATAGTATTATCAGATAACGTAAACCATTGCGCCAAACTCATTTTGTTCTCGGTGATTGTTCCCGTTTTGTCGGTACAAATTACGTTTGCACTCCCTAAGGTTTCAACCGTTTTTGTCTGTTTTACGATGATTCCCATTTTCATTAATCGCCAAGAACCCAAGGCCATAAATGTGGTGAATGCTACTGGAATCTCCTCAGGAATAATGCTCATAGCCAAAGTAAGCGCTTTCAACAGACTGTCTAAAACATTGTTTGAATTGTAATAATTGATAACCCAGACAAAAACAAAAATCACCAAGCCAACAAGAGACATTTTTTTGACAAAATTCCCCATTTGGATTTGCAACGGAGTTTTTTCTTCAACGATTGCCTCCAGACTTTTTCCTATTTTTCCTAGTTGGGTTTTGTTGCCAATAGCTGTTACTTCGCAAATTGCCAAACCACCAGTTACAATGGTTCCAAGAAATACGGTGTTATTTTCGGCAGTTTCATTTTTAAAAACAGCCATTGATTCCCCGGTAAGAATAGATTCGTTTACTGAAAAATCATTGGATTGAAGAATAACGCTATCGGCAGGAATAAAGGTGCCTTCTTCGGTTTGGATGAGGTCGCCAACAACAATTTCCTCGCTTAGAATTTCAGTGATTTCTCCATTGCGAATGACTTTACTTTTGGGTTGGGATAATTTTTTTAACGCTTCAATTGCCGTTCTGCTTTTGGATTCCTGATACAATGAAATGGTAGAAACCAACACAATTGCTACAACCATGAAAATTCCATTTCCGTAATCACCGGTAATAAAATAAATGCTTGTTGCAGTTAGTAATAATAGGAACATAGGTTCCAATACCATTTCGAACAGGGATTTCAAAAACTGATTTTTTTCCTGATTCACTATAGAGTTTGAACCATTTTTCGTTCTCGAAAGTAAAACGGCCTCATTTGAAAGTCCTTTTAATTCTTGTTGGGTTTCTGTCATAGCAAAATAAATTAAACGGATTTTCTGGGTTGGAAAGCAAGGGGTAATTTGGAACCAAAGAATTGACTTTGAACTGCAATTTAATTATTTATTGGAAAATGATAGCAATTTTTTGCTTAAAATTATCTATATTTGCACGCAATTAAACTCCAACTACAATTGCAATGATCGCACACAACTCTAAGATTATCGGTGAAGGATTAACTTACGATGATGTTCTATTAGTTCCTAACTACTCAAATGTGCTTCCTCGCGAAGTGAGTATTCAATCAAAATTTTCAAGAAATATAACGCTAAATGTTCCTATTGTATCCGCTGCTATGGATACCGTAACCGAAAGTGCTATGGCAATTGCTATGGCTCAAGAAGGAGGAATAGGCGTTTTGCATAAAAATATGACTATCGAGCAACAAGCTGCGAAAGTTAGAAAAGTAAAACGTGCAGAGTCTGGAATGATTATCGATCCGGTTACTTTGCCATTAACTTCTACGGTTGCTGATGCCAAAAACGCCATGAAAGAATTTGGTATTGGAGGTATTCCAATTGTAGATGAAAATCAAATACTAAAAGGAATCGTTACCAACAGAGATTTACGTTTCGAAAAAAATAGTTCAAGACCTATTGTTGAGGTAATGACCAGTGAAAACTTGGTTACTGTTGCTGAAGGTACTTCTCTGGAACAAGCAGAAGTAGTTTTGCAAGGCCATAAAATCGAAAAATTACCTGTTGTAAACGCAGCTTACAAATTAGTGGGTTTGATTACTTTTAGAGACATCACTAAATTAACCCAAAAACCAATTGCCAATAAGGATGTTTACGGTCGTTTGCGCGTTGCTGCAGCGATTGGTGTTACAGGTGACGCCGTTCAAAGAGCAGAAGCTTTGGTGAACGCTGGTGTTGATGCCATTATTATTGATACCGCTCACGGGCATACGCAAGGTGTTGTCAATGTATTAAAAGAAGTAAAAAGCAAATTTCCCCAAATAGATGTAATTGTAGGTAATATTGCAACTCCGGAAGCAGCTAAGTTTTTAGTTGAAAATGGAGCAGATGGTGTGAAAGTGGGAATCGGTCCAGGTTCTATTTGTACGACTCGTATTGTTGCTGGTGTTGGTTTCCCTCAATTTTCTGCTGTTCTTGAAGTGGCTGCAGCTATCAAAGGAACTGGAGTTCCAGTAATTGCTGATGGTGGAATTCGCTACACAGGTGATATCCCGAAAGCAATTGCTGCCGGTGCTGACTGTGTGATGCTAGGTTCATTATTAGCAGGAACAATGGAATCTCCTGGTGAAACTATCATTTTCGAAGGAAGAAAATTCAAATCGTATCGTGGAATGGGTTCTGTTGAAGCGATGCAGGAAGGTTCAAAAGACCGTTATTTCCAAGATGTTGAAGATGATGTGAAAAAACTGGTTCCAGAAGGAATTGTAGGTCGTGTTCCTTACAAAGGAGAATTGAACGAAAGTATGCAACAATTCATTGGTGGTCTTCGTGCCGGAATGGGATATTGTGGTTCAAAAGATGTTCCAACTTTACAGGAAACCGGGCGTTTTGTTCGCATAACAGCCAGCGGAATCAATGAAAGTCACCCTCATAATGTTACGATTACAAAAGAAGCTCCAAATTATTCAAGATAATTTTTAGTTTTTTAAAACAATAAAAAAGGCATAATTAATTCCGTTATCGGTTTTAATTATGCCTTTTTACTTTTGTAAAAGTTTTTAGTCTGAGGATTCCGAAAGGTTTTTCTTCAAATGCCCGCTGTCCCAACTGTGATTTGTTGCTGCCACTTGGGAATAAATATCGCTCTTCAGCAGTTGTTCCTGCAGTTCAATTTCTTCTTTGATGGTAATCATATAAGCCATTTTATCATGTCGTTTTTCGGCTAATTTTCGGGTGGTAATTTCATCGTATTTTATAAATTGTTGGCCTTGTCTGGTAGCAGTATATTTTCGATGACCTAATTCTACTAATGCATCAACACCCATATTAACCGCACTATATAAAGTTTCCCGGTAAATATGTTCGACTTTATGATCGATTAATTCATACGCATCGTTTCTATTTCGGGCACGAGTTAGAATTTTTAAGTTTGGAAAGTGCTTTTTCAAGGTTTCAATCACTTGTAAATTTACCGTTGGATTATCTATGGCAGCAATAAAAAGCTTTGCATTCTCACAACCAGCAGCTTTCAATAACTCTAATCGTGTTGCATCACCATAATACACTTTGAAACCCATTTTCCGCAATAAATCAATTCGATCAGAATCATAATCCAGAATGGTTGTTTTTACTTTATTGGCTCGTAATAAACGTCCAACTGTACTTCCAAAATGACCAAAACCAGCAATAATTACGGGACTATCCTCGTCTATAAAATCGTTATCTTTTTTGATTTCGGTTCCTTTTTCTTTAGTTCTTGAATTTGGATAAATTAACCGCTCATTTATTAAAAGTAAAAAAGGAGTTGCAACCATACTCATTGCGATTACTGCCATTATTTGATTGGCTAATATGTTAGGGACAATATTCAACTGCATACAAAAACTCATAATTACGAAGCCAAATTCTCCCGCTTGGCTTAAGCCAAAAGCAAACAATAAATTTTGATCGGTATTTTTTTTATGAAATCTACTTATTACAAACAAAACAGCGAATTTTACAAGGGTCAGGATGGCTCCAAAAGCAAAAATGAAAAGTGGATTTTCAATAATCAATTGGAAATTTATCGATGCGCCTACGCCAAGGAAAAATAAGCCTAAAAGTAATCCTTTGAATGGTGCGATATCGCCTTCTAATTCATGGCGAAATTCAGAGTTAGCCAATACGACTCCTGCCATAAAAGCCCCCAAAGCAGGACTTAAACCAACCAATTGCATGGAATAGGAAACGCCAACTACTAATAATAATGCTGAAGCGGTAAACAGTTCCTGCAAGCGTGTTCTTGCAATAATGTGCAATAATGGAACAAATAGAAAACGTCCCGCAAAATATATGGTAGAAATACTTCCTATAACAACTAATGTTTGCAGCCAACTGGAAAAGCCAGTGATTAAGGATTGTGGTGCATCATTTGTTGTTTCTATATTTACTGTTGACAAAAGCGGCAGAAAAGCTAAAATTGGGATAACAGCGATATCCTGAAAAAGTAAAACAGCAAAAGAGGAACGTCCCACAGACGTATTTGACAATCCTTTTTCCTTTAAAGTTTGTAATACAATAGCTGTAGAAGATAAAGCTAATGCCAATGCTATTGCTAATGCGGTTTCCCATTTCCAATCCATAAATAAAAGGGATCCCAGGAAAAGAATTAGCGTGGTGCCCGCGACTTGACCAGAACCCATTCCAATAATAAATTTTCGCATTTTCCAAAACTTGTTGGGTTCCAGTTCTAAGCCTATCAAAAACAGCATCATTACCACACCAAATTCAGCGAAATGCATAATATCCTGGCCTTCCTGTCCAATAAAACCAAGGACATAGGGGCCAATTACGATTCCCGCCAATAAGTAGCCCAAAATTGAACTCAATCCTAATTTTTTAGCAATTGGAACGCAAATTACGGCTGCTGACAAGTAAATGATTGCCTGTAATAAAAAATTGGTATCCATCTTATGTTAGTATTGTAGCAAACCACTCGTTCAAATAATGGTATTGCAAAATTTCATCCGTATCTAAATCATTATTTTCTAAATAGTCCAGAAAATAACCGTAAACCAATCCGTTTTTTTCATAATCCTCCTTAGTCATGTTGTGTGTACCATGTACCACAAAAGGCGGTAAATACTTCATATTACACACTTTTGCTGTTTGGTTAAACGGTTCTAATAATTCTAGAACAGTGTATCTGTCACTGCCTGTTTCGCAATAATTTTCTTTGTCACCACCAGTTGTAATTACCTGAAAAATAATTTTATCCTGTAATGCAGTACCTTTTTTACCATAAGCCCAGTTGTGTTCCAGTACCATGTCAATCCATTGTTTCATCAACGGCGGACAGCTGTACCAGTACATGGGATGATGCCAGATAATAATATTATGCTGACTCAACAATGTTTGTTCCCTTTTTACATCAATATCAAAATCCGGGTATTCCTCATATAAATCATGAAAAGTTATGTTTTCTGAAATGGGAATATTTTCCACTAAGGCTTTATTCGCTTGTGATTTCTCAAAAAGCGGATGGGAAAATAAGATTAAGATTTTATTTTTTGACATGAAAATTATTTTTGCTGTTTCTTTTTTGAGTTAATGCGTATTATCTATTTGATTTTTAGAATTGTATGGAATTTAAAAACATACTGAAAGATATAAAATATTGGTTAATTGTAATGCTATAATTTTTTCAGAAGCTATTTTTTATTTTTATTGTTAAAAAACAAAAAATCCTCTCAAAACAAAATCGTAACTTTTATTCTGACAGGATTTAATTATAAAGATATTTGGTAAGCAATTATTCCATCAAAATGGAATTATAATTATAATTTTAGAAACTTTATTTAGTGTCTAATTTTTGAAAAACGTGGTTAGTAATTTTTTACTTCCTACGACCCAAAGAATATCATTTTTTTCTAAAATCATATTGGACTCTGGATTCAAGATTCGTTTTCCACTTCTTTCAATTCCCACAATCAAACCATTTGTTTTTTCTCGTAATAATGAGTCGCGGATATTTTTACCAATAAATTCTTCTTCCTTAAGTTCTAATTGTTTTAAGATGATATCGGTATCAACAACTTTTTCCGGGATTTCTATTTCATTTTGATGCAAATATGATTTAAATTCCTTGACTTGGTTGTCTGTTCCAATGACGCAAATTTCATCCCCAGGAAATAAACGTTCGCTTTTATTAGGGATATTAATCATGATTTCTCCACGTTTGATAAAGGCGATATTAATACCTAGTTGCTCCCGAATACGCAACTCTTCTAAAGTTTTTCCAGCAATATTGGATGTTGGAGCAATATCAAAAGTGGTCATGTGACCGTCCCACGGTGTTAAATCGCTTCGGCTTCTAATGGCTTTTTTGATTTCTCGGGCATTAAGATTTTTTAGAAAGTGGTCTTCTATTTTATGGTATTGCGCGTTTAGTTTTTTTGGAAAAACAAAATAGATAACAACCGCTGCTATCAAAGCTATAAATGCAATTATTGGAGAGAAAAAGATATTCAATAAAAATCCAATATAGAAAAGAGTCAACACCATTCGCAACAAAATCATCATCAAAATGGGACCACGGTATTTACGTTCCTCTCTTAAAATGGCCACTTCTTTTACAGCAACGCGTCGTAAAGAAAGTGCCCATAAAAAAGGAGATATTATCACTAATGTAATTAATGCAGCGAATATATTTCCAAATTGTGAGTCTTTTACTAAAGGTAAAATGAATTTAGACGAAAGTAAAATAACAGCCACTATAATGACAGAATGAATAATTACTTGTGTCAGAAAAGCGCGAACGACTATCTGCCAGTTGCTAACCAATTTTATAGATTGCGCATTGGCACTGTAGCGTTCAATTTTTTTAATCCATTTTCGAGGTAATTTTTTCTCGAGATATTCAGAAAACGGAGTGGAGAATTTCACCATAAAAGGCGTGGTAAAAGTTGTTACTGCTGATACTGCTACTACAATAGGATATAGGAAATCACTCGTTACATTCAACGTCATTCCTAGAGTAGCAATGATAAAAGAGAATTCCCCAATTTGCGATAAACTCATTCCGGTTTGCACCGATTGTTTCAGTGGCTGTCCTGAAAGTAAAGCACCAATCGTAGAACTGATGGATTGTCCCAAAATCACCACAAAAGTCAAAATAGCGACAGGTAAAGCATATTCGTATAAGGTATCAGGGTTAATCAACATACCAACCGAGACGAAAAAAACAGCTCCAAAAAGATCTTTTACGGGTTTAACTAAATGTTCAATATGTTCTGCCTGAGTCGTTTCGGCAATGATAGAACCCATGATGAATGCGCCTAAAGCAGGAGAAAAACCGACATTGGCTGCTAAAATAACCATCATCAAACACAAAGCAAGTGAAATGATTAGCAGCATTTCGTCCGTCAAAAGATTCTTTGCTTTTTTAAGTAATGTTGGGATAAAAAAGATACCACCTACAAACCATATCGTCAAGAAAAAGATCAATTTTAGAACAGATAATAACAATTCACTTCCTGAAAACTGTTGGCTCACAGCAATTGTTGATAGTAAAACCATCATTAAAATGGCAACTAAATCCTGGACAATAAGCGAGCCAATAACGATTCCAGCAAATTTTTGGGTTTTTACTCCGAGTTCGTCAAAGGTTTTCAGGATAATAGTAGTAGAAGAAATAGAAAGGATTACTCCTAAAAATATGCTGTCCATAGGTTTCCAGCCAATCCATTGACCTACTAAATAACCGATGGAAACCATTGCAAGAATTTGGGTTATAGCGGTAATTGATGCTGTTCCGCCCACTTTCATCAGTTTTTTAAAACTGAATTCCAGTCCTAAACTGAACAATAAAAAGATTACTCCAATTTCTGCCCAAACTTCTACGCTTTTAATGTCTTTTATGGAAGGGAAAAAATCAAAATGGTTTCCAGCCAAAAATCCAGCTATTAAATAACCGAGAACTAAAGGTTGTTTGATTTTTTTAAATAACAAAACGGCCACCGCGGCGGTCATTAGGATTAATCCTAAATCACTGATTAAAGGTTGTAAATGGTGTGAGGCGTTTGCTACTGTTTCTGCGGCATCCATAGGCGTATATTTGTTTTTTAAGGTTTTGTGTATGTTGGTAAGATATAAAAAAACTTTAATTTTGAAAGTATAATTAATGCTTAAAACAGCTTTTTATGATTTTTTTAGCAACAAAAATCCCGTTGAAAAGAATTTAGTGTTCCTTTTCAACGGGATTTTATAAAATCAAATAATTTTGTTAAACTATATTCCTAAGAAATTGCTTGGAGTGATTTGCATCAATTCCGCTTTGATTGCATCCGAAACATCTAGGGTTGCAATAAAACCATGAATTGCGTTTTTATCAATCGCTTCATTGGTTCTGGTCAATCCTTTCAACGCTTCATACGGATTAGGATATCCTTCACGACGTAAAATGGTTTGAATTGCTTCAGCAACAACGGCCCAGTTTTTTTCTAAATCTTCGTGAAATTTTGGTTCGTTCAATAACAATTTGTTCAATCCTTTCAAAGTAGCTTCAAAAGCAATTAACGTATGTCCCATTGGTACACCAATATTTCTCAAAACCGTACTATCTGTTAAATCACGTTGTAATCTTGACAAAGGTAATTTAGCCGAAAGATGTTCAAAAATTGCATTGGCAATTCCTAAATTTCCTTCTGAGTTTTCAAAATCAATAGGGTTTACTTTGTGTGGCATTGCCGAAGATCCTATTTCTCCCGCTTTGATTTTTTGTTTGAAATATTCCATTGAAACGTACGTCCAAATATCTCGGTCTAAATCAATGATGATGGTATTTATTCTTTTTAATGCATCAAAAAATGCAGCGAAATGATCGTAATGTTCAATTTGTGTAGTAGGGAAGGAGTGGTGTAAACCAAGGTTTTCCTCTACAAATTTTCCTCCGAATTTTCTCCAGTCAATTTGTGGATACGCCACGTGATGCGCGTTGTAATTTCCGGTTGCACCACCAAATTTAGCCGCAAAGGGAACATTAAACAACAAACGCATTTGCTCTTCTAGACGCTCTACAAAAACACCAATTTCTTTACCCAAACGCGTTGGAGAAGCAGGTTGTCCATGCGTACGCGCAAGCATTGGAATAGCCGCCCATTCGATACTTAAATCTTTCAATTTTGAAGTCAAAGTAATCAATGAAGGCATGTATACTTTCTCGAAAGCTTCTTTTGTCGAAAGCGGAATCGCCGTGTTATTAATATCTTGAGATGTCAATCCAAAGTGGATAAACTCTTTATATTGGGATAAGCCTAGTTTTTCAAAAGCATCTTTGATGAAGTATTCCACCGCTTTTACATCATGGTTGGTTACTTTTTCGGTCTCTTTGATCCAAAGCGCATCTTCAGTTGAGAAGTTTTTATAAATGTTGCGTAAACTTTCAAATACATCGGGGTTTACGGTTGTAAGTTGTGGCAAAGGCACTTCGCACAAAGCAATGAAATATTCAATTTCAACCAATACGCGGTATTTGATTAAGGCTTCTTCAGAGAAAAATGGAGCCAGAGAAATAGTCTTGTTTCTATATCTTCCGTCGATTGGCGATATAGCATTCAATTCGTTTAAAGTAGTCATTGTATAGTTGTTTGTTCGAAAGGCACAAAAATAGTTATAAGTTATAAGTTATGGAGTATAAGTTTATATTTTTATTGCAATTATAATTGATTTTTTGCCATTGTCATTGCAATTGATTGAGCAATTTTTCTTTCATAAAAGCAACACCTTTTGAAGCCACTTCAGGAATGACTTCTAATGGATTTCTTAGATTTGGGATTTTTATCGGCTTTGGATCAATATAAAAAATAGGTGTTTCCCGACTCGTAAAATCGATTAATCCTGCCGCAGGATACACCTGTAAGGATGTCCCAATCACCGCAAAATAATCCGCACTTTGAGTAAGTGTTATGGCTTCATCAAGCGCAGGAACTTCCTCGCCAAACCAAACAATATGCGGGCGTAATTGATTTTTAGAGTCATCGAAATCGCCAAAATTTAAATCGTCCTGCCAATCCAGAATGTAATTTGGATTTTTCGTGCTTCTCACTTTTAATAATTCGCCATGCAAATGCAACACATTAGTGCTACCAGCGCGTTCGTGTAAGTCATCTACGTTTTGAGTAATTATATACACCTCAAATTCATTCTCTAATTCAGCCAGAATCTGATGACCCAAATTAGGTGTTACTTCTTTGAGTTGTTTTCGCCTTTGATTATAAAAATCCAGCACCAAAGCGGGGTTTTTATGCCAGCCTTCTGGCGTGGCGACATCATTGACGTTATGACCTTCCCAAAGTCCGTCACTGTCACGAAAAGTTTTGATTCCACTTTCGGCACTGATTCCTGCTCCAGTTAAGACTACTAATTTCTTTTTCATTTAATGGAATTTTTTTAAGGGTTTAAGTTTCTTAGAACATAAAATTTATTTTAAAGCATTGTGAAAAAAATAAACATATAAGTCATATAAGTTCAAATAAGTAAATAAAATAGGTTTATATGAACTTAAGCAATGTGCTTGAAATAATGGCGTATAAGTTTTTAGAGCAACTTTAGTCATCATTGAGGTTTTGATATTTTAAAATAAGACAATATATCGATTCAATTACTTATGTGTCTTATATGTTTATTTTTATAGGATATGCTCTTAGCTTATAAAGCTAGTCTTTTTTACTATTTTTGCAAAAAAATAATCCCCAATGATTGATTTAGAGTATCTCGCCTTTCTTGAAAATATACTGACTGATAACCGAAAAGAAAAATTTCAGAAAGTATTGGAAAACAGAACAAAGCATTTTACGATTGCTGTCGAAGATATTTTTCAAATGCACAATACGAGTGCAGTAATGCGCAGCTGCGAGATTTTTGGAATTCAGGAATTGAACGTAATCGAGCAACGCTACGGAAAAAGTATCGATAAGGAAATTGCGATGGGTGCCCAAAAATGGGTCGACATCAATACCTTCGATAGTATTACGAATTGTCTGGATACGTTAAAAAGTAAAGGCTACCAAATCATTGCTACCACGCCACATGAGAATGATTGTTTGATGGAAGATTTTGATATCTCAAAACCCAGTGCTTTGTTTTTTGGAACAGAAAGAGACGGATTATCAGAAGAAATTTTGAAACGTGCCGATGGTTTTCTTAAAATCCCGATGGTAGGTTTCACTGAAAGTCTGAATATCTCCGTTTCCGCGGCAATCATTATTCAAAACTTGACGAATCGATTGCGCAATTCAAACATTGATTGGCATTTGTCCGAAAATGAAATCTTAGAAAAGCGTTTGGCTTGGGCCAAAAATTCCATAAAAGACATCAAGCGAATTGAAGAACGGTATTTTGCTGAAAACGTGAAATAGTTTTTTATAATGTTATAGTAATGTTATTTATTTTAGATAATAACATACCAATTGTAATGTTTTAGTAAATTTGTAGTATGAAACAAGAAATTAAATCGGAGTTGACCAGACAATTAATTATCGATAAAGCATTTGTATTGTTTTATAAAAATGGCTTTCACGCTATTAGTGTTGATAAGGTGATGAAAGAGACAAAACTTACGAAAGGCGCTTTTTACCATCATTTTAAAGATAAAAAAGAGTTAGGTCTTGCGGTTATAAGTGATAGGATTCAGAGTAGAGTTTATGACAATATGATTCTTCCTTTGCTAGAAGTAGGAGATCCATTTTCGATTTTGAAAACTGTTTTTTGCGAGCGAATTAAAAATTTTTCAATTGAAGAGAAACAATCTGGTTGTCCAATTAATAATCTCATCAATGAAATTTCGGATAGTGAAGTAGCGTATCAATTGGCATTAAAAAAAATTATTGAAGAATGGAAATTGGCACTAATTCAGCTATTAGAAAAAGCAAAGACAAATAACTTGATTGCTAGTGAGGTAAATACTTCTTCTGTCGCAGTTTTTTTAATCAGTGCATTTGAAGGCGTTAGAGGAATTCGAAAATTGTACAATAATGATGTTGTTTTAGAGGATTATCTTTTAGCAGTAGAGCGCTATATAGATCTTTTAAGATAATTTTTTTAATCAAAAACATACTATTAGGTATGTTTTTAAAATATAATTTAAATAAATAAGAATGAAAGAATTTAAAAAAAGCAGACGGAATTTTATTAATAAGGCGATAGCTTTGGGTGGATTAGGAATTGTGGCTCCGAGTCTTGTTTTTACTGCAAAAGGGAGTTCAATCGGGGTAAAGGAAGAGCAAAAATATCAGCGTCCAAAGGTCTTATTCTTTGATGTTAATGAAACGTTATTAGACCTGAATGCGATGAAAAAAAGTATAGGAAATGCTTTAGGAGGTAGACCGGATTTAGTATCGCTTTGGTTTACAACAATGTTGCAGTATTCATTAGTAACCACAGTAGGAAATCAATATCATGATTTTGGCAAAATAGGAGGAGCAGCGCTTAAGATGGTCGGCCTTAATAATGGTGTTGTCATAACTGATGAGCAAGCTGGCGAAGCAATTAAACCAATCTTATCTTTACCAGCGCATCCTGAAGTAAAAGAAGCGTTGATATTATTGAAAAAAGAGGGGTATACGTTAGTTTCCTTCACCAATTCATCCAATAAAGCAGTTGAATCCCAATTGAAAAATGCGGGTATATATGATTTGTTTGATGATCGATTAAGTGTTGAAGACGTGGGTAAATTCAAACCACATTATGATGCTTACAATTGGGCTGCAAGAAAAATGGGATTTGAATCTAAGGACTGTATGCTTATTGCAGCTCATGGTTGGGATGTTGCTGGGGCTAATTGGGCTGGCTGGCAAACGGCATTTGTGAGTAGGCCTGGACAACAGTTATTCACTCTGGCAAATCCACCGGAAATAAATGAAAAGGATCTTTTGTTAATTGCAAAACGATTGGTAAAAATGTAGGAGACTCGAAAAACGGAATTCTTATAAAATTACTTAAAAGTATTTTTTTAGTACCGTAATAAAGGAGGTGAGGCTATTTGCTGTTCTACCTCCTTTATTGTGTGTAATAGTTTGCAGTAGTTTAAACTTTTAGGGACACGATCTTTTGTATTGCAAGGGGATTTAGTGTTTTCTTTTCATTAAGTGCGTTTCGCTATGGACACAGATTCTTAAAACTGCGCAAAGTCAGAAACATTTGCGCAGCATTTAGGAAAAAATTATGTGTTCTCAAAAGTGTTTTGCGAAGCGGGGATTATTTTTCTCTGACTTTGATTAAATATCTTTTTCAAAATACAAATGAATATAAATGGCAGAACCAAAATTTGTTGATGTTGATGTAGTGAACCTATATCCTTCTGCGGCATATTCATCTAGTTTTTGCTGAATTTCTTTTTTAGAGTTATTAGCAATGTGCTTTGAATCTAAAGTCAATTTAGAGTAATAAATTAAACTTTCTACTTTGTATTCTTTCATAATGGTTTTTTTTGGTAATGTTAATAGTGTTCTAACGTTGCATGTAAATATAATAGATTTTGCTTACAAAAAAAAGTTGCTTTTTCTTATTTTTCATAAATAACTCAAACAAGATACAGGATCCATTTGTAATGAATGCGGGGGTTCTTTTTACTAAAAACACCTTGGAAAGTTAGCCACTTTATGACGTTTTTGCTACAATCTCCATTTATAAAAATTGCGCAAAGTCAGAGACATTTGCGCAGCATTTAGGGAAAAATTATGTGTTTTCAGGGATACTTTGCGGAGCAGGGGAATCTATATTTATTGAAAAATCCGTTCTTCACCTAACATGTCTTTTATATTTTTAATATGTTTTTCAGTAATTTTATGGCTATTACCATTCTCGACTGCTGCCGATAAAATATTTACAACATCACGCTTACTTTTGTAATTTGCAGGTTCATTATCTTTGATAATCTTTTTCACAACATCCATTACTCTCGGGGATTTCGTTAAAAAAGTATTTTTTGGAATAAAACTAACATCTCTAAACTTGCAATCTCCAAAAAATACTACGACTGAAAAAAATTGAATATTTTGAAAATCAGTAAGCGTTGTTTTAAGATTTTCAACATGTTTTTTATTTTGAAGAATTGGATTATAAAAGTAATACTTGTCTTTTCCGTAAGCTAAAACTTGTGTCCATTTATTCTGATTTCCAGTTCCAAAAATCCATCCGCTATATTTTTTAACTTCAAATACAATTATTCCAACTTTTGTGGCAAGAACCAAATCAATTTGAGAATAGTTTTCGTTTCTATTCTTAAGATATAAATCGTGAAAAATAGTTTGTGCCGGAAATCCTGCTTTTAAAAGTTTTAAAACTAATTTTCTTTCAGTTTTAGTACCTCGATGAGATTTCGTAACAGTTTCTAATAATTTTTTATCTCTAATGTAGAAAAAGATAAATATAAAAATCGCTACTAAAATTACTCCGACGATTATCATAAAATATTATTTTAAAGTTCCTAATTTGTCCGCTTAGTTTTCAGAATTTGCCACTAACGTTTTCCCACTTTGTGATGTCCGTAAATTCGTAAACGCTAAGTTTTCAGTTTAACGAAATCTTGATGCAAAACGTTAATTCCAATAAATTCCAGCTAGCTCAAAATGACTGTTAGTGTCCTGATTTTTAGCAAATTAGTATTCAATTCTTGTTTCTCCTTCAATAGATGCGTTAACTTTAGATACAGTCGAATTAGTAACTATTATATTACCATCTTGATTAATTTTTCTTTCTTGATCCATTTCGACTTCAATTGAGTATCGATTTGAAAAGTGTATTTGTCCATTTATAACTTTATTGCTGAAATCATAATCATTCATAAGGAAGTTTATAATACTATTGTCATAAAAACCTTTCCATCTAAATTTACCTCGCTTTATAGCAGGAGATATAACATCGATTTTAACATTTTCTAATTCAAGTTTTGGAAGTTCATCAGATCGTAAAATGAATTTAGAAAATTCATTTTTGTGTACTTTTCGTGGTGTACCGACTGGCTTTTCATCCTGCAGTCGTAAAACGTCAATGTATTCTACTTTTTGATAATTATTTAATTTCTTATATAGATTTGATTTACGCCAAGAAACTTTATAATTCTTATTTACAATTTCCACTGAATCAATAAGAGTTTCTTGGCTAATTTCTTCATCATCTTGCAAGAATTCGAGATTCAATTTTTCAAGTTCTTTTCTTTTTAATTCATTATCTAATTTCAAATTTTCAATTTGAAGTGAAGTTAACTCTTTATTTTCTATTGGGAATCGAGATATCACTATTGCTGCAATTGCAACTACCAAACTTATTTGAGCAGAATTTTTTCCAAGAAACTTCCAGGTTTCTTTAAATCCGCCTTCTTCCGCAGGTAAGGTTTCTAATTCAAGCTGAAGTCCAAGTGTTTCCGATATTTCCTTAAAAATATAGAGTAATTCTTTTTCGCATTCATTTCTTAAGAGTGAATTTATCGAATGACTACTATCTTTAAAATAATAGTGAAACTGCAAACCATTAGACTTTTCTATTGAATTCATCATTTTTCTGATTAGACATCAAATATATATAATTTAAACGTAAATATTTTCTTTCTTTTTGATGTAGGTTTGCTACTAACTTGTTTATAGGTATGACACTATCGGTGTTATACCTATATAATTGGGAAGATAGACCTAATAAAAGTCATCTTTCATTTATTTTCAAATATATAAATAAATCGCTGAAAATACTTATAAAATAAAATAGTACTTCATTTATTTTCAAAGATATATTCTTTGCTTTCAGGATTTTTACGGGAAACCGTAAACAGAGTTGTTTACCGCAAAATCCCTAGCCCCGATAGCAGTGGAAAGCCTATGCCGGTTGAAAATCACTTTTTTCTGGTGGTGGCAGAGCGACTAAAAGAAGCTCCTGCGAGCGGCTAGAAAAAGGGTTTGAAACCAAATAGCTTGCAGCGTAAGGCGGGAATAGCTTCTGAAAATAAGGCACAAAAAAATTCCCCAACTACTTTCGTAATTGGGGAATGTAATAGTAAGGAATTGAAACGGTTATTAGTTCACGATAACCCATTGTCCTGAAGCGATTAGGCTTTCGGCTTTTTTGTATTTCATTTCTTGTATTTGTCCGTTAGCCACGTTTTGAATCGTTACGTTATCATTACGATTGATTTTTGGCATATCTCTCACGATAGTTTCGGTAACTTGACGTTGTTGCGTTTCTCCAGCCTCACGGTTTGCAGCTTCGCTACTTACGATTTCATCTTTTGAAGTCGTGTAATCTTCTACCGGAGCAACTTCTTTTGCTTCTTGAATTTGTTGGTTTTCCTGAGCCGGTAAATCCCCTTTGAACAAGAATGAAATCACTTCTTTATTTACATTGTCAATCATGGCTCTAAACAAGTTGAAGGCTTCCAGTTTGTAAATAAGTAATGGATCTTTTTGTTCGTGAACGGCAAGTTGAACGGATTGTTTCAATTCGTCCATTTTACGCAAGTGTTTTTTCCAAGCTTCATCTACAATTGCTAAAGTGATGTTTTTCTCGAAATCAGCCACTAATTGTGCACCTTGCGATTCGTAAGCAGTTTTCAAATCAGTAACCACATTCAACGATTTTATTCCATCTGTAAACGGAACAACGATGCGCTCAAATTGATTGTTTTTATCTTCGTAAACACTTTTTATGATTGGGAAAGCTTCTCTGGCGCTTCTTTCCGTTTTCTCTGTATAATAGTCTAATGTTGCTTTATACACTTTTCCTGTTAACTCCATTTCGCTCAACTTCATGAACTCACTTTCGGTAACCGGCGATGTGATAGAGAAATAACGAATCAATTCAAACTCAAAGTTTTTGAAATTGTTAGTCGCTTTGTTTTCTCCAATGATAAGTTCGCAGGTGTCATAAAGCATGTTGGCAATATCCAATTTCAATCGCTCTCCAAACAAAGCATGACGACGACGTTTGTACACTACTTCACGTTGTGCATTCATAACATCATCATATTCCAATAAACGCTTACGAACTCCAAAGTTGTTTTCTTCTACTTTTTTCTGAGCACGTTCGATCGATTTAGTCATCATAGAATGCTGAATCACTTCGCCTTCCTGCAATCCCATTCTGTCCATCACTTTAGCCACTCTTTCAGAACCAAACAAACGCATTAGGTTGTCTTCAAGAGAAACATAAAACTGAGAACTTCCAGGATCACCTTGACGTCCTGCACGACCACGTAACTGTCGGTCTACACGACGCGAATCATGACGTTCCGTTCCTACAATTGCTAATCCACCAGCAGCTTTCACTTCGGCAGATAATTTAATATCGGTACCACGACCAGCCATGTTGGTTGCAATAGTTACCACTCCAGGTTTTCCGGCTTCTTCAACAATTTGTGCTTCTTGTTTGTGCATTTTTGCATTCAAGACATTGTGTGCAACGCCTCTCATTTTCAACATTCGGCTTAATAATTCTGAAATCTCTACAGAAGTGGTACCAATAAGAACTGGTCTTCCTGCTTTAGATAATTCAGTTACGTCTTCGATTACGGCATTGAATTTTTCACGAGTCGTTTTATAAATAAAATCCTCTTTGTCTAATCTGGCCATTCCTCTGTTCGTAGGAATTTCTACAACGTCTAATTTATATATTTGCCATAACTCGCCTGCTTCCGTAGAGGCTGTTCCAGTCATTCCTCCCAGTTTGTTGTACATTCTGAAATAATTCTGTAATGTAACGGTGGCAAAGGTTTGAGTGGCAGCTTCGATTTTTACATTTTCTTTGGCTTCAATCGCTTGGTGCAATCCGTCAGAATAACGACGACCGTCCATGATACGACCGGTTTGCTCATCTACAATCATGATTTTGTTATCCATGATTACATATTCAACATCTTTTTCGAATAAAGCGTAGGCTTTCAAAAGTTGCGTCAAAGTGTGAATACGCTCGCTTTTTACACCGAAATCCTGAAATAATTTTTCTTTTTCTTCAGCTTCAGTGTCTTTATCTAATTTTTTCTTTTCGATAGCGGCGATTTCAGTTCCAATGTCTGGAAGTACAAAAAAGTCAGCATCAGTATCTCCGGAAAGATATTGAATTCCATTATCTGACAATTCAACTTGATTGTTTTTTTCTTCAATAACAAAATACAATGCCTCATCAATCTTGTGCATTTCTCTTTTGTTATCCTGCATGTATTGATTTTCGGTTTTCTGAAGCAATTGTTTGATTCCTTCTTCACTCAAAAATTTAATTAATGCTTTGTTTTTTGGTAACGCTCTGTAAGCTCTTAACAATTGGAAACCACCTTCTTTAGTTTTTCCTTCTTTAATTAACTTTTTAGCTTCAGATAAGAAACCGTTTGCTAATTGACGTTGTAAACTTACTAAGTTTTCAATTTTTGGTTTCATTTCCATGAATTCATGACGATCTCCTTGTGGAACCGGACCTGAAATAATCAATGGAGTTCTGGCGTCATCAATTAATACAGAATCGACCTCATCGACAATAGCATAATTGTGTTTTCTTTGTACTAAATCGGCAGGCGAATGCGCCATATTATCTCTCAAATAATCAAAACCAAATTCATTATTGGTTCCGTAAGTGATATCGGCGTCGTATGCTTTTTTTCTTCCTTCTGAACTTGGTTGGTAATTGTCAATACATTCCACAGTCATCCCGTGAAATTCGAATAAAGGTGCTTTCCAGGTACTATCCCTTTTTGCCAAATAATCATTTACAGTTACCAAATGCACACCGTTTCCAGTCAATGCATTTAAGTAAAGCGGTAAAGTTGCCACTAAAGTTTTTCCTTCACCTGTTTGCATTTCAGCTACTTTTCCTTCATGTAAAACCATTCCGCCAATTAATTGTACGTCATAGTGAATCATGTCCCAAGTAATTTGTTTCCCTGCGGCACTCCATGAATTCGCCCAGATGGCAGTATCACCATCTAAAGTAATGTAGCTTTTTGTTGCGGATAATTCACGGTCTTTTGGAGTTGCCGTTACTACTATTTGCGTGTTGTCTTTGAAACGTCTTGCTGTTTCTTTTACCACTGCAAAAGCTTCCGGAAGAATTTCCATTAATGTTTTTTCGGAGATATCGTAGGCCTCTTTTTCAAGAGCGTCAATGGCTACGTAAATATCTTCTCTTTGATCAATATCTACAATGCTTTCCACCTCTTGTTTCAGTGCTGCGATTTTCGCATCTTTTTCTGAACGAGCTTGTTTTATTGTGTCTTTAAAAAAGTTCGTTCTCCCTCTAAGTTCATCATGTGATAATGCCTTGAGTGGTTCCTCGAAAGTTTTTATTTTGTTGAGATAAGGTTGTAAAGCTTTGACATCTTTTTGTGACTTATCGCCAACAAAGACTTTAATAATACTGTTTATGAAACTCATGATATTTTTTTATTTCTAATTGTGTAATTCTGTAAATTTAAACCAAAAAAAAGCCTCTTTTGAGACTTTTTTATTGGTTTACCTTTTAATATTCATCCTCATTCCAAAGATAATCTTCGTCCGTAGGATAATCTGGCCATATTTCTTCCATTGATTCATATATCTCGCCTTCATCCTCGATAGATTGAAGGTTTTCTACTACTTCTAATGGAGCTCCTGCTCTAATAGCGTAGTCAATAAGTTCGTCTTTGTTAGCAGGCCACGGGGCATCACTTAAATAGGATGCTAATTCTAATGTCCAATACATCTGTTGTCGATTTAGTTTTGTGCAAAAATAAATTTTTTACTGAAAAATACAAGTAAAAAATGATTTATTTTTAGTTAAAGTTAAGAACGTTTTATTTAGTTTAAAGTTTCAGGTTTAAAGTTTAAAGTTTTCGTACTAAAAACTGGGACTGAAAACTACCAACTACTTCCTCGGAATCCATTGAACTTCGGCAGCTTTCAAGTCATGAGACAACTTTCGTGCCAACACAAAAAGGTAGTCAGAAAGTCGGTTTAAGTACTTGATTGCGATTTCAGCAACGGGTTCATTATGGTTTAAATGTACTGCTAAGCGCTCTGCTCTGCGACAAACACAGCGTGCAATATGACAATATGACACGGTAGTATGTCCGCCCGGAAGTACAAAATGAGTCATTGGCGGTAATGCTTCTTCCATAGCATCAATTTCATTTTCCAATAATTCAATGTCTGATTCTATAATTCCTAGGTTTTTTAAACGAAGTTCTCCGTTTTTCATCACTTCTTTTTCCGGCGGCGTTGCTAAAATAGCGCCAACAGTAAACAAACGATCCTGTATTTCGATAAGAATTTCTTTGTAATGTGCATTCATTTCCTGATCGCGAATCAAACCAATATGAGAATTTAATTCGTCAACGGTTCCGTAACTTTCTATGCGGGCATGGTCTTTTGGGACTCTGGTTCCGCCAAAAAGTGCCGTTGTTCCTTTGTCTCCTGTTTTTGTATATACTTTCATTTTGATTTTAGATTGTTGATTAACGATTTTAGATTGCAGATTTATTGTTGTGAATAAAATCATAAATCTAAAATATAATTATTGAATTCAAGCTGCAAATGTAACTAAGCAATAAGAATAAAACAATGTCGCATTTTTTTACCATATAAGTCATATAAGTTTAATTTTAGTTGAGCTTATGTAACTTAAATATTAATAAGTTCACTTAAGGTTTAATGCTTAGACGACTTATATGTCTAATGGTAGTGCATACATTCAATAGTACGATATTAAACTCGTTTAACTGCTCATGAATTCAAACATAAAAGTTAATCAATGCTGTTTTAGGTATATAAAATTAAGCTATTAATTCCACTATTGCTGCAACAAATCGCTGCATTGCGTTTTCACTCAAATTGAAATATAGATCGGGTTCAATGCATTCAATTTCCATTAGATAAAGTTCGTTGTCAATCAGAATTCCATCTACACGGGCGTATAAAAGCTCTTCCTGAAAAGTATCGACTACTTTTTGGGCTTTCTGAATCATTTCAGTGCTTGGATGAACCAAAGTATATTTCCCTCCAAAAAGTGATTGTACTCTGAAATCACCATCAATGGGTTTTTTATTGACCGCGTGCGAGAATTTTTTATTAAAAAAGATAAAAGAGGTTTCTCCCAATGTTTGAATTTCGGGCATAAATTCCTGTAAAAGCAACTCTTTCTCAGCCGCGATGTTTTTATATTTTTCGTTTAGTGCTTGAATTTCGGATTTTTCAAAAACTTCGGTAAGATAGGAACCTGCCGAAAATGCTGGTTTTATAACCGCTTTTTTCCAATGTACTGGAATCAGTTCTGCCAGATTAAGAGTGTTTGTTTTGTCAATGAAAACGGTTGGCAAAATGGTAATTCCTTGCTGCTCCATGTCACGCAAGTAGAACTTATGGATGTTTTGCTTGATGATTTCAATAGGGTTCAGCGTTTTAATTCCCAGTTTTTCTATTTGGTCGAGCCAAATTTTAAACTCGGTTTCTTTCTCGAAATAGTCCCAAGTATTGCGAAAGACTAAATAATCAAAATCAGTCCAATTGATGCTTTTGTCACTCCAGATAGCCGCGGTGGCTTCTATATTATGTTCGGCTAATGCCGGAATTATTTTTTTGTCTTCGGGATTTAGGTCGGGAAGTTTTTCGCAGGTTAATATGGCGATTTTCATTTTTTGGAAAGGTGTTTTTTGGAATTATAAGCGCAATGGTAATTTGGATTTCCTAGGCCGGATAACAGTGGAAATCCTTTTTTTACAAACTTTCAGCCTTTTGTAGGCGGGAAGCTTGTAAGAAAAGATTGTAACGGATAGCCGGAATAAGCTCCTGAAAAAAAAATTATTTTGTAGTGTCGCTTTCAATCAGTCCGTCACGCAGACGGATTACTCTGTGCGCGTATTCGGCAATTTCTTCCTCGTGCGTTACCAGAATCACAGTGTTTCCATTGGCGTGGATGTCTCCAAAAAGTTTCATGATTTCAAGCGAAGTTTTGCTGTCCAAGTTTCCGGTTGGTTCATCGGCAAGGATGATCGACGGTTTGTTAACCAAAGCGCGGGCAATAGCCACACGCTGGCGTTGACCTCCTGAAAGTTGGTTAGGCTGGTGATCCATTCTATCGGCAAGATTTACTTGTTCCAGCACTTCGGTGGCGCGTTTGTTTCTTTCGGATTTTGAGAAACCGGCATAAATCATGGGTAAAGCCACGTTGTCTAGCGCAGTTGTTCGGGGTAAAAGGTTGAAAGTCTGGAAAACGAATCCAATTTCTTTGTTCCGAATTTCCGCTAATTCATCATCTTTCATCTGGCTGACGTCTTTTCCGTTCAGAATGTAACTTCCGGAAGTTGGTGTATCCAGGCAGCCTAATAAATTCATTAAAGTTGATTTTCCAGATCCTGAAGGTCCCATTAATGCTACATATTCGCCTTTATTTATTTCTAAATCAATGCCTTTAAGAACATAAACGATTTCATTTCCAAGTACAAAATCTCGTTTGATATTGGTTATTTTGATTAGCGGGTTTGCCATTAGAATATATGATTTTTGACCTTCGACTGTGCGCAGGCAGCTATTAAATTAGATTTTAAAAGTACAAAAACTTTTGAATTATTAATAAGTAGTCGTTTTTTAAATTTGTTACACTTTATCTACATTGAAATTTTGACGCTTTAAGAATGTTCTTCTTGTAAGCGCGAAATTTGTATTTATTTATATATAAAAGACGCATTTGTTTTTTTACACAATTTTAATCTCAATTTGTATAATTCACACTTTTATATTTTTTATTTCACAATTATTTAAATAAGTTATATAATTATTGGTTAAATATTGATTATTGTGTAATGTTATTTACATTTGTTTAGTAATAATTAATCAAATCAAAATTATGAAAAATACAAAATTAGCATTAGGATTAGCGGTAATCGCTATTGGGTTTACATCTTGTAAAGATGAAAAAGCAGCACAAGCAGAGAAAAAAGTGGATACTTACGTAATGTACGTAGATTCATTAGGTAATGTAACAGCTGAAGACGCTAGAGAAAACTGGGAAGGAATAGAAGCATCTTACCAACTAAGAAGTGGTGAAGCTGAAGCAGCTATTGCGGACCTGAAAGACAATACAGAAGCACAAGCGCGTCTTGATGCAAGTAGAGCTAAATACGAAGCTTTGAAAGCCAAGATTGAAGCTGAAAATGCTGCTGCAGAAGTAGCTGCAACTGCACCAAACACAAAACAACAAATGAGAAATGCTTTATTTGGTGAAGGAAAAATGGGCGAGGATATGAACTTTAGTTGGGTAAATGCAGCTAATATTCATAATGTATACCAACAATTTGTTCATACCGTTGAAGATAACAAAGATAAATATTCTCGTGAAGACTGGGATGAAATTAAATTGATGTATGAAGCATTAGACAGTAGAAAAAATACTGTAGAAAAAGAAGGTTTATCATCTGAAGACAACAGAAAAATTGCTGGTTTAAAAACAAAATTCGCACCAATGTATACATTGAACAGAATGGGAGCTAAATCAGGAGAAATGAAAAGAGCTAAAGAATAAAGAATTGGTTATTCTATATTAAAAATGGCAGTCAGCAATGGCTGTCATTTTTTTTACGTTATATTCTAATTATAAAATGCTCTTTAGGTTGCTCTCTTCTGAAAAATACGAATCCCCATTGAAACGTATCAATAGTTACGGTCACTTTAGGATGTTTTTTTATTATATGCCATACTTCTTTCATTTCTGGTGACCAATGAATATCATCAAATATCCAAACGGTTTCGTTAGTAATCGTAGGCAGTAATAATTCGAAATAGTCTAGCGTTGCTTTCTTGGAGTGATTGCCGTCAAAATAAACAAGTTGGAAGTTTAAAGTTTGAAGTTGGATGTCATCCAGAAAACTACTGAATTCGGTTACGATTGGATGTACATTATCAAATTGGAACAATTGTAGTTGACTTTTTGCTATTGCCATTGTGTTGGGACAACCCTCCAGCGTTGTGATTTTAGCTTTACTCCCGATGCTTTTGGACCCTAAAGAAAGGGCAGCAGTCGCTAATCCTAATGAAGTTCCAATTTCTAAAATACTGTCTGGCTGAAAATAATGAGTGATTCTGAATAATAATTCGGCACGTTTTGGGGAAATTCCTGCCATTTTTGCAATCTTAGTGATACTTCTGGTATTCGATTTAAACACTTTAGAACCCGCACCAAAATCAGTGACTTCAATTGTATTATAGTTTGCTAAAAGCGAGTTTCGGTACTTTCTTAAAACAGCATATTCCGGTTTTGATTTTTTGTCGTAGAAACATTTCGTCAGTAAACTAAACACAAACGGAGAATGAACTGCGTGCTCGTTTTTGGAGTGCCAAAGGAATTGTAAGTATGATTTTATTTGGAATAACATAAAGATAGTTGCAAAGTAGGCGCGAAGATAGTAAGATAATAGCCGAAAGTCAAAATGCAATAGGATCATCATCACGCTTGGATTTTCGGCTGTGTTACCTTGAAACTTTCCGACTTTAAAAAAGCTATATTTGCGCCCTTGGAATTTGCACAAGAATAATAGCCCTTTTTTACGATGATGATTGAACAAACAGAACATAAAACTGCGATAAGCTCGGAAGAAATTGACCGATGCATCGCTATTTTGGCACAATTGAATACCGATACCGACCAAATATTTGATATTCCCAAAGAACAACGAACGGCTTTAATCAAAGCGGCAGGAATGTTTTCCAGACCCGACCGTGACGAACTTTCCCGAAGAAAAAAAGACGGAAAAGAGGCTGCTAAACGCAAAATGGAAAAACGCGACCGAACTGCCCGAAAGGAAACAGGAATTCGTCATGCGCGCGAAGCGAGTATTTTTATGGCGCCAAAATTATTGGCGTACAATGATCTTGTGAACAAAGAACAATTGGAACTGGAAACTCCCAGAAACTGTTACGTGTGTAAAACTGAGTTTACTAAAATGCACCATTTTTATGATACGATGTGTACGGTTTGTGGAGATTTTAATTATGCCAAACGTTTCCAAACCGCAGATGTCAATGGGCAAATTGCTGTTATTACAGGTTCTCGCTTAAAAATTGGCTATCACATTACATTGATGCTATTGCGTGGTGGGGCAACCGTTATTGCAACGACTCGTTTTCCGGTGGATTCCGCTTTGCGTTTTTCTAAGGAAGATGATTTTATGGATTGGGGACATCGTTTGAAAATTCACGGATTGGATTTGCGACACATTCCCAGTGTAGAGATTTTTTGCAATTTCATAGAGCAAAAGTACGAGCGTTTGGATATTTTAATTAATAATGCGGCGCAAACCGTGAGACGTCCTGCGGGGTTTTACACGCATTTGATGGAAAATGAAGAGCGTTCCATCGCTTCTTTGCCAAAACAAGCGCAAGAATTATTGCTGGATCATACCAATTGTTTGGATGAATTAAAAGTATTGACAGCGGGCGCTTCCTCGAATCAAAATATGCCGGTGACTTGGCACGGACCAGAACCTGGAATTGGGTTGCGGGCTTCCGCCAAATTATCGCAGATTCCGTATTCGTTTGATAATGCTTTGGTGGCGAATGAAGTTTTCCCGGAAGGGGAACTCGATGCCGATTTGCAACAAGTCGATTTACGAAAAACCAACAGTTGGCGCTTGCGATTGGGACAAATAGAAACCACAGAAATGATTGAAGTGCAGTTGGTGAATTCCGTCGCACCTTTTGTGTTGTGTAACCGCCTTTCGGAAGTGATGAAGAAAGACAATACCGGAAAAAAACACATCATCAATGTATCAGCAATGGAAGGGAAGTTTCATCGGTTTTTTAAAGAAGATCGCCATCCGCACACCAATATGGCCAAAGCCGCGTTGAATATGCTGACACACACTTCCTCTGGAACCTTGGCAAAAGATGGGATTTTTATGAATGCGGTCGATACCGGTTGGGTAACCGACGAAGATCCGGCAGAATTAGCCAAAAGAAAACAGGAAGAAGAAGATTTTCAGCCGCCATTAGATATTGTAGATGGTGCAGCACGAGTGATGGATCCGTTGTTTGACGGAATCAATACAGGAAAGCATTGGTGTGGTAAGTTTTTGAAAGATTACAACCCGATTCCCTGGTAGAGGTAATAAGTTTATAAAACAAACCCACAACAAAATCAAAATTCTGTTGTGGGTGTATAAACTGAATAGTATTAATGTTCAATGCTGCAAACTGCAACTGAACACTGAATGCTAATTCTATCCTTCTATCTTCGCAGAAAGCTCAAACCATCTTTCCTCTTTCTCTTCAATTTTATTGATGATGTTTCGCAATTCGTTCGCTTTCTTTTCAATGTCAGCTTCCCCAATTTTTCCATCTGAGAATAATTGTTCGATAGCTACTTTCTGAATCTCTAAATCCTTGATTTCTTTCTCTGTTTTCTGGAATTCTTTTTGTTCGTTGAACGTCAGGTTTCCAGTTGGATTGTTTTGTTTCCAGTCTTTCTTTTCGGCTTTGTTTTCTTCTTTTTGAGCCACATCAGTACTGTCTTCGTAAGCTCTGAAATCAGAATAGTTTCCAGGGAAATCTTCCACCACACCATCACCTCTAAAAATGAATAAGTGATCCACAATTTTATCCATGAAATACCTATCGTGCGAAACTACTACCAAACACCCAGGATAGTCCAAAAGAAAGCTTTCTAGGACATTCAGTGTTACAATATCCAAATCATTCGTCGGCTCATCCAGAATCAGGAAGTTCGGATTCTGAATTAAAACTGTACACAAGTACAAACGTTTCAATTCTCCACCACTCAATCGGTCCACAAAATCATATTGTTTTTTAGCATCAAACAAGAAACGCTCTAACAATTGCGAAGCCGAAATCAATTTTCCTTTCATCAACGGAATAAATTCTCCGTATTCCTTAATTACATCAATTACACGCTGACCCGGTTTTGGGTTGATTCCGCTTTGGGTGTAATAACCTACTTTTATTGTTTCACCAATCACTACTTTTCCACCATCAAGCGGTAAAGTTCCGGTCAATAAATTCAAGAAAGTCGATTTTCCTGTTCCGTTTTTTCCAATTATTCCAATGCGTTCACCACGTTGAAAGTCAAAACTGAAATTATCCATGATCACATGATCCTTGAATTTTTTGGAGATTTTGTGAAGCTCGATAATCTTGCTTCCCATGCGTTCCATATTAATTTCAAGCTCTACTTTATTTTCGCGACGGCGACTTTGTGCTTTTTCCTTGATGTCATAAAAATCATCTTGACGCGATTTCGATTTGGTTGTTCTCGCTTTTGGCTGACGACGCATCCATTCCAATTCTTTTACAAAAAGATTCTGCGCTTTATCCACACTTGAATTTTCAGATGCGATACGTTCTTCTTTTTTCTCTAAATAATACGAGTAATTTCCTTTGTATTGGTATAATTTTCCATTGTCTAATTCGATGATTTCATTACAAACACGCTCTAGAAAGAAACGGTCGTGCGTCACCATAAACAACGTAATATTTTCTTTGGTAAAATAGCTTTCCAGCCATTCGATCATCTCTAAATCCAAGTGATTCGTAGGTTCATCTAAAATCAATAAATCAGGACGATTGATCAAAATGATAGCAAGTGACAATCTTTTTTTCTGTCCACCGGAAAGATTTTTTACTTTCAGTTTGAAATCTTCCAACTTCAGTTTGAACAAAATTTGCTTGTACTGCGTTTCAAAATCCCAAGCATTGTGCTGATCCATTCCGTCAAAAGCTTTTTGGTAGGCTTCTTCATCTTCCGGATTTTCTAATGCTTTTTCGTAGGCTTCAATCACTTTCAAAGTCTCATTATCCGACGCGAAAATACTTTCTTCAATCGTTAATTCTTCCTGCAAATTATTGTTTTGCGAAAGAAACGCCATTTTTATGCCTTTTCTTAAGACTACTTGACCAGTATCTGATTCTTCCAAACCATTGATGATACTCATAATAGTCGTTTTTCCAGAACCGTTTTTGGCAATGAAGGCAATTTTTTGATCTTTATTAATTCCGAACGAAATGTCTTTAAACAACGTACGTTCACCAAAAGATTTCGAGATATTTTCTACTGAAAGGTAATTCACAAGGCTAAATTTTTTGCAAAAGTAAGCTATTAAATACCGATTTGCCAATAGTTTAGTTGAATCTAAGGTTTCATTAACAATTATTGTTTCAGATAATTGCCCAGAAAAGCACTTAAATCAAAGTGATGCAACTGTTGCGGGATATTAATAAGTGGTCTTCTGGAGAAATTTTCATTGGTTAAATAATAGTGAAGTCCATCCTGGGTAGTGATGCCTTCTACCTGATGTAAAGGCAAGGAAATGTTGATTTTTCTCTTATTCCCAGAAAAGAAATCCGAACCATTGTAATCGTAAAACAGATACACAAAAGGGGATAAAAATCTGCTGTAGCCAGCCAAAACGAGTAGCTTTTTTTCGGGTAGAAACGTTGCTGAGGTTACTAATCCATCCACATCATAAGATTCTTTGAGTTGTGCAATATGTTTGCCAGGAATCTTCGGAATCTGGTATACGCTGGTTTTTCTCTCTTTCCATTGTTTGGTAAACAAGTAAATATTTTCCCCCGAAACAATAAATGCCTCACAATCAAAATTGGTTGCATTCGCTTTGTTGGTTTTGAAATCCTTTTGATTGGAATAGGAAAACGAAAGGGTATCAATTTTTTGTTTCTCTGTGTTAAGCGATTTTTTTTCAATTCTTAAAATCTGCAAATCTTTCCGGTTTCCGGTGAGATTGTTCCCAAAATCACCGATATAAATAAAGTCGCTGTCTTGCGAAATTTCCTCCCAGTCGGTATTGGTGACATTTTTAAGCTGCATTTTATTTTGAATGACACCTTTTGTATTCATGCCATAAAGAACCGTTTCCGTATTGTCATTACTAGTCCATAAAAGCGAATCACTATGTATTAAGCTGGACGTTTCTTTTAAAAGCGCATTTAGCTTAATGGAATATTTTGGCCTTATTTTTACCGAAACATAGGCGCAGCTTCCGTCATTAATAGTTGCAAGAGAATTGTAGTTTTTAGAAAGCGGATCCGTGCAACCCGAAATTTGAGCATGCGAAGTACAAATGGTAAACAAGAGAACTAATAAGAATATCTTTTTCAATGCAATAAATATATATAAGCGTTAATGTTTTTCAAAAGTAATGGATTCTATCGATTAAAATCTGAATCTGGAGCGTCTGGAAGTGTCGGGATTGTGATTATTTACAGGTATCGTTCCCGCTTACGCCTTTATCTTTGTTCGTTCCTCTCAAAGGATATAGGCTTTATCGGCGCTAAAAGGAAATATGTTTTTGTGTCTTTACATCTTAAAATATATCTTTGAAGAATGCAACTATCCGTCATCATTCTCAATTATAATGTCCGTTTCTTTCTGGAGCAATGTGTTTTAAGTGTTCAAAATGCTTTAGAAACCATTGACGGAGAAATTATTGTAATTGATAATAATTCGCAAGACGACAGTTGTGAAATGATGAAACAACGTTTTCCAAACGTAAAACTCATTCAAAACAATGAAAATCTTGGTTTTCCAAAAGGTAATAATATAGGAGTTGCTCAAGCTCAAGGCGAATACATTTGTATTCTGAATCCCGATACCGTTGTTGCCGAAGATACGTTTACAAAAGTATTGGCTTTCGCCCAAAAACAATCGGATTTTGGGATTTTGGGTTGTAAACTCATTGATGGAGCCGGGAATTTTCTACCAGAAAGCAAACGTGGTGTTCCAACGCCATGGGTCGCATTTACAAAGGTTACGGGTTTGTATAAATTAGTTCCTAAATTTAGAATATTCGGGAAATATTATGCGCAGCATTTAAGTGAAAATGAAACTGGAAAAGTAGACATTCTCGTGGGCGCTTTTATGTTCATGAGAAGAGATTTATACCATGGAGTTGGCGGATTTGACGAAGATTGTTTCATGTATTCCGATGATGTCGATTTGTCGTATCGGGTTTTGAAAGAAGGAAAATCCAATTATTATTTTCATGAAACGACCATAATACATTATAAAGGAGAAAGTACCATTAAGGATGAAATGTATATGAAACGTTTTCAGGAAGCGATGAATTTCTTTTACAAAAAGCATTTTAGTCCCGATGGTTCGGGATCCGTTTTATTCTCGATTTTTATGAAAGCAGGAATTGTATTTTTTTCTTTGGTAAAAATGTTTCAAGGAAAATCTATCATAAAAACAGTTCCAAAAGCATATCTGCTGTATTCGGCTAACGAAAAATTAGTAGAAAAACTGCATCTGGTTTTGCAAAATAAAGTTCGGTTTCACGATTTAAAAACAGAAAAAATGGTAATTTCGTCTTCTGTTAAAAACAAAAAAGCAGTGGAAATTATTTTAGATAACGAATTCATTTCTTTTAAAGAATGTATCGCAATTCTCGAATCGTCAAGAAATAAAGGGATTACCTTTAAAATTCTACCTAAAACCGCTAATTTTTTAATAGGAAGTAACAATAGTAACGAGAGAGGTGAGATTATAGAAATAGAGTAAAAAATTACATTTAATGTAATTTATATTTGAAATATTTAGTAATTTCGCAAACTGAAAATCAATATCACCTTTTAGGTTAACAATATGGCAAGATTTGAATTAAAACTTCCAAAAATGGGAGAAAGCGTTGCTGAAGCAACCATTACAAACTGGTTAAAAGAAGTTGGAGACAAAATTGAAGCGGACGAAGCTGTACTTGAAATTGCTACTGATAAAGTAGACAGTGAAGTGCCAAGTGAAGTTTCGGGGATTTTAGTGGAACAATTGTTCGGTAAAGACGATTTGGTTCAGGTTGGTCAAACGATTGCAATTATTGAAACCGAAGGTGGAGAACTGGTGTCAATTGTGAAAGAAGCGGTTGCTCCTGAGGTTATTGCTGAAGTGACAAAAACAGTGGATGCCGCCAAAGAAAGTGTTGCAGCTCCGGTAGATTTCTCTGATTCTGAAAAATTCTTATCACCATTGGTTAAAAATATTGCCAAAGAAGAAGGGGTTTCTGTTGCTGAATTAGCATCAATTTCAGGAACAGGAAAAGAAGGAAGAGTAACTAAAAATGATATTTTAGACTACGTAAAAAATAGAGCAAGCCAACCTGTAGTTGCGGCTCCGGTGGCAGCAGTTCAAAAACCAGTAGCAGTTCCAGTAGCACAAAAAGCAGCTCCGGTATCTGTAAGTGGAGGTGATGAAATTATTGAAATGGACAGAATGCGCAAGCTAATTGCGGGTTACATGGTTGCTTCGGTACAAACTTCGGCACACGTACAATCATTTATTGAAGTCGATGTGACAAATATTGTGAAATGGAGAGAGAAAAATAAAAATACTTTCGAAAAAAGAGAAGGTGAGAAATTGACGTACACGCCAATTTTCATGGAAGCAGTTGCGAAAGCACTGAAAGATTATCCTGGAATGAACATTTCTGTTGATGGTGATTATATCATCAAGAAGAAAAATATCAATCTTGGAATGGCGGCTTCGTTACCAAACGGAAATTTGATTGTTCCCGTTATTAAAAACGCGGATCAATTGAATTTAGTAGGAATGGCCAAAGCGGTAAACGATTTAGGTGGTCGCGCGAAAGCGGGGAAACTAAAACCGGACGACACACAAGGCGGAACCTACACAGTTACGAATGTGGGGACCTTTGGAAGTGTTTTTGGAACGCCGATTTTGAATCAGCCGCAAGTTGGGATTCTTGCTCTTGGAGCAATCCGTAAAATGCCGGCCGTAATTGAAACTCCGGAAGGAGATTTTATCGGGATTCGTCAGAAAATGTTCTTGTCGCACAGTTATGACCATAGAGTTGTAGATGGAGCTTTAGGAGGTAGTTTTGTGAAAAGAGTTGCTGAATATTTAGAAGCTTTTGATGTAAACAGGGATGTTTAAAAGTTCATAATTACAATATAAACCCGATTGATTTTTAAAAATCAATCGGGTTTTCTTTTTTTGAGGTTTTATGGAACTTTAAACGTTGAACTTTAAACGAAATTAAACCCAAATTTCTATATTTGTATCCACACAAAATATAAAAATGGAACTTAAACTCAATAAACCAATTTGCTTTTTCGATCTTGAAACCACAGGAATTGACATCGGGAAAGATAGAATTGTAGAAATCTCAATATTCAAAGTTTTTCCAAACGGAAATAAAGAAAGCAAAACCTGGTTAGTGAATCCTACGATTCCAATTCCCGCTCAAACTACTGCTGTTCATGGTATCACCGATGAAAAAGTAGCAAATGAACCTACTTTCAATGAATTGGCGGCGCAAGTTTACAATATGATTAAAGACAGTGATTTGGCTGGATTTAATTCAGATCGTTTTGATATTCCGTTATTGGCCGAAGAAATGCTACGTGCCGGAGTAGATTTTGACATGAAAAACAGAGTTTCAGTAGATGTGCAAACTGTTTTTCATAAAATGGAAGAACGAACATTAGGTGCGGCACATAAGTTCTATTGCGGAAAAACGCTTGAAAATGCACATTCTGCAGAAGCTGATACGATGGCGACTTATGAAATTTTGAAAGCGCAACTGGACCGTTATCCGGAACTGGAAAACGACATGAAATCATTGTCAGAATTTACAACCCGAAAAAAAATTGCTGATTTTGCAGGAATGATTGCTTTTGACAAAGACAATGAAGAAATTTTTACTTTTGGAAAACACAAAGGAGTAAAAGTGGATAAAATTCTGGAAACAGAGCCCGGTTATTTCAGTTGGATTCAAAACGCTGATTTTCCATTGTATACCAAGAAAGTTTTAACGGCGATTAAACTTCGAAAACTAAATAATAAATTAAGCTAATTTTTGAATCTTTCAATCATTAAATTTTTTAATTAATAAGAAATGAAAATAATCTGCATCGGTAGAAATTATACCAACCACATAGAGGAATTGCATAATGAAAGGCCTACGGAACCCGTGGTTTTCATGAAACCGGATTCGGCTGTATTGTTGAAACAACACCCGTTTGTAATCCCGGAATTCTCGGAAGATGTGCACCACGAAATCGAGATTATTGTCAAGATAAGCAAAGTGGGTAAATACATTGAGCCTAAATTTGCACATAAATATTATGATGATATTAGTGTCGGAATCGATTTTACCGCTCGTGATGTACAGGATAAATTAAAAGCAAAAGGGTTGCCATGGGAAAAAGCAAAAGCATTTGACGGATCGGCGGTGATAGGTGATTTTTTGCCAAAAAATCAATTTAGTTCACTAGAAAATATTAGTTTTAAATTGACCAACAATAATAAGACGGTACAAATGAGTAATTCTAGTTTTATGCTTTGGAAAATTGATGAGCTTATTTCGTATGTTTCTCAGTTTTTTACGTTAAAAATTGGCGATATTATTTTTACCGGAACTCCAGAAGGAGTCGCTGCGGTAAAACCAGATGACGTTTTAGAAGGGTTTTTAGAAGAGCATCAACTATTTAGAATACAAGTAAAATAGGCAGCAGATGCTTTCTAAAATAGATATACAATTGCTTGTATGGGTCAAATTTTGTAATTCAAATGGTGAATTTGTTTGTATTAGAAATATCTAGGGGAAGCATTAAAAGAATTAATATTATCTTCTTAGGATTAGTACTATAAGTATATCTTGTATCAAAAATCAAACTTATTAAATAAAACAGTTAGTAAAAAATGCAACTAAGAAATAGGGATCAAATAAATATTTAAATTCTTTTTTGTGAGAATAGAGTCAGTTTCAAAGCTCTAGTAAAAAATATTTTAATTTAGTATTTGACATATAGTTAATCAGGTATAAATATTGTTTTAATTTTGTTAAAAATTTATTAATTTATTTTTTTTCAAAAAATAATTATTGCAAAAAATAAATTACTTTTGTCGAAATATTTCATAATCATGTGGGAATACATGAGTTAAAACAAAAATAAAATTATGAAAAACACTCTTTTAAAAGGAATTATGTTATTGACTTTTGTCATGTTTAGTTTATCTAGCAATGCTCAATTGTTTGCTGGAATTGAAATAGGAAGTAAAGGAATAAAAATGTCAGTTTTAGATGTAGATAATATCAAAAAAGGCAGCTATGTTATTAAGGGATTTTGGACTGAAAATATTGGGATTGCAAAGGGAATTGCTATCGATGGTAATTTAGCGAAAGAAGATATAGATAACGCTGCCGCAGTTGTTTTGTCAAATTACATGAAAATAAAAAAAGAGTTTAATGTTTTGGATGAGAATATTTTTATAGTTGGATCATCTGGTGTGGCTATGGCTAAAAATACTAATGAATTAATTGATAAGATAAAAACTTCCACTAACAAAGATTTAGATTTTATAGATGCGCAAACAGAAGCGAAAATGTTACTTAAAGGATGTGTACCGCCTGTTGATTATATAAATTCTATGGTATTAGACATAGGAGGAGGAAATACAAAAGGAGGTTATGTTGATGTTAGAAACGGGAATGTTTTTGTATTTTTTCCGGTAAGTCTTAATTATGGTACCGTTACTTTAACTGAAACGGTATTGAAAAAAACAAAGGATTTAACATTGGGTGAATATAATGAAAAATCATTTGGTTTTTTACCGGTGCTAAGAAAACAAATAGACCTAATGTATGCGACTAGTCCTTTAGTTTTGGAGAAAGAAAAGGTCTTTATGTCTGGAGGAGCTGTTTGGGCTTTTTATACTCTTGTTAATGGGGCTGCGAAAAAGAATTTCAACGAGTTTAAATTAGAGAACGTAATTTACTACGACGCACTATTAAAAAACAACTTCAAAATATTTGAGGAGATGGCAAAAACTGATACGGAAGTTGAGGCAGTTCTAAAAACGTATTCACAAAAACATTTAATATCAGGTAGTAATATCCTTCAAGCTTGTTTAGAGGCATTACCAAATATTAATGATAAAAAATTATACTTTGCAAGAGAAGGAAAAGTTGCGTGGTTAGTTTCTTATATAACAGATAAATCTAAAAGAGTAAAACAGGTCTATTAATAATATTAAATTAGTTTTAATTATTTGTTTCTAAGGTGTTATAATACGCACAATCTTACATCAGAACGTTGTGCTTCAATTTTTTTAGATTATTTTTTAATTAATTTTAATCAAAAGAAAGCACCTATAGTCGAAGGTAGATTCTTGTTGTGCTAAAGTTTTCGATTCAAAATTTCTGTTTAATCGTAAAATATTTGCTTAAAACAGGAATTAGATTAATGGGATTATGTCTACGATACCGACAAAAACTATAAATTATAGCGGTTTTAGGCATAAATAATAAAATATATAATAGTTATGGCAGATGTCTTATAGCTAATTAAAAATAATACAACCATAGAATATAGGTTTGTAAAAGTCTAATAAAAAGTTTTTTTGTTAATTTTTTATGGCTTAATTGGCACTATTGTTTTAGTGAAAAACGAAATAATGAGTCCAACATGTTTAGTTAAATGATATTTTAGAACGAATTTTAGGAAGACTACAATTATTAAGAATATAAAAAAATAATGGCTATAAATTACAACCTTTCAAAAGTGTACGCACTTTCAGACAACGATCCGGAATTTGTAAATGAAATTCTGACTTTATTTGTTACCGAAGTTCCAGATGATTTACTACAAATTAAAGAAGGAATAAAAAAGAAAGATCACAAGCACGCTTATGCGTATGCGCACAAGATAAAACCTACGCTTGATTTAATGGGTTTAAATGTGGCATTTGAGGAGATTCTTCAAATCGAAGCATGGACTAAAGCAGAAGGCAAGAAGAAAGATATCAAAGAAACTTTTAAGAGCGTAAAAAACCAAGTTAATGACGCTATCAAGGAAATAAAAAAAGATTTCGATTTGTAATACCAAGGTGTGACCACGCTTTTACTATCGTCACAGCGTGGTCAGGCTATCCGTACAAACGAAGTTCACACTCTTATGAATTTAATTAGTAGCTGAAGTAATCTCCAGAAAAAAGGGGAGTATTTTTACTTTTAGCCCTCACGCAAAAAAAACGGAATATGCTATTTTATGCATTTTCTTTTTAGATTGCTATCTCAAAAAAAACATCATAGAATAAATGAAAGCAACCATAGTTACCATTGGTGACGAAATTTTAATAGGCCAAATTGTCGATACGAATTCTGGTTTTATTGCCAAATCATTAGATAAAATTGGTGTGGAAATCAACGAAATGATTTCGATAAGTGATGACAAAAAGCACATTTTAGATACGTTTGCAGCACTTCAAAACAAAGTAGATTTAGTGATTATCACTGGTGGTTTAGGGCCAACAAAAGATGATGTAACCAAGAAGACTTTCTGCGATTATTTTGAAGATGAGTTAGTGATTGATGAAGTGGTTGAGAAGCATGTGATTGAGCTTATAGAGCGCGTGATGAAGAGAACGGCATCACAAATTAATAAAGATCAGGCATTAGTTCCGTCAAAATGTACGGTGCTTCACAATCAGGTGGGTACTGCGCCAGGAATGTGGATGAAAAAGGAAAATACCGTTTTTATTTCGCTTCCGGGAGTTCCTTATGAAATGAAATATTTGGTAGAAAATGAAATCATTCCAAAAGTGGTTCGGGAATACAAACGCCCTTACATTATCCATAAAACAATTCTGACGTATGGACAGGGCGAAAGTCTGGTGGCGGAACGAATTGAAGATTGGGAAAACAATCTTCCTGCATTTATTAAGTTGGCTTATTTGCCTGCACCGGGAAGAGTTCGTTTGCGCCTTTCTGCCCGTGGTATCGATAAAGAAAAATTAGAAGCTGCTCTCGAAGAAAATGTAAATTCTCTGGATGCCATAATTCATGATATTATCGTTGGTTTTGATGATGATGAAACCATCGAAGTAGTAGTGGGTAAAATGCTTTTAAAACAAAATAAAACCATTTCGACTGCAGAGAGTTGTACTGGAGGGAAAATTGCGTCAATATTAACATCCGTATCAGGAGCTTCTGGATATTTTAAAGGAAGTGTTGTTTCTTACGCAACTGCTGCTAAAATTGATGTTTTGGGAGTTTCTAAAAATCTTATAAATGAATATTCTGTGGTGAGTAAAGAGGTGGTTTCAGAGATGGCTTTGAATGTAAAAAAGATGATGAAAACAGATTACGCAATTGCAACTACAGGAAATGCAGGACCATCAAAAGGAGACTCAAATGTGGAAATTGGAACGGTTTTTATTGCTTTGGCTACGCCAGATAGAATTATTGTTGAAGAATTTAATTTTGGGCAACCCCGTGAAAAAGTGATAGATAGAGCTGTAATTAAAAGTTTAGAACTGTTGCAGAAAGAAATTTTAAAAAATGTACGATAATAATGTTGGTTAATAGGTTTATTTTTCTTTTCTTTGCACCCTGATTTTGAATAACGATAAAAGATAAGTATAATGTCAAGAGTTTGTGACCTTACAGGTAAAAGAGCGATGGTAGGAAATAACGTTTCTCACGCTATGAACAAAACTAAGAGAAAATTTTCTGTAAACTTAGTTAAAAAGCGTTTTTATCTTCCAGAAGAAGATAGATGGATTACTCTAAGAGTAGCTGCATCTACGATAAAAACAATTAATAAAAATGGAATCGCTGCAGTTTTGAAAAAAGCGCAGTCAGAAGGATTTATTAAATAATCCATTCCAAAATAAAAAAATAGCAAGATGGCAAAGAAAGGTAATAGAATCCAGGTAATTTTAGAATGTACTGAGCACAAGACTACTGGTGTTGCAGGAACTTCAAGATACATTACAACAAAGAACAAAAAAAATACACCAGATAGATTAGAGATTAAAAAATTTAATCCAATCTTGAAACGTGTAACTGTTCACAAAGAAATTAAATAATAATAAAAGGTTTTAATAAAACTCTCAAATGATTAACATTTGAAAATTTTATTTAAATTTAAATAACATTTGAACCATGGCAAAGAAAACCGTAGCATCGTTACAAACAGCTTCTAAGAGATTGTCAAAAGCCATCAAAATGGTGAAATCTCCAAAAACAGGTGCATATACATTCGTAGAATCTATTATGACTCCGGAATCAGTTGATGAATTCTTGAAAAAGAAATAATCAACATTCATATTACATAGAAAAGCTACTTTCATTCGGAAGTAGCTTTTTTATTTTCTATATTTACCGTTAGAAAACGTATTGGTTCTTAGGGCTTAAATACTTCATTCTTAATACTATTTATACAATGAGTTTTTTCAAAAGAATATTTTCATCAGAAAAAAAAGAAACATTAGACAAAGGTCTTGAAAAATCAAAAACAAATTTCTTTTCGAAGTTAACCAAAGCGGTTGCCGGAAAGTCAAAAGTGGATGATGAAGTCCTGGATAATTTAGAGGAAATCTTAGTGGCCTCCGATGTTGGTGTGAATACAACCTTAAAAATTATTAAACGAATAGAAAGTCGTGTGGCTTCAGATAAATATCTTGGAATAGAAGAACTCAATCAAATCCTCAGAGAAGAAATTGCTGCTTTATTATCAGAAACTAATACAGGTGAAGCCAGTGAATTTTTAATTCCAATTCAGACGAAGCCTTATGTTTTAATGGTGGTTGGGGTAAACGGTGTTGGTAAAACGACTACCATTGGTAAATTAGCGTATCAATTTAAAAAACAAGGATATAATGTTGTTTTGGGTGCAGCCGATACTTTTCGAGCAGCAGCCATCGATCAGTTGCAAATTTGGGCGGATAGAGTAGGCGTTCCTATTGTTCGTCAGGATATGGGAAGTGATCCGGCTTCGGTAGCTTTTGATACATTGCAATCAGCAGTGGCTCAAAATGCAGATATTGTTATTATTGATACCGCAGGTCGTTTGCACAATAAAATTAATTTAATGAATGAATTGACCAAAGTAAAACGAGTGATGCAAAAAGTCGTTGGTGATGCGCCACATGATGTGTTATTGGTTTTGGACGGATCAACCGGTCAGAATGCTTTTGAACAAGCGAAACAATTTACAGCGGCTACTGAAGTTACTTGTTTAGCTGTTACTAAGCTAGACGGAACTGCAAAAGGTGGTGTTGTGATTGGAATCTCTGATCAATTTCAAATTCCTGTAAAATACATTGGTGTAGGCGAAGGAATTGAAGATCTTCAGGTTTTTAATAAGTATGAGTTTGTAGATAGTTTTTTTAAGTAATATTTAGTTGATGAATTTTTCTTCTTTAAAAAATATAGCTCCAATTTATTTTTATTTAATGAGCATTATTTCTTTTGTATTAGCCAATGTTGTCCGGGATTCAAATAGTACCATTTATTATTTTTTGATACTGATTGGCTTGGTTTTCTTTGTTTTAGGGTTCTTGAAACGTATTAAAACTAAATAGATTATTGATAGAGGGCACTAATTTTTTGCCACAATACTTCATCAAAATCAGATAAGGCAAACGTTGGATTGTCTGGATTTGCGACATCTCCCATGCGGATAACGACCATTTTCTTGCTTGGAATAACATAGATTTTTTGATCGTTTTTACCCAATGCCATATACATATCGGCTGGAGCTGTTGGTATTAAACTACCATTGAACTGCAATTGGCTTTGTGGTAAGTGATAACTTGATTTTCCATTCAGCCACCATAAATAACCGTATCCTAGATTTATATTTTGTGAAGTGTTTGTTGCTTCATTGAAATAGTTTTCATTTACTATTGTATTGCTTTCCCATTTTCCTTTGTTGTAGATTAACAAGCCGAAACGCGCCATGGAGCGAGTATTGCTTCCATATACGGAATTATTTCCTAATTGAAACCATGCACCATCCATTCCTATTTTATCTTTCAATTTGGTATTGAAATAGGAATTCCAGGTTTGACCGCTGGCTTGAGCAATCACATCCTGCAATTTTACATATACATTATGGTACGCCCAACGTGTTCCTGCATCGGCTTTGTATTTAAGACTTGCTGGATCAACATCATCCGTGCTATCATCTAATCCTGAAGTCATGTTGAGTAAGTGTTTGTTTGTAATCAAGTTTTCTTTAGCTAAAGGCAAGCTGGTCCAACCGGTTCCTATGTACTGCGAAACTTTATTGTTGATGTTAATCAGGTTTTCTTGTTGTGCAATTCCTGTTACAGTTGAGGTAAGCGTTTTGCCAGCGCTTGCCCAATACCAAAAAGCAGTAGCGTCATGGCCGTTGAAATAATTTTCCATTACGATTCTGCCATTGACAAGAATGATGAAAGATTTTGAATTTTTGAGTGCCAGATAATCCAATAGCGGTTGCACGGCGGATTGTTTCCAATCTAAACTTGCAATAGATTTTGTTTCCCAAGTTAAACCAGTTAAGGGCGGGAAATAGAGTGATTCAGGAGTGGGAGTAGGAGTTGGTTCAGCAGTCTCGGAACTGCAGCAGCTACAAAGTAATACGATGAGGAAACTATATATTATTTTTGACATCTGGTTACTAATTTAGTTCTAATTCATTTAAGACCAAAAATATAGAAAATAGTTTAATGTGTTTCCGCTATTTTTGTTTTCTTTGAATTTAATAAGAGTAACTTTGTAGTTAGAATAGAAGTGATTTATCCCGAGTTTTCTAGCCCTGATTGCAGTGAAAATCCTTTTTAGCCGCTTTTTTTGCGGATAAAAAGATTGAAGCGAAAAGCAGGAAACAGCTCCTAAAAATAATTAGTATTATGAAAAAAACATTTAGCATTCTTTTTATAGCATTTCTTTTTCTGGCTTGTCAGCAAAAGATAACCCCAGAAGACATTTCGAAAATAAACGGGTATTGGGAAGTAGAAAAGGTTGTTTTTGATTCCATTAAGGATAAGGAATACGGGATGAATGAAGTATATGATTATTTTGAAATAAAGAATAATAAAGGGATTCGGAAGAAAGTGATGCCACAATTAGACGGTACATTTGTTGTGAATGATACGTATGAAAAAGTAACGGTTCGGTTTGCGGATGATAAAGTATTTTTAGATTATTCTACGCCTTATATGAAGTGGAGTGAGGAGTTGATTGCTGTATCAGCGGAAGAATTAGTACTGTTGAACAAGGAAAAAACAGAATATCATTACAAGAAAGCAACACCAATAAATTTACTGGGCGATGGCAAAACGACTAAATAATCAAAGTACGATAGGGGATGTTTTGAAACAAATTATCCAAGTGAATAAACTGCAGCCCGGAATGGATCAAATTGATGTGAAAGACGCTTGGAAAAATCTTATGGGGAACGGCGTGAACAGTTATACGAATAATGTAGTGTTGAAAGGAAGTACACTGTATGTTGAGTTAACTTCGTCTGTTTTGCGGGAAGAATTAAGTCACGGAAAGTCTAAAATCGTGGCGATGATTAATGAGGAATTAAGACGTGATGTGGTGAAAGATGTAGTTTTACGATAGACTTGTTACAAGCCGATAATTAAATTTGTGTTCAGATGCGTGTACAATCTAAATTTAAATTTATAGTAATTTTTTTAGTTTTAAATATTACGATATTGCCACTTTTGTGTATTTATTTTGCAGCTACATCTCCGGTAGCGGGTATGGTTTTACCATTTTTATTTTTATTATTTGTCGTCTTTTTTTGGCTGGCAGTTTTTAGAACCAGAGCAAATAAAGTTGAAATTGATGGTAATACTATAATTGTAAAACGTTATTTTGGAGCAGGAAGATCTGTAGGCTATGATTTAAAAACATTAGATGGGTTTATAACCACAGTAGAATCAGCAAAGGGGGGTGTTTATGAATCTATTTTTATTCTTAAGAACGGAAAAAGAGTAGGTAGTATTTCTAGTTTTTATCACAGTAATTTTGAGCAGTTAAAGTCGATTTTGAAAGAGAAACTAATTGATCTTGGAGAAAGAAATCCTAGTTTCACGGGAGAAAGCTCTGAACTATTTAGATAAATATGGAATAAAAAAAATCCTGTTTGTGTAAAACAAACAGGATTTTTTATGCATTTCTGTGACTGAAAACGGCCACTGAGACTTTAAATAATATTAAAACTGCTCTCTTCCAGCAAAATGGAAAGCACCTTCGATAGCTGCATTTTCATCGCTATCAGAACCGTGAACTGCATTTTCTCCAATAGAAGTTGCGTATGCTTTACGGATAGTTCCTTCAGCAGCTTCAGCTGGGTTTGTAGCACCAATTAAAGTTCTGAAATCTTCAACAGCGTTATCTTTTTCTAAAATAGCAGCAACAATTGGTCCTCTTGACATGAATTCAACTAATTCACCGTAGAAAGGTCTTGCAGCGTGAACTTCGTAAAAAGCTTGTGCATCAGCAACAGTTAATTGTGTTAATTTCAAAGAAACGATTTTGAAACCTGCGTTTGTAATCATTGCAAGTATGTTTCCGATGTGTCCATTAGCAACAGCATCAGGCTTAATCATTGTAAATGTTCTATTAGTAGCCATCTTTTATTTTTTAAATTTTGTGCAAAAATAGTATTTTTTTATTGAATATTTTTACAAATTCGGCACTCAAATAACGGTTATCTGATTAAAGTACAATAATATCAAATTTATTGTCCAATGGTTTGAGCTGTTTGACTAATGTTGGGATTAGATTTTCACCAAATTCCAAATAAAATTCCGAAAAATTAGTTTGTCGTTCCTGTAGACTTTGGTTCGGGAATAACTCGTTTTGCAACTCATTGATGCGTTGCAAAATATCACTCAGTTTTCTTTTTTGTGCTTTCAGCAAACGTTTCTCCAGATTTTCTAATCCTTTTATTTGTTTGGTTTCTTGCGCTTTTACAGCTCCAAGGAAAGACTCGTCGGTTTTGTTCGCTACATCATAAAGCTCCTGAAATTGTTTTTGCAATTGTTTTTTTAGATGCGTTAAATCGACTGGGAAATCTGATAATTCTTTGGTTTTAGTCGTTACTAAATTTGCCTGTTTTGAAAATAAATCTGCCCAATTCAATTGTAATTTGTCTGCTTTTTTAGCTTGCTTTTCGGTTGCCAATAGTACAGAATTCCTAAGCAATAGGATTGGAAAAGTTACTTTTGCAGCAGCAAAAAAAGATTTTAGCTCCAACCAATAGGCAATTTCTCCGCCTCCGCCAATGTAGCAAAGATTAGGTAAAATCACTTCCTGATATAATGGACGCATAATCACATTAGGACTGAATTTTTCCGGATGATTTTCTATTAATGTTAGAATTTCTGTTTCAGAAAACTCAATTTTTGTATGATTTACTTTGTATCTATCATTTTCAAAGATGATGCGTTCTCGTACATCATCTTCGATATAAAACAAATTGATTTCACGAGGATTCACTTGAACGGTATATTCTTTTAATTTTTCTGCAGTTTCCAAAACTAATTTATGGGAGGATTGTTGCAGCAATTCTTCCTTTATAAAAGGGATAAAGTTGCGTTTTAAGTCAGCATTATCCGCATCCAAAATAACCAAACCACATGCGCTAAAAAGCGCATTAGCCAGAAATCTGGTAGCATCGGCTAAATTATCGTGATTGAGATAGGAATCTTCAAACAGTTTTTTTAGCGTAGCTGCATTTGTACTGGAGCCTAATTCCAAAGTATATACTTCAAGAAATTCAGCTAAACCTTCAGTAGACAAGCGACCAACAGGACCTGTGCTTTCTTTATTCCAACGGAATTTTTTGCCTTTAAAGTTGAAATAATTGATTTCTTCAAAATCATGGTCTTCGGTCGCCATCCAGTAAATGGGCACAAAATTACACGTTGGATATTTCTCTTTTAATTCGGTTGTCAAATTAATGGTCGAAATGATTTTATACAAAAAATATAAAGGTCCGCTGAACAAATTTAACTGATGTCCTGTTGTAACAGTAAATGTATTTGGGGTATTTAAAGCTTCAATATTTTGTTTGGTCAAAACCGAAGTTTCAACTTTTGAATATTGTTTTTCTAATGTGGAAACTAATATTTGTCTTTTATTAGTACCGTTCTCATTGAAGTTTATCTGCTTTTCTTGAATTTGTGCTTCAAAGTTTTCAAGTGTTGGAAATCGGTTGTATAAGGATTGTAAGTTTGTTTTTTTTTCTAAATAATCATTCATCAAAGAAGAGAAATATCCTGAATTCTGATAGCTGATACAGTCGGTTGGCATAATGAAGTTTTATATGTTGCTAATTTACCAATAATAATTGGAACTATAATATTTGTTACTTTCGAAAAATAGTATCATTTTTATCAAAAAAAATTAACAATTATATGAAAGATAATTTAAAACAATCGAATGAAAACTCATTAAAACATGTTCTTTTTGGCAGTTTAATTGGAACCACGATAGAATTTTTTGATTTTTATATTTATGCTAATGCTGCAGTTTTAGTTTTTCCTCAATTGTTTTTTCCTTCAACAGATAGTACTAATTCAGTTTTACTGTCCCTTGCGACATTTTCAATAGCTTTTCTTTCCAGACCTTTAGGTTCTGCGGTCTTTGGTCATTATGGAGACAAAATTGGCCGTAAAACCACCTTAGTAATTGCGTTATTAACGATGGGGATTTCAACAGTTTGTATTGGTTTTTTACCAAGTTATGCCAGCATTGGTATTGCAGCTCCTTTATTATTGATGTTGTGTCGCTTTGGTCAAGGTGTTGGTTTAGGTGGCGAATGGGGAGGAGCGGTATTACTGGCTATAGAAAATGCTCCATCTAATAAGCGAGCTTGGTACGGAATGTTTCCGCAACTTGGAGCACCAATAGGTTTGCTGCTTTCGGGTGGTACTTTCTTGATTTTGACCGATACAATGACTTCCGAAGATTTTCTTGATTATGGATGGAGGATTCCGTTTATAGCGAGTTCATTATTGGTTGTCGTAGGTTTTTATATCCGATTAAAAATCACCGAAACTCCTGCTTTCGAGAACGCTAAAAAAGAGAAAGAAGAAGTTAATATCCCATTTTTTACTTTACTAAAATTTTATAAAAATCAACTGATTTTTGGAACATTTGCGGCGATTACTACTTTCTTGGTTTTTTATCTCATGACGGTTTTTACACTTAGCTGGGCAACTTCTGATTTGGGTTATTCCAAAAGAGATTTTCTATTGATGCAATTGTTTTCGGTACTGTTTTTTGCACTTTTCATTCCTGTTTCAGCTTTAATTGCGGATCGTATCGGCAGAAGAAAAATGCTTATTTACGCCACAATCGCGATTGCTATTTTTGGTTTTGCATTTTCTTTTTTCATGAATTCCGGCAGTTCAGTTCTTGTGACTTTATTTTTATGTGTTGGAATGGCTTTGATGGGATTTACTTATGGTCCTTTGGGGACTTTTTTATCGGAATTGTTTCCTACAACGGTTCGTTATTCAGGAACTTCTTTGGCATTTAATTTGGCAGGAATTATTGGAGCTGCTTTTGCTCCTATGATTGCGATATGGTTAGCAACTCAGTATAGTTTGACTTATGTTGGGTTTTATTTGACCATAGCGGCTTGTATTTCTTTATTTTCATTGTTGATGGTCAGCAAAAAAGAACATAAATTTTGATAATTTGTTATCGTTTTAAACTAAAATGTCCTTTGTATTCATTTCCATCTGCTCTGGTTGCGATAAACCAATAATCATCTGATGGAAGTTCATTTCCATTCATGGTTCCGCTCCAATCGTTATTTTGGATTAATTCTTTGATTAATTTTCCGTAACGGTCAAATATTTTTATCGACAAGTTGGTTTCCAAGTCTAAAAATTTAATATTCCAAGTGTCGTTGAAACCGTCACCGTTTGGTGTGAAGTATTTTGGGTACATTAATAAAAAGACTTCATCTGTAGCGGTGCCGCAACCATTTTTGTCTCTGACATGTATTGTATAAGCACCACTATATAATGCATAAAATTGATTGCTGTCCTGAAAATGAGTACCATCAATTGAATATTCAAAATCGCCTGCACCGGTTACAAAAATACTTATTGTGTTTTGATTATCGGTCCAGTCCTGTGTATCTATCGAAGTAATGTCGGCAATATTTGATTTTCGTACTTCAAAATTCTTTGTACTCGAGCAAGATATAGGGCTGTAGTTATTAGTAGCTGTAACGGAATAATTTCCTGGATTTGTAACAAGTATCGAAGATGTTGTTGCCCCGTTTGACCATAAATAAGAATCGAAACCTGAACCGGCATTAATCGTGATTGTATTGTTTTCACAAATGGGAACAACATCTGGAATTGTTATTTTTGGTTTTGATAAAAGGGTTAGTTTTAATTCAACTATAGCGTAGCATGGTGTATTTGATTTGATACGAACGTAGATTTTGTTGTCGCCCAAAGCTAAGGTATAATTTGAAAAATTATTGATTTGATTACTTATCAATTGATTTTCTGCACCTAAAAAAGTCGAATAATAAGAAAAACTATATCCTGAAGTATTTAAAATTAATTTAGAATCATAATCTGATAAATTCAATTTCTCGGAACTGTCATTCAAATCATCACAAAATAATTCAGCATAATTATTTGCGGGTAAAGTGTTTATTAGCGAAATAGTAACAGCTAATTTATTAGAGCTTTCGCAATTGTTTTCTGTTTGCGAAGCATAATAAGTCACGCCGTCTTGCAAAGAAGTTGAATTGGACAAAAGAATTCCGGCTGAAGTATACCATTTTATCTGATTACCTGAAATTACAATAGTTTCTAGAGTTGGATTTTGACTGGAACAAAACGTTTGATTTGTGTTTCCTGTTGGTGCAGGTGTATTTTGAATATTTATTAAGACAGGAATTCTTTCGCTTTCGCAGCCATTAATAGTTTGTGAGGCGTAATAAGTGATTCCGTTTTCAAGTGGAGTTGTGTTTGATAAAAGAGTTCCATTTGTTAAAGCATCATACCATTTTATATTTTGACCCGTAATTGAAATCTCGCTTAAAGTCGCGTTTTGTTGGATACAGAAGGTTTGTGGGGGAAAATTTGAAGGTTTTACAATATTTAAAAGATTGACAAATACAGGTACTCTTTCACTTTCGCAACCATTTGAACTTTGCGATGCATAGTATAAAAAACCTGTCATTAAAGAAGTTGTAATAGGGATAGGATTTCCTCCAAGAAGAGAGTCGTACCAAGTTATATTATTCCCTGAAATTTCTAAATTGGCTAAAGTTGGGTTTGCTATTTTGCATAAATTTTGCGGAGTTACTGCTATGGGTCTAGTAGTTATTTTTAGACTTATTGTGACAGAAGATTGTGGACCTTCGCAATTTCCTGCTGTATTCATAGCATAATAAGTTTTACCTTCAACTAAAAGAGTGTTTAATGGAAGTTCAATTAAGTTGCTTTCAGAAATGAACCATTTAACTCCGTATCCATCGACTGTAATATCGTTTATTGTTGGATTTTGCTTAGAACAAATTGTTTGATTCGCAGACTCAAATTTTGGCGGAATATCATCAATGTAGTTTGCTGTTGTATCTTTTCGTCCAGTCCAAAAATAATTAAAAAAGGATGCATCAGGCACATTTATACACTTTAAGTTGGGATTGTTTACCCAGCTATTATAATCATTCCACCAAGTCCAACTAACTGAACTTCTCAAATCTAATACTGTTAGTTGGTTGTTATTACATCTAAGAAGTCCTAAGTTATTATTTTTTGAAACATCTAAACTTGTTATTTGGTTGTATTCACAATTTAAAAAGTTTAAAGCAGTATTTTTTGAAGTATCTAAATTAGTTAAATTATTAAAGTTGCAAATTAATGTATATAAGTTGGTGTTTTGAAAAATATTGATGTTAGTTAATTGATTATTTGAGCAATGTATTTCGTACAGTAAAGGGTTGTGAGAGAAATCTAAATTAAGTAATTTGTTGTTTATACATCTAAAATACTCTAGTTTAGTATTAGTGGTGAAATCTAAATTCATCAAATCATTGTATTCGCACGAAAATGACTTTAGTTGTATGTTATTCGAAATATCCAAGGTTGAAAGTTTATTTGTCCCGCAGGAAAAAATAGAAAGCATAGTGTTTTTTGTAACGTCTAAATTTGTCAATTGATTCTCACCACAGCTGAGAAAATTTAAATTAATTGCATTAGTGACATTAATTTCTGTTAATGAATTCTTGTATAATTGTATGGTTTCTAATAAGGGGCAGTTTGTTAGGTTTAAACTATTTAATTGGTTATTCGAAGCCGATAAGTATTTTAGTTTCGTATTTTTTGTAATATCTAAACTAGTTATGCTGTTGAAGCTACAGTTTAATTCTATTAAAGCAATATTTTTGGAAATATCTAAACTTGATAATCTATTGGAGGAACAAATTAATTTTGTTAAAGCTAAATTTTTTGAAACATCTAAACTCGTAAACAAGCTGCCATCAGTAATAGATAATTCCGTTAATTCCGTGAAATCTTCTATTCCTTTAAGGCTAACAATAAAATTTTGCCCTCCAGTGTAAAAGTCCAATTTAGTAACTGTATTTATATTTGAAGTTAATACTTTCCCATCAAAAGGACCACTGTCATAACCTTGACGAATCAAAAACCATTCGAAATTTTGATCAGGAATTAAAGTGTATTGAGAGTAAATCGCGGAAGAAAATATGAAAAATAAAAAAAGTAAAATTCGCTTCATAAGTAAGATTTATAGCCTGACAAATCTAATTAAATATCTACACAATCCATCCAACGATCAAACATTAAAAATAGAAATGGCATCTCAAAAATCTTTTCCTAAAAAGAACAGAATTATCCCTTATTTTTGCATCAAACTTATTTCTTTTGAAAACCAAATTATTTGTAATCACGCCGCCTTTTACCCAACTGAATACACCGTATCCTGCAACTGCATATATCAAAGGGTTTCTGAATACCAAAAACATTGAGTCTGTTCAAGCAGATTTGGGAATCGAAGTGATTTTGAAATTGTTTTCGAAAGAAGGTTTGCAAAATTTGTTTGAAGTTGGAGGTTTAAAGTTTAAAGTTCCAAATCATACCATTTCAGATAATTCCAAGAGGATTCTCGCCTTGCAAGATGAATACCTTAAAACTATAGATCCTGTTATTGCTTTCCTTCAAGGGAAAAACCCAACATTAGCGCTTCAAATTTGTCAGGAATATTTCTTGCCGGAAGCGTCTCGGTTTGCACAATTGGAAGAATTGGATTGGGCTTTTGGAACTATGGGAACACAGGATAAAGCGAAGCATTTAGCGACTTTGTATCTCGAAGATATTTCTGATTTTATTGTGGAATGTGTCGATTCTAATTTTGGTTTTAGCCGCTATGCAGAACGTTTGGGACGAAGTGCTAATTCTTTTGACGAATTGTACGAAGCCTTACAACAAGAGCCAACGTATATTGATACCATTCTTCTTTCTATTTTAAAAGAACGAATCGAAACCATTCAACCTACATTATTTTTGATTTCAGTTCCGTTTCCGGGGAATTTATATTCTGCTTTTCGTTCTGCGCAATGGGTCAAAAAGTATTATCCGAGCATTAAGATTTCAATGGGAGGTGGTTTTCCAAATACCGAATTGCGTTCGCTTTCGGATGCTCGCGTTTTTGAGTTTTTCGATTTTATTACGTTGGATGATGGCGAAATGCCAATTGAAGAATTAATTTCCAATATTGAAAATAAAGATTATAATTCCTATAAACGAACTTTTCTGCTGGAAGGCACGGAAGTAGTTTATAAAAATAATTCCGTAAAACACGATTATAAACAATCGCAAGTGGGAACTCCCGATTATTCGGATTTGCTTTTGGATAAATACATTTCGGTTATCGAAATTGTGAATCCTATGCACCGAATGTGGAGTGATGGCCGCTGGAACAAACTCACCATGGCGCACGGTTGCTATTGGGGTAAATGTACATTTTGTGATATTTCATTAGATTATATTAAATTGTATGAACCCGTTGCTGCCAATTTATTGTGTGATCGAATGGAAGAAATGATTGCCAAAACAGGCGAGAATGGATTTCATTTTGTAGATGAAGCGGCACCTCCGGCTTTGATGCGCGCTCTAGCTCTCGAAATCCTTCGAAGGAAATTAGCGGTTACTTGGTGGACGAACATTCGATTCGAAAAAAGTTTTACAAAAGATTTGTGTTTGCTTCTAAAAGCTTCCGGTTGTATCGCCGTTTCTGGTGGACTGGAAGTGGCTTCGGATCGCTTATTGAAACTAATTGACAAAGGCGTAACAGTGGAACAAGTTGCAAAAGTTACTCGAAATTTTACCGAAGCAGGCGTAATGATTCATGCGTATTTGATGTACGGTTATCCTACACAAACCATTCAGGAAACGATAGACAGTCTCGAAATGGTGCGTCAATTATTTGAGGTAGGCGTTTTGCAATCCGGATTTTGGCATCAGTTTGCGATGACTGCGCACAGTCCAGTAGGCTTGTATCCAGAGAGATTTGGTGTGATAAAAGAAACCGAAGCAATTGGAACTTTTGCTAATAACGATATTAATTATACCGACTCAACAGGAATCGATCATGATAAATTCAGTTTTGGACTCAAGAAATCCTTGTTCAATTTCATGCACGGAATATGTTTTGATTATGAACTGCAGGATTGGTTCGAATTTAAAATTCCAAAGACTAAAATTTCACCTGATTTTATTTTTGACGCTTTACAAGAAGACGAGGATTTCAACATCAAGCCTACAGCCAAAATCGTTTGGTTAGGTGGAAAACCATTTGTGGAACATTTCACGAAATCCAAAAAAGGAAATTCCTGGGAGATGATGACTTTGACTTTTCATGATAAAAGAGAAAGTTTCAATATTCAAACTAATAAAAATGAAGGAGAATGGTTGGTAGAAATGCTTTTGAAAATCTCCGTTTCTAACGCTAAAATCTCCACTTTTCAGGAAGTTAAAGCTGATTTTGAATCGCATTTAGAAGACTTTGAATTATTTTGGTACTCAAAACCTATTAAAAGTCTTAGAGAGTTTGGATTATTAGTCTTATAAATTTATTTCATATAACTATATCTATTTAGCATAAAATTTAATTTTAGGTTTACGAAAACGTTTTCTTTTACTTATTTTTACGATTCTAAAATAGAAACAAATGAGTATTGGTTATAAAGTTAATGTAAACGACACTTTTCATTTTGATTTGGAAAAGGAAAGTGTTTCACAACTGGATGCAGTGCGTGTGGAAACGAATAAATTCCATGTTTTACACGAAAACACTCCTTTTCAAGCGGAAATCATCGCTTCTGATTTTCTTCAAAAAAACTACACCGTCAAGGTAAACAACAACACGTATACCGTTGCTATTTCAAATCCTTTGGATATTTTAATCAAAGAAATGGGATTCGAAACAGGACTTGCCAAACAAGTCAATTTTATCAAAGCACCTATGCCCGGATTGATTCTGGAAATCAGTGTTGTGGTGGGGCAGGAGGTAAAAGAAAACGATAATTTAATTATTCTGGGAGCGATGAAAATGGAAAATAGTTTCCTTTCTCCGCGCGATGGTATTATCAAATCGATTTCGGTTGCGATGGGAGATGCTGTTGATAAAGGACAGTTGTTAATTGAATTCGAGTAACGAGAAAAAGTAAGAAGTAAGAAGAAAGAACCAAGAAAATAGTTAGATATAATTTATCTTGATTCTATTAGCGAAGCGGTCTCACTTCTTTTATCTATTTAAAATATGAAAAAAATACTAGTTGCCAATAGAGGGGAAATCGCTATCAGGGTGATGAAAACCGCACAAAAAATGGGCATAAAAACCGTAGCAGTGTATTCAACTGCCGACAGAAATGCACCGCACGTAAAATTTGCAGATGAAGCCGTTTGGATTGGAGGCGCCCCTTCGAGTCAATCGTATTTGTTAGGAAGTAAAATCATAGAGGTTGCTAAATCTTTAAACGTGGATGCTATTCATCCCGGTTATGGTTTCCTGAGTGAAAATGCAGATTTTGCTGAAGAAGCCGAAAAAAACAACATCATTTTTATTGGTCCAAAGTCAAAAGCGATAAAAATCATGGGAAGTAAATTAGCGGCGAAAGATGCCGTTAAGCAATACAATATTCCAATGGTTCCCGGTTTTGATGAAGCCATTACGGATGTTGAAAAAGCAAAAGTCATTGCCAAGGAAGTTGGTTTTCCAATACTGATTAAAGCTTCAGCAGGTGGTGGAGGAAAAGGAATGCGTGTGGTAGAAAGCGAAGCTGATTTTGAATCTCAAATGGATCGCGCTATTAGTGAAGCGATTGCTGCTTTCGGAGATGGTTCCGTTTTTATCGAAAAATATGTGGGTTCACCAAGACATATCGAAATCCAAGTTATGGCAGACAGTCACGGTAATGTACTGTATTTATTCGAAAGAGAATGCAGCATCCAGCGTCGTCATCAAAAAGTAATAGAAGAAGCACCTTCTTCGGTTTTAACACCAGAATTACGCAAAAAAATGGGTGAAGCAGCCGTTTTAGTAGCTAAATCCTGTGATTATTTAGGAGCTGGAACTGTAGAGTTTTTATTGGACGAAAATAACAATTTCTACTTCTTAGAAATGAATACGCGTTTGCAGGTGGAACATCCAGTTACGGAATGGATTACCGGTACCGATTTGGTCGAACTCCAAATCAGAGTGGCCAGAGGTGAAGAATTAGCAATTAAACAAGAAGACTTGAAAATAAAAGGACACGCGATGGAATTGCGTGTGTATGCCGAAGATCCTATGAATGATTTCTTGCCTAGTGTGGGTCATTTGGATGTCTATCAATTGCCTGTTGGCGAAGGAATTCGTGTGGATAACGGTTTTGAGCAAGGTATGGATATTCCTATTTATTATGATCCAATGTTGGCCAAATTAATCACATATGGAGAAACTCGCGAGGAAGCGATTCAAATTATGATTAAGGCCATTGAAGATTATCATGTGGAAGGCGTGCAGACAACATTGCCTTTTGGGAAATTTGTTTTTGAACATGAGGCGTTTCGTTCCGGAAAATTTGACACGCATTTTGTAAAGAATTACTACAGTGCCGCAATGTTAAAAAATCAAATAGCGCAAGAAGCCGAAATCGCTGCGAAGGTCGCTTTGAAACAATATTTTGAAGATCAAAAAATCGTACGCTTACTAAATTAAACAATGATTTTAAAAAAAAAATTAGCGGATTAGCGGTTAAAAAAAGAATAGTATGAAAGACAAAATTGATACATTAAATCATAAAATTGCCGAAGCTCATTTAGGTGGAGGTAAAAACAGAATAGCAAAACAACATTCGAATAAAAAACTGACGGCAAGAGAACGTGTCAATTATTTGATGGACGAAGGTTCTTTTGAAGAAATAGGGATGTTGGTGACGCACCGAACATCTGATTTTGGAATGGAAAAAGAACTGTATTACGGGGATGGAGTCATTACCGGATACGGAACCATAAATGGTAGATTGGTTTATATTTTCGCTCAGGATTTTACGGTTTTTGGTGGTTCGTTATCCGAAACTCATGCTGAGAAAATCTGTAAAGTTATGGATATGGCGGTCAAAATGGGAGCGCCCATGATTGGACTGAATGATTCTGGTGGAGCACGTATTCAGGAAGGTGTTCGTTCTTTGGGTGGTTATGCTGATATTTTTTACAGAAACGTACAAGCCAGCGGTGTGATTCCGCAAATCTCTGCTGTTATGGGACCCTGTGCCGGTGGTGCCGTGTATTCTCCAGCCATGACTGATTTTACCATGATGGTTGAAGATACCAGTTATATGTTCGTTACGGGTCCGAATGTGGTGAAAACCGTAACCAATGAAACCGTGACTTCGGAGGAATTGGGTGGTGCAAGTTCGCATTCCACTAAATCGGGTGTGGCGCATATTACTTCTACCAATGATGTGGAGTGTCTGGAAGATTTGAAACGCTTGTTGAGCTATTTGCCACAGAGTAACAAAGAAAAAGCACATAATTTACCTTATGAACTGAATGACGAAGTTCGTACCAAATTAGCGACTATTATTCCTGATAATCCCAACAAACCTTATGATATGCATGAGGTGATTGGTGGAATTATTGACGAGGATTCCTTTTATGAAATTCATAAAAATTATGCCGAAAATATCCTTGTGGGTTTTGCTCGATTGGGAGGAAAAAGCATTGGAATTATAGCCAACCAACCGATGATTTTAGCTGGATGTCTGGATGTGAACAGTTCGAAAAAAGCGGCAAGATTTACCCGTTTTTGCGATTGTTTTAATATTCCGTTATTAGTTTTGGTGGATGTACCGGGATTTTTGCCGGGAACCGATCAAGAGTGGAATGGGATTATCGTTCACGGTGCAAAATTGTTATATGCTTTAAGCGAAGCAACAGTTCCGAGAGTAACTGTAATTACGCGTAAAGCTTATGGTGGTGCGTATGATGTAATGAACTCGAAACACATTGGTGCCGACATGAATTTTGCGTGGCCAACTGCCGAAATTGCAGTGATGGGAGCCAAAGGTGCCTCAGAAATTATCTTTAAAAAAGAAATTAGCGAAGCCGAAGATCATGAAGCAAAACTCTTAGAAAAGGAAGCGGAATATGCTGATTTGTTTGCGAATCCGTACACTGCAGCACAACGTGGTTTTGTAGATGAGGTAATCTTACCGCAAGACACCCGACGCAAATTGATAAAAGCGTTTAGTATGCTCGAAAATAAAGAGAGCATTACTCCTAATAGAAAACACGGAAATATTCCTTTGTAGCATTTTATAAGAATTGAAAAACCACCTGCTGCAGGTGGTTTTTTTGTGTATTGCAATGCCTATTAATGCAAACTAACCACTTTTGTGATAGTCCAGATATTATTATTGTTTTTCCAAAAAATGATAAATTTACTGGGATGAGATGGTGTGTTTTCTTTCTCAGTATTATTATGAAATTTATGAAGCCCCATTTCTATTGCACCAAAATCTTTAACGGGATAAACCTCAATACTTCCTTTTACTAATTCCCGGGTTACTTTACCACAGATGTTGTTTCTAGTACCCTCGATTAAGTCTTGCTTAACAGTCATTAAGCCTCCTTTATCATGGTAAAATTCAATATTATCTGAATAAATGGCTGCTTGTTTGTTTAAATCACAAGTATTGTATGCGTAGAAAAAAGTACTGTCCATGGCAACTATAGTGTTGTATAATTCCTGATTGTCTGGAACGTATTTGTATTCCGGTTCTTTTGAAGCTTTTGCTTGAGCGAAACATACTGAATAAGTAATTGTCAATATTAGGACTAAAAAAAGGGAGTAGCGATTTTTTCTCATAATGTTATTGTTAACACTGAATAAAAGTTTATTTAATAGCTAAAATATATAAATTATGACTTGTTAGATATTTTATTTGAAAATTCATTTACAAATTTTGTCACTTCATCCCAATCAGTATATTCATAATCCTGTGAGGTATCCGTTGCGCCGCCTTCTTTTTTAGAAATCAATTTCATGATAAGACGTTTGAAATAATCATATTCAGTGTATTTCAAGGCGCCTGCAACTTGGGAAGTCATCAAAGGCTTCCAGCCGGTTTGTTCCAGAAAATGAGTTGTTATTTTTTGAACTTCTCGTTGTTCATCCTCAAGACCAGATGCCGCAGCAAGGGATACTGAGAAAAAAGCACTTGGCATTTGATTTAAATGAGCAACATGTTTTTTAATATAATGCTTGACGGATGATTGGTATTTGTGCATGTGTATGGAAGAACCAATTAAAACTGCATCGTATCCATTTGTTGACGGTGTTTCGGCGGTTGTATCAGCTATTGTTATCTGATGTCCCGCATTATGTAATATAGCTTCCATGAAATGTGCAATTTTGCGGGTTTGCCCTTCTGTAGTACCATAAAGAATAAGTATTTTCATGATTTTTGTTTTTAAATTAAATAGAATTAATACCAATAATTAAACATATAACAATTTGATTTAAAGGTAAATGTGTTTTTTTTGGACGATTAAATTTATAAATTAAATTTCGAATAATTACTAATTTTAAATTAAATCGGAGATGCTAAAACGAACTTCCAAAAGCAGGAAACGATTTAATGATTTTGTTTGCATGTGCTTTTAAATCTTCAGTTTAGTGTTGGTAAGAGAAATGCTTTTTCTTGATTTTGGAATAATTATCAATTGGAATTGAGGTTGAAAGGAAACAAAGTTTAAAAAACAAACAATGCGATAAAAACTTCAATGCCCGCTACTAAGTAAATCTTGAAGTAAAGTATAGCCAAATTACGTTATGGAATATTTTATCTGAATAATTAATCGTGCTGGTGATAAACTACATTTGTTTGAACGGTTGGCTTTTTTTATGATAAAAAAGTTTATCTTGCGCCTGCAAAAAAAAGTGACATATCCTACAAAATTATGTGTAAGGTTTTTAGAATCTATTTTTGACTTGTACTAATTTTTATGAACAGATTGTGTAGCCTAAATACTTATTTTAAATTATTGTTGTTGATTGCTTCAACGACTGTTTTCTTTTTTTTACTATACACGTCACTCTATATTTATACCCTTAAGGAAGAAGAGCGCTTTTATAAAACTACCTATGAGCAATATGATAGAGAAATAAGATCGTTATTTAGGCTTAACTCTAAAACACCTACAGCAACAATTATCGATGTTACGTTTTGGGATGCACTAGTCAATTTTACAAAATCTAAGGATGAAAACTGGTACAATCATTTTATAGCAAGTGAATTTGAATCCTATGAAATGGATTATATAGGAATTTATGATTTGGACCGGAATTTAATAAATAAGACCACATCAAGCAGGATTAAAAGTTTTGATTTTATTCCAAAAGAGATGATGGCCGTACTTTATAAATCTAAACTTAAAAAATTTTATTTGAAAATTCCTGAAGGTATCGTTGAGGTTTTTGCCGCAACAATTCATCCTTCGGGAGATCCAAAAAAACGTAAAACAAAACCATCAGGCTATTTCTTTATGGCCAGACTTTTAGATGAAACTTTTTCGTCTTCATTAGGTAATATCAGCAGCTCTAAAGTTAAATTGATTGCTGCTGATTATGTGGTGAATCCCGAGGTTGATTTTGTTGTTGTACTTTTGGATTTAAAAGATTGGAAAAATAAAGTGGTAAGTAAATTCCTTTTTAAAAGACCCTTTAATTTAAATTATAACAAAACAAAAGAAATTCTTTTTATAGTTGTTGTGGCCTCGATAATAAACATGCTTATTTTTATTTATTACACTAAAAAATGGGTTTACAATCCTTTAAAGTTAATCAAGAATATCTTGGAAACTGGAAATGTTGAGTCGATAAATAGTTTAAGAAAATCCAAAGGGGAGTTTGGTTATATTGGAAATCTTTTTGAAGAAAATAATAACCAAAGGCAGCAATTAGAAATCGCCAAGCAAAAAGCAGAGGAAAGTGATACGTTAAAATCATCATTCTTAGCTAATTTATCGCATGAAATCAGAACTCCTATGAATGCCATTATGGGTTTTAGTGATTTATTGACGGATGCTAATCTGACAGAAAATGAGAAAGCCGAATATTTGAAAATCATCAGAAATAGCGGAAGTAGTTTGGTTTCAATAATTGAGGATTTAATTGAAATGTCCAGAATTGATGCTAAGCAAATCACGCCAAATTACAAAGGCTTAGAATTAGAAAAATGTATGGCCGATTTGCATAAGTCTATTAAAATAACGATTCCAAAAGAAAAAGAAATTGAGTTTTTTGTAGTAGAAAGTGCAGATAAAAACCCAAAAAACATCTTAACTGATGAAACAAAACTGAAACAGATTATTGTAAATTTAGTAACAAACGCAGTAAAATTTACCGAAAAAGGTTTCGTGTCTTTTGGATATGAAATAAATAAAGAAAAAGAAGTTGTAGTCTTTACGATTCAAGATTCTGGTTTAGGAATTAGCCAGGATTACTCAAAAGTTATCTTTGACAGATTCAGAAGAATTGAAGATAACGCGAGTACCGAAATGAAAGGATTAGGACTTGGTTTGTCCATTACTAAGGCATATGTTGAAATGTTGGGCGGAGAAATAAGTGTAAAATCGACTATGGGGATTGGATCTATTTTTACATTTACTATACCCTTAAAGTATGATCAAACTGTAGTAAAAAGTACGCCAAGAAAAAAAATATCTTTTTCTGGGAATTATGAGAATAAAATTATTTTGATAGCAGAAGATGATAATATCAATTTCTTGTTGTTAAAGAAAATTATTGAATCAAAAAACCACACTGTTTTACGAGCATTTAACGGTCAGGAAGCTGTTACTATATGTGCTGAAAATCCGGATATTAGTTTAGTTTTTATGGATATAAAAATGCCGGTCTTAAACGGTTTTGAAGCATTTGCACAGATAAAAGTATTTAAACCAGAACTTCCCGTTATTGCTCAAACGGCTTATTCATCCTTTGAAGACAGAGAGCGAATCATGCAATTTGGTTTTATGGACTACATTACGAAACCATTGGATAAAGAAAAAATATTCGAATTGTTGGACATTATCTTTATGGAAATCAATTCATCAAATTTAAAACAATAAGTACTTAAGATTCTTGATTTACGTACTTTTGCTTATCTTTTTAGTTTCTTCTTTTAAATTAAAAAAGTTAACTGTTACCTCATTGATTACTGGATTTCTAATACCTAAGTCGTAAAGAATTTAAAATATAAATACCATGATATTTAAATCGATAAATCCATTTTCACAAGAAGTGATTGCAGAGCATGAAGTATTAACGAATGCGCAATTGAATCAAAAATTGCAATTATCAGAAAATGCTTTTAAAAACTGGAGCAAAACTTCTTTCCAAGAAAGAGCAGACAAGATGCTTAAACTAGCTAATATTCTCCGTGTAAACAAGGAGAAATTTGGATTGCTGATTACAAATGAAATGGGTAAGATTATCTCTGAAAGTATAGCAGAAGTCGAAAAATCAGCAGGAAATTGTGATTTTTATGCTGAGCATGCAGCGGAAATGTTGAAAGACGAATATTACGATACTTCTTTCAAAAGCATGTCGGTTTATGATCCGATGGGAGCTGTTTTTGCCATTATGCCTTGGAATTATCCTTTCTGGCAAGTGTTACGATATGCCGCTCCGGCAATTATGGCGGGCAATGTGACGCTTTTAAAGCATGCGCCAAATGTTATAGGCTGTGCCAAAGCAATAGAAAGTGCTTTTTTAGAAGCTGGTTTTCCCGAAGGTGTTTTCCAAGAAATTACTATTGATATTCCTCAAGTAGAAAGTGTCATCGCTTTGAATAGTGTTTGTGGTATCACTTTGACAGGAAGTGAATTGGCAGGGTCATCTGTGGCTGCATTAGCAGGAAAGCATATCAAGAAATCGGTTATGGAATTAGGCGGTTCAGATGCTTTTATAGTTTTGAATGATGCTGATCTTGAAAAAGCCGCAACTGTAGCTACACAATCCAGGATGTTGAACGCAGGTCAAGCTTGTATTTGTGCCAAACGTTTTATCGTTACTGAAAAAGTTGCGGATGAATTCGCTGCTCTTTTTATGCAAAAAGTACAATTGCTGCAACAAGGAAATCCCTTACAGCAAGGAATTCAAATGGGACCATTAGCACGATTGGACTTAGCAGAAAAATTGGAAGCTCAATTGGCAAAATCACTGCAACAAGGAGCGAAACTACTTGTAGGCGGAGAGCGGGAGAATTGTAATTTCCAACCCACATTAATTGATTTTGTGGATTCAAATAATGTTGCGTTCCAGGAAGAAACTTTTGGACCATTAGCTACTATTATTAGAGCGAAAGATGCAAATGACGCAGTCGCTATTGCTAATAATCACAGGTATGGTTTGGCCGCGGCAATCTGGACCGAAGACCGTGAAAATGCGTATCAACTGTCGCGGGAAATTGAAGCGGGAAATGTATTCGTAAATTCTTTGGTACGTTCAGATTCCAGAGTTCCTTTTGGAGGAATAAAAAAATCAGGTTATGGAAGAGAACTAGGTGCAATAGGAATCAAAGAATTTATGAATATGAAATCCTTAGTTATCGAATAAACGATTATCGGTAACAGGAACAAGACTATTTCAATACAGATTTGGTCTAGAATACAAGTGTTTAGGATGTCTTATAAATAAAGAATCGAGAACAGGATTTGTAATTGTAACAAATCTGTTCTCGATTTTTTTATTGAATAACTACATATTAATGGCAGTTGCCAATAGGTAGCTATTATTTTGTTCTACTAATAGGTATATAATATAGCTTTTAAATCTTTCGGATTATTGGAAATAATTACGATAAATGGAGATTCTTTTAGTGCAGCATTCTCCTTCAATCGTTTTTCACCGCTATCTGAAAATGATAAAGGTGATTCTCCTTTTAATCCACCGTAAAAGCTCGTGATTATTCCAGATTCTGTCAATCCTTCAGTTTGATGTTTCTCTAGCACAACAACCTTTTTATAGTCAGATTTTCCATTCAGTTGAATTTTTTCAGATAGGATTGCAGAAGCACTTTTTGATTTTTCATTCAGCTGTGACACGGCATATTGACTGATTGTTTTTTCTTCAGCACTTTGCGGTAAAGTGTAATACACTATATTATTTTCTTTTTTAATAAAGTTTACATCCATCGTTTCGCCATTATGTTTGACTATTTGATGTGTTTGAGCAAGTAAAGACGTAGTAAATAAAAATGTGAACGCTATAAATAAATTTTTCATGTGTGTATAATTAGGAGTTTCTATGCCTCTATTTTTGGATTGGAACATAGATTAATAATGTTTTAATAAAAAAATGGGTTTAAGCTTGTTCTGGTGGTGGAGTCAGATTCTGTAAAACAAACTCTTTGATTTGAAACGAATCGAGAGAATTGATTTTTCTACTCTCAAAAGAATCGTATTCAAAACAATTTATACTTTCAATTGAAGCAAGAAAGAGGGTTTTAGATTTACTCTCTAAGGTATTCTCTTCTGCATTTTTTTCGGTTTGTTCGTATAAATCCTGATTATTTTCATTTGAAAGCATGGATAATTTATCGCTTAACCAAAGGCAGGAAAAAGCGACAAATAATAGCAAAACGGAAAACTTAATTAGTAATCGAATCATCTCATAAATTTAATGAAAAAGGATTTTTTATGCTATTAAAATTTTCATAAAAAAACAGAGAAATAAGCGGGATCTAACCTGATGGAATCACAGTTTAATTATTGGTTTAATGAGTTTAAATTTTAGTACAATTGAATCAATTTATGAAATCTTAATCTAATGTTTTTATATAAATATCGTTTTCGTGTTTTTGATTAGTAAAAAAAATACACCCCTATTTTTAAGGGGTATGTTGTTTTATTTTATTTAAATATTTGATATTTACATGTGTATTTTAATTAAGCTTAATAATTATTTATAAAAAATTAGGGTGTTTATCTAAAATTGTGATTATTGAATTTTTAAAATAGTTCTTTATAAATATGGAATATCCATTTTTTTTTGTTCATTTTTCGTTATTGATAATTCTTCTCAAATCAAGGTAAAAAAGTTGTAAATAGTAATTTTAGTGAAATAAAAGTTAATAAATTCGCCTCAGATAAAAGGAAATTTCAGGTCTAAAAAGGTGTTAAAAAACATTTTTTTCTTAAAATACCGAGTTCCTGAATTTCAAAATAGTATTAACCAAAGCCAAAAAATTACCAACTAGATTACTAACTAAATCCAACTAAAGATGAAAAACCAATTAGCAGCCATAGCATTATTGCTAACTACAACTTTAACATTTGCACAAGAAACAACACCGGCACCTGCTACTACTTTTGCGGGATCAGCAGATGCTTATTACAAATATGATTTTTCCGGAATAGATAATAGCTTAACCAGTTTTACAAATTCTCATAATTCATTTGAATTGGGAATGGCTTCCATTGAAGCTTCTCATAAAATGGGGAAAGCTTCTGTTTTTGTTGATTTGGGTTTTGGTAGCAGAGCCGCTCAATTTACGTATAATGACGATTCGACTACTTTTATGATTAAGCAATTGAATTTTACCTATGAGTTCTCAGACAAATTCAAAGTAACTGCAGGAAGTTTTGGAACACACATTGGATATGAATTGTTGGACGCAGTTGATAATAAAAACTACAGTATGTCCTATGCGTTTACTTACGGACCATTTTTTAATACGGGTGTAAAAGCACAGTATACAGCGGGAAAGGTCAGTTTTATGGCTGGAGTTTCAAACCCAACTGATTTCAAAACTGCTATAGAGGCTGGTTCTTCTCAGAAAACTTTCATTGGACAAATTGCCTTTTTAGGAGATACAGGAAGTGCTTATTTTAATGTGACTTCAGGTAGCAGCAACCCATCTTCTGATGAAAATAAAACGCAGTTTGACTTCGTTGGAACAAAAAAACTGAGTGATGCCTTTTCATTAGGATTTAATGGAACGTACGCAATGACTAACAATGATTTTGATAGTGCCTTAGATGGTGAATGGTTCTCTTTAGTTGGATACGCAAATTTAGCATTGAAAGAATCATTGAGTTTGGCTTACAGATTAGAATATTTGGATGCTAAAGAAGCTACAGCGGGTCTTGGTGTACTAGCAGGAACAAGTGTGGTAGGGAATACTTTATCATTAAATTATAAAGTAGGAAACCTAACTATTATTCCTGAATTTCGTGTAGACACAGCATCTCAAGATATCTTTTCGAATAGTGATGCTGCTCCAAAAGGTGTTACCGCTTATGCTTTATTGGCAACAACCTATTCTTTCTAATTCCTCAATAATATTTTTTTTTTTTTGCTGCCAAGATACTCTAAAGTATTTTGGCAGTTTTTTTTATTAAGTTTTCGCTGCGGAAACCATTTGCAATAGGGTATTGACTACGTTTGATGTGACATTATTGCAAAAGAAAACGGTTTTTTGAATGATTCAAAAAACCGTTTTTATAGTTTGATTGTACTAATAATTATTGTTTTTTATAAATAGAATAAATAGTGTTTATTGTTTTTTCATCTAAAAGATCGTTGACTTCAGTTTGAATAAAATGGAGTTTGAAAGCCATAATTGCCGCTGGTAAATTTTTTGTGTCATATCCTATGATTCGCAATCCTTGTTCTACATTAAAATCAGCAGGAGCTGTTTCTAAATATTCATCAGGCCAAATTCCAAATCCTTTCTCCGCAAGAATTTTCCATGGAAATAATGCGCTAGGGTCTTTTTTTCTGGTTGGAGCAATATCCGCGTGACCAATGATATTTTGTGCTGGTATATTATAATCCTTTTTCAGTTTAGTCAAAAGCGCCAATAAACTATTAATTTGCGCTTCAGAAAACAGCTCAGTTCCGTTGTTATCCAGTTCGATTCCTATTGATGTGGAATTAATATCAGTATTTTTTCCCCAAGAACCATTTCCTGCGTGCCAAGCTCTAAGATAATCATTCAACATTTGAACCACTTTACCATCGTCCGAAATGACATAATGAGAACTAACTTGAGCCTCTATCTTTGTAAACGTTTTTATAGTTTGTTGTAATGAATCTTGTGCGGTATGGTGGATAATAATGAAATTGGGTTTTCTCAAATTAAAATTTACAGTTCCAATCCATTCCGTATTAATTCCATTTTCTAGTGGTGTTGAACCCATTTTGAATATTGTGTCTTTATACGTGTGCAATTGTTTGGTGTATAAAGTGTCAACATTTATTATTACTCGAGGGATAATCGGTAGTGGTTGTGATTCCTTTTTAGAAATAGTTTCTTTAAGCGTTTTTAGTTTAGAGTCGTAGATTTTCTCACTCTTTTTGTGAGGATTCGTGGCGCATGAAGTGATTACAACAGCAAAAATTAAATAGTAAAAAATTTTTCTCATGTTGGGAATTAATTTTTGTGTTTAACAAAAAAATTATTGTTTAGCTTTCTTTTTAGCTTTCGATTTTTTTGGATTTTTTGCTTCTTCATTCATTGCAGTATATTTTTCCTTCTGGTCTTTATTAAGCAATTCCATTATTTTTCTGTCTGTAACTTCTGATAGCGCTTGAATGTTTTTTATTTTATCTTCTTGGCTAACTTCCGCTTTTATGAGCATGCCTTGTGTTTTTATGCTCTCCATCAGAATATTCGAGATCGCAATTTCCTGAAGTGCATCTAGGGTGAGTTCCGGTTTTATTTTTTCTATAATTTTTCCAACGGTAACTTCAACGGGAATTTCTTTTGGTTTGTCCTGAGCTCTGGACTGATCCATTCCGCTATTCATTCGGCGATTACTCCCGTAATTATTTCCGTAACCATTTCCATATCCACCATTCCCGTATTGTGCGGAAATAATATTCGTCGATAATAGTACAAATGCGAAAATTAGTAAAGATTGAATTAGTCTCATAAATAGCGTTTTAAAATGAATAAAAAATCGTTCCCAAAAATTATGCTGGTTCTCCGTACAAGTCGAATTCTGTTGCTTCAATGATTTTTATCATTACAAACTCACCCGTTTTTACGTAATGTTTGGTCGCGTCAATAAGGACTTCATTGTCAACATCAGGACTGTCAAATTCAGTTCTTCCTACAAAATGGCCACCTTCTTTTCTGTCGATGATGCATCTAAATGTTTGTCCAACTTTTTCTTGGTTCAAATCCCAAGAAATTTGGGATTGTAATTCCATGATTTCATTAGCGCGCTCTTGTTTTACAGTGTCTGGAACGTCATCTTCAAGTAAGTAAGCATGCGTATTTTCTTCATGTGAATAAGCAAAACAACCCATTCTGTCAAACTTCATTTCCTGAACAAAGTCTTTTAATATGTTGAAATCCTCTTGAGTTTCTCCAGGATATCCTACGATTAACGTAGTACGAATAGCCATTCCTGGAACTGCCGCACGGAAGTCTTTTAATAATTTTGTTGTTTTTTCTTGAGTGGTTCCACGACGCATTGATTTCAAAATAGAATCTGAAATGTGTTGCAACGGAATATCAATATAATTACAAATTTTAGGCTCGCGTTTCATTATTTCTAATACTTCCATTGGGAAACCGGTAGGAAAGGCATAATGTAAACGAATCCATTCGATTCCTTCTACTTTTACCAAAGCTTCCAGTAATTCTCCGAGAGCTCTTTTCTTGTAAATATCTAAACCATAATAGGTCAAATCCTGAGCAATTAAAATTAATTCTTTCACCCCATTTTTGGCTAAACCTTCCGATTCTTTCACCAATTTTTCAATGGTTTGCGAAACGTTTTTTCCGCGCATCAATGGAATCGCGCAAAAGCTGCACGGTCTGTCACAACCTTCAGAAATTTTTAAATACGCATAATTTTTTGGGGTAGTAGTCAAACGTTCTCCCAATAATTCATGTTTATAATCTGCACCTAATGCTTTTAATAATTGTGGTAACTCAGTAGTTCCAAAAAACTGGTCTACATTAGGAATTTCCTTTTCTAAATCTGGACGGTAACGTTCTGAAAGACATCCGGTAACAAACACTTTGTCGACCAATCCTCTTTCTTTCTTGTCAGCATATTCCAATATCATATTCACTGATTCTGCTTTAGCATTGTCAATGAATCCGCAGGTGTTTATAACAATAATATTGCCTTCTTCGGCTTCTGGAGCTTCATGTTGTACGTCTTTGCCACTGGCGCGAAGCTGGCCCATAAGCACTTCACTATCATACACATTTTTCGAACACCCAAGAGTGATTACGTTAATTTTATTTTTCTTTAAAGACTTAGTTCTCATAACAGTATAATCCCGATATTTTGGGAATTTTGCAAAATTACAATTTTTTATTCAAACTTTCCCGATACTTTTCGGTATTGTTTGGGCTTCCTGCCGATGTTCTTTTGGAGCTGCTCCTGCTATACGCTACAAACAAAGTTCACTGAACTCCCACAAAAATTACTGCTCGGTGAAGTAATCTCCCGAAAAAAATCAGGAGGATTTTCACTGTTATCAGGGCTAAAAAAAATCCGTTTCATAATCACGAAACGGACTCTAAATTTTATTTTTTGGTAAAATTACAATTCAAATAAAAGGGATAAAGACACTGTATTATTAATAGCATCGATACTCGCTCCGTCCGTAAATCCTCGGTTAAAAAATCCTTGTTGAGAATTTCTTTTAGCATAAGAATATGCTAAATCTACTTTGGTTGAACCAAAACTATATCCTAAACCAGCTGAATATCCAGTCAAATCGCCTATTGTTACGCTATTTTTATAAGGACTTTGTTCATAACGATATCCTGCTCTTAAGCTCAAAGCCTCTATTTTATATTCAGCGCCTATTCTTAATTCTCCAGTTGTATCTAATATTGAATTGATGTCTCTATTTAAATCATTAAAATACGAATCATTTTCAGGTTTGAATTTAGTGTTGCTATAGTCTTTAAGAGCATAATCAACACTTATTAATCCAGATTTTCCAAAAACGTAAGCGAAACTTCCGGTTAACTTACTTGGAGTTTGTAATGTGTAAGCTTCGTAAACATTTATAAACTGTGGGTCTACCTCGTCAGGGGCTAATTCTCCGCCAGTATTAGCACTTACGGCAATAAGACTTTGTGATAACTCGTCAGTTAGTTTATACCAAGTTGAAGATTCATAGGCTAATCCCAAACGAACTTCATTCGTCAATTTTGCAATAGCTCCTACTTGGAACGAGAATCCAGTTCCGTATGTGTTTAAGTCATTATTGAATTGCAATCTTGAAACGGTGTAATTATTAGTTAATGGCGCATTATTATCTTCGTAAAAACTGGACGATTTTTGATAATCAGTAAAATGCGAATTTAAGTTTAATCCAACGTATAGTTTGTCTTTGTAAGAGGTTGCTGCATTAAAAGAAAGTTTTCCGTTGTATCCTGTGCTGTAAACAGAGTTTTCCTGATAATAGTTTCCACCAGAAGGAACATTTGTTATGTATAGACTGTTTGGGTCATTTATATCAGCGGCATCGATTATAAAACCTTGATTATAAAATGCTATCATTGCTTGCTGTGCAGCAAAACCGTTTAAATTAGGAAACTGTCTGTTTGGGAGATTACGCCCTAGAAAGGAATACAATGTGGAAATGCTTTCTCCTTGTTCTCTATTCACAAACTGTTGCGGAACGGGAGCTCCATTATTTCCAGTATTAGCATAACTCAAAAAATATTGATCTATAGAATTGTTTGGATTGGTTCCTGCTGAAAATAATCCATTATCAAAATTGTTGGTATTTTCATAATTTATACCCATTGAAACTTTTGTCCAATTGCTATTCGTATTTCTGTTGTTGAACACAAAAATAGCTCCGGCTTGGTTCAAATCGAAAGAATTGGTTTTCTCGGATGAGTTAGTCCCAAAGTAATTCGAATTATTTTTAATGTCGTTATTACTTAGAGTAATCGCCATTTGGTTATTACTAAAAATAGCTGAACCGGCAGGATTTACATTAATAGAAGACAAATCACCACCAAGTGCACCAAATGCACCACTCATTGCTCTAAAGCGGGCAGTTCCGTTCAAATTATCTTGTGAATAACGCATCGCATCAGAGATTTCTTGTGATTGCGCAACACTTGCTGTCAAGCCTAATGCTAATAAAAAAATATATTTTTTCATGTATTTCGAAGGTTTTAATGTGTTATGTAAGTAAAACGAATCGGATTATCCTCTCCCGCCTCTTCCGCCACCGCCAGTCGATCTTCCGCCTCCACCGCCACCAGAATTACTGGATCTTGAACTGCTGTTTGAGCTTGGACTGTATGATCTGGAATTGCTATCATTTCTGGTAGCAGGAGTGTAAGACCTTGTAGGAGTATTGTTTTGATTGCGAACACCATTTGTGTTGTCTCTTCTACTTGGATTATTGTAAGAATTATTTTGTGATTGTCCTTGATTTCGTGAAAAAGTTGGACTGGTCTGATTCATGCGATTAGAAGTTCCTCTTCCAAAATTAGTATTATTGTTTCTATAATCGGAATTTACAGCTCTCCTGTTGACTGATGAATTAATGTTACGGTTGTAATTGGAGGCATTGCGATTAGAATTTACAGTATTTGCGTTATACGATCCTCTTCTGCCTGCATTATTTGTGTATACTCTATTGTTGTAATAATTGGAATATCCCCAGTTATTCCATCCCCAATTGTTACCATAATAATTATTCCATCCCCAGTTATTCCATCCGAAACCAATGTTATTCCCCCAGCCAAAACCGCCGTTCCAACCCCAATTGTTTCCGTACCAGTTGTTCATTCCCCAACCGAAACCGCCATTCCATCCCCAGTTGTTGCCGTACCAATTGTTCATTCCCCATCCATTATCATAAACGTTTATGCTTACGGTTTGAGGATTACTTCCCCATCCGGGATAGTTGTTGTAGTCTAGACTGTCGTTTTCTATATTATAATCATTGTAGTTGTCTACATCTGTAAAAATTTCTACCGGTTGATTGTTGTTTTGCAAAGACCCAAAGTAATCTTTATATTGATTATTTGGATCATTTTGCGTCTCTACTTCTACAGCTCTTCTTGGGGCGTTACCATAAATTCCATCGGAATCATAGTAAGAGCTGTTTTGGTAGGAGCCACAAGATGTCAACAAGATGCTCAAAAATCCAACGAAGTAATATATTGTTGGGTTTGGGAAGGAAAGAGTACTAGTTTTCATATATATGGAGTTTTTATTGTTGCACATTACAAAAATAGTTAGTTTTGCTGAACTATTTATTTAAAAATATTAATGCAAAATTTGTGCCAAACTATTCAATATGAGTAAGAACTTAACTACAAGAGCAGAAGATTATTCAAAATGGTATAATGAGTTGGTGGTCAAAGCCGATTTAGCCGAAAATTCAGCAGTTAGAGGATGTATGGTTATCAAACCTTACGGATATGCAATATGGGAAAAAATGCAAGCTGAATTGGATCGAATGTTTAAAGAAACAGGGCATCAAAATGCTTATTTTCCTTTATTTGTTCCAAAAAGCATGTTTGAGGCAGAGGAGAAAAATGCTGAAGGATTTGCAAAAGAATGTGCCGTTGTCACTCATTATCGTTTAAAAAATGATCCTGATAGACCTGGGAAGCTTATGGTTGATCCTAATGCAAAATTAGAAGAAGAATTAATTGTTCGTCCTACTAGTGAAGCTATTATTTGGTCTACATACAAAGGATGGGTTCAATCATACAGAGATTTACCTTTGTTGATTAATCAATGGGCTAATGTGGTACGTTGGGAAATGAGAACCAGATTATTTTTGCGTACCGCAGAATTTTTATGGCAAGAAGGACATACTGCACACGCTACTAAAGCGGAGGCTGTGGAGGAATCAGAAAAAATGATGAATGTATATGCTGATTTTGCCCAAAATTTTATGGCAATTCCGGTGATAAAAGGAATAAAAACTGAAACGGAACGTTTTGCCGGAGCAGAAGAAACCTATTGTATCGAAGCTTTGATGCAAGACGGAAAAGCATTGCAAGCGGGAACCTCGCATTTCTTAGGACAGAATTTCGCTAAGGCTTTTGATGTGAAATTTGCAAATGCCGAAGGAAAGCAAGAATATGTTTGGGGGACTTCTTGGGGAGTTTCAACTCGTTTGATGGGAGCGCTTGTAATGACGCATTCAGATGACCAGGGATTAGTGCTGCCTCCTAGTTTAGCACCTATTCAAGTCGTGATTGTGCCTATTTATAAATCAGATGAGCAATTAGAAGCTATAAGCACTGAGGTAAATATTTTGACTGCTGCTTTGCGAAAAATGAATGTCTCTGTGAAATTTGATAACAGAACTACTCAAAAACCAGGTTTTAAATTTGCAGAATGGGAATTAAAAGGAGTGCCGGTACGAATTGCTGTTGGTCCTAAAGATTTAGAAAATGGAACTTTTGAGGTGGCAAGAAGAGATACCTTGACTAAAGAAGTTGTTTCTAAAGATGGAATCGAAACTTATATTAGCGATTTGCTAGAGAAAATTCAAAAAGAATTATTCGAAAAAGCATTAAATTATAGAAATACGCATATTACCGAAGTAAACAGTTTTGAAGAGTTTAAAGAGGTTATTGATTCTAAAGGAGGTTTTGTATCAGCACATTGGGATGGAACAGCAGCCACTGAAGAGAAGATCAAAGAGTTGACTAAAGCCACCATAAGATGTATTCCTTTGGATAGAGTAGAAGAGGCGGGAAGCTGTGTTTTCACTGGGGAAAGCTCTATTGGTAGAGTGCTATTTGCAAAGGCGTATTAAAAAAAAATAATTTTTTTTGCATGTACTATTGTACGTTTCAAAAATAGTTGTATTTTTGCATCCGCATTAGAGAAGCAGGGCCCGTTCGTCTATCGGTTAGGACGCATGGTTTTCATCCATGTAAGAGCGGTTCGATTCCGCTACGGGCTACTATTTTTATTGCATGTTAAAGTTTTCCTGAACTTAGAAGGGATAATGGCCCGTTCGTCTATCGGTTAGGACGCATGGTTTTCATCCATGTAAGAGCGGTTCGATTCCGCTACGGGCTACAATTTCAATATTTTAGATTGATAAAAACTTAGGGGATAATGGTCCGTTCGTCTAGGGGTTAGGACGCCAAGATTTCGTCTTGGTAACAGGGGTTCGATTCCCTTACGGACTACAAAAAAATAGTAAAAGATAAAAAAGCAATAAAATGGCAAATCATAAATCAGCTCTAAAGAGAATTAGAAGTAACGAAAAGAGAAGAGTATTAAACAGATACCAACACAAAACTACTCGTAATGCCATTAAAGCATTAAGAATAGCAACTGATAAAACTGATGCTACATCTAAATTATCAAGTGTAATTTCTATGATTGATAAATTAGCTAAGAAAAATATCATTCATGATAATAAAGCTTCTAATTTAAAATCTAAATTAACGAAACTTGTTTCTAAATTGTAATTAAAAACAATTTTTTAGACACAAAAAAAGCTCTCATTTATGAGAGCTTTTTTTGTGTCTAATTTTTTTTATTTTAATTCTAATTTATTTTTTAAGTATTCAAGCATTGTTTTTGTAATAGGTTTTGATATAAATTCAATTACCATAGGGTAATTTTTTGCCTTTTCTAAGTCCTCAGGGTCTATTGTTGAAGATAGAATAACAACCTTTATTGAATTGAAATCGGAATATTTAGTACTGTTAAAATGATCTAAGAATTCCCAGCCTCCCATTACAGGCATGTTTAAATCTAAAAAAATTAACTGAGGGTGATTCTTTATGTTTAAAGTTTTGATAGTGTTGAAATAAAGAAGTGCTTCTTCTCCATTTTGAGAAGTGATAATTTCATTGCAAAAGTTTGACTTAGTAATAACTTTTTTGCATAACATTAGTGTTATAGGGTCGTCGTCGATGAATAAAATTTGATTAAGCATTTTATTAGTTTCTAAAAGTTAATGTAAATGTTGTCCCTTTGTTAACTTCGCTTTCTATATCGATAGTTCCTCCCATAGTTTCTACCTGTGATTTTACTAAATATAAGCCCAATCCTTTGCTATCTGGGTAATTATGAAAACGTTGGTAAAGGCCAAAAACTTTATCGCGATTTCTTTTTAAATCGATTCCTATACCATTATCTGAAAAGATTATGATTACTGTATTTCCAGTTTTACTTGCTGTAATGTTTATTTCAAGTTTTCGATTTTCTGATTTGAATTTTAAAGAATTAGATATCAAATTTAGGATTATACTTTCCAGATAAGCTTTGTTTGTATTTAAAATAGAAACTTTTTTTAAATTGATGTTTATAGTAGGCTTCGAGAATTCAATTTGAAAACTAAGTTGATTGATGATTTTATCAAAAATATGTTCCAGTTGAATAGCTTCTTTTTGTAAAGAAGAGTTTTCTTTTATTACGATAACTTTGACTAAATCATTTATGGTTTCATTTAATAGGTGAGTTGATTTATTGAAACCATTTAGTATCTCTTTTAATTCTAAATTTTCAATCGGAATATCTTCTATTAAATTAAGTAAGCCTGTCAAATTAGATAATGGAGCTCTAAGGTTGTGTGATGTTATATAGGAAAATTGCTTTAGATCTTTATTTTTCTGAATTAATTCTATAATTAATTTTTCTTTTTCTTTTTCTTGTTTCTTTTCTTTTGATATGTCTCTTTGAATTGAAATCCAATGCGAAAGTTCGTTTTCAGAGTTGTAAACAGGGATCATTGAGAATCGAACGAGATATTGCTCGTTTTTCTTAGTGTAGCTTATCGTTTCTATCTGGCATTCTTCTTTATTATTTATAGCTTTAAGAAGTTTCTGATATTCCTCCATATCAGAATTTGGGCCTATAAAAATAGTAGGAGATTTGCCAATAATTTCATTAAAAAGATATCCGGACATAACAGAAAATGCAGGATTCGAGTAAATGATTTTGGGAATGGTTCTGTCAGTAGAAAATGCTTCTGTGATGATTATAGAGTCTTTTGACTGTGTAATTACGGTTTCTAATAATTTAAGGCGTTGTTCTTCTTCTTTTTGTTTGGTTATATCTTGGATGGCGCCAATCATTCTTGTTGGCTTTCCATTTTCATCCTTCAAAAGAAAACCTTTATCCAATATATATTTATAGGTATTGTCAGCGCATTTAAAACGATATTCATCCTGCCATTTTTCAGTTTTTTGTTCGAGAAAAGAATATAATTTAATTGACATTTTTATGCTGTCTTCTGGATGGATTTTGTCAAACCACCAATTAGAAGTGTCTCCAATTTGGTTTTCTGTATAGCCAAAAATATTATTAATTCCCTGGTTCCAACTAAAGTTGTCTTCCTGAATTTTCCAATCCCAAATAGTATCGCTTGTGGCTTTTGCTACAATATCATATTTGTCATTTGATTCTTTGATTTTTTGATTTGTATCTTTTAATTTTTGATAAATGGCATAGCTCTTTGAGTTATTATGAGCTAAAATAAATTTCAGAAGCATTCCTGAAAAAAGAACAAACAAGATGTCTTTAATAAAATATAAAGATTGATAACTGCTATTATAAGTGTAATCTTGGAGAGATTTATAATAAATAATCGAAATGAACATTAAAAGGATAATGTAAATTAAGGCGATTTGATTGGATTGATTTTTCATTAATCAAATATAAATAATTAATGCGATATTATTAAATAAGATTTTAAACTTATTTTTTGGGTTTATTTTAATATTTGTCTAACAAATTGGTTGTGAGTTTGTTTAATTAATTTTTTTTATTGTAAATTGACATGTTAAAAGTATAAGAGGTTTTTCTTTTTTAGAAATAACCACAGTTATTTAAATGTAAGAATTTGAATATCACACTCTTTTTTTTTCTATGTTTTGATGCGGGTTAATTTTTTTGGTTACTGTAAAGTTTTAATTATTTTTAATTTGCCAAAAGATATAAACTATTAAGAATATGTAAAGTATTGAATAAATATATTTTTATACCGAAAAAAAAGTGTACTTTTGCACCCATTAAAAATCACAGATGGAATCTATTAGAAACATTGCAATTATTGCCCACGTCGATCACGGTAAAACAACTTTGGTTGATAAAATTATGTATCACTGTCAGTTATTTCGTGATAACGAAAATACCGGTGACTTAATCCTTGATAACAACGACTTAGAGCGTGAAAGAGGTATTACTATTACTTCAAAGAATGTTTCTGTAGTATACAAAGGAACAAAAATCAACATTATTGATACTCCTGGTCACGCTGATTTTGGTGGTGAAGTAGAGCGTGTATTGAACATGGCTGATGGAGTTTGTCTACTAGTAGATGCTTTTGAAGGACCAATGCCTCAAACTCGTTTTGTTCTTCAAAAAGCTATTGACTTAGGTCTTAAACCTTGCGTTGTAATCAATAAAGTTGATAAAGAAAACTGTACTCCTGAAGAAGTGCATGAAAAAGTTTTTGACCTAATGTTTGAATTAGGTGCTGAAGAGTGGCAATTGGATTTTCCAACGGTTTACGGTTCTGCTAAAAATAACTGGATGTCTGACCATTGGGAAAACGTAACGGATAATGTGGAAGCATTATTGGATATGGTTATTGAAAATGTACCAGCTCCTAAAGTTTCTGAAGGAACACCACAAATGTTGATTACATCATTAGATTTCTCAGCATTTACAGGTCGTATCGCTATCGGTCGTCTTGAAAGAGGTATTTTGAATGAAGGTATGCCAATCTCATTAGTAAAAAGAGACGGTACAGTAATGAAATCTAGAATTAAAGAACTTCATACTTTTGAAGGACTTGGTCGTAAAAAAGTACAACAAGTTATTGCAGGAGATATTTGTGCAATTATTGGTGTTGAAGGATTTGAAATTGGAGATACTATCGCTGATTTTGAAAACCCAGAAGCATTGAAAACAATCGATATTGACGAGCCTACTATGAGTATGTTGTTTACAATTAATGACTCTCCTTTCTTTGGTAAAGAGGGTAAATTTGTAACTTCTCGTCATATTAGAGACCGTTTGACAAAAGAGTTAGAAAAAAACTTAGCAATGAAATTGGGTGAAACTGATTCAGCTGATAAGTTTATGGTTTTTGGTCGTGGTGTACTTCACTTATCAGTTCTTATTGAAACAATGAGAAGAGAAGGTTATGAATTGCAAATCGGTCAACCACAAGTTATCATCAAAGAAATTGATGGTAAAAAATGTGAGCCAATTGAAGAATTGACAATCGATTTACCAGAATCACTTTCGGGTAGAGCGGTTGAGTTCGTTACTTTGCGTAAAGGTGAAATGCTAAGCATGGAAACTAAAGGGGAACGTATGATTGTAAAATTTAATATCCCATCACGTGGAATTATTGGATTGCGTAATCAATTGCTTACTGCAACAGCTGGTGAAGCTATTATGGCACACCGTTTTATAGGATACGAACCGTACAAAGGAGAAATAGCCGGACGTAACAAAGGTTCTTTAATTTCTATGGAAAAAGGAAAAGCTATTCCTTATTCTATCGATAAATTGCAAGATCGTGGTAGGTTTTTCGTTAATCCTAATGATGAAATTTACGAAGGTCAGGTAATTGGAGAAAATTCTCGTAGCGATGATATGTGTGTTAACGTTACCAAAGAGAAAAAACAGTCTAACGTTCGTTCTTCTGGAAATGATGATAAAGCTAGAATTATTCCTCCAGTTATTTTCTCATTAGAAGAAGCTTTAGAGTACATTCAAAAAGATGAATATGTTGAGGTAACTCCAAAATCTATTCGTTTGAGAAAAATCTATTTGACAGAAACTGATAGAAAAAGATTTAAAATCTAATTCTATTTTTTATAAAATTGTAAGCCATTCGTTGATTCGAATGGCTTTTTTTTTGACAGGATAATTGTAATTATTAATATTAGATTTCTTTATTACCATAGATTTGCATGAGGGATAGGAACTAGCTACCGAAGTAGCGTGGATAGCCCGACACCATAAAAGGAAAGGGTTACTCATTGTTGCAATGAGTAGCCCTTTCCTTTTATGGTGGAATGCCCTAAAACTTCACTATCTTTTCAAACTAAAATGGCCTTTAGCCTCTCTTCCGTCCTCTAATTTTATAGCGAACCAATAATCATCAGACGGTAAAGGCTGTCCTGTAAAAGTCCCGTCCCAACCTTGACTGAAGGCCGTAATTTGTTTTAGCAACTTGCCGTAACGGTCATAAATATAGATGGTAGAATTAGCATTAAAATTTGCGTTTACTCCTTTTACATTCCAATAATCATTTTGGCCGTCTCCATTTGGAGTAAAAAATTTAGGGATTCCAATGACGGCTATAGTTTGGCTCACCGTTCCACAACCATTTTTGTCATTAATGTATATTTCATGAATTCCAGCGGCTATATTGTCAAAGAAATTAGAATCTTGAAAAGGTCCGGAAGGAGCATCAAGACTGTATTCGTATTGTCCTTGTCCACTAACATTTATAGTTATGGAGTTTATATCCGATAAATCGGTGATCGCAATATTCGTAATTTTTGCAATATCGGAAGCTGTTACTTTTATGGTTCTAATTCTGCTACAGCCGTCAAGCGAAATTACTTCTACAGTATAATTACCTTCTTGATTTACCTCCAATGTTGGTCCAATTTCAGTCTCTAAAACAGCATTCTCTTTGGTCCAGATATAAGTATAATCAGAAGTTGGTGAACCGTCTTTAATACCTGCGTCTAATGTTACAAAAAAAGTGGGAAGGTTTGAACACACCAACTGATTTTCTTCTAAATCTTCATTCGTATTAATATTTGGTTTTGGATTTACTGTTAATGTAACTCTTGGACTCAAACCATAACAGGCATTGTCAGCCGTACTTTCGACGCGAACCCATATTTTTTGCTGATTTGAATATCCTTCATTTCTATAGTTTGAAGTATTTGTTATTGCATCATTTTCAGATAAAGCATCTTGCTCATTTTTGTAATATCGAATGGAATAAGGTGTTGCGGAGGGTGGAAGAATGGCTATGATTTCTGAAGTCACGCTACTAAAATCAAAAGTAGCAATACCATCTGTATCATCATTACTCAAACCTAAATCATCGCAATTACTGAAAGTTCTGCTGAATGAAGCTGGAATTTGTGTAGTAGATACAGTCAAATCAATTGCAGCGATGCTATAGCAGCCATTTGAATTTGTAACCCGCGTCCAAACAGTCATACTTCCGGCAGTGGTATTTCTAAATGCTGAAGGATTGGAAATTAAATCCGTGGAATCTTCATTTTCAGCAGCAGCAAGTGATGTGTAATACGTGAATGTTTCTGACGCTGAATTAGTAGAAATCGCATTATTTTTTACCGTTAGATTAAAAGCTGAAAATCCATCTGTATCATCATCACATTGTACAATTGTGACCCTATTTACGACTGGTAAAGTATAAATTTTCAAAGCAGTTTCATTAGAAATCAAGCCACATGAATTTCCTGTTTTTTCTAATTTTACTCTGTATTTGTAACCGTTCATTGCATTAGTAATATTTATCAATCCTAATGTATTAGTAGTGGTATTTTGATAGTTTACAGTATTCAAGATGTCATTCCAGATTGTTCCATCAGTTGATAACTGCCATTGATAGGTATTTCCGCCATTGTCAGCAACAGTAATTGTTGTGTTTTCTAACTCACAGGTAGGATTTGTAACCGGTTGAGAGGTGATTACTATTGGTGCGGCAATTATATAATTGTTATTTGGGGTCGAGTAGCCTATGCCGCTGGTAACTTTGCCTTTTTGATTCACGGTTGTCGGGTTGTTGCCTAATATTCCATTAGTATCACCATCTGTAAAACCGGCTTCTATTACATCAAAACAAACATCATTATCGCTATCCAAATCGATATAATTAGACGTTTCATCTGAATCAGTATCAGAAATAGTATAATTGATTTTGCCATTATCCGCAGCTGTTTCAAGGACGTCTAAAAGTCCGTTCGCTCCAAAAAGAATAGAACCGCCGTCAATTATTCCATCTTGATTGGAATCGACAGCATTATGACCTGATTCAACTAAATCATAAATACCATCATTGTCACTGTCTAAATCGAGATGATCTGCAATTAAATCACCATCGGTATCAATAGGAATTATCCCCGGTTCGAAAGCATTGTCCAAACCATTTTTGTTTCCGTCTATTCCTGAAAAAACTTTAAATCCTTTTCCTTGCGCCTCAATGGTATCTGGAATACCATCATTGTCACTATCAATATCTAATAAATCGGGAAATCCATCAGAATCCGAGTCAAATGTTTCTGTATGGCTAATCATGAATATAGCTTTGTTTGCGGTGGTTTCAGAAAGATTAATATGACTGAATGATATTGAATTAGTAAGATAAGATGAAAATTGAAAACTTCCTAAACCAGGTAGTAGTGGAGTAGTACTTTTTAATCGGAATCGGATTTCAAAGGAAGAAAATTCAGTTACACCACTTTCGTAAATTCCATCATAGTTAGTATCCACTAGTAATTGATTTTGCGGATCTGTCAAAGTAATGGTTTTATCTGTCGGCACTTTTATTATAAAATCGCCTTCTGCATTTAAATATTCAGAAATATCAGTAATTTGGTTTGGATTATCCTGTGCTTTATAATTAATGCTGATACTTTCTGTTTTGGTAAAATTTAACGTGTAAGTTGCGAAATTTGTAATTCCAGCAGGTACTTGTTATACAAATCCGTACAATGGTTTACCGGTAACCGTTCCGCTTCCTGATGTTGTTGCATTGTAATGTGTACTTGCAATAGGATTTGACTGATTGAACAGCGATATATTGGCTTCACGATTATTAATTATTCCATCATTATCCAAATCAATATCAATGTTGTTATTTGTTCCGTCATTATCTGAATCTAATGGACAGTCGCTTACCGGAATCTTATCTGAGAAAATAGGAACTGTAGTTGGACAACCCACAATACTTCCTTTCACTTGGTAATATCCAGGTATTAAGGGCGTGTATGAATTTGAATTTGCACCAACAATTATTTGGTCGTTAAAGTACCACTGAAACGTATCGTAAGAGGATAACGTGCTTATTTTTAGGACAATATTTGGGATACAAGCTAAATTAGATACAGTAATTTTATCAGTAACAATTTCTGGTTTAGTATCAAATCCGGAATAATAGCCACCATAAGTTGCAGCTCCATTTGTTCCAAAGTAAGATACGTACACTTGTCTCGTGGATTTTACAGCAATATTTCCAGTCAAATTAAAAAGGGAATATCTTACATAATTGGCATTCCCTATTACAGGAACAGCAGTTGTATTGATAGGATTATTATTTATTGTTACCGTAGCGCCTGTCTCAGTTACAATGTTCAATCCTCCATTATAAAAGGTACTTCCTATTGATTGAATGGCTGGTATGTTGTCTACAATATTGGGTGTTGCACAATTTAATGGCGGTACAAAAAATAAATTTTGGTTAGCAGGAGAAAAATCACCTCCAATACTTTGGTAAGCAGATACGTTTTCGGTGGTAGAAACATATAAGTTTCCATCAATAAATTGGCTTCCATCGATTACAGTATATTGTCCGCTATTAATAGGAGCAAGAGGAGTTGTTGATCCGTTGATGAAAATTTTAGTATTATCAACATTTGCAATCAATAAAACCTGTTCTAAATCATCACTTCCTAATCCTTTGACAAAAATATATTCTTTTCCCGTTTTTTCTGTCGGAACAATTTGGTCAAAACCTACATCTCTACCGGGTATATTTCCTTGCGCGTTAAGAAACGAACTGTTGCTTCCTCCAAAAGAACCTGAATTGACAACCACGGGTTTATCAGATTCGACTAAAGCGCCAATCATTTTAGAACTATTAGAAACAGTTGTGTTGTAATTTTCCAAAGCTAAAACATAACTTTCATTTTTACCTAATGTAACAATTAGAGGGCCATTGACAATAGTTCCGTCAGATAGAACAGATCCAATAGGAATGTTTGAAATAGTGACTTTTGTATTGTTTTCTGTTGATAGTATTGAAGCAAAATTCAACAGACTCGGATCGTACAGAGGATTTAACATTGCTCCTAATCTAAATTCTTTCCCTAAAGCACTGTTCCCTTTTGATACCAATCCTCCCGCATGATTGTATGAGTTATTCTGAGCTGAAAATCCGGCATTAACACGAATACTTACATAAATTAAATCTTCAGCTTCTACTATAAATCCTTTATTTGTTACAATGCCAATATTTGTTTTTGGAGTGAATAGTTGCGTATTTTCTCCTTGTCCTATATAGTAAATATATGGACTAGTATTTGTGACTACACCTGTTATGATGTTGCCTGCACTTGCTATAATTTTGAAATTTACATTGTTGGTGCTGGGTGTAGAAATATATAAATACTGATCACCTGCTAAATTGTTAGAACAGGTCAATGGCGGGATATAATGTGTTTTGCTAAACTGCGAGAAACAACTTATAGAAAAAAGAATAAAAAGGAATAGTAAAGTTTTTTTCATTTGCTAAAAATAGCAAATTTTATATTATCTTTTTAATGAAAAATGACCTTTTATTGTTCTGCCATTTTCCAAATTTAAATGAAACCAATAATCATCAGCAGGTAACGCCGAACCATTGAAAGTTCCGTTCCAACCATTCGATGAAACAGTTAATTGTTTCAGCAGCTTTCCATAACGGTCAAATATGTACAATGTTGATTTTGGGAGTGTCTCCAAATTTTTAATTTTCCAAGCATCGTTATATCCATCATTATTAGGTGTAAAATAACGTGGATAATCTAAAATATAAGTTGTAAAAGGGAGCGATAAACCACAACCATTTTTATCTTTGGCGAAGAGTAAATATTCGCCGGGAGCAACGCCTTCAAAAGTTGAATTATCCTGAAAAAAATCACCGTCAATTGAAAATTCATAGGCACCAATTCCGGTATATTCAATTGTAATTGAATTTTCATTTCTGGCAAAATCATTTACTTTTACTCCGGTAATTGTTGCAATTCCAGAAAGAGAAACAATGAATTTTTTTGTTTTTTGACAGCCATTTTTATTCGTTACGGTAACAAAATATGTTCCAGGAGAATCAATTGTTATGCTGTTTGTTGTAGCTTGTGTACTCCATAAATAGCTCGAGAAACCAGTATTAACAGTTAAGTTGATTGGGGTACCTTCACATAGTATTAAAGATTCATCTTGAAAATTAGGCGGGTCAAAAGAGTTTACTTCAAGAGTAATGACTGTAATTGAATAGCAATCAGGACCGTTTAAAATTTTAGCAAAAATCGTTTGTTGATTTGGAATCGTATTTTTAAAAAGAGTCGGTAACACATTTTGTTCGACAACAGCATCATTGGTATTCAAATAATATTTAACTACTAATCCTGGCGGTAATCCTGCTAAAACTTGAGGCGTGACTTGGGAATTTAAGTCAAATTGAGCCAATCCATCTTCGGAACCATCGGCATCACAAGTTGCAATAGGATTTTGTGGAGCTATTACAATAGTAGAAACAATTAGTTGTACTGTTGCAAAACTTTCGCATCCCAATGTATTGGTCACTCTTGCAAATACGGATTGATTTGTGCCAGTATTTGTGAAAGAAGTGGCATTAGTAATTGGATTCAATTTTGCTTTGGCATCAGCCAAAGAATTATAATAAACCACCGCACTTAGATTTGGAATATTATTTTTTACAATGGCATCTACTTTAGTCAAATCAAAAATGGTAATCCCATCCGCATCATCGTCACATTGTGAAAGAGTAGTGTCCATTAAATCGATTTCCGGAATATATTCGATTTTTATTTCTTCAGTAGCGATACAACTGGAGGTAAGCAAAACTTCTACTTTATAAATACCGGAGCTGGTAGCGTTATAAGTTGGTGTATTTTCGGGTAAAAGCACATTGTTTTTGTACCATCGGTACGTGTAATTTGATAGCAATTTAGGATCAATCGTAAAGCTTTCGCCAAAGCAAATAGCAGTATTCGTTGTCAGTAGTCGATCTGGTCCTAAGTTAATTTTTGGTAAAAAACTTCCTGCTTCAAGAAATACAGCTGAGTCAAATTCTCTATTTTCATCATCTGCAATGACTAATTTTATATGATATGTTTTGCCTGCAATAACAGTACTTTGAGCATTTAAAACCACGGTTTGGGCGCTATAATTAATGGGGCTGGTACTACCATTATATCCGCCAAAATAGTTTTCATTTTCAGGGGGGCAACCTGATATTAATCCGTTCCCAGTATTGTATGGAGAAATTAAGGGATGCACTTTTGTTGAGGAGACCGGAATCGAACTGTTAGGCAAAACCGCTATGTTCTGAAAGGGTGCACTACTTCCTTTTTCTTTAATTAAAAAAGCAAATCCGTCTGAAAAAGCACAAGGGAAATACAATTGATATTCATTGGATGCAAAGATATAATTGAAGCTGATAAAATTAGTCAACGGCACAAAATCAAATTCAAGAACTGTCGCATTAAATGTTTGATTTAAATTTAATGCTTGTTCTAAATCAGAATCACCTACCCAACGCGAGTCGCCGCCACCTCTGTTTGTTACAAATGGACCTACAGAATTTTGACTGGTCCATGTGCTTAAAACTACTCCTTCTTTGAACGGAAAATTAGTCGTGGCAGCATTAAAATAAGCATAACTTTTTTGACTTCCAGAATAATTATCCCCAGTTGCTACTGGGTTTATAATGGTAGCACAGGAACTATTTACTAAAATATTTTCTACAAGTTGGCTAGCCGTATACGTGTCGTTTACTAAAATAGATTGCGCCTTTGCATTAATAGAAATGCAACAAATGAAAAAATAAAATAATATTGTTTTTACACCAGTCATAGAAACATAAAGATACTACAAATCTCTGTTCTTTAATAACCGGTAGGAAAGGAAAATGAAAATCACGGTCCAGCACAAAACAATAATAATGGATGATAATTCTACATCATATTTTTTAATATTATCTAAGCCAATTTGTGTTCCCAAGTTTTTTACCACGGATAATCGGGAAAAGGGTTCGACAATTAAATTCGACATTGATTCTAAAGGGAAAAACTGCATAATTGAGGCTGCTGTTTTACTTTCAGGAAAAATTTTGAAAGTCAAAACTCCCTTGATAATCCCTTCGATAATATTCCAAACCAATAGAAATCCCAGCGCAAATGCTGATCGTTTGACTAATATTCCTAAAAATAAACAGAAAGAGAAAAATCCAACTAATTTTATGAAATAGGCCAATAGGTATTCTAAATCCGAGAATACAATGCTAATTTCCGTGTACGAAGAAAAGCTTAATCCTAGAAGAAGTGACATTATAAAAATAAAAACGGTAGATACTGTTGCAAATAAAACGACGGTTAAAAACTTAGATTGAATAAATTCCTTCTTGCTCATCCCATCAATTAAATTTTGTTTCAGCGTTCCATAACTGTATTCGTTTGCCATCATGGAAACGATTACAATTGCTAAAAACAATTTTAAAACGGCCGCAATATAAGTATTGAAATGCCAAATAAAAGGGAAATTGAATATTCCCATTTCTGCCAGATGAAATTTGAAAATACCTAAGTCAAATTTTATCGAGGCTATTAATGCAATGAAGGTTAAAAGGATAAAATAGGTCAAAGTCAAAACCCGGCTTGCTTTGTTTTTCCAAATTTTTTGAAGTTCTATTGAGAGAAGTCGTTTCATTATGAAATTGTGATTTAAGTTTTAAATGGTTGTGATTAGTAAGACCGTTGTTATTGATTTTTTGTCAATTCCAAAAATTGTTCTTCCAAGCTATTTTTTCGCTTAACCAAGTGATTTAATACAATATTTTTTTCAAAAAGAAATCGGTTTAATTCTTTTGCGTCTAAATCATCTTTTAAATAAACTAAAACCTTTCCTTCTTCATTCACAACCTTTTTTACGGCAGGATGTGTTTGTACCACTACTATTAAATTGTCAATGTCATCAGCATGTATTTCAAAGAAACCTTCGTTTGCAGACATTCCGTCTACTAATCCGGTGTATAAAATCTCGCCTTTTCTTAAAACCAAAACATGGGTACACACTTTTTCTACTTCGTCCAATAAATGAGAAGCCAGTAAAATTGTAGTTCCTTTGGCTGCAATTTGTTTGATAATATCTCTTATTTGATGAATTCCCTGAGGATCTAAACCATTTGTGGGTTCGTCGAGAATTAAAATTTCAGGATCATTCAATAGGGCAGAGGCTATGGCTAAGCGTTGTTTCATCCCCAGAGAAAAAGTGCTGAATTTGCTGTTCTGACGATCTGTTAAACCTACTAATTCCAATTTTTCGTTGACTTTAGCATAGTTTATTCCTTTGATTTTGCAAACCAGTTCCAAGTTTTCCTGAGCGGTCATGTAGGGATAAAAGTTAGGTCTTTCTATGATTGCCCCCACTTTTTTTAAGGCTTCATGGGTTTCCATTGTACCGCCAAACCAGCTGTATTCTCCAGAAGTTTTATTGACCACATTCAGAGCAATACCTAAAGTTGTTGACTTTCCGCTCCCATTGGGCCCTAAAATTCCATACACGTTGCCTTTATGAATATCGAAAGAAACGTTTTTTAGTGCTTGAAGTGCGCCATAACGTTTGCTGAGATTTTTGATAGAAAGTATCGTTTCCAATGGGTTCATCTTTTACATTTTTATATAGGACGAACAAGAAAGGAATTTGTTACTATTTAATCGGAATTAGTTTATTTCTCCAATTAAGAGGCAGAGCTTATGTAATTTTTCGGCTGTTATGGGTTTCATAATATAATGTTTAACCACGCTATATTTTTTTGCCATCTCAATATCTGCAGGATCTATAGAAGAAGTCATGATGAAAATAGAGATTTCTTTTTTTAGGGATAATAAAATAAATTCATCTAAAAACTGCCATCCGTCCATGAATGGCATATTCAGATCCAGCAGAATAGCATCGGGTAAAAATCCGTCTTCAAGCGCATTTTGTTTTAATTTATCAATCGCATGTTGTGCATTATAAAAGGATTGTATTTCCTCACAAAAATCATTTTTAGAAATAAGAATACTCATTAGTTTTACGGTTAATTTATCATCATCAATGATATATGTCAATTTATTTTTCATTTAGATAAATTTTAAAATTTGAACCCTGACCTTCTTCACTTTCTACTTCAATTTTGCCATCCATTGCTTCCAGTTGGTTTTTGGTTATAAATAAACCAATCCCTTTTGCGTCTTCATTACCATGGAACGTTTTATACATTCCAAAAAGTTTATGACCGTTTTTTTCTAAATTTAATCCTAGACCATTGTCTCTAAAATTTATTACGATATAATTTTCAATAATTTCAAATCCTATTGTTAAGGTAGCATTTCGTCTTGGTGATTTGTATTTTATGGCATTCGTAAACAAATTTAGTAAAATACTGTCTAAGTAAGCGGGAATTGCAGTTACAATCAAATCATCAGGAATGGTGTCAGTGATTTGTATTTTGCTTTCTTTTATCGCTAAACGTAATGACTTTTTTGTTTTTTCGATTTCTTGCTTTAAACGAATTCCTTTCTTTTCAATATTTGTTTTTTGTTGAATGGTTATAATTTCGTTTAAATATTCAATACTTTCCGCTAGTTTTTCGGTTCCTTCTTTGAACAGGTCAAAATACGAAAGTTTCTCGTGAACATCATCTGTATTTTCAATCACATCAACAACCATAGAAAGGTTGCTGGTATGTGAACGGATATTATGCGAAACAATGTGTGTGAAATTGTATAATTTATTATTTTGACTGCTTGTTACTTCTAGGAGTTTTTTTAGTTCTAACTCTTTTTCAATTCTTGAAGTAACATTTCGGCCTACACCTATGAAATTGATGAAGTTATTCTCACTGTCAAACACTGTTGTGATATTCAACTCAAACCAGTATTTTTCTTTCTTTTTAGTATAATTGAGTATCGTGATTTTTATACTTTCTTTATTTTCGATTGCTTTTTTCATCAATAAAGTAGTTTGTTCATCCGTTTCAGGACCTTTGGATAAATAGCCTGGTTTTTGTCCTATAACTTCTTCTATTTCTAAACCCGTGAGATCCAGATAAGCTTGGTTTGCCCACACAGCAACTCCTTTTGCATTAGCAATAACAATTGTATCTGTAGTTTCGGAGGCAGCGAGCGAAAGCATATTCAATTTATTTTCAACATTTTTTCTTTCGCTGGTATCTCTGATATAACATACTAAATACGTGATGTCACCCATCTGAAATTTCTTTCCGGAGGCTATTTCGACAGGAATTACTTTTCCATATTTAGTTTTGATGAACGTTTCATCTACGTTATATTGATTCCGGTATAAATTATATCTAAGAAAATACCGTGCTTCCTTTCGGTGTTCCTCTGGAAAAAGTCTGGAATTATGCAAGCCTTTTAATTCAGAAATTTGATATCCAGTGAGTTCTTCGGATCTTGGATTGCAATCGGTAATAACCCCGTTAGAAGTGTCAATGATAAAAATAGCGTCATTAGCACTGGAGAATATAGATGAAAATTTTTCTACATTTAATTGAAGCTCATTAATTAAATTTTGCTCATTTGTGATGTCTTGAAAAGTACCCAATAAATTGAAAGGTTTTCCATCAACAAATTCTACTTGACAAATGCATTCTACATATTTAATATTATTTTTTGCTGTCGTTATTTCAAATTTTTCTTCAAATGAAATGCCTTCGTTTATCGCTTTTTCAATAAGCATTGTAATTCGCTCTCTATTTGGACCAGGAGTATAAAAATGTATTCCGCTACCGTAAACAGGCTCAAAATCATCAGAAACTTCCAGAATACACTTGGTAACCATATCCCAGAAAATGTGATTGGTTTCTAAATTCATTTTCCAAATACCAATCTTAGCTGATTGCGCAGCCTTGAAATAGAGTTCAAGTTTATCAGTCATTAGTAGGTTTTAAATATTTTAAGGCATTGGGGGCTTTCAAATATAAAACTAATATCTTCGGTGTCGGTTTTTTTTAACATAAAAAGACTTTTTTTACCAAGTCGGAACTATAATTTATAGATAACGTATTATAGATTTAAAAAAAAATATGTTCGTATTTTTTTTACAATTTTGAAATAAATTGTTCAGCATATTTTTCTATAAGATTTAATGTTATTTCTAGCTTTTAAATGATGAAAATTTGAAAGGATACTCTTCATGTAAGTTTTTTCGGATTCTAAACTAATTTCTATGAGTAATGTACCTTCTTTTTTTAAATTTTTGACCTGTTTTCTCTTCAAAATCATTCAATTTAAAACGGGTATATAATTAGAAACTATTCCCATTCAGCAGGTTTATTTATTGTAATTTTGTATTAAATTTTTTCCAATGAGTGAGCCAATAATGCTTTTTAAAAAACCATCTTATCCTATAAATAATTCCCTTCTGGAGTATTTAGAGCGTTTTGATCGGATATCTAAAGTTTCTATTTTTTACGATGATTTATTACGCTTTTCAGGATCTGTAACGGTTTACGATAAAAACGAACAGGATACCTTATGGATTAGAGTGTATTACAATGAATTTGAAAGAGAAGAAATTGATTTGAATCTAAAAAAAATCTATTCGCTATTGCACTCGGATGGAAATTTGGGGATTATCAAATTCTTAAATGTGGATTCTATTGATTATTGCACTTTTGGAAATTCGAAACCATTCCGAATAAAAGTAAGAAATATTCTTAATGACAATTACACTCATTTTTACATCAAGAAAGCCGATGCTTCCCGAGTGTATGGCTTAGAACTGGAACATATTCTTTCGCCTGATAAAATCAACTTTTTAGTTTACAAAGACACTTTGATTGAAGAACATATTATGGGAATTCCCGGCGATGTGTTTATCAAAACCTTACTAGCTGATTGTACAGAAACCGAGAAATCACAAATAGCCAAAGAATTTGTAAAGTTCAATGAACGCTGCATGATTCGATTATTAGGAGATATGCGTTCTTATAATTATGTGATTGTTCCCACGCATGATTTTGATCACGTCGTTTATAAAATTCGTGCAATCGATTTTGACCAGCAGTGTTACGAGGGGAATTTTAAAGTCTACCGCCCGCAGTTTTTTAAAGAAAATTACCCAATGGTAAAATTGGTCAAAGACAAACTTCAAAACAGTTCTATCGAACAATATAAAGATGAAGAAAGATCTGTCCTAGCCAAAAGAATACTTTCTGCCGAAAATAGAATAAACAGGTTGTTAGAAATTATGGGTGAGGATGAACTTGCGCCTGAATCTCATTTGAAACAATTGCAAATGGAGTTGTATCGTTATACCAATGATTTGAATTTTAAAAAGGCAAAATCGATGGGAAATATCATGGCTGCAGCATTCGAATTTATCACTCGAAATTTCAAAGGAAATAAGGTGTTCAAGAATATAATTTAATTCGTTATTGTATTTAGTAATCATTTCAGTATCAAAATTTACTATTAATTATCGTTTTCACACCATGAAAAAATATTGCTCTTTTGTCGTTGTTTTTACTCTGTTTGCTTGTCAGCAAGAATCGAAATCCTTGACAACTCTCTATGCGTTGCCAAATAAATTAAAAGAAGTTTCAGGAATAATATACAGTCCTGAAACGGATTTACTTTGGACTTTGGAAGACCGCGGGAATGCCAATGCCATTTATGGATTAGATTCCAATGGCAAAATGGAGAGAACTATTACCATCGAAAATACAGAGAATATCGATTGGGAGGATATTACAAAAGACGCTGAAGGAAACTTATATATTGGTGATTTTGGTAATAATGATAATGAAAGACAGGATTTAAGCATTTATAAAATCGATAAAAATGCTTTAACTTCTAAAGGTACAAATCCGGTTTACAAAGTCTCTTTTGCCTATCCGGAACAAAAAGATTTTCCTCCTAAAAAATCTGAAATGTTTTATGATGTAGAAGGTTTTTTTGAGTTTAAAAATAATTTCTATCTCTTTACTAAAAACCGAAGCAAAGGATTTGATGGAACCGCCTTTTTGTATAAAATTCCAAATACACCCGGTTTTCAGCAAGCGGTTTTAGTGGGGGAATTCAAAACATGTGACGCGTATAATTCTTGTGCTATTACAAGTGCAACGATTAGCCCTGACGAGACTAAAGTTGCAGTTCTAACTCATGATAAACTCTTTTTATTTGAAAATTTTCAAGGGGATAATTTTCTAAAGGGCACAAAAACAATATTAGAATTAAATCATTTTTCCCAAAAAGAAGCGGCCTGCTTCGCCGATAATGATCGCTTGTTCATTGCCGATGAGAGAACTAAAAGTCTGGGAGGAAATGTTTATGATGTTTCCATAAAAATGTTAAAATCCAAATCCTAACCCAAAAGCTATTCGCGCTTCTTCACCTGCACTTTTAAAATAAGTTAGACGTGCCGTCAATGCATTCAGACCGTTAAGCCACAATCCACCGCCAAAAGATTGGTGCCATTTCTCTGAATTTTCGCCTTTTAACCAAACTCTCCCGTAATCAAAACCTCCTAAAACTCCGAAAGACATCGGGATAATACTTCTTTTTATTTTGCCTAAATTCCAGCGTATATCACTACTTTGATAAAAAGATTGGTTTCCTAAAAAACGTTCGTTTCTAAATCCTCTCAAATCGTAGTCACCACCTAAATTCGCACCTTGGAAAAAATCAAAATTATCATTCAATACCATTTTTCCCCTCAGGATGGTGGCCAAAACTAATTTTCCGTTAGCATCAATTTTATGGTTAAAATTAAGTTTACTTTCTATGGCAGGGAAATTTCGTTTGGTGTCGTCCAAATTCATTTTCCATGTCCCAGCAATAGAAAATCCCATTCCCATGGTTGGAAAGGAGGGAACATCATAATTTTCATAACTGTATTTTAAGGTTGCTCCGGCAAATTGTTGGTCATCAAAAACAGCGGGACTTATATCTCCCGAAATGTCAACAAATCGGTTCATGGTTTCTTCTACAGTGATTCTTTCAAAACTGGTTTGAAACTGGATGGAACTGCCGTATTTGCCTACTCTTTTTATGGAAGGCATCACTTTCAACATTTTGATTCGAACGCGATTGAAATCCATTCCAAAAGTATCATCCTCATTCACCGTCTCATTTCCGTAACCAAAATAATTGATGGTGAAATTTGGACTGGTAAATCGACTTTCAAAATTTAAATCCCACTTACCAAATAATTTTGGAAAATTAGCATTGTAAATCAGTTCATACCCTTTTGTGGCAAAGAAATAATTGGCTTTCAAGCTGTGTTTCTGAGTGTATGGATTTTGTTTAAAATCGTTGACAAGGTAACCACTGACAATTCCTAATTTGATACCGTCATCAGGATTAAAGCCAATATTTGGAAGTGCTGAAAAGAAATTATATTTTGGTTTTTTATAATCGTACAAACTCGTTTCATAGTCATCAGATAACAAAATTGTACTTTTAGAATCGAGATTATACGTATTGTCTTTTGATTTAAAATCATGAATTTTTATTTTTTTTCCGTTTTCTACGGTATAAGAATCTTCGTTTTGTCCTCCAATTAATCGAATTTTTATTCCCGAGTTTGATGCACCATTTACTTCAAAAATATCATCATCATCTAACCCATAAATCCATATTTTCTTTGTTTTTTTAGCGGTGAAATTTTTAGTGTACTGTAATTCGTCTGTCCCATTTTTCACACGATACACTTGTATTTCAAGCTTATTTTTTTCTTTGTTCTGAATGATGAATTTATCTTTTTTATCTGTTCCAACAATTAAAACGGTGTGTTGTAATACTGAATAATATATTGAAGCAGATTGATGCAATTCATTTCTTCTCAGTTTGAGTTTATGCTTTATGTCTTTGATTGTCTCGTCTTGAACTTCATTTGGTAAATTTGTAAAAGCACCATCAATATCCGCATCTGAAAGGTTTTCCTGAATGTATTTTGCTTGTTTGATCCATTCATTTTCATCGGCACTTTTTATAAAGGCAAGATCTAACGGGTATGGTTCACGGTTCATCAATTTGACATTTGACATTTTCTCCTTAAAAGGTTTCATGTGACGCAATGCTACGTTTTTCATTAAAACAAACAGCAAAGCACCATCATACTTTGTAAATGCTTGATCTCGGTCACGCGGAATTGGCTTGTAAATAATTTTATTTCCTTCCTGATATTCGCCCCAGCGCCATTGATCTTCATGTCTATCCCAATCTCCTATGAGCATGTCAAACAATCTTGCTCTGATGTAGGCACTTTCATCAACAGAATATTTTTCGTCTTTGTGAAGGTTCTTCATTACATCTTCTGTACTGATAATGGCTAGAGGATCGCCAAAACTTTTTACGTTTATCTGGCTGTCCGTTGGTCGTTCTTCAACAAGGTACAATTCGTCACCAAAATTAGCATTGAAATTTTTCAACGCTTTGTGTTTTGGAATATAATACAGTTTCGGGTTAGTATGCGCCACACCAATTTTTGCAGCTAAATTCCCCACAGCAAAAGGAGTGTAAGGATGCGCGGTTGTATAAAAATCAGATAACAAATCGTCAGCATACGTGTTCTCAAATTCTTCTTGAATAAATTGGTTTTTGAATGCCACTGCTTGCAGGAAACGCGTGGTACTTTTTTTCATGGCACGCATCACATATTCTTTGCCGTTTTTATCTGTGAGTTGTAATGAATTTGACTGATGTCCACCACCGGAACGTTTGGGTTGCAGACCGCCAAAAAGGGTGTCAATAGTAGTTGTCGTTGCTGCTATTGGCAGGCTGTAATATTTTCGGTAATGGTTCCCAAAGAAGAATCTGTAAAATCCTGATTTCTTAGTTTGTTTGTTCGTATAAATGCTTGAAGTAGTCGTTTTTGGAAATGTAGCGGGAAAAATTTGGGTGTTATAATCATCTTTTTCATCCAAGACCAATTGTTCGTAAATAAGTTTTTCTTTGTTATCTTCCTTACCAAAAAAAGAAACTTTTGCAGCTCCATTTTCAAAAACGGCTAACGTTGCGTATCCATTTCGACCATACGAAAAATCATTGGGGAAAATTGCTCTTGCAGCTTCTGATTTAGAACCTGCGCCACTGATAATTTGTTTGATATTGTCTTTTTCAATGTATTGCAAATTGTGGTCATGACCTGAAACCACAATAACATTGTCTTGATTTTGCAATAGTGTTTTTACTCTTTTAATAAAAAGGGTGTATTGTTTGTTTTGAATGTCTTGCGGACTTACACCGGAGGTTTTTCGTAAAAAATTAGCAACAGAACCTAAAACCGGAAGTGGAATTTTTTGTTCCAATGGGAAAAGTTGCTTCTCTACTGAAAATTGTCCTCCATGAGATCCATTACTCATTAATGGATGATGCAAAGCTAAAACGACTGTCTTTTCTTGGTTTTTAATTAGAAGATTTTCAAACTCGACAAAAAAAGCTTCCCGGGTTTTTATTGTGCAATCATCGTTTATAGTGGGACTATTATCCCAATCTTCCAGAAACCATTGGCTGTCAATAGTAATTAAAACTAGATTTTTACTTATTTCTAAATCATCAATACCACAGCTTTTTCTGGGAAGGAATGACTTTTTATCGTTGAGGTATTCGGTTACAAATTTAGCCTGACGTTCTAATCCTTTTATGCCGCTATACCAATCATGATTTCCGGGAATGAAAATAGTTTGGCCTTTGAAATTTTTAGATAATTTTAGTTGATTTGTCAGTTTACTTTCGGCAATAATGCGTTCGTTCGTAAGTTCAGTATTAGGCAATCCTTTTGGATAAATATTGTCTCCAAGAAATAAAAGAGTCGTGTTTTCTGTTGCTTTTTTTAATCTATTTTCCAGATCTGCCAGTGTTTGTTTTGCGGTTGTTTCATTGGTATTTCCGGCATCGCCAATTAAATAAAATGTATGCGCAATTTTTGAACTGTCTGTTGCGTTCAGAGTAACTGGCTTTTTGATGTTTTGTCCAAATTGTGCGTGATGCGTTGCACATGATTGTATCATTAATCCCGATAAGAATAATATAAAACCTGCTTTATTAAAAGTAATAAAACAATTATCAGAAAATAATTTCATAATTTAGTAGTATAAAAATATGTCCATGAATCTAGTAGAACAGGCCAAAGACTTTGTTGAAAAATTGTTCAAAGATAAACTTTCTTCCTTATATACGTATCATAATCTAAAGCATACAACTGATGTAGTTTCCGCTGTTAATAAGCTCTCTGATTCTCAAAATATAGTGTCATCTGATAAAGAAATTTTGCTCGTTGCTGCATGGTTTCATGATACAGGATACATCAACGGTTGCTGCAATCATGAAGAAAGTAGCGCTGCAATAGCGACAAACTTCTTAACGGAATACAAACAATCAGCTGATTATATAGCGAAAGTGTCTGATTTAATTCGTTCTACAACGTATGGATATCTACCAAAAACGCCTTCTGAAAAAATAATTAAAGATGCGGATTACTATCATCTTTCCACTAAGGAATATGCAACAAGCTGTAATGCGTTGCGAATTGAATGGGAGAATTTAAACCAAAAAACATATTCTGATGCCGATTGGGTCGCTGAAAACATAGATTTTTTATCGAATAAACATCAATATTATACTAATTTTGCTCTGGAAAATTGGCAAGCATTAAAGGATAAAAATATAAAAAGATTGCAGAAAAAAAGAAACAAAATGGAATTGAATACCAATAAAGAATTAGACAAGGAATTAAAAAAACGCGAAAAGGAGGAAAAGCCTGATCGTGCTATTGATACTTTGTTTCGGGTAACGTTGAACAATCATACCAGTTTAAGCGGTATTGCTGATAGTAAAGCTAACATTTTACTTTCTGTAAATGCTATTATAATTTCTATTGCGCTTTCCACTTTGATCCCAAAATTAGACAGCCCAAGGAATGCGCATCTTATGATTCCTACTTTTATCATGCTGATGTCCAGTGTGATTACTATTGTTTTTGCAATACTTTCAACACGACCAAAAGTGACTAAGGGGATTTTTACGCGTCAAGATATCGAAGACAAAAAAGTGAATTTACTTTTTTTTGGAAATTTTTATAAAATGGATTTGGCAGAATACCAATGGGCTATGAATGAGATGATGAAAGACAAGGAATACTTGTATAATTCAATGATCAAAGATTTGTATTTTTTAGGAGTGGTTCTCGAAAAAAAATACCGTTTGTTACGAATTGCTTATAATTTTTTTATGATCGGAATTGTTTTATCCGTAATTGCTTTTGTAATTGCTTTCAAAATGGTGTAAGCTTAATTTAATTCATCCAACAAATCTTGGTATGAAAAGTTTTTTTGAGTTTCATCGGAATTTTTATTGCTGACTTTTACACGAATGGCTCTAAGTCCTGAAACTCCTTGTAATTCCTCCACTTCAAATTGTTCTACATTAGGTTCCAAAACATTTTTGAATTGTAAAAACTTGATGTAATTCAAATATTCGGTTTCTTCGTTGTTGTGCGAATAAACAATCGTGATTTTTTCTTTTTCGGTAATTCGTTCTTTGGTTCCTTTGATATTGGCTTTGTCAATGCGTTTTTTTACCACTTCATAGCGGGCATTATACGTCCCATCCACATCAAAACGTTTTTCGTCCATTCTGAATCGGATGGAAATTGGCGAACTAAAAACTAAAATCAAAGAAGTTACATCGAGTTCATACGGTAAGGAATATTTCAATTGGTGGTGTTCCAATTCCATTTCACATAAGGTTTGCAACTGCCACAACCTTAAATTATGAAGATACATGGTGTCAAAAGCTTTTGATGGAGCAATCGAAGATCCAATATAAAGATTGTGTTCTACGCCATCCGTTTTGAAACGTTCGTAATAATGAGGATAAATATTTTGTGCTTCGGCTTGTTTTTTATCAAGAATAGACGCTAATTTTTTATTGATAATCGACATGGCATTGTCGAATTTCTTTCTGGAATGGTAAAACATTCCTGATTTTTCATCCAGACTTTCAAAATAATTTTTTTCCAAAATTTCTCCGGCAGAATCCGTTTTAGTATTTCTTAAAATGGGATGGATTTCATTTTCAATATAAAGCTGAATTTGTTGCTCCGTATCTGCTTTCAAAGGCGAATCTAGTTGTTTTAGTAGCGATTGGAGTTCGAACTTTCGTTGTTCCAATAAAACTAAATTCGTCTTTGTTTTTTGATTGTCAAAGATTTGGATAAGCGCATTCAACTGGTTTTTTAAATCCTCTTTCACAGTTTCATTTCGGTGATTTGAAGAACCTTTAATATCAATTTGTCCATACAAAGGATAAACTTCTTTGAAAACAATTTCTTTAAAAATGTAATCTCTGGTCTGCGTTTGAAAATATTTCTGTGCTTCTTTTCGGAATTTCCAATAAACACTCGGGTGAATTGCCGTATATTCTCTTTGGATTATTGCCTCAATTTGGTTTTGCATATCCCTGTTGTATCGTTCCACCGTATCAATCAAATAAGGTAAAATCAAGTCCAATTTGCTGGCATTAATGCTGTTCAGCTCTCTCGGACTGGCTGAAACAAGCTCAACTACTCCTAGAAGCATTCCGTTTTTTATAATGGGCGCAAAAATACAACTGTGAATGTTCTGGTTTAATAAATGACTACCAAATATTTGGTTTCCGGGTTCGTGAGCAAATTTTTCAACATTAGAAATGGATATGGCTTTGTTGTTTTCCAATAAATTTTCAAATGAACAACCCAACAATGCATTTTTGCAGGGTACTTCTTCTTCGGTAGACAGGATAAAACTAGTCAGACTAGTGTCATTCAACGTTGGTTTTACAAATTTATCTTCCTCTGCATTGTATACAATTACGCCAACTCTTAAATCGGCTATTTTAAAAATGGAACGAAAAATAGATTCGAAATTTTCCTGTAATGCTATTTGTTCTCTTTCCGGTTTCAGTAGATTACTTTTTAACTTGGAAATTGAGCTTTCGGTGGTTGCATCAAAGAGAATTGCGATTCCAAAACCTTTTAGAATCCAGCTCTCAACCGGAAATTTCTCTTTCCATAAAGCAAGGTCGTCATAATTATCCATTAACATATCGATGTCGTCTTGCGATAATTTTGGTGCTTTATCAGTGGCAATTATTTCTAAAAAATCAGCATTGTATAAAATACGGTACTGATTCATAATTCCTTTTTTGTTTGGAATATCGTAAAATAAAGGTTTGTTGAAATCAATTTTCTGACCATAAAATTCATTCAAAATCAGCGTGCAGCTCATCACGTAAAATTGATGTTCATCAAAGTCCCGAATCGCCATGTCAAATAATACACCTGCTTCATTTACAATTTTTTTGAAGCGTTCTGTATAATTAAAAGTAAAATTCTGAAATGGAATCGTAACTGCCTTAATTTCATTGTTTGTTAAAGCCGTTGGGAATAAATCAGCCAGTAAATATTGGATTAAAGTTTCGTTTTCGTGAATCAAATCCAAATTTTCTATCCCTGTTATAAATTCAGGAAAAGGCTCAATTTCTTTAAGTAATGCTTTGGCATAATTCGCCCGATAATCTACATTGGTAATCGCAATTTCCTCCAAGGATTCTATGAGCTTATGAAACGAAATCAACGTTTTGAACGGGCTTTCTTTGAAAAAATTAGGCGTCATTTTCTGTTGGCTTTTGGTGTCGTAAATTTACAAATAAACCAAATTTCAATGGTTGGTTTTTACGTTTATTTCTAAAAAAAAATCTCCAACTACTTTCGCAATTGGAGATTGATATATTTTTAATTATCGCTCTTTGAACAGTGACTGATCATTGAACACTAATTACTGCAAACTAACTTTTCTCTTCTTTATTGAAATAAACTAAGTAATAATACATTTGTTTCTCTTCATCCCATCCTTTTTCCACATATTTTTCAGCACTTTCAGGGTTGATGAAATCCATTTTAATTTGGATGTGTGTGTCTAAGTTAATAACGTTTTTGATTGATTTTCTAGCGTCAGAAACTGCTGCATTCGCAATAGGAAAAGATGTTACATCCTCAATGCTGTATTTTTCACCTTTGTCAACTTTGTAGTTTTTAAACTCAGGAATTAAGTCTGGATTGTCTAAAACTTCATTTAGAAAGTTAGTTTCTTCAAACTGATCGTTTTTGGCAAAATAATTTACCGAACGGTTCATAAACATCACTTCTTCTTTCTTGTCTTCGGCTGGAAAAACAACATCTTTAGCAAAGTTCTGACAGAATTTTAAATACTTTTTAGTGATAAAGTTTTCATCCTCAAAAGCATCTACAGATAAGAAATGTTCCAACCAATATCTGGCATCATAGCGGTTACTGTCAACAGTTAGGATTTTGTATCCTTCTTCTTTTTTATAATTAAAGATAATACATCCTTTGTCCAGCTTATTCAAACTGACACCTTGTTGTAAAATCATTTCTAAGTGCGTTGCTTTTTCTTCAAACTGCAAAAAATCCGCTTGTATTTCACTTTTGAAAATTCCTATAGCATCCACCACATTATTATCAATGCTCACGTTCGTTAAATATGTTACGTAAACTTCACCATTCTTGATGTGCGGATGGTTGGACTGCTCAAATAAGTGTGAGGTGATTTTTTTAGAAACGTCATGAATCGTACTTGGATTATCAAAAACTTCCGTTGCAAATTTGAACATATCATTATAGTCCAAATCAATTTCATGGGCAAACTGAAAATAGTTTTCTTCTTTCTCTCTAAAAGGTTTAAAGAAAAATTCTTTCATCAAAGGCACAATCTCATCATTCAGATTAAACGGTTGCTCCGATAAAAAAATGGCTTCGTTTCTACTTTTATTACCCACTCTATGAATGGATAAGTTTTCGATGTGCGTGTTATATAAGTTGATCATATTTTTTTATGGTTTCCTCCCCCCAGCCCCCCCCTCCGAAGGAAGGGGAGATGAGGCGTGATTTTGTATTTATTAAATTTTTTTATAATTGTCTGGAGTAATGCCTAACAAAGAAAGCCATTAAAAAAAATGTCCTTGGGTATCGATACGGAAATTCATTTTATTTTTATGTGGTTAGTCTCCCTCTCCTTTGGAGAGGGTTGGGGAGAGGACTAATTCCAATTCTCCTCAAACCCATAATCTTCAAAACTGTCATCGCCCTCAAACATGTCCAGATCATCTTCGTCTAAGCCATCTTCAAATTCGGCGTTGTAGTCATCGGCATTGTCAGATTCAAAGTTTTTTTCCATTGCTTCATCCGGCATTTCTCCATGAGAAAAAATAGTTTCAGGATATAAATTCCCAACAACTTGATCTTCTACAGCAGCAAGCTCTACAAGGAATGTCCACATATTTATGAAATCATAGACATATAAAATTTTGGTGTTTTGCTTGTCTAAAATATCGGATAATTGGTAATCGCTCATGATTTTTTGCTCGCCTGGAACATCACCGGTATCAAAAAGTGAAATCTCATCTTCTTGATTCCAAGTTTCATCACAAGTATAAAAAGAGGCCACTTCCATTCCGTCAAAGCCGAAGGAATTGAAAATTGCATTGTGCAAATCTTCTAAGGTATCGTCTTCAAGTATTGCAATGTCTCTAAAAACATCTTCTTCCGCGTCTAGAATCACTCTAAATTTATAAACCATAATCTTTGTTTTTATGAAAGGTCAAAGGTAAAATATAATTTTAGATTTAGATTTCACATTTTCGATTTGTTGATAATATTTTTGCGTATGCGTAAACAAGGAATACATCAATATCGAAATATTTTCGAAGAAAAGGAAAAAAGTAAATCTTGTTTTAGAACTAAATATTTACCTCCGAAATTAAAGTTTTTAGTCGTTTGGTTTAATTTTAAAAACACTTGCGACTCTTTTTCGGAACTGATGGTATTTTTTATGAGTTGGATATTGTCTGTTTGATGTCATGTTATTAAAAACCAAAGCTACGGCTAGCAAAATAAGAACACCGGTTAAAACAGGAGAAAATACATACCAGTAGCCTAGATTTTTTATTTCGTTTGAGCCAGTTACCGCTATCAGTGCGGTTGCACCTCCTGGCGGGTGCAATGTTTTAGTCATTTGCATAAAAACAATGGAGAGGGAAACAGCAAGTGGAGCGGTTAACCAAACGATATCCGGGACGAATTTATATACTGTAACGCCTATGATTGCAGAAATTAAGTGCCCTCCAATAAGATTTCTAGGCTGTGCCAATGGACTTTGGATGACACCATAAACCAATACGCTCGATGCTCCAAAGGAACCTATTAAATAAATCACATCAGATTGTGGTAATGTGTGAGATTGTAAAAAAGCGATTAATCCTATGCCTATAAAGGAACCGAGAAAAGCCCAGAAATGTTCTTTGAAATCAACCAAAGTTTCTTTGTATAGTATGTACTTGGTTTTGCGGTAACTCCTTTTTATTTTATATTTAGTATTCATTATGAAAAAAAGAGAGTGATAATTATATTCATTTTATCGTTTTGGAAGAGATTTTATTTTTCATAAAATTCAACCGGTAGGTTATCTGGATCTGCGATAAAGAAGAAGCTTTTTTGAGTAAATTCATCTATACGAATTGCTTCTGCAGTTATATTTTTATTCACTAAATAATCTCGCGTTTTTTGAATGTCATTGACTTCAAAAGCTAAATGGCGCATTCCAGCCGCTTCAGGTGTGGAAGGACGTTTTGGCGGGTTTGGAAATGAGAATAATTCAATCACATATTCTCCGTTAAGTGCCAAATCAAGTTTGTACGATTGTCTTTCCTCACGGTAAATTTCCTGTATTATTGTTAATCCTAAAACGCTCGTGTAGAACGTTTTTGATTTTTGATAATCAGAACAAATAATGGCAATGTGGTGAATTTTATTAAGTTGTAGCATTTGTACTATAATGAAGAAAGCCTAATCGGATGATTAGGCTTTGGGTTTTTATTTTTTTGCATCGGAACAAAGTCCCACAATTTCATGGAAAGTGTCGTGTAAGTCAGTAATTGATTTTACAATTGCGGCATCAGATCCATTAGACTTTACTAATTTGTGAAGCGCTTTGCTTTTAATTTGTAATCGTTCCGCTGAAGCTAAAATAGCATCAGTTCTAAATTCTGTTGGAATATCTGATTTTAATAACATCGCTGCTTTGTTCATCATTTCTTCCGAACGTGCTTTTATTGGAGCCAAATTTCCTTCTTCTGCCGGATGGAAAGTTTGCGACATTACTTCGTGAAATTCTTTTATGGCAGGCCACTTCTCAAAAGTGGATTGTGCCGAAACTGAGTTTGCGACAACGATAAGTGCCAAGACTAGAAATGTTTTAAGATGTTTCATTATGATTTGTTTAAGTTGTTATAACAAAGATAGGAAAATTTATTTTTGAGAAATTGTAATTCCAATATTCATTATTCATTCAATTTCCGAATCACTTTTGCAGGATTTCCTACTGCCAATGAATTGTCAGGAATGTCTTTTGTAACTACAGATCCTGCGCCAATAACACAACCATTTCCAATAGTGATTCCTGGACAAATAACGGAATTTCCGCCAATCCAGCAATCATCGCCAATGGTTATTGGCAATGCATTCTCCAACGTTTTCCTCAGTTCAGCATCCAGCGGATGTGTGGCGGTGTACAATTGAACGCCCGGAGCAAAAAAGACATTGGAACCTATAGTTACTTTGGCACAATCCAAAACGACACAGTTTACATTGAAATAAACATTTTCGCCACAACTGATATTGTAGCCGTAATCGCAAAAAAATGGCGGTTCAATATAAAGATTTACTCCTGCATTAGGAATCAGTTCTTTTAGAATTTCACGTGCTTTTTTGGTTACTCGATACTCGGTAACATTTAATCGATGGAGTAAATTTTTAGATTTTCGTCTGTCTTTTACTAAAACAGGATCGCCTGCCAAATAATATTCTCCAGCAATCATTTTTTCTTTTTCGGTTATCATAGTTTTTTTAATTTATGCAATTCAATTATTTATTTGTGCTTTCAGATTTTAGTTTTGGCTATTTTATCATGAATTTTCAGTGTTTCTTGTAAAGCGGCACTTCCATACCAAAGCGTTAATTCTGCTTCCAGAAGTTTCGATTGTACCGCAGGATCTGTCGCCACAAATGATTTAGCTTCTTCAATACTGCTGGCGTTAAAAATATAAATACCTCTGTAATTTCTTTCGTTTTTTATGAAAGGACCTGCCACAACCAGTTTCCCTTCTTTTGCTAATAGATTAATATTAGCCATGTGTCCCTCAAATAATTTTTTGGTTTCTTCTTTAGTTGCGGTTGTATTGCTTCCTGTTTTTAATAAACAAAAAACATATTGCTTCATTCCGTAATCATCTGCATTCAGCGATTTTGCCAGTTTTTCATCAAATGCTGATTCCGTTTCTTGAGAAAATATAACTGAATTAAAAGAGAATAATAGAAGAAATAAGATTGATTTTTTCATTTTTTCAGAATTTGAATATACACAAATTTAAGGTTTTCATAATAAAATAAAAAATGCATGATTTCAAAATCAAAATGTATTGATTAAAGCAACTCATCCTATAATTTCAACAGTTCAGTACAAACTTTTTCTGGTTGTCATTTTTGCGGTAGATATTTGCTTCATCAAAATTAAACAACATGAAACCAACATTTATTCAACTATCAAATCATTCGAAAAGAAGCCTTAAATCGATTTTCACTTTTGCTATTTTATTATTCAGCCTGACTATTTTTTCACAAAATACAATTTCAGGGAAAGTGGTAGATGAAAAAGGAAAACCTGTCGCTGGCGCTAATGTTTTTATAGAAGGAACTTATGATGGCGCTTCCAGTAATGAAACAGGGAATTTTAGTTTTACGACTACTGTAAAAGGAAATCAAACTTTGGTGGTGAGTTTCCTGATTTATGAAACTTCTAAAACAGTGATTGATGTGGCTAATTTCCAAAATAAAACCATCAAATTACGAGAAAGTGTGACATCGCTTGATGCAGTCGTTATTACGGCCGGAACATTAGAAGCCGGTGACAAAGCCAGAGTTTCTGTTTTGAAACCATTAGATATTGTAACTACAGCTGGTTCTGCGGGGAATATTATTGCGGCTTTGCAAACGTTGCCGGGAACACAAACGGTAGGCGAGGACGGAAGATTATTTGTTCGTGGTGGCGAGGCCAATGAAACGCAAACCTTTGTAGATGGGATTCGGGTAGCGCAACCGTATGGAGCAAGTACAAATAACGTACCTACAAGAGGCCGATTTTCTCCTTTTTTGTTTAGTGGAATGTCTTTTTCTACAGGTGGTTATTCCGCGGAATATGGCGAAGCATTATCTAGTGTGTTGTTATTGAACACCCAAGATGAGCCAGACCAAAATAAAACCGAAATATCATTAATGACCGTTGGTTTAGGAATTGGAAATACTCAAAAATGGAAAAAAAGTTCGTTGAGCGTCAATGCGAATTACTTGAATTTAGCACCGTATCAAGCAGCAATTCCTCAAAACGTGGATTGGAATAGTCCTTTCCAATCGTTGTCAGGAGAAACGGTGTATCGCTATAACTTCAATAATGGGATTTTGAAAGTTTACGCTGCTTTTGACTCTTCAAAATTTGATATTAATCAGGAAAGTATCAATTCAGCGGAGAAAATCAGAGTTAATTTGAATAACAATAATTTCTATTTTAATTCGTCTTACAAAGGCGTTTTTGGGAACAATTGGCAAATTACTTCTGGATTGAGTTATGGTTACAGCAACAACAAAATAAATTTAGATTCAGATAAAGTGGCGAATGATGAAAATGCTGCTCATTTAAAATTAAAATTAAGAAAAAGCTTTTCAGAAAGAGTGAAAATATCCTTTGGAGCGGATTATTTTGTGACCCAATTCAATGAAGATTTCAACGAAAATTCAGGTTCGGTTTTCACCAATGGGTATGATTCGAACATAGCAGCTATTTATACCGAAGCTGATATTTTCTTCTCTAAAAAATGGGCTGCAAAAGTTGGAATAAGGGCTTCAAATAATGATTTGCTTGACGAAACTGCTATTTCACCCCGAATTTCATTTGCGTATAAAATGGCTAAAAACAGTCAGTTTTCATTCGCTTATGGCGATTTTACTCAAACTCCAAATGCCGAATATATCAAGTATTCTAGCAACAATCAGTTTGAAAGTGAAAAGGCATCACATTACATTTTGAATTTTCAATATAATAAAAACGGAAAAACGTTTCGTGCAGAAACCTATTACAAAGACTATCGCGATTTAGTGAAATTCGACACTCAAATGGCAGTTTATAATTCGGTTTATGATAATTCCGGTTCGGGTTATGCGAAAGGTTTGGATTTGTTTTGGAGAGACGGAAAATCAATCAAAAACTTAGAATATTGGGTTTCCTATTCGTACATCGATACGGAGAGAGATTATAAAAATTTCAGTTCTCAAGTGACGCCAAGTTTTGTTGCGGATCACAGTTTGTCAATCGTTACTAAATACTGGATAAATGACTGGAAATCACAGATAGGCTTCACGAATTCATACAGTTCTGGGCGTCCTTACAACAATCCAAATGAAACAAAATTCATGAATGGAAAAACTAAATCGTACAACAGTTTGAGTTTTAATTGGGCGTATTTATTGAGTCAACAAAAGATTTTATACTTCTCAGTTTCTAATGTTTTAGGTTCTCAGAATGTCTTTGGATACGAATATGCTAACAATCCAGACAATACAGGCTTTTACAACAGAAAAGAAATTATTCCTACAGCCGATCGTTTTTTCTTCGTAGGGTTCTTTTGGACCATCAGCAATGATAAAAAAGACAATCAGTTGAGGAATTTGTAAATGACAATTTCAATTTCAATAGCAATGAAAATATTTGAAATTCAAGTCCAATCACAATTCATCCATCAAAATTGACAGTTCAGTATTTTTAAATTTTAAACCAATAGAAACCGAGATACTTTTGAAGTATAAATAACACAACGTTTCAATCATCAAAAAAATAACCATTTAAAACCAAGAAATCATGACAAAAGTTATCACCACAATCGTATTTTTTATCTGTAGTTTAGTATCTGCTCAAGGGCAATTTGAGCAAGGAATGGGAAAAGCGTTCCAGTTATGGGGCGAAGGAAAGAACACCGAAGCTTCGGATTTATTTGAAAGAATTGCTGCTGCAGAAAAAACAAGTTGGTTGCCTAATTATTACGTGGCATTAGTAAATACGACAACTGCTTTCAGAACAAAGGACAAAGATCAAATGAATTTATTACTTTCGAAAGCACAAAAATCATTGGATATAGAAATGGATAAAAATCCAAATAATGCCGAATTATTGGTGATGCAAGCGATGATTCATACCGCTTGGATTGCTTTTGACCCAATGACAAACGGACAAAAATTATCCGGAACGGTGATGGAATTATACGGAAAAGCACAGGCAATTGCTCCAGAAAATCCAAGAGTTGTTTTTGGTAAAGCCGAATTTGAAATTGGTGGTGCGCAATTTTGGGGAACTGATACTAAACCGATGTGTGCCCAAATTGAAAAAGCTATTGGACTTTTTGCTACTTTTAAACCGGAAACACCTTTTTCTCCAAAGTGGGGATTAGATAGAGCTTTAGCAGCACAGAAAAATTGTAAATAGGAGAATTGGAAGAAAAAAGACAGAAACTTTTTCTGAATTGCATCAGAATAAATATCAAAATAAAATGAGCAGAATATACAAAGAACTTCAAAGAGCGATAAAATTGACACTTATTATTTTTGCTGTGATTCAATTAGTCAATGTGATAATGGGAAGTGAAATTTATTTTGGTAAAAGATTGTTAGTAAATTTTTTATTCACAATGATGTATACTTTTTCTTTATACGCTGCAAACATGTTTCTTTTTTGGAAATTAGACTCTTATTTTGAAGATAAATTTTCGGTAAAAAGACTAACGCTGGGATTTATAGGTTCGTTTTTAGTTTCATTATTAGTGATTTTTTTAATGCACGTATTTGAAGTAGTGGTGTATAATAAAAATTCTTTTGATTATTTCTTGGCCAACGAAAAACCTTCAAGTTATTTAGGGTCAATAATCATCACTTTTTTTGTCACATTATCCATTTACACTATTTCATTTTACAAAGCTTATAATGAGAACAAAGTAAAAGAACAGAAAATTATTGCAGGAACAGCTAACGCGAAATTCGAGAGTTTAAAAAATCAAATTGATCCTCATTTCCTTTTTAATAGTTTAAATGTTCTGAGTTCCCTGATTGAAGAAAATCCGGAAAATGCACAACGATTTACGACTTCATTATCCAAGATTTACCGATATGTTTTGGAACAAAAAGATAAAGAATTGGTTTCGGTAGATGAAGAACTGGCTTTCGCCAAAACGTATATGAATTTATTGAAAATGCGTTTTGAAAACAGCTTATTTTATGAATTACCAACAACTACAATTTCGGCTGAAGCCAAAGTCGTACCGCTTTCTTTACAGCTTTTATTGGAAAATACGGTGAAGCATAATGTGGTTAGTGAGCAAAGACCATTGCATATCCGGATTTACGTGGAAGGCGATTATCTGGCCGTTCAAAACGATTATCAAAAGAAAGAAGTTTTGCAGGAGCGTCAAGGTGTTGGTTTGCAAAACATAATCAACAGATATGGAATCATCACGAATAGAAAAGTCCTGATTGCTCAAAATGAACAAACATTTACGGTTAAAATACCTATTCTAACAAAACAAATAACTGTTATGGAAACAACCTTAAACACCAATGAAAATACCGCATATTACAGGGCCAAAAAAAGAGTGGATGAGCTGAAAGGTTTTTACGCAAACTTGATTTCTTACTGTTGTGTTATTCCGTTTTTGATTTATATCAATTTAACTTTTTCACCACATTTTCAATGGTTTTGGTTTTCTGCAGCCGGATGGGGATTTGGATTAACGATGCATGCTTTCAAAGTTTTTGGTTACAGTTCCAATTGGGAAGAGAGAAAAATTCAAGAAATTTTGCGTAAAGATCAGCAGAAACAAACTTGGAAATAGGAATTAAAACATTTTAAACGTAAGAAAAATTTAAATACAAAATCATGGAAAATACTTATCAAAATGAAGATCGCTATTTTCAAGCGAAAAAACAAGTGGAAGAAATTAAAGGCTTCTACGGGAACTTGACAGCCTATATTGTCTTTAATATTGCTTTGCTAATCATAAATTTAGTAACATCTCCGGAGCATTTATGGTTTTTTTGGCCAATGTTAGGATGGGGAATTGGAGTGATTTTTCATGGTATGAAAGTCTTTAACTATATGCCTTTTTTTGGTAAAGATTGGGAAGAACAAAAAATTAAGGAGTTTATGGAAAAAGAAAATAAGAGAAAAGATACTTGGACATAAAATCACAATTTTTCTATTACAATTGAAGTACTTTTTTAAAAAATAAATGTCACATAATAACATCGAAATGAAAAGAAATTATAATTCTGGGTTTGGAGAATTTCAGCCGGAAGATAAGTACGCTGCCGCTCAACAGGAAGTAAAGCGATTGAAAGGTTTTTATACGCATTTAATAGTGTATGTAGCTGTAAATATATTGATTGTGTTTATCAATATTAGAGATTTGGATCTGGGAGAAAGCTATTTCAAAATTGAGAATTTCTTTACGGCATTCTTTTGGGGAATAGGAATTGTTGCGCACGGATTTTCTGTTTTCTTGCCTAATTGGATTTTTGGAAGAAACTGGGAAGAGAAAAAAATCAAGGAGTTGATGGAGAAAGAAAAAAGTGAAAAATGGGAATAAGGATAAATGTTCATCCCGAAGCTTCGAAATCAGTTTTTTTAGTATTCAGTAAAACTTTTAACTTCCATTCTCTATTTTCTAACCTCTAACTTAAAAAATGAAAACAATAATTATAGAAGATGAAAAACCAGCTGCCAGATTACTGCAAAGAAAACTGGAAAAACTAGATATTGAAGTAGGAGTGATGTTGCATTCCGTGGAAGAAGCATTAGATTGGTTTTCAAAAAATGAACATCCGGATTTGATTTTTCTGGACATTCAGTTGTCGGATGGGTTGTCATTTGAAATTTTTGAAAAAGTTGAAATTAAGAGCGCTGTAATTTTCACGACTGCTTATGATGAATATGCGCTTCGTGCTTTCAAATTGAACAGCATCGATTATCTTTTAAAACCTATTGATGAGGATGATTTAGAGGTTGCCGTCTCTAAATTTAAGGCGCGTTTACCAAAACAAGAAACCAACTCCCGAGACTTCGGGATGGATTTTGAGCAGATTAAAAAGATGTTGACCAATCCGTTTGAGAAAAATTATAAAAAACGATTTACGGTAAAAATAGGCCAACATTTGAAAGTGATTTCAATAGATGAAATCGAATGTTTTTTTAGCGAAAATAAAGGAACCTATTTGCATACTTTTGACAATAGAAATTATTTAATCGAATGTACTTTGGAACTTTTGGAACAGGAACTAGATCCTGTAGATTTCTTTCGAATTAGTAGAAAATTTATAATTCCGCTGAAAGCAATTAAGGAAATCGTGTTGTACAGCAACTCTCGTTTGAAAGTTATTTTGCCCTCTTTTAAAGAAGAAGATGTGATTGTAAGCAGAGAAAAAGTATCCGATTTTAAGACGTGGATTGGGTAGTTTTAAAACAAAAAAAACTGTTTCAAATGTGACTCAAAAAATCCTAAAAGGAAATTTTTGACTCTAACAATTGAAACAGTTTAAATACCTTTAAGATTTAGAAATTAATCAAATAATGATTTAATTTCTTTTTCTGTCTTGCCTAATTTTTGTTGTAATTTACCCCACATTTCATCTTCTTTTCCTTCTTCGTATAGCAAATCATCATCCGTCAAATCGGCAAATTTCTGTTTAAGTTTTCCTTTCAACTCATTCCAGTTTCCTTCAATCTCTTTTGAATTTGGCATAATATCTAAGTTTTAAATTACTATTTGTTCTTTACAAATTTGATAATTTTTAGCTGTTTGATTGTTATATAATTCTGTGAATCTCTTGTATAATTCCTATAAAAAGTGTTGTTTAATGCGTTTTGAGGAAATTTATTAAATTGAAATAGATGTTAAATTATAACTACAAGTATATAATTATAACGCAATGGTAATGTGAAATCTGTGTTTTCGATATAGATATTCTCTATGATTAATTTACACCTTAAAAAACGTCTTTCGAATGCAAATTAGTACAAAAATCAATACTGTGAAGAGAATGAAAAAAGGGATGATATAATCGATTAGACCTGATGGTAACATGATTGCAATAATTAGTAATTGAAAGCCTAAACCGTAAATAGAAACCAAAGTCATAAACCAGTTTGGAAAGGTTTTTACTTTGTAAGCATCTTTATCCAGAAGGTGAATTATCTTATCAAACGTGCCATAAACGACGGTGTAAATGCGAAACAAAATGTCGACGGATTTTTGCGTTTCTCCAGGTAAAGCTCTTGGTGATTTGTATTCAAAAATTTTACTTGTGGTATCTCCGCCAACGGACTTATTTCTTAAAATCACATAGTAATAATTGTATAAAGTACCTTGTAATTGAATACCAATAAAGGCCAAAACAGTAAGCCAAAATGATGTTTTTGAGACATAACAAATGGTCATTAAAAATAGAAAATTCAGGATGATATCGAATACGCTGTCCAAGTATCTTCCGGTGTAGGAAGGCGTGTTTTTTATACGAGCCAGTTCGCCATCGGCAGCGTCGATTACAGATTTCAGCAAGATGAAAAAACCAGCTAAAAAGTACGATCCTTCAAGAATATAATAAATGGCTATCAGACCGGAAACACCAAAAAGTAGCGTGACATGTATGGGTGTAAAACGGGTATTTTTTAATTGATTGGCGAGAAATTTTCCAAAAGTTCTTCCATAATCTGATAAATCTAAAAATTTATCTTGAGCGGCAAGTTTAGACATTTACGTTAATAAGCAAAGAAATGTGACAATATAGTCAGGCAATATTGGTTTTGAATTATGATTTTATTTTGATAATCTGTGTAAAGAAAATGTCATTGCTGTCAGTAAAATGAAAGCCATTACTTGGTGTATCAATCCCAACCAAAGCGGAACACCGTATAGCAAAGTAAACACACCTAGTGTAAATTGTAAAAATACAATAATCACCAAAGTCTTGATTCCTCTTTTCTGTAGCACGGTAAGCAAGTGTTTACGACTTGTAAAATACAACGCCAAAATAAGCCCGACTACAACATAAGCCATGGTACGATGAACAAATTGAACGCCACTTTTTCCTTCAATTAGATTTAAAAATAAGGTGTTTTTCTCTATAAAAACACTATCGTGAATGAATTGTCCGTCGCTCATTAAAGGCCAGTGATTATGAATTAGACCTGCATTTAAACCTGCAACAAAACCACCATAAATGATTTGGATAACCAGAAATACTAATGCAACGCGTGCAAGATTACGCAAAGGAACTATTACTTTGGATCTGTTTGGGTAAATTAAATCCAAAGCAACCCAAAGCGTATAGGCAAACGTAATGAAAGCAAATGTGAGGTGCAAGGCCAATCTGAAATGACTTACATCGGGATTGTCAATTAAACCACTACGAACCATGAACCAGCCCAAAAATCCTTGAAAACCGCCCATAAAAAGCAAAACAACACATTTTTTGATGGTTGCGGTCGAAAGACGTTTCTTGAACAAGAAATAAACAAATGGGACTATAAATGCCAGACCAATTATTCTACCAATAAAACGGTGAAACCACTCCCAGAAATAGATGAATTTGTAATCACTTAGCGTAAAATCATTGTGGATATTGATTTTTTGATATTCTGGAAATTTTTTATATTCTTCAAAAGCGTGTGACCATTTTTCTTCTGTTAAAGGAGGGAAAGTATCGGTTACTAAATGCCAATCGGTCATTGATAAACCAGAATTTGTTAATCGGGTAATTCCTCCCACTATAACCATCATAAACAATAATAAGCATCCTGATAACAACCAAATGATAACGTAATTATTCTCTTTTTTCATTGTTCAAAATTAATTTTTACAAAGGTATTTGAAATGCAATTAAATGTTAATTCAACAAGCGTTAATCTTTAATCCGATTTTTGTGGCTCTTTTTAACATGAAATCATATGCCGCCTGATATTCATTGGGAATTTCTCCTTCTAAAATGGCTTCTTTTATGGCTTCCTTCAGCATTCCGATTTCTTTAGAAGGTTTTAGGTCAAAAATCTTCATGATTTCCTCTCCAGAAATTGGAGGTTGGAAATTACGAACCTGATCGCGCTCTTCTACTTCAACAATTTTCTTGCGGACGATTTCGAAATTATTATGGTATTTTTTAAATTTATTAGGGTTCTTGGTCGTAATATCGGCTTCGCACAACGTCATTAAATTCTCGACATCTTCGCCTGCGTCAAAAACCAAACGGCGCACCGCAGAATCCGTTACTGTATCTTGTGATAATACAATCGGACGGGAACTCATCATCACCATTTTTTGGACAAATTTCATTTTGTGATTCAATGGCATGTGCAAACGTTCAAATATCTTTTTGGCCATTTTTCCACCTAGAAATTCATGTCCGTGAAAAGTCCAACCTTGTTTTTTATTAAAACGTTTCGTTGGCGCTTTTCCAATATCGTGCAACAATGCTGACCAGCGCAGCCAAACGTCATCTGTGTTTGGACAAATATTATCTACAACTTCCAGTGTATGGTAGAAATTGTTTTTGTGGGTGTGACCTTCTATTTCTTCAACTTGATTCAAAGCTGTTAACTCGGGAAGAATAATATCTAAAAGTCCTGTTTTGAACAAATGTAAAAATCCGATTGAAGGTTTATCTGTCGAAAGTATTTTATTTAATTCATCAACAATGCGTTCTCCGGAAATGATTTTGATGCGTTCCGCGTTCTTTGCGATGGATCGAAACGAATTTTCTTCTATATCAAAGCCTAACTGGTTCGCAAAACGAATGCCTCGCAACATACGCAACGGATCATCAGAAAAAGTAATATCTGGATCCAAGGGTGTTCTGATTATTTTGTTTTTTAAATCTTCCAGACCATTAAAAGGATCAGATAATTCTCCAAAATTTTCAACATTTAAAGATAAAGCCAAGGCGTTTATGGTGAAATCACGACGGTTTTGGTCGTCTTCTAACGTTCCGTTTTCTACGACAGGATTCCTACTTTCAAAATGATAGGATTCTTTTCTGGCGCCTACAAACTCAATTTCGGTGTCTTCAAAGCGCAACATCGCTGTTCCGTAAGTTTTGAAAACTTGAACTTTTGGTTTAGTAGGAAGTAATTGAGAAACTTTTAAAGCCAATTCGATTCCGCTGCCAACGGCAACTATATCTATGTCTTTTTTAAAGTCTCTTTTCAAAAGTAAATCTCTGACAAAGCCACCAATCACATAACTGTCAACGTTAAGTTCTTGGGAAGCTTGAGAAATGACTTCGAAAATTTTATTATGTAAGGCTGTTTTGTAATTCATTTTTTATTACAGCAAATTCGCTAATTATTTTTTGGTATCAACGATACGTTTGTATTCTAAAGAGTTAAGGTTGAAATTAACTAAAATTGCAAGTTTGTTTCCAGAAATTTTCAAATAATTTAAACATTGATTGTAATGGCTATTGTTAAAACATTCAACAGTTTTTATCTCAAGAATTATTTTGTCATGAATAATAAAATCTGCGTAAAATTTATGTTTTAAAATTGAATTTTTATATTTAACGGTATATTCCTTCTCTCTTTCGTAATGAATATTACTTTCGTTTAATTCAAATTCCAATGCATCTTTATAAACAATTTCAGAGAAACCTCTGCCAAGATTTTTGTGGACTTCATATAAAAGTCCAACAATTTTATAACATTTTTCTTTGTAAATTAAATCATCCATTTTTCAAATTGAATTAGTGAATTAGCGGTAAATAATAACTATTTCCGAATCACTTTCACCTGAGAATCGTTCGTCAATTTTATGATTGTCGAAGGTTTTCCGGCTATTTTTTCGCGATGCAAATTTACAACATAGTCTACACCTTTTATAATTTCTGGACTAATATCTTTAAAGGCAATAGGAGTAGGCTGTCCGGAGATATTTGCAGATGTTGAAACCAATGGTTTTTTCATTTTTTCCATCAACTTAAAACAAAAAGGCTCTTTTACAATACGAATTCCTAGTGAGTTGTCTCCTGAAACTAAATTTGGAGCTACATTTCTTGGTTTGTCCAAGATTATGGTTGTAGGTTTTTCGGATAAATCAATGATTTGCCAGGCTACTTCAGGAATGTCTTTAAAAACATTGTACATCATTTTTTCGCCATTCATCAAAACAATCATGCTTTGAGTTTCGGCTCTTTTTTTGAGTTTGTATATTTTGGCGACAGCCTCAGGATTTGTGGCATCACAACCTATTCCCCAAACGGTGTCCGTAGGATAAAGGATGATTCCGCCTTCTTTTATGACTTCGTAGGCTCTGTGAATTTCGTCGTTAATATTTTCCATTTAAAATAGTTTTATATTCTTGTAGCGTTTTTTGTGCCATAATCGATGTCGTATAATACTTCAACAGATTTTCTTTAGAAATAGCAACAAAATTAGCTATCATATTCTCATTATTAAATAAGTATTCAATTTTTTCGGCTAGTATTTCAGGACTTTGCTTTGGAGCTAAAAGTCCATTAATTCCATCTTGGATAATTTCAGGTATTCCACCAACGTTTGTACTGATAACAGGGACTTCATGATAGAAACTTTCATAAATCACTTGCGGAATTCCTTCACTTTGTGAGGTTAGCAACAACGCATCGAATTGTGGAATGAAATTAGAAGCACTTGGCATGTAGCCAAGAAATAATAGGTTTTTTTCTAAATTGAAGCTTTTTACACTTTGCAATAAATCCTCAGTACGATCTGTATGACTTCCTATTTGAATGAAAATAAAATCAGTCCTTTTTTGCACATTCACAATTATATTTACGGTCTCAATCAGAGTTTCAAAATTTTTGGCCCTGATGTGATTGCCTATAATTCCGATTATTTTTTTAGAAGGATCGACTGCAAATTTTTCTCTCAGTAGAAATGGCGTTTGAGAATTTTTAGTTCCAATATTAGTTCCGTGATAAATCGTAATTAATTTATCTTTATCAATGATGGATTCTTCCGTGATTCTTTTTGTTTCCTCCGAAACACATAAATACTTCTTAATTTTAGAATAATTGTATTTATAAAGTGTCAGCTTTTTATTTTTAATGGGAAACGATGTTTTTTTGCTGAATACGAAAGGTGGTAAACCGGCAAATTTATCAGCTACAATTGCTAGAACAATTGCGGATGGGTCATGCAGGTGAATAATATCAGGTTTGTATTTCCTATTCAGCTTAATTATTTTTAATACAAAACGAAGATCCATATTAATAGACAAAGGTGCAGTTTCCGTGATGATATTAGTCTTTGATAAACGTTGATGAAAAAGTTCATCTTTTACACACAAAACTATGTTGGTGACTTCAGGATTTGATTGCGCCAATTCAAAACACAAGTTTTCAATATGATTTTCGCCGCCACCCCAACTTTTTACTGCAGATATGTGTAGAACTGTCATTATTTTTTTTTCATTTTAATGTTGGTTTTTCGATTTGGTATCGCGTATTTATTAAAAAAATAGCACTCTTTTTTTGAGGAATAGTTGGTATAACTCTCCTGTTTTCTTTCAATTAATGATGACGATTAATCAGAAATAGAGATAAAAATTCGGGTAAAATTACATTAAATATTTTAAGTGTTGAATTCAATACTTACTTTTGTCTTTCAATTCTGCTTTTTATGAAATATATCTTTAACCCTTCTTTTAAATCTTTAGAGAAACAAATTAGGAACTTTGTAAATAATTTTGATACAATAGGAATACTATTTGGTGACGGTCAAAGAAATAAGATTAAACTATTTGAATTAGAAGACAAGACGATTAATATCAAATCGTTTAAAATTCCTAATATTATCAATCAAGTGGCTTACAAATATTTCAGAAAATCTAAAGCAAGGCGTTCTTATGAATATGCGAATAGATTGCTTGAAAACGGTATAGGAACTCCACAACCTTTAGCTTATGTTGAAAATTTCAAATTATCAGGGTTAGAAAAAAGTTTTTACATCAGTGAACACCTTCAGGCAGAACTGACTTTTAGAGAATTAGTGCTGCAACCGGATTATCCAGATCACGAGAATATCTTGCGACAGTTTACCCGATTTACATTTGATTTGCATCAAAAAAGAATTGAGTTTTTAGATCATTCTCCAGGAAATACTTTGATAAAAAAAGGAAGCGAAGGAAACTATTGCTTCTTTTTGGTGGATTTAAACCGAATGAATTTTCATGATGTTATGGATTTTGATTCTCGTATGAAAAATTTCAACAGGCTTACGCCAAAAACAGAAATGCTGGCTATCATGAGTGATGAATATGCTAAACTTTACGGTAAAAAATACGATGAAGTTTTTGCCAAAATGTGTTTTTATACCAATGATTTTCAGACAAAATTTCACAGAAAGATTGCTCGAAAAAAGAAATTATTGTTTTGGCGATAGCGATTCTTCGGTATTCCAAAGTTGTTCTAATTCTCGATATCGAGTATAAACGGAGTTTGCGTTTAAATAGCAAATAATCAAGCCTTTTTTTCCGTCAAGAAACCCTAATCGCACAATATAATTGAATAAAAAATTATAGGCAGGATGAAAAAAATGCAATATAATAGAAGGTTTTTGTCTCTTTAAAAATTTCTCCTGGGCCTTAAATTTTCCGTAGCGAATGGTTTTTGATTTATAAGCTTGAAAATTGGAATAGGAGTAATGAATGAGTTTGTTTTTTAGCAAACCTATTTTTCCATTGACTTTTAATTTTTCATGTACGAGCCTTTCTTTAGTGTAAGCTGCATGATTTTTATTGAAAAGTCTAAATATCTTATCATTTTGGTTTCCACTGAAATGCAGTACTTTGTCTTTGAACATAAAAGTTCTGTAAAAAAGAAAAGCCGAATATGTTTGATTAGTATTTACTGTGGATATGATTTCATTTTTTAATGCAGGAGTCAGTCTTTCATCAGCGTCCAGAAATAAAATCCAATCATTTTTTGCTTGAGAAATCGCAAAATTCCGTTGCGATGAATAATTTTCGAATGTATTTTGAACGAAAGTGACTTTGTCAAATGATTTGCAAATACTTTCTGTTTTATCCGTACTGAATGAATCCACAACAATAATTTCATCAGCAAAATCGAAATCAGCCAAAAGCGACTTCATTTGATTTTCCTCGTTTAATGTGATTATTAAAATTGAAATTTTTGTGTTGTGATTGTTTATCATTAATTTTTGGATCTTCTACAAAAATATAGTTTTCGGATTAAATTCAATTTTTTACTTTGAAAGTTTATTTTAGATGCGTTTCTAAAAAAGTATTTAAGGAAGGATAAATTAATTCAGGAGTAAATTGATTGTAAAATGTAACGGTTTCTTTCTTTACGATTTTAGCGGTTTTGTTTTCAAATAAATCGGGTTTGAATTCATTTAAATGAAGTGAAACATGGTTAATTCCATCTTCAAATGTGGCCCAGCCTTTTTTATCAATCCAAGGCGAAAAAATAATAAAAGACGGTTTCTCTAAAGCTTTTGCCATATTTATTGCGCCACCATCATTACCAATTATCATATCACATTGGTCCATAATAGCAATAAACTCTCGGATACTTTTACCTAGAACGGAAAAATAAATTTTCTGTTTTGTAGTTTCTTTACATTTATCATAGATAGTTTTCGCTTCTTCAATCTGCTTTGGAAAATAATTAAAAAGGATATTTACATCACCTTTGTCTGCGATAAAATCAACTAATTGCGACATGTATTCCAGAGGATAAGTTTTGTCTGCACTGCTTCCAATGATGCTCACCATTATCGTTTTTTTGTATTGGTCTATTCCGTGCGATTCAAAAAGTGCAGTAGCAAAATCATTTTCTTCTTGCCTAACATAAATACGTGGGAAAGTTTCTAATTCTATAGGCAGATGTAATGGATTTAAGAGTGCTAATCGTTGTTCGATTATTAAACCCAAATTTGTTTTAGATGTTTTTTTCCGTTTCACGGTATCTGTATAAAGAAATTCTCTGCCCTTTTTCCAATACGATATTTTTTGTTTGGCACCAGAAAATAAAACGACAAGCCAACTTTCTAATTTAGAATAGGCATCAATGACGATGTCATATTTTTCTGCTCGAATGGATTTCAGTAACTTATAATATTCCCATTTGTTTTTTTGATGTTTTTCCTGAAAAAGTATAAGATTATCAAAACTTGTATTTCCTTGTAAAACAGCAATTGTCGATTCGTAAACCATATAATCAATTTGCGCTTTTGGATATGCTTTTCGCAGATTGTCGCATAAAATGGAGCTTACTAAAACATCACCAATCATTTTTTGTTGAATTACAAGTATTTTCATTTGGAGAAAATTAGGGGAATTAAGCTTTTGTTTTCAAGTAATTCATTGCACGAGGACTAATCCAAGTTTGTTTTTGAAGCGCATTAAAATAGTAAACGGATAAGTTTTTAAGCATTAATCGATTCACCTTTAATTTTGGAATAAAAAACAAAAATAAACTTAAAACAGATAATAGTGTTTTCTCCAGAAGTACTCCTATAATTAATAAACTTTGTAAATAGATTTGAATTCCTGTTGAGAATTGATTGCTGATATAAACGTGTTTAGAAATAATCACTTCGGTTTTGGTCAATGCTTTTGTCTTGACGTTTAATCTGGATGCACCGCCGTGCTGATGGAAAACTGTAGCTTTTCTGGTTACGGCAACTTTTCCTCCAAGGTCAGAAACTTTTTTGCAAAGGTCAACATCTTCAAAATACAGCCAGTAATCTTCGTTCCAACCTTTAATTTTGTCAAACCAGTTTCTACTTATGAAAATAACTGCACCTGTAACCCAATCCGGATAAAATAAATCTGTTGTAGTGTTGAAACGTTTTTCTAGTTTGGCTTTATTTAGTTTTCTAAAAATTGCTCTTGAGATTCCAAAAAAGCGTCCTAAAGCGGGGAATAAATTGTTCTGCTTGTAAAAAACGCTGTTTTCATTTATTTGAAGACAGGACAAAATTCCAATTTCAGGGTGTGAAACAGCAGTTTGCAAAAGCGTTTCTAAAGCTTCAAGGGTAAGTTTTGTATCTGGATTTAAAAAAAGGAAATGGTTTCCCGTCGCAATGGCTGCACCAAAGTTGCAACCATTTGAGAAACCATTATTACCAGTATTTTCTATAAAAGTAAACTTGGAATATTTTTGTTTAAAAACAGGAAATTGTCCGTCATTAGAAAAATTATCCACTATGATAACCTCAAATGAAAATGTTCTAGAACTAATGGAATCAATAGATTCTAAACACTCGTCTAAGGCTTTCCAACCTCGGTAATTGACTATGATTATTGAAATATCCAATAGGTTTTTTGTATATAAATTTTAAAACAAAACGGAATTATACCGCTACGTTATATTCGCGTAAAGCATCATTTAAAGATGTTTTTAAGTCAGTAGAGGCTTTTCTTTGTCCGATAATTAATGCACAAGGAACTTGGAAATCACCTGCAGGAAATGTTTTTGTATAACTTCCAGGAATCACTACCGAACGAGCAGGAACAAATCCCTTTATTTCGATAGGAGTTTCGCCTGTAACATCAATAATTTTTGTAGAGGCAGTCAAACAAACATTAGCGCCAAGAACGGCTTCTTTACCAACATGAACGCCTTCAACTACGATACAACGTGAACCTATGAAGGCACCGTCTTCAATAATTACCGGAGCCGCTTGCAAAGGTTCCAAAACTCCACCGATTCCAACACCACCGCTTAAGTGTACGTTTTTACCAATTTGAGCACAGCTTCCTACAGTTGCCCATGTGTCTACCATAGTTCCTTCATCAACATAAGCACCAATATTAACATAACTTGGCATCAAAATAACACCGCTTGAAATGTATGCGCCATAACGGGCCACAGCATTAGGAACCACACGGATTCCTTTTTCGGCATAACCTCTTTTCAATAACATTTTGTCATGGTATTCAAAAATTCCAGATTCCCATGTTTCCATTTTTTGAATAGGGAAGTACATAACCACCGCTTTCTTAACCCATTCGTTTACTTGCCAACCTTCACCAACTGGTTCGGCAACACGTAATTTCCCGGTGTCTAATAATTCAATAACTGCTCTGATTGCATCAGTAGTTGTAGTTTCTTGTAACAAAGCACGGTTTTCCCAAGCTTGCTCTATAATGGGCTGTAATGGATTCATTTTTTGATAATTTTTGACAAAGATATGATTTTTAACCAAAAGCAAAAAAGCAAAATGGGTTGAAAATGTTACAGATTTAACTTCTTGTTTGATTCCTTAATTTGAAATGATAATATTCTTTAGTTTTGAATTGTTAAACCAATAAATTTGAAAAAAAAATGATAAGAAAGTGACTTTTCTGTTGTTGCTGAGAATCGGAAAATTAAAATAGTTACCTTTGAAAAAAATATATAAATGCCAAGAATACTCTCCATAGATTACGGTCAAAAACGAACTGGAATAGCCGTTACCGATGAAATGCAAATCATAGCTTCAGGACTTACAACCATTCCATCTACAACCGCAATTGCTTTTTTGAAAGACTATTTTTCCAAAGAGAAAGTAGAAGCCGTTCTTATAGGTGAACCCAAGCAAATGAATGGTGAACCTTCAGAAAGTGCTTCCATAATAAAAGGTTTTGTAACCCATTTCACCAATCATTTTCCTGATATGACAGTCATTCGGGTAGACGAACGCTTTACTTCAAAAATGGCTTTTCAATCCATGATTGATAGCGGAATGAGTAAGAAACAACGCCAAAATAAAGCTTTGATTGATGAAATTTCGGCTACGATAATGCTTCAGGACTACTTGACCCGAAAAAGATTTTAAAATCAAGACAAAAAACCAGTGTTTAGGCTGAAAAGGTTTGATAAATGTAACTTTTGAGTCAAAATTTATGCTTTTTTTTTGCAATTATATAAATTATCTTTGCACTTTAAAATCTAGTTATGCCTGATACAACCATACGTACAAATAGTGAAGTAGTTCTTATAGGAGCTGGAATTATGAGCGCCACTCTTGGTCTAATCCTAAAAGAGTTGCAGCCGGATATCAAAATTGAAATTTACGAACGCTTAGATATTGCAGCCGCCGAAAGTTCTGATGCATGGAATAATGCAGGAACGGGACATTCTGCCTTTTGCGAGCTTAATTATACTCCTGAAAGTGAAGATGGAAGCATCAATCCTAAAAAAGCAATCGGTATTGCGGAATCGTTTGAGGTTTCGAGACAATTTTGGGCGTATCTCGTTCAAGAAAACAAAGTTCCATCCCCACAAAATTTTATAAAAAGCATTCCACACCTTAGTTTTGTTTGGGGTGAAAAAAATGTGGAGTACCTAAAAAAGAGATTTGAGGCTTTACAGGCGAACCCTCTTTTTGAAGAAATGGTCTTCAGCACGGATTTTTCTGAGTTAAAAAAATGGATGCCTCTCGTTATGGAAGGTAGAAAGGAATCTGATACAGTTGCCGCTACTTCAATGGCAATTGGAACCGATGTGAATTTTGGAGAATTAACCCGAAGTATTTTTGGTTATTTGACAAAATTAGAAGGCGTTACTATTCATTTCAACCATGAAGTTCAAAAATTAAAACAAAGGGAAGATAAATCCTGGAGAATAAAAATAACAGATTTGGCTACAGGCCAAAAAAGAAAAGCATATACTAAGTTTGTTTTTATAGGCGCTGGTGGTGGATCCTTGCCATTATTAGAAAAAGCAGATGTTCCAGAAGGAAAGGGATACGGAGGTTTTCCGGTGAGCGGGCAATGGCTAAAATGTACCAATCCGGAAGTGATTGCAAAACATCAAGCCAAAGTATATGGTAAAGCTAGTGTTGGTGCTCCGCCAATGTCTGTTCCGCATATTGATTCCCGAATGATAAATGGAGAGAAAGCATTACTTTTTGGTCCTTTTGCAGGTTTTTCAACTCGGTTTTTAAAAAATGGTTCGTATTCGGATTTGCCTTTATCTATAAAAACGGATAATATCATTCCTATGGTTGCCGCGGGTATCAAGAATATACCACTTACTAAATATTTAATTCAGCAAGTACGTCAGTCGCCTAAAGACCGAATAAATGCTTTAAGAGAATATGTCCCAGGTGCACGGTCTAAAGATTGGGTTCTTGAACGAGCAGGGCAACGTGTGCAAGTGATTAAGAAAGATGAGAAAGAAGGCGGGATTCTGGAGTTTGGTACCGAAGTTATTACCACTGCCGATGGAACTTTATCTGTTTTACTGGGTGCTTCGCCGGGCGCTTCAACCGCTGTTTCTATTATGGTTGATTTGATTGGAAGATGTTTTAAAGATCAATTTGAAACGCCGGAATGGCAAGAGAAATTAAAAACGATGATTCCTTCTTTTGGTCAGAAATTAAACGATAATCCTGATTTATTAAAGGAAATCAGAAAAGAAACAGCTACGGTTTTAAAGCTAAATAATTAGAATTTTATAAAAATAATAAAGGCGCTGAATTTTAGATTGTATCTAATTTCAGCGCCTTTTTCATTACGAATCTTTTAGTGTTTTTGTAGTTTTCAAAATATTTTCGGATAAATTAGTTAACCAGATTAATTGTTCAATTACCAATTGCGCTTCCTGCATTTTCAATTGAAACGCCTCTTCATCGATAGGAATTCCTTCTTTTAACTCCTTTTCCCGAATGTTTTTCAGCTCTGTAAAGCGCAACGCTAAATCTTCTTGCGGAAGGTTTTCTTTGAGTGCTACATTATTTTCTTTCAGGATTGCAATGGCATTGTCTAAGTTTTTAATGGCAGTATCAACGACTACATTAAACGCCTCAGAAGCAGTTGTGGTTTTGTGGGACTGAATATAAGTCCCTAATGAAGCTAAAGAAGACAGTAAAGAATGATTTAAAACAGTCAGTTTGTATACTTGTGGCATTTGCTTTTGCTTTGATTTAGGTTCTTGAACCATTCTTTGAAACGAAGCCATCAGATTCCCAATTTCGATAAAAGCATTTTTTCGTGCGAGACGATAGGAAGTAGCAATATTCCCTTTTTTATTGTAAAAAATAGAAATTTCTTTTAAATAATCTTGGTTTGCCTTAATTGCTTTTTCTAAATAGAGGGGAATGTTCAAAAACTCCCAAGAAGGCCATAAAAAGTGGTTTGCCAAAAAGGCTAAAGCAGCACCCACAACAGTATCCAGGATTCGATATTGAACTAAATCACCAATATTAGGTGTAATTATTCCATAGATAAATACAACATACATGGTGACAAAAATGGCGCTCACCTTATAATTAATTTGTGTAAAAGAGAATCCCAACAGCATACAAACAATAGAAAGAACACTGATTATGATGTTGTCTTTTACGATGAAAAGAATCCCGAAAGCAACTAATCCACCAATCACTGTGCCAATTATTCGGTGAAAAGAACGTTCTTTTGTCAAGCCGTAACCCGGTCTCATAATTACAATTATGGTCAGCAATATCCAATAAACATTATGGAACGGTAGAAATTTTCCAATAATAAAACCAAGCATTAAGGTTATGGTTAATCGCAAGGAATGCCTGAAAATAGTAGAGGAGAAACTCAGGTTTTGGGTCAAAGTACTCAACGGATAATATTGTGGAGTGAGGAATTTTTCTAAATCAGTATCGATTCCTTTAAAATCGTGCGAATTAAAAGTAACTGTAAAAGCACGCTCAACAATTTTTATTTTTTCGACTTGTTTTTCAGCGTATTGCAACATCGTTGTCAACATAAAAACACCTTCGGAAGCAGTAGTTTTCCCTAAATCATTTTCATAATCTGCAATGGCAAGCTGTAAGGCATTCAAATCGCCCAGTAAAGTATGTTTAGAAATGTATTTCGTACTTTTTTTGACACTTTTAGATAATTGCTTCAAGCTAGCCGCCAGATTGTAAGCTAAATTTTGATACGTATGTAAAACCTTTGGATGATCATCGAATTTTTGATGCAATTTATCATGGTCAAAAGCCGTGGATAACGCGAGTTCCAGAATTTCTACTAAGGAAATAAAAACCAATAGCATTTTACGATTTTGATTGGAAGAACCGGAGGTGGTATGACTGCTGATCAATACTTCTCTAATATTTTGATGGATGGTATTCAGCTCAACTTGAAGATGCAATTGCTTTTCAATGATTGATTTTCTATCAGCATTCAAGGTCCACAAATCGCCTCGAAGTTTCAAATATTTGGCGGTAAGCTTGATGCATTCCGCAATTTGTAACTCGACATAACGATTCGGTCTGATATAATGAAAAATGAGAGAAACCAGCAAATAAAATAAACCGCCGGCAAGAATTAATCCGGCATGAAGGAGCATTGTCCAACCGGTATTGATGCTTGCAAATGCTAATGAAACCGCGATAAGGCCAGAGAAAGAAACCATGGTAGCGCGTTGCCCATAAACAGAAAGCATTGATATGAGGAAAATTAAAACTGCCAAAAACGGATAGAAAATCCAAGAATATGGAAATACAATATTAACAAGCAAATTAATGCCCGCAACCAGAAAAGCAGTTACCAGAACACCATTTATTTTATGTTTGAGACTGCTAGGAATATCACTTGGATAGGTGAAAAAAGCTCCAAGAGCCATAGCGAAACCCATTTGAAATTTACCCAAAAACGAAAATATCACCACTGGAATGACTGCTGCAATAGTGACTTTTATAGCATTGGTAAAATAAGTACTGTCGGTAAACTTTCGGATCTTGTATATCATATAATTGTATTGATACAAAGGTACTATTTGTAGGAATGATACAAACAATATTAGAATCTCTTTTGCTTTAAATTGTAAATTTTAGCTAATAATTAACGGAGGATTATTCATTGTCTATTTTTTTACTATTTTTGCAAACTGAATGAAAAGGAAACTTATTTCAATTTCAGAAGATAAATTTTAATACTACACGATGATTTTACCAATTATAGGATATGGCGATCCAGTTTTAAGAAAAACAGGAGAAGTTCTTACACCAGAACATCCAAACTTGAAAGAAACGATAGCCAACATGTACGAGACCATGTATAATGCCTATGGTGTGGGTCTTGCTGCGCCACAAGTAGGATTAGCACTTCGTTTATTTGTAATCGACACCACTCCTTTTAGCGATGATGAAGAATTAGAAGATGCGGAACAAAAAGAATTAAAAGGATTCAAAAAAACTTTTATCAATGCAAAAATGATAAAAGAAGAAGGAGAAGAGTGGAATTTTAATGAAGGATGCCTAAGTATTCCAGACGTTAGAGAGGATGTTTACAGAAATCCAACCATAACAATCGAATATTGTGAAGAGGATTTTGTTATGAAAACAGAAGTTTTTGACGGATTAATCGCCAGAGTAATCCAACATGAATACGATCATATTGAAGGAATTTTATTTACCGATAAAATTTCATCATTAAAGAAACGATTGATTCAAAAGAAACTGAAAAACATCTTAGAAGGAAAAACATTCCAAGACTACCGCATGAAATTTTTTGCCAAAAAAGGAAGATAAAGTAAATCTAAGGCTTCGCTTGGTACGATTTTTGGTTTTAAATGAAAAAATAATAAGTCAAATTCTTAATAATAATTACACAAAACATGAATTTAGAAAAAATATTAGCCATTTCTGGGAAACCAGGTTTATATGTATTGAAAGTGCAAACAAGAACTGGCTTTGTAGCAGAATCATTAGCAGACGGAAAAAAAATCACAGTGAACTTGAAAAGTAATGTGAGTCTATTGTCTGAAATTTCAATTTATACGTATGAAGGCGAAAAACCTTTAGCTGAGATTATGCAAAAAATTGCTGATAAAGAAAGTAAAGGTCCAGCACTTTCTCATAAAGAAGACAATGCTAAACTAACGGCTTATTTCAAAGAAATTTTACCAGATTATGATGAAGAAAGAGTATATCCTTCTGATATCAAAAAAGTTTTAAACTGGTACAATATGCTTCAGGCAAAAGGATTAGTTACTGATGAAGTTCAAGCTGCTGCTGTTACTGAAGAAGTTGCTGCCGTTGCAGAAGAAACTCCAGAAGCTGAAGTGAAAGCTCCTGTTAAAAAAGTAAAAGCTAAAAAAGAGTAATTTTACACTACAATAATATTTAATCCTGTTCAGCTATTTTCTGAACAGGATTTTTTTATTTTTACCAAAAACAATTTCTGATGGATTCAAGACAAAACCAACTGCAAGCTTTCGAAAGATTATTAGATATTATGGATGATTTGCGAGAAAAATGCCCTTGGGACAAAAAGCAAACCATGCAAACGTTGCGTCATCTTACCATCGAAGAAACTTATGAATTAGGGGATGCAATTTTAGACAATGATTTGATCGAAGTTAAAAAAGAATTAGGGGATTTGTTATTACATATTGTTTTTTATGCCAAAATAGGGAGCGAAACTAACGATTTTGACATGGCTGATGTATGTAATGAAATTTGTGAAAAGTTAATTCACCGTCATCCACATATTTATAGTGATGTTGTGGTAAAAGACGAGGAAGAAGTGAAACAAAATTGGGAAAAACTAAAGCTGAAAGAAGGCAAAAAATCTGTTCTCGAAGGTGTTCCAAGAAGTTTGCCCGCATTAGTAAAAGCAAGCCGAATTCAGGATAAAGTAAAAGGTGTTGGATTCGATTGGGAAGAATCACATCAGGTTTGGGATAAAGTACAAGAAGAATTAGATGAACTACAAGTTGAGGTTGAAGCAGGTGATCAAGATAAAATTGAAGCCGAATTTGGGGATGTTTTATTTTCTATGATTAACTACGCTCGATTTCTGAATGTAAATCCTGAAGATGCTTTGGAACGAACCAACAAAAAATTCATCAAGCGCTTCCAATATTTAGAAAGCAAAGCGGGAGAATTAGGAAAACCCCTAATGGACATGACACTTGCTGAAATGGATGTTTTTTGGGAAGAAGCGAAGCGTCTTCCTAATAAATAGGAATTGGAAATCTATGATTTCCAAATGACTCAATTTTGGGAAGAAGCGAAGCGTCTTGCTAATAAATAGGAATTGGAAATCTATGATTTCCAAAAAACTCAATTTTGGGAATAAGCAAAAAAACTATAGTGTTCAGTATTCAGTGTTCAGTTTTAAATAATTAAATTATCAAATGTCAGAAAATAAAACCGAGTTAAAACGTTCTTTAGGATTAATAGATGCCACGAGTTTAGTTGCCGGTTCCATGATAGGATCCGGGATTTTTATTGTAACATCTGCCATGGCAAGGGATATTGGTTCTGCTGCCTGGTTATTAGTCATTTGGTTGGTAACGGGGTTAATCACTGTTGCTGCTGCGTTGAGTTATGGAGAATTGGCAGGAATGATGCCTAATGCAGGCGGTCAATTCGTTTATATACAACGCGCTTACGGAAGATTAGTTTCTTTCTTGTACGGCTGGACTGTTTTTACAGTAATTCAAACCGGAGTTATTGCGGCTATTGCGGTTACATTTGCAAATTATGCCGCTATTTTCTTTCCTGTTTTAGATCAAAGTCTTTTTACGGTTGGGACTGGTTTTGTTTTTTCCTACCAAAAAGTATTGGCTATTTTTAGTATAATTCTGCTAACTTATATCAATACCAAGGGAGTTGAAAGCGGGAAAACAGTTCAATTGATTTTCACTTCGGCTAAATTAATTGCACTTTTTGCATTGATTATTTTAGGATTGTATGTTGGTTTACAAACGGATGTTTTGTCTAATAATTTTGCAAATATGTGGGAAGCCAGTAAAACGGTTGTAAATCCTGACGGAACAATTACAGTAACAAAATTAGTTGGAATGGCAATTTTGGGTGCAGCAGGAGCAACGATTATCAACTCATTATTTTCTAGTGATGCATGGAATAACGTGACTTTTATTGCAGGTGAAATTAAAGAACCGAAGAAGAATATTCCTCGAAGTTTGTTTCTTGGAACCTTGATTGTGACTGTTATATATGTTTTGGCAAATCTGGCTTATTTGGCTTTGTTGCCAATGCAAGGAACTCCAAACGGTACTGATATTGCGAATAACGGAATCATGTTTGCCAGTAATGATAGAGTAGGAGCGGCGGCCGCAAGTATGATTATGGGAAATGTAGGTGTATTTGTGATGGCTGCATTAATCATGGTTTCCACTTTTGGATGCAATAGTGGTTTGATTCTTTCGGGAGGAAGATTATTTTTTGCCATGGCAAAAGACGGCTTGTTTTTTAAACAAGCTACAGAACTCAATAAAAATCAGGTTCCAGCCAAAGCGCTATGGGTGCAATGTATTTGGGCTTGTGTGCTTTGTATTTCGGGAAAATTCGGTGATTTATTAACGTACGCAACTTTTGCATCGTTGTTGTTTTATATCCTGACTATTTTAGGTGTTTTCATTCTTAGAAAAAAAGAACCCAATGCGGATAGGCCTTATAAAGCCTTTGGATATCCAGTTGTGCCAGCCATTTATATTATAGTGACATCGGCAATTTGCTTCACTTTATTGGTTTATGATACATTCAATACGGGATTAGGATTGTGTATTGTGGCGCTTGGAATTCCGGTGTATTATTTTGTAATGAATAAGAAAGAGCAAAATTAATGTTCCTATTCTGCTAATTTTTTTAGCGCATTGATATCTTTTAAAACAATTTTTTTACCTGTTAATTCAATCAAACCTAATTTTTTAAAATCCGATAGCAAACGAATGCAGCTTTCAGTGGCAGTGCCAATTATACTGGCTAATTCGTCTCTTGAAAGTTGTACTTTTAAAGAGCTATCCTCGTTTTTCCCAAAAGTGTCATTTAGATAAAGGAGCGTTTCGGCTAATCTTTCTTTGACTGTTTTTTGCGCCAAATTCACCATGTGATCATCGGCTTCTTTTAGGTCGCCACAAATACTTTTCATCACATTCATTGAAAACTGGTTGTTCTTATCGAAATATCCCATCACTTCTGATTTTGGAATAAAACAAACCTGCATATCTTCAAGAGCTACGGCGCTCAAGTTGACCGGTTCATCACTAATCATTGAGCGTTGCCCCAGTAATTCTCCTTTAGTGACTAATTTAACAATATGGTCTTTGCCGTTTGCACTCAATTTGGTCAGTTTGCACACACCATCTTTGATACAATAAATTCCATTTACATTCTCACCTTCCTCAAAAATAACTTCTCCCTTTTTGATAATATGGGATGTTTTGCAGTCAGAAAGTTTGATCAATTCGTCTTTAGTTAAGGCTTTTAAAGAGCTAAATTCTCTGACGATACATTGTTCGCATTTGCTCATAGTATATGTGATTTATTTGTATTACAAAACTAACTCTTTAATATGACAAATATCATATTTTTAACTCATTCGATAAATGACCTTTGTTCCAGGTAAAATGAGCAAAGTTATGGACACACAAAACTGTTTCCATTGTGGTTTAGACATTATTAAAGAAGACGAAATTATTTTTGATGCTAAAAATTTCTGTTGTAACGGTTGTAAAACGGTTTACGAAATTTTCAGTATAAATGATTTGACGTGTTATTATGATTTTGAAAAATCCCCTGGAGCAACCCCGCAAGATATTAATGGTAAATATGATTTTTTAGACAATGAGAGTATTGTATCCAAATTATTGGAATTTCAAGAAAATTCAACCGCAATTATTTCACTTAGTATTCCACATATTCATTGTAGCTCGTGTATTTGGATTCTGGAAAATCTACAGCGTCTTCAAAAAGGAATAAGCACTTCGCAGGTTAATTTTCCTGAAAAAAGAGTCCGAATCACCTTCAATCCAGAAGTTGTTTCTATCAAAACGATTGTTTATTTATTGAGTTCCATTGGTTATGAACCCTATATTAGTTTAGAAAACTATGAAACGGGAAGTAATGATGTAGATAGAAGTTTGACTTATAAACTTGGCGTTGCTTTCTTCTGTTTTGGGAACATTATGTTGCTTTCGTTTCCGGAATATTTTGAAGTAAAAGAATTTTGGTTAGACCAATACCGTGGCTTCTTCCGTTGGTTGATTTTTGCTTTAGCGATACCGAGTTTCTTTTACTCGGCAAGTGGTTATTATGTTTCTGCGTATAAAAGTATCAAAACTAAAATGCTTAACATCGATATTCCTATTGCTTTAGGAATTGTGGTGATGTTTGTGCGAAGTACGTTTGATATTGTTATGGATTACGGTTCCGGTTTTTTTGACAGCTTAACAGGATTGATTTTCTTTATGCTTTTAGGGAAAATGTTCCAAATCAAAACCTATAGTTTTTTGAGTTTCGAAAGGGATTTTAAGTCCTATTTTCCAATAGCGATTACCAAAATCAATTCGGATTTATCAGAGGAAAGTGTGGCAATTTACGAAGTTGAAAAAGGCGATCGATTACTCATTAGAAACCAAGAACTGATTCCTGTTGATGGGATTCTAATTTCTGAAAAGGCAGAAATCGATTATAGTTTTGTTACCGGAGAAGCAATTCCTATTACGAAACAATCTGGAGACAAAGTTTTTGCAGGAGGAAAACAAATAGGAAAAGTAATTGAAATGGAAGTTTTACATTCTGTTTCCCAAAGTTATCTGACGCAATTATGGAGCAATGATGTGTTCCAAAAAAATGTAGAGCAAAAACACAAAACGATTACCGATAGCATTAGCCGTTATTTTACACCTATTTTATTACTGATTGCTTTTGCAGGATTTGGCTATTGGATCTTTATAGATGCCAATACTGCCTTCAATGTGTTTACGGCAGTGCTTATCGTTGCTTGTCCTTGTGCTTTGGCATTGACGGCGCCATTCACTTTTGGGAATGTATTGCGAATATTAGGAAAACAGAAATTCTATCTCAAAAATGCTTTGGTTATTGAACAATTGGCGAAGGTAGATACCATTGTTTTTGATAAAACAGGAACGATTACCACCAATAAAAAATCGAATATTTCTTATGAAGGAACCGTTCTTTCCGATGAGAATTTATTGCTGGTAAAGAATGTACTTCGCGCCTCGAATCATCCGTTAAGCCGCATGCTATATGATTATTTGCCTATTCCAATTTTGCAAAGTAAATCAGGAAATGAAGCCAAAAAATTAAAAGTGGATCATTTTGAAGAAATCACCGGAAAAGGAATTCAAGCACAGATTTTTGGTCACCAAGTCCAGATTGGTTCTGCCGATTTTGTAGAAAAAATCGAAGAAAAGAACGTTCAGCAAACATCGGTTCATATTAAGATCAATACTGTTTATTACGGAAAATTCATTTTTAATAATCAATACAGGGAAGGTTTGGAAGAACTTTTTGAAAATTTGAAAAGCAACTATCAGATCAAAGTTTTGTCAGGGGACAACGAAGGCGAACGCACTATTCTTGAACAACTTTTGCCGAAAGGCACGGAATTGATTTTCAATCAGAAACCGGAACAGAAATTAGAATTTATTAAAAACTTACAGGAACAAGGCAAAAATGTGATGATGGTAGGCGATGGATTAAATGATGCCGGAGCTTTGGCCCAAAGCAATGTTGGGATTTCGATTTCTGAAAATGTCAATGTTTTTTCACCGGCTTGTGACGCTATTTTGGATGCCAGCGAATTTCAAAAATTGAATTATTTCTTGAAATTATCGAAGAATGCGATTACGACCATCAAAATGAGTTTTGGACTTTCCTTATTGTACAATGTGGTTGGATTATCATTTGCTATAACCGGGAATTTATTGCCTTTGGTTGCAGCTATTATCATGCCGTTGAGTACAATAACTATTGTGAGTTTTGTAACAGTGATGAGTAGTTATTATGCTCGGAACAAATAGAATGGAGTACGATTTAGTTTTTTCTTCACATTTATTTAACAAAAGTAATAAGTATGATAAATGTCATATTTTACTTGGAAACGTAAAAGTAACTTTGTTAACACAAATTAAGGTATGAGTGTCATTTATTTATTAATCTCCATCAGTATAATAGTCGCCATTGGTTTTTTTATTGCTTTTATAAGGGCAGTAAAAACTGGGCAATATGACGATGATTATACACCCTCAGTCAGAATGCTATTTGACGACGAGCTAATACAGCCCAAAGTTGAGAAGTCAAACATCGAAAGCCAGGAGACTTTGTGATATTCACCAGTAATTTTTTAAATTTTTCAATCATTTAATTTTTTTATTTATGGAAATGCAGCAGTTTTATTATGATAACAAAATTGTAAAAAACTTCATTTACGCGACCATTGTTTTTGGAGTAGTAGGAATGTTAGTAGGACTTACATTGGCCTTTATGTTTCTTTTTCCAAATATTACCGATGGGATTTCGTGGTTGAGTTACGGTCGATTAAGACCTTTACACACCAATGCGGTTATTTTTGCCTTTGTAGGGAACGCAATGTTTGCGGGTATTTATTATTCCTTGCAGCGCTTGTTGAAAGCCAGAATGTTCAGCGATTTTTTGAGTAATCTTAATTTCTGGGGATGGCAATTAATAATCGTAGCGGCAGCTATTTCGTTGCCACTTGGATACAGTACCTCTAAAGAATATGCCGAACTGGAGTGGCCAATAGATATCGCAATTGCATTGATCTGGGTTGTTTTTGGTATCAATATGATTGGAACAATTTTAAAACGTAGAGAGCGCCATTTATATGTTGCCATCTGGTTTTACTTGGCGACATTCGTAACGGTTGCGGTTTTGCATATTTTCAATAGTTTGGCATTACCGGTTTCTGGAATGAAAAGTTATTCTGTTTACGCAGGGGTGCAAGATGCTTTGGTGCAATGGTGGTACGGTCATAATGCGGTTGCGTTTTTCTTGACTACACCTTTCTTAGGATTGATGTATTATTTTGTTCCAAAAGCGGCAAATCGTCCGGTATATTCTTATAGATTGTCAATAGTTCACTTTTGGTCGTTGATTTTCATTTACATCTGGGCAGGACCGCACCATTTATTATATTCTGCTTTGCCTAACTGGGCGCAAAATTTAGGAGTTGCTTTCTCTATTATGTTGATTGCTCCATCTTGGGGTGGAATGATAAACGGATTATTAACCTTGAGAGGGGTTTGGGATAAAGTACGTGTGGAACCTGTTTTAAAATTCTTCGTAGTAGCAATTACCGGTTACGGAATGGCAACTTTTGAAGGCCCAATGTTATCCTTGAAAAACGTAAATGCTATTGCGCATTACACGGATTGGATTATTGCTCACGTTCACGTAGGTGCATTGGCTTGGAACGGATTCATGGCCTTTGGTATGATTTATTGGTTGGTTCCTAGAATGACTAAAAGTAGTTTGTACTCTCTTAAATTAGCTAATTTTCACTTTTGGATTGGTACTTTGGGAATCATATTATATACTATTCCAATGTATGTTGCCGGCTTTTTACAAGCATCTATGTGGAAACAATTTAACCCGGACGGAACTTTAACGTATGGTAACTTTCTGGAAACAGTAACTCAAATTATGCCAATGTATTGGATGAGAGCTATTGGTGGAACCCTTTATTTAATCGGAATGTTTACTTTGGTGTATAACATTATTCAAACGGTTCGATTAGGTTCTAAAATTGAAGACGAATTAGCGGAAGCTCCTGAGTTAGTAAAAATTAGTGCGGGTAGAGTAAAAGGAGAAAAATTTCACCCTTGGTTAGAAAGAAAACCTATCCAGTTAACTATTTTGGCAACTGTCGCTATTTTAATTGGAGGTGTTATCCAAATTGTTCCTACAATTATGGTTAAATCTAATATTCCGACCATTGCCAGTGTTAAACCGTATTCTCCACTAGAATTAGAAGGACGTGATTTATACATCCGTGAAGGTTGTGTAGGGTGTCACTCTCAGTCAGTTCGTCCGTTCCGTAGTGAAGTAGAACGTTATGGACCACAATCTAAAGCTGGTGAATTCGTTTACGATCATCCATTCCTTTGGGGATCAAAACGTACAGGCCCGGATTTATTAAGAGTTGGAGCAAAATACAATGACAATTGGCATTTTAACCACTTCTGGAATCCACAAAGTATATCTGCAGGATCTATTATGCCAGGTTACAAATGGCTTTTTGATAATAAACCGATGGATGTTTCTTTGACTCAAAAGAAAATGCAAGCTATGGTAACGCTTGGAGTTCCTTATACTGAAGCTCAAATTGCAAGCGGTTTAGATGATTTAAGAAAACAAGCTGTTGCAATTGAAGAAAGCTTGAAAAATGATCCTGACTTTGTGAAAAGCTATGACGAAAGCAAGAAAAAAGCCGAAGCCAGAGGAGAAAAATTTGTTCCAATGAACGAAAGAGAAATCGTTGCCTTAATTGCTTACATGCAAAGACTGGGAACCGATATTAAAGTAAAAGATATTGCTAAAAAATAAAAGTCATGTTCGAACAAATAAAACATAATATGGAAACGATTGAAGGTGTGGCGATTTATCCCATCTTATCCCTATTGATTTTTTTCGTCTTTTTCGTAGGCCTTGGTTTATGGGTGTTCTCCTATAAAAAAGAAACGATTAGTGAATTAAGTCAAATTCCACTGAGAGACAACTAAATAGTATAATTTTTTAAAATTTAGAAAATGAAAAAATTAATTCCAGCATACGTTAGGGTACCTGTTATTTTCTTCGCTGTATTTATGGCAATGGAATATTTTATTGACTCAGGAGACAGACCTGCTTTTATAAAATTCCCAATGGTTTCCGTATTCTTATTCGTGTTTCTGTTCCTTTTGATAGCAATAGAAATTACCGTTAGTGCAGTAGATAATATTACGTATCACTTGTTGACCGAGGAACAAAAAATCCAATTAAATGAAGCAAATAATTTAAGTTTCAAGGATAGTGAATGGTATAAGAAATTGATGACGAAATTGACTAAAACAGAGTCGTTGGATAATGAAGATCAGTTGTTATTGGACCACGATTACGACGGTATCAAAGAATTAGACAACAATTTGCCGCCATGGTGGGTGTACCTATTTTATGCTTGTATCATCTTTGGAGTTGTTTATATGGTGCGATTTGAAGTGTTAGGTGCTGATAATCAGGAAATGGAGCTTAAGAAAGAAGTGGCACAAGCCAAAATTGACATTGCAGAATACATGAAAACTGCACCGGACATGATGGATGAAAAAACAGTGACCTTACTGACAGATCCTGCAGATTTAGCAGCTGGAAAAGAAATTTTCACAACCAATTGTGCGGCCTGTCACAGAGCCGATGCCGGAGGACAAATTGGTCCAAATCTTACGGATGATAAATGGATTTTAGGGGGAGGAATAAAAAATGTATTTCATACACTTGTAAATGGAGGACGTGACGGAAAAGGAATGATTTCTTGGAAAGGCACATTGAAACCTAAAGAAATGCAGAAAGTTGCCAGTTATATCTTATCCTTAAAAGGAAGTAACCCACCAGATCCTAAAGCTCCGGAAGGTGAGGTTTGGGTAGAAGAAAATGTTACTGTTGCAGTTAAATAACTATTAGAAACACACGTTTTTATTTAGCTTAATAATTATTTTGAACTTGTGTTTTAAATAAAAAAAAATGTCAAAATTACCAGACGAAGCGTTTAGAGATACCATTGGAACGATTGATGAAGAAGGAAACAGAAAATTTATTTTCCCCAAAAAGCCTTCTGGAAAGTTCTATGATTACAGGAAATGGGTGAGTTATTTTTTACTGATTGTACTTGTTGCGAATCCTTTTATAAAGATAAATGGGAATCAATTTATGATGTTCAATATATTGGAACGCCGATTTAATATTTTCGGATTTCCTTTTTGGCCGCAGGATTTTTATCTTTTTGTGCTCTTCATGATTATCGGGGTAGTTTTCGTCATCCTTTTTACGGTGATTTTTGGACGGATATTTTGCGGATGGATTTGTCCGCAGACCATCTTTTTAGAAATGGTTTTCCGCAGAATAGAATATTGGATTGAAGGAGATCGTGGTGCCCAAATTCGTTTGGAAAAACAAGAATGGAATGCAGAGAAGATCAGAAAGAAAGGCATAAAATGGACTATTTTCCTAATCATTTCTTTTTTCATTGCCAATGTGTTTCTGGCATATCTTATCAGTAGCGACAAGTTACTTTTAATGATTGAAGAAGGGCCTGAAAACCATGTTAGTACTTTGGTTTCTTTATTCATCTTTACAGGAGTTTTCTATTTTATTTTTGCTTGGTTTAGAGAACAGGTTTGTATCATAGCTTGTCCTTACGGAAGATTGCAAGGCGTTTTATTAGATGATAAATCTATAAATGTTGCGTACGATTTTGTTCGTGGAGAAAAAGAAGTAGGCCGTGCTAAATTCAACAAGCAAGAAGACAGAGCGACTACTGGAAAAGGCGATTGCATCGATTGTAAACAATGTGTAAATGTTTGTCCAACCGGAATTGACATCCGTAACGGGACACAAATGGAATGCATTAATTGCACCGCTTGTATTGATGAATGCGATACAATTATGGATAGCGTTGGTTTGCCCAAAGGACTCATCAGATACGCTTCTGAAGATGAAATTGAGAAAAAAATAAAGTTCAAGTTCACGCCTAGAATGAAAGGGTATTCAGCTGTATTATTCATTCTAACAGGAATTTTGATTGGATTATTGTTCTTGCGTTCGGATGTTGAAGCTAGTATTTTAAGATTGCCAGGACAATTGTTTCAGCACAAAGGCGAAAATATCAGTAACATATATACTTTTAAAATTATCAATAAAACAAATAATGACTTTGACGATATTCATTTTAAACTTGTTGGAATAAATGGGACTTTAAAAGTGGTTGGAAAACAAGAATTAAAGGTGCCCAAACAAGGGATGAATGGTGGAACCTTATTTGTTGAAATCAACCAAAATTTATTGGATAGTGATAAAACAAAATTGAAGATTGAGGTGTATAATGGAAACAAAAAAATTGAAACGGCGACCACTAATTTTTTAAGTCCACGTAGTTTTGATTAAATTGTATCCAATTTGAGGTTCAAAAAATTAAATATAATATCATGAAAATAAGCTGGGGAACAGGAATCGTAATCGCTTTTGGTTTGTTTATAACCTTCATTTTGTATTTTGTTTTTACGGTTCAATCCGATTCAAAATACGATAATGAGTTAGTTGTAGAAGAATATTATAAACATGATGCGCATTTTGGAGATGAAATGGCTCGTGTACAAAATGCAGCTGATTTGGCTCAAAAGCCAACAATTAGTAGTGTTTCGAATGGAATTGAAATAGTATTTCCAAAAGTTTTTGATCCAAAAAATATCAAAGGTAAAGTGTCCCTTTACAGGCCGTCTAATAAAAAATTAGATTTTGAAATTCCAATTTCACTATCTGATGCTACTACTTTGCTCATACCTAAAAAAAGTTTGGCAGGCGGTCGATGGGACATTAATATGGAATGGCAATACGATGGAAAATCGTATTTGACTAAAGAAACGATATATATTAATTAGTCTTACAGTAAAAAGTTTTAAAGTACATCAATTGGCTTTAAGCCCTTTTAACTTTAACATTAGAATAAAAAAATGCTTTACACTGCCTTTATTTTCGGTTTAATAAGTAGTTTTCACTGCATTGGTATGTGCGGCCCTATTGCTATGATGTTGCCTGTAGACAGAACGAATCAGACTAAAAAAGCAACTCAAATCATTACTTATCATTTAGGAAGATTAACGGCGTATGCGACAATAGGCTTTGTTTTTGGACTGCTTGGAAAAGGTTTCTTCTTGGCCGGTTTACAACAGAATTTATCCATATTTATTGGTGTAGCCATGATTCTTATAGTTTTAACGCCTGATAAAATTTTTGCAAAATACAATTTTTCAAAACCGGTTTTTAAATTAATTTCAAAAATAAAAACAGCTTTAGGAAGTCAGTTTAGAAACAAAAGTTACAAATCCCTGTTCACGATTGGTTTGCTGAATGGTTTTTTACCCTGCGGAATGGTTTATGTAGCTTTGTTTGGTGCTATCGCCATGCAAAGTGAAAGTTTGGGTGTTCTGTATATGATTCTATTCGGATTAGGAACCGTTCCTATGATGAGCAGCGTTGTGTATATCAATTCATTTCTCACAATTCCTATTCGGAACCGAATCCAAAAAGCGATTCCATATGTAGCGGTATGTATTGGCTGCTTATTTATTTTGAGAGGATTGGGATTAGGAATTCCTTATATTTCGCCATCCAATATGAGTTTATTTATTCAAGCCGATCCAAATTGTCACTAATTTTCTAATAGTTTAGCATAGAAAAAGCACGCTGCTAGGCGTGCTTTTTTATTTTGTAAGATTGAGAAACATTAAATTGTCATCGAAAACAATTCGGTTTCCGGTGCTTTTCTTTTCAAGCGTAGATCGAATGCCATACAAATATTACGAACATAAGGTTTTCCTTTTTCAGTAACGGCAATTCCATTGTCTTTAATTATAAGTAATCCGTCATTTTCCATTTCTTTCAACTTAATTATAACCTCTGGAATTTCATTGAAATAACCCTCTTTATTTTCCCAGGAAGTTTCAAATTGGCACATTAAATTCAGAATGTGTTTTCGGATGATGAGGTCTTCATCGGTCAATAAATGCCCTCTAAAAACCGGTAATTTGTTCCATTCTAAAATTTGATAATAGTCCTCCAAGTTTTTTACATTCTGTGCAAAACTGTACCAACTGTCACTAATGGAAGAAACGCCCAATCCAATCATTAATTGTGTTTTGGATGAACTGTACCCCATGAAATTGCGGTGTAATGTTCCGTTTTGGAAAGCATCGTATAAACTGTCAGTCTCTAACGCAAAATGATCCATTCCTATTTCATGATACCCGTTTTCATACAATAATTTTTTACCGGTTTCATAAAGTATTCTCTTTTTATCATCTTTTGGAATGTCTTCGTCGTTAAAACCGCGTTGTCCATTTCCCTTAATCCAAGGAACGTGCGCGTAACTGTAAAATGCCAATCGGTCGGGTTGTAATGATTTTGTTTTCTCAATCGTATCAATTACATCCTCTATTTCCTGAAAAGGCAGTCCAAAAATAATATCGTGACCTATGGAAGTATATCCAATTTCTCTGGCCCAAAAAGTAACTTTTGCTACATTATGAAAAGGCTGTAAACGGTGAATTGCTTTTTGTACTTTCTCGGAATAATCCTGAACGCCAAAACTTACTCTTCTAAAACCTAAATCGTAGAGTTTTAGCAAATGCTCATGGGAAGTGTTATTCGGATGGCCTTCAAAACTAAATTCATGATCTTTTGCTTTTTTGGCATGAACAAAAATACCATTTATTAAATCCTCTAAATTTTTGGTAGAAAAAAATGTGGGAGTTCCACCACCCAAATGAATCTCTTTTATAGTTGGCTTTTCGCCAAGAATTTTACAATATAAGGTCCATTCTTTTAAAACTGCTACTATATACGGATTTTCTACGCTGTGATTTTTTGTAATACGCTTGTTACAGCCACAAAAAGTACATAAGCTTTCGCAAAAAGGCAAATGGATATACAAACTAATACCTTCTGAAGAATTACTCGCTTGAAAGGATTTTTTTAATGTTTTAGCCCAGATTTCATCCGTAAAATCCGTTTCATCCCAATACGGAACTGTAGGATAACTGGTGTATCTTGGCCCCAGAACATTGTATTTTTGTATTAAGGAATTTTTCATGGCAAAATCATTTATTGTTATTCAAAAGTAGAACGACTACTCAACTATTAAAATGATAATTATCATATTGAAGAAACCTTTTGGAAAAAAAATAAGAGGCTTAAAAGCCTCTTATTAAAGAAATTTGTTGTTTAAATAGTAATGCAATCCTGAATTATTTTAGTCCATTTTTTGGCTAATTGATGATCTTCGTATAAACAAACTTGACCAATTTGATCATTCTCAATTTTGTAAAATGGTATAAACTCTGTTTTTTTGCCATCTTTGTATTGAAATTCAAATTCAATTTTTAAAATCGTAGCAGTGTTATTCTCCGTTGTTGGAATCAGTTTGCAGGATTGAATTGTATTTAAATCTACAAAAGAAACAACTTCTTCCTTAGCACTAAAATCCATTAAAAGAAACCCTTTGTTTTTTTCGTCTAAAGCCAAGACTTTTTTGTTTTGTGTTTCGGTTATTTCAAAAGTAAAGTGATTGTTTTGACTGAACTTATTTTTTATGGCTTTGATTTTTGCTTTGTTAATTGAAGATGACCTCACGGAATAGAGTAGAGGAATGGCAATTATTAAAGTTAATATTAATCCAATTATAGTTACGGAAGTATCCATTTTTATTTTTTAGTTATTTGTAAAACATGATAAGTTGAACTGAAATCTAAAGGAAATCAATTCAAAAGGGAAGATACTATATCTTCAATTTACGAAATCAGTGTTTCAAATCACCAAAAAAAATGGAAAGGAAAGAGTAACAGCGAAACCATCTCACATCGATTGATGTCTTGTTTCGCAAAACGAATAAAGAATATACTACTTTTAAAATCCGGAATTACATTCAGAAAATTTTCCAGATATTTTGCAATCGTATAATCAGGAGTTTTATGATAGGAAGTAAATGTGTTACTTACTTGAGGTTGTATGAAATCTGAAGAATGAATGCTGTTCGCAGACAATGAAGAATTTGACTTTTCTATTTTAATGGTTTGAACAGGAACTTCATTTGCACTAAAAGCAAATAAAAAAACTATTAAAAGTCCAATAAAAATAAGTGTTTTTCGAAACCAATTCATTTTGTAAAAATAAAATTTTGCTGTTGATTACTATAATTATTTCTAATAAATGAAAGATAAAATTTGAATGCAGAAAATCGTTTTTATAAAAAAGCCCCGAACTAATATTGTCCGAGGCTTATAGTTATAAAATAATATCAAAAATTACTCTATTTTCAAATTTCTCAATTGTTTTAGTTTTTCTTTCCAAACATCAAGACTTTCTTTATGAATAGCGATGTTTTTGCGGACCTCTAATACAATTGAATTTTCTTTTTTTGCATTTCTCGTATTGGTGAAGAACTGAATGTTATTTTCCAATTGGAAAATTTCGTTCTGTACTTCGTCAATTTTACGCATGATAAAAATCTTTTCATTGTCAAGTTTGCGAGTATCATGACTTTCTGATAAATGATCCATTCTATTAGCGAAACGCATCATATCAGTATCTTTTTTACTCAAACTCAATTTTTCAAAAAGTGCATCCAGGATTTTATTGAATTTCCCTTCAATATGTCTTCTTGGGAAAGGTACTTTTCCAAAGCTTTTCCAAGTTTCGATATGTAATTTAATTGCGTCTAAATCCGTTTTATGGTCTCCAGTCAACTGAAATTCTCTCAACGTTTCTAAGTAGGCTTTTTTATTATCAAAAGCTTCTACTTCTTCACTGTTTTCTTCGTTTTTCTGCTCTTTTAACTTGTCAAAATAATGGTTGCAGGCATCTTTAAACTCTTTCCAGATCTTATCGGAATATTTTCTTGGCACATGACCTATCTGTTTCCACTCATCTTGAATTTGTTTCATGATAGGTGTTGTAGCGGCAAAATCAGTGCTTTCTTGTAATTCTCTAGCTTTGGCAACAAGCGCTGTTTTCTTATTTAAATTGTCATTTTGATCTTTCTTAATGTCTTTATAAAAAGAGTTTTTGAAAGAATTAAAATTTCTAACAGCAGTTTTAAAACCGGCCCAAGTTTCCTCATTTACTTCTGATGGTACTTTACCTGCAGAGAAAAAAGATGTTCTTAAGGCTTCAACTTTTTCTATTTGAGCTAGCCATTGCGCATGAGCATTGACTTTCTCCGTAGCTAAAACCTCAATTTTGGCAATTATTTCTTTTTTCTTTTCTAAATTCTCAAGTTCTGTTCCTCTTTGATTTTCGAATAAAACCTCACGTTTATCGTGCATTTGTTTGGTCAAATCGCTAAATTTATTCCAAATTTCATCGCGGTGTTCTCTGGAAACGGGACCAATATCTTCTTTCCAGATTCGGTGTAAATCCTGTAATTCTCTAAACGCTTTATTGATATCGGCTTCTTTCACCAATTCTTCAACACGCGCCACAATTTTTTGCTTTTGCTCTAAGTTATGTTTGAAATCCAAGTCTCTCGCTTCTCGGTCCAAGTGTAAATAGTCGTAGAAATTTTCCACATGAAAATGGAAGTTGTTCCAAACGTGGTTGTATTTATCCTTCGGAATCGGTCCTGCATTTTTCCATCGTTCTCTTAAATCATTAAAATGCTTTAAAGTGTCTTTGATGTTTGCCTGCGGATTAATCAACTCCTTCAATTCCTCAACAATTGCCAAACGGTTTTCTAAATTAGTTTTCAGATTCGTTTGTAAACTTTTGAAATGGGTATTTTTAGTATCTCTAAATTGAGTGTAATATTTGTCAAATTGAGTCTTTAATGGAGAATGGTATTGAAAATCTTCATTTGGATCTTGATTTTCTGCAAGGAATTCCTCTTTTTTCTCCTCAACAAGATGGTTGTATTTGGCTAAGAATGCTTTTTTAATTTCTTCAATATGATCCTTAAACGACATTGCTTTTTCATTAGAAACCAAACTTTTAAGCTCGTCAACCAGTGATTCAAGTGACAAAGTATCGTAATCCTGCATCGGGATCTCATGGCGCTCTTTCAGCGTTTCATCTTCACTTTCTTCTGCGTTTGATTCTGCTATTGCATCAGTGGCCGATTGATTTTCTGTCTCAGCAGTTGGCTCTGTTTTTGCAACTTCATCTTCAGCTGGAATAACAACATTGTCCTCTGCCGGAAAATCGCTAGGCTCCTCAATTGACGCACTTTCTAAACTTTCAGGTACTGATTGATTAGATTCAACAGCTTTGTGCTCTAAATTTCCATCTGCCTCAAGCAGGTTATCGTTCTTTTCTTCTAACATTTTTTCAATGTGTAAGGTTTCTAATTAGATTCAACACGAAAGATAGTAAAGCAGTATGAAAATACAAAATAAAACCCCTTATTTATTGTCATTTTAGGTTACAAAATATTTCTTTTTGGAGCGTTTTCCTGCTGTTCGCTGTATCTTTTTTGTTCGCCCAAAAGGCTCTCAAAAAAGGATGCCGCTTCCATCAGGGCTAGGGTTTTGCGATTTCAAATTTATGTTTCTCTAGATCATAATGGTATTACAAACAAAAAAAAACATTCAATAAAGAATGTTTTCTGAAGCATACAAATAGGTCTATGAAGTTATTTCCGTTTTTAGATTATTTATTCCAAATCTTCCAGGCTTTCTCTGCTTGAAAAATAAGCATATCCAGACCATTTTTGATTTGTGCGCCCTGTTGTTTGGCTTTTTTTAGGAATTGGGTTTCTGCAGGGTTATAAATCAAATCATAAGCAATATGCTTGTCTGTGAAAAATTCGTATGGAATTAATGGAAACGCATCGACATTAGGACTTGTTCCTACCGGAGTAGCATTAATAATGATTTGGTAATTGTCAAATGTGGTTGCATTGATTCGGTCATAATCAATTCCATTTTCTTTGGCTTCTCTCGAAACAAAAGTATAGGGGATATTAAGTTCGTCCAGAGCAAAAGCGACTCCTTTTGAAGCGCCTCCAGTTCCTAAAATCAAAGCTTTTTTGTGGTGTGGTTGCAATAGTGGTTCTAATGATTTTTTGAAACCATAGTAATCGGTATTGTAGCCTTTTAATTTTCCTTTTTTGGTAATTCTAATGGTGTTTACAGCGCCAATTATTTCCGCTTTTTTTGATAATTTATCCAAAAATGGAATTATCGTTTCCTTGTACGGAATAGTAACATTCAATCCTTTTAAATCCGCAGTGTTTTTAATTACCTCTGGAAAGCCTGTTATTTCTGGAATATCAAAATTTTCATAGCTGCAACCTACAAAATTTTCGTTACTAAATTTGTCAGTGAAATATCCTTTCGAAAAGGAATAACTAATGTTACGTCCCAATAATCCAAAGCGTTTTATAACCGTATCAACCATTATTGTTTTTTATGTTTTGCAATATAATTCTGCACCATTTTTTTTGTCCAAACTACCGGGAATAAATCTTCTAAAAGGATGTAATTGTCAAAATTCAATCGTAAAGCATTACTTAAATGGAATTTTGCTTTAGTATTATCAGTTAACATAAAATACAATCCTGCCAAACGGTATTCCACTTCGTTCTCTTCCGGAAAATATTCTGAGGCTTGTAACAAGGTTTGAATAGCACTTTCGAATTCACCTAAAAATTGCAAAATATCTACCCAAAATAACCAAGTATCTAAACTGTAATCACCAAATTCGACTGCTTTTCTATATCCAAATTCAGCTTCTTCAAAGAAATTCATTTGCTTGTTGATAGTAGCAAAACGTTTCCAGTACAAACGGTTTTGGTTGTCAATGGCTAATGCTTTATTGACAAAAAATAGCGCTTTTTGGTAATTTTTCTGACGGACGTAAAAGTCAGTGATGGCAATCCAACCTTTATCTAAAAGTGGATCTTCATGAACGGTTTGATTGAAATATTTTAATGCCAGCGCTTTGTTACCTAGTCTTTCATAACATTTTCCCATTCGAAGTAGCGCATAGGAAGTTGCATCATCTAATTCGATGGTTCTGCTGTAGCTTTCAATGGCTTCATCATATTTTTTTAATCGCTCATACGCTTTTGCTTTTTCCATGAAAGCACCAAGGAATTCATCATCGATTAATGTGGCATAATCAAAGGCGCGAATCGCATTTTCATATTCTTTAACGCCATAATGCAAACGTCCCAGTTGATGCCAGGCAATTTCACTGTACGGGTTTTTGTCAATGTATTTTTTTAAATAGCTGATTGCTTCTTGGTTTTGGTCTAAAAATTCAAAACAATACACCACGTTGTACAATGCGGATTGGTCTTCCAGATCTTCTTCTAAACATTTGATAAAGCTTTCTTTTGCCATTTCAAGATTGTCCATAAAGAGGTATTCCATGCCTATTAAATTATAGACATCAGCAAAATCATCGGTGTATTTTAACGCTATTTTTAATAATTCAACGGCCTTTTCGTGTTGGTCTCTTTTAGAGCAGATATTGGCTTTTTGAATGTAAATTTCTTCATTTGTTGGTTCAATGGCATACAACTCATTCAAGAGCTTTTCGGCTAATTCGAGTTTGTCATCATAAACCAGCATTTCCACCTGAACTAGTTTTAGTCCGGTAGATTTTGGGTGTTGTTCCAATGCCAGTTTTAGTGCTTTTTTTGCCAAAGCGGCCTTACCCATATCGAGATAATGAAGAATAATTTCTTCAAATTCTTCGGAGTCGAAAAAGAGTACTTTGTTGGTTTTCAACATGGACTCAAATTTCGACAGGGATAAGTTATAGTCTTCTTCTTCGTTGCTTAATTGCATACTGTGTGTTTTTAATTTGGCCTAAATAAATTTAGGGAATCGTGCGTGTACTGTGAGGGAAAGTTAGAATTGTTGTGAACAATTTAATTAACAAAAAAAGCGTTGGTTTAAACGGATGCCATAGCCGTGATAAGAGTGGAAATCCTTTTACTTTTTTCTTTAAAAAGTAAAAGATTATAATGGATAGCAGGAATAGCTCCCAATTTTTCTAATTGTTTTGAATAGGTATTTCAATATATATTCAATCGTTCAACTTCTGCAATCAAAAATCGTTAATCATCATTCTTCACTCATCATTTCATCCATTACTTCAAGTATGATACTACAACCTTCTCGTATTTCTTCTTCAGAAATGGTTAGAGGAGGTGTTATTCTAATGGCGCAACCTTCAAACAGTAACCAGAATAAAATGAGTCCTTTGTCTTGACATTTAAGAATCACTTCGTTTGTTATATCGGCACTTTTGGTCATTGCGGCTAGCATCAATCCTTTTCCTCTTATTTCTTCTATCAAAGGATGTACCAAAAGTGATCGGAATAGCTTTTCTTTATCCATAGCATCGGCCATGAGATTGGTCTCAGTTATTTCCTGCAAAGTCGCTAAGCAGGCTGACGCAATGACAGGGTGACCTCCAAAAGTGGTGATATGTCCTAATTTTGGATTATCGCTTAACAAATTCATCATAGCAGAGGAAGCCGTAAAAGCGCCCACTGGCATGCCGCCGCCCATTCCTTTTCCCATAACCACGATATCAGGAACTACATCATAATTCTGAAATCCAAAAAGTTTTCCAGTTCTCCCGAAGCCCGGTTGGATTTCATCCAGTATCATCATCGCACCAACTTCGGTGCAACGCTCGCGCACTTTTTTAAGGAAATCATTGTGTGGCTGAATAAATCCGGCGCCACCCTGAATGGTTTCCAGAATAATTCCTGCTGTTTTAATCGTTATTTTTTGTAAATCTTCTTCGTTGTTAAAGGTGATGAAATCAACATCAGGAATCAACGGACGAAAAATTTGTTTACGTTCTTCAAATCCCATGACACTCATAGAGCCCATAGTATTGCCATGATACGCATTATGACACGAAATCAACTGACTTCTTCCGGTGGTTCTTCTTGCGAGTTTTAAGGCACCTTCAATAGCTTCTGTTCCTGAATTGACCAGGTAGGTTTTGTCTAAAGGAGCGGGCAGGTGTGACGCTAACAATTTGCAATATTGAACTGCAGGACTTTGTGAATATTCGCCATACACCATGACGTGAGAGTATTTGTCTAACTGATCTTTGATGGCTTGATTGACTCTCGGGTGTTGGTGTCCCAAAGCGCAAGCCGAAACTCCAGCTACAAAATCCAAGTATTTCTTAGAATTAGTATCGTAAATATAAGAACCTACAGCATGTGACACTTCCATACCCAATGGATAGGGTGAGGTTTGCGCTTGGTATTTTAAGAAATCAGTATTCAATTTTTTAGAAATTTAACCGCAAAGTTCACGAAGTTTTTTTCGTAAAGTTCACGAAGTTTTTTAAAAGTATTTTTTAATCGGATATCCTGAAAGCTGTTGTCTGTAGCTTGAGAATGAAAACTGTTCCCGAAACTTCGGGATGAACACTAATACTATTTTTTCACTTTCTTCTTATCATAATTCAGTGTTTCTTTACGGATTTTCATAGGAATATCCTCTTTGGCTTCAGACACCTTGGTAGCTTTTGCTATTTTGTCGTTGTCTTCATTTTCTTCGGGAGGAAAAATATCATCCTTCGATTTTATTCGTTCATCGCCACGCCAGACTAGTCCTCGCAGTTTTCTGGCATTTTCTGGTAAATCCTTTTCCGGAAAAATATCGCCATCTATTTGTTGAAAAAAGGTAATGGTTTCGACCTCATTATCTTCAATAATAAGGTTGATTTTACTGCTTTTGTTTTTGTTGATACCTATGAGCTCTTGCGCTTCGTTTCGCATGTAATAAATTACTTCGGCATTTTTTACGACATCAACGTAATGAAGTTTTCCCTCCTCAAACTTGCCATAGAGATCTTGTCCCTTAACTTGATTATAGCCAGTTCCTATGGTGTCTTTGGAGACGATGAATGTATTATTGAGCACTTTGAGTGAATCTAGTTTTTTTGTTGTATTATTTCCTATAAGATGCATAACATCACCAGTAATTTGATTTTCTGCGTTCCAAAGTATCGGATTGCCAATCATTTTTGTCAAAGCTGTTTTAGAACTCGAATGAATCGAATCACATTTACCACTCATGTCCGTTTTGAAGAATCGAACATTATTGAACGCTCTTATAATTCGGTTTCCTTCTTTTCCAGTAACCATTAATTTTTTTCCGTGGATGTAAACTGAGTCATTTTCGACAAAATTCACGGCAACGGCTCTTTTAGTCACATACATGGAATCCAGTTTTTTATACACTTCGGCATAATGCCCCTTTACGATTCCGCGATTGATGGAATCCGTTATTTTTACATTTCGTGTTGCCGATGCAAATTCACGGTTTCGATCATAATACAAACTGTCGCCCTTAATGACCCGATCATCGTATCTGATGTAGGATTTATTTAGGAAATGCGCCAGATTTTTTTTGGTATCATAAAAACCTTTTTCGGTATAAATGTAATTGGCTTTACTGGTAATTGTTGAAGGCCCAAAAAGATACGAATGCCCGGAATTACTGAAATAATCCAAGTGATTTGATTTAATTACATACGTTGGATTTGTGATGGTAACCGCAGTCAGGAACTGGAATTTTTTTTGTTTAACGTAATATCTTCCTGAATTACTTTTAAGCGTATTGTCTTTGTTCGTAATTGTGCCCGGAGTGTCGTAGAATACTTCTTGAATGTTTCGATCAAAATTAATTATTTCTGTGGTCAAAGTTGCATCTGGTGAACTCATTACGGCATCTCCGGAAGCATACGCTTTTTTTACATTTCCGTTGTATTCCGCATATTTACTGTTCAAAAATAAAGTGTCACCTTGAACCATTTGCACATTTCCAAAAGCCTTTATGTAGTTTTCTTTTTGGAAATAATAGGCTTTGTTACATGTCATTACAACGCCATCATGATTGACACGTACGTTTCCCATAAGCAATAAAGCATCAGGAACTTCTACTTGATTTACATCGGCAAAATCAGAGTTTTCTACAATAATTTTTTTGGGGGCTTGCGCCAAAACCAAATTAGTGACAAACAGTAGCAAACAATAACAAAGGAAAAACAGTGATTTCTTCAATGGATTTAATTTTTGTCAAATTTATGAAAAAGGAAACAATCCTAATCCATATTAGGATTTATTTATAATTAGTCAATGGGGAGTCAAAGCTATGACTTTTCCTTATTAAAGTTATCAACAAATGCCGTAACTCCTTCGTTGTAGTGTTCTTTTTTGAAAACAGAATTATTTAATTTCAAACGATATAGACTTCTTTTATTTAAAAAATATTAAATTTAAAAATTGATATTCATTTTGCTATTAAAAGAATTGAAATCAGTATAAATAATTTTTTATGATGAAAAAAATAACTATTGTTGCAGGGATAAGCGCGATGTTTTTTGCAACGGCTTGTAAAACGAAAGATTTAAAAATGAACGTAGAACAGAAACAGTTAGTCAATAATAAAAAAGAAGTTGTATATCAGGTTTTTACCCGATTGTTTGGAAATAAAAATACCACCAATAAACCTTGGGGAACCATTGAGGAAAATGGAGTAGGGAAGTTCAATGATTTTACGGAAACAGCATTGCAGGAAATCAAGGATTTGGGAGTTACTTATATATGGTACACCGGAGTTCCGCATCATGCCGTGATACGGGATTATTCCGCTATTGGTATTTCCAATGATGATCCGGAAGTGGTCAAAGGACGTGCTGGTTCTCCATATGCCGTAAAAGATTATTACAATGTAAATCCAGATTTGGCAGTCAATCCTGAAAATCGTTTGCAGGAATTTGAAGCCTTAATTGCGCGAACTCACAAAACGGGATTAAAAGTGATTATCGATATTGTTCCCAATCACATTGCGCGCAAATATGAAGGAAAGAGCAATCCGGTAGGTGTTAGAGATTTTGGTGCTGATGATGATACAACTGTTGAATACAAAAGAGATAATAACTTCTATTATATTCCAAATACACATTTTGAAATCCCGGACACGGACAAACCATTAAATGGAGAAAAGAATCCATTAATTGATGGTAAATTCGCAGAAAGCCCTGCAAAATGGACTGGTAATGGTTCTCGTTTGGCAAAACCCGACCGTAATGACTGGTATGAAACGATAAAAGTAAATTATGGTATTCGTCCGGATGGCTCCAAAGATTTTCCGGAGCTTCCTGCTGGTTTTGATTCAAAATCGTATCAGGAACATTTCAAATTTTGGAAAGGAAAAGATGTTCCGGATTCTTGGGATAAATTCAAAGACATTGCGTTGTATTGGACTGCAAAAGGAGTAGATGGTTTTCGATTTGATATGGCCGAAATGGTTCCGTATGAATTTTGGAGCTACATGAATTCGGCAATTAAGATAAATAATCCTAATGCTTTTTTATTAGCCGAAGTGTATAATCCTAAAGAATACAGAAATTATATTCATCTTGGTAAAATGGATTATTTGTATGATAAAGTAGAAACCTATGATAAATTAAAAGATATCATTCAAGGAAGATCCCTGCCTGATGGACTATCAGATATACAAAACGGAATGGGAGATATTGAGCATCACATGTTGCATTTTCTGGACAATCACGACGAACAGCGATTGGCAAGCCCAGAATTTGCTGGAACGCCACAAAAAGGAAAGCCTTTGATGGTGGTTTCGACTACCATAAGCACTTCGCCTACGATGGTTTATTTTGGTCAGGAAGTAGGTGAGGCTGGGAATGAAAATGCAGGATTTGGTACTCATTCCAGAACATCAATTTTTGATTATATTGGAGTTCCGAGTCATCAACGCTGGATGAACGGCGGGAAATTTGATGGAGGTCAGTTGACAAAGGATGAAAAGGAGTTGCGTGATTTTTATAAAAAAATATTGAATTTCTCGTTAAATAGTTCGGCTTTAATGGGTAAATACCAAGAAATTCAAACACTTAATCGCCAAACAACTCAAGGTTACGATCCTGGAATTTATGCTTTCACACGCTGGTCTGATACCCAAAAACTAATAATTGTCACTAATTTTTCTTGGCTTACGACCAGTAATTTCGAATTAAAAATTCCTTCAGATATCATTCAAAAATGGAAATTGAAAGATGGAAATTATACTACAACGGATCAGTTGTATCATAAAAGTGCTGTTCAGCTTCAGGTTTTGAATGGTGAAGGCAAAGCTCAAATTACAATCGCACCTTCAGAATCATTCATTTATCAATTGTAAAAAGAGTTTTTTATACTAATAAAAAGATAAAAAAAATGCTGATATAAATTTATATCAGCATTTTTTATGATTAGAAACGAACGCTATTTTTTTGCAGCAGCATCGTAATTTTCTTCCACTTTTCTCCAATTAATTACATTGAAAAATGCATCAATATAATTTTTTCTTCGGTATTGGTAATCTAGATAATAAGCATGTTCCCAAACATCTAATGCTAATACTGGTGTTCCGGGAATAAGTGCATTACGCATCAAAGGATTGTCTTGATTTGCGGTACTTGTTATTTGAAGTTTTCCAGTTCTATCAACTATAAGCCAAGCCCAACCGGAACCAAATTGTTTTGTTGCTTCATCTTTAAATAGTGACGTAAAGTTATCGAAAGATCCAAAATCTCTTGTAATAGCTTCGGCTAATGCATTACTTGGTTCACCACCAGATTTTGGTGCCATGCATTTCCAATATAAGGAATGATTGTAAAATCCACCGGCATTATTACGAATTACAGCATCGTTAGGATCTAATTTGGCTAATACTTCTTCTATTGTCAAATTCTCTAAAGGAGTTCCTACTATGGCTCTATTCAAATTATTTGTGTATGTTAGATAGTGCTTGGAATAATGCATTTCTAAAGTTGTGGCTGATATGCTAGGCGATAATGCATCATAAGCATAAGGCAACTTGTCCATTTGAAATGATCCTTCATCAGCTTTCACGTCATCAGGAGAGCCAATGGCTATTTTTTCTTGAATATCAGTTGGTAAAGGGACTTCAACTACTTCAATTAATTTTTTGTCATTGCAGGATTGTAATGTCATTAAGAGAATTACAATAGGACCTAAAAAAAATAAATTTTTCATGATTAGATTATTTTTTTAACAGAGAATGAATTAATTCGATATACTGTTCTTTAGATTCATCCGGACTCAGATGACTGATTTGCATCCAAGCATTGGTTTTAAAAGCATCTCTTAAATGGTAAGAAGAATTTTGTTTTAGATCTAAAGTTCCCAAGGTAGCTTGTTTGTAAAACGCATACAGTCGCAATTGAACATCTTGTGGTAAAGATGCTTGTGTCATTTCGGAGGCTATTTCTACAGCTTCCAGAAATCGGGTATTTAAATCTTTTTCAATCATTATGCTTTGGTCGCAATTACTGTCTTTCCTCCAATTGCTTTTTGGTTTAATACGACATTTATAGGTGTTCCAAGAGGTAAAAAAATATCAACTCTAGAACCAAATTTTATGAAACCAGCATCAGTTCCCTGAACTACTTGAGTTCCTTCTACTGCATAATTTACAATTCGTCGGGCTAGTGCACCGGCAATTTGTCGGTATAACACTTCACCAAAGGTTTTGTTTTCGATAACAATAGTTGTTCTTTCGTTTTCCTCACTTGCTTTTGGGTGCCAAGCCACTAAGAATTTTCCAGGATGGTATTTGCTGAATTTTACTAGTCCACTTAAACCATATCGCGTAACGTGCACGTTTATTGGCGACATGAAAATTGATATTTGCAAACGTTTTTCTTTGAAATATTCGCCTTCATAAACTTCTTCTATAACCACAACTTTACCGTCAACAGGAGCCAGAATCTGATTGTCATTAAGTACGACAGTTCTTTTTGGGTTTCTGAAAAATTGTAATATGATGATCAAAAGCAATAACGCTGCTATTTGAATGGCCATTTTAAGCCAATTGGTGTCTATAAAATTGTCAGACAATAAAAGGACAACAGCTGTGAAAATGGTGCCTAATAAAATAGATTGGGTTCCTTCTTTATGAAACATAGTTTAAAATTTGATAAAATAAAAATATAATTGGTGCTACAAATATAACACTATCTAAACGATCTAGTATACCTCCATGGCCAGGCATTATGCTTCCGCTGTCTTTTACTCCTGCAATACGCTTGAATTTGGATTCGATTAAGTCTCCAATAGTCCCTGCAATTCCTACAATAACAGCTATAGAAGTCCAGATTAATATAGATCTCTCACTAAATTCAGGATTGGCCTTGATGTAATATTTTGAGATTAAATATCCCGCTAAAATGGCAAAAAGTATTCCGCCTAAGAATCCTTCTACTGTTTTTTTAGGAGAAATTTTTTCGAATAATTTTGTTCTTCCTATAGATTTACCAACAATGTAAGCAAAAGTATCATTTGTCCAGATCAAGATAAATAATCCAATTATGATTTTAGGATTATAGTCATTGATACCAAATGAAATTTTAGTAATAAACACAAAAGGCAAAATTATATAGCCTAATAAATACAAATATTTGGAAGAAGTGCTTATTTTTTGAATGTTGTCATAAAACAAAAAAAGAATACATTTTATAGAAACAACTAAAGCTATCACTAATAAAACGATATCCAACTGTTGTATATTTATATCAATTAAATAATCAGTGTTTAAAATCTGATTTAAAGTATTTGCAGTAAGTGTATTGTAGTGACTCACTAAAGTTACAAGAGCATATATAACTATGGCTAAAATAATTGGAAAAACTTTGTGTATTGAAACTAAATTACAAAATTCATAAACTGTAATGATAAGGAATATACCAAAAAGGATAAAAAAGCTTTCTGTTGAATATAGAATAGAAGCAAGTAATAGAATAATATAAACCGCTCCAGATATACCTCGTTTTAGAGTTTCGTTCATTTTAAAGATCTTCTAAAAGCAATAAATAAAGATTTTTAGCTGAACTTCCGTATTGTGTAAAGTCTTCTTCTTTGGCTTTCTCGAAATATTTTATTGTAGTAATGTTGGTAGGATAATCTCTTTCGTACTTCTTTTTAATGGCGCTTAATCCATCACTTTTAGCACCAAGGATTTGGCTTGTTTTAGCTAAAACAATAATGTTTGCTGGTAATTCGTTTGGTTTATGCTGTTTGATTTGTTTGGATGAAAATAAAATAGAACCTTCATCTGCAATTAAATTTTCACAACTAGCGAGAAGGAATTTAGGATTTACAGGTTTGTCATACGTAAGTTTATTATCCTCAAGCATGCTAAAAAGTGTTGGGTCGTAACATAAAACTTCACTTTCAAACCAGTCGTTTTCTTCTAATATATTTTCAAACTGCTCTTTTACTTCATCAGCATTTTCACAATATAAAAATTTGCCTCCATTTTTTTTAAAATTAAAGATAAATTGTTCATCAATAGAGATAGCGTTTTCAGTATGGGATTTACTAAATTCACTTTCTTTATCTTCCTCAGAAGTAGAATTACTAGAACCAAAAATTTTTCTAAAAAGACTCATATTTCTGTAAACTGCTATAATTTGTTAATTGAAAACGTCCAAAGATAAAAAAATCTTAATTCAAAAGTAGTTTTTGAATTAAGATTTTAAAAATAATTAAATATTGATGTGTTTTTCTAAGATACTACTTCTTCTAAATTTTTATCAAAAGTTCTTTTTCCAAAAATAGCTTCTAAATCATCTTTGAAGATTACCTCTTTTTCGATTAAAATATTTGCCAATTGATTCAGTTTGTCTTTGTTTTCTTCTAATATTTGAATGGCTCTTTGATACTGACTTTCAATTAATAATGAAATTTCTTCATCAATAACTCTAGCTGTTTCTTCAGAATATGGTTTAGAAAAGTTGTATTCACTTTGTCCTGTTGAATCATAATAAGTGACATTTCCTATTTTATCATTCAGTCCATAAATCGTTACCATAGCACGAGCTTGTTTGGTCACTTTTTCTAAATCACTTAACGCACCAGTTGAAATTCTGTTGAAAGTTACTTTTTCAGCAGCTCTTCCACCCATTGTTGCACACATTTCATCAAGCATTTGGTCTGGACGAACAATTAGTCGTTCTTCCGGTAAATACCAAGCAGCACCTAAACTTTGACCTCTAGGAACAATAGTTACTTTGATTAACGGAGCAGCATGTTCTAACATCCAACTTACCGTTGCGTGACCTGCTTCATGGATTGCAATTGCTTTCTTTTCATCAGGCGTAACAATTTTGTTTTTCTTTTCAAGACCACCAACAATTCTGTCAACAGCGTCAAGGAAATCTTGTTTGTCAACAGCAGTTTTGTTATTTCTCGCAGCAATCAAAGCAGCTTCATTACATACATTTGCAATATCAGCACCTGAAAAACCAGGAGTTTGTTTGGCTAAAAATTCGGTATCTAATCCTTCAATTTTTTTCAAAGGAGCTAGGTGAACTTTAAAGATTTCAGCTCTTTCGCGAATGTCCGGCAAGTCTACAAAAATTTGTCTGTCAAAACGACCAGCTCGCATTAATGCTTTATCCAATACATCAGCTCTGTTTGTCGCAGCCAAAACGATTACGTTAGAATTTGTTCCAAAACCGTCCATTTCTGTCAGTAATTGGTTCAATGTATTTTCACGCTCGTCATTTCCGCCTGACATATTACTTTTTCCTCTTGCTCTACCAACTGCATCTATTTCATCAATAAAGATGATAGCAGGAGATTTTTCTTTTGCTTGTTTGAACAAATCACGCACACGTGACGCTCCAACACCTACAAACATTTCCACAAAATCAGAACCTGATAAAGAGAAAAATGGTACTTGAGCTTCGCCGGCTACGGCTTTTGCTAATAATGTTTTACCTGTTCCAGGAGGACCAACCAGTAAAGCTCCTTTTGGAATTTTACCACCAAGATTGGTGTATTTTTCAGGGTTTTTAAGGAATTCAACAATTTCTTGAATTTCTTCTTTCGCACCTTCTAAACCAGCTACGTCTTTAAAAGTAGTTTTGATATCCGTTTTTTCGTCAAATAGTTTTGCTTTTGATTTTCCAATATTGAAAATCTGACCGCCACCACCTGCGCCACCACCTGACATTTTTCTCATGATAAAGATCCAAACGGCAATAATGATAATGATAGGTAATAAACTAATTAAAATATCCGACCAATTGTTTTTTGGTAAGAAATTGAAATCTTTCAATTTACCTTCTGCAACTGCCTTTTCCAGTTTATTTTGAAATATTTGATCGTTACCAATGTCAAAGGTATAATGTGGCCCTTTATTTGGTCGGTCAAAAACATCTTTAGAAACTTTCTTGTGAACAGCATCTTTCATTGCTGCAGCGTTCAGAAAAACTTCTGCTTCCGTTTTATTGTAAACAATTACTTTTTCAATTTGGCCTTTTTCTAAATAATCGTTAAACTTAGAAGAAGTCAATTGTCCCGGTTCGTTTAAACTTGAACCATTGGTTATAAAACTTATAAATAAGAAAATTAATAATATTGCAGCATAAATTAGCCAAGGGCTTACTTTAAACTTATTCGGATTTGGATTATTTTCTTTAGCCATTACTACGGATATATGTCTTTAGTATTTGTTTTCTATGGTTGTTATTTTAGCATCGCCCCATAAACTTTCGATGTTGTAGTATTCGCGGATGTGTTTTTGAAATACATGAACTACTATGTTAACATAGTCCATCAAAACCCATTCTGCGTTGTCAGTACCTTCAACATGCCAAGGCTTGTCTTTCAATTCTTTAGAAACTGTTTTTTGGATCGAGTTTACTATGGCGTTAACTTGTGTATTTGAATTACCGTTACAAATGACAAAATAGTCGCATACTGCCGTGTCTATTTCTCTTAAATCAAGGATGGTAATGTCATTTCCTTTTACTTCTTCTATTCCCTTAATGATGTTCGCCAATAGGTCATCATTATTTATAGTCTTTTTCGCCATGAATTATTTTTATATAAGTTTGTAAAGTTACCATTTTTTGTGATTATTTTTGAACCTTAACACAATATTAAATTCTGTTTCACAAATAAACGTATATGAAAGTAATCAAACTCGATGCCATAGATTCAACAAACGAGTTCCTTAAAGGGCTATCGAACAAACAAGAGCTTGAAAACTTTACGGTTGTTACTGCGGAGACTCAAACGAAAGGTAAGGGGCAAATGGGTGCCATTTGGGCCTCTGAGGCAAGTAAAAACTTAATAATGAGTATTTTGGTAAAGGATTTTCTACCGGATATTTGTCAGATATTCAATCTTAATATTGTTGTTTCGCTTGCTGTAATTGAGGTTTTAGAATCAATTAATATTCCAGATCTTAGTATAAAATGGCCTAACGACATAATGTCATACAATAAAAAAATAGGTGGCATTCTGATAGAAAATACTATTAAAAGTGACGGAACAATCCTTTCTATTGTCGGTTTAGGGCTCAATGTGAATCAAACTAATTTTGAAAATTTGCCAAAAGCATCTTCTCTAGCTGTTATTATTGGCCAAGAATTCGATAAAGAAGCACTTCTTTTTTCAATCGGCAGCGCAATTGAAAAAAATACTTCGTTCTGGAAACAGCATCCGACTATCTTATGGACTAAATACATTGATAATTTATATAAGAAGGGCTTACCGATGCCTTTTTCAAATCAACACATGACTAATTTTATGGGGATTATCCAAGGCGTTTCGGCTATTGGTAAACTTCAGGTTCTTTTGGAAGATGATAGTATTTCAGAATTTGATATTAAGGAAATACAGATGTTGTACTAGAATCCAACATTTATAAAACAAATTTTTCGCCTAAATAAAATTTTATTAGCGCATTATTGAATAGCAATTCATACTTGGATTGAATTAATTCGGCTTGAGAATTATTAAAATTCATCTTTGTCAGGTTTAACTCGTTGATATTTATTTTACCTAATCCAAATTTTAAAATATCGGCTTCGTAGCTTTTTTTTGAAAATTCAAATGCTATTGCTGCTGATTCATTTTTTTTAATGGATGTTTTGGTATCTGTTATTGCTTTTAAAATTTCTTTCGAAAGTCGATTCTGTTCAATTTGTGTTTCTATTTTGGATTGGCTGTAATTGAGTTTACTGGTTTTAATTCTTGAAAAATTTTCAAGCTGATTGAAAATTGGAATAGTTAAGTTGAATCGAAGTCCTTTGGATAAATTAGCGTTAAATTGCTCATCAAATGTAACTTGAGGATCTTTGATAATGTAATTTGAACCTATTGAAAAACGCATATTCAATGAAGGATATAAGGCTGATTTAGATATTGAAATTTCAGTTCGCATCTTTTGTTCATTTAGCACACGCATCAAATAGGATGGATGAATTGCTACCGCATTATTAGTCAAAAAATATTGATTTTCATTTATTTCAGGGTTTTTATAGAATTCTAAATTGGGCTTTATTAAGATAATTTCGCTCCCCAAAGAGATGTTCATCAATTGCTTTAAACTGATAAAATTATCCGTTAAATGATTCTGATTTGTTAACAGATTTAATTCTTCTGTAGCTTTTTGAGATTTTATTTTGAAAACCTCACTTTCACTTATAACGCCCGATTCAAACTTTAAAATTGCTAATTCCAGTTGTTTGTCGCTCGCCTTTATTTGTTGTTGATTGGACAAAATAATTTCTTGTAAATATAAAATGGTAATGAATTTTTGTGCCAAATCAATCGTGATTTCATTCTCAATTTTTTGAATATTTACTTCATTGATTTGAACATCCTTTTTCGCTGATTTTATAGTATTGATTGTGGAAAAACCAGAGAACAAATTATATTCAGCGTCAATATCCCCTGAATAATTTTCGATTTTTTTATTGACAAATAAATTAGTGTCCGGATCAATTTCCCTGCCCCAAGATTGTTTCTTTTCAACTGCTCCGTTTACAGATGGCAATAGTTTTCCATAGCTGGATATATATTTGTAGTTGCTTATTTCTTTAGATAAAAGCGCATTTTTCAGAGCTAAATTGTTTTCTAAGGCTAATGCGAGACAAGAATTAAAAGACAACAGTTCCTGTCCAAAGATTGCATTGGAAAACAAGATCAGCACTATGGGGAAAAGGCTAATTTTCATAACTGTTAATTCAAATTATTATCAATTTTATTGAATAATTTTTTCATGATATATTGGTACAGTTTCATTTTTTCAATAATTACTTCTCCTTTGAGTTTGTAGCCTGCTTTGAGATTAATATTGGAGTTGTATTTTTTGATTGTGGCCAAACAATAAAAGGTTTTATCCACATCGGATGGGGAAACGTAAGTAATTTTTCCTTTGACCGCACCAAAACGGTAATAGTTGTAAGCATCCAGTTTTAGGTTTATTTCCTGACCTTTTTTGATGTATGCAAGGTCCTTTTCATCTAAAATTACTTTGGCATAAAACGCTTCTTTTTTAGGTGCAATAATGGTCAGTATTTCACCTTTATTTACAATTTCAAGATTTTGTCTGGAGTTGAAAAGATTCGAAATAGTGCCATCAATTGGAGATACAACATGTAATTTTCCCAACTCGTCCGTAATGTAAATTAGGTTTGATTTTCCATCTTTAATGAGCGTTTCAAGTTCCACAATATCTTGCTGGTAATTATGGATTTGATTTTCCACATCAATTATATTCCGAAGCAAATCATTATTGGTTTTCTGGTAATTATTAGATAAATTCTCAAAATCATAATTTTTCACTTCATAAGTCGATGTAATATCAATTTGTCCTTTTTTGTTATCCAGATTCCTGTTTTTCGTTTCGGTCAATTCATATTTCGAAATGGCGCCTTTAGCATAAAGCACTGAGTCAGTTTGAAACTTATCCGTTAAAATTGAACTTTGTTGTGAGGATAAATTGATTTTATTATTGAGGGAACTAATTTCTTGTTCTGCTTTTCTGCGATCTGTTTTGTAAATATTAGTTTGTATATTTAGGAGTTGTTTCAAAGAATTTTTGCGATTCCTCGTATTCTGAATCAATTTATAAATGATGTTTATTTTGTGTTTCATTCCAGCGACACCAGTATTTAAAATCTCAAAATCTGATTTGGTTTTTTTATTTTCCAGTAAGAAAATAGTGTCTCCTTTTTTTATTTCCTGACCTTCTTTCACCAAAACTTTTATTACTTTGGCTTCATTTGGAGCATTTATTTTTAGTTGTGGCGTATCAGAAAAAATTTGTCCTTCTTTAAAACTTACGGTATCATTCATCTTTATAGTAAAAATCAAAATGATTATAATGACAAGAAACGCCACCAAAATCCGATTTAGAATTTTAATAAATCGGATTGACTTCGTGTTGTAATATAAAGAGTTCTCCATTTGCTATTTTATATTTTTTAGAAAAATTGATATTGGTTATAGGTTCATGCGAGATGATGATGTAAGTTTTTGTGTGATCTTCATCAATCATTGTTTCTATTTTATTCCTAGATTCTATATCCATTCCAGATAGCACTTCGTCCAATATAATGAGTTCAGCTTGAGAAAATAAAGCGCGAAGCAAAAGGATTTTTTTTCGTTGTCCGGTAGAAAGATTTTTCCCGTTTTCGTTGATGATAAAATCCAATCCGTCGTCTTTTGAAGCTATAAAATCATAAAAGTTGATTTGTTTAGCTATGTCCAAAATTGCCTCGACAGAAATTTCTTTTCCCAGAATGATATTGTTTTGAATTGTATCGTTGAACAACGTGTCTTCATTGGTTACCAATAGTATTTTGTCCCGCATTTTATCATCATTATAAAATTTCTTCTCTCTTTCGTTAATCAAAATAGAACCGGAATTGGGATGATAAAGTGTCGTTAAAACTTTGCTGAAAGTTGATTTTCCAGAACCGTTTTGTCCTTCAATCTTAATTTTTTCACCTTTTCGAATTTTTAAATTAATGTCTTTCAGTACAAATTCATCGGGTAGATAGCCGTAATTCAAATTCTGAAATTCAATTTTTTCAATACTGAAATCCTGAATTCCTTTTTTACAGACTTTTTTTGTTTGTTCATCAAAATCCAAATACCTTTTCAGGATTACTTCATTTTCCTGAAGCGTCAAGTTATCATCCAAAATGCCTTTCAAAGACGAAAATATCTTCGAAGAAAGTGCTATAAAAGTCACGATTTGTCCAAGGGTAATGATTTGAGTTTCAATAGCGGATTTGGTCAGAAATAAAATGATAAAAATCGTGGAAACAATGACTATCAGGGCAACAACAATTTTATTCAGTAAATCAATATAACCGTTTCTAAGTTGGATTTTTAAGTATTCATTGATACTTACAAAGATTTTAGTTGAATGAAATCGCTCTATTCTGAAACTTTTGATAACTTGTATTCCATCTACTTTTTCCATCATTTTAGAAAGAAAATCGGCTTTCCGCATGTAACGCAATCTTTCATTTTGCTTCAAATACGGAGTTATGAATTTGAACCAGAGAAAAAACAAAATCATTACACCCAAAACGATTAAAGTCAGTGTTTTGTCTATAAAAAATAGGATACATAATGAATAAATTGACACGCTGACATCCACTAAGATGTTAGTAAAAAACTTCATGAAAAAGCTTTTTAGTTTCAATGAATCACTGACTCGCTCCATTAAATCCCCTTTTTTATAAGAATGAATGTAGGAAAGTGACGAATGATTTATTTTAGTATCGAAAGAGAATAAGAAATATTTATCCAAGGCATTGCCTAAATGAATTCCAACAAAGTTTTTATAAACCGTGGTGAAAATGTCAAAAATTTTATAGATCCCAAGCCCGATTGCAAACAAAACCAGCGTGTTCAAATTATAGGTTGGCAACACATTGTCAATCATAATCTGATTGGTGAAAACAGCAATTTGTGCTGTTGCAGCTGAAAATAAAGCAGCAAAAATATAGATGTACCAAAGATTTTTATATTCGCCTAATTGATTGAATAATTGCCAATATAAACTGCGGCTGTCTTCCTCTGGAATGGACTGTTGTGGTTCTATTTCCTGTGTTTCTTCTTTGACAACAAGGATAAGTGGTGAATTGTTTTTTATTTTTCCCTTTTCAAATTCCAGTATTTTGAAGCTATTGGGGATAGCAGAAATTTCCTGATTTTTCAATAAATCTTTTATAAAATTTCTTTCGGCTTCGGAGTCTTTAAAGCCAAAATTTTCTTTTAGGTATTTGAAATAGGTAAGTTTGTTAAACAGTAAAGCGTAACCGTTTTCTTGTAAAGCATTTTTATAATTAATATGGTATTCCGCTAAATCTTGGGTGCAAATTGTTACTATTTTTTCTTCGGTATCTGTTAAATCCCAATGATTTTTGTTGAAATGTGCTTTTCGTTTTATTTCTTGCAAGGACAAAAAGTATTGACTGCCCTTGCTAGGATCGTATATTTTGAGTTGCTTATTTTTCAACTCGTTAACAACTACATAATGCAAACCATTTTTATTTTCTATAGGAAGAATAAATGGGAATAACTCTTGTAGGTTAGCTTCATTTCCTGCAATGTAATTAATGTCAAATAATTTGAACTTTGCTTTAAAGCCATTTGAATTCAAAAAATTTTTAATATCCGAAATCCGCGATCCTTTTTCTTCCAATGGAACATTTTGCTCGATATATTTTCGAGAAATTTTCCTTTGATAAATGTTGAAAATTGTTTTAATTGCGCTAATTCCGCAATCGTTGCTCTTTAATTGGGGATCAGTAATTGGCATGGATCATTTGATTTTTATCTCTGGTTATGGGGCCAACTAGATTTTAAATTATAATTAACTATTTAATAATCAGTAATTTACTAACATTAAATGAGTAATATAATTTTTTTCCATAACGAACCTAAAAAGACGATAAAATGACATTTGTTGCCTTTTATGTATAAAAAAAGTCTCTTGGTTTTCACCAAAAGACTTCGCAATATTATCTATTTGTTACTATTTAAAATAGTTTTTACAATTTGTTCATGTTACTCGCTAAAGTTTCGATAAATTTTCCAATTGGACCTTTTATCATCATGGCCATCATAGGATTGAAATCACCTTCAAAATCAAGTTTTACATCACTTGAAGTTTCAGAAACAGCATCTATATTTGCTACCAATGTAAATGGAAGTTTGTCGCTTGCTGCACCCAAAACTATTTTAGAGGGAGCTACTTTTTCTTTCATTTTTAACTTTATTTCCGGCATCCCTTTTAGTCCAAAAATGAAAGCATCGTCACCAATAACTTCAAATTTAGCGATGTTTTCTGGCATTAATTTTTCAAAATTTTTCACATCACTCAATAAATCAAATAATTCTTGAGCTGATTTTTGAACTGTAACTTTAGGACTTTCTAAGTTCATTGTTTTTATTTTTTATTAATTGTTTAAACTTCAATTGTCCACGTGGACGGACTCACGTTCCATTCTCGTAAAGTCTGTTCTTCGTCCTCGGTGATATATCTTTTGGCAACAGCCAAATTCAATAAATTTTGATAATTACTCAGCGTAAATAAATCCAAATGTGCGCTTTTAAAATTTTGTTCCGCTACATCAAAACCATACGTAAAGATAGCGGCCATGCCTTTAACATTGGCTCCAGCTTCGCGCAAGGCTTCTACAGCAAGTAAACTGCTATTTCCTGTGCTGATTAAATCTTCTACAACAACTACATTTTGTCCTTTTTGTAAAAAACCTTCCACTTGATTTTGTCTCCCGTGTTTCTTTGGTTCAGGGCGAACATATACAAAGGGTAATCCCATACTTTCCGCTACCAGCATACCAATTCCTATTGCTCCGGTGGCAACACCGGCAATAACATCTGGTTTACCAAATTGTTTCTCAATATTCTTGGAAAATTCATCCCGGACATAATTTCTTACGGCTGGAAATGAGAGGATTAATCGGTTGTCACAATAAATAGGCGATTTCCATCCAGAAGCCCATGTAAAAGGATTTCTTGGATTCAATTTAATTGCATTTATTTGCAAAAGAAATTCGGCTGTTTTTTCGGCTGTATCTTTATTAAAAATCATAGTACAAATGTATAAAGTTTTTGTTAACGACAAACCACTTTTTTTAACAAATCACATCTCTAAGGAGACAGATTTTCAATTATTTCTATTAGAAAGTATTGATATAGAACAACTTATAGTTAAAATCTTTCAAAATAAAATTAATAAAGCCTATCTGTATCATCCTGACGAAAGCTTGATTATGAAGACTTTAAAAGCTAAAATCCCCGTTTGCAAAGCGGGAGGCGGCTTAGTTTACAATAAAAAAGGGGAGGTTTTATTCATTTTTAGAAATGGAAAATGGGATTTACCCAAGGGTGGAATCGAAAAAGGAGAGGAAATTGAGAATACTGCCATGCGTGAGGTTGAGGAGGAAACTGGTGTAAATGGCTTGTCAATTTCACATAAACTTCAAAAAACGTATCATGTTTTTAGACGAAATGGTAAGTATAAACTAAAAATTACGCACTGGTTCGAAATGCAATCTAATTTTGAAGGAACGCCTCAAGGGCAATTAGATGAAGGAATCGATAAAGTGGCGTGGATGAATCCGGAACAAATCAAGGAAGCTTTGAAAAACTCCTACGAAAACATAAAATTATTGTTCGAAGAAGAGAAGATTATCTAAATGAAATGCCCTCAAAAAATGAAAACTATTTGGGGGCAATTCTTTGTAAAAATATTTTTTAATTCAAAATGCGATAGACGGGATATTGTAAATGTGCTTTTTCATAGTAAACCGAATGTTTGTAAATCCAGTCGAGTTGGGCTTCGGGATTATTGATGAAATTCACATCGCTTTGTTTTTTTAAATCAAATTCGGCTTTTAATTTTGGATTATCTTTCAAAATTTGTGTTGCTGAATCTTCAAAAACATAATCGGAATAACCTTCTTTTTGTTGCAACATCGTATCGAAAAAGTTCCAGTTGAAGAAAGAATCGATTGCTTCTGGTTCTAATGTTTCCAATAAAAATTTGATTCCCTTTTGTTGCGTAGGAATTATGTAATCTCCTTTGGCGAAAGCCACTTTCTCCATTTTTGAAGTTACCGAAGTGTTTCGATGCAAATAATGTCCTTCGTAAGCAGAATTTGTGGTTTTGAAATCTGCAATTCTGTAGCTTTCTACTTCAATTATGGTGTCTTTTTTTAGTTGGGTATAGATAATCGTATTACTTTTTAATAAATCAATTATTGGCCAAAATCCCCTTGGAATGATATACGCTTCCGGAATGATTATCTCTTTTACGGATTTAAATTCCTTGCTGTACGGAATGTCTTTTTTGAATGGTTTTGTACGGTCATAAAACAAGCGATTTCCTGATGTGACGTCACTTTTCTTATAACTGGCTTCAAAGCCTAAAAACGAAAAAGGAACCGTTTTTGTACTGTCAATTTCCCACTTAATTGTGTACGATTTCTTTGGTTGGTACTGCTCTTCATTTTTCAAACGCAGTTGTTTTATTTTTTTGTAATTAGCATCTGTAAAATCGATTGCAGAACGCATGTATTCGTAGGTCACTTTTACGCGATCAGCATATTTTTTAAGCATGTGCGTTTCCACGACAAATCCAATAGTGTTGAACAATGAAGTATAACCCGTAGCGAATCGTGGGCTTTCAAAAAATTGCCCAAAACCTTTATCCGGTGTGTCCTGAAAAGCATTGACATAAGGTGTACTTTCGATATTCTTTTTTTGTAAATCTTGGACCAAAGCGGGCATCATTTCAGTATTTAAAAAATCACCTAAAACGGTTCCCAATTTGTTATGTTGCGTCATAATGTACGTGAGTTTGTATTGGTAATCTGAACCATTGCTAACGTGATTGTCAATAAAAACATCAGCATTTATTTTATGGAAAATTTCCACAAAACTTTTAGTGTTTCGGGTATCGGACTTGATGAAATCGCGATTCAGATCATAGTTTCTCGCATTGCCACGAAAGCCATAGATTTCTGGTCCGTCCTGATTGGCTCTTGAAGTAGAATTTCTGTTTAAAGCTCCGCCTATATTATATACCGGAATACAAACAATAACCGTGTTTTTAGGGGCTTTTATTTTGCCTAAAGCTAAATCTCTAAACAATTGCATTGAAGCGTCAATTCCATCCGGTTCTCCTGCGTGAATACCATTATTGAGTAGGATTACTGCTTTGTTTTTTTGGATGTTTCCAAAGTCAAATTGTTTTTCAGGGTTAAAAATAACCATGTGCAAGGGTTCGCCACTGTCTGTCAATCCCATTTTTTGCATTTCGATAGTAGGAAAATCATCTGCCAAAAGTTTGTAATAAGCAATTGTTTCTTGATAACTAGCAGATTGGTTTCCATTGCCTTTTTCGAAAAAAGTATCGTATTTATTCGTTTTTTGTGCAAAAGTACTGATGGAGAATAGTAAAAAAAGGAATGTGAAAAGTCTCATATTTCGGTTTTTAAATGGAATTTCAAATGTAGCTTTTTTTAGATAACTGTAGAAATGAATGTAATAAAAGGAATTTTCCGATTGAAAAAGAATGAAATTTGATAATTCAAAATTCATAACTCACAATTAAAAATTACCTTTGCACCAAATTGAAAAAATGAATAAGAAACACCATTCCAACAATATACTTTTGAATTTAGGCATTGAAAGCCTGAATGAAATGCAGGAAGTAGCACAAGATGCTATTCTGAATGACAATAATGTTTTATTGCTTTCGCCAACAGGTTCCGGGAAAACTTTAGCTTTTTTATTGCCTATTTTGGAAATGTTACAACCCGAAATTCAATCGGTTCAATGTTTAATTCTGGTTCCATCACGCGAATTAGGATTGCAGATTGAGCAAGTTTGGAAAAAAATGGGAACCGATTATAAAGTAAATGTATGTTACGGCGGACATTCCATTGATACTGAAATCAAGAATTTAAGTAATCCTCCAGCGGTTTTAATAGGAACTCCGGGAAGAATTGCTGATCATATCGACAGAGGAACTTTCCGTGTGGATAAAATCCAAACGCTGATTTTGGATGAATTTGATAAATCCTTACAATTGGGTTTCCATGAGCAAATGTCATTTATCATTGGAAAATTAACGAAACTGAATAAACGCGTTTTGGTTTCGGCCACTTCCGATATTGAGATTCCAAGATACACAAGAGTGGTGAACCCAACGATTTTGGATTTTATTCCAGAAAACGTAGCAGAAACGAATCTTTCGATGAAAATGGTGGTTTCGAAAGAAAAAGACAAAATTGGGAGTTTATTCAACTTGATTTGTTCTTTGAAATCACAGTCGGCTATTGTTTTTTGCAACCATCGCGATGCTGCAGAACGTATCAGCGATACGTTGAACGAAAAAGGAATTTATGCCACATATTATCATGGCGGAATGGATCAGGACGAAAGAGAACGTGCGCTAATCCAGTTTAGAAACGGAAGTGTGAGTTATCTAATCACTACTGATTTGGCCGCTCGTGGACTTGATATTCCCGAAATGAATCACGTAATTCATTATCATTTACCATCCAAAGAAGACGAATTTACGCATAGAAACGGACGTACAGCGCGTATGCTGGCTTCTGGTACGGCATATATTATTGCTCATGAAAGTGAGAAAAAAATGGATTACATTGATTACGGCATGGAAGCTTTGAAAGTAGAAAACTCCACTTCATTACCAAAACCACCCGAATTTCAAACGATTTACATCAGTGGCGGAAAGAAAAATAAACTAAATAAAATAGATATCGTTGGTTTCTTTTCTCAAAAAGGGAAATTAGAAAAAGGCGATTTGGGATTAATCGAAGTGAAAGATTTTATCTCTTTTGCTGCTGTGAAATTCAATAAAATAAAAGATTTATTGCACGCCATTAAAGACGAAAAAATGAAAGGCAAGAAATTTAAAATCGAGGTTGCCCGAAAAGTTATTAAGAAAGAGGAAGAGTAGTAGGTGGTTAGAAGTGATAAAAATACTGATTCCTTTTCTAATGTTTAAAAAAAAAAAATCGTTAGTAGTAAAGTTTTACTGCTAACGATTTTTTATATTAAAAATGATTCTTTTGGAAGTCAGTGTACATCTGAGTTATTCACAATTCACGATTCACCACTCACTTTTCACTAAAAAAAGAATTATATTTTCTTAACGTATTGTGTAATAATTACAATAGTTTGACCGTCAACTTTTCCTTCAATATATTCGGCGTTTTCATGGTCTAATCTGATGTTACGCACTGCAGTTCCTTGTTTGGCTACCATGCTTGAACCTTTTACTTTCAAATCTTTGATTAATACGACTGAATCTCCAATTTCAAGAATCACGCCGTTGCTATCACGGTGAATTACTTTGGTTTCATCTTCTTCGCCTTCTCCTGTTGCTTGTGCCCAAGCTAGAGTATCTTCGTCCAAATACATTTGGTCCAGTAATTCTTGAGGCCAACCAGAACCACGCAAACGGCTTAACATTCTCCACGCCACAACTTGTACGGCAGTATGTTCGCTCCACATGCTGTCATTCAAACATCTCCAATGATTTAAATCTACGTTATCCGGATTTTCGATTTGGTCGATACAAGTGCTGCAAGCCATAATACTTTCATCAAGTCCACCTTTTTTAGTTGGTAAAACTTGGTATACTTTTAGGTTTTCTGTTGCACCACAAAGCTCACATTTTGATCCGCTGCGTTTACTTAATTCTCTTTCTATACTCATGTTTAATGGCTTTTATTTTTGGTGAAATTACGACTTATTACCTCGTTTCACAAGTTATTGTATTGTAGTTTAAGTGTTGAGTTAACCAGAAGCTGCGACTGACCATTGAATACTGTCCACTATTTCACACGAACTGCATCAGGAACCAGCATTTCATATTGTCCTCCGTTACGGATTACATCTCTAACGATACTGGAACTTATATAAGATGTTTTTGCTGCGGTCAATAAAAACACGGTTTCTATTTTTGATAATCGACGATTGGTGTGGGCGATTGCTTTTTCAAATTCGAAATCGGCAGGATTGCGCAAACCACGAAGGATAAAATCTGCTTTTATTTTATGACACAAATCAATTGTTAAACCTTCATAGGTTATTACTGAAACTTTAGGCTCGTTTTTGAATGTTTCTTCAATAAAACGTTTTCTGTCTTCCAATGAAAACATGTATTTTTTTTCGGCATTGATTCCAATGGCAATTACGATTTCATCAAATAAAGAAATACTTCTCTTGATGATGTCTTCATGTCCTAAAGTGATTGGGTCAAATGAACCCGGGAATATGGCTTTTCTCATTTTATAAGATATAATTAAATCGCACTGATTTTCTTTGGGTTGAATTAGGTTTTTCGGAGTGTATCTATTGCTTCGACCCATTCAGATTTTGTACAAACGCTGCACAGCGCATTTCCTTGTTTGTGGCTTTCCGTATTGCCGCAAAAGGTACAGGAATAAATGCCTTCCGTTGGTATCGTTTTACTTTTTAGTTTAAATAAAAAAGGTAAAATTGGCAATCCTGGTTGGACCTCATGGTCTTCGTAATAGAAAATACTGATTTCACCGCTAGTTTCCATAAATGCATTCTTGACTTGTCCTAAATGTTCCACCGATTTCAATCGAAGTTCTGAAAAAAATTCATCTTGAGCCAGACTTTCTTTTTTAAATGTAGCAATTGAAAATTTCCCTTCGCTGATGATACATTCGGTTTTTCCTTCTATAAACTCTTCAAATCTTTTACTTTTTCCGGTGAGCCAAGTTACTAGTCGGTACAAAAGGATAATGACCAGAAATACGGTTATGGGTGGAATTATTCCAACTTCTTCATAAAACATAGGATCTCCTGCTGCTGATCCCAAAGCAATTATGATGACCGTTTCAAATACCGATAATTGTTTCACGCCACGTTTTCCTGCGACTTTTAATGTCAATAGTAAAACGGTGAACATTATGGTGGAACGGAAAATAACTTCTAAAAGAAAGGATTCTGGTAAATCATTGTATAATAATCGGTTCCATTCAAAGATTTCTGTCATAATTGAAAGTTAGTTATTTAATGCCAATTCTATCGCATTAGTAAACAAATCCTCCAATGAAATCCCAGCGGCTTTGGCTTGTTGCGGAATCAAACTTTCCGTTGTTAATCCTGGAATGGTGTTCATTTCCAACATGTGTGGTTCTCCGTTTACCAATATAAATTCGCTTCGGGAGAAACCTTTCATTTTGAGGACTTCGTAAGCGCGTTTGGCTATTTCGCTTACTTTTTGTGTCATTTCATCTGAGATTCTTGCCGGTGTGATTTCTTGTGATTTACCCAAATATTTGGCTTCATAATCGAAGAAATCATTGTCAGAAACGATTTCAGTGATTGGTAAAACGGTTACGGTTCCTCTGTAATTGATGACTCCCACAGAAACTTCGGTTCCGTCAAGGAAACTTTCGATGATGATTTCGTTGTCTTCTTTGTAAGCAACTTCAATTGCGATTGGTAATTCGGCAGCAGTTTTTACTTTCGAAATTCCAAAACTAGAACCTGCTTTATTTGGTTTTACAAAACAAGGCAAACCAACTTTAGCGACAATTTCTTCAGTATTGATAGCATCGCCTTTGTTTAAGTAATAGGAAGTGGCGGTTTTTATGCCGTATGGTTTTAAAACCGATAATAAATCACGTTTGTTGAATGTTAAAGCCGCTTGATAATAATCGCAGGAAGTTTGCGGAATATGCAATAATTCGAAATACGCCTGCATCAATCCATCTTCTCCGGGAGTTCCGTGAATGGCATTGAAAACGCAGTCGAAAGTGATTTTCTTGCCATCAACAATTACTGAAAAATCATTTTTATCAATAGGGAATTCGGAGTCGTTAGCATCAACATAGACCCATTTTTCTTTGAAAATATGGATTCGGAATCCGTTGTATTTCGTTTTGTCCAAAAATTGATATACGACGTTTCCGCTGATGAGTGAGATTTTATACTCGCTGGAATATCCGCCCATGATGATGGCAATGTTTTTCATTTTGTATCGTTTTGTTCTTAGTTGTTCGAATAAATAATAAGGTGTTTTTATCACTAGATTCTAGCCCCGATAGTAGTGAAAATCCTTTTTAACAGCCTTTTCGGCGGATAAAAAGATTGCAACGAATAGCGGGAAATAGCTCCAAAAAGCATTAAACAAAATTATCATTTTTTTTGGAACGAAATAGCTTTATCTTTGCCGCATATAAAAATAAATTTATGAGTTTACGTAAGTATCTTACCAGCCGTGTATTTTTTGTACAAGTATTAATTGCAATTGCCATTATTGCTGCTTTGGGCTATTTGTTTATGCATTGGTTGACTTTTACAACTGATCATGGCAATGAAATTGCGGTTCCAAATTTGAGTAAATTGACTGAAGAGCAAGTGGAGGAAAAGCTGGACGAGTTGGATTTAGATTATGTGCTTTTGGATAGCGTAGATTACAGAAGTGATTTTCCGCAATACAGTGTGGTTGAGCAAGATCCAACACCGGGTACAAAGGTAAAAGTAGGTAGAAAAATATACATAAAAATAAATACTTCAGGATTTTCATCTGTTCGAATTCCTGATTTAGTGAATAAAACATATCGTGAAGCGGTGCCTACTTTGAAAGCTTTAGGACTTGAAGAAGGATCGGTTACATATGTTCCAAATCTTGGAAAAGATATGGTATTGGAAATGCGTTTCAAAGGAAGAAACCTGAAAGCAGGGGACAGAGTCTTGAAATCATCCAAAATTGATTTGGTTTTAGGAGACGGAAAAATGAGTTACGAAGAAGAGGAAAAGGCTGCAGATACGCTTGCAGCACCAATAGAAGAAGAAATACCAGTTGATGAACAATAATATAGATACAATAGATTTAGAAGACGAGTTATTTGAACATTTCAGGTTTGAAGTTCCTAAAGGCCAAACGTCCTTGCGAATTGATAAATACTTGATGAGCCTTATTCAAAATGCGACTCGCAACAAAATACAAACTGCAGCTACCGAAGGAAATATTTTTGTAAACGACGCCACGGTAAAGTCCAATTACAAGGTAAAAGCCAATGATGTGGTGCGCGTTATGCTTACGCACCCTCCTTACGAAAACCATATTATTCCGGAGAATATTCCGCTTGATATTGTGTATGAAGACGATACTTTATTGTTGATAAACAAATTGCCAGGAATGGTGGTGCATCCCGGTCACGGGAATTACACGGGAACTTTAGTGCATGCTTTGGCGTATCATTTTGATAATTTGCCAATGAACAGCAGCGAACGTCCCGGATTAGTGCATAGAATTGATAAAGACACTTCGGGTTTATTGGTGATTGCCAAAACGGAAGCGGCGATGACGCATCTTGCCAAGCAATTTGAAGCGAAAACTTCTGAAAGAGAGTATGTCGCTTTGGTTTGGGGAAATGTCGTGGCTGATAAAGGAACGATTGAAGGAAACTTAGCAAGACACTTGAAAGATCGCATGCAAATGGCGGTTTTTGCTGATCCCGAAATAGGAAAACCTGCTGTAACGCATTACAAAGTGTTGGAACGTTTTGGATACGTGACATTGATTTCGTGCCAACTGGAAACCGGAAGAACACATCAGATTCGTGCGCATTTAAAACACATAGGACATCCATTATTTAATGACGAGCGTTATGGTGGTCATTTGATTCTGAAAGGAACTACGTTTACTAAATACAAGCAGTTTATAGACAACTGTTTCAAAGCATTGCCAAGACAGGCTTTACACGCTAAAACGTTAGGCTTTGTGCATCCTACAACCGGGGAGATGATGCGTTTTGATACGGAACTTCCGCAGGATTTAAAGGATTGCATCGAGAAATGGAGAGGATATTCAAAATCCCATGGTACGGACGAAGAAGAATAAAAATATGAAAAGCCCCGGATTGGGGCTTTTTTGTGGAAAGTAATTTGCATTGCTTGTTCTAAAAGACACGCAAAGATTGTTATACTGTATGTTTCTTGGTATGTTTATTGTTTGTCTTGTAGCACTTGGACTTTTTTATGCGATTTCACTACAATTGATATAATTCATTGAGATTTGTAAAAGTGAACTTTATGGGATTCCATAAAGTTCTGTTTCAATTATGAAATACACAAGGCAGGGATTCCAATTATAAAAATTTAAAGGATGCTAATTTGATTTTTACTATGAAATTTAAAAGTATAAATACCGTGAAATTGACATTATTCATAGGTTTATCGCTACTTGATGTAGGTAACGTTTCTTATGGTGCATTTAGGTCAGTTAAATCGTCTCCTCAAAGAAATGAAAATACTGTCACTAATACATTTGTAGATCCGATTGAAAATGATGATTCCTTGGGAACTAAGATTGTCAATTTTGGAATGAAATTACTAGGAACACCTTATGTTACAGCGGGCTGTAGCAAAAATGGTTTCGATTGCTCCGGATTTGTGTACTATGTCTATAATAATTTTAAAATTAAGGTTCCTCGCAGCTCGTCGCAATTTGAGAATTTCGGTAAAGAAATCCCGATTGCCGACGTGAAAAAAGGAGATATTTTGTTGTTTTTGAGTCCGACCAGAAATGTTATCGGCCATTTGGGCATCGTAACAAATCCAAAAGGAATGGAAAGTGATTTTATTCATGCTACCTCAGGTCGTGAAATGCAAGTGGTGACTACCAGTCTAAAAAAGCCAGGTTATACTCGTAGATTCGTAAAAGCAATACGTGTTTTGTAAATAAATTTTGCTCGAGATTCAGGATTTGTTTAACGTAAAGCTGATAGTTTTAGACTAAAACCAAATCTGGCAGGTTGTATTTTATGGTGCAAAATTACCGATAATAAAAAGAAAAATACTAGATTGAATGGTTGTTAATTAAAAGTTAAACCAATGAATACTATTCAATTTGTAGGCTCTAAAAATTATTTTTGGTATTGATTAACCACTAAATAACCACTAAATGAAGAAATTTTTCATTTTAACAGCAATTGCTGCGACAATGCTTGTACCTACCGCCCAATTTGCCCAATCCAAAAGAAAAAAAGATAAAAATGCCACTGTAGTCCCGCCACCGGAAAAGAAACCGGAAGCCACGATTAAGGAATACAGCAAGATAATTACTAAAGATGCCGTTTCTGACGATGGATTGTTTATCGTTCATAAAGTGGATAAGAAATATTTCTTCGAAATCCCCAATAAATACTTGAATAAAGACATGCTTTTGGTAAGTCGATTGGCTAAACTTCCAGCTAATTTAGGCGGCGGATATGTAAATGCCGGTTCCGAAACCAACGAACAATTGATTATTTGGGAGCGTTTTCAAGATAAAATCCTGATTAAATTAAAATCATTCAGTGCAGTTGCTAATGACAGTTTGCCGATCAGTATTTCGGTAAAATCCAATAATTATGAGCCTACTTTATTTGCTTTTGATATTGTAGCGTTCAGCAAAGATTCGGCAAATACAGTAATCGATGTGACTAAATTTTATGCCACCGACGTGAAATCAATTAGCGGTTTATCGGCTGATATGAGAGAAACGTATAAAGTAAAAGGACTGGATGAATCCCGCAGTTTTATCAATACAATGAAAAGTTTTCCCATGAATATTGAAGTAATTCAGGATTTTACCTATAACGCTTCAAAACCGCCGGTTCAGGCAGATTCAGAAACAATCAGTATCCAGATGAATCAATCGATGATTTTATTACCTGAAAAACCCATGCAACCCCGATTGGCTGATCCGCGAGTGGGATGGTTTACGATGAATCAAATTGATTATGGAAGCAACGAATTAAAATCCGACAGTAAAACGTACATACGCCGTTGGAAATTAGAACCCAAAGATCCTGTCGCTTACGCAAAAGGTGAACTGGTAGAACCGATAAAACCGATTGTTTATTATTTAGATCCTGCCACGCCTGAAAAATTACGCAAGTACATCAAGCAAGGAATTGAAGATTGGCAAAAGCCTTTTGAAACTGCAGGTTTTAAAAATGCGATTATCGCCAAGGATGCTCCAACTAAGGAACAAGATCCTGATTTTAGTCCGGAAGACATCCGGTATTCGGTGATTCGTTACGTGGCGAGTACAACGCGTAATGCGGTTGGACCAAGTGTTTCTGATCCTAGAACGGGAGAAATTATTGAAAGTGATGTGATTTGGTACCACAACCATTTGCGTTCTTATAGAAATCGGTATTTGTTAGAAACCGGAGCAGCAAATCCTTCGGCAAGAACATTAAACACCAGTGATGAAGAAATGGGAGAAATGATGCGTATGGTTATTGCGCATGAAGTAGGACATGCCCTTGGTTTTCCTCATAATATGGGTGCGAGTTGTGCCTATGACACTGAAAATTACAGAGACGGTGCTTTTACTCAAAAGAACGGTATAGCAGCGAGTTTGATGGATTATGCCCGTTTTAATTATATCGCGCAACCTGGAGATAAAAATGTGCGTTTCATCCGCCAAATGGGACTTTACGATCATTACGCCACTAATTGGGGTTACAGATTCATTCCAAATATGACTTCGCCAGAAGCAGAAGTACCCACATTAGACCAATGGATTATGGAAAAAGCTGGAAATCCTATTTATAAATTTGGATCGCAAAGTAGCAGTTTTGATCCGACTTCACAAACAGAAGATATCGGAAATAATTCAATGAAAGCCGGTTCGTATGGACTTAAAAACTTGCAATACGTAGCGGCTCATTTACCGGAATGGACGAGTGATGTCACTAATAATTATGAGGATTTAGAAGAGTTGTACGAAGAAATGTTGGGCGTTTGGAGTAGGTATGTAGGTCATGTAGTCACTAATGTTGGCGGCGTTTATGAAGCGATCAAAAAACCAAATCAAAAAGGAAGTATTTATGATATAGTACCTAAAGCAAAACAACAAGAAGCGATGCAGTGGCTACAAGAAAATGCTTTTGCTTCTCCAACGTGGTTGGTGAATGTCAGTACATTAAAAAACATAAATTATGCAGGGTATACCGAACGCTTCCGTAATCTACAATCGAGACATTTGAATAGTGTATTGAGTTTTGAACGCCTGGGTCGTCTAATGGAAGCAGAGATAATGGGAACGGCAAATTACAAAGCCTTGGATTTATTAGCAGATATGCGCAAAGGAATTTGGAAAGAGGCTAATTTACCAACAAATGTGACGATTTACAGAAGAAATTTGCAAAGAGCATATATCGAAAGAATGGCATTTTTGATGAAAGAAGAAATTAAATCCGGTCGTCCATCTGATTTTTACAATGTGGCTCAATCTGATTTAAGAGGATTGGTAAGAGGCGAATTAAATGCTTTAAGAACGACTTTGGCAGTTGCTAAAACTAGAGCTATAAATGCAGAAACCAAGTACCATTATGAGGATGCCATCAAAAGAATTGAATTGATTTTAAATCCAAAATAATCAGAATGTAAATTCTGTTTCACCAAAAAATCCGCTTTTGTAGCGGATTTTTTGTGTTATAAAAATAAATCTAGATTGAAGTGAACCATTTATTTTAAAGGGAAATTAGCTTCGAAAGTTTTGAATCTGGCATCTAAATCCTTTAGCAATTGCTTTTTAATGGAAGCTTCTTTTATAAAACTGTAATTGATACTGTTGTACACATATTGCTTGATATCGGTATAGGAAACATCTTTGTATCTTTTGGCTAACAAAACATATTGTTCGGTCATATTCGTGCGTAATATCCCTGCGTCGTCAGTACTGATTACGATGGGAACACCAAATTGTTTATACAAAGTCAGCGGATGACGGTTTTCTTTCACTTTCAAAATAAACTCGTTACTCACTAAGTTAATTTCGATAGGAATAGTTTTCTTGGCCATATAACGCAATAAATCATACGAATCTTTCTCGTACGCCATATCAACTCCGTGACCAATACGATGAGCTCCTGCAGTATAAACGGCTGCGCCAATGTGCCAAGTCAAATCTTCGGGTTGCACTAAACCAAGCGTCAGCTCGCCGGCATGCATCGTATATTTTACATTTGGATAACGGGAATTACAATATTTAAACATTAGCATGTGTAACCAGTAATCTTTCATCGAAGTTTCGCCATCTTCTGGTGAAACTATATTAACTCCAGCCATTAGCGGACTTTGATCTGCCGAAATGAATGCAATTACCAGATTTTTGAATAAATCAACAGGTTCCATGAAACGCAAAACAAAATTTTGATAGCGCATCGTAAATTGCTTATCATCAATTTTTAAATCGTTGTGCATTTTTGCTACAAAACTAGTATTGAATGTTTTGGCGTAGGATTCAGCATCTTTTTTTAGTAAGGAATTGTACACTGAATCCAATGTTTTCAAAATTGCTTTTTCATCTTTTGCCAAAGCTAATTTTCGCAATCTGGAATTAAATTTCGTCAAATCATCCGTGTTCATTGCAGTTGGAATCGTAGATAGTTGGGTTTCGATGTAACTGACATTTTCTGAAATGGCTCTGTTTTTTAATTCCAATAATCCCTGTCCAAAATTCCCTTTTATGGCCGGTTCAAACTTCATAAAAGATTCAAAAAACAATTTATCCGATGGATAATCCACATGATTATAGTCTTTTACGGACCATTTTTGCATTATTTTTTGTTTGTAAACGTCTAATGATCCGTTGTTTTTCAAGGTCGAAAATAATTCCCAGTTTCCGTTTGATGGTTTTTCTTTTAAAACATCCATCGTTTCGGTATTGAGATAAAAATCATCAGCAATGGCACGTTGTAATAATGGCTCCGCGTAAATCGAACCGGAAAAGTGGTGGTGTAAATCACCGCCTTTTGGCATTTGTGAAAAGAAAGCAGTTAAATCAGCTTCATTATTTCTAATCTTTTCAAAATAGTCATTCGTCGATTGCGAGTAACTGACATTTAAAAGAAGTGCGAAGAATAAAGTATGTAGTAATTTCATAGGTTTTTTTAATTGTGTCGATAGTGTTCTGCTTGTCATTTTCATAAAACGGTATTCCATTTTAAAGATATTGATTGAAAGCTTTTTTAAATTTGAATCGAATGATGTGGAGTTAAAAATGCTTGTTTTATGAAAAAAAACGATAATTTTTGCCAAATTTACGCAATTTCACTTTCTGTTTGGGGAAACGAGTTAAAAGTTTTATTTTTGCAGCTCTAGTGAAAAACGTTATCCTAGTAATTTTATAATGTACTCCGACTTGATCTAGAGTCTTTAAATCAAGGGACTTTCCCCAAAAAAGTTTATCGAAATTTTTTTTCGATGCAATTTTGAATAATAAAATTGTATCGGAAGTTTCTTATTATAATTATTCATGAAAAAAGTATTTAATTTATTTGATTTCTCACAAAAAGTCAATTACAGAATAGAAATTTTAGCGGGATTAACGGTTGCTATGACCATGATTCCAGAATCCCTATCTTTTGCTATAGTGGCGGGTTTTCCTCCGCTGATGGGTTTATACGCTGCATTTATCGCTGGTTTAATGACGGCAGTTTTCGGTGGAAGACCCGGAATGATTTCTGGTGGAGCAGGAGCAACTGTGATTGTTTTAATCGCATTAATGAATTCTAATGGACTAGAATATGTGCTTGCAGCCGTTGCCTTGGCTGGTGTTTTACAAATTTTAGTAGGTATTTTTAAACTTGGAAAATTTATAAGATTGGTGCCGCAACCCGTTATGTTTGGTTTTGTAAATGGTTTAGCGGTTATTATTTTCATGTCGCAGTTGGATCAATTTAAAGCAGTAGTCAACGGTCAAAGTACTTGGCTTTCGGAAACTCCATTGTTCATTATGGTGGGATTAGTTGCACTGACAATAGGAATTGTGGTATTGCTTCCTAAAGTAACAAAAGCAATTCCGGCTTCATTAGTGGCAATCATTGTGGTATTTGCATTGGTATTTTTCTTTGGAATCGAAACCAAAACAGTACGCGATATTGCTTCAGTAAGTGGTGGTTTTCCACCATTCCACATTCCGAATATTCCGATAAATCTGGAAACGTTGCAAATTATATTTCCGTATGCTTTAATCATGGCTTCCGTTGGGTTAACAGAAGGATTGTTGACCTTAAATTTAGTCGATGAAATCACCTCAACCAAAGGAAATGGAAATCGCGAATGTATTGCGCAAGGGAGTTCGAATATTTTGAATGGCTTTTTCTTCGGGATGGGTGGTTGCCCTATGATTGCACAAACATTAGTTAATCTTTCGGCGGGTTCCAGAGCACGACTGTCCGGAATTGTTGCTGCGCTGACTATACTTATTATTATTTTATTTGGTGCCCCAATAATTGAACAATTGCCTATGGCGGCTTTAGTTGGTGTCATGATTATGGTGGCAATCGGAACTTTTGAATGGGCAAGTTTTAGAATCATTAATAAAATGCCGAAACACGATATTTTTGTTGGAGTATTAGTCGCGTTGATAACTATTGTATTGCATAATTTGGCTTTAGCTGTTTTAATTGGAGTGATTATTTCTGCTTTAGTTTTTGCTTGGGAAAGTGCCAAAAGGATTCGGGCTAAGAAATATATCGATGAAAAAGGGGTGAAGCATTATGAAATCTACGGACCTTTATTTTTTGCTTCCACTACGGCTTTCTCAGAAAAATTTGATGTCTCTAATGATCCAAACGAAGTCGTTATTGATTTTAAAGAAAGTAAAATCACCGATATGAGTGCGATTGATGCTGTAAATAAAATTACTGAGCGGTATGCGAAAGTTAATAAAACGGTTCATTTGCGCCATTTAAGCGCAGATTGCAGGACCTTATTAAAAAATGCTGACACCGTAATTGACGTAAATATTCTTGAAGATCCTAGCTATAAAGTGGTGATAGATTAGCGATTTAATTTATAGAAAGGCAAAAAAAATAGCCACAGATTCACCGATTATAATTTTTTTGACAAATTAAAATCTATGAAATTGTGGCAATAATCGATTTATAATGTAGAGCAAACTATATTTTCATCGCTTCAGCAGCTAATCGTCCCGTTTTTAGAGCGGCATTGATAGATCCATTCAGTAAGTTGTCTCCACAAATAAATAGTGTATCTGAAATTTTTATTTCAGAAGCATCAATCGTATTTCGCACACTTTCTTGAGTTGGCAAAGCATATTCAATGCGATAGGCTTTCAGCATTTTCCATGAATTTACTTTTTCGCCATACCATTGTTTTAATTCTTGTTTCATGTTTTCTGCCAAAGTTGCGTCATCAATCGTTGGGATTCCATTGAAAGAAACGGATATAAGTGCTTTTCCTTTTGGCGCATACGCTTCGGAAACATTAGAAATCACTGTCAAATTATTCACCCATTTTTTCTTAGTTGAAGCATTTAAAATCACAACTGCTTTATCAGTTGGCGCTTCATTGGCTTCAAAATAGATATTTGTAACCTGATGAGAGGTCATTTTTTGTTTCGGAAAGAATTTTTGGGTAAGGTTGTTTGCAGTCGTAGCCAAAAGGATTTGGTTGGCTTCCATAACGGTTCCATCTTCAGTAACTACGGTTTTGCCTTCAATAGCAGTGACTCTTGTATTGCATTGAATACTGCCTTCGGGAAGCATGGCAACTAACTGTTTAGGTATTTCTTCCATTCCTAGTTCAGGAACCGCCACATCTCCATCTGAAAACATTTTCATCACAAAATCAAACATTCGACGCGAAGTTTTCAATTCATTCTCCAAAAAGATTCCCGAGAGGAAAGGCGCATAAAAACGTTGAATCATTTTTGTACTAAAACCATACTCAGCCAACTGTTTGCTGGTCGTTTGTTCTGGTTGTTCGAAAATTTCGTCAATGGTTAGTTTTTGTAATCTATTCTTTAACCAGAGCGTATTAATTTTATCTTTTAAAGTACCAACGGGAGCAAAAAGTGTAGCAAATGCTGCCGAAGGTCTTCGGAATGGATCTGCTATTTCAAAATTGCCTCCGTCATAAAGAACGGTTGCTCCGGGTAACATTTTCTTTAGTTTTAAATCCGTATAATTCAGTAATGTTTGCGTTTCAGGATAAGCCGTCAACAGCACTTGAAAACCTCTGTCTAAAAGAAAACCTTCATGTGAATCGGTTTTAATTCTCCCGCCCGCGCGTTCACTGGCTTCCAACAGCAGTACTTTTCGCCCTTGACGATGCAAATGAACAGCAGCAGCTAATCCCGCCAGTCCTGCTCCCACAATAATTACATCCTGTTTCATAGTATTTTGATAATGTTTGGCACAAAAATAAGTCAATTGCCGTTTTAGAAGTGCCTAAACAAGTTATAATTTAATTTTTATTCATGAATTTCAAATCGCATCAATAAATCAGTTTGCTCGTCATTACCCATTATAAAAACATGTTTGTCAAAAACAACAAATCCATTTTTTGTATAAAATCGAAGTGCTCTGTGATTTTCTTCCCAGACACCAAGCCACACAGAATCAACATCAGTATTTTTCGCAATTTTTTTTACTTCGTCTAGTAAAAGCTGCCCGATATTTTTTCCATGAAAATTTTGTAAAACATAAATTCGTTGCACTTCTAAAGCATTTTCATTTATAGATTCTGTTTGCGCGTCACCAAAGTTTATTTTTAAATAGCCAACAACTTCATCATTTGAGTACGCGATATAAAACTGAGAATTTACATTGTTTAATTCAGCCGTTAGTTGCTCCGTATTCAAGCTGTTTTTTATGTAATCGGCAATATTTTCTGTCGTATTTACACCGGCAAAAGTTTCAGTGAAAGTTTGGATGCTTATCTTTTGGATTGTTTCCAAATCAGATCCTGTTGCTTTTCTAATCTCAATTGTATTCATAATTATTTCGTTGGTATTTTATTTTTCAAAAATAATTAAATTAGGAAACAATTTTCATTATCTATTGAACTATTAAACAAATCAATTTAATGATTCGTGATTTCTTAATTGCAATTAGTACTTTTGAGAAAATTAATAAAAAACGCTCAAAAGAGTACTGTGTATGAAAATTGTAATATCGCCAGCGAAGTCTTTAGATTTTGATAAAAATTTGCCCACTGCGTTGCATTCGGAGCCTTTATTTTTAAAAGAATCGCAGCAAGTTCATAAAGTTTTGAAAGAAAAAAAACCTGCGGACTTATCTGATTTAATGAGTATTTCCGATAAATTGGCTGATTTGAACTGGAAGCGAAATCAAGATTGGAAAACCCCTTTTACGACTTCAAATTCGCGTCCTGCTATTTATACTTTTGACGGAGATGTTTACATTGGATTAGACGCTTATTCGATTTCTGAAAAAAAAATAGCGGATTTACAAGATCGTTTAAGAATCCTTTCCGGTTTGTACGGATTGTTAAAACCATTAGATTTGATTCAGGCATACCGATTGGAAATGGGAACAAAATTACCCATTGGCGACAGCAAAAATCTGTATGAATTTTGGAAGCCAATAATTACAAAGGCTTTAAATAAAGAACTTGAAGATGGAGAGTTATTTGTCAATTTAGCGAGTACTGAATATTTTTCGGCAATTGATGTTAAAGCTTTGAATGTTCCTGTAATTACTCCGGAATTCAAAGATTATAAAAATGGGAAATTAAAAATAATTAGTTTTTTTGCCAAAAAAGCCAGAGGAATGATGGTTCGTTATATTATTGATACTGATGCTCAAACGATAGACGATTTAAAAGGATTTAATTATGATGGCTATCAATTTGATGCAAATTTATCAGAAGGCAATCGTTTGGTTTTTACGAGGTAGGTATAGACGGAATTAATCGCTTTTTTGCTAATGCATAGCATCAGCCGGGTTGATTTTGTTTTTCCCTTTTTTAATAAAAAAGATAATTGGAATACAACACAGAAACATAATTCCGAGATACATGAAGATATCCATATACGATAGAACAGCACTTTGTTTCATGACAGAATAGTCAATGACCTGATACGCTTTTTTCAACGATTCATTAGCAGTAAATCCTTTCGACATAAATCCTTTTTGAAGCATTAAAACTCGCTCTTGAACCTCTAATCTGGTTGTGCCTAAATGTGAAACTAAATTGACTCTGTGTTCCTGGCTAAATCGGGTGATAAATGTTGTAATGATTGCAATACCAAAAGAACCTCCTAATTGGCGCATCATACCTGTAAAAGCTGCGCCTTCGCCAATATCTTTTCCTTTTAATGTAGAAAGGGACAATGTAGTTATCGGTACAAAAAGGAGTCCTAATCCAATTCCTCTTAAAATTAACGCCCAATACAAATGTTCAACACCAGTATTTGGTGTCATACTGTTGTGCATCATATAAGTAAAGAAAAAGAAAATTAAAAAACCAAGACCTACCATGTAACTTTGGGGAACACCTTTTTGAAGTAAATTTCCAACAATTGGCATCATTAAAGCTGTGGTTATTGATCCTGGAATCAGTAACAGCCCCGCATCAGTTGCAGTCCAACCTAAAATTGTTTGTGTATAAATTGGGATGATTAAAGTGGAACCATAGAGTCCAAATCCTAAAATAAAACACATAACTGTTCCAATTCTTAGATTCCCATCTTTTAAAACACCTAAGTTGACGATAGGGTATTTATATGTTAATTCTCTCCAAATAAAAAGTACTAAACCAAAAACGGTAATGGTTGTTAAAAGTATAATTGTTTTATTATTGAACCAATCGTCTTGTTGACCGTGTTCTAATACATATTGCAAAGAACCAATAAATGCCGTTAATAGAAAAATCCCCAACCAATCGACTTGATTAGATTTCAACTTTTCGCCATATTTAGGACTTCTTACAAAAGTCAATGCTAAAATAGTGGCTATAATTCCAAGTGGAATATTGATGTAAAAAATATATGGCCACGAAAAATTGTCAACAAGGTAGCCTCCTAAGGGCGGACCTAAAGTAGGTCCAACAATGACACCCATTCCGTAAATCGCTTGGGCCATACCTCGTTTTGCAATAGGATAACTCTCGGTTATAATGGTTTGAGCTGTCACTAATAAAGCACCACCACCCAATCCTTGAATAAATCTAAAAGTTACAAGTTCCCAGATATTATCTGCATTTCCGCATAAAAAAGAAGCTACCGTAAAAATAATAATGGAAGTAACAAAATAATTACGTCTTCCAAATTGTTGTGACAACCAACTGGTCATAGGAATGACAATCACATTGGCAATAGCATAAGCTGTAATTACCCATGCAACATCGTTTAGCGTAGCACCCAGACTTCCCCTCATGTTTGTCAGTGCTACATTGACAATTGTGGTATCTACGATTTCGAGCAGGGTACAAAGTATTGCTGTAATCGTAATCAGAACTCGTCTGTAGCCATATTCTACTAAATCGTCTTCTCCCGCTTGTACCATTTATGCTAAAGTGTAAACTATAATTGTCTTAAAAGTGTCGCTTTTTTTTATTTTTTAAATCTAGAAAAATAGATTTATTTTAAATGTACATCTACATCTACATTCATTCCCGGGCGCAATAATTTTATTTTTTCAGGATCGTTTGTTGCGTTCAAACTTATTTTTACCGGTAATCTTTGAATCGTTTTTACAAAGTTTCCTGTCGCGTTATCTGGCGGTAGCAATGAGAATCGAGATCCTGTTGCAGGTGAAAATGAAGTGACAGAACCTTGAAAATCATAATTAGGATATGCATCTACTTTTACAGTTACTTTTTGTCCAATTACCATTTTGTTCAATTGCGTTTCTTTGAAATTAGCAATTACCCAAGCTTCCTTATTGTTGATAATGTAAAACAAAGATTGTCCTGGCTGAACCAATTGTCCTGGCTGAATATCAATTTTGGATACCTGACCATCAATCGCAGCAGTTACCGCGGTATAGGTTAGATTCAATTTTGCGGCATCCAGCAATGCTTTGGCTCTTTTAATATTGGCAGCAGCCACTTCGGTTTGTTTATCTGAAACTTTAGATTTGGCCACAATAACTGATTTTTGAAAGGCACTGGCTCTTTCTTGTTGTTGCAGAACACGAACTTGACTTTCAGCTTCCAGTTTAGCCGCTAGAGCTTGTTCGTACTGCTGTTTTGTGATAGAATGGCTTTTGTATAAATTCTCATATCGATTGTAATCACTTGTGATACGTCCCAATCTTATTTTTGCGGATTCTATATTTCCACCCGCTGACAACACATTTGCATCCGAAACAGAAATGCTGGCTAAAGCACTTCCAATATCAGCTTTAGTCACTTCAAAATTACCTTCAGCGCCAATCATTGCTGCATTGGCTTCCTCAATTTTCAATTGGTAGTCTCTTCGGTCAATAGTAAAAAGCGTATCGCCTTTTTTTACAAAATCATTATCTTTGATGTATACTTTATCTACATATCCAGAAACTCTCGGAATAATTGGATTCATGTTTTTTTCAATTTGCGCATCATCAGTTTCCTCGTGGGATTGTGAATGGATGTATTTAAAAGTTCCATAAGTTCCTCCTAAAACAACCAAAGCTACTAGGATAATAATAAATTTTTTATTTGTTTTTTTCTTTTCCATGGTAGTTGATTATTTATGAGCAAGATTGAAGGATTGAGATAATTGACCAGTTACGGAGAGTAACTCGTAGTATTTTTGGATTGTATTGGCTTTCGCCAAAGCTTTATTGATTTTTGAATTTAACTGTTCGACATCAGCTTCAAGCAGGTCATTTGTGTCTGAAAGTCCATTGTCATATTTATCTTTTACAATTCGGAAATTTTCAGTAGCCTGTTCCTGTGCTTCTTCATAAACCGTGTTTTGTTTCAATGCTAAATCGTAATCTTCAATCGCTTTATGGACTTGGATTTTAATGTAATCCGTTAATATTGCTTCAGAATTCTGAACTTCAAAATACTTATTTTCAGCAAGTCTAACCAAAGTTCCGTTTTTTAGAATAGCACTCAAATCATACGAAATTCCAACTCCAATATTCATCGCATTTTGTACGGTAATTACATTGCTCAGGTCTAAAGCGGTATATCCACCAATAATCGCAATGGCTGGATAATAGGAAGATTTTGCTATTTTGATATTTGCTTCGCTGGCTTTTCCCTGAAACCGAATCGCTTCTAAATCCTTACGATTTTCTAAAGCTGGTAATTCATTGGTTGGAATATTTGTCATTTGGAAATCAGCAAAATCATCCTCCCGAATTTCCAGTTTGGTGTCTGGATTTAATTTTAAAAGTGTAACCAAATAAAAGTTGATTATTTTTAAATTATTATTCGTTTCATCCAGTGACAATTGTATTTTCGAAGCTTGTAATTTAGATTTCAACAGATCATTTCTAGGAATAATTCCGTTTTTTTCAAGCTCTATAAAATCTTTAACGCGCTGTTTGGCACTTTTTTGATTTTCTTTCAACAGTTCAATTGTTTTTTGTGCTTTGTACAAACTGGCATAATAATCAATCACCCGCAACGCAATTTCTTCTTTAGTTTGGGATGATGTAGCCATTTCAGCCTGATACAAATTTTCATTCGCTTTGATGCTGTTTTGAATTTTAAAACCAGAAAATACCGGAACACTGGCATTCAACTGACCAATCATTAACTGATTGACAATAGGAATCGCTTGTGGAGTACCAGAATTGTTTTGATCCAGTTTAAAATCTATTGATGCATTTGCCAATCTTTGGTACTGACCTGAAAGTTTCAAATCTGGATATTGATTGTTTTTTGTAGCCTGCAATTCGTATTTTTTGGTCTTTACTTTTGTATTGGCCAGCGTAACTTCATTGCTTTTGGTCCAAGCCAAATTAATGGCTTCGTTCAATGTTAAACTTGTTTTTTCTTGTGCTTCTACTGCTGAAATTCCAATAAAGAAAATCCCAAAGAGCATAAATTGACTAACTTTCATATATAAGAAGTGCTTTTATAGTTTGTTGAATGTGCTTTGTCAAATTGGTTTTGATATAATTGTTGTATAAATCTTCGGTTTTCAGGTTTAATAAATTCTCGAAGAAAGGTTTATTCATGTGAAAATGAAAGAAAGTCCCCAGAATGGTGGGTGTGATAAGCGGAATTATAACATCTTTTCTGAAAATGCCTTTTTTCTGACCTTCCTCGATAATAGCTTCAAGGGATTTTAGATTTCCTTTTTTTAATTCAGAAAAAGCCTGAAGATTTTGTTCTCTCTTTTTAGAAGTAAATTCAAAGTGTAAAATTCGATAGATTCCTCTGTTACTATTAATTCTGTTGATGTACAGTTCAATTAGTTTGTTGATTTTATCTATAGGTTCCAGTTCTTCATTTAGCAGATTATCCAATTGATTTTTAAGATCCGAAGTTCTGTAAACAATAAGCGATTCCAGTAATCGTTCCTTGGAACCAAAGTAGTACGAAACCATGGCAATATTAATTTTTGCCACTTTTGCTATGTTTCGGATGGAAGTACCGTCAAATCCCTTCTCTGCAAAAAGTGTTTCTGCAACTTCGAGGATTAGAATTTGTTTATCGTTAAAATTACTTTTCAATGGAATTGAATTTTTGTTAAACAAAACTAAACAAGTGTTTAATTTAAACAAGTGTTTAATTTTTTTTTAACATAATTTTAATAAAAATTGAGGCTTTCATGAAAGTTTAATTTTTGCTGTTAACCAAAGTTATAAATTTTTTATAAACTGGTAAGGAAAATAATTTATTCAATATAGTCCTCCTTATTGGTTTCCTCGGCTCGATTTTAAAAAAAAATAACGAAAGAAGACGCTATTTGTCGAAATGCTTTCCTTTTCCTAACATACTTTTAAGAGTAAACAAAACATAATTAATTGTGATTTATGAATGTTCATTCTTTTTTATAGTATCTTTGTATTTCAATATGACTTTAATACAAATGTTTTTTTAAGCATTTTTTAATAGAGTTGTTATTTATTAGGAATTTAAGAATAATATCAAAAATGGCGCAACTTCAAAAAAGTATTGATAAACGGATTGCTCTCTTGAAAGCTACTTTGACTTTAGTAAATAATGGAGGGATTCAAGGAGCTTCAATGGCAAAAATTGCAAAAATTGCAGCTGTTTCTCCCGCCACGATTTATCTGTTTTTTCAAAGTAAACAAGATTTAGTCAGTAAATTGTATCTAACAGTAAAATCATCTTTTGCTGAAGCGGCCTTTTTAGATTACAATCTTCAGGAATCAGTGGAACTTAGTTTTAAAAAAATTTGGTTCAATATGGCGCATTATAAATTGACCCATCAAGAAGAAGCCTCTTTTTTATCGCAATGTGATAATACGCCCATGATTGATGAAATAACAAGACAAGAAGGATTACAATTCCTGACGCCGCTTTTTGATTTATGGATGAAAGGAAAAGAAGAGGGTATTCTGAAGGATATTTCACCTTATCTGATGTATGCTTATTCGATATATCCTATGGCTTTTTTGATGAACATGAAAAATAGGGGATTGTGTCCTTTGGATGAAAAAACATTGCAAGAAAGTTTTCAAGCGGCATGGGATAGTATAAAAGTGTAAAAATTTTTAATATAAAAAAAAACAGTAATTAATAAATATAGTACAATGGAATTATTAGATAAATTGAAATGGCGTTATGCAGCTAAAGCGATGAATGGAGAAAAAGTAGCTCAAGAAAAAATTGATATTATTCTCGAAGCAGCAATTCTAGCACCTACATCAAGTGGTTTGCAACCTTTTGAAATAATGGTGGTAACCAATCAAGAAATTAAAGAAAAAATCAGAGCAATAGGGTGGAATCAATCCGTGATTACAGACTGTTCCCATTTATTAGTATTTGCCGCTTGGGATACGTACACAGCGGATCGTATCAATAAAGTATTTGATCATACCAATGATATCAGAGGTTTTAAAAATGAAGGTTTTGAAAATTACCGTCAGATGCTGTTGAGTACGTATCCTCAAAAAGATGCTGAAGTTAACTTTCAGCACGCAGCAAGACAGGCTTATATTGCTTTTTCAATGGCTATCGCAGCTGCCGCTTTCGAAGGAGTAGACAGCACACCAATTGAAGGTTTTGAGCCAGATGCATTAGACGAAATTTTGAATCTAAGAGCAAAAGGTCTTAGAAGTTGTGTAATTCTTCCTTTAGGCTACAGAGATACCGAAAATGACTGGTTAGCAAACTTAGCAAAAGTCAGAAAAAACAAAGAGGATTTGGTTACACTTATTGACTAATACTCAGTTTTGAAGAAATATTTTTTAAAAACAGCCTTTGCTTATTGTAAAGGCTGTTTTTTTATTTGAGGAATTAATTCTTTTAATTGAAATAAAAATCAATACCGACTTCCATCTAAAATTGTGAATATCTATTTTAGTAATACTGTTGTTTTTTTTCTTTTAAATCTATCTTTGACATCCTTAAAAAAAAAAAGAAATGAGCACAACTTGGTACGAATGCAAAGTAAAATATAGAAAAACAGACGAAACTGGCGGACAGAAGATTACAACGGAACCGTACTTGGTAGACGCGTTATCTTACACGGAAGCTGAAAGCAGAATTAATGAAGAAATGTCAGCGTATATCAGTGAAGAATTTAAAATCACGAATATAAAAGTCGCTAATTATGCTGAGATTCATCCTTTTGAAAATGCGGATCGTTGGTTCAGATCTAAAGTATCTTTATTGGCCTATGATGAAGAAAGCGGTAAAGAACGCAAAACTAATATGTATTTATTAGTGCAAGCCAATGATGTAAAAGAGGCTTATGATAACACCATTAGCGTGATGAAAGGTACGATGGGCGACTACACCGTTCCTGCAATTTCAGAATCTCCTATTATGGATGTTTTTCCTTATTTCAGTGGGGAAGAAGGTGAACTGGAACAATTAGAAAGATTCAATGCGCTGAAAGCATCTAAGCCGGAAGTAGCAATGGAAATCGAGGACCACATGGAATTTGAAACTGCTCCTGAAGAAGAAGCTGTAGTTTAAGATTTTTAAAAAAAACTCACCGCAAATTCGCAAATTATTGAAACAGTTACTAACTGTTTTTATTTGCGAATTTGCGGTTTTTTAATTTCAATCAGTCTTGTTTGTGTAATACTTTCTCGAATGCTTTCCTGGGGCTTCCTCTAAAATAAACTTCGCCACAATAGGTATAACCTAAGTTTTCAAAAATTTTCATCATAGCAATATTATCAAAATTTGTGTCAGCTTTTACACTGTAAATATTGTTGCTTAATGCAAAATCTTCTATGTTTTTTAGCATCAGTTTAGCCAGTCCTTTACCCAAATGTTTCTCAGAAATAGCTACGCGGTGCATGACAACAAAATCATCATTCGTTAACCAGTTGCCTTCAATTGTAGCGTAAGCAGGTTCGTCATTGATGAGTACCGCACTGTAACCGATGATAGTTTCTCCGTCTGCCAAAACAAATCCTTTGCCTTTTTCAATATCTTTTTGTATTACTTCCGGATTTGGATAACCGTCCTGCCATTGGGTACTGCCATCTTCTTTTCTGCGTTGTATCGCTTGTTGTAAAATTTCCCATATCGGAGCTATTTCAGATAGTTCCGCTTTTCTAAAGTGATAATGCATTATTGTAATTTAAGTTTTTTAGTTAATGAGTGTGCTTTAAAAGTACAAAACAAACTTTGAATTTTGGACATTCCTCATTATAGGATATATTTACTTTTAGAAGAATAACTTGCGGAGAATAAGGAATATTTTCTTTGCTGCGATTGCTATCTCGAGCTCAACGGGCGAGAACTCGCACTAACGATACGGGATTAAATTTTTTTCTCTTTTTCCAACACTTTAATTTCAGTTATTTCCTTTTTAATACTTTGTCGAATAAGCGCATATATACTCATGTAACTGTTGGCTATCCATACTAAAGAGAAGCCTGCTATGATATATCCTCTCCAGTCAGTCAGCAAAAGTTTATAATTAGTTAAAAAAAGAAATAGGATTGTTATGTAATGACTAAAACAGTATTCGCAGGTAAAAAGGTAAAAAAACTTTCTTTTTAACAAAGTGTCATCATGAAGGCTTCTGTTAAGACAGTATTCCCTCGGCTCTCGAAACAATTTCTCGTGGGTAACTGTCCATGAAACACAAGCAACCGGTATAGCCAATATAAAAAGCCAAATAATCTGAGTAAATAGAGTCATAGGTTTTTGTCTAATAGAATTAAATAAAGCAGATTATTAAAAATACGCATTTAAGTTTAATATACAACGCTTTGAAGGAACAATCGATAGCTTTTAAAACAGTACATTACATATAATCCTAAATAGTATGATACTGACGTTTTTCATATTTGCCAAATGGATTTACACTACCTATTTTTTTAGATGAACACTTTGCGTACCAGTGGAGTTTACTTTTTATAATTTAGGATCCGTTTTTGTATTTTCGTTTTCGTTTATTTCCTTTTTAAATTGTTTTTTGTAGTTATATCGAGCCAATAGACCCATACACATTCCAAAAAATAAAAAGTGAAATAAGTGTTTAAATTGTATAAATGATTCCCCGTCTAAATAATCAAATCCTGCCATCAATACTGCGTAACCAAATCCAGTAAACAAAAATGTTCTTATAAATATTTTATTTTCAATCTTCATTATTTATTTTCTTAATATTAAATACATTTCTTAAGTAAAGAGTTCATTTGATACAATACATACTCAAAATTTAACTCTCATTTTGGCTTTCGTAAAATTAAATTCAAAAATTATTGTGATTAATTTTGTGAAAATTAATTAAAAATATTTCGTTATCGTCTTTTTTGCCCTTTATTCTATCGTCTTCTTTTCTAAATTAATAACTTATTGCAAAATGGCTTATAATGAAGCTATTTCAGATAGTTCCGCTTTTCTAAAGTGATAATTCATTATTGTAATTTGAGTTTTTCAGTTAATGCGTGTGCTTTAAAAGTACAAAACAAACTTTATATTTTGGACAATCTGTATTATAGAATTCGCAGCATTCGCGAGAAATTTATTTTTTAGAAGAACACTTTGCGGAGCTGGGAACACTTTGCGTAGCGGGGTTTATGATGATAGCACGTAATTCCACTAAATTCGCAAGTATATTGAAACAGCTGTTGTGCGTGCGGCTTTATTTAGGTTTCGTTTCTCCTCCTTTTAAGTGAGAAGCCTTTTTTAAATTATTTATTATGAACTCAAATATAAAAACAGGAAATATAATTTCAACTACTAAACATTCTCACAAAATGACTTTTAGCGAGCTAAATTCAGAGGGTAAAGCAATATGTATGTATTTTATAGATACAGAATTACATACAGAAATTCACGAACTAAAAGATCTAACGTTTATTTCTGATTAGGGTCTTTGTCTGTTAATTGGTCTGTTCTAAATTGACTATGATTCACTTTAGTGCCTACAAACCAACTGCAAATCCAAGTTTCTGGTCGTGCTAAAGAATGTACGGTCATTGCAGGACTGCCCGTTTTTAGCTAAACAATCATTCCAGATTTTATTTCCATTTTTTTTTAATTTAATTATATTGAAAATTTCATCGTAAAAACATAACAGCGTTATCTCCATTCATTATGCTTATTTTGCTCATATCTTTTCGCCAAATAAAAATCACTTTTTCGTCATTATTATCTGTGTACATTTTAGATATTATTTCAGAATTTTCGCTTTTTACTTTCACTGGGTTTCTTAAATTGATTGTAGTAGGCTCTTCGTGTGGTATTTGCATTTTAATGGTAATGTTGTCTGATTTGCCATCTACAAATTCAACAGTAGTTTCACACTCAATTGTTACGTCATTATTTTTTAGTTGTGAATACTTTTCGATGTTGGTAGGTTCCGTTTGTTCTGAAACTGTATTTTCATATTGTGGTGTTACATTTTCAGAAGGTGGTCCAGAATATTGTTCTGAATTTGTATCGTATTCATATTTAGGTTCTGGAGTTATTGTATTTTCTTCTTTTTTACCACAAGAATAAGCAGAGATAAGTAATGTAATTAATAACGTTGTTTTTTTAATCATTTTATAAAGTTTAATATGAAAAATTCTATTCGTTCTCCTTCGGTTCTCCAAGCTGACGCACAACTTTTATATAGGCGAAACAAACCTTCGTATATACACCCAAAATTGGGTAGTTTGGTGAATGTTTGTTTCGTTTTATAGTTAAGTCAAATATATAAAAATAATCTTATAAAAAAAACGGCGTTTAAATCAATTTTAAACGCCGTTTGATAGTATATAAAGGAAATTTTATCGAATCGCTTTTACAAACTCTTCAATTTTTCCGGTACTGTTTTCGGTTAGGTGCTGGATGAAAGCGCTTCCTATAATTGCTCCTTTGGCAAATTGTGTAGCTTGGTTGAAGGTTTCCTTGTTGTTGATTCCAAAACCAATTACCTGAGGATTCTTTAGATTCATGTCGGCAATGCGTTTGAAATATTCTTCCTGAGCGCTTCCAAAACCAGTTTGGGAACCGGTAACGCTCGCTGAACTTACCATATAGATAAATCCATCAGAAACGCTGTCAATAAAATGGATGCGTTCAACGGATGTTTGTGGCGTAATCAAAAATATATTTTTCAAACCATATTTCTCGAAAGTGGCTTTGTATTCATCGGCATACACATCAACGGGAAGATCAGGAATGATTAATCCATCGATGCCAATCTCCGCACATTTCTGGCAGAAATTCTCTATTCCGTATTGTAACATTGGGTTGAAATAACCCATAATCACTAATGGAATAGCAACCGTTTTACGAATGTCTTTTAGTTGGTCAAACAACACCTGTGTTGTCATTCCGTTATGCAATGCTTGTGTGGAACTGGCTTGAATTGTTGGTCCATCGGCCAATGGATCACTGAACGGCAATCCGATTTCAATCATGTCCACACCATTTTTTTCTAAATCCTGAATGATTTGTACGGTATCGTTGAGGTTAGGATATCCCGCCGAAAAATAAATGGAAAGTATCTTTTTAGTCTCTTGTAATTTTTGATTTATTCTGTTCATTTTAATATAATTTTATTTATTCCCGCTAGGGTTCCAAAACCTTGTGGGTATTATTTTGTATTCAAAATTTGGTTTTAGAAACCTAGTAGGTTGTTTAAATCGGAACTATTTTTCTGGATTATTAACTTTCAATATAAATCCAGGCCGAAAGTCCAGATTGCAATGTTATTTGAATTCTTTTATAAGCATTAGATTCGAATTGATCTGCTTTTATGAGATCTTCGTTGGTTACAGTAAAAGCGATACCATTTATTGCATCCGAAGGATTTTCACTTGGAATAGCTACAAAATAATCTTCCATTCCAAATTCTTCTTCTATTTGAAAATCTTTTAGTTTGTATCCTAAAAGCATGTCCTCAGTTCCACTTAATAGTTTATTAAAAACCTGCATCTGAATTTCTTTTGACTGCAATGTACCGTAAGAGAATAGCTGTTCCATAAATAATGTTTTCTAGTTATTTGTCTGCGTTAGGGATGGAAGCGGCATCCTTTTTATGGCTTTTCTGCCATGAAAAAGATATAGCGGACAGCCCGACCCTTTGGGAACGCCCAAATTGTGCTTTTTTTATAATTTAAAATAATCGATATAGGTATTCAAATCTTTGTCACCGCGACCGGAAAGATTGATGACTACCACATCTTCAGGTTTGAATTTCATTTCGTCCAGAACGGCAAAGGCATGCGCACTTTCAATGGCAGGAATAAGTCCTTCCATTTGAGATAATTTTATTCCCCATTGCATCGCTTGCTCATCTGTAATGGAGATGAATTGCGCTCTTCCCGTTGTGAATAAATTGGCATGCATAGGACCAACTCCCGGATAATCCAGTCCTGCTGAAATAGAATATGGTTCGGTGATTTGGCCATCCGTTGTTTGCATCAATAAGGTTTTACTTCCGTGAATAACGCCCACTTTTCCTAAGGCAGAAGTTGCGGCACTTTCGCCGGAATCAACTCCCAAACCTGCTGCTTCGACCGCAATAATATTTACGTCCTCATTGTCCAGAAAATGATAGTAGGTCCCGGCAGCATTGCTTCCGCCACCTACGCAGGCAATCACATAATCAGGGTTTTCACGACCTTCTTTTTCCAGTAATTGTTCTTTGATTTCCTTAGAAATAACACTTTGAAAACGCGCCACCATATCCGGATAAGGATGCGGTCCTACCACAGATCCAATGATATAATAGGTGTCAACAGGATTGTTAATCCAGTCGCGAATGGCTTCGTTAGTGGCATCTTTTAAGGTTTTTGAACCTGACATTGCCGGACGAACTTCGGCACCCAACATTTTCATACGAGCCACATTTGGCGCTTGACGCTTGATGTCGACTTCACCCATGTACACGATGCATTCCAGTCCCATTAAGGCACAAACTGTAGCTGTTGCAACTCCATGTTGACCAGCTCCGGTCTCAGCAATGATTCGTTTTTTGCCCAAGCGTTTGGCTAACAAAATTTGCCCAATGGTGTTGTTCACTTTGTGGGCACCAGTGTGGCATAAATCTTCTCTTTTCAGGTAGATTTTAGTATTGTATTGCTCAGATAATCGCTTGGCAAAATAAAGCGGCGTAGGACGACCTACATATTCTTTTAGCAAAGCATCAAATTCAGCTTGAAACTCAGGCTCTGCTGTAATTTTTAAATAATTTTGGCGTAATTCTTCCACATTTGGATATAACATTTCAGGAATGAAAGCGCCTCCAAATTCTCCGTAATAGCCTTTTTCGTTGACGTTGTAACTCATTTTGTTTAAAGTTTATAAGTTTAAAGTTTTCAAGTTATTCTTGAAACTATCTAATTTTTCTATGTTTTTTAATCCCGGTTCTATTTCAAATTTACTGTTTACATCAATGGCATACAGCGGTAAATTTGTTTTTGCTATTTCTTTCACGGCATCCATTTCCTCAATTCCGATTCCGCCGCTCAGAAAAAACGGTTTGCTCGAAGGATACTTTTCTAAAACTTTCCAATCGAACGTGGTTCCGTTTCCTCCTGGTAATTTTCCTTTGGTGTCAAAAAGAAAATAGTCACAAACGTTTTCAAATGGTTTTAATACTTCAAAATCAAAATCATCATCGACAGAGAATACTTTTATGATTTCAATTGGATTCTCTATTTTATTTTTCAAATCCTGACAGAATTCAACTGATTCATTTCCATGTAATTGAATGGCTTGCAAATCGTATTTTTGGACTTTCGCTAAAATTATTTCTCCAGTTTCATTGACAAAAACGCCTACTTTCTTGATTGATTTTGGTAATTGTGGAATAATACCATCAAAATATCGAGCCGATTTCTCCCAGAAAATAAATCCCATATAATCGGGTAGGAGCGAACCTACTTCGAGAATATTATCGGGATATTTCATGCCACAGATTTTGAGTTTCATCTTTATAGTTTTGATATAAATTCCATTGCTGCTTTACCGGCATTATCCGTTTTCATAAAGTTTTCTCCAATTAAAAATCCTTTGTAACCAAAAGGTTTTAGTTCGTTGATGGCTTCTACTGATGAAATTCCGCTTTCAGAAACTTTTACAAAATCATCTGGAATTTGTGCTGCCAATTGCTTGCTGAAATCCAAACTCACTTCAAATGTTTTTAGGTTTCTATTGTTCACACCAATCATATCTAATGTTGGCATAATCGATTTTTCCAGTTCTTCCTGATTGTGTACTTCCAGTAAAACTTCTAACCCTAAACTTTTAGAAAATTCCGATAAGGATTTGATTTCCTCTCTTGTCAAAACTGCTGCGATAAGCAAAATTAAATCGGCTCCGTGGGCTTTTGCTTCTAAGATTTGGTATTCATCTACAATAAATTCTTTTCTCAATAATGGAATATTTACTGCGGCTCTTGCCAAAAGTAAATCGTCTAATGAGCCACCAAAATATTTTCCATCTGTCAATACTGAAATACCACAAGCACCAGCATTTTCATATCCTTTGGTAACTTCTTCAACCGTAAAGCTGTAGTTGATTTCTGCTTTGGAAGGGGAACGGCGTTTGTGTTCTGCAATGATTCCTGAGTTGCTGTTTCTTAAATTATCGCTCAAAGAAATAGTCCTTTTTTCGAAGAAAACTGAAGCTTCCAATTGTGAAACAGGAATAATGGATTTCTTGAGGATGACTTCTCTTTTTTTGTCAACTATGATTTTATCTAAAATGTTCATTTATTTTTTTGTTTCAAGTTTTCTTTGTTTCAAGTTTCAAGTTGTTCGAAATTCCAACAACTTTAAACCTTAAACTTTAAACTATTTTATTTGCTTAAATCTTTCAATTTTTTCAAAGCTACAAGTCCTTTTCCGGATAATAAACTTTCTTTCGCTATTTGAAATCCTTCTAAAGGAGAACATTTTGTAACGGTTGCAATTGCCATGGCTGCATTGGCACAAACCACATTATTCTGGGCCTCGTTTCCTTTTCCCGAAATAATATCTGTAAACATTTGTGCCGATTCTTCGATGGTTGTTCCGCCTTCGATTTCGCTTTGCAGCAAAAGGCGAACACCAAAATCTTCCGGATTTAGCATTCCTTCCATGGAACTGGTAATTGTTTTTGTAGGACCTGTCAACGAAACTTCGTCATAACCGTCAAGCGAATGCAGGATGGTGAAATTAGTATTCGTGTTTTGATACAAATACGCATACATTCTGGCCAGTTCTAAGTTGAAAACACCAACCAACTGATTTTGTGGAAATGATGGATTTACCATTGGTCCCAACATATTGAAAAAGGTTTTTACGCCCAATTCTTTTCTAATTGGTCCCACATTTTTCATTGCAGGATGAAATAATGGTGCGTGTAAAACACAAATTCCTGCTTTGTCGATACATCTTTCCAAGAAATCAGTATCATTACTGAACTTGATTCCTAGTTTCTCCATTACATTACTAGATCCAGAGATAGAAGAAACTCCGTAATTTCCGTGCTTTGCCACTTTTATTCCTGCACCGGCAGCTACAAATGAAGCCAGTGTTGAAATATTGAAAGTATCTTTTCCATCACCACCGGTTCCGCATAAATCAATAGTATTATATGCGGATAAATCCACGCGAATACACAATTCTAATAATGCTTCACGGAAACCGGAAAGTTCATCTATGCTTATACTGCGCATCATGTAAACGGTTAGAAAAGAAGCAATTTGGCTCGTGTTGTAACTCCCGTTTGATATATTAACCAATACATTTTTTGCTTCTGCAGCCGAAAGCATTTCGTGATTGATTAATCTGTTTAATATATTTTTCATTTTTATATATGTCTTAAAGTTGAAAGTTGAAAGTCTTAAAGTCTTTCGACATTATGATATTTGACTTTATGACTAGTTTTTCACCCAATTCTCTAATATCTTTTTCCCATTTGGAGTTAAAACACTTTCGGGATGAAATTGTACACCGCGCACATCATACGTTTTGTGGCGCAAGGACATTACTTGGCCGTTTTCGTCAAAAGAAGTCGCTTCTAGAACATCTGGCAAATTAGGATCAACCACCCATGAATGGTAACGTCCCACTTCAAATTCGTTTCCTAATCCTTCAAATAAAAGTTCATCATCAACAACGGTTTTCACATTGGTAGCCACACCATGATACACTTTGTCTAAGTTAGAAAGCGTTCCTCCGTATACTTCTCCAATAGCTTGTTGACCTAAGCATACGCCAAAAATACTTTTGGTCGCCCCGTATTTTTGAATCACTTCTTTCAATAATCCTGCTTCGTCCGGTATTCCAGGTCCAGGAGAAAGAAGAATTTTATCGAAAACTGCAATTTCATCGATGTCAAATTCATCGTTTCTATAAACGGTTACTTCACAATCTAAATCTTCGAGATAGTGCACTAGATTATAAGTGAAACTATCGTAATTGTCTATGACTAGTATTTTTTTCATTTTATTATTGAAAAATTAAAAGTTTTAAAGATTGAAAAATTCTAGTGTTTCAGCAATCTTTAAATTCTTAAATTATTGAATCTTTAAATTATTTTATATTGTCTCCGCTAAATCCAACGCCGCATTCAGCGCCCTTAACTTGTTGTATACTTCCTGCATTTCGCTCTCTTCATCAGAACTGGCAACAATTCCTGCTCCTGCTTGAGAATGCAATTGATGGTTTTTACTAAGGAAAGTTCGAATCATAATGGCGTGATTAAAATTACCTTCAAAATCCATAAAACCAATAGCGCCTCCATAAAAATTACGATTCGTTTTTTCATACTCTTCAATGAGTTGCATCGCTCTGTGTTTTGGTGCGCCGCTCAATGTTCCTGCTGGAAAAGTATCGGCTACCACTTGCATCGTTGTCGCATTTTCATGCAAATGTCCCGTTACTTTTGAAACCAAGTGAATGACATGAGAGAAAAACTGTACTTCTCTGTATTTCTCCACATTGACATGATGACCGTTTCTGCTTAAATCATTTCTAGCTAAATCCACTAACATCACATGCTCACTGTTTTCTTTTTTATCTATGGATAATTCTTTCGCAAGAATCGCATCTTTTTCGTCATCTCCCGTACGTTTGAAAGTTCCTGCGATAGGATGAATTTCGGCTTTACGGTTTTTGACAATAATTTGAGCTTCAGGTGAAGAACCAAATATTTTGAAATCGCCATAGTCAAAAAAGAATAAATACGGCGAAGGATTAATGCTTCTTAACGCTCTGTAGACATTGAATTCATCGCCTTTGAAGCCTTGTGTAAACCTGCGGGATAATACCAATTGGAACACATCACCTCTAAAACAATGCTTTTTGGCCAAAACCACATTATGCTTGAATTCTTCATCCGTCAGATTTGAAAAACCTTCGCCTTCTTTCGAAAATTTATAAGAGGCAATATTTCTGGATTGTAATAATTGTTCGATTTCCGAAATGTTGTTTCTTCCGTCTAAGCTGTGACAGAAAATATACGCTTCATTTTTGAAATGATTGATGGCAATGATGTTTTGGTATACGGCATAATACACATCAGGAATGGTATTGCTGTTTTCTTTTTTGGCAATGTTTACTTTTTCGAAATACCGAACCGCATCGTACGAAATATATCCAAAAAGTCCATTATTGATGAATTTAAAATCGTTCTTCTCGGATTTAAACTGACCCGAAAATTCTTGAATTACTTCCGGAATATTGGTAGTGGCATCGATTGAAATTTTCTCAGAACTCCCATCAGGGAAAGTGTTGTGAATAATTTCATTTTCTATTTTGATGGAAGCAATCGGATTACAACAGATATAGGAGAAACTATTGTCATTTCCATGATAATCGCTGCTTTCCAGTAGCAAACTATTTGGGAATTTATCCCGAATTTTGAAATACACACTCACCGGGGTAATGGTATCTGCAAGGATTTGCTTGTAATTGGTATTTAAGTTAAATGATTTCAATTGCTATGTTTTTAATGTTGTGTTTTACTGGTAAAATTGGCACAAAAAAAAGGCCTGTCGTGATGACAAGCCTTTTATATTTTATAGTTTTAATAATACTATAGGAGCTTAGTTCACGACGACTGACGTAAATTGTTCCACCACCAAGTATTGTTTAAAATTGTTTTCATGTTTTATTTTGTTGCCACAAATATAGAAATGAAATTCGATTATTCAAATATAAAATGCGTTAAAAAACATTAAAAGCGAAGAATTTTTGTTAAATAAATCTATAGGTTTGAATTTAAAAAAAATATGACCTCAAAAAAAACATACTAACCTTAAAAAAAGCAATCCTGAATGTTACGATTAATAAAATAGAGTAATTCGGTCATTCAAAATTTGAAAGACTTTAGTCTTTAATTGTCACTGACGACTATTGGGTCGACTTTTAGCCTAAAATCAAAAGTTTTTTTAGGGTTAGACTCCTTGAATAATGCTGTATGACTTGTTTTAGAGTATTCAATAGAAAAGGATTCACTGCTATACCAATTTTTTATTTCCGAATCATTAGTTGGTATTTCACTTTGAATACCTCCATCACAGTTATTAATAAGTACTGTTTGTAAATTAATTTTTGCCAAATTAGCTGAAATATTAGCTATTTTACCTTCTAATAAAATGCAATTTTTAAATCCTGAAACAACACTGTTATTTAAACTAAAATAACTGTTGTCTTTAATGTAAATGGCTTCTCGAACTAATCCTTGATTGTTTTCTTCTAAATTTGCCAAAGTAATATTTGTAGCTGTTATTTTGGTCATTTTTTTGGTTACATCTGCATTTTCAATTTTATCAAAAGAGTCGATTTCAAAGCATCTCGAACCAGAAATATCGGATGAAAACGGATAACGAATGGCAAGACTATTGCTAATATTGCATTGTGCACCTTGCGTAAAATCAAAATCATCATCAGTAGCTTTGAATGAAATAATATTCTCAAAATTTACATCTCCGCCATAACACTCATAAGAATCATCATTGGAATAACTGATTTGAATAAAATTAAATTTAGTTTTTCTACCAACGCCTGCTAATGATAAGCCATTAAGTTCTTTGAGAGCATTAAGTTTCCTTCCGGAGAATTCGATACGGACATATTTTAATATCCCGGAATTGCTATCCTGATTTTGTCCTCCATAATGGTTTGCCATTGGGTCTATATTAAAGTCCAAAAATCCTACTCCTCCAGTTTTATTGATGGGAGCGTCCCCCATTATAATAATACCTCCCCAATCTCCAGGTTTTCTGGTAGAAATTTCTCTATTGGAAGTGAAAACAATAGGGTCTGTTTGTTCGCCTTCTGCCATTATTTTAGAGCCTTTTGATATTACCAGAGTGCCACATGTTTCTACATCGCCACGAATTACAGTTCCTGGTTCAATGGTTAATACAGCATTATTTGTGATGTATACAACACCTGTTAATAAGTACGTGTTTTTCTTATATAGTGTAAGGTCACTATTAATTGTACCAGTCAAAATGTTTGTAGTCTCAGGGTACTCTGCAGCTGTAGGTCTAAAATTAGTCCAATTACCCATCCAATTTGTGTCTCCGATAATACCTTTTATTTGTTGAGCATTTAGTGTCATGCTATTGATCAAACAGAGTATTGGAATAAGTATTATTTTTTTCATAATTAAATTTTGTTAATGAAATATTTGAAAGGTATTTATTTCTAAAGATTTACATTACGTTTTTTGGTCAACAAAAAACATATTATTCATTTTGGGAGGTTTATCATTTATTTATTTTTCAAAATTAAGCAGGTTGTGTTAACTGAATAAGCATAGAATATTAACGATATGTTACAATAGGATGTATTATGTAAATTTTTGATAGCCCTACAAATTCAAGATTTTAATCTAAAATTCAATTATTTCTAAACCAAACTCATTCTGTTGTTTTACATTAAATTTTAAATAAAAAAAGCCCTTGTTTTACACAAGGGCTTGATTATTAATTGATTTAAAGTCGCAGCAATTGTTTGTTACGGTTTTAAAATAGTATTGATGAGATGAAATTAGAATTTCAAAGCTACAGCTAAAGTGAAATCATCATTGATAGCTTTGTCTCCTAAGCTGTCAAAGAAACTTCCAGAACCATATTTAATATCGTATTTTGTTCTGTCAATTACAACATTCGTTGTAGCTGTGTTTGCTGTTGTTGCAAGATCAAAAGTTACTGGTTTAGTGATTCCTTTAATAGTTAAATCTCCTGTTACAGTATACAAATTTGGAGATTTCGTAACTACTTTTTTGAAAACTAAAGTTGCCATAGCGAATTTATCCGTTCCAAAAAAGTCGTCAGCTTTCAAGTGACCTTCTAGTTTTTCTTTACCTTGACCTGCTTTCAAATCAGTAACTACGATTGAATTCATGTCTACATTGAATGTACCACCAACTAATTTTTTTCCTTTGAAAACTAAAGCACCATCTTTAATGTTGATAGTTCCTTCATGTTGTCCAGTTACTTTTTTCCCTGTCCAGTTGATAGTACTTCCAGCAGTGTTGATTTTTTTAGTCTGTGCTGTTACGGATAATGTAGATAAAACTACTACTAATGCTAATGCGATTGATTTGAAATTTTTCATTTGTTTAAATTTGATTTGAATTAATATTTGATTTTGAATTAGTAATTTATAATGTAATGAATAAGTCTTCGTTTGATTTTCTGACTTTTTTGTAATGTTGAGTTGCATCCTCATCATGTCTGTAACCCAGAGTTGCAATTAAAGTAGCATTTAGACCTAATTTGTCAAGCCCTAATATTTCATTTACTTGAGCAGGAACAAAACCTTCCATCGGAGTAGTATCAATCTTAAGTTCTGCTGCTACGTTCAATAAGTTTCCTAATGCTAAATAGGTTTGTTTTGCTGTCCAAATATTTTTTTCTTCATCAGAAAGAGAAATAATTTTAGATTTCATAAAATCCCCATAACCAGCTAAAGCTTCAATTGGAGTATTTCTGGTTTGACTTATATTTTTGATATAATCATCTATAGCTAAATCATCAAGATTTGTTTCATTAGCAAAAATGATTAAATGTGAAGCTTCAACAATTTGTGATTGTCCCCAAGCTGCCGGTTGAATATTTGCTCTCAATTCTGGATTTTCAACAATAATAACCTTATACGGTTGCAATCCATAAGATGAAGAACTCAATCGAATTGCTTCTTTTAAAGTATTTAAATCTTCGGCAGTTATTTTTTTTGTTGCATCGAATTTTTTCGTTGCGTATCTCCAATTTTGATTTTCTAAAAAAGTACTCATAATGTATTGACTATTTATTGGTTTCTATATTTCTCTAATAATTGATTTAACTGGTCTATTTCTTGTGAATTTAGATTTTTTGAAAAAAATTGCTCGTGAGCAATCACTTTTGGATCTAATGCTGCTAAAACTTCCAATCCTTTTTGTGTAATTAACACTTCTATTTTTCGTCTGTTTTCAGGACATACTTTCCGAGTGACTAATTCTTTCAATAACAATTTATCTACTAATCGCGTTGTATTACTGGTTTTGGCTAACATTCGTTCTTGAATGGTCCACATATTTGCCGGATTTCCTTTTTGTCCTCTTAATATTCGAAGTACGTTGTATTGTTCTCCCGAAATTTCGTAAGGTTTTAATATTTCATTAAAATTTTCTGTTATTACATTTTGAGTATATAAAACGTTTAGAATAATTTTTTTAGAATTATCCATTGGAACAGTCGATTTTAAAATTTCTTCAATTTTCATATTTGTATATATGTAATTTGTTGGTACAAATTTAACACAATTTATAGTTGTATATACAAATGTAAATTAATTTTTTGTTAAAATTTTAAAAAGCTGTGGTGAATGAGATCTTTTAAAATTGTTATTCATTGTAAATCAGTTGTTTGTTTTTTAAAAAGTGGCCAGTTGATTATATTTATCTTTCAATAATTGAATGAAATTAAGTAATATGTTTTCTTTGATTATAAAAAAAGTAGACCATAATTATCCTCTTTTCAAGTATTGAATCCAAGAAGAGGTGGAATAATAGAGTAAAAAGTGAAATGAAAGTTTGGTTTTTTCTCGTTTATTGGTAAAAAGGATTGATTTATTTTTTGGATTTTAAATATGAATGCAATACAATTATATTTAAAATATTGTTTTTAAGGGTTTTAATAGTTATGAAATAGTGTCCTATTTATTTTGTGACTATTATTTATTATATTTAAAAATTATTTGAATATAACCAGTATGAATAAAGCCAATCTATCTTACGAAGCTCTACTTCTTAAATTAAAGGAGCAAGAATTAGAAGTAAACCGGTTAACAGAAAAAGTAGCGTCATTGTCTAGTTTTAATTTTTTTATTGAAGAGTCTAATGATTTAGTGTGTATTGTGGGAACAGATGCTTTTTTCAAGGAGATTAACCCCACTTTTGTCAAAATTCTAGGATATTCAAAAGAAGAATTATTGCAGGAATCCTTTCTCCATCTTCTGCATCCGGATGATCTTGAAAGATCGTTGCACGAGATTGGTAGTCTTGCAATGGGAAATCCCTCCACGAATTTTGAGAACAGATTTAAAAAAAAGAATGGCGATTTCGTACTGATTCAATGGACAGCGAATGCTATTTCTGTAGAAAATATTTATGCAATTGGAAGAGATATTTCTGAGATAAGAAGCACGCAAGAAAAGTTAATTAAGAAAGAAGACCTATTAAACCATGCACAACAAATTGCAAAAATGGGAAGTTGGGAGTTCAATCTATTAAATAAAAAAATGATTTGGTCTGAGGAATTGTATTCGATTTATGGAATCGAGAGTAAAATGGACCAGAATTTATATCAGGAGTTTTTGAATCTTTTTTCAGAAGAAGATGCTACATTTTTTCAGAATAAAATTAATCAATCCATCGCCGATAAAGAAAAATTTGAAGTACAACAAAACGTCATTTTATCAGATAATAGTAATAGGTGGTTGCATGCAATTGTAATTCCGCTGCTTGATACCTTTGGAAATGTTTATGCATTAAGAGGAAATACACAAGATATTACCCAGAAAAAAATTATTGAAGATTCCATCAAAGAGCAAGAAGCAGCTGTAGTAGAATATAAATTAAAATTAATTGAGGAAGAAGGCAATGCTAAATTTAAGACGTATATAGAAAACGCACCTGACGGAGTTTTTGTCTTAGATGAAAAAGGGAATTATGTAGATGTAAACCATGCCGCAACAGTATTGACTGGGTATTCAAAAAAGGAATTACTGACTATGAGCTTTGGGAATTTGTCTTCTCAAGAATTACAAGGAGAATTATATAAGGAATTCCAAATTCTTTTAGAAAAGGGAACGGCCAAAAAAGAGTTTAAAACAATTCATAAAAAGGGAGCTATCAAATGGTGGTCTGTTGAAGCGGTGAAACTCTCCAAGAATCGTTTTTTGGGATTTGTTAAAGATATTACCGAAAGCAAAAAAGCATTAGAAACGATTGAAAATAATGATAAATATTTCCGAGCGTTGGTCGAAAATAATGAGGGCATTATCACCGTTCTCGATGAAAATTTAAAAACATTATTTAGAAGTACCTCCTCAGAACGCATAACTGGTTATTCAAAACAAGAATTTGCTGAGATTTCTGATTCAGAGTATTTTCATCCGGATTATATTGATTACGTGAATCAGAAGATGAAAGAAACATTCGAAAATCCGGGAGTTCTGAATCCAGTTCAGTTTCAGGTAAAACATAAAGAGGGACATTACATCTGGATAAAAGGAGTGCTAACAAACTTATTAAGTGAAGATGGCGTGAGGTTGATTATTGCTAACTTAAGAGATATCACAGAAAGTAAAATTGCTCAGGATAAAATTGAACAAAGCGAAAAACGATTCCGTGCTTTGGTTGAGAACAATGATGGTATTATTACGGTTTTTGATAAAGATATAAATACTATTTTCCGAAGCCCATCTTCGGCTCGTGTTACAGGATACACAGATGATGAATTTGAGAAAATTCTAAAAAATGAATATTTTCATCCGGATTATTTAGATTATGTGAATCAGATGGTCGAAAAAGCAATCGATAATCCTGGTAAACCTATTGAATTACTTTTTCAGGCTAAGCATAAAAACGGAAATTATATTTGGCTCCAAGGAATCTTAAATAATAAAATTGACGATAGTAGTATAGGAGGAATTATTTCGAATTTAAGAGATATAACGGAGACTAAAATAGCAAATGAAACTTTGTTAAGTGAAAGAAATAAGTTTGCTAAAATTGCAGACGCTTCACCAGGATTAATCTATTCGATGCGTCAAAATAAGGATGGAAGCCTTTCGTACCCTTATACCAGCAAGGCTATTGAGGAAATTTATGGTTTCACTTTTAAAGAAATTGAGAATAATGCGGAAAAAATATTTCAACTGATCCATCCAGATGATTTGGATTTCGTGGTGCAAAGTATTGCTGCAACAAAATCAAAATTAGTTCCTTTAAAATGTGAATATCGCTATTTTCATCCTAAAAAAGGATTAGTATGGCATGATGTAAATTCGTTACCGGTAGTTGAACCCGAAGGAACTGTGATTTGTCACGGTATTGTTACTGATATTACGCAACGTATCAGAGCTGATCAAAAACTGATCAAAGCCAACCGACTTTATTTATTCATCAGTCAAATTAATCAAATGATTGTTCGCACTACTGATGAAAAAACGCTTTTTGAAGAAGCCTGTAAAATAGCGGTGGATTTAGGTAAATTTAGAATGGTCTGGATTGGGACTGTCGATAAAAAAACCAAAAAATTAATTCCGGAGATGATTGCTGGAGAGAATAATGGGTATTTGTCAATAATTAAAACCATTTCCATAGAAGATATTCCTGAAGGAAGAGGTCCGGCCGGAACGGCAATGCGGGAAGCACGATATGTTATTTGTAATGATATTGAAAACGATCCAATGATGCAACCTTGGCGCAAAGAAGCTCTATCACGAGGTTATCTTTCATCAATGGCGGTGCCAATAAAAAAATCAGGAAAGGTAATTGGCGTTTTTTCTTTTTATGCCAATGAAAAAAACTTTTTTGACGCGGAAGAAATTGCATTGTTAGAGGAGGCAACGGGTGATGTGTCTTTTGCATTAGAAGTTTTTGAAAAAGAGGCTTTGAGAAAAAAGGCTGAGGAAGCAGTTATTGAAAGTGAACATCGTTATCACTTGCTTACTGATGTTGCTCCTGTAGGAATTTTTAGAACGGACGCCAGCGGATATACCACGTTTGTTAATCCACATTGGTGTCAAATTTCAGGTTTATCTTTTCAGGAAGCTATAGGAAATGGTTGGTTAAAAGCAGTTCATGAGGAAGATAAAAATTCATTGTTCAGTGGGTGGAAAACTGCCACAAACAACAAACAAAATTCATTATCTGAATACCGATTTGTGCGTCAGGATGGATCTGTTGCTTGGGTGATGGGACAGGCTTTACCTGAAAAAAATATAAAAAATGAAATTGTAGGTTACGTAGGTACCATCACTGATATTACGGAACGAAAAAATGCAGAAGCGATAATCCTGCGAGAAAAAAATCTTTCGGATTCGATAATCAATAATCTTCCGGGAATTTTTTATCTCTATGATGAATCAGGAAGTTTTTTAAAATGGAATAAAAATTTTGAAGAAGTAACTGGGTATGATTATGAGGAAATCAGGCAAATGAATCCTATAGAATTTTTTGATGGAGAAGAGAAGCAAAAAGTTAAAACAAGAATAAAAACAGTATTTGAAAGAAAATCACCTGGTATTGAAGTTGAATTCTTTACTAAAAATAAAAATAAAATCCCATATTATATTAGTTCTCATGTAATTGATTATGAGGGAAAAAGGTGCTTGGTAGGAATGGGAATTGATCTTACTGAACGTAAAAAAGCGGAAGAGAAAGTCAAAGAAGCAAATGAACGATTCGAAATGATTGCTGCGGCCACCAATGATGCAGTTTTTGAAGTAGATTTAGTAACAGGGGTAAGTTGGAATAATCAAACTTTTGTAGATCTTTTAGGCTTTGGCAGTATTGAACCTAATGGAGAAAACAACAGTGTTATTTGGCGATCAAAGGTGCATCCGGATGACAGGGAACGAGTGATTTTAAATTTAGAGGATTCTTATGCCGGAATTGCAAATTTATGGTCAGATGAATTCCGTTTTCAAAAGGCTGATGGCAGTTACGGGATATTATATGGGCGAGGTGTAATATCTAGAGATGAAAAAGGTAAAGCACAGCGATTAAATGGTGCTTTGACTGAGATAACTGAGTTGAAAAATATAAAGAAGCAATTGATTAATAGTGAGGAAAAGTATCGCAGTTTGGTAGAACAAGCTTCAGATGCTATTTTTATTAATAATGTTTCCGGAGATTTACTTGAAGTAAATGAAAGCGCTTGTTTGCTGTTAGGCTATTCAAAGGAAGAATTGTGTACAAAAAATCTACAGGATTTGTATTCAAAAGAGGAGCTAATATCAAGACCCATAATGATGGAGGAATTATTGGACGGGGAAAAAACATTGATTCAGCGCAGTATGTTGCATAAAGATGGAACATTAATTTCAGTAGAGATTACTGCGAAAATGATTATTGATGGTCGAATTGTGGCCATCGTTCGAGATGTAACTAAACGCAAGAAAGCTGAGGATGATTTCAGGAAAATGAATAAAAAACTGGAAGCCATAATTGGAGCTTTACCAGATTTGTTGTTTGAAGTGGATATGGAAGGTAAAATTTTCAACTACCATTCCCGTAGGGATGATTTATTAGCTTTTCCTCCGGAAGCATTTCTGGGAAAAACATTTTCGGAAGTATTGCCACCGGATGTTTCAAATTTGTGCATTTCCGCTATTCGGGAAGCTTCGGAAAAAGGATATTCAACAGGCCGACAATATTCTCTGGAGTTACCAAGTGGTTTGCATTGGTTTGAACTTTCAATCGCACCTATGCAAGAAAGTCAGGATCATGAAATGCACTACATTTGCCTTTCAAGAGATATCACAGCAGCCAAAAAATCCGATAGGGCATTGCTAAAAAGTGAGGAACGATACCGCGGTTTGTTAAACAATCTGGATGCTGGTATAGTAGTTCATGCACCGGATACTTCCGTGGTGGTCAATAATGTAAAAGCTGCTGAATTATTGGGATTAACGGATGATCAAATGCGCGGAATTACAGCTTTTGATGCAACATGGAATTTCTTAAATGAAGATAATACATTGATGTCTTATGAAAGATATCCTGTAAACCAAATTATCGCGACCAAAAAATCACTCAAAAATTTTAGATTTGGCGTATGCCGACCAATAAGTAATGATGTGGTATGGCTTTTAATAAATGGATATCCCGATATGGATGCAAATGGGGAAATTTATGAAATCGTAATCAGTTTTATTGATATTTCGGACCAGAAAGTGATGGAAATGGAGCTGGTAAAAGCGAAAGAATTAGCTGAATCCGCAAATAAAGCAAAGACTGATTTCCTAGCTAATATGAGTCATGAAATTAGAACTCCTTTGAACGGAATAATTGGTTTCACGCATTTGTTGATGAAATCAAATCTAAAAAAGAATCAGTCCGCATATATGAAAACCGTTAATGAATCCGCAATTTCATTAATGGATATTGTTAATGATGTGTTGGATTTTTCAAAAATTGAATCGGGAAAATTAGAACTGAATATTGAAGAAATTAACCTTTTCAAATTAACAAATCAGGTTATTAATTTGTTTAAATATCAAGCTGATTTGAAAAAAATAGATTTAATTCTTGATATCAACAAAAGTATTCCACAATATATTCTGGCAGATTCCGTGCGATTGAAACAAATATTGGTGAATCTATTAAGCAATGCAATTAAGTTTACCAATTTTGGTGAAATTCGTTTGGATATTACCGAAATAGAGACAAACGAAAAGAAATGGTCTACAATTATGTTTTCTGTAAAAGATACTGGAGTGGGAATAAAAACAGTTAACAACGAAAAAATATTCAATTCATTTGTTCAGGAAGACAATTCAACGAATCGTAAATTTGGCGGAACCGGATTAGGTTTGGCAATATCAAATCAGCTTTTAGCATTGATGGACAGTAAGTTGCAATTAATTAGTAAACATGGCGATGGAAGTGATTTCTACTTTGTTGTTAAATTCAAAAAGACAAATCATAAGAAGAACAAAGAGCGACTTATTTCTGATGCAGTTCAAAACGCAGCAATAATTCCAGTCACTGTTTTGGAAGATAAAAAGGTTTTAATAGTAGAAGACAATAAAATCAATATGCTATTGGCTAGAACACTTGTCAAAAAAATTATTTCAAATTGCATAATCATTGAAGCAAAAGATGGAAATGAAGCTGTAGAATTGTATAAAAAAGAGCAACCGGATGTTATTTTAATGGATATTCAGATGCCAAATAAAAACGGTTATCAAGCTACCAAAGAAATCAGGCAGCTAAAAGGAGCGGAACATATTCCCATAATTGCAATCACTGCAGGAATTATGGTTGGAGATAAAGAAAAGTGTTTGGAGGCAGGTATGAATGGTTATTTACCTAAGCCAATTATTCAATCAGATTTAGAACAAATGCTGTTTATGTGGCTGCAAAAAAAATAATAGATTTTAATGATTAATAAAAGTGTCTTATGATTTAGGCACTTTTTTTATGTAAAAAATTTAAAATTTTGTTCATTTTTTTTAATATGTAATTTACTTGTGAAAACACATTTTTTTTACTAAATTTAACATGTATTAACTACTTATTAGTTAATTAATTATACAAACCTTACAAAAAATACACTATTTATGAAAATTGCTTATTTTTATGAATATTTTATTTCAATCCTTTTTTTAGAATTATTAAACAGTTGTTAAATTAAATTTAGTTTCTGTGATGCAAGAGATATTTTTTTGTCTTTTTTAAAGGAACAAACCGCTAAAAACGTACTAAATTAGCCATTTATTAATACTCAAAATAAAAGAAGTAATTTGATAGAGCATTCCTACTCATCTTATAATAGTTATTGAAAATTAAAAATTTGTAATGATAAAAAATAATCAAGCCAACCTTGGTGAAGGTACGGTGTTAGATTTGAAACCAAAGTTGAAGGTATCGGATGCAGATGCCGCTGATTTTCCAATTATTGGTATTGGAGCGTCTGCTGGTGGGCTGGAAGCACTTGAGTTATTTTTTAAAAACATGCCCGTCAATAGTGGTATAGGATTCGTAGTAATTCAGCATTTGGATCCAACCCATACTGGAATAATGCCAGAGTTATTGCAAAGAATGACAACAATGAAAGTTTATCAGGCAACTAATGCACTACAAGTAAAACCCAATTGCGTTTATGTAATTCCACCCAATAAAAGCTTATCAATATTAAACGGAAAACTACATTTATTTGTTCCTAAAGAGTCTCGTGGCTTGCGATTGCCCATAGATATTTTCTTTAAATCTTTAGCACTGGATCGGCTGGAAAAAAGTATTGGTATTGTTCTTTCCGGAATGGGTTCCGATGGAAGTATAGGATTGAAAGCCATTAAAGAAAAAAATGGAATTGTAGTTGTGCAAGATCCTGTATCTGCAAAGTTTGATAGTATGCCTCGCAGTGCTATAGATTCAGTGATTGCCGATATTGTTGCTCCTGTCGAGGAATTACCTGCTAAACTGATGGCTTTACTACGTTATTTTCCGGAAATTAAATCAGAATCGGATTTTCTTGTCAAAACCAAAAGCAGTCTGGACAAAATTATTATCTTGTTGCGGGATCAAACCGGGCATGACTTTTCGATGTATAAAAAAAGTACCTTACTGCGACGCATTGAACGAAGAAAAGGAATACATCACATTGATAAAATGCAAACCTATGTGCGTTTTTTACAGGAAAATCCAAGTGAAATTGAATTGCTTTTCAAAGAACTATTAATTGGTGTAACAAGCTTTTTTAGGGATCCCGCTGTTTGGGATAAACTCAAAGAAGAAATTATTCCGAATATGCTAAAAGATATTCCAGAAGGTAAAACGTTGCGCGCCTGGGTTCCAGCTTGCTCAACGGGTGAAGAAGCGTATTCCCTAGCAATAGTTTTTGAAGAAGCAGTATCAAAAATAAAACCTCCTAAAAGTATTAAATTACAAATTTTCGCTACTGATTTAGACCTGTTGTCTATTGAAAAAGCCCGAAAAGGATTTTTTTATTCCAGTATAATAAAAGATATTTCTCCAGAACGGATTACTAAATTTTTTACCCTTGAAAATGACGGATACCGCGTAAATACGTTCATTCGCGAAATGATAGTTTTTGCACCTCACAATGTTACTAAAGATCCTCCTTTTACAAAATTAGACCTATTGACTTGTCGGAATATGTTGATTTACATGGAGCCGGAGTTACAAAATAAATTAATAATGCTATTTAATTATAGCCTCAATCAGGGAGGAATTATGATGCTTGGTACTGCAGAGACCGTTGCAAGCAGCATCAAAGGATTTGAAGTAGTTGATTCTAAACTGAAGTTTTATAAACGGATTTCAAAATCAGTTTCTCCAGAGTTCTCCAATTTTCCAAGTTCTTATTCCCAAACAAAAAGAGTAACCATTGACACTATGAAAGAAACTAAGGTCGTTGAAAACATTCAGACACTTACGGATCAAATTTTGCTGCAACGTTTTGCCCCAGCAAGCGTACTTGTTAATAGCAAAGGGGATATCATATACATTACCGGCAGAACCGGAAAATATTTAGAACCTGTCGCAGGCAAAGCAAACTGGAACGTTCATGCAATGGCACGCGAAGGTTTGCGTAATGAATTGCCAGGAGCGTTCCGAAAAGCGTTGCAAAGTTTCGAACCGGCATATATTGATAATATAAAAATAGTTGAAAACGGAGGATTCCATTTTATCAATCTGACGGTGCAACAAATAGAAAGTCCAGATGCACTAAAAGGGATGATTATGGTTGTTTTTACAGACATTCCAAATAGCATCGAATCCGTTTCAGGAACTTCTAAATCAAGAAAACAAAGTGCGACTCTTAAACAACAAGAATTAGAAACAGAACTGAAACGCAGCAATGAAGATTTGAACAGCGTCAGAGAAGAAATGCAAACTTCTCAGGAGGAACTCAAATCCACGAATGAAGAACTGCAGTCTACGAACGAAGAATTACAATCTACCAATGAGGAATTGACTACTTCAAAGGAAGAATTACAGAGTTTAAATGAAGAATTGCAAACGGTGAATACCGAATTACAAAGCAAATTAGTCGATTTTGAACAGGCCAATAATGATATGAAAAACCTGCTCAACAGTACTGAAATAGCCACTCTTTTTTTAGATAAAGAATTAAATATCCGCCGATTTACTGATCCGGTAACCAAAATATTCAAATTGCGGGCAATAGATACCGGAAGACCTTTCACGGATTTAGTCTGCGACTTGAAATATCCTGAAATGGTCAGTAATGCATTGGAAGTTATCAAAACGCTGGCACCTATTCAAAAGGAAGTTGCAACAGTTGATGGCAGGTATTATTACGTTCGAATTATGCCGTATCGTACATTGGACGATCGTATAGATGGTCTTGTAATCACATTTACGGATATTAGCGCAGCCAAAAAAGCAGAGGAATCCCTAAAATTAGAAAATCAATACCGCCGTCTTTTTGAATCAGCCAAAGATGGAATTTTGATTCTGAATTATGAAACCGGCAAAATAATAGATGTGAATCCTTTTTTAGTCGGAATGTTAGGATATTCTCACGAACAGTTAATTGAAAAATCAATTTGGGAAATAGGTTCACTCAAAGACATTGTGACTAATAAAGACAAATTTTCAGAATTACAAAAAAAAGAATTTATTCGCTATGAAAATTTGCCGCTCGAAACCGCGAAAGGAAGAAAAATAAATGTTGAGTTTGTCAGTAACGTTTATTTGGTCAATAATAAAAAAGTCATTCAGTGTATTATCCGTGACATTTCGGATCGTGTATTTGTTCAGGAGGCTTTAGTCAATGCTGAAACCCGTTACAAGCATCTTTTTGAATCAGTGAAAGATGGAATTATTTTCGTAGAAGGTGAAACAGGAAAGATCAATGCGATAAATCCTTTTTTTACAGATTTGATAGGGGAAACCAAAGAGAATTTTATTGGGAAAGAAGTTTGGGCTGTTGAATTTCTAAAAAAATTAATACCAAACAAGTCTACTTTTACAGAATTAAGCCAAAAAAAATCATTTCATTCCATTTTCAAGGAAATTGAAACAAGCAATAATAAGCGAATCAATATCGAATTTATCAGCACGGTATATTTTATTGGAAATCAAAAAAACATTCAGTTTTTTATTCATGAAATAGCAGTATAGAATAGTATGTAAGTTAAAAGAGGTTGTATAATTTCCAATTTCAGACAATTAAATTAGTAGTATTTAAAAAAGGTGTACTTATGGAAAATATCGAAAATAAAACCGAAGCCCGCGTCATTATCAGACAAAAAGCAGAAGAATTACATCGCAGTAAAGAATCTAAATACAGTTCTAAACTTTCAGAAGTCGACACTCTGAAGCTTATTCATGAATTAGAAGTTCATCAGATTGAGCTTGAAATGCAAAAAGAAGAATTGATGCTTGCCAAAGAGGAAGCTGAAAGTGTTAGGCAAAAATATGCTGAATTATATGAATTTGCGCCTACTGGCTACTTTACATTGACAAGTTCAGGAACAGTTGTCGAACTGAATCTCGCCGGTTCACAATTGCTGCGCAAAGAAAGATCTAAATTGGTAAATAGTCAATTTGGTTTCTTTATTTCGAATGCGACGAAGCCGGTTTTTAATCAATTCTTAGAGTCTGTTTTTCAGTCTACTGTAAAAGAATGTTGCGAAGTTGAATTGCTTTTGGATGAAAATACTCCAGTAAATGTTTATTTGACAGGAATCGTTTTAGAGTATAAAGAGCATGCGTTAATTACGATATTAGATATCACCCAGTTGAAAGAAACTGAATCTGCTTTACGAGAAAGTGAAGAGCGGTATCGCGATTTATTAAGCAATCTGGATGTTGGAATAATTGTACACAATAAAGATACTGCAATCATTTTTTCGAATCCAAAAGCCTCCGAATTGATGGGTTTGAGTGAGGCACAAATAAAAGAAGAGGATGTTGCCCATCCAATTTGGAAATTTGTAAAAGAGGATAATAAATCATTAGCACCAGAAAATTTTCCAGTCAATCAAATTATTCACACAAAAAGACCAATTAATAATTTTATTGTTGGAATTATTAAAACAGATAGCACAGACTTGAGATGGTTCTTAGTAAATGGTTTTCCTGTTTTTAATATCAGCGATGAAATTGATGAGGTAGTGATTAGTTTCATCGAAATAACAGAATTAAAAAAACTGGAAATTGAACTTATAAAAGCCAAAGAACAAGCCGAAGCAGCGAACAAAGCAAAATCCAGTTTTTTGACCAACATGAGTCACGAAATTCGTACGCCTTTGAACGGAATTATTGGTTTTACTGATTTATTAATGAGAACGAATCTGGACGAAAACCAGAGGGAATACATGAATACCGTTCATGAATCAGCAAATATATTAATTGAAATCATCAATAATATTTTAGATTTTTCGAAAATTGAATCCGGAAAATTAGAATTAAATATTGAGGAAATCAACCTTGTTGAACTGGCGCATCATGTTGTTGATATGTTTAAATACCAAGCGGAATTAAAGGGAATAGATTTGATTCTACATAGTAAGGAGTCTGTCCCTAATTTTGTTTTCGCTGATTCCGTGCGCTTGAAACAAATTTTAGTGAATTTAATTGGAAACGCATTAAAATTCACAACTACAGGATTTGTACGATTGGATATTAGCAGTGAAATAATTTCCGGAGGCGAGAATCGCTGTCTTTTAAATTTTTCTGTTAAGGATAGCGGCATTGGAATAAAACAGGAAAATCAAGAAAAAGTATTCCAATCTTTTATTCAGGAAGATTGTTCTATCACGCGTAAATTTGGCGGTACAGGACTTGGATTGGCCATTTCAAATCAACTTTTAGGTTTGATGAATAGTGAACTAAAACTGAAAAGTAAATTTGGGCAGGGAAGTGAGTTTTATTTTGAGGTTGAATTAGATAGTTCACTTCAGGAAATTTCCTCCGATGTAAATGAAATAACAGTCACAATTGAAGATACAACGATTGTTCCCGATAATTTCTCAGATAAAAAAATATTAGTGGTCGAGGACAATCGAATCAATATGCTTTTGGTAAAAACATTACTCAAATCGATACTTCCGGGATGCACTATTCTTGAAGCATCTGATGGTAAAAAAGCAATTAAAATGTACAAAAAAGAGAAGCTCGATTTGATCTTGATGGACATTCAGATGCCACATAAAAATGGATATCAAACAACTGCCGAAATCAAACATTTAAAAAAATACAACAATATTCCTATTATTGCTTTGACGGCTGGAATTATGTTAGGAGAAAAAGAAAAATGTTTGGAGTCCGGTATGGACGATTATGTTTCAAAACCAATTATCAGATGTAATTTAGAAGAGGTTTTGTATAAATGGTTGAAAAATAAAACATTGAGCGAAAATAATTGATGGACACAATGAACTTCTTTGACTTAATTAGCAATAAACGATCTTGTTTTTATTAGAAATTTTTAATGAAAACAATACGCAAATTAGCTTTATTTCAACCAAGTAACCATAAGGATTTATATTTATGTTTTTTTAAACCAAATTTTTTGATAGCATGTTTTTTAAGGTGTTCCATCACTTCTTCTACGGAATCAGTCACGAATAAAAGCTTCATGTCTTCAGGGCTGATGCTTTCATTGTCTGCCATTTTTTGAATGTGATGACACAATTCCTGATGATAAACGGAGTCGAAAATAACAATTGGGAAATCGCTGATTATTTTATTTTGAATTAAAGTTAGTGCTTCAAATAATTCATCTAAAGTCCCAATTCCTCCCGGCATTACCACAAAAGCATAGGAATATTTGATCAGAATTACTTTCCTCACAAAGAAATAGGGAATGTATATCCATTTATGAAGATAAGGATTTGGTTTCTGTTCCACAGGAAGGACAATATTACAACCTACCGAATAACCTCCTGCTTCGTAAGCTCCTTTATTGGCGGCTTCCATCAATCCTGGGCCTCCGCCAGTCATTACTGTAAATCCTAATTTTGCTATTTCAGAACCAATGCGTTCAGCGCTTTTATAATGTGCTGTTTGCGGTCCAAAACGTGCCGATCCAAAAACGGTCACGCAAGGTCCGATAAAATGCATTTTCTGAAAAGCTCTGATGAAGTTATAGAGCACTTTAAAAATGAAGAAAAGGTTTTTAAAACGAGTCAAGGGACCTCTTACAAATAAAGATTCGGATTTAGAAAGTCTATATTTACGAGGGTTTTCCATAGATTACTAAGATAGGAAAAATAACAGTCGAGATTTATTTTTCCAACTTAATAAATGTATGAATCTTCAAAAATAGAAATGAGTTATATTTCAATTTTTCCTAGATTTTCAGTATAAGTAAACTCAAAAAAAAATATTTTTAAAGCAATCATTATTGATTGCTTTTTTCTAAAATAGTTTTAATGATTTCTTCCTTTGTCAACACGCCGGACTGTCTCCACAACTGTTTTCCGTTTTGAAATAAAATCATTGTAGGAACTCCACGAACTTGATATTGACTGGAGATTTGCTGGTTTTTGTCCACATCAATTTTAATGATGGAAACGCGATCTCCCAAGCTGTCTTTTACTTCTTTCAAAATGGGGCCAAGCATTTTACATGGGCCGCACCAGGTGGCAAAAAAGTCAATTAAAACTGGTTTTTCGGATTGTATAATCGTATCAAAATTACTCATCGTTATTGTTTTTTAGTGTTAGGAATACTACAACCATTTGCGCCACAACCAAAATTAAAAATTACCTGAATGAAGAAAAATAGTCCAAAACCTATGAACATCCATTCTTTCAAAATATAGGCTTGTGCAAATAAAAATAAGGCAAACACAAGGCGAACCCAGCGCATAATATGCCAATTTGTGAATAGTAATGTTTTCATTTTTTTTAAAGGGAATTTAGTTTTTCATGATTGTTTTATCATAAAGAACCATATATTTCGTTTAATTTTAACCACATAGAAACATAGATTTTTAATATTTAGGAAGGCGTTTCACTTTTTTAAAGAAACCTTAGTTATGTGAATCCATGAATTAGGCTATATAACTCTTTTTTCTATGTTTCTATGTGTTTCAATTTATCTATTTAAGATTAATTGATTTTATTGACTACATCCCACGTTTTAAATTACTATTAAAACAGAGGAACAAAAAAAAGAGGATTTATGAGGACTTTAAAAACCGATCTTTTCATTCTCATTCCTTAGTTTTATGTTAAACTTTTCTTTTTCAATTCGATAAATAATTCTGAATTCGCTCTTGGTGCAATAGAATTATCGCATAAATCCATTTTTATAAAATAAAAAACAGCTGAAAACAGCTTTTTATATTCTTCTTTGCTTCCGCCAAAAGGAGGTCCAGATTCAAACGTTCTATTGAAAAGTAATCCTGCTAAAATTCCTTCTTCAGCCAAAAGTTGGTGCATTTTCCAAACGTATTTTTGACGCATCGTTGGTGGTAAAGCACAGAAAAAAGTCTGCTCAATAATCAAATCGTATTTTCCTTGATGTTCAAAGAAATCTCCCAAGACAATCTGAATGTTAGGATTATTTTTGAATTTTTCTTTTAAAACGGCAACTGGTGTCGGCGCAATATCGATAACGGTAATATTTGTAAATCCTTGCTCCAGAAGATATTCTGCTTCATAACTGTTGCCACAACCAGGAATCAAAATACGGCTGTTTTTATCAGCAACCGTATCCACATACGCTTGTATTGGCGGTGATACTTGGCCTAAATCCCAACCGGTGGTTTTGGCTTTATATTGCGCCTCCCAATAGGCAGCGTCAAGCGGTTTATCACAAGAAGTATTAGAACATTTTAAGTCGGACATGTTATATTTTTTTTCGGGTTGAAATTCCAAACGGGGAGTACAATGGGCAAAAACTGATAAAACTGGTGATTATAAAAATAACTGCAAATGCTCCTAAAACAAGTGCAAGTGTACCGCTGATAGTATTGGTAAAATACAATATCGCAATAAGTATTGCTATAGCGATGCGGATAATTTTGTCTGTTGAACCCATGTTTTTTTTCATTGTATACTTTATTTAGTAATTAATTTATTTTAACACTTTACTTTGGCAAACGAAATCCGTTTTAGGAACATCTGTTTTTGCAATAGCATTAAAACCGCCTTCAATTTCGGTGAAATTTCTAAAACCACGCGCTTGCAGAATCGAAGCTGCAATCATGCTGCGGTATCCGCCGGCGCAATGCAAGTAAAAATGTTCTTTTGGATTAATATCTTTGATCCATTCATTAATAGCCGCTAATGGCTTGCTGTAGGATTCCTCAACATGCTCAGCGCAGTATTCACTTTCTTTACGAATATCAATTATTTTGCTTTCGCCAATTTTCACTTCCTTGGAAAATTGTTCAGCTGAAATTCTATTTACAGTATCGATCTCTTTTCCGGCTTTTGCCCAAGCATCAAAACCGCCTGTTAAATGTCCAATCAAGTTGTCAAAACCTACACGGCTCAAGCGTGTAACAGTTTCTTCTTCCTGACCCACTTCACAAATAATCAGAATAGGTTGTTTCACATCAGCAATTAATGCGCCTACCCAAGGAGCAAAATCACCATCGATCCCAATATTTACAGATTGCGGAATAAAACCTTTGGCAAATTCTCCGTTTTTTCGAGTGTCTAATAGTAAAGCTCCGGTTTCTTCGGCAGCCACTTCAAATTCTGAAGGAGAAAGAGCACGCATTCCTAAATCCAAGACATTCTCAAAACTATCGTATCCTTTTTTGTTCATGGCCACGTTCATACCAAAATAAGCTGGCGGTGGCAATAAACCTTCGGTCACTTCTTGTACAAATTCGGCTTCTGTCATATTGGCGCGCAACGCATAATTAGTGGCTTTTTGGTCACCAATGGTAGAAACGGTTTCCTTGCTCATGTTTTTTCCGCAGGCACTTCCTGCACCGTGAGCCGGATAAACAATAACATCATCTGCCAAAGTCATAATTTTTGTTCGTAACGAATGGAATAGGGTAGCGGCCAATTGTTCTTGCGTCATGTGTGCCGCTTTTTGAGCTAAATCCGGTCTTCCCACATCGCCAATAAACAAAGTGTCACCAGAGAAAATAGCATGATCTTTTCCGTTTTCGTCAATCAATAAAAAAGTGGAACTTTCCATGGTATGTCCCGGAGTGTGCAATACTTTTATTTTGATGTTTCCAATGCTGAATTCCTGTCCGTCTTTTGCAGAAATGCAATCAAATTCACAGGTAGCATTTGGACCATAAACGATAGGAGCACCAGTTTGACGACTCAAATCGACATGGCCGGAAACGAAATCAGCGTGGAAATGAGTTTCGAAAATGTATTTCAATTTTACGCCGTCTCTTTCCAATCGATCCAAATACGGTTGAGTTTCGCGTAACGGGTCAATAATGGCTGCTTCACCATTTGAAGTAATGTAGTAAGCACCTTGTGCTAAACATCCGGTATATATTTGTTCTATTTGCATGATTGCGTTTTTTAAATTTATAGTACAAATGTACTTCTGTTTTTTAGGATAAACAGTGACAATTGTTACATTGCTTTTATTTTGGAACCAAAAAAAAAGTTGATTGAGTGACTTTTTCTATTTTGAAAATAATCCCAAAAAACAATACTAAAGATAATCAAAAATGAAGCTTAGTGATTATTTTACAAAGTGAATTTTTTATAAATTAAAATTTAAAGTATTGGTATTCAGATTTAAAATAGTAGTTTTTGAATAATTCACCCGGAAAAATCAGCATTTATAAAAATGGATTTTCTCGATGAATTGATAGAATTTATTTTAAAAGTTCAATATTATTGCGATGCAAGGAAACAATGCCGCGTTGTTCCATTTTTTTTAACAAACGGGAAATTACTTCTCTTGAGGTATTCAGTTCAGAGGCAATTTCCTGATGGGAAAGTTTTAATTCTTTACAACCGCAAACATCGGCATGGCGTTTCAAATAAAATTCCAATCGTTCGTCCATGGCTCTAAAAGCGATACTGTCAATGACTTCCAGCACTTCTTCAAAGCGACTTCTGTACGTATCTATAACAAATTCATACCAGCTGCGGTGTTGCATCATCCATTTATCCATCAAAGGTAAAGGCACCATAATCAACTCGACATCCTCAACAACTTTGGCCATGATTTGGCTTTTTTCATTTTTGGTCGCACAAATCATAGAAATGGCGCAGGCTTGCCCAGGTTGCAAATAATACATAAAAAACTCACCGCCATTTTCATCTTCGCGATATACCTTTATTTTTCCACTGATTACCAGTACCGTATTTTTGATATACTGTCCGGTTCGCATGATGATATCGCCAGCTTTGAAAGACTGAATGGAAGCATTGGCATCAACATCTTTTACTAATTCAGTAGAGAAGGAAGGAAATATTTTCTTTATCGGATCAAGCATTTTAGTTTTTTTCTATGTTTTATAATGTAAAAGTAGTGTAAAAACTCAAAAAAACAGAGTGATTTTGCGACTAAAAATTGTAGCAAGTACTTGATTTACGGATTAGTATTAGTGGATTGTCTATGGATTTAATAGACTGTTTTTCGTAAAATAAAAGCCTAATTTATAGTTTATTGACAGTTAATGTTTTGCGAAAACGATTTCTAAAGATTATTATCTAATTAACAATTGATGCATTTATTGTTCGGTAAAAACATTGTATTTTTACAAAAAACACTATTATGAATTTAACACAAGAAGATTGGGTTTCACAGTTTGAAGCTGATGAAAACGCAGTGATTTTAGACGTGAGAACCGAAGACGAATTTAATGAAGGGTTTATAGCTAATGCCATCAATATCGATATTCACAGAGGGCAGGATTTTGTAAATGAAATTGAAGCTTTGGACAAAAGTAAAAATTATTATGTGTATTGTCGCTCCGGAATGCGAAGCGCAAAAGCCTGTGAGATAATGAATCAGCTGGGTTTTGAAAATGCTTATAATCTTATTGGTGGTATTACAGAGTGGGAAGGCGAAGTCGTAGAACCATAAAATAGAAAGAGGTAACCGCCTCTTTTATGTATTTAAATTATAAATATAACATCCTTTAGTATGAATATAATACCAGAAGTATTTCAGATTACAACATTATTAAATCAAGATACGTATTTAGTGGACGGCGAATTGAAAAAATGGGAAGGTCAGACAACCGCTGTTTTTTCGACGATTTCATCAACGGAGGAATATGGTCCAACAATATTAGGTTCAATTCCATTTATGGGCGAAACCGAAGCGCTGGAAGCTGTCAATGCGGCTAGTGTTGCTTACAATAACGGTCAGGGATTATGGCCTACAATGAAAGTTTCTGATCGTATCAAATGTATGACGAATTTTGTCACTCAAATGAAAGCGACGCGCAGCGAAGTCGTTAAGTTTTTGATGTGGGAAATTGGTAAATCACTCGGCGATTCCGAAAAAGAATTTGACAGGACCGTAGAATATATTTATGACACCATTGAAGATTATAAATTATTAGACCGAAATAGTTCTCGTTTTACCAAAAGTCAAGGCGTTAATGCCATGGTGCGTCGTGGACCTTTAGGAGTTGTTTTGTGTCTTGGACCATACAATTATCCATTGAACGAAACCTTTGCGCTGTTGATTCCTGCATTGATTATGGGGAATACCGTTATTTTCAAACCTGCTAAACACGGTGTATTATTAATTTCACCTTTGTTAGAAGCTTTTAGAAGCAGTTTTCCAAAAGGAGCCATCAATATCGTTTACGGTAGAGGACGTGAGGTTGCTTCGCCAATAATGAAGTCTGGAAAAGTCGATATTTTGGCTTTGATAGGAAACAGTAAATCAGCGATTGCTTTGCAGGATCAGCATCCAAATAAAAACAGATTGCGTTTGATATTAGGTTTAGAAGCTAAGAATCCAGCCATCATTTTACCGGATGCCGATTTAGATTTGGCTATTCAAGAATGCATTGCAGGAACGCTTTCATTCAACGGACAGCGATGCACAGCATTGAAAATTTTATACGTCCACGAAACTATTGCCGATGAATTCAACAGACGTTTCGCTGCCAAAGTAGATTCGCTTGTTTTTGGAAATCCATGGGACCAATCAGTAATGCTGACTCCGTTACCAGAAAAAGAAAAACCGGCTTACATTCAGGAATTAATTGATGATGCGGTCAAAAAAGGCGCGACAATTATTAATGAAAAAGGAGGAAATCATACTCCAAATTATATTTTTCCTGCAGTTTTGTTTCCAATAAATAAAGAAATGCGAGTGTATCACGAAGAGCAATTTGGTCCCGTAATACCAGTCCTGACTTTCAAAGACATTCAGGAACCATTGAATGATATGGCGGAATCAAATTATGGCCAACAAGTAAGTTTGTTTGGAAGAGACATTAAAACTATTGCGCCGCTAATTGATACTTTAGTGAATTTAGTGTGCAGAGTAAACTTAAACAGCTCTTGTCAAAGAGGTCCAGATGTATATCCGTTTACCGGACGTAAAGATTCAGCTGTAGGAACATTGAGTATTCACGATGCCTTGCGTTCGTTCTCTATCAGAACTTTTGTAGCTTCGAAAGACAATGACTATAATAATGCTATTTTACAAGAATTATTAAATAGCAAAGAATCTAATTTCGTTAATACAGATTATACAATGTAAACCTATTTTAATTAGAAAAGTAAAGCCATCTCGTTTTTTTCGAGATGGCTTTTTTTATCGAGTTGAGGTTGCTGAGGTGATTCTATATAACCTATAAAAAACAAAAAAGGTGATCTGTTGCCAGACCACCTTTTTAAACAAATTATAAATCTAAAATTAAACTAAATCGAAACGGTCTAGGTTCATTACCTTAGTCCACGCTGAAACGAAGTCTTTTACAAATTTTTCTTGAGCATCTGAACAACCGTATACTTCTGCAATGGCTCTAAGTTCTGAATTAGATCCAAAAATAAGATCTACACGAGTTCCAACCCATTTTATTGCACCGGTTTTACGATCAGTTCCCACAAAAGCATCATCAGATTCTGAAAGGGCTTTCCATGTAGTTCCTAAATCCAATAAATTCACAAAGAAATCATTAGTCAATGCACCTGGACGTTTTGTAAATATTCCACTTTGTGACTGATCAAAGTTCATGTTCAAAGCACGAAGTCCACCTACTAGAACGGTCATTTCCGGCGCTGATAAGTTTAATAATTGCGCTTTGTCAATCAACATTTCTTCAGCTGATACCGTATATTTTGTCTTCACATAATTACGGAAACCATCAGCCTGAGGTTCAAGAACTGCAAATGATTCTACATCTGTTTGTTCTTGTGACGCATCCGTTCTTCCTGGAGTAAAAGGTACATTTACTTCAAAATCAGCATTTTTAGCAGCTTGTTCAATTCCGGCGCTCCCACCTAAAACAATTAAATCTGCAATGGAAACTTGCTTACCGCCAAAGTTTGCGTTGTTGAACTCTTTTTGGATGTTCTCAAGCGTTGCCAATACTTTCTCTAATTGAGAAGGATTATTTATTTTCCAATCTTTTTGCGGTTCTAAACGAATACGAGCACCATTTGCACCACCACGTTTATCAGATCCACGGAACGTAGATGCCGATGCCCAAGCAGTAGAAACTAATTCGGATACAGACAATCCAGAAGCAAGAATGGAAACTTTTAGTGTAGCAATATCGTGTTCGTCAATCAACGGATTGGTTACTGCTGGAACTGGATCTTGCCAAATTAATTCTTCACTAGGAACTTCTGGTCCTAAATAACGAGCTTTTGGTCCCATATCTCTGTGGGTCAATTTGAACCAAGCTCTTGCGAATGCATCATTAAATTCGGCTGGATTTTCAAAAAAGTGTCTTGAAATTTTCTCGTATACCGGATCTACTCTTAAAGATAAATCAGTAGTCAACATAAAAGGTTGGTGACTTCTTGAAGGATCATGTGCGTCTGGAACAGTACCAGCACCTGCGTCTCCTACTGGTTTCCATTGGTGGGCACCAGCTGGACTTTTGGTCAATTCCCATTCGAAACCAAATAAGTTTTCGAAATAGTTATTGCTCCATTTTGTTGGGGTAGTTGTCCATGCACCTTCAAGACCACTGGTAATTGTATCTTCGGCATTACCTTTTCCATAACTGTTTTTCCAACCTTTACTTTGCTCTTCGATACCTGCTCCTGCAGGTTCTGAACCAACGTATTTATTTGGGTCAGCAGCACCATGTGTTTTCCCCAATGTGTGTCCTCCGGCAATAAGGGCAACAGTTTCTTGATCATTCATCGCCATACGGGCAAAAGTCTCCCGAATATCACGCGCTGCCAATAATGGATCAGGATTTCCGTCCGGACCTTCTGGGTTTACATATATAAGTCCCATTTGCACTGCTGCTAAAGGGTTTTCTAGTTCACGATCTCCTGAGTAACGGCTATTTTGTGTGTTGCTAAGTGCTAACCATTCGCGTTCAGAACCCCAATAAATATCTTCAGCTGGTTCCCAAACATCGGCGCGACCACCGGCGAAACCAAATGTTTCTAATCCAGCCGACTCAAGGGCACAGTTACCGGTTAGAATCATTAAATCGGCCCAAGAGATTTTCTTACCGTATTTTTGTTTGATTGGCCATAATAATAACCTTGCCTTATCTAAATTTGCATTATCTGGCCAGCTGTTCAAGGGTGCAAAACGTTGCGTTCCAAAACCTGCTCCACCACGACCATCAGCAATTCGATACGTTCCTGCACTGTGCCAAGCCATTCGAATAAAGAACGGGCCATAATGACCATAATCTGCCGGCCACCATTCCTGAGAGGTAGTCATCATTTCGAATATATCTCTTTTCAAAGTGTCTAAATCCAATGATTTAAATTCTTCAGCATAATCAAAACTTTCTCCCATCGGATTGGATAGGGAAGAATGTTGGCGTAAAATGTTTAATTTCAACTGGTTTGGCCACCAGTCGCGGTTACTTGGACCGGCACCCGCACTTTGCTTTGGAGCAACTGCACCAGAAAATGGGCATTTGCTTTCTCCATTGACATTGTAGGATGTTGGGTTTGTGTTATTTTCCATAGTATAATTATTTTTTATTTTCTTAAAGCGAATTTACCACAAAGAATCCTTACCTGATTTGATTTTTAATAGATAAAATTTATAATGGTAATTGTCTTTGAATATGCTAAATTTAAGGAATTTATAGTAATAACGCCTCTTTTTAGCAGCTTCATAATGTTAAGACTATATTAAATTGTTGTTTGCCAAAAGAAACCTCTAGGTGCTGCGTTATCTCTTAAATATTTTTAAATTTACTGAAATTATAATTATTTTTCCGGACCTCAATTTTTAAAATCTGCAATTAATTTATAATTGTTAAATCACAATGTATTACTAAAACCTAGCAAATATCAGGATTGTTAGCACTAACTTTAACCAAAAATAAAAAACATGAGTTCATTTGAAAATAATAATAGTAGTCAAAATACGGTGAATTCTGAGTTTGAAGCTTGGGTTGGCATTTTATACTCTTGTATTTCTGCCGATAATCAAATCACCGACTCGGAAACGGCAACATTATCCAGAGTTTTGTCTTCAAAACAGAAATTTATCGGAATTGATATTGCACCTCTTTACAGAAAAGCATTTAATGTACGAGCGGAACTAGGACAATTAAAATATATTTCGGCTTGTTCCGAATGGATTAAAGGAGAAGATAAAGAAACCGTATTTGCTCTTGCATTGGAAGTTTTACTCGCGGACGGAACATTGGAAAAAGAAGAAAAAAACGTAATTGAAGTTTTATCCAATCAATTAGAAATTGAGAAAGAGATGACCAGCAAAATAATTGAAGTCATTTTCTTGAAAAATAAAGGTAATATTAAAGGAATATAAGTGGCTAACTCAAAATGTAGTCCTACTTCGTAGCGTAAATTAAATGGGTTTAATTTTGATTATAAAAAAGAAGAGTATTTCAAATCTGAAATGCTCTTCTTTTTTTGTTTTGGAGAAACAAAAAGTTGATTTTTTATTGTCAAAATAATCGTTGCGCACCTTTTACTATGCATGCATATTATTCAAAATAATTACTTATTTTTGGGATATAACATAAAAAAGATGCAATACGATTTTGATTACATAATAATAGGAAGCGGATTTGGAGGTTCAGTCAGTGCTTTACGACTTTCTGAAAAAGGATATAAAGTTTTAGTAATTGAAAAAGGCAAATGGTACAAATCGGAAGATTTTGCCAAAACCAATTGGAATCTCAGAAAATGGTTGTGGATGCCTTCGTTGCGTTTCTTTGGTATCATGAAAATGAGTATTTTCAGGCATATTGTAATTATATCGGGAACGGGAGTTGGCGGCGGTTCGCTCGTGTATGGGAATACTTTACCTATACCAAAATCGGCATTTTTTAAATCAGGAAGTTGGAGCGAATTAGAAGATTGGGAAACCGAGTTGAAACCATTTTATCAAAAAGCACTCACCATGCTTGGTGCATCCAGAAATCCCAGATTGTTTGACGGTGATCTTGCATTGAAGGAATTGGCAAAAGAAATAGGGAAAGAAGATCAATTTGAACATCCTGATGTTGCAGTTTTCTTTGGAAAAGAAGGGGTGAACGTAAAGGATCCCTATTTTGAGGGAAAAGGTCCTGAAAGAGCTGGATGTAATTTTTGTGGAGGTTGCATGACGGGTTGCAGACATAATGCTAAAAATACACTTGATAAAAATTATTTGTATCTGGCACAAAATAATGGCGCTGAAATCCTTGCTAAAAACGAGGTGTATGATGTTTTACCAATTGAGGATAAAGACGGGACTTCAGGCTACAAAGTCGCTGTAAAATCAAGTACTAAATTTTTTGGATCCAGAAAAGAATTTACTTCAAAAGGAGTGATTTTTTCAGGAGGCGTATTGGGTACTATTAAATTACTGCTCAAACTAAAGACAAAATCACTTCCGCTATTATCAGATAAATTGGGTGCTGATATACGAACCAATAATGAAACGCTAATCAGTGTTTCCTCTTTGGACAAAACTAAAAATTTATCAAAAGGAGTAGCTATAGGCAGCCTGTTGCACACGGATGACAACAGCCATTTGGAAATTGTGAGGTATTCAGAAGGATCGGGTTTTTGGAAATTGCTTCATTTGCCTTTGTCTAATGGAAAAAATACAATTGAACGAATGGTAAACATGACACAGCAAGTAGTAAAATATCCATTGTCCTATTTCAAAATTTATTGGGTAAACAGTTGGTCAAAAAGCACTACTGTTTTATTGTTTATGCAATCAATAGACAGTACTTTAAAATTCAAAAACAACTTTTTTGGCGGAATGTCATCGACAATAGGTACCGGATTAAAACCGTCCGCTTATATTCCGGAGTCTATTGCTTTAACAGAGAAGTATAGTAAAATAATCAATGGGAAAGCAACTTCATTTGTTTTGGAATCCGTAGCAGGAATCCCGTCAACTGCTCATGTATTGGGTGGTGCTGTGATGGGGAAAGACCGTTTTGAGGGAGTAATTGATAAAAATAATGAAGTTTTTGGTTATCAAAATATGTTGATCATTGACGGTTCTATGATATCTGCAAATCCAGGAGTTAATCCATCACTTTCTATTACAGCAATTGCAGAACGTGCGATGGGTCAGATCCCTGTAGCTAATGAAAGAAAGGATTTAAATTTTCATGCTAAATAGATGAAATAAAAATAAGTCGCTATTATTTTTCACTCCTAAATATCCTATTCTAAAATTAATTACCTACTTTAGGGTACTAAATAAACTGCATGATTTTATTTTAATTCAGGACTTAATTTGTCCTTAAAAACAATCCGATTATCAAAAAGAAAATAAAAATAGCGAAGGAAAGTATTCATGAGAGACTGCACAGGGAACCTTTAATCACGCATCCTCGATTGAAGTTTATTCCTAATATTGTTTTGAACCTGATTAGCTTTTTTATCACATTTGCAGTGGTAGGAACGCTATTGTATTTGCTTCTAAATTATTTGATAATGAAGTTTTATCATTTGGATTAAAAAAGGAGCATCTCAAAAATTGAAATTGAGTATAAAGTTGATATTGCTCATATTCGTTTTATTGAAAATATAATTTTTATTCCCGTAATTTTCTCCCACATTGAACTTGTGTACATACAATAATTGTGCATCAAAACCTTTTAACATCCCTTGAAATTGGTACCGAACATCAGCATTGGATTGCACATAAGAAGTCAAACCGTATTTATTTAATGCAACGTTTTTTACATCCGGTAAATCAAAATATCCTACTGCGAGATTCGATTTGAATGTCTTTTTAGGATTCGTATATTGTATTTTGGTCATGACGGCATGTAAATCTCCAAACCCTTCATTCCGTTCTCTAGGCATAAAGGTGTAAAACGGGTCTCGTCCCCATTCGCGAGGCATTAAATACCTTCCTTTGGCAGTTATTCGGTTGTAGTTTAAAGTAATTTCTATTTTTTTATTTTGCCAGCCTAATCTTCCACCAAAAGTTTGAGAATTGCCATTTCTTTCAAAATAGGTTTTGCTGGGATCTTCATTTCCACCAAAATTCAGCGCGTTTTGGTATATCGTCTGAAAACCGAAAAGTAATTTTGAGTTTTGATTTAAAGGGTATGTATAATCCATTTGGAACAATGCCGAATTGAAAATGTTTTCCGCATACTGATTCCATAAAAGTGCTTTTAGGTTTTTTATGGATTCATTTTGTATACCTACAATAAAAATTCCGTCACTGTCCAGATTCCCCACATAATCAGATTTCGTTCCATCAGGATTCACGCCAGTTGGATAAATTCCGATGGATTCTCCCACTTCAAAATATTTCAGTGTGCTTCGTGGTGAAATTCCGTAGAGATAGCCCAAATTGATTTTAGTCTTTTTGATTTCATTATAATCTAACCAAATTCCGTTTACTTCCGTTGGACGCATTCTGCCGTCTTGCAGGTTAATAAAGGACGTATTGAGCAGTTGTTTTCCGAGAGTTATAGTCGAATTTTTATAATTGTATTTTAAATATAATTCTTCTAACCGACTTAGATTGTCTTTGTTTGATGGGTTTTGAATGTCAAAAAGTGCTACTTCATATCGATTGGACGCATTAGTAACAGGATCTTTTTGAGTAAAATCAGAAGAACCAATATTAAAAATATAATAACCGCTCACGCCAAATTGAAAATTATGAAATTTAGCTGTCTCAAATTTTACGCCTCCGCCAAGTGCATTCGCATGATAATCAGATAAGCCACTTTCATTGTTGGTAGCCATGAAAAAATAACGAAAATGACCACTGAAGTTTCCATTTTTGAAAGCATGTAAAATCGATGTGGAATCAATTCTTTCATTACTTTTTTCTTTCCAAACCGTTGGCTTTTCTGAAATTTCCTGATGTTGTGCTTTGGTATCTATGGTAAAAAGTAGGGAAGCAAGTATATAAATTACAACGAAAAATTTTTTCATTTTTGTACGTTTAGATTTGCAACAAAAATAATCTCAATCATCTAAATGGGAAGTAACTTTTATCACATTGACCCAAAAAAAGCCGAATGTTTTAGGCATTCGACTTTATTAATTTTTGACTTTCCTGCTTACTATTTATCTAAAAGTGTAATCGACACCAGTAACTTGGGATAACAGCGTCTCTGGAGCATCCAGAATTATCGCATTTTTTTGAGGAGTAGGCGTAACAGGAGAATTTTGTTTTAAATAATCTTTCATCACTGAATGTAAAGTTGCATTAGTGTTTTTGGCATCCATCACGCCTTTCATTCTGCAAAGCATGTCTACAGGATCGCCGTCGCGTTCACAGGCCATTATGGAATACATTTTTTCAGGATCTAATGGTATATTTTTCACGGTTATACTTTGTACTCTTTTATCCATTTCTGCAAAAGCATTAAAACGCACTTCCATTCCCTTGAACTTTACGACCCAACCACCAAAACGTTTTGAAGCATCTTCGGCAAAAACATTATTTAATTCTTTTTCTAGCCAGTTTTTCAGTTGCTTGCCGGTTACTTTTGCAGTTCGCACAGTGCTGTCTACGGGTAACATATCAAAAATAAATCCGTTTGTGATGGGAATATTTCCGGTTTGATCTGGAGTCGTTTTTGGCGGACAAAAGCGAAATCCATTCGAAAGATTAATGTCTATATCTGGAAATTTCCAGTGTAAAGCATTTAAAATCATCGTGTCAATTGGATTTTCTACCACAAAATAGCGGTATAAAGGAATCGTGCTGTAACCAATAATCGTATTGATTCGTTCCTGATAAACAGATTCTTTTTCTATTAATAATTTTTCAATTGCAGCATCCGGTTTTATTTCTGGCGAATCAACTTCCAGCAGTTCATAGTTGTCTTCAATCACTTTTCCGTTTAAAATTGTCAAATCTAATTTCCCAATAAACGAACCGAAAGCTCCCGGTTCAACCACTTTTGAATATTTGCAAACAATAGGTTTTCGAACTCTTTCGTGCGTGTCGCCTCCTAAAATATAATTGACACCTTCACATTCCGGTCGGTTTGCCAATGCTATTTGTTGTGATAAACCCAGATGTGCAATTATGATCACATAACTGCATTGTTCTTGATTTCTAAGCACATCTACATAATGAGCCAGATTTTCTTCGGGATTGGTATATAAAATTCCTTTGCTGTAATTTGGACTTTGTCGCAATGGCACCAAAGGATCGGTGTAGCCTAGAAAACCAATTTTTGCTCCTGCAATATGCCAAATTGTATAGGGTTGAAAAATAAGTTCGCCTCGTTTCCCTTCGCCTAAATCGTGGTACATATTGGTACAGATTTTTGGAGCATCGAGAGAACCCATTAAGGTTTGCATTTTTCTTTTTCCGTAAATTACTTCCCAATTTCCCGGAAGATACAAGTCGTAATTCAACGCATTTAAAATGGGAACAAAAGCTTCACCGGTAGTTTCGACGCTTAACTCGCTGCCCTGAAACATATCGCCAGTATCAATAATATAGGTATTTGGGTTTTTCTTTTTTAGCTTTTTTAGCATCGTTGCCATATAGGCATAGCCGCCCGTTTTTCTAAAAACTACTTTGTCATTTTCCCAAAACAACTCATCATGCGGATGAATCTGGCAATGTACATCGGTAGTTTGAAGAATAGAAATGGCTTGAGGTTTGCTTTGGTCGATTGCGGCATCTAAGTTTATTTCGTCCGTCAGAGTTGTATTTGCAATAGCGGAAATAGGCGAAATAATGGCAGCACCCAAACCTAAAGTCCCAACTGATTTAAGGAAATCTCTTCGGTTATTGCTCATGGTTTTAGTTTTTTAGATTTATAGCAAATTTTACAGCAAAAACTACGGTTAAATTGTGTCGCTAGATGCAAAATATAGTTTTATTCCTATTTTAGAATCCGCCTTTGATGTACGTCCAGCCTTGTTTTTGTTTTTCTACAATTTCGGCAATTCCCACAGGTACATATTCTACTTCCGAAATGATTTGGTCTTTAGATACTTTTTGACTTTTCATTGTATTTTCGCACACTAAAAAGCGAACACCTTTAGCTCGAAGTTCTTTTATCGCGTCAATTTGCTTTGATTTTGCAGACATTACAAATGGTAAACCCATGCTGTGAATCACTACTTCGTATTTTGCATTAGGCCAATGCGTTGTTAAGTTTTTTAATTGGTTTACAATTGCTTTTTGTTGTAAAGTGTCAACAGCATTGGTAAACTGGAACACAATTTTGTGGTTATTCGGTTTTTTTTGAGCGAATGCAGCAATTGAAATCATGCTAAATACAAGAATAAATGAAAGCGTGAGGTTTTTCATAATTTGGTTTTAAGTCGTTAATTTTCTTTTTTCTTTTTTGCTTCTTTAATAGGTTTGAAAGGTCCGAATTTATGTTGCATTTCCGTAAACGAATCTGAAAAAGGCCCAAAAGGATGATCCACCGGTTTTTTCGAAATATCGGGCCAATCTTGCCTTAAATCTTTCGATGGTCTGTCCAGACTTTCCACATAAGCCGCAATATCCCACGATTCTTCATCTGATAATTGAGGATTTTCATAAGATGCTCCTAAAGGCATATTGTATTTTATGTACCCAGCAAAACGACTTATTCTAAAAAGTCCTGCACCGCTATTATATGAATTTTTGCCCCAAAGTGGTGGATACGTATATTCCTTTTTATCTACTGCCAAAATTCCTTCGCCATTCACTTGATGGCAACTCGCACATTTGGCGTCATACAGTGTTTTTCCTTTGGCAGGATCAGCCGCACGATCTAAATACTCCAAATCATACATTCCAGCCGCATTTGCTTCTTTTCCTTTTGGGACATTACTACCAATGTATTCGATATATGCTATCATGGCCTTCATTTCCCTGTCGTCTTTTGTGAGTGGCTGGCCGTTCAAGCTTCTTTCCATACAATCGTTGACTCTTTTGTAGAGATTTTCCACTTGTCCGCTACGCGCTCTCATTTTTGGATACATAGAATAGACGGAACCATAATTGTTTCCCCAAGGTTTTGTACCTGCATCCAGATGGCAATTGTTGCAATTCATCCCATTCGTGATTTGTTTCACACTGCCATTTGGACCCAAATATTTTGCCGTATGCGCAATTAAATCTTTGCCATATTCGACTTCTTGTTTTAAAGTGGCATCTGCAATCAAATTGATATCAGCTGGCTTCCAGAATTTTGCCGTTTCATTTTGCACCATCACTTTTTTCTTAGCATCGATATAAAGGGAATCGAGGTTTGAATGACTATTTTGAAACCAAGAGGTGATGGATGAATTGAAAAACATAACCAAGAACAACCCCATGACTAAGAAAATAATAGTCATAAAGAGATAAATCAGTCTTTTTACAAGCGATTTAAATTGGACGATATTTTGTTTTTCTGGAATCATAAATGTATTAATGAGGCAGTTTATCTCTAAAATATCCATAAACCCAAGTTCCTACTATTGCAAAAAATAGGGTTACAATCATTACGGTTGCACCCGTTCCAATTTGTGCAAACAGCGGTCCAGGACAAGCTCCGGTTACTGCCCAGCCCAATCCAAAGATGAGTCCACCATAAATCTGTCCTTTGTTGAAGGTTTTGTCGTGGAACTCAATTTTCTCACCGTAAATGGTTTTAATATTGAATTTTTTAATCAGGAAAACGGAAATTATTCCCACCACAACGGCACTTCCAATAACGCCATACATGTGGAAAGATTGGAAGCGAAACATTTCCTGAATGCGATACCAACTGATAATTTCTGCTTTGATGAAAACAATACCGAATAAAATACCAATGACTAAGTATTTTAAATTGTGGTACCATTTGTGTTCCAATTGGCTCTCGTTGATACAAACTGTATCCAAGGAACGCGTTTCGAAATCTGTATTTTGATCTTTAATGTTCATAATTCGTAATTTAAAGTGAAAGAATAAATGGTAAAATAATGTTTGCCATAATCAATCCGCCAATGAAGAAGCAACATGTTGCAATCAATGATGGCATTTGTAAATTAGACAAACCGGAAATCGCATGACCACTAGTACAACCTCCTGCATAACGAGAACCAAAACCAATGAAAAAGCCACCAACGACCATCATAAAAAATCCTTTGAGTGTAAATAAACTTTCCCATGAGAATAATTGCTCGGGCAACATTCCGTAAATTTCAGTTATGCCGTAACCTGCCAATTCGGCTTTTAGATTTCCATCAATGATGATTGGATTTGGATTAGATAAAAAGCTGTATGCGATTACACCACCTAATAAAATACCAAAAACGAAAAACATATTCCAGATTTCTTTTTTCCAATCGTATTTAAAAAATTTAATGTTTGCCGGTAAGCACATGGCGCAAGTATGACGTAATGAGGCGCTGATACCAAATGATTTGTTTCCAATGATTAACAAAGCCGGAACTGTAAGTCCAACTAATGGGCCGGCAATATACCAAGGCCAAGGCTCTCTGATTAATTCTAAAATTTCCATATTTAATTTTTTTATCAATGCAAAGATTATATTTATAAATGAGTAGTTATGTTACTTTTGTCACACAAGGAAAAAATATTAATATAATTGAAACAATTTGAAATAATTTTAATTAATTAGTAATCAGTAATTTACGATTTAAATGGATAAGATCGTATTAAAATTTAACCAAAAAAAAGTATCTGATTTTTCAAATACTTTTAATAATTATGTAAAAAATTAATTTGTAATTAAAGTTTTATGACTGTTTATTATCTTTTTTATTGATTTTGACCGATACAGAAATTACGTTTTCCATCGCTATTATTTTTTTAATAACTCATCTAGCTTTTCTCGGAACGAATCACTGTTCCAATCCGCAGTTCCAATTTTGGCCACAATTACATTTCCGGATTGATCAATAAGATAGGTTGCCGGAATGGTTGAAGATTCCATTTCTAAAGGAGGATTGCTTAGTGATTGATAGATAGGAAGCGTCAGGTTTTCTTTAATCATAAAAGCATTTGCTTTTTCGAAAGAATCCGTTGTCACAAACAAAAAGACCATTTTATCTTGATAATCAACATATAATTTTTGAATACTCGGCATCTCGGCAATACAAGGCGGACACCATGTTGCCCAGAAATTAATGAATACTATTTTTCCTTTGTATGCTTCTAATGACACAGTCTTTCCGGTGGCGTCTTTTAATTGCCATTGATAACTGGAAAGCATTTTTTGATCTGTTACGGCTATAGTTTTAGGCGAAAAAGCAATTAATCGGTTTAAGTGTACTTTTACAAAAGTGCCTAAAGGACTAAACAAAAGAAGTGCTATCAAGACGATAAAAATAATATTTTGAATAGTCGATTTTTTTGATTTTTTGGATTCCATTTTTTTAATTGTTATTCTCTAAAAAGAGATTATTTTCGATTCTATTTTAGCTATTTATTGTTTTATTAAGTGTTTTTCGGCATGCGGATTTTAATAATCAGTGACGATACAATGGTGATGACACCAATCAGAATAATGGCATAATTTACACCAAATAAATCAGCTGTTATTCCTGAAATAATTGCTCCTATTGCATATCCTAAATCTCTCCAAAGTCTGAATGTACCAATGCTTTCAGCTCTTTGATGGAGATTTGTCGCTTGTGCAATTGCTGATAAAAAAGTAGGATAAACCAAAGCCGTTCCCAAACCTAAAAATGCTGAAATGGCAGCCAATTGATAGAAAGCTGTCGCAAAAGGAATAAAAAGTATTGCTATTCCCTGCAGTAACATTCCCCAAAACAGCATCTTTTTTTTCGAATAAACATCAGACATTTTTCCGGTTACTAATTGTCCAAAACCCCAAACTGTTGGGTAAATAGCAGTTATAATTCCAACATTCTGAGAATCATAATTCAAAGAAAGCAACACAATAGGCAAAAGTCCCCAAATCATACCATCATTTAGGTTATTGACTAATCCTGCTTGCGTTATGGCGCTTAATGTTTTGTTTTTGAAAGTGGTTTCCAGAAAAATATTATCTAATTTTTCAGTTGTATTGGTCGTGTTTTCTTGGTGTACAAATACTCGGGTATCTTTCACAAAAAATAAGGTTAACAAAAAACCAATTATTGAAATTCCAATTCCCAAGTAAAAAGGGTAGGGCGTAATACCATATTTTTGAGCGATATAGCCAGACAGAAAAGCAACTAATCCAACGGCAAAATATCCGGCAAACTCATTGAGTCCCATTGCTAGACCACGATCTTTTTCTCCCACCAAATCAATTTTCATCACTACCGTGCTGCTCCAAGTGAGCCCTTGGCTGATGCCCAAAAGAATATTGGCAAAAATCACCCAATTCCAAGATTCAGCATATATCAAAATAAAAGGAATCGGTATGGCCAGAATCCAACCAAATAAAAGCAAATTTTTTCTGCCAAAACGATTCGCCAGTTTGCCTGTAAAATAATTGGTAATGGCTTTCGTGATTCCAAATGCAATGATAAAAGAGAGAATAGCCGTTTTTGAAGCAATACCAAATTCAATCTCAGCAAATTTTGGAATAATAGTTCGTTCCATTCCTATCATTCCACCAACAAACGCGTTGACGATTACCAAAATAGTAAACTGTTTCCAATTTTCTTTCAGCCCAAGTTTCGTTGTATTTGTTTTCAATTGATTTTTTTAGGAATTAAAATGACTGTTTGGAATAGAAGTTAGCCCTTAATGAATAGGTGCTTACAATTTGTAATATTCCAACTGATAATCACCAATGTGTTTTTTATTTTCTGCAATTGATTTTTTATGTTTAAAATAGTTCACCGTTCCAAAAACAAAAATGATAAATGAAGTGACGAAAAGTGCGATTTCAATCAGTAAACTATTTTCAATTTTTAATAGATTTCTCAAACTCAAGCCTGCAATCAAAAAATACATGGCCGTTCTCAAGAAGGCAAGAAAAGTAGATTGATTAGCCAATGTTGTTCGTTGCAAAGCTAATTTCTCTCTTAAAATTAAGTCTTTGTTTGCTGGTTTTTTCTCTTCCATAGTATGTTATTTTTCTGATTTTTTTCAAAATGTCTGTTATTCCTAATTTTTAGATGACTATCAAATTTACTTCTTTATTTAAATCAATTTAAAAAATCAACTGTTTTTCCAGTATTTAATAATTACAGGAAAATCAAAGTATCTTTATCGTCCTCTAATTCTGATTGCCTATTAAATAAGTGTGCAGTTTAAAACAAATACTTTTCTTGTTTTAAACTGCACACACTATTTTTTAAAACAACTGCTGTTTATTTGCTTATTGCTTCGTTGACATCTTGCCAAGTACCACCATTGATCACATTTTTGAAGCCATTTTGTTCTAAAATCATTTTGGCTTGACCACTGCGATTCCCACTTCGGCAGAAAACAATAATTTGCTCTTTTCCTTTAAATTTTGCTAATTGACTCGCAACTTGATCCAAAGGAGTGTTGGTAGATCCTTTTACATGACCTTCCGCGAATTCTGCTGGTGTGCGAACATCTACAAGGAACGCACCTTCTTTTATTAATTTTTCCATTTGTGTGTTGTCTTTTTTTGAAAACAGATTTTTAAAAATTGCGAACATAATTCTTTTTTTAGTATTCAATTGGATTGTTTTGGCTCACCCATTCATTCATTCCTGGAGAGTAATTGAGAACATTTTTATAACCATTTCGCGCTAATAATGAATAAGCGATTGCTGCTCTATCGCCACCCTGGCAATGGATTAGCACTTTTTTATCTTTACTTATTTTGTTTAAATTATTTACTAAAGTTCCTACAAATACATTGTCAGCTCCTTTTATGTGACCTGCATTGTATTCAGCAGCGCCACGCAGGTCAACCACCTGAACGTCTTTTTCTTGTTGTAGCGTTTTAAATTCTTCTAATGAAATTTGATTTACAGTTTCTAAAGAACCGCCATTTTCTTCCCATATTTTTGTAGAAGGAACGTAGCCTTGAATATTGTCTAGTCCTATTCTCATTAGTTTTCTGGTCAAATCATCCAATTGTGACTCATCGGCAAGCAAGATAAAAGGTTCTTCATACGTAAGAAACCATCCTGCCCAAGTAGCAAAAGAATTGTTCCCCTGAATATTGATACTTCCCGGAATAAATCCTTTAGAAAATTCTGTTTTATCTCTGGCATCTATCAATTTAGTGCCTTTGGCTAAATCCGCGGATAATTCAGTGTAATCTAATTTTTTCAATTTAGGAACAGCAGTAAGCAGCGGACGATCTACTTTATTCAGTTTTTTCATCATTGCAAAATACTTCGGTGGTTCCGGTTGGTCTTCCAATAAATATTTTACAAAACCAGCTTCATCATTTTTATGTTGAAAAGCCCAGTTTCTTATTTTTTCATAACCCACAGTCGTGCTTGGTACAGCTCCTAATGCTTTTCCACAAGCTGAACCTGCACCATGACCAGGCCAAACTTGAATGTATTCAGGTAATGCATCAAATTTAGTGATAGATTGATACATTTGTTTGGCACCAATGTCCTGCGTTCCTTTGATTCCTGCGGCTTTTTCTAGCAAATCAGGTCTTCCTACATCACCGACAAATACAAAATCACCAGTGAACAACATGACAGGCTCTTCGCTGGCAGGCGTATCTGTTAACAGAAAACTGATGCTTTCCGGAGTATGTCCTGGTGTGTGAACTACTTCTATTTTTAAGTTTCCTACTTTTAGAACATCACCATCTTTTACGTCAACATGAGGAAATTCATACTTCCAATCGGGTCCGCCTTCCGCTGAAAGATACATTTCTGCTCCAGTCAAAGCGGCTAGCTCTCTGGAACCTGCAAGGAAATCAGCATGAATGTGTGTTTCTAAAATATGAGTAATTTTCATATTGTTCTGTTTGGCAATTTCAAGATAGGTATCTACATCCCTTTTAGGATCGATAACTGCGGCTACTCCTGCTTTTTGACAGCCAATAAAATAACTTGCCTGAGCAAGACTTTTGTCGTAAATGTGTTGAAAATACATATCGTTTATTTTTAAGTTTCTAATTTATAGGACAAAATTAATGCATGAATTCTTTAAATTTGGTGACTAATGTTACATAGCAGTTTATAACTGAATTATTTTGCCTGTATGCACATCATAGCGCATGGAAATAATTTTAGTTTTGTGCTCTTTTATAATAGAATTTTCCTGAATAAGCCTGCTTGAATGTTCAATGTTAGCATTTATAGAACCCAATAAATTTTTTTCCTTCGGCATTTTTTTTTCTTCGGCCTGTTCTTCTTTTTCCTCGGCAAGAGTGGCTACAATATCATCAATGTGATTCAAATGTTTTTTATATAAATTATCTTTATCTTCGATATAGGCTTTAATGGCACCACATTCTGTGTGACCTAAAACAATAATTAATTTCACATCAAGATGTTCTACGGCATACTCAATACTTCCCATGTCAATATCTGAAATTAAGTTTCCTGCATTTCTAATGACGAAAAGATCGCCTAATCCTTGGTCAAATAATACTTCAGGAGAAACTCTACTGTCAGAACAAGATAGTACTACTGCAAAAGGATGTTGTTCATTTTGGTTTTTTAGCACTGTTTTTTTGTCTTGATGCGGATGAATAGATTTTTCTTCAATAAAACGTTGATTTCCGGAAATTAGTTGTTCTGTTGGTGTTTTTTTTTCTGGAATCGGGGTTGCAGTTTCTTCTTTCTTACAACCTATTGTCATACTTAAAATTGCAATTGTCAGGATTGTATTTCTCATGTTACTTTCAATTATTTTTTCAAAAGTAGCTCACGCATTTTGTAGGTATGGTAACTTATATCACATAACAAAAAAAGAGATTGCCATTTTCAGGAAATCTCTTTTGATTTAAAAACCTTTGAATTATTTACAGTAATGTCGTTGGACAAACATAATCAGATGTTAAAAGATTGGTGTTTTTGATTTCGGCAAATCCACCAATGACGTCAACAAAATTATCCCATCCACGTTGTTTTAAAATTGAGGCAGCAATCATACTGCGATATCCACCGGCACAATGCAAAATAAATTTTTTGTCTTTTGGAAATTCTGCCAAGTGATTGTTAATTTCGTTTAAGGGAACATTTATTGCTCCAATAAGATGTTCCGATAAAAATTCGCTTTTCTTTCTGACATCAAAAATTAGTGTTGCATCAAAATCAACAGTGTCTTCCAGTTGTTTGGCCGTAATTCTATTTACCGTATCCAATTCAAAACCTGCCTTTTTCCAAGAAGTAATTCCACCGTTCAAGTAGCCAATAGTATGATCGTACCCTATACGCGAAAGGCGCACCATACTTTCTTCTTCCTTACCAATTTCTGTGACTAATAAGATTTCTTGTTTAATATCAGCAATCATTTCTCCCACCCACATTGCAAAACTTCCATCTAAACCAATGTTAATACTGTTCGGAATAAATCCTTTAGCAAATTCAGATGCGTCACGTGTATCTAATACTAAAGCTCTGGTTTCATTTGCCACAACTTCAAATTCGGTTGGATTTAATGGTGTTTTTGCTTTTTTTAGTATCGCATCCAAACTGTCATAACCATTTATATTCAGCAACACATTGGCAGGGAAATAGGCTGGAGGATTCGTTAATCCGGTCAATACAGCAGTAACAAACTCGTCTTCGGTCATCTTCGGGTTCAAGGCGTAATTGGTTTTCTTTTGGTTGCCCAAAGTATCCGTAGTTTCTTTGCTCATCATTTTTCCGCAAGCTGAACCTGCACCGTGGTTAGGATAAACGATTAAATCATCAGATAAAGGCATTATTTTAGTTCGCAGCGAATGGTATAAATGACGTGCTAATTTGTCTTGTGTTAGATCAGCAACAACATGTTGCGCTAAATCCGGGCGCCCTACATCCCCAATAAACAAGGTGTCGCCGGTTATAATTCCATGTTCTTTTCCGTTTTCATCAATCAACAGAAAAGTAGTACTTTCCATGGTGTGTCCCGGTGTATGAATCACTTTCACTTTGTAATTTCCAATTTCAAAAATTTGTCCGTCTTGGGCAGTAATAATTTCATAAGCCGGTTTTGCTGTTGGGCCATAGACAATTTTTGCATTTGTTTTATTGGCTAAATCCAAATGTCCTGAAACAAAATCAGCGTGGAAATGAGTCAGAAAAATGTACTTAATTTTGGCATTGTCTTTAAATGCTCTATCAATGTAAGGTTGCACTTCGCGTAACGGATCAAAAATGGCCGCTTCTCCGTTACTTTCTAAATAATAGGCTGCGTGAGCAATACATCCGGTATAAATTTGTTCGATTTTCATAATCATGTGTTTTTTTAATTATTGATAGGGCAAAATTAGGGGGCACATATTTAATCTAAAGTGACAATTATCATAAGAAAATAATTATTTTAGTATTAATTATAGTATGTGATAAATGTCACATAGCGATTTGAATTTGAATTCGTTACAAGGATTTATTTTGCTTAATGTTTAGTGTTTATTGGCATATTAAATCATAGAGCAGTCACAAGTACTTCTTAATTTTTTCTTGAAAATTATTTTAGATTACGTTGTGAATTTCAATCGATTTTATGACTTTAAAATTAATTATTGAAAACATATTTATTCTTTTTTTGTACCTTTTTATCTCTTTGATTACTTTATTGAAAGTGGTAACATGTGCTTATAAATTTTTTTTGAAAACCACTGGCTGCTATTAAAAGTCGAATATTTTAAATCCATCAATGGGTTTTAATACTTAAATCAGTTATTTATTTGGTACGATATTTTATATTTGTAAGCACAACAGCAATTTACTTCACTACATGTCAATCACGCCTCAGTTAGAACAATTATCTCAGTCATTAGAAGGAACACTTTTATATGATGATCTCCATAAAACACTGTATGCCACAGATGCTTCCGCGTATCGAATTATGCCAGTTGCTGTAGCGATTCCAAAATCAGAGGATGATATTGTTAAAATTATTCGCTTTGCAGCAAAAAATAAAATTTCAATTACGCCCAGAACTGCTGGAACTTCCTTAGCTGGTCAAACAGTAGGTAATGGAATAATTGTAGACGTTTCAAAACATTTTACTAAGATTGTCGCTTTTGATTCTGCAAAAAAAACGGTTACCGTGCAGCCGGGAGTAATTCGGGATGAACTGAATTTGTATTTAAAAGAACACGGATTATTTTTTGGCCCCAATACTTCAACCTCAAATCGCTGTATGATAGGAGGGATGGTAGGCAATAATTCGTCGGGAACTACTTCTATTAGGTACGGAGTGACCCGCGATAAAATAGTGGAAATCAAAGCGATTTTGAGTGATGGGACTTTGGCAGTATTTAAAGAACTGACTTCGGCGGAATTCATTGAAAAAACAAAAGGAAACACGCTTGAAAGTTCTATTTACAAAACCATTTATGAGGAACTTTCGAATACAGAAAACCAAAAAGAGATTATAAAAGAATTTCCAAAACCTGAAATCCACAGACGAAATACGGGATACGCAATTGATTTATTATTGAAATCAGAACTTTTTGGAGGAACCGAAAATACTATAAATTTAGGGAAACTCCTTTGCGGAAGCGAAGGAACGCTAGCTTTTACCACGGAAATTACGTTAAAAGCAGATCATGTACCGCCAACATATAATGTTATGGTGGTGGCTCATTTTCATACGATTCAGGAAAGTTTGGAAGCTGTAGTTACAGCGATGAAACATCATTTGTATACCTGCGAAATGATGGATGATACAATATTGAATTGTACCAAAACCAACAGAGAGCAAGCTAAAAACAGATTTTTTATTCAAGGGGAACCAAAAGCAGTTATCATGCTCGAAGTGGCGTCGCATAGCAGTCTGGAAGATGCCGAAAGACAAGCTAATGATTTAATAGCCGATTTGGAAAGAAACAATTTTGGGTATGCTTTGCCCAAAATTTACGGAGCAGATATTGATAAAATTAACGAGTTGCGAAAAGCAGGTCTTGGACTTTTAGGAAGTATTGTTGGTGATAATAAAGCGGCGGATTCTATTGAAGATACCGCAGTTGAGTTGAGTGATTTACCCAATTATATTGCCGAATTCTCCGCCATGATGGAACGCCACGGTCAGAGCGCGATTTATTATGCACATGCAGGTGCCGGAGAATTGCATTTGCGACCAGTTTTAAACTTAAAAACAACAGAGGGATTGCACCAATTTAGAAACATCGCAACCGAAGTTGCTATTTTGGTCAAAAAATACAGAGGATCCTTGAGTGGAGAGCACGGAGACGGAATTGTGCGTGGTGAGTTTTTGCCTTTTATGATTGGGGATAAGAATTATGAATTATTAAAAAGAATCAAACATGCCTTTGATCCTAACACTATTTTGAATGTAGGTAAAATTGTAAATGCTTTCAAAATGGATGAGAATCTTCGGGTGGAAGCGGGCAGAGTGGAACCGGAAATACAAACAATTCAGGATTTTTCGGATAGTATGGGAATTTTGCGTGCCGCGGAAAAATGCAATGGCTCCGGTGATTGTAGAAAATTACCTTCGGCTGGCGGAACTTTGTGTCCCAGTTACCGTGCTACCCGAAATGAAAAAGATACGACTCGCGCCAGAGCTAATGCGCTGCGGGAATACCTTACACATTCAGAGAAAGACAACAAATTCGACCACGAAGAATTGTATAAAGTATTTGAGTTGTGCGTAAGTTGCAAAGCTTGTGCCAGCGAATGTCCCAGTAATGTGGATGTAGCGGCTTTGAAATCGGAGTTTTTGTACCAATATCAAAAAGCAAATGGATTTTCATGGCGCAATAAAATATTTGCTTTTAATGCTAAACTGAATGGATTGGGAAGTATCACTCCAAAGTTTACGAATTTTATGGTGAATTTGCCTTTGGTAAAAAATAGCATGGGAATTGCTTCCAAAAGAGAAGTACCACTTTTGGCTCCAAAGACTTTTAGAAAGTGGTACGAGAAAAATTGGAATCAGGCGCCAAGTGATTCTTTTGTCAACGGAAAAGTATGTTTGTTTTGTGATGAATTCACTAATTATTATGACGTTTCGGTTGGAATTGATGCATATGAATTATTGACAGCATTAGGTTATGAAGTGATTCTGGTAGATCATGAAGAAAGTGGGAGAGCTTTTATCTCGAAAGGTTTTCTAGAAGAAGCAAAAGCAATTGCGAATATAAATGTTGAAATTTTCTCGAATTATAGTACTGCTGATTTCCCTTTGATAGGAATAGAACCTTCGGCAATATTGACCTTTAGGGACGAATACATTCGATTGGCTGACGATAAAGAAGGTGCCGAAAAATTAGCCAAAAATGTATTTACGATTGAAGAGTTTTTCAAAAATGAAATTACAAAAGGTAAAATCAATGCAGAGCAATTTTCTGAAGAAAAGAAAACAATAAAAATTCACGGACATTGCCATCAAAAGTCATTGAGTACGATGGAAGCGACTTTTGCGATGTTGAATGTACCCAAAAACAGTTCGGTTACTATTTATAATTCGGGATGTTGCGGTATGGCAGGATCTTTTGGATATGAAAAAGAACATTATGAAATCAGCATGCAAATGGGAGAAGATACGTTGTTTCCAAAAATTAGAGCGACTGAACCGACGACGGCTATTGCTGCTGCGGGAACCAGTTGTCGCCACCAGATTTTTGATGGAACGAGTAGAAAAGCATTGCATCCGGTGACCATTTTAAGGAGCTGTTTGAAATAGTCAGTAAAAAATGAAGACATTTATCAGAAGCGGAAAAATGTTTTTTAGTTTTATTGAATTTATTTTTTATAGTGCTGAAATTGATTTATTTGACTTTTTAAATCAATAAATAAATCATTTTAAAGGTTTTAAAAAATAATAAAAAAAAATAGTTGGAGAAACGGCATTAGTTCAATTTGTTTTATACTTTTGATTTTTGAAGATTATTTGCATAATATCTAACATAAAAACATATAATTTACAGTATATTAATTTTTAATGATAAAATTTACAATATGGCGTTAAAAGGTTTATTTAGAAAAAAAACAGTACAAGATATATTAAAACAAGTTGAAAAAAATAATGCTGATGGACACAATGTCCTAGGAAAACACTTGACTGCACGAGATTTGACTGCTTTTGGAATCGCTGCAATTGTAGGGGCAGGTATTTTTAGTACCATTGGAAAAGCAAGTGCTGATGGAGGCCCTGCGGTTATCTTTTTATTCTTATTCACTGCTATTGCGTGTAGTTTTGCTGCTTTTGCTTATGCTGAATTTGCCTCGATGGTTCCCGTTTCCGGAAGTGCTTATACATATTCTTATGTTGCTTTTGGCGAAATTATAGCGTGGATTATTGGTTGGGCTTTGATTATGGAATATTCGGTTGGTAATATAACGGTTGCCATATCGTGGAGTGATTATTTTACAAGTTTACTGGAGAGTGGTGGTCTTCATTTGCCGCAATGGGTTCAGATGGATTTCTTGTCTGCTTCCAGAGGATTTGATGATGCCACGGCACTAATGCAAGGAGGAAAAGAATATGCCAACTTAAGTCCTGCTTTGCAAGATGCTTATACCGCCTGGACAACTTCACCTGTTATTGGTTCATTTCATTTTGTAGCAGATCTTCCAGCATTATTAATTATCGTTTTAATCACAGCATTAATTTACCGCGGGATGAAAGAGTCTCGAAATGCGAGTAATATCATGGTTGTTGTCAAATTATGTATCGTTCTTTTAGTAATTGCTGTTGGTGTTTTCTATGTAGATACTGCTAATTGGGATCCATTTGCACCTAATGGTGTTACAGGAGTTTTAAAAGGAGTTTCAGCAGTGTTTTTTGCTTACATCGGTTTTGATGCTATTTCAACAACAGCAGAAGAATGTAAGGATCCACAACGCGATTTACCAAGAGGAATGATGTGGGCCATAATTATATGTACCATTTTATATATTGCAATTGCGTTAGTTTTAACTGGAATGGTTTCTTATGACCTATTGAATGTAGGTGATCCATTGGCTTTTGTATTTGAAAAATTAGATCTGAAATGGATGTCGGGAATTATTGCGGTAAGTGCAGTTGTGGCTATGGCTAGTGTTTTATTGGTTTTCCAAATGGGACAACCGCGTATCTGGATGAGTATGAGTCGTGATGGTTTGTTGCCAAAACGTTTCTCAAAAGTGCATCCAAAATATAAAACGCCTTCCTACGCTACAATCGTAACGGGTTTTGTTGTAGCAGTGCCGGCTTTGTTTTTGAATTTAACACTAGTTACGGATTTGTGCAGTATTGGAACTTTATTCGCCTTTGTATTGGTTTGTGCCGGAGTTTTAGTGTTACAAAACAGAACTGATATCCCTCGTGGGAAATTCAAAACTCCTTATGTAAATTCAAAATACATATTGCCAGTTTTCATTATTATTGGATTAGTATTTGCTTTTGGTTACAATGAAAAAGCGACTATGGATTTTATTACTAATGAAACACAGATCAACAGTTCATCGGATATTATCACATCGTTAAACAAAGAAGAAACTCAAAAAGTATACGAGTATTTAGTACGTATCGATGCGAAAAACAGCACAGATGAAACTCCTGACTTAGAGCTTTTATTAAGTCAATACCAAGATGATGCAAAATATTCCAGTATTATAGCTGGTTTGCCAATTGCAGACGCTGTGAAGTATGAAAGTGGTTTTAGTTTGTTTAAACATAAAATTCCAATGTGGATTTTCCTAATTGTTTTAGCTGGATTATCAGTTTGGTCTTTTAAATCAAATTTATCATTAATTCCATTATTAGGCTTGATTTGTTGTTTGTATATGATGGCAGAATTAAGTGTTTGGAATTGGATTTATTTTGGAATTTGGCTTTTGATTGGATTGGTGGTTTATTTTGGTTTTAGCCGAAAAAATAGTAAGCTTAATCCATAGAAGGTACGCCATATTAACATATTATTTACAAGTTTAATACTATAAAAAAAACTGACTACTTAGCGATAAAGAGTCAGTTTTTTGTGCTTTTATATGGGATTAATAGCCTGTAAATTAATAAATCGTCCTATATTTTTACTTCAATTAGCAATTTGAGGCTTTAAAATGGTGTTTTATAACGAATAAATAATACATTTTGTCGAATAAAGCTCTTATTTAGTCTTTTTTTTTTTGGGGTTATCACTAGTAATTGTATAAATACTTACATTTGCAGGGTATTGTGTAATTAAACATTGATTTTGGATTTTTTTTTGTAATCCTTAACAATTAATTATTGTAAGTGATAATTAAGTTTACAAAACAGATTTAAAATATAAAATTCAATATATGAAGAACTTTACTTTTATTATCTCTTTTACAGTGTCTTATTTTACCTTTATTTTAAACAAATTTTTTGATACTATAACTTTGTTCTATTTGTACTCCATACAAATTTGTCATAAATTCTCTAACGAATTAGCCGTGACTATTTTTACTTATTGCCAAACCATCAATATTTATCCACAAAAGAATTTAGTGCTTTTAAGTTGTCCAATAAATTAGACAGATTAAAAAACTAAACACTATTTTTTTTCGTAAATAAAATATTAATAATACTATTTTCTAATACCCAAATATACATGATAAATTTTACCTCTGTAAAGAATTTCTTTTTTGTATTTTTTCTAATAATTGCGTTTCAGAGTACTCATGCGCAGTATTATAAGCAACATTATATCGCTCCAGCTCCGTGGAATTACTTCAGTGATGCAAATGAAATCGTTATTTCAACGGAATCCACTTCGGCAGTTTCAGTTGCTGTTAAAAAAAGTGATGGAACTTTAATAGTTACATTGAGCACTGTAAAAGGAACTCCAGTTGCATATCGATTTGTTGGCAAACCTGTTTTTGCAGGTTTAAAATATCATGCACTTAATGTTGCATTACCTGCAATTGGACTAAACATTACCGCTACAGCTCCCGTATCGGTGAATGTAAGAAATATTGCGTCAGACCAAGTAAGTGGTGCTGATGCTGATTATATCAAAGGAAACGCCGCATTAACCAGTTTTGGTGATGCAGGTCTAGGTATAAGTTTTAGAGTTGGATATTACAGAAACATTATCAAAAGTAAACCAACTGATCCAGTACAAGTACCAGTTTATAGTGTTATGGCAATAAACAATAACACTTCTGTTAAAATAAATGGAGTCACAGTTGTGACTTTAAATGCTGGACAAAGTTATTTGTTTGAAAGTGTTTTAGGTTCATTAGTTGAAACATCTGGACCAGCAGTAGTCAATACTGGTTTTAAAATTGATGCTCCCGAGGCTTGTGGTGACGGTACTTTAGATCAAGTTGCTCCAATATCAAATTTAGGAAAGGAATACATAATTTATAAAGGCCGGGGTAATTCAACAGCAGAACAAACTACAGTTGTTGCTACGGAAGCAAATACAGTTTTAACAATTGAACAATTTACAGAAACAGGCGTTTTATCAAGCACTTTACCTGTTAATATTGCTCTCGCTGGAGGTTTTTATACTTACAAACACGGAACTGGTGCAGCTTTTTCCGCATCTAGAATTGTTAGTAACAAAAAAGTTGCTGTTTACTCTGGTACCGCTGAGGGTTGTGAAGTTGATGTTACAAATGTTGCACCTGTATCCCAATGTGGTGGATCTAATTTTATTGAGACTTCTAAATTTTTAAATTACAATAACGGAAGTATGAACTATTTTGGATACATACTTCTACCAAGCGCTACGGCATTGGTGAATGTCAATGGAGTCAATATAGAAACTATAGCGGGAGTTAGAAGACAGTTAGGTACTTCTACTTGGTATTTAATTGATTTCACCAATACTCAAATTACCAATCCGAATTTTATTAGCATTCAAAGTTTAGCTAAAATGACTGTTGGGATAGTACAGCAGGGCAATGGTTCTTCAATGGCCGCAATATTTTCAAGTTTCACTGAACTTCCTGAAACTCCTACTGTAGTGCCTGATACAGGATCCAGCTGCTCTACCAGTGCAATCCTGTCAACAACACCGGGTTTTGAACCCTACCAATGGTTTTTAGATGGTAATCCTATCCCGGGGGCTAATTCAAACACTTATACAACAACTACAACTGGAAGTTATTCTGTTTCATCAACTTTATCGTGTGGCGCTATAGCAGAATCTTCGCCTGTACCGGTAAACATTTGTGGTGATGTTTCTGTAACAAAAACTGTTAATATTTCCAGTCCATGTATATCTTCGAATGTTGTTTTTACAATTACTGCAACAAATAATGGTCCTAGTAATGCAACTGGGGTTTCCGTTCTAGATTTGTTACCAACAGGATATAATTTTGTTTCCGCAACACCTAGTATTGGTACTTATACTAATTCAAGTGGTAATTGGGCTATTGGGAGCCTAAATAATTCACAAAGCGCTACTTTAGTAATAACAGCTCGAGTTAATGCATCAGGAAATTATAATAACGTTGCTACAATAAGTTCGTCTAATGATTCTAATACTGCTAATAACTCAACTAGTGCCAGTACCACGCCAAATTCATTACCTGTTGCAGCAACTCTGACCTCTAATAGTCCTATTTGTTCAGGCTCAAATGCAGTCTTTACAATTACTGGAACAGCGGATAATACAGTTACATACACAGGAGCCCAATCAGGAACTGTGACAATAGGATCAGGTGGAACAGTTAATGTTACTGTAACTGGTGTAACTTCAAATACAACTTTAAATCTTACTAACGTAAGTAATGGTACTTGTAGTCGTCCATTAACAGCAACTGCAACGGTAACGGTAAATGCTTTACCAGTTGCAGCAACACTAACTTCTAATAGTCCTATTTGTTCTGGTGCTGATGCAATTTTCACTATTACTGGAACGGCAGGAAATACTGTAACTTATACAGGTGCAGCATCTGGAACAGCAACTATTGGTTCAGGTGGAACAGTTAATGTTACTGTAACTGGTGTAACTTCAAATACAACTTTAAATCTTACTAACGTAAGTAATGGTACTTGTAGTCGTCCATTAACAGCAACTGCAACGGTAACGGTAAATGCTTTACCAGTTGCAGCAACACTAACTTCTAATAGTCCTATTTGTTCTGGTGCTGATGCAATTTTCACTATAACTGGAGCGGCAGGAAATACTGTAAATTATACAGGTGCAGCATCTGGAACAGCAACTATTGGGACAGGTGGAACAGTTAATGTTACTGTAACTGGTGTAACTTCAAATACAACTTTAAATCTTACTAACGTAAGTAATGGTACTTGTAGTCGTCCATTAACAGCAACTTCAACGGTAACGGTAAATGCTTTACCAGTTGCAGCAACACTAACTTCTAATAGTCCAATTTGTTCTGGTGCTGATGCAATTTTCACTATAACTGGAATGGCAGGAAATACTGTAAATTATACAGGTGCAGCATCTGGAACTGCAACAATTGGATCAGGAGGAACAGTCACTATTACAATACCATCAGTAACATCAAATACTACTTTAAATCTTACTAATGTAAGTAATGGAACTTGTAGTCGACCATTGACATCAACGTCAACGGTAGCTGTAAATGCTCCAACTGTAACCTTAATAGGTACGACTTCAATTAATGAAAATTCTGGTACTGGAGTTAACTTAACAGCAACTTTATCGACACCAACGTTTACTGATGTTTTAGTTACTATTTCTTACACAGGAACAGCAACGATCAATTCAGATTATACTGCAAGTAATACAACAATTACAATACCAGCAGGATCAACCACAGGAACAGTTACAATTAACCCGACGGATGATAGTATATTTGAAGGGCCAGAAACTGTCATTGCTGATATTACTATTGTTTCAGGTGGCTGTGCAACTGAATTAGGCACACAAACCGCTACGGTAACCATTACGGATGATGAAAGTGCGCCAACGGTAAGCTTAACAGGAACTACAAGTATTGCGGAAAACGCAGTTACTTCAGCGATCATCACTGCCACGTTGAGCCACCCAAGTACAACAGCTACAGTTATTACCTTGGCTTATACAGGCACAGCTGTCAACGGAACAGATTATGCAACAGGAGTAACCACAATAACGATTCCTGCGGGATCCACCACAGGAACAGTAACAGTTGACCCTACGGATGATATTATCTTCGAAGGATCGGAAACGGTAATTGTAGATATCGCTACAGTAACAGGCGGAACAGAAAGTGGTGTGCAAACCGCTACGGTAACCATTACGGATGATGAAAGTGCGCCAACGGTAAGCTTAACAGGAACTACAAGTATTGCGGAAAACGCAGTTACTTCAGCGATCATCACTGCCACGTTGAGCCACCCAAGTACAACAGCTACAGTTATTACCTTGGCTTATACAGGCACAGCTGTCAACGGAACAGATTATGCAACAGGAGTAACCACAATAACGATTCCTGCGGGATCCACCACAGGAACAGTAACAGTTGACCCTACGGATGATATTATTTTCGAAGGATCGGAAACGGTAATTGTAGATATCGCTACAGTAACAGGCGGAACAGAAAGTGGTGTGCAAACCGCTACGGTAACCATTACGGATGATGAAAGTGCGCCAACAGTTACTATTGGAGATGCGATTATAGCAGAAGGCGGCATCTTGAGTTTCCCAGTGAGCTTGAGTAACCCTTCGGCTACAGACATCACGGTTACTTTAGGCTTTACCAATGTAAGCACAGCTAACGGAGATTACACCACTACACCAGTAGTAGTAACATTCTTAGCGGGCGCTACCACGGCTACAGCAACAGTAGCAACAACAGAGGACCCGATTGCAGAATCTACAGAAACCTTCACAGTAGGAATCACAAGTACTACAGGAACAGTAGGGTCCACAACCGATACGGCAACGGGAACTATTACAGACAATGACAATGCACCAACAGTTACTATTGGAGATGCGATTATAGCAGAAGGCGGCATCTTGAGTTTCCCAGTGAGCTTGAGTAACCCATCAGCGACAGACATCACGGTTACTTTAGGCTTTACCAATGTAAGCACAGCTA
>NZ_QNVY02000022.1 GCF_003314435.2 Flavobacterium petrolei | reverse complement strand
GCATCCCGCGCTTATTTTTAGTTTAGAGATGCCCGCCGATCAAATTATGATGCGTATGCTGGCTTCTTTAGGGCGTATTGATCAAACTAAAATTCGTACCGGTCAATTAGAAGATGAAGATTGGGCACGCTTGTCGTCAACCATGGGCTTGTTGATGGAAAAAGGTAAAATGTTTATTGATGACGCTGCCGGGTTAACACCAACAGAAGTTCGCTCAAGAGCGCGAAGAATACATCGTGACCATGGTGGTATCAGTATGATTATGATTGACTACTTGCAGCTTATGCGCGCGCCACAATTTTCTGATAACCGTACCTTAGAAATAGCCGAAATATCACGTTCTCTTAAAGCCTTAGCCAAAGAATTACAAGTGCCAGTTGTTGCGCTATCTCAGCTAAACCGTGGCTTGGAGCAACGTAGTGATAAACGTCCTATTAACTCAGATTTACGTGAATCAGGTTCAATAGAGCAAGATGCTGATTTAATCATGTTTATTTATCGTG
>NZ_QNVY02000021.1 GCF_003314435.2 Flavobacterium petrolei | reverse complement strand
CAAAATCTACATTGAATTAGACTGTTTTCTTTTTCTCTTTTTGGCTTCCTGGGGAGCAGCAGGTCCATCGTCATTAGTATTTTGACTCTGTTTTTTATTATCCTGCTTCTGTGAGGTATTTTGTCCTTCTGATTGCTTTTCCTCTTTCGTCTGGCGGTTGTCAATGCGTTTAAGATTTCCATCGTAGGCATTGATAGTTTTAAACTGTGGATTAGCTTCAATATAATGCTTGACTTCTTTACCGTCTTTCAAGAAAGTGGCCGATTGTAAGTTTCCTTTTTTCAGGGAATCCATTAAATCTTCTTTAAACTTAGCAGTATCCAGTTCCTTGATTGGATGTTTGGACAGCGCTGCCTCTAAATCATACCCATAATTTTGATGATATTGATTCAGTTTGAAATTGCCCGCACTGTCAGATTCCTTAAAATCCATTTGTACCCATGTGTTATAGACCTGACCTTCTTTACTGGTTAAATCTTTATTCACTGCTCTTCCTTCCATGAGGTTGTAGGCTTCCTTCATGGTA
>NZ_QNVY02000020.1 GCF_003314435.2 Flavobacterium petrolei | reverse complement strand
CTTGGCGCCCTGGTTCAACGCGCGGATCGCGTTGGCGCTCAACGAGCCGAAGCTCATCGCCGAGATGTTGAATACGGACGCCGAGTACGGCTGCTTGCACTGCGGGCCGCCGACCATCACGCGAAAGGCGCTGGGGTCGCTCAACGGCGCGGGGCGCATGGAGTGGCCGATGAACTCGAAGCCCGACTGGTACACGTCGATCAGGGTGCCGAAGGGTTTGTCGGCGCTTTCATTCTTGGCGCGTGAATACACCAGCGAACGCTGGGCCCGGGAGAAGGGCAGGGCGTCGCTGTCGGATTCGAGCAGGTACTGGCGGATTTCCGGGCGGATGGCTTCCACCAGGTAACGGATATTGCCCAGGATCGGGTAGTTGCGGCGCACCGCGTGGGGGCTTTGCAGCAGGTCGAACAGGCCGATCAGGCTCAACACGCCCGTGACCACCGTAATCGGCCATAACCACTCATGTTCGATAAAAGGCAGGCTGGCGAGGGTGAAAATGACGCACACGGCAAAGAAGGCGTAACGGCTT